>NZ_ML974132.1:365572-367188 GCF_004143485.2 Halorussus amylolyticus | reverse complement strand
TCTCCTGCCCGGTCTGTTCGGACTTGGTCTGGAGGAACCCAGCGGTGTTGATGAGCACGCCCGCCGCAATCGCGGCGACCAGCACCATCGCGATGAACACGATGAGCGTACCGATACCCACCTGACCTCTGTTATTTAAGCGTTCTTGGATTTTGTCTTTCATGTTCTCACTTCCCGTCCGGCCGTCAATCCGTCATTGACTGCGGACTCTATTCGGAACGAAACGAACCTACCTAATAAATCTAAGGTACCGATTATCAGACGTGATATTATTCGAAACGAGCGTGAGAACGGGTCAATCCGCCGATCAGGACGATATGGTCGCGACACCTGTCGATTCGATATCAGTTGCCGCTACCGGTCGCCCGTGATACTGTAGATGACGAACAGATAGCCGACCGTGGTGATGAGATAGTTGACCGACAACAGCATCTGCGTGTTCTGAAACTCCGTGGCGAAGGCGCTGACCGTCGTGGTGACGGCGGCCGCGACGATGAGCGCGAAGCCGACCGAGAGATGAAACATCGCTCGCCTGGACGTACGGTTGTACGCCCGTATCGCGAGTCCGACCATCGACAGACCGGCGATTGCGAGGGTAAGGCTGAAGACGACGTACAGCAGTTCTATCGTTTCCATGGTTTCGTGTTCAGTGGCGAACGTTCGACGGTCACTCTCCCTTGAGGTCGCGCCACACGTCCGCGAGCGAGTTGTCCACGTCGGGGCGGTCGTCGAGGTCCACGTCGATGGTGGTCTCCTCGAACGACACTTCGAGCGCCTCGACGTTTCGGCGGTACACCTTGGTTCGGCGACCTTCTTCGGAGAACTCCCGACCCGACAGTTCGAGGAGTTCGGCCTCGGTGAGTTCCTCGATGCGACGGTAGCTCGTCGCGATGGGGATTTCGAGCTCGTCGCTCAGCTCCTGGGCCGATTTCGGGTCGCTCGTAGCCCGGAGTATCTCGGCGTTGTACTTGTTGCCGAGCACCCGGAGGAGCTCCACGGACTCCATCAGTTATCGCGTTTGATAACGGGACGTTAAAAAGATACCGTAGGAGACCAGTCAGCCGACACGGACTGGTCGGCGTCGGAACAGATAAGTGACCGCCGCGGGAGGTTCTACCCATGTCGAAGACAGTTGGCGACGTGCAAGTCCTCGAATTTCGGCTCGAGGACCGAAAATACTGCATCGACATCGCACACGTCGATGAAATCGTGGACAAGGGCGAACTGACACCGCTCCCGAACGCCGAGCCTCGTGTCGAAGGCGTGATGGACCTTCGCGGCGCGACGACCACTATCATCAACCCGAAGAAGGTACTCGATTTGGACGAAACGGAGACCGGCGACCGGGTGGTCGTCCTCGAAACCGACGGCGACGGAACCGTGGGATGGCTCATCGATGCGGTGGACGAAGTAATCAGCCTCCACGACGAGACGGTAGACGAGAGCGTCGAGAGCGACTCCGTGAAGGGTATCGTCCGGCAAGACGACGGCTTCGTCGTCTGGGTCAAGCCCGAAGAGATAAACGGGTCGTGAATCGCGAAGGCTCGCCCGGTCGCGGGCCGCAATAGAGGGCCCCGCCCGCAAGACACCCGAAAACAATAAACCCGGTTAAGATA
>NZ_ML974132.1:311033-365562 GCF_004143485.2 Halorussus amylolyticus | reverse complement strand
GCCACCCCCCAACATAATTTCCGGGTGGTGGGGGGGGGGGGGGCCGGGGGGGGGGGGCCCCCCCCCCCCCCCCGCGACCGGACGACGCCGTTCTCCGTTCACCGCGTTTTCCCTCCCCCGATTCGTGACGATTATCGGTCGCGAGTCACCGTCTCACCCGGTGGCACGCGCGCACCCGCCGAGAGTTTGACGCCCGCGTTGAGTGCCACGTCGATTCCGGTCTTGGCGTCGTCGCCGGCGACGACGCCGAACTTCCGTCGGCCGGTCGAGACGCGCTCGCCTTTCACGCTGAGTTTCACCGCTTCGTCGTCGTGACGGAGGTTCGCCACCGTGGTCCCCGCGCCGAAGTTCACGTCGCGTCCGAGCACGCTGTCGCCGACGTAGCTCAGGTGGCCCACGGTCGCTCCCCGCATGAGAACGCTGTTTTTGACTTCGACGGCGTGACCGACTTTTGCGTCCTCGCCGACGAGGGTCGCGCCGCGGACGTACGCGTTCGGGCCGACGCTCGCGCCCGCCCGGACGAGCGCGGGACCCTCGACGACCACACCTGCATCGACTGTCGCGCCTTCTTCGACCACGACGTTCCCGCGCAAATCGGCCGTCTCGTGGACCTCGCCACGAACGTCGCGCTCCAATTCGCCGAGTTTCCACTCGTTGGCTTCGAGCAGTTCCCACGGACGCCCCACGTCGAGCCACCGGTCGAGTTCGACCGCGGTTACCTCGTACTCGTCGATGACGCGGGCGAGCACGTCGGTGATTTCGCGCTCGCCGCGCTCGCTCTCGGGCACGTCGAGCCACTCGCTCGCCTCCGCGGGGAACAGGTATGCGCCGGTGTTGGCGAGGTCGGTCGGCGGGTCGGCCGGCTTCTCCACGATGTCGGTGACTGTTCGGCCCTCGGTCGAGAGGACGCCGTAGTTCGAGGGGTCTTCGACCCGGCGCGCGCCGACCGCTGGACCCTCGGCGAACAGCGACTCCACACCCGCCGGGTCGTAGAGATTGTCGCCGTTGAGGACCGCGAACCGGCCGTCGAGGTACTCGCGCGCGGCCCGGACCGCGTCGGCGGTCCCGGCTTGTTCGGTCTGGACCGCGTACTCGACCGGGACTCCGGCGTACTCCGCACCGAAATAATCGCGGACCGTGTCGGCCTCGTAGCCCACGACGAGTATCAGTTCGTCCGCGCCCGCACGAATCGCGGCGTCGGCGGTGTGGGCGGCGAGCGGTCGGTCGGTGACCGGCAACATCGGTTTCGGCACCGACCTCGACAGCGGTCGGATTCGGGTCCCTTCGCCAGCAGCGAGGACGACTACCTGCGTCGTCTCAGTTGCCTGCGGCATCTCGGCTGTCATTACCCGGCGTACGCCGACCGGACACTTTGTTACCACCTCCTTGCGGGGGTGTAAGTGTGTGGTATCCAATCGGTGGGCGGTCGTTCGGGGAGGGGAAGGCGAACCCGGACCGGTCTACTTACCCGTGTCTACTCGCCGATACGGACGGTATCGGCCCGGATAGGTCGTGCTTACGAGGTGCGTATTCTTCCCTACCGGGTCGTCAGTAGGTGTATAACAAAGGGGAGTGGCGGCTTTCAGTCGGACATCACCCGCTCCCCGGTGGTCGGGACGGTCTGGACGACACGACGTGTGACGGACGAACTCCGGCACCTAAGCGGTGGCTACGTGACAGACCGTGGGACGCCATCCCGAGCGCTGCAAAACAAGGTTCGATTATGATAGCTACGAACACGACGGGGGTAGATAACTGATGTGTGGTATCATTGCGCGTATTGGCGGCGACGACGGCGCGGTTGACGAGCTTCTCACGGGGCTCGAAAATCTGGAGTACCGCGGATACGACTCGGCAGGACTGGCGGTGAAGAACGGGAGCGGTCCCGAGGTGTTCAAGCGCCAAGGCGAGATTTCGCACCTGAAGGAAGTCCTCGCCGACGAAGTTCCCGACGGCGGCCTCGGCATCGGTCACACGCGGTGGTCCACACACGGCCCGCCCTCCGACGAGAACGCTCACCCGCACACCGACTGCTCGGGCGACGTCGCAATCGTCCACAACGGCATCATCGAGAACTACGACGAACTCAAAGCCGACCTGCTCGCCCGCGGCCACGAGTTCACGAGCGACACCGACACCGAGGTCATCCCGCACCTCGTCGAGGAGTCGCTCGCCGAAGGGGCCGACCCCGAGACCGCGTTCCGCGAGACCCTCGAAAAGCTCTCGGGGAGCTACGCCGTCGCGATGATAACCAAGCACGACCACGCGGTGTACGCGACCCGTCGCGGGTCGCCGCTCGTCCTTGGGGTCAGCGACGGCGAGTACTTCCTCGCGAGCGACGTGCCCGCGTTCCTCGATTTCACCGACGACGTGATTTACCTCGACGACGGCGACGTGGTCGAGGTTAGACCCGACGGCCACCGCATCACGACCGCCGACGGCGAAGCCGTCGAGCGGTCGGTCCAGACGGTCGAGTGGGACCCCGAGGACGCCGGAAAGGGCGGCTACGACCACTACATGCTCAAGGAGATTCACGAACAGCCAGCCGCGCTCCGCCAGACGCTCCGCGGACGCGCCGACCCCACGACCGGCGACATCCACCTCGAAGAGTTCCCGCCCGGAACGTTCGAGGACGTGAAACGCGTCCAGTTCGTCGCGTGTGGCACGAGCTACCACGCCGGACTCGTCGGCGCGCAGTTCCTCTCCGACAGCGGCGTTCCCGCACAGACCTTCCTCGCGAGCGAGTACGCCACCGGCCAGCCGCCGGTGGACGACGAGACGCTCGTGGTCGGCGTGACCCAGTCCGGCGAGACCGCAGACACCCTCTCGGCGCTCCGGCGGGCGAACGCCAGCGGGGCGAAGACGCTCGCGGTCACCAACGTCGTGGGTTCGACCGCGGCCCGCGAGTGTGACGACGCGCTGTTCATCCGGGCCGGGCCGGAAATCGGCGTGGCCGCGACCAAGACGTTCTCCTCGCAGGTAGTCTCGCTCGCGCTCCTCGGCGAGCGCCTCGTCCGTGACGTGACCGGGACGCGCTCGCCGGAGACCCGCGAGCGACTCGACGCGCTCTCTGACCTTCCGGGCAACGTCCAACAGATACTCGACTACACGAGCGCCCGACGAATCGCGAAGCGGTATCACGACAGCGACGCCTACTTCTTCATCGGCCGGGGCGCGGTCCGACCAGTCGCGCTGGAAGGCGCGCTGAAGTTCAAGGAAATCTCCTACGAGCACGCCGAGGGGTTCGCGGCGGGCGAACTCAAGCACGGGCCGCTCGCGCTGGTGACCGACCGGACGCCCGTGTTCGCGGTGTTCACCGGCCGGAACGACGAGAAGACCCTCGGCAACGTCAAAGAGGCCGAGGCGCGGGGCGCGCCCGTGGTCGCTGTCGCGAGCGACGCCAACGATGAGGTGTACCAGCACGCCGACGAGGTGCTCACGATTCCCGAGACCCACCCCGACGTGGCGGGCGTGCTGGCGAACGTCCAGTTGCAGTTGGTGTCGTACCACGCGGCCGACCTGCTCGGCCGCCCCATCGACAAACCCAGAAATCTCGCAAAGAGCGTGACCGTCGAGTAGAAACACCCGATTACCGTGGAGAACGCTGCTGAACGGTCTGACCGATTTACTCGCCGACGCTCCCATAGCTTCGCGACGATGGGTTCTGTCGTACTCTCGCTCGATGCGGAACTCGCGTGGGGCTTCCACGACCACGCCGACCTCCCCGACGAACGGGTGTCGTCGGCGCGCGAGTCGTGGCTCCGCCTGCTGGAACTGTTCGACGAATTCGACGTTCCGGCGACGTGGGCGGTCGTGGGCCACCTCATGCTCGACGACTGTGACGGAGACCACCGAGACCACCCGACCGAAGACGGGTGGTTCGACCGCGACCCCGGAACGTGGGAGCGCCGGGACGAGGAGTGGTACGGGTCGAAGCTCGTGGACGCAATCGAAGGGGCCGACGCCGACCACGAGGTCGGGAGCCACACCTTCTCGCACGTCGAATTCGGCCACACCACCCGAGAAATCGCGGCCGCAGAGATGCGCGAGGCGGTCGAAATCGCCGAAGACCGCGGCCTTACGGTAGACTCGGTCGTCTTCCCGCGAAACTACGTCGGCCACCGCGACGTGCTCGCGGCCTACGGCGTCAAGTCCTACCGCGGGGTCCAGCCCCGGCGGTGGTACGACCGTGGCCTGCTCGGGTCGGCGGCGAAGCTCCTCGGGTGGCCGACCGGTCTCGTGTCGCCGACGCTGGTCACGCCCGAGGTGGACGAGTACGGTCTGGTGAACATCCCGGCCTCGCTCTACCTGTTCTGCTTCGAGGGACGCGCCCGGTCGCTGGTCGAGGGCGTGACCGGCGACCCGGTCGTCACGATGGCCAAGCGAGGCATCGACCGCGCCGCGAGCGAGGAGGGCGTGTTCCACATGTGGCTCCACCCGAACAATCTGACCGACGACCGTGACTTCGACCGCATGCGCGCCATCCTCTCCCACCTCGCGGAAGTTCGGGACCGGACGCCACTTAAGGTGCAGACGATGGGCGAAATCGCGGCCGATTTGAAGGACGACGAACCGCTCCCGCGCGAGCCGATTGGACCGCGGTAGTCGATGTTTTTTCTGGGAGAGCGAGACGCAGAATGATATCCGAGATGCGACGCTCGGTGGGACAATCACCCCGGCGTCTGCGGGAGCGAAGCGACCGCAGGCTCGGAAGACGTGGTTTGTCTTCCGGCGCGCGCTGGCGCGACCCGCAAGTGGTCGCGCCCAAAGCGCGCGAGGGATGAGGACCGCAGACTGCGAGCAGAGCGAGCAGTCGAGGACCGCAGTCGGTTGGGGAGGCGTGTGGCTGTCGCGGTTGCGGTGCGGTTCTCACAGGTGACGTGCGAGCAGAACTGCACGCACGGGATATCACGCGGAGCGACTGCGAGCGCGGGGGCTTTCTGGCTGAAATTGATTCTGTTAGCGACGACTCACAGCGAGCAGAGTAGTTCGTCGCAAAAGCAGAAGGGCGGGAGTCGAACTCGCCGAGACGGTCCTGCTCGGTCGCTTCGCTCCCTGCGCGGGCGTGCGACTCGTCTGCTCGACTCCCTTCCGAATCAGTTTTCTGCCGACGCGTATGCTCGGCGCTAAACGCCTCGCAGTGTGTCGGCAGAAAACGGAAGGGGCGGAAGTCGAACCGGGCAAGACGTTCCGGGATGCTCACTCACTTCGTTCGTTGCGCGTCCGGGCATGCGACTTGCTTGCTCGACTCCGCGCCGTCCCCCGCTCCGTTCGGAGCAATTGCTCGGCGATGAAACGCCTCGCAGAAAACCGAACGGAGCGGAAGGGGCGGGAGTCGAACCACGCGAAGCCTGTCAGGCTGCCACCGTAGAATCGGTGGCGCTCTACCACTGAGCTACCCTTCCTCGTCTTACGAGTGGGCCGCACGCATCTTTGTTATGGTGCCCGTGAGCGACCGTAGCCGCGGTCTGGTTCCGATACGTCCTCGGCCGACGAATCGGTTACGGTTTCTCTCGAATCGCCACCCGGGTGAACTCGAAGCGCGCGCCGCCCGCATCACTCTCGCAGACCGACGTGCGCCAACCGTGGGCCTCCGCGATGGACGACACGATGGCGAGACCGAAACCGGTGCCGTCGTCGGTGGTCGTGAAGCCGTGTTCGAGCACCTTCTCGGAGTTGGCTTCCGAGATGCCCGACCCGTCGTCTTCGACGTAGAACCCCCGCGTCGGGCGGCCCTCCGACGAGCAGGTCCGGTCGCCCGCCGCGAGCGGGCCGACTTCGACCGCCACGTCCGAGTCGCCGTGCTCCACGGCGTTGCCGAAGAGATTCTCGAGGAGTTCGCGGAAACGGGGCTCGTCGGCCTGAATCACCGCGTCCTCGTCGAGCGAAAGCGTGGCCGCTTCGGTCTCGACGGTCTCCCACGCGGTCTCGGCCGCGCTCGCGAGCGACACCTGCTCGAAGTCGTCCACGACCTGTCCCTGCCGGGCGAGTGCGAGCAGGTCCTCGACCAGCGCGTCCATTCGGTCGAGCGCCCGTCCGAGCGGTTCGAGGTGCTCGGCGTCGGACTCGTCGGCCAAGAGGTCGTACCGTCCGCACGCGACGTTGAGCGGGTTTCTGAGGTCGTGAGACACCACGCTGGCGAACTCTTCGAGTCGCTCGTTCTGCCGGGCGAGCTTTCGCTCGCGCTCCTTCTGGTCGGTGATATCGACGTAGATGGCGAACGCCTCGCTGTCGTCGCGGTTGCGCGAAGGGGCCGTGTGGAGCAGGAAGTCCCGACCGCCGTCGCGCGTCCGGCGGTGGACCTCCTCGCCCTCGATTCGTCCGCCCCGACGGACCCGCGAGTTGAGCGACTTTCCGGCCTCCCACTCGTCGTCGGGGAGGATGTAGTCGTCGACCGATTCGCCCACCATCTCCTCGGCGGTCCAGCCGAACACCTCCTCGAACGCCGTGTTGACCGACCGGCAGATTGCGGCGTCGTCGCTGCTGTCGTAGCGCACTACCGCGTTCGGGACGTTCTCGAACAGCGCGGCGAAGCGGTCGCGCTCGTCCCGGAGTTCGGTCTCGGATTTGACCCGCGTGAGCGCCTCGTCGAGGTGTGCGGCGAGCAGTTCGGTCAGGTCGCGGTCGGCCTCGTCGAAGCCGCCGAGGTCCTTCGAGACCGCCTGAAAGACGGCGAACTCGCCGATTGGCACGGTCAGCACCGAGCGGTACTCGCTCTCGGCCGGAACCATCTCGGTCTCTCGGAGGTCCTCGACCAGCGACGACTCCCACTCGCGGGCCGCGAGCGCCGCGAGATTCCCCTCGGCGTCTATCGGCGTCGTCTCGTAGTAGCCGTCGGTGGCGACGACCTTCGAGACCGCGCGCGAAATTAGCCGGTCGTCCTCCACCGCATCCACCGTACAGAGGTCGAATTCGAGTATTTCCTCGGCGGTCTCGACCGCAAGGTCGTAGATTTCCTGCTCGGACGTGCAGGCGACCGCGCGGGCGGCCACATCGTGGAGCGCCTCTATCTTCTGTTTCGTCTCGCGAAGCTCCATCTGTGCGCGCTTGCGCTCGGTGGTGTCTCGGAAGTACACCGAGAGGCCGTCCTCGGATGGGTACACCCGGACCTCTATCCACTGGTCGGGCCGAAGCACCGACTCGGTTTCGAGCGTCACCGGCTCTTGGGTCTCGAACGCCTGGTCGAACGAGTCGTACAGTTCCCGGCCGTCGGATTCGGGAAGCACCCTCCGGATGTCCTCGCCGATTAGCTCGCGCTGGGACCGGTCGGTGTGGTCGGCGGCCTGCTGGTTCGCGTAGGTCACGCGCCAGTCGTCGTCGAACGCGTAAAACGCGTCGGTGATGCGCTCGAAGATGCGTCGAATCCGCTCGTTCGCCTCGTCGGCCTGTCGCTCGGCGCGATGCTGGGCGACCGCGTTCTCGACCCGGTTTGCCAACACTGTGTAGTGGTCGGTGCCGGTCTCCTTCTGGAGGTAGTCGGTCACGCCAGACGAGATGGCCTCCGACGCGATTTCCTCGCTTCCCTTTCCCGTAAAGAGGATGAACGGCAGTTCCGGGGCGACCGCGCGCACTTCGTCGAGGAAAGTCAGTCCGTCCATCTCGGGCATGTCGTAGTCGCTGACGACGCAGTCTACCGACTCGTCGCCGGTCACCCGCGCGAGCGCGTCGGCGGGACCCGTCTCGACGGTCGTCGTGATGTCCTCGCTGGCCCGCTTCAGGTAGGTGGCGGTCAACTTCGCGACGGCCGTGTCGTCGTCGACCAACAGAACACGGATGGCGTTCCCCATTGCTTGTCGAATGTTACCAAGTATAATATAAAAACGCTTAGGAATTTTACTGGTGATATTATGTGAAAAAATTTACTGGAGAGTTCGGAGCGACGAGGTGTTCAGGTGTTCACCGTCTCGATGCGGTCGCTGACGAGGAGTTGTCCCTGCGCAGTCAGCGACAGGCCCTTTTGCCCCTCGTCGACGAGACCCTTCTCACGGAGGTCGTTGAGCAACATCGTGACTCGACTCGAATCCACGCCGAGCATCCCGGCGAGGTCGCCGCTCCGACCTCCCGAGTAGATGGCGACCAGCGCCTCGACTTCGCCCTCGGAAACGTCCACCTCCTCGGCCGCCTGCGCGAGTTCGGAGTATTCGAGTCGGAGGTATCTCCCGAGCAGATTGAGCTTTCGGTCGTTTTCGAGCGCGAACTCCGAGGTCACCGATTGGCCCTCGTCGGCGTGTCGGACCGCGACCACGGTTCCGACCTCCCGGCGCGCCTTTTCGAAGTACGTGACGTTCGCCAGATTCACCGTGACGGGGTCCGAACAGACGAACCGCACGACGCCCGGTCGAATCCGGAGTTTCGCCGGGCGGAACGTCGAGTCGGTCACGCGACCGCCCACTCGCGCGGGGTGTTTGATTCTGGTTTGACTCCCGCTGAGTTGGGCCTTGAACAGCACCGTCTTGAACCGGGTGACCTCCTCGGTTCCGGCCTCGATTACCGCCACGCGTCGAGTGCCGTCCACCTCGTAGGCGATGGTAATCGTGTCTTGGAAAAACTCGTCGAGGTCGCCGGGTACCTGACCCACGTTGATGTCGAAGATAGCCGAGAGGGGAATGGTCGTCTTCGAGTCCGATGTGGCGAGCACGAGACGACGCCGACTCAGGACGATTCGGCCGCTCACGGGGTCGGGCGTCTCGAACGTTTCGACCGTGAACCGCGCCACGAAATCGGCGATGACCTTTTCGGACATAGTTTTCGGGGAAGTGGTTCGTTTACCGGTGGTTCACAGAGGGGGTACATATTTTTTCGGTCCTGTGTATCAGACGTTCAGGAACGACCCGACGACGATGCGAGTGAACACCGCGATGACGCTCGAAATCCACGTCAACAGCACGAAGTGGAGGTAGGAGTTCACCTTGTGGCCGCCGTCGGCGATGCGGACCATCAGCGACGACAGCACGGAGTTGAGCAGGATGATGAGTATCAGGAGATACTCGATGGTGTCGATGTCGTACACCTCGGTGTAGATGATGGTGCCGAAGTCGAACTGGTCGGTGTCGAGGTTCACGTCCATTCCCGCCAGCACTTCGACGATTTCGAGACCGATGAAGAACGCGAACGTCGAAGCCGCGGTAATCCCGTAGAGGACACCGATGAGCGTCACGGTCGATTGGGTGCGGCGCTCGCGGAGCTGAATCACTTCGTTCATGTTGCTCGCGATGAGTTCGCCGAGCTTCTTCGGGTCGCCGCCCATCTGGCGGCCGACGAGGAACATCTCGCTGAACTTCTGGATGAGGTACGACCGCGAATCCGCGGTGAAGTGTCGCCACGCCATACCGGGTTCGATGCGCATGTTGAGTCGCTTGTAGAGGTCGCTGACGTTCTTGCTCAGCGCGCCGAAGTTCTTGCCCTGGAGCGATTCGAGGACCTTGGTGGTCGTACTCTGCTTTGCGCTCTCGGTCGCGCCCAGCGCCCGGATGAAGCTCGTGAACTCCTCGTCGCGCTCCTTGATTTTCTCCTCCTCCCTGCGGACGACGACGCCGGGTATCAACAGCGGCGTGGTCGGAATCGCGGCGTAGAACGGCAGCGGAATCGAGTCCGGGTCGATGGACGTCTGGCCCATCAGAACGAGCAGAGAGGCCGCTATCGCCGCGATGGTGAGAAACACGCCCACGACGACCGAGATGCGGATTCGCCACTCCGACCACGTCGTCTGGCTCGGCGGGTGGTACCACAGCGGGTCGTAGGGAGCAGTGCTGCGAATCAGGAGGATGAACCCGACCTGAATAAACGCGAACATCACGACGACCGCACCGACCGTCGTCGTGGGGTTGGTCCCGGTCAGAATCGGGAGAACGGTCGCGAACACGAGCGCGAACGTCGCCGACAGCACCATCGAGAGGTAGAGGTCCTTCATGACCTCGAGGTTCTGAAGCGACCCCTCGTAGATGGTGACGTAGTTCTGAATCACCACGTCCTGTTCGCTCAGCAGGAAGTCCTCTATCTCCTGTCCGGCGTTGATGGTGTACGCGAGTCGGTCCAAGAAGTCCGCGAACGGCTTGCTCGGCGATTTGTTCGCTCGGATTCGCAACGCATCGTCGAGACTCTGGTTCCACGTATCGACCAACTGCGTGATGCGGCGCATCTCCTCGGCCAGCGCCTTGTACTCGTCTTCTTCGCCGAGGGTGCGAAACACCTCCACTCGGTCGATGTTCGCGGTCGAGAGGATGGTCATGTGGGTGATGAACAGGTGAAGGCGGTCCTCTATCTCCTTGCGCTTCTGGTCGCGCAGAATTTTGGGGTAGACGACCGCCACGACCAGCGCGAGCAGACCGAGTAAGGGGATGGGAACCGCGATTAGAAGCGGGAAGTCCGTGACGACGAACACCGCGACAGTCACCACGAAAAAGACGATAGACGGCACCACGACCGCGGCCAAGTACCGGGAGACCGGCGTCTCCATCTGCCGGTAGGACTCTATCGTCGAGGACGCGAAGCCAGCGAAGAGGTCTTTCGCGCTCTGTGCCGGTTGTTCGGTTTCTGCCATGATGCTCGATGGAGGGCTGGTGTTCGCGGGGTTTACGTCCCACCTTCATAAATCTTGCAAGCCGAAAATTACACCCCCGAATCGGCGTCGATTCGGAGTCTCGCGGCGGGGGGGGGGCGGGCCCCCCCCCCCCCCCCCCCCGGGGGGGGGGGGGGGGGGGGGGGGGGGGCGGGGGGGGGCCCCCCCCCCCCCCCCCCCCCCCGACCGGCAGGGCGGTTCGGTCTCGACGGAATCGGAGTCGCGCGCACACTCGTCAGTCGAACGACGTTCCTATCAGTCGAACGACCGATGGATGTTAAACGGAAGCCCGTCCACGCCGTCGCGCTGGAACGCCTCGATGGTCTCGTTGACCTCGTGGTAACCGAGTATGTTCTCCTCTATCATGCGCTCGAACAGTTCGGCGCGGAAGTCGAGTTCGTCGTAGATGTCGCGGGTGTTCTCGTAGCCGAGCAGGGTCGCAATCTGCTCTTCGAGGACGAAGGAGTTGTTCATGCCCTGGAAGACGATTTCGTCCTCGACGGGGTCCCAGTAGAACGACTGGCGGGTCACGACCCCGCCCATCTCCTTCGAGTAGCCCTCTATCTCCTGGACGGAGGTCACGCGACGAAGCACGTCGTCGCCCTGCTTGACTCGGTTCTGGAACAGCGCGACGTCGGCGTTGTCCATGAACGTCTCGGGGATGTTGATGGGGTCGCCCGTGAACCGCTGAATCATCGAGACGATGTCGCTCGCGTGGAACGTCAACATCACGGGGTGGCCGGTCTGGGCCGCCTGGAACGCCATCCGACCCTCCTCGCCACGGACCTCACCCACGATGATGTAGTCGGGGCGCGAACGGAGCGCGGCCGCGACGAGGTCGAACATGTCCACGTCGGTGCTGTCCTCGCCGCCGCCCTCACGAGTCAGAAGCTGTTGCCACGTGTCGTGGGGCGGCAGCACCTCGGCGGTGTCCTCCGCGGTGTAAATCTTCGAGTCGCGCGGGATGAACGACATGATACAGTTCAGCGTCGTGGTCTTCCCGGACGCGGTCTCCCCGACCACGAACACCGTCTGCTCGTTTTCGAGACAGAGCCAGAGGTACGCCGCGAGTTTGGGCGACAGCGTTCCCCACTTGGTAATCTGGGCGACCGAGAGCGGCGTCCCCTCGCCCTGACGGATGGTGAGGCTCGGCCCCTTCAGGCTCACGTCGTCGGAGTAGATGATGTTGATACGCGACCCGTCGGGCAGGGTGGAGTCCACGATGGGGTCGGAGTCGCTCACGGGGTCGCCGATTCGCTCGCCCATGTTCCGAAGCCAGTTGTCGAACTGCTCGGGGGTGCCGAAATCGACGCTGGTGCCGAGCATCCCGAACGTGCCGTGGTCCACGTACGTCTCGTGGGGTCCGATGACGTGAATGTCCTCGTTCGCCGGGTCGCGCATGATGGGTTCGAGCGGCCCGAACCCCACGATGTCGCGATTCAACCGATACCGGATGTTCTCGTAGGTCTGCTCGGACACCTCGTAGGTGCCGATGTTGGTGTAGTCTTTGACCGTCCGAACGATTTCCTCGGTCGAGACGCCCCGGACCCCCTGTTTGAAGTCGTTGTACGACACGTCCTTCACCCATTGAATCACCTGCTGGGGAGAGAGGTTTCGGATGTTGGGCCGACCCGACCCGTTGCCGTCGTCGATGGCGACCGTCTCGTCGAGGAGTTCCTCGATGCGGTCGTCGTACTCCGCCTCGTTCTCGGGCGCGGGCTTGTTCACGCTCCGCTCTAGAATCTGGCTCCGGACCTTCCCGAAAAGCTCCTGTTCGGTGCCCGAGAGGTCGGGTTCCACTGCGTAGTACTCGGTGTCTTGGCCCACGTCGCCGTAGATGTGACAGTATATCGGGCCGCCCACGGGGTAGATGACGTTGGGTTTGTCGGCCTCCCACTCGCCGCCGGGTTCGTCGATGAGTCGCGGGAACTCCCCGGTGAACTGCTTGAACCGTTTGAGATAGTCCCGCAGGTGGGGCCGTCGCATAGCGACTTCCCGGAGGTCGTCTTGAATCTGTGCGGTCCCGTGTTCGGTCATGGTAGTCCCTACGCGACGCTACGGCTCTCGATGACGATTCCGGCGTCGGCACGGACCGAGTACCCGATGGTGTCGCCGACCTGTTCGCCCATCCCGGCGAACCGCTTGACCGAGATGTTCCGGCGCACGTCGTTGCCGACCTCGACCATCTGGAGTTCCATGAACACGTCGGCGATGGCTCGGAACGGACCGATTGCCTCCTCGTCCACCGTCGAGGGGTCCACGGTGAGGACGATGACCTGCCCCTGCGACACCAAATCGCGGAAGAAGGAGATGATTTCGAGGGCGGCCTGGCGCTCCTCGTTCTGGCGAATGAGCGCCTCGAACATCGGGTCGTTCCGGAGGATGGCGTCGAACGTGTCGATGATGATAACGTCGGCCTGCCACATGGCCTCGGCGTTCATCAACCGATTCAGCAGTTCCTTGCGGTTGCCCTCCTCCTCCTCGCTCGGCGCGGTGAGTCGCCGCCCGCCGCCGGTGTCCACGTCGGCGTGGAGAAACAGGAGTTGCTCGTTCAGCAGGTGGTCCTCGACGCCGTACGACAGCGAGTGCATCTGGTCGATGAAGCCGCCGATAGTGAGTTCGGTCGAGAGGAGCGTGACCGTGTGGTCGGTCTCACAGAGACCGTAACTGAACCGCTGGCTCATCGCGGACTTTCCGGCGCCGTAATCACCCTCGATGAGGACGATAGAGCCGCGGGGGATGCCGCCACCGAGTTCGTGATTGAGTCTGTCGTGGTCCTGCAAGCCGAGCGAGTAGAGATTGTCTCGTGTCATGTTCGGAACTGAAGCACCTCGTGGTCGTTGTTCACTATCACTTTCACGCGATGGTCGCTGCCGGTGAGCGGTTCGAGAAGATCGACTTCCACCTCGACGACGTTTCCGGGCGTCCACGCCGAGCCACCGATGACGTTCACCGAAACGCCGGTCTGATACTCACCATCGACTAACACGTCGATTTGGCTGGCGTCGGCGTCGAGGCTTTCCGAGCCGGTGTTTTTCACCAACACTGTGAGGTTCTCGCTCTCGGAGTCGTACATCGCGTCACCTCCGGGGTCGCTGATGATTTCCACGTCGGTCCGAACGTCCTGAGACACGTCGAGGCTCCGTTCGCCTAACGCCGACGAGAGACGCTGCACCCCCTGGGTGAACGTTCCGGCGACGCTGGCGGCGATGAGGAGGCTCGCGATAAACAGGATGAGATGAGTCGAAGAGACACTCGCCATTTAGTCGCTCACCTCCGCGGCGGCCGAGACGCCCGGACCGGTCACGACCTTCACCCGCGACGGCTCGTAGTCGAGCGAAATCTCGAAGCGGAGCGTCTCGCCGGAGAGCCAGAGGTCTGTCGCGTCGTTTTCGTCGACTTCCAACGTTAGCATATTATCGCTCGTGTGTCTCGTGTAATTTCCATCTATAAGAATGTCGGTGTCATTCACCGACAGCGTCGTCGAACCGGTGTTCTCGACCGCCACGTTCAGTGTCACGTCTCCGTCGTCGTTCGCGGCGCTCGCGGTGGCGATGCTGACCGCGGTGTTCTGGCGGTCGAGTTCGTCGTCGGTGCTGTCCTCGTAGGCGGCGTGTATCGCCTCGACGCCGTTGTTCCCCGCCGTGTACGCCATCCCGAAGCTGATGAAGATGCCGAGGAACAGGACGACCGTCGCGCCGCTAACGCTGAATCCCATCGCGCCCACCTCGTATCTGTGCGCAGTGTTCGACGATTTTCCGTTGAACAGCGTCGCCGGTCAGCTGGCTCAGGAAGGTGAGACTCTGGATGTGGTCGTCGATGGCGAGGGTCGCCGGACCCGTCTCTTCGGGGTCCACCTCGTCCACCTCGGCGAACCCGCTCACGTACGCCAGCAACTCCTCCTCGACCGACTCGCTTATCCACTCGATGTCGCCGTAGTAGGTGATGGTCCGAACCGCGTCGTCCGGGCCGAACTCGGTCACGAGGAACTCCAACCACTCCATGACCACGAGGTCCGAGACGTAGCCGTTCGGAAGCTGTGCGAGGTACGGCTTGCTGTCGAGGCCCGACTGGGCTGTCGGGGTCGCGGGTTCGGTTTCGACCGGTTCGGCCTCCGCAGGCGCTTCGAACTCGAACTCGCCCTCGACGTCCGCATCCTCGGCCGTCGGTTCGGGGTCGGGTTCCGAGTCGGGAGGCTCGCCCTCCCCCTCGGCCCAGTCCGCGTCGCCCGACTCGTACTCCTCTTTCAGTTCCGCGAACGTCGAGCCACCGGCCTGCCCACCGTCGTCTTCGTCCTCGTCGTCCGCTACGGAAGTGTCGTCGTCTAGCCCCTCGTCGGGAGCGTCGAAGCCGAGGTCCTCGGCCGCATCGTCCTCGAAATCGTCTTCCGCCTCCCCGAAGTCGTCGAAGTCCTCCTCCTCGTCCTCGAAGTCGTCGTCGAAGAAACTCTCGGCCTCCGCTTCGGTCACGTCCGAGTCGAGGTCGGCCTCCTCCTCTTCTTCCTCGTCGTCTTCGAACAGGCCGAAGCCGCCCCCGCCGCCGTCGCCGAACCCGCCGCCACCCATGCCGCCCTCCTGTACGTCGTCCACGAAGGGGTTGACGCCGCGAGTCACCATCTCGTAGATTTCGAGGAGTTTGCGCACGTTCTCCTCGGTGTCGTCGACTTTCGCGCTTATCTGCTCGTTCTCGCTCCGGACCGTCCCGACGGTCGAGGAAATCTCGGCGACCTCGTTTTCGAGTTCGTCGATTCGGTTCTCCAGTTCTTGGGTCGCCCCACCCCCGCCCATGCCGAACTCGTCGTCCCCCCCGCCGTCGCCCCAGTCGTCCATCTCGCCACCCATCCCGTCGTCCATTCCGCCGAAGCTGTCGTCCATCTCGCCGAAGTCGTCGTCCATCTCGCCGCCCATCCCGTCGCCAAAGAGGTCGTCGTCGCCGCCGTCTGCATCCGCGTCCGCGCTCTCACCCTCCTCTTCGTCCATGAAATCCATGATTCCCATGGCGACCATGCTCGTCCCGAGGAGGTGAACGAACTGGTCGCTGAGACCGATAAGTTTCATTACCGACAACAGCGAACTTCCGGCACATTAATCTTCCCCCTGAGTTATCAGTGTTGATACTCGCCGTCTGACGCGAGTAAAGAGACGTTACGCGCGCTCTCGTGGCCGTTTTCCGCGCTCACCCCTCGACAGATACGCTGTCGGTTTTCCGATAAATGCGGAGTCGGCGCGCCACGGGGTCGAACGCGGGCTTGAGGAGTTCCGGAAGCGTCTCGGTCTTCCCGATGACGAGGTAGCCACCGTCCCGAAGCGACTTCGAGACGGTTTCGAGGATGGGGAGCTTGTGCTCGGCGTCGATGTAGATGAACAGATTCCGACACACCACGAGGTCGAAGTCGGATTTCGGGTCGCCGCTGATGAGGTCGTGGCGCTCGAAGCGCACGAGGTCCTTCACCGCGTCGGTGACCGCGAACTGGTCGTCGTCCTGTTCGACGTACCGCCCGGAGTCCGCGAGGGGCGAGAGTTGTTCGCAGATGTCGGTGGTCCGGGTGCTCCGGTAGACGCCCTGCCGGGCGGCCGCCAGAATCTCGCGGTCGATGTCGGTCGCGGTAATCTCGATTTTCGACTCGTCCACTTCGGGGTCGTCGAGCGCGAGCATCGCGAGCGAGTACGGTTCGCGGCCGTCCGAGCAGGCCGCGCTCCAGAGCCGAACCCGGCGGTTGTTCTCCGAGAGCGACCGGAGTACCGACCGCACCTCCTCCCACACGTCGGGGTTGCGGAAGAAGCTCGTGACGTTGACCGAGAGGGCGTCGAGGAGCGCCTCGGCCTCGCGGTCGTCGTCGCGCAGAATCGCGTCGTACTCCTCGTAGTCGTCGGCGTCGGTCCGGCGCATTCGCGAGGAGACTCGCCGGTCGAGATACGAGTCGTCGTAGTAGCTCGTCACGAACCCGAGTTCGTCCTCGACGTACCGCAGGAGGCGCTCGAACGCCGCGTCGTCGCTCACAGTTCCACCTCCCCGTCGTGGGCGCTCGTCACCGTGAGCGTCCACGTCCGCGGACAGACAGACAGCGACCGGCCGTGGCTTCCGCCCACGTCCTCGGCGACCACGGGGACCCCGCACTCGGCGAGCGTCTCGCGAGCGGCCGCGACGTTTCGGTCGCCGACGCCCTCGCCGACGCCGGAGAAGTCGAGCATCCGACTGCCGCCCGCGATTTTGGCTTCGATTCGGTCGGGGTCCGCGCCCGCCGACTCGACCGCGGCCAGCAGTCGCTCGACGCCCTGTGGCACCGACTTCGCGGGCCGCGCGCGGTCGTCGTCGCCCGAGGGGAGCATGGCGTGTGCGAGACCCGCGACGTCCGCATCGGGGTCCGCGAGCGCGACGCCGACGCAGGACCCCAGGCCGCTGGTCGTGAGTCGGGTCTCGCCGGTCGCGACGCCGAACTCCGCGACACCGACTCGCACTCGGTCGGGAGGGTCGCCGCTGTGCGGAAGACCGTCAGTGTTCATGCTCACAGCGAACCCGCCTTGGTTGTGCGTTCGGCCGTCGCACCGCGGTCGATATCTTCGAGCATCGCCCGAAGCTCCGATTCGTCGGGAAGCGCGTAAATCTGGCAGTCGAACGCCCGGTCGTCGGCCCGGAGGGTGGCGTCGAACACGAACGCGAACGCCTGGCGTTGGCCGAGGCGCGCGACCACCGAGTCCGCGACCGCTCGGCCCATGTCGTGGACGAACTGCGGCGTCGAAATCTCGATGGTGGTATCCCGAACGTTCGCCCACCCGTCTACGAAACTACTCGTCATGACGTTGCCGATTTCGCGTATCGCGCTCCGAGCCATCGGGTCGAACGTCTCTGCGTCCGCGTCCGGGACGAGCGCTGCGACGACTTCGCGGGCCGAGGGTTCGTCGAACAGTATCAGGACGTACCCCTGGGGTTCGTCGCCGAATCCGAGCACGGTGCCGACGTGGCTCCGGTCGGTGAGTTCGGCCGGCACGTCCTCGACCGGGACGAAGCTCAGGTTGGAGATATCGACCGTCGTTTCGATGCCGGTCATCGCCGAGACGCTCTCGGAGGCGGTGGTCGCGCCCGACTGGGCCATCTCCCGGAGGGTCGCGAGCTTTTCGACCGGAATCTCGTCGCCCCCGTCGGTCAGCATCGCCTGCATCGAGTCGGGGTCGGGAAACATGTGAAACGAGAAATCGAGTTCCTCGCCGACCGCGCTCACCCGACTCCGGAACACGAAACCGTAGTCGCGTTCGAGCGTCATTTCGTCGAGCGAGTTCGCGCCGATGTCCGGGACGTACCGGGGCGGCGCGATGTCGATGGTGGTTTCGAGGCGGTCGGCCCACGCGTCGATGAAGCCGCTGGTGACCACGTTACCGACCTCGCGGACCGCGCTCTCGTCGAGTCCGTCGCCAGCTAGCAGCGCGTCGAGGAGCGTTTCGACGCCTTCAGGCGGGAACGACAGCACGCTCGTTCCCGTGATTTCGCCCTCGAAGTCCACGACGACGCCGACCCGGCGGTCGTCGCGGACGAGCGCCTCCGCGGACGCGAGCGTGACCGCGGTCACGTCCACCGCGGTTTCGATGCCCGTCATGCCGGTGAGGTTCCCGGCCGCGCGCTCGGCCCCCTCGTGGGCCGTCCTGCTGAAGCTTCCCAGCGACTCGACATCGACGTTCATATCTCGATTTGCTGCATGAGTTCGACCAGTTCCGCGAGTTCGGGGAACGTGTACACTTTGACCTCCACGTCCGCCTCGCGCGCGTGGACGCGAGAGTCGAACACGAGCGCCATCTCGCCCGGCCGAGAGCCGACGAGACTGTCCACCGTCCGCGACCCCGCGCCGTAGGTGAACTTCGGCGTGGAGATGTCGATGGTGGTGTTGAGGACGTTCGCCCACCCGTCGATGAAACCGCTGGTCATGATGTTGCCTATCTCCTGGACCGCCGACTTCTCCATGTCGGAAAAGCCCTTTCCGCCCGAGGACTGGCCGCCGAGCATCCCCGACGCGAGCGTCTTCGCGCTCCGGGCGCTGAACAGAAACAGGATGTAGCCGTGAGGCGGTTCGGTGAGTTCGATGTGGATGCCGACCTGTTTCTCGTCGCCGACGTGGGTTTTGATGTCGTCGATGTCGAGGAAGTTGGTCTTGGTTATCTCCATCTCGGTGTCCATCCCCGTCATCTGGTTCAGGTGGGACGCGACGGTGTTGGCGCCTTCCTTCGCCATCTGATTGAACAGATTCAGCTTTCGAATATCTACTTTCAAGTTTTCAGTGTCACCTCGGCTCATGTGTCTCCTCCTCGACTCGGTTCTCCTCGGCCCGGTCCTCGTGGTTGTCGTCTCATAGCGTCTCCACGTCCAAAATCGTCACGACATCGCCTTCGCCGAGGACCGCGGCACCCGACAGCCCCGGAATCCCCGACAGGATGCCCTCGAACGGCTTGACGACGACCTCTTCCTGTCGGCTCACTGCGTCGCAGTGGATGGCGACCTGGCGCTCGGACTCCTTGACTCTGACCAGCATGCCGTCGCCGTTCTTGGTCTCGCCGGGGACGTTCAGGGCTTCCCCGAGTCGGACGAGCGGGTACACCGTGTCGTCGTGAGTCACGACCTCCTCGCCCTCGACGGTTTTCGGCTCGTCCATCCGGCGGATTTCGTCCACGTTCTTGATGGGGATGCCGTACTCCTCGTCGCCCGACTGGACGAACAGCACCTTCACGATGGCGACCGTGACCGGGAGCGAGAGGCTGATGGTCGTACCCTCGCCCGGCGTGCTGTCAACGTCGATGACGCCGTCGAGGCGCGAGACGGTGTCGCTCACCACGTCCATCCCGACGCCCCGACCGCTCACGTCGGTGACTTCCTCCGTGGTCGAGAAGCCCGCGTGGAAGATGAGTTCCTGTGCTTCCTGGTCGTCGAGGTCGTCGGCCTCCTCGCGGGTCAGCACGCCCTCCTCGACCGCTTTCGTCCGGAGCGCGTCGGGGTCGATACCGCTGCCGTCGTCTTCGACTTCGATGGTCACGCGGTCTCTGGCGCGCGACCCCCGGAGAGTGACCGACCCCTCGCGGGGCTTGCCCGCGGCCTCGCGGGCGTCGGGGTCCTCGATACCGTGGTCGGCCGCGTTCCGGAGCAGGTGCATCAGCGGGTCGCTGATTTCGTCGAGGATGGTGCGGTCCAACTCGATGTCGGTGCCCTCCATCTCGAAGTCGATTTCCTTCTCTTGGGACCGAGCGAGGTCCCGAACGAGTCGCGGGAACTTGTTCACGACCTTCTTGAGCGGCACCAGCCGCATGTCCATCACGGTGTCCTGCAGGCTCGACGTGATTTTGTCGAGTTCGTCGAGGTGGTCCTCGGCGCTGTCGATTTCGGCCTGCTCGACCGACCGCCGGAGCTTGATTCGGCTCGTCACGAGCTGTTCGACCTGCCCGTGGAGGTCGTCGAGTTGGTCCACGTCCACCCGGACCGACTGTATCTCCTCGATTTTCGTGGTGTCGTCCGAGTCGGACGCGTCCGACTCGGACGACCGGGAACTCCCGGACGAATCGCCGGTGTCGGAAGTGTCGTTCGCGGACGCTTCGCCCCCGCTTTCGCCCGCGGAGGCGGACGCCGCGGCGTCCGCCTCCGCCGTATCTTCGTCGCTCGCGCCCGTCTCGCCATCCACGTCCGACTCGCCGTCGGTGCTCGTTTCGCCGTCCGCGCCCGCCCGGTCGGGGGCGCTGTCGGCGGCCGCGGCCACGTCGTCGGCATCGACCGGC
Source organism: Halorussus amylolyticus (assembly GCF_004143485.2). Lineage (GTDB taxonomy): Archaea > Halobacteriota > Halobacteria > Halobacteriales > Haladaptataceae > Halorussus > Halorussus amylolyticus. The sequence goes on along the minus strand of NZ_ML974132.1, from coordinate 345,255 downwards.
GTCACCGTCGCGCCCGCGATTTTGCCGACCGACCCGACGGCCGACTCGACCGCGCCCGCGCTCTCGCCGACCACGAAGGCGTCGAAGCCGTCGTCGTACTCGCCGTCGTTGACCGCGTCCACGTCGGGCACCGTCCCGAGCAGGTCGAGACCGTCGTTCAGGCCTTCGAGCGCGAACATCCCATCGACGCCCTTCATCTCGGGGTCGCCCATATCCACAGCGACGTGGAACACGTCGCCACCGGGGTCCGCTAACGCCCCGGGGTCGGCGAACTCCGCGAGCGCGTCCGCCACAGCAGCGTCCGGGTCGGCTTCGTCGGCCGAACCGTCAGCGTCCCCGTCGGCATCCCCGCCCGCGTCGGCTTCGTCGCTCGAATCGCCGGAGGCCGACCCGCCGGTCTGAATGGTCCCCCGAATCTCGGCGATGATGTCGTCGGGGTCGATGTCGGCCTCGCCGTCTTCCTCTATCTGGTCGAGCGCGCGGTCGATTTCGTCCACGCCCTCGAACACGAGGTCCATGATGTCGGCCGAAACCTCCATCCGGCCCTGCCGAATCTCGTCGAGCAGGTCCTCGATGGCGTGGGCGAGGTCGCTCGACTCCTGAAAGCCCATCGCGCCGAAGTTACCCTTGAGCGTGTGGGCGGTCCGGAATATCGAATCCATCGCCGCCTCGTCGTTGGGGTCGTCTTCGAGTTCGAGCAGGGAATTGTTCAACTCGGTGATGTTCTCCTCGCTCTCTCGTATGAACTCTTGTAAGTAATCTTCCATACTCTATCACTCACTCTTTCGAATCGTGGAAAGTATCGCCTTGCCCATCTCCTCAACCGAGAGGACCCGGTCCACGCATCCGGTCTCTATCGCGCGGGCCGGGATGCCGAACACCGAGCAGGTCTCCTCGTTCTGGGCGAGGGTCGCGCCGCCGACCGACGAGATGGCTTCGACGCCCGCCGCGCCGTCCTTGCCCATGCCGGTGAGGACGACCGCGGTGAGCGGCCCCGTGACCTTCTCGGCCGCGGTCTCCATCGTCACGTCGATAGCGGGCCGAACGCCGTGACGCTGGGCCTCCTGCTGGAGTCGAAGCCGGAGCCGACCGTTGCCGTAGCCCGCAACTTCTAGGTGGTAGCCGCCTTTCGCGACGACGGCCTCGCCGCCGCCGATTCGCATGCCGTCTTCGGCCTCGGACACGTCGTACTCGCTTCGACGGTCGAGTCTGTCGGCGAATCGCGCGGTGAAGCCGTCGGGCATGTGCTGGACCACGAGCACCCTGAAGTCGGCGTTCCGCGGGAGGTCCGAGAGCACGCGCTCGACCACCCGCGGTCCGCCGGTCGAAGCCCCGACGACGAGCGTCGGGTTCTCGATGTACGCGTGGTCGGTCTCGATGGCGTCGTCGGTCGTGTCCACCTCGCCGAACGTCTCGGGGTCGGCCCGCGCGGCCGACCGGACTTTCTCGACCAGCGCGTCGCGGTGAGCCGATATTTCGGTCGAGACCTCTCCACCGGGTTTGGCGAGGAAATCGACCGCACCCTTCTCCAACGCCTCGAACGTCGCCTCCGCGCCCTCGTCGGTGTGGGCCGAGAGCATCAGCACGGGCGTGGGGTTCGTCGCCATTATCTCCTCGACGGCTTCGATGCCGTTCATCCGGGGCATCTCCACGTCCATCGTGACTACGTCGGGTTCGTGGTCGGCAACCGCGGCGACGCCGGTCTCGCCGTCGTCGGCCTGCGCGACGACTTCGATGCCGTCGGACTCCAGAATATCGGAGATAACCGTCCGCATGAAGTGGGAGTCGTCGACGACGACTGCCCGTGTCATGCTGAGATAACGTCGTCGATGGCGTCCATCACGCTGGGTTTCTGGAACGGTTTGGTGATGTAGCCGTCGGCACCCGCCTTGATGGCCGCCTTCATCTTCTCCTCCTGCCCGATACTGGTACACATGATGATGTTCGCGCCGGGGTCGGCGTCCTTTATTTCGGTCGTCGCCTCGATGCCGTCGCGGATGGGCATCACGATGTCCATCATCACGAGGTCGGGCGCGTTCTTCTCGTACAGTTCGACCGCTTCGACCCCGTTTTCGGCCTCGCCAGCGATTTCGAACTCCTCTTCGAGTATCTCCCGGAGCAGATTCCGCATAAAGTCCGAGTCGTCAACGATGAGTACGTCGTTTGCCATGATAGTCACCTACCGGGGGATTGAAAGTGGGGCGAAATAAATGCTCGCACGCGATTATCATCACTGATGTTCGGTCGCTCGAAAGCACAACTCATTTTAACTGTCCGATGACCGCGTCGATATCGACCCACACGACGAGGTTGAGGTCGTCTCCGTCGGCGGCGTCGTCCTCGCCACCGTTGGACTTCCGGATGATGCCCCGCGAGACGCGCTCGGAAATCCCCTGCGTGTCGAGATTCGAGAGGTCGTCGTCGGTGTCGATTCGGTCCTCGGTGTAGGTGGCGACTTCGCGCACCTCGTCCACGCGGATGCCGATTTTCTGTTTGTCGTCGGGACGGTCGAGGACGAGGACATTCTGCTCGTCGGCGTCGGGCGACTCGCCCTCGACCCCGAGGAACGTCCGAGGGTCGATGATAGCTGTCGTCTCGCCCCGGAGGTCCATCACGCCGTCGATGGAGTCGGGCGTTCGAGGGATGCGGGTCACTTTCTTTATTTCGACGATGCTGTCCACTTCGCCGATATCGATTGCGCAGTAGTCCTCGCCGAGTCGGAACTCCACGACCTGTCGGGTTTCGAGGTCCTCCTTCGCGGGTTCCTCGGCGCGGGGCGCTCCGGGTTCGTCGGTCGGTTCGGTCGACTCCTGTACCTCCATGTGACTTTCTATTTCGAACATCGAACGCCAGGACATAAAACCCACCCCCGGCTCTCGGAGATGATAATCGCGGAGAGAGCCGGTGGGATAGTTTTGGCCCACGAAACGATGGTGTACGACACTGCTCGTAACAGAGCCACAGCAGTCACTCTCAGACGTTCTCGGGCGGGAACACCATCCCGCGGTCGTCCCGGACCGCCTCGTACAGGTCGGCGATGGTGTCGTCGGGGCCGAGGTCGTACGCTTCGAGGATGGCCTGCAGACACGACGGCGAGTAGCGCACCCGGACGTTCGACTCGGTGAGAAGGATGCCGAGCACGTCCTCGGCGGGCATCTCGGTCGTCAACTGCTGGGCGTACCACCGCAGGAGGCTGTCGAAGACCGTTCCGACGTCGTCGGAGAACATCTGCTGGTGGCTCACCGCGTCCTCGGACTTCGCGGAGACGTGGAAGCCGTACCGGGCGCTCGAACCCTCTAAGTCCTCCTCCAACCGCTGTTTGACCGCGCCGGAGTCCGCGGGGGCAGGCGGCGAGGGAGTCGGCGACTCCCTCGCCGACGAATCGCCGCGCTCGGTCCCTTCGTCGTCGGCCTCCTCGGCCGACTCGGGTACCGTGGGCCGCTCGTCGGTCCCGATAACGTACCGGCCCTCGTCGAGCGAGACGACGTTCTCGTCGTTCTCGATGTCGAGTTCGTCGGGGGCCAGCGCCGACCGGTCGTCGGCGTCTCCACCGTCGTCCGGCATCCGAGACATTGGGAACTGATACCGTTCGACCTCACATAAACCCACCGCCTGTTCGGGTGAAACCGCCCGCGTTCGTGCGAGGTCGTGCCGGGTGGGCCGTCGAGCGTCGTCGAATCAGCACTTGAACACCGAAGTTCCGCGACCGCGATACTTAGGGTCCGGGGCGCTAATCACGAGACCATGCTCGTACTCCGAGGCGGAACGGTGGTAGACGCGGACGGCGCGCGCGAGGCAGACGTGGCCGTCGAAGCGGGCGAAATCGTCGCGGTCGGCGACGACGTCCCCGACGGCGACGACGACCTCGACGCGACCGGACAGTTCGTCGCGCCGGGTCTCGTGGACTCGCACGTCCACCTCATGATGGACGGCCGACCGGACCCGAGTTCGAACCGCGACGATTCCGACGCGACGTTGGCGTATCGAGTCGCCGCGAATCTCGACGCCGCGCTCGACGCTGGCGTGACGACGGTCCGAGACCTCGGCGCGTCGGGTTCGGTCGCGCTCGACGCCGCAAAGGCAGTCGAGCAGGGCGTGGTCGAAGGGCCGCGCGTCCTCGCGTGCGGGGAAAACGTCGTGATGACCGGCGGGCACGGCCACTGGTTCGGCAGGGAAGCAGACGGCGTCCCCGAGGTGAAGAAAGCCGCCCGAGAGCAACTGAAACGCGGCGCTGACGTGGTGAAGTGCATGGCGACCGGCGGCGTCCTGACCGAGGGCGCGCTGACCGGCGCGCCCGAGTTGGACGAAGCGGAGTTGGCGGCGCTCGTGGACGCCGCCTCCGCCAAACGGGTTCCGACCGCGGCCCACGCCCACGGCGCGGCGGGAATCAAAAACGCGACGAAGGCGGGGATTTCGAGCGTCGAACACGGCACCTTCATGGACCGCGAAGCCGCCGAATTGATGGCCGAGCGGGCCACCTACTGGGTGCCGACCGCGAAGGCGCTTCACGGCATCGTGGACGCCGGAACGGAAGGCGGTATTCCGGAGTTCGCGGTGCGAAAAGCCGAGGAGGCCGCCGACGCGTTCGACGACGCGTTCGACTACGCCCTCGACGCTGGCGTTCCCATCGCGATGGGGACCGACGCCGGGACCCCGTTCAATCACCTCGCGGACGCGGCCGGGGAGGTCGAACTGATGGTCGAACACGGTCTCTCGCCCGAGATGGCATTGGAGGCCGCGACGGTCAACGCCGCGGATTTGCTGGGACTGTCCGACGTAGGACGGGTCGTCGAGGGGTATCGGGCCGACCTCGTGGTGCTCGACGGGAATCCCCGCGACGACGCGTCGGCGTGGCAATCGCCAGCACAGGTCATGGTAGCTGGAAACGTTGTTCGGTGACAGTCCCACGTCACAAGGTCTTTTATACCGGGCAATGGAGGAATAACGTACGCCGAACGGGTGGCAATCGAGGGGTCCTTGGGAACCGCGATTGGTCCCGAACAACGAACATACTATACGCAACGATGGAGGAATAACGTACATGAGACGGCGGCTGGCTGTCGGCCTCGTAATCGTGTTACTCGTCGGAGTGGGAGTGATACCCGGGGCGGCTACCCCGGGTATTCCGTCGGCGCAGGACACGTCCCCGCCCGCGCAGAACACGTCCGCAGAGACGGAGACGCTCGGCGTCACCGAGAACTTCGATACCGTGGAGTTCCACATCACGGCCTACGAAAACGGCACTGCGGAGTGGACGTTCATGTATCAGCGGACGCTCAACGATACCGAGCGCGAGCAGTTCGAGCAGTTCGCCGCCGAGTTCAACAACAACTCGACCGCGCTGTACGACGACTTCCAGGACCAAGCCGAGCGACTGACGAGCGTGGGACAGAACTCGACCGACCGCGTCATGAAGGCCGAGAGCTTCTCGAAGCAAGCCGAGGTCGGCGGTCTGGTCAACGAGAATCGGGGCGTCGTCCAGATGTCGTTCCAGTGGACCGGCTTCGGCTCCTCCGAAAACGACGGCGACACGATTATCATCGGCGACGTGTTCGAGGGCGGGCTGTATCTCGGCCCGAATCAGTCGCTGGTCGTCCACACCGGGCCGGGACTCACGTTCGAATCGGCCGACCCGAACACGAGCGAAATCTCCGGTGACACGCTGGAGAACAGCGAATCCGTGACGTGGCAAGGCGAGCGCGATTTCACCGACCAGCGGCCACGCGTGAAATTCAAACCCATACAGGAAACGACGGAGGAGACGACCACGCAGACCGGCGGCCAATCGACCGTGACGACCAACACCACGCAACCGGGAGCGGCGAGTCAGTCCACGTCGAACGACGGGTCGCCGCTGATGCTGTTCGTCGCGGCCGTGGTCGTCCTCCTCGGCCTCGCGGCCGCGTTCGCGTGGCGACAGGGCGATTTCGGCTCGCTGACCGGGAACGAGAACAACCCCGGCGGCGGGAGCGGCGGGGCGGCCGCCGCGAGCGCCGACACCGGTTCGCCAGCGCCGTCGGTCAGCGACGAGGAGCTGCTGACCGACGAGGCGCGAGTGAAGAAACTCCTCGACGAGAACGGCGGCCGCATGAAGCAGGTCAACATCGTGGAAGAGACCGGCTGGTCGAAATCGAAGGTCAGCATGCTCCTCTCGGAGATGGAAGAGGACGGCGACATCAGCAAACTCCGGGTCGGCCGCGAGAACATCATCAGCCTCGAAGGCCACGAACCCGACGCCGCCGGGTCGCCGCTCGAAGAGTAGCCGCCTTCGATTCGATTAGTCCGTTGATATGCGAAACCGGGACACTCCGGTCGGAAAGCGCAACTGTTAAACAGTCCGTCGGACTACGCATGAGTGCAGACACGCTCCGTTGGTGTAGTCCGGCCAATCATCTTGCCCTCTCACGGCAAGGACCAGGGTTCGAATCCCTGACGGAGCACTTCTTCCCAAGAGGTCAGTTTTCAGCCGTTTTCCGTGCAACGACGATGATTCGATAACTGAGTGCGGGAAAGTGGGCAAGCGTTCGGTCGGCCAGTTTGACCAACGGCGAGTACTTCTCCCGATAACTGGTGGAACCGACCACTGTTTCGACGTCGAACGCGTGATTTCCGAGCGTCTCTTCGAGCGTCGAAACGGTGAACAGCGTGTTCCGATTCGAGACGGGCGACCGGTCGTCTTCGCCCGACAACACGTCGGTTGAACGCCGGACGGGGAGCGGTGGATTTCCCAACGCGAGTGCGACTCGATTGTGGAAGGCCGCGAGATTGGGCGTGGACACGACGAATATCCCTCCGTCTCGTAGGACCCGTCTGATTTCGGAGAAGCAGTGGTCAACGTCCCAGAGATAATCGACGACTTCACTGCAGTACACGAGGTCGAATTCCGCGTCTGCGAACGGGAACTCGTCTTCGTTGAGATTCACTACCTCCGCAGACACACCCCGCTCTGCGGCGTGGAAAACCAACTCCTCGGAAATGTCGATTCCGCATACGTGAGCCGCGTTACACGCGTCGGCAATCATGTTCGTCAACTGGCCGTCCCCGCAACCGACGTCGAGGACCGCGTCGAACGACTTGTCCGAGAGGAGTTCGAGGGTCTCTCGCTTTCGATGGCTCAAGCTGGCTGCGCCCAAGCAGGAGAGGTCGATAGGGACGAGGTCGGCAAGTTTCATGATTTCGGGTCAGTTCACAGCCCGATGCGTTTCCGAACCTGCGGCCCGACCACGCGGGTCACCGGAATCGGAAGTCGCCGCCACACCTCCTTCGCGCGGTCGTACTTGTCGTCGTCGGGGTCGGGGAGGTTCGCCGACCCGCCCGGGAAGTAGTGAAGGTCGTCGTACCACGTCTTCTGTCCGCCGAAGCTCTTTTTGAACATGTAGACGCCCGACCCCTCGCGAGTGCGACCGAACTCGTAGGCGTCGAAGCCGCTCTCGGCGGCCCACTCCAGCGACTTCCAGAGGAGCAGGCTCCCGCCGTTCAGGTCGCGGTGGTCGTAGTCGCTGACGACCCCCCACTGGTACACCGTCGAACCGAGCGAGAGGTCTATCATGCCGTTTATCAGCTCGCCGTTTCGGTGAATCGTGCTGAGCCGAAGGTTTCCGGCGTCGTGGAGTCGATTCCAGAGAATCCGGAAGAACTCGAACGAGTGGGCGGGAGTTCCGTGACCTCGCATGGATTCGAGGTAGAGGTCGTAGTACTCCCGGAGGTCGGCGAGCGAGTCGCCGACGCCGAACGTGAGCGACTCGTCGTCGTCGGCCTGCTCGATTTGGCGCTGGCGGCTGTCTTTCACGTCGGCCCATACCGATTCGGCGTCCCGGTCGGTCGAGACTCGGAACGTCACGTATCTGTTCTTCTCGACGTAGTCGTCGGTACCTTCGACTTGCGAGCCTCGCAGACTCACGAAATCGACATCGAGCCTGTCGGCCAGCGCCTTCGTGCGGTCGAGGAGGAGATTCGCGGCTTCGTCCCGGCGGTTGTCGCCGACCACGACCGACCCGCGCTCGGCGAACGCTGGCGACAGGAGCTTCGAGCCGAACAGCCTGCTCTCGACGTGGAACAGCGGGAGCGCGCCGACGATGTCGGTCCCGGAGTCGCGCGCCACCAGATACCACCTGTCGTGGCCGTACGATTCGACCGCGTCACCCCACCCCCAAGTCGCGTACGCCGGGCCGTCGTTTCGCTCGACGAACGAGTCCCACGCATCCGGGTCCTCGCACAGTTCGACCGCGAGTCGGCTCTCGGTGTGCATCTCTCCCGCCATCGCTATCGGGAGTTCGAGGGGACGACCGAGTCGAGCGAATTGCGGTACTGGGCGGCGACGAAACTATCGGCAAGTGGGTTTCTCGTACTTCGAATCACGGTACCCCCACTACCGATACCGGGGTACTTTGTTAGGAGCCGCGTATCGAACGGTCCCGAGGTCCCGCCCGGAAAGTAATGCGCGATACGGTCGGCTTCGCCCGCACGAGCGGGGCCCCGCTCGTGCGGGCGAGCCTTCCTGCCTGTGCGGAGCGCGCTCCGACCCTCCGTAGGGAAGGGCCCTGTGCGTACAGAGTGCGCCACCCGTTCGCACGGAGAAGCCCGTAACCACCCGTTACTCGCGGAAAGACGCTCAATAACAAATGGGCATCCAGTCGCAGGCTACTGACGAGACCCGCGACGACCGGGCGTTCGGACTGCAAATTTCGCACCAACATGGATATCGGTGACAACATCGCACAGGGGTTCAGAGCGGAGATGGTCGGCCGAATCCTCTACTTCGGGACGTCGGGAGCCACGCTACTATTTCTCGCGCGAGCCCTCGACCCCGGCGTGTACGGGCTGTTCTTCCTCGCGCTGTCGATTCTGACCGGCGCACAGCTACTCGCAGACCTCGGAGTCCCCTACTCAGCCGCGACGTACATCGCGGAGTACGGCGAGAGCAATCCCGAGCGTCTGGGTCCCATCGTGGGCTTCTCGTTTCGGTTCATCCTCGTGAGTTCGACCGTCGTCGCGCTCGCGATAGCGGTGTTCCACGCGCCGCTCGCGTCGGTGTTCGACGACCCCGGACTCGGGACGCTCCTGCTCGTGGGTTCGGCGGTCATCGTCGTCCGGGCGCTGTATCGCTACTTCCGGAAGCTCCTGCAGGGGTTCAAGCGCATCGACCGGAGCGCCGCCGTCTACGCGTCGGAGGGCGTGGGTCGGTTCGGCTTCGTCGTCGTGTTCGTCCTCCTCGGGTTCGGCGGGGTCGGTGCGATGGCCGGGTACATCGTCGGGTTCGGACTCGCGGCGGTCGTCGGCGTGGTGCTGTTCTACCGGAGCGTCTACCGCGGCCTCGACACCGACGGCGACCTCGACGCCGAGACGCGAACCGACGTGCTCCGGTACAGCGTGCCGCTGTTCGCCACTCGCGGCGCGAAAGTCGTGGACAACACGCTCGACACCGCGCTCGTGGGGTTCTTTCTCGCGCCGGTCGCGGTCGGCTACTACGCGCTCAGCAAGCAGGCGGTCCACCTGCTCCAAGCGCCCGCGTCGGCGCTCGGCTTCTCGGTCGGACCGTACTTCGGCGACCGGAAGGCGGCCGACCAACTCGACCGCGTTTCGGACATCTACCGGTCCACGCTGGTCCACACGCTCCTGCTGTACGTTCCGGCGACGGCGGGACTAATTCTGCTCGCGCGTCCGATGATAACCATCGTGTTCGGTCCCGAGTACGCGCCCGCGACCGACGTGCTCCAGATTTTCGCACTCGTCGCGGGCCTGCAGGCCATCGAGGAGGTCTCGGAGAACGCGCTCGACTTCCTCGGACGAGCGCGCGCCCGGTCGATAGCGAAGGGTTCGACCGCGCTCGCGAACGTCGCGCTCATCGTCGTCCTCGTCCCCGCGCTCGGCGTCGTCGGGGCCGCGATAGCCAAGGCCGTGACCCACACTGCCTACGCGCTGACGACCGTGTACGTCATGCACACCGAGATATCCATCGAGGTTCGCACGGTCGCGCGAGACTTCGTCCTCATACTCGGGATTACGGGCGCGATGAGCGCAGTCGTCGTCCAGTCGGCGGCGTTCGTTTCGGGGTTCGTCACGCTGGCTGGCGTCGTCCTGCTCGGCGGCGCGGTGTGGGCGGCACTGGCGATTCTGCTCGGACTCCTCGACGTCAGAACCGTCGGGTCGTACATCACCTGACTCGCGGAGGAACTGCGTTTTCGCGCTCGACGAACGACCCAATTACAGGCCTTCCGACCCGACGTTGACCTGAAAATCGTTGTACTTGACCCTGTTGTTCCGCGGGGAGACCTCAGACCCGCCCCAGTAGGACCCCGGCCCGAGCCTGTCGAAGCCGAGGTCCTCCGTGGTCCGCCACCGAACGTCGGTGTGCTCGTCTTCGAGCGACCCGTTCAGCCACATTCGGACGACACCGTCGCGCTCGGCCGACCCGTCGGTCACGGAGTTGAGTCTGACGTAGGTGTCTATCTGGTGCCACTCGCCGATTTCGGCCTCGGACGACCAGTCCCACAGCGACCCGAAATTCCCGTTCTGGTCTAAGTGATACACGTACGACCCGAGCGACACCGTCCCGTCGTCGGACGGACCGCGAGTGTAGATTCTGACGCTCCAGCCGTCGTCGCCGGAAGGCGCGTAGCCTGCGCTCCCTGCGCGACCCGCGCTCAGATTGCAGCCAGCCCAGTATATTTTACACGTGTCACCGTCGTTTCGCTGCACCCAGTCGGACTCGAACCGAACCCGAATCCTGCTGTACACTTCGTCCGGTTGGGCGGAGTCGAGTCCGGCACCGCCCTGGTCGTGTTCGGGAAAGTAGTAGAAGACGTTCGCGCCCCAGTGCTCCCCCTCGTTCAAAATGTGGGTCATCCGCTGGCTCCCGTCGTACGGCGAGTTCGAGAAGGTGAACGTGTACTGGTCGTTCTCGTCGCCGTCGCCGAACCCGTCCGCGCCGCCCATCTCGGGCGGCATCATCTCGCTCGCGCTCGCTCCAACGTCCCACCACGTGCCGTTCTCCTCGTAGACGACTCGACCGCTCTCTCGGACAGTGAACGCCGCTTTGCCTCGGTCGTTGGCCATCCGCATCGTCTGTTTCATCCCCGGGTCGGTGACCACGGTGATGTCGGTCGGGGCGAACTGGTCGAACCTCGCCTGCAACTGGTCGAGGCTCAGCGTCCAGTTGTCGCGGACGACCGCCGCCGTCGGTGTCTTGGCTCGGAACGCATCGTCGCCCTCACGGAGTCGGACCTCCCACGCGAGCGTCTCGTTGTCGCCGTTGAGTTTCCACTCGACGGTGAAGGTGTGACGTCCCGGTTCCAACGCTTGAGGCGGGTCGTTCGACGCGTTTCCGGAGACGAACCGGCTTCGCTCGACCGTGGCATCTTCGGGCATCGCGTAGCCGAACGTGACCTCGTATCTCGATTCGCCGACTCGGACGACCTCTTCGACAGAAATCTCGGGAGCATCGACGCTCTCGGTCGTGGTTTCGCTCGCAGTCGTCGTTTCGTTGCCGCCCCCGGCCGTCGTTTCGGTACCGTTTCCAGTCGTCGGACCGTCCGACTGTTGGCCGAGCTGGGCGCTCGCGAGCGCCACGAGACCGACCCCGACCCCGCCAGTGACTCCGTACCCCAGTAGCTCACGCCGCGTAATATCAGGTGACATCCACTCCCCGGAACTGGTACGCTACTCACGAAGTAAAGCGTTCGGACGGGGACAGTTCCCGCCGGAAGCCGAGCTATTCGACCGGAGCCGACTCTGCTCTCGCGGCGGAGTCGGGCGTTCGTATCTCGTCGCTCACGTCACCGAGCTTTCGAAACCGGTAGCCTCGTTCCCTGAGCAGGCCCACGAATCGCTCGAACGTCTCGGGCGACCGGTCGATGTTGCGCTTGAACGCGAACTGGCGAATCCGACCCAGATTGTCGTGGGCCGCCGTGTGGAAGTAGTCGTGGAGGTGGGAGTTGAACACGAGCAGGTCGGGGAGCGCCGACCGCTCCAGGAGTCGCAGATACGGTTCGCCGAACAGTCGGAGGTAGCTCTGCTCGAACGGAATCTTGAGTCGCGGGTGGACCGAGACCGGGAGTTCGAGCAGGCCGGGAGCTTCCGCCGGGTAGTACGGTCGCGTCGGCAGGTCGAGATTGTTGTACACCCCCGGTCGGTACGACGGGCAGATGCTGCTGTCGAACGCGAATCCCGCGTCCGAGAGCGTCGAAAGGTCGCCGTCGTTCACGATGAATCGGGGCGCGCGGTAGCCGTCGGGGTCGCGCCCGAGGACCTCCTCGAACGCCCGCGTCCCCTTCCGAACCTCGGCTTCGAGGCTGACCTCGTTGTGCATGTCGTGCTGGTAGGAGTGGAGGTGAAACTCCGCGTCGAGTTCGTCGTCGAGTCGCCGCACGGCTTCGGGCCGGTCTTCGAGGACCTGCCCCACGACGAACACGGTCAGCGGCACGTCGAGTCGGTCGAGCAGCGCGACGTACTCGTCGAGGTGGTCGAAGACGAGATACCGGAGGTCGGGCGACTCGAAGTCCCAGTTGTCTTCGAGGTCGAGCGTGATGCACGCCGTGTCGGTCGGCGTCGGTGCCGTCAGCGCTGGCTTCACGAGTCGTCACCCCGCGTGTCGCCGACCATCTCCCGGACCTGTTCGACGATGACGTCCGTCGTGTCCCTGTTGTCCGCGAGGAGTCGGCGTCGCTTCTCGGCCCACTCCTCGGGGTCGGAGTCGGTCAGAATCGCTTTCGCCTTGCTGAGCGCGCGCATCTGGCGGTCTTCGCCCGAGTAGTTGAACAGCAGGCCGTACCGCTCCTCGATGTCCTCGGTGTACCCCATCCGAATCGTGGAGACGTAGATGGCCGGCGTGCCGAGAACCGCGCTCTCGGTCGCCATCGTCGGACTCTCGCCGACGTAGAGGTCGGCGTAGTACATCAGGTCGTGCATCCGGTGGGACGCGACCGATACCCGATACGGTTCGAGGTGGTCGGGAAGCGGTTCCTCGGACGTGATGACGACCTCCGCGCCGGTCGATTCGAGGTCGGAGACGACGGCTTCGAGACCGTCGAACCCGCTCCCACCGATGTCGTGGGCCGCGTTCCATCCCACCGCTCGAAGCACGACGAAGGTGTCGTCCTCGGAGAGACCCGCCTCGTCGAGGACCGCCGGGTCGGGGTCGAATCTGTCGGGGTGGAGGTACGCCAGTTCCTGATAGCCGTCGTACCGGACCTGCTTCGAGCCGATTTCGTCCCAGAAGCACCGCGAGGTGCAGATGCGGTCGGCGAACGGGAACGCGAGTCGGTTCTGGAGCGTGGCGTGTTCGGCGTCCACGAACACGAGGCTGTCCACGCCGAGGATGGCCGACACCTGCGAGGTGGCGACCCCGACCTCGGCGACCATCAGGTCGGGGTCGAGCGCCCGGACCTGCCGGAGCAGATTGTACTCGAACGTGAGCCAACTCTTGATGAGACCGCCCTTCGAGGTGTGGTCGCCCGACAGCACCATGTGCGGAATGTCGTACGCCTTCAGCAGTTCGACCGCCATCTCCTTCTCGCGGGCGAACACGTAGATTCGGTAGCCCGCGGCCGAGAGTTCCGCGATGGCGTGGCGAAACAGGTGGGCGTCGTGGGGATGGGTCACCGTGAACGTGACCGTGGGCGGGTCGGCCCTGTCGGCGCGCCCCGCGGCCGAGTCGGTCGGTTCGACCGACTCGGTCGGTTCGACGGTCATTCGCGCCCTCCGTCGGTCGCGGCGACCGACCGGGGTTCGTCCCCGGTGTCGGGTGCTTCGCTCGCCGCACCCGAGGGTTCGTCAACGACGACCGGACCCTCGGCGGTGTCGAACGCGACCCCCGCGAGGAATCCGACCAGACCCGCGAGCAGTAATCGACGTCCGCCGCGTCCGGATTCGCCAGAGCCGCCGCCGTTTCGCCCCGCTAACCGGAGAGTCCGCCCGACTCCGGCGAGGGTCGCCAGCGTCCCGACGAGATAGCCGACCGCGACCGGCGAGACGAGTCGGTCGCCCCGACCGGGTCGGAGTCGCGCGGCCAGTGAGGCGACGAGGAGCCACGACACCTTTCGGATGTACTGGGAGTAGTCGATGCCGCTCTCCTCGTCGCCGTAGGTGGTCGGCACCGGCACGTCGGCGATGCGAACGCCCTCGGCGTTGAGTCGGGCCATCAGCTGATTCATGTAGCCGTAGTACTCCCAGAGGCTCTCGACGTCGGCCGCGAGGAGCGCCTCGCGCGAGGCGGCGGTGAAGCCGTTTTGGGGGTCCGACAGTCCCCAATACCCGGTCGCCACGCGAGTCAGACCAGTCAAGAGGACGTTGCCGAACAGCCGAAACGGCGGCATCTCGGACACGACCCGCGCGGTGTCGGCGAATCGGTTCCCCTTCGCGTACTCCGCCCGCCCCGCCACGATGGGGTCGAGCAGGCGAGGCAAGAGGCTGGCGTCCATCTGTCCGTCGCCGTCGATAGTCGCTATCACGTCGATGTCGTCGGAGAGCGCGGCGAGGTAGCCCGTCTGTATCGCGCCGCCCGCGCCCCTGTTCTCGGCGTGTCTGATGCGAGTGACGCGGCCCTCGGTCTCGTACGCCGCGACGTGGCGGTCGGCCGAGAGGCGACCGAAGCCGTCGGTGACCGCGATTCGGTCGGCGCCGTCGCGTCTCGACTCGCTCTCCGTCTCGGCTACCTCGGCCGAAACGCGGCGAATCGCGTCCCACGTCGCGTCGGTCGAAGCGTCGTCCACGGCGTAGATTCGGTCCACGAAATCCGGCAGGTCGCGGACGACGCCACCGACGAACGACGCCTCGTTGTACGCGGGGACGACGACCCCGATGGTGTGCTCTCGGTACACGTCACAGCCTCCGGTAGGTGAATCCGTGCGCGGTCGCTTCGTCGGGGTCGAATCCGTTCCCGACGTCCACCAGTACAGGGTCGTCGGCCATCTCGTCGGCCATCCGTTCGAGGTCGTAGTCGCGGATTTCGTCGTGGGCGGCCAGCACGACCGCGCAGTCTACGTCGTCGAAGTCCACCGACGACTGCACCTCGAAGTCGAACGTCTCCGGGACGGTTTCGGCGTCGAAGTGCGGGTCGTGGCCCACGACTTCGATGCCGCGCCGACTCAATCCCTCCGCGACGTCCTGAACCGCGGAGTTTCGCACGTCACCGACGTTCGGTTTGTAAGTGAATCCGAGCAGCAGCGCTCGCGCCCCGAACGGGGCTTCTGACGCCGCGCTCGCGGTGCCGGACCCCTCCGCGATTCCGGAACTCTCGACGAGTCGGGTCTCGGCCCGCGCGGTTTCGAGCGCGTCGACGACGAGCGAGCAGACGTACCCCGACATCCCTTGGTTCACGGTTCGGGCAGACCGGATTAGCTGGGGGACGTAGCCCGACTGCTCGAACTTGTGGCGGAGGTAGTGGGGGTCTACCGGAATGCAGTGGCCGCCGACCAGTCCGGGTTCGTACCGGTGGAAGTTCCACTTGGTACCGGCGGCGTCGAGGACCGCGTGGGGGTCGAGGTCGAAGTCGAGTTCGCGACACCCCTGCGCGAACTCGTTCATCAGCGCGATGTTGACGTCGCGCTGGACGTTCTCGATGCACTTGGCGGCCTCCGCGATTTCGATGCTCTCGACCGGGTAGACGTCGCCACCCACCATATCGTCGAACAGGACTTCGAGTTCGGCGCGCGTCTCGTCGTCCTCAGCACCGACGACCTTCGTGACGTTGGTCGTGGTTCGGGCGGTGCCCGGCACGATTCGCTCGGGCGAGTAGCCGACCCGGAACGTCGCGCCGTTCCCCGCTGTCGCGCCGCGTTCGAGCGCGGGCCGCAATCGCTCGCGGGTCGCGCCGGGGTAGAGCGTGGATTCGTACACGACGACCGCGTCGTCGGCGAGGTGGCGTCCGATGGTCTCGCTCGCGACTTCGAGTCCGCTCAGGTCGGGTCTCGCCGTCTCGTCAATCGGCGTCGGGAGGGCGACGTGAACGTATTTCGCGCGCTCGATGTCCGTCGGGGAGTCGGTGAACGAGATGTCGCTCGCGGCGATGGCGTCGTCGCCGAACTCCCCGGTCGGGTCGCGACCGGCGTTCAGTTCGCGGATTTTCTCCGTGTCGATGTCGTAGCCGACGGTCGGATACCCCGCGCGGTCGAGCGCGACCGCGACCGTCAGGCCTACGTACCCGAGTCCGACGACGCAGTTTACGCGCGAACCGCGAGCGTCGCCTCCGCGCTCGCCGATTCGGTCGCGTTCCTCGCTCATTTTACGCCTCCGTTAAGGATTGCGTTCGAACGCGATTCAGGCCGAGGATAATGGTCACTGCCGGTTCGAGCGTGCTGTGAGACAGCCGTCATAAGCTGGACTGTCGTTCATCGGAGCCTCGGATATAAACGCAGGAATGTTCAATATAATCCCACGTACTTTTCAAGAGGTACGGTTCGCCTACGATTCCCGCGTTCGGAGTTAGGGTGTCCCCGAGATTCGACTGTCACCGCCTACGATTCCGGTAAGGCCGGAAAAAACGCCGGGAAACGGCGGTAAGCCGGATTACGCGCCGGTAAGTCCGGACGACGCTCGACCCGCTCCGCGTGCGGAGCGGGTCGAGCGACTCGGACTCCGGTCCGAGCGTTCAGCCCCCCAGAGACTAACTGCGTACGCCGCGAACGAGTCCTCATGTGGCCGTGGGGGCATCTGGCCGTGGGGTATCTCTCGTACTCGATTTTGGTTCGCGTGCGCACGCGACGAGCGCCCGAGAGCCTGCCGACCGTCGCGCTCGCGTTCGGAACCCAGTTTCCCGACCTCGTGGACAAGCCGCTGGCGTGGACGCTCGGCGTCCTGCCGAACGGCCGGTCGCTGACACACTCGCTTCTGGTGGCCGCGCTCGTCGTGGGTGCGGTCGGATTGGTCCTCCGGCGCCGAAATCGGACGGCGGTCGCCGACGCGTTCGCGGTGGGCTACCTCACTCACATCGCGGGCGACGCAGTGTTTCCGCTCCTCGCGGGCGAGTACGGGGAACTGGGATTTCTGCTGTGGCCGGTCGTGCCCGCAATCGAGTACACCACCAGACCGTCCTTCGTCGGCCATCTGCGGTCGTTCTCGGTGACGGCGTTCACCGGGGTCGAACTGCTCGGCGCGCTCGCGGTGGTCGGTCTCTGGGTTCTCGACGGGACGCCCGGAGTGAGTGTTCTCAAGACGGTTCACAACTGGGTCGTGCACCGACTCTCGTCGCAGTAGGGTCCGGGCGGTCGGGAAGTTCGCAGGCGGTCAGGAGGTTCGCAGGCGATTCAGGGAGCGTTCACGACCGCGCGCGACGAGACGCCAGCGGCGTCTCGTCGCGCGCTTTCGGCGGTCGAATTTCGGGCCGACGACTCGACCGTCGCGTTTCGGGGCGGCCCGACCACCGGGGACTGCTTGTAGCCCACGACGCTCCCCGAATCGAACACCCGGTCGAGGTCGTCGGTCTGATTCCACACCGGGGCGGTCGGCGCGACGTACCGAAGCGACCCGAGGTAGTCCGAATCGTCGCGGTAGCGGTCGGTCTGGCGCAACTGGACCGACCGGCGTTCGAGTTCCCCTTCTCGGACCAACACGACGTTCTCGTCGCCCCCGAGGTACATCCGGTCGGCGTCCTCGTTCACCCCGAGCACGCGACCCTTCCGCTCGTAGGGTGACGCGGACAGATACCGCTCGGTGACGTAGTCCGACAGCACGTTACCCGAACTCATCCCCGCGATGGTCTGCATGCTCTCCTCCTCGGAGTCGGCGACGTAGTAGGTGTAGAACTGGCGCTCGACCAGCGGATTGTCGGACGCGGTGAAGTCGTTCGAGACGGTGAACATCGACAGGAGGAGGAAGACGGCGAACGCGATGGCGCGAATCTGTGTGCCCGTCAGCCCGGCCGACGCCGTCCGTCGGTAGAGCGCCACCAGTCCGTAGCCGCCAGCCATCGCCATGAACGGGTAGGTGTACTGGGCGAATCGGAGGATGTTGAACGACTCGGCCAGCTTTCCGAGCAGGAGCTGTGGGCCGGGGAACGTCACCGCCGCGAGACAGAGCGCCGAGAGCATCACGACCTTCGCCCGACCCCGGAGTCGGTCGGTCGTGAGCGCGGTCAGCACCCCGACGAGGATGAGAATCAGAAACATGCTGTGATGGAGATAGTTGAGGAGTTCGGTCACCGGCTGGCCGATGATACCCGAGTTTATCGCGCCCGGAGTGCTCGACTGGAACATCACACCGAGGACGTGCCTGATGAGGTAGTCCGCGAAGAACACCCAGTAGAACGCCTGAATTACCGCGACGAGCACCAGCACTCGATAGGTGGTCCCCACGTCGTCGGCCCGGGGCAGGGCCACCTTCCGAATCCCGTACTCGACCGACAGAATCAGGAACACGAACGGGAGCGAGGCGGTGTGGTACGCCGCGACGACCATCGTGAGCGCGGCGAACAGGAGTATCGACCGCCTGTCGTTTTTGACCCAGAGCAACAGGAGTATCACGAAGAAGAACGACGCCGCGCTCCGGGGAATCGCGTACATCCCGTTCGCGATGGCGTTGGGGTGCAGACACGTCAGGAGCGCGGCGACCAGTCCGACCTTGTACGAACCGAACACGTACATCGAGGTGAGGAAGACGCCGATTGCGGCGAAACAGAACAGCAGGCCGCTGATGGCGAACAGCGTCATCCGGGGTTTCCACGGCGACCCGGCGAGCAAGTGTTCCATCGACCCGAGGACGTGCCAGAGCGGGAACGACCGGTAGAACCCCGAGAACTGCCCGACGGTCGTCTCGGCCCGGAGAATCTTCTGGACGAGCCACGCGTGGCCGAGGATGTCGGTGCGCCCGATGTAGAAGTTGTACTTGAACGTGACCCCCCAGAGGACGTTGAGGTTCAGCAGGGCGATTTGAGACAGAATCCGAATCGCGCGCCAGTGCGACGACGACAGGAACAGAATCTGGGCGAGGACGACGCCAGCCGACAGCGCGACCACCACGTAGTAGCTGTACGGCCGAACCGGCGTCGAGACGAGGAGGAACACCGCGATAGCTTGGAGGACGAAGAACGCCGACGCCAAC
Organism: Halorussus amylolyticus; assembly: GCF_004143485.2. Lineage (GTDB taxonomy): Archaea > Halobacteriota > Halobacteria > Halobacteriales > Haladaptataceae > Halorussus > Halorussus amylolyticus. Next base: position 326,223 of record NZ_ML974132.1, on the reverse strand, counting down.
AGTTTCTCGGTCCGGAGGTCGGAGTGCCCTCGCGTTGCGGTCTCGCCCCGTCGCTCAGACCGGTGTGGTTCCGAGTCGTATCGCGCCGGGGTTCCGGTCGCGTAGTAGTAGAGCACCGGCGCGACGAGACACGGGACCGCGATGTAGGTGGCCAGAATCGCCAGCGTCTCGAATCCGAGGAGGTACGGAACCGCGAGTCCGGCGAGTCCGGCGGTCGGCACTGCGTACAGGAGAAGCGTTCCGACGCGGCCGAAGCTGAAGCGTCGGCGGGCGGCTTGGGGAATCTCGAACGAAACCATCGAAGAACGGTCGTCGGTCAGACGGGGGCGACCGTGATAAAAAAGCCGCACTGTTCGACACGGAAGCCGGAGTCCGAACCGGAGTAGGCGCTCCCTACCGCCAGAACGACCGCTGTTGGAGACGGTGTACTGACGACAGTACGTTAGCGACAGCGAGCAGTCTGCGCGCCGAAAGAAAACCCGAAATCGAAGCTTACAGCAACGGCGACGGCGACAGCGTCAGGTCCGAGAAGTACGCCGAGTTGTCCGAGGGCGAGGTCTGGCTTCCGCCGTAGGTCAGCGTGAACCAGTACTTCTGAATCTTGATGTCGTCGTAGCCGTCGTTCCGGAAGCGGTAGGTCTCGTCGAACACCTGTTCGCCGTCGACCCACGCCTCGACCACGCCGTCGCGCTGGCCGGGCGTGTTCATCTTCACGTGCTGGTCGACCTGATACCACTGGTCGCGCTCGAACTCGACATCCCACTTGGGTCGGTCGCCGTAACTGCCGCTCATGTCGGCGTGGTAGACGTAGTACTCCGGGCGGATGGGGACGCTTCGCGGGTCGCTCGACGAGTCGGCCGCTCGCCACGCGCCCCGTGCGCTCCAGCCGTTGGTGCCGTCCGCGGCGTTTCCGGCCTGCCCGGTGCTCCCGTACGGTCCGGCCGGACCGGGGAGCTTTCCGCCGGTGCCGCCAGCCTCGAAGCCGCTCGGGAAGTAGACGTGGTAGCGGGCGTAGATTTCCTCGGGTTCGTCGTGGCCCTCGCTCGTGAAGTCGTACTTGAGGATGGTGCCCCAGAAATCACCCTGGTCGAGGTCCACGCGAAGCGCAGTTCGGTCGAGGTCCGACCCGCTTCGGGTCTGGTCCACGATGCGTCGAGTACCGTACGAATCGAGGTTCGTGAACGCGTCGGTGTAGTCGTTGCTGTCGAACGGAATCGTCGTGTACGCGTCGGACACGTCGGGTTCGGCGTCGGAGCCGTCACCGTCGTCGGGCGACTCCGCCGACCCGACCTGCAACTGCGCCGGGCCGTTCGTGGTCTGGACCTTCACCGCGTTCTGGTCGCCGCGGTACCAGATTTCGCCGACCGCGGCCTCGGCGGGGTCCGAAGACTTCACGGGAATCCGGAGCTTGTCGTGGCCGTGGGGCTGAACGGGCGCTCTCGACCACTCGTTTCCGTCGCCGACGAACGTCGCTCCCGTGTCGATTGCCAGGAACTTCGCGCCGTTCTTGGGTTCGTACGAGTCGCGCTTGTCGGCGGTGTCTCTGATTTCGACGTCGGTGTCGAGCTGTTCGAAGTTCTCGTTGAGCGGGACGTGCCAATTCTCGGTCCCCTCGTCTGGGGTTCGGTATGGGTGGTTCGCTGTCATCGTAGATGTGTCTACTGCTGGTGGTCAGCCACTGTGCTGCCGTCGTCGGGCGGGTCGCGGTTCGCCCGACCCTACGCAATCTCAATGCGATACCGATAGCTTATATCTATTTTGGTCTCTTTTTAGTCTATTAAGCTTACATTGAATATCCGGTAGGCCGTGATTACTCTCCCGGAGACGGTCGATGAGCGCGGTTTTCGGGGTTCGACCGTGACAAAAGCAGTTAGGTTCGAGTCACGTTTCGGCGGGGTCGCCACCTCCACGTTTCGGCGGTCGAACGCACGTCTGTCCAGACGTGCGTTCGGCGATACGCGTTCTCACGCGTCGGGTCCTGGGGCGGGTCGCCCCGATACAGGAGGAACTGGAGGCGCAGGCGGTCGCCCGTCGCGTTCGGTCGCACCTCGTGGGTGACGTGAGCCGTCTCGTTGGCCGGGACGCGCACGTCGAATCCGTCGAGTCGATTCGATTCGACGACCGACCCGTTCTCCGGCGCGACCCGCTGTAACAGCACCACAGTCGAGTAATCTGTCGCCTCGCGCTCGTGGTTGCTGATGCCGACGACCACCGACTGCGTCTCGCCGAGCGTGACGTTCGCGGGGTAGCCGTCGGCCGCGAGCGCCCCGGTCCCGTTCTCGGTCGCGAGGTAGAACTCGGTGAACGGTTCGCCCTGCTCGTGGACCGCCACCGCGTAGCCGACGCTGCTCGCGGCGGCCAGAACCGAGAGCACGAGGACGACGTTCAGCGCCGTGTCGGTCCGACTGTCGCCCGGCCCGAGTGCGGTCCGAGCCGACGCGACCCACCGTCGGTACGGGACTCGAAACCGATTCTCGGGCGGAAGCCGCGAGCGACGAATCGCGGCGGCGACCGACGTGACGAGCGTGAACCCTCCGACGACGGCGACGACCGGGACGAGCGTGAGACCCGCGCCGGTCAGCACGAGGAGTATCCCGAGGACCGGGACGACGCCGACGCTCACCGCGACCGACAGGGTCGCGCGTTCGAGACCGCCGATTCGTCGTTTCGTGTGCGGGAAGGTGATTGCGTCGCGCTCGTCGGCCCACTCCACGCCGCCGCGCTCGGGAAAGAGGACGGCCACCACCGCGTATCCCGGCGCGAACAGGGCGAACGGGAACGCGAACAGAAACGGGACCGGCGTCTCGCGCACGCCCGGCAGCGTGACTGCACCCCCCGCCAGCACCGCGAGCGCGACGGTCGCGGCGAGGTCGGCGGGAAAATTCCGGACGAACCGCGAGACGGCTACTCGTGTCCGTCGAACAGGTCCCATTCTCGTCGCACGTACCTCGGTGACGACCAAAAAAGAATCGGCAGTTTCGGGGAGTAGGGACCGCATACTCACTCCACCGGTATCGGGACCGGACGCTCGGCTCGGGCGTCCGGTCTCTCCGGTCGAGAAACGATGCGTGCCCTTCTAATCGGTCGGCGACGTACGTCGTCGCCATGCAAACGTCGCGCCGACTTCGATTCGTCCGCGTCCTCGTCGCGTTGCTCCTCGCGGTCGTGGTCGTGCTGACGCTGTTCGACGCGCTGGCGCTCGAACTGTTCCTCGGCGCGTCGGTCGTCGGCCTGCTGGTCGTGTTCGAAGTGGTCGCGTCCTCGACGGTCTCGGCCGGGTGGCACGGGTCGGTCCGGTGGGTCGTCCTCGCCGGACTCGCCGCGTTCGGTCTCGTAGTCGCCCGCCGGATGGTCGGGATGCTCCCGCCGGGCGTGCTCTGACCGCTCGAACCGACTTCAGGCGGCGTCGTCTCACGCGGTCGCTTCGGTTCCAGTCTCGTCGGGGTCCCACTCGCAGGTCACGACGAAATCCGTCGCACCGTCGCCGACCGCGACTGCGGTCGTCACCGGCGCGTCGAGACCCGCCGCGAATCCGACGCCGAGAAACGAGGGAATCGGATTGTCGAATCGGTCGGGGTCGGGATACGCGCTTCCCTCGATTTCGACCGTGACGCGGCCTCGTTCGACGTCCGGGGTCGCGCTCGACGCGAGTTCGAACCCATCGACCAGCGCGTCGGTCAACTGCACTGCGAGCGTGGACGGTCGCTCAGCGACCGAATCGACCAGTTCGCGCTCGAACTCCGGGTAGAGCGCGCCCGCGGAGGGCGGGAGCGCGACGCCCCGCTCGCGACCGTCGTCGGTGACGAACAGCGAGTCGAGTTCGTCGGGGTCGGGAATCGCGTCGTCGGCGTGTCGGGGAACGAACAGCCTGACGGGTGCGAACCCGGGCGCGTCGATTCTCGCCGGGGCGTATACGCGCCGGTCGGTGAGGTCTCGCTCGGCCGCGAGTTCCGCGCCGGTTTCGGCGAGCGGGGCGTACATCCGGTCGGCGACGGTCGCGGTGACGAACCGCTCGGACGTGAGCGAGTAGGTCAGCACCCCCGCGAACAGTCCGGTACCGCCGAGCGCGAACAGCACGTCGCGCGAGTCGGGGAACGCGACCGCACCGAGGACCGCGACGACGCCGAGACCGAACAGACCGAGCGCAGTGTACCGGTAGGTGGCGCGTCGGCCGCGAGACGGCTCGGCGCGGAGCCGCCGGTTCTCGTCGGCGAGACGGTCGGCGCTCTCGGTGCTGTCGTCCGAGGTCGCGGCCGCCGCGACCTCGGGCGGCTCGCGCTCGGTCTCGGTGTCGCTACGCATGTGTTCCTCCGAGGGGTTCGACCGCTCCTCGGCAGTGAGGCGTCTCCCCCATCGCCAGGATAGACGGCGGTCCGGAAGTTCAAGCTATTGGTCGTTCAGGAAGTTCGGTCGTCCTACCGGTCCGGGGAACGCCATCCTCGGGATTCTTCCGCGCGCACGTGTCATATTATTTTGAGAAGGAGTGTTGTCCCGGCGCGCCCTCGAACGTACCGATGAGCGCCCGCTTTCGGTCCTGTCCGGTCGTCCGCGCAGTCTTGGCAGTCGTCGTCATGTCGGTGCTTTTCGCCGGATGCCTCGGCGGGTCGGGCACACTCACTGACTCGCCCTCCGGCGAAGAAACCGCGTCGCCGACCGAAATGGTCCCGGCCGACGATTCGACTTCGGCCGGTGAATCGACTTCGACCGACGACTCGACGGGCGGAGCGACTTCGACCGAGACGCGAGCCGCCGGAAACCTCTCGGTCCACTTCGTCAACGTCGGGCAGGGCGCGAGCGTGCTGGTCGTCGGGCCGACCGGTGAGACGCTCCTCTACGACACCGGCAACTGGAACGACGACGGCGCGCACGTCATCGACTACCTCCGGGCGCGGAACGTGACCCGAATCGACTACCTCGTCACTTCCCACGCCGACGCCGACCACATCGGGGGCCACGCCGCCGTCATCGACCACTTCGAGACCGAGGCCGACGGCGTGGGCGCGGTGTACGACCCCGGAATCGCGGCCGCGACCCGGACCTACGAACGCTACCTCGACGCCGTCGAGGAACACGACGTGACGCTCTATCGGGCGCAGGCGGGCGATTCGATTCCGATGGCGGGCGCGGAGGTCGGCGTCCTCTCGCCGCCAGAGGGGTACTTCTCGGGCGAGGACCGCAACGAGAACAGTCTGGTCCTCCGGGTCGCACGGGGGAACGCGAGCGTGCTCCTGACCGGGGATGCAGAGCGAAACGGAGAACGCTACCTCCTCGAAACCGCGAGCGACCGACTCGACGCCTCGGTCCTCGCGGCGGGCCACCACGGGAGCAACACCAGCACCGGGCCGGGGCTACTCGCCGCGAGCGACCCGCAGGTCGCGGTGATTCAGAGCGCCTACGACTCGCCGTACGACCACCCGCACCGCGAACTCCTCGAACGCCTCACCGACCGTGAGGTGCCGACCTACTGGACCGGGGTCCACGGGTCGGTGGCGTTCGAAACCGACGGCGAGCGATTCGCGGTTCGAACGCAGCGCGCGGCCGCGACCGACCCGCTCGGACTCCGCGACGCCCCGGAAATCGCGCCGGGGAGCGACGACCCGCTCGAACCGCGAGCGAGATTCCCCGCGCGGGGAGGTACTGGTGTGACCGGCGCGGGTAGCGCGACGAGCGCCGAGGAAACCACGGATTCGGAGACCACCACGGCCGCCACCGACGGCGGAACCGATTCGGCGACTTCGAGCGCCGCGGCGCTCGAAGTCGCCGAGGTCCACGCCGACGCGGCGGGCGACGACCGCGAGAATCTGAACGACGAGTACGTCGTCCTCCGGAACGGCGGCGACCGAACCCTCGACCTCTCGGGGTGGACCGTCGGCGACGAGGCCGACCACCGCTACGCGTTCCCGGAGGGCACCGCGCTCGACCCCGGCGAGAGCCTCACGCTCTACACCGGGTCGGGAACCGACGGCGGGGGCGACTACTACTGGGGGTCGGGAACGCCGATTTGGAACAACGACGGCGACACGGTTTTCGTCCGGACCGCCGAAGGCGAACTCGTGGCGGAGGAGAGCTATGATTCCTGACGGACGCTACACCGCGGTCGTGGACCGGTTCGAGGGCGAGCGGGCCGTTTTGCTCGTGGAGGACGGCGAGGAGACGGTCGGCGAGATGGCCGTGCGAGAGGGTCGTCTGCCCGACGACGCCCGCCATCAGGACGCGATTCTCCGGGTGACGGTCCAGAACGGGAATTTGGTGGGCGCGAGCTACGACCCCGACGAGTCCGAGCGCCGACGCTCCGAGGCGCAGAGCCGATTCGATAGGCTCGCCCGTAGGCCCGACGACGATTCCGAGGAGTGAGGCCGTGTTCCGATTCCGTTGTGGCCGGTGACACAGACCACCGGGAAACCGCCGGTGAGACGGACCGCCGTGGGGGTGGAATGAAAGGGGCCGCGCGATCACGCTTGCGTGGTCGCCTGCGCGGGCCACTATTCGGCGTCGGGCGGTGGTCACGCGAGCGAAGCGAGTGTGACCTCGGAAGACGCGGTTTGTCTTCCGGCGCCGAGAGACGCCGAATATCCCGCGTCAGCGACCGTGAACGCGCGGGGGCTTTCGAAGTAGTTCTGCTTCTGTCGCCTGCGATTCGAAGCAGTCGATACTTTCTGGATACACTCTGGGCATCAGGTCGTTCGAACGAATTTAAGTACGCCCAAGAGAATCTTCAGGTATGACTGAGCGAACCCTCTACGTCGGCCGAGACCGTCCGATTCGCATCTCCGCGGGCCACAGACTCCTCCACCACGACGGGAAGTGTAGCCGTCCGCACGGTCACAACTACGAAATCGCCGTGAAGGTCAAAGGTGAACTCCGCGAAGAAGGGTGGGTCGTGGATAAGGGAGATATTACCTCGATAATATCCGAGTGGGACCACATGTTCCTGCTGGAGGACGGCGACCCGCTGGTGGAGGCGTTCGAGTCGAGCGGCGACGGCGACTCGTTGGTCGTTCTCGACGCCCCGCCGACCGCCGAGATGATGAGCGTCGTGTTGGAGCGCAGACTCGCCGACGCGCTCCCCGACACCGTCTCCGAGATTCGCGTGCAGGTGAGCGAGACCGCCGAACTCTGCGGCGGGTCGGAGTTCTGAGATGCCGGTGAACAGTGACGTCGAAGCAACCGAGGACGCCGGCGCGACCCGCGATGCTAACCCGGCTCGCGACTCCCTCCCGATAAACGAACTGTTCGAATCGTTGCAGGGCGAGGGCCGACTCGCGGGCGTGCCGAGCGTCTTCGTCCGAACCTCGGGGTGCAATCTCCGGTGTTGGTTCTGCGACTCGTACCACACCTCGTGGGAGCCGACCCACGCGACGATGGGCGTCGAGGAGATTCTCGCGGAAGTCGAGTCGTTCGGCGCGGACCACGTGGTCGTCACGGGCGGCGAACCGCTGATTCACGACTCGGTGGTCTCGCTCCTCGAACAGTTGTCGGAACGGGGGTATCACACGACGGTCGAGACGAACGGAACCGTCTACCGGGACGCCCCAATCGACCTCGCGAGCGTCAGCCCGAAACTCGCGTCGAGCACGCCCACGCCCGAAACGGACCCGAAAGGCGAGGGCGAGTGGGCCGAGCGCCACGACGACCGGCGCATCGACCTCGACGCGCTCGCGGCGCTGGTGGAAGCCTACGACTTCCAACTCAAGTTCGTGGTGTCCGACCGGACGGAGATGGACGAAATCATCGGCCTCGTCGAGCGACTCCGGGAGGTGTCCGACGCGGAGATTCCCGACGCGAGCGTGCTGTTGATGCCCGAGGGCGCGACTCGCGACCGACTCGAAGAGACGCGACCGGTCGCGGCCGAACTCGCCCAGGAGTTCGGCTTTCGGTACACGCCTCGGCTCCACGTCACGCTGTGGAACGACGCGCCGGGCACGTAGCCGCCCCGAATATCTCCGATTTGCGATACATTTAATTGGGCGCACTTCCCTCGGAGTAGTACGAGGGAGGAACGTAACAGATGCCAGTGAAATCCGGCGGGTCCCACTCGTTCTCGGCGTTCGGTAGCATGGTCGTCGCCGCAATCATCTCGAAGTACGTCTGGGAGGCCGCGCCGTCGTTCGCGAGAATGTCCCGACTCGCGGGCGACGTACTCGTCACGACGACCGGTGTCGAGTTCGCCCCGGAGTTCGTCGGACAGGTGTTCATCGCCACCGGGTTGGCGTTCGTCTGGGGCGTCCTCTATCACGTCTCGCGACACTGAGCGCGACTCGCGCCACCGGGCGCGACACCCTCTTCCCAGTTGAGTCCCCGAGTCCCGTCGTCCGGCGGTTTTTATACCAAGACGCCGAACTGTGGAATATGAAGACTATCAAGGACAGCGTCCACGACCACATCGAGGTCGAGGGCGTCGCTCGCGCGCTCCTCGATACGCCCGCAGTCCAGCGACTCCGCCGCATCAAGCAGCTCGGACCCGCACATCTCGTCTACCCGTCCGCGAATCACACCCGATTCGAACACAGCATCGGCGTCTACCACTTGGCGTGCGAGGCGCTCGACCACCTCGGAATCGAGGGCAAGCGCGCCGAGCGAGTCAAAGCCGCCGCCATCCTCCACGACGTGGGCCACGGCCCGTACAGCCACACCATCGAGGAGGTCATTCACCGTCACACCGGAAAGTACCACGACGACGTTCACGACCTACTCGACGAGCGGACGGTCGGCGGCGTGCTCGCCGACCACGACCTCGACCCCGACACTATCGCCGACTTCATCGCGGGCGAGACCAACCTCGGCCAAATCGTCGCGGGCGAACTCGACGTAGACCGGATGGACTACCTCGTGCGCGACGCCCACCACACCGGCGTTCCGTACGGCACTATCGACCACGCGCGGCTCGTGCGCGAACTCACGCTCATCGACGGCGAACTCGTCCTCGCGGAGGGCAACGTCCCGACCGCCGAGAGCCTCCTGCTCGCACGAGCACTTATGAATCCGACAGTCTACAATCACCACGTCACCCGCATCTGTCGGGGAATCCTCCAGCGTGCGAGCGAGCGCCTGCTCGCCGACGGGGACGTCGCACCCGAGCAACTCCGGCGGATGGACGACCACGACCTGTTTTCGGCGCTCCGAGCCACGCCCGAAACGCGGGAGTTCGCCCGGCGACTCGGCGACCGCGACCTCTACAAGCGCGCAGTCTGGGCAGAGATGGACGACGTGCCCGAAGAGATTATCGACGCCGGCCACGACGACATCCGCGAGTACGAGGCCGAAATCGCGGTCAACGCCGGAGTGGACGGCGACGAGGTCATCGTGGACGTACTCGACAGGCCCAGCATGACCGAATCCGCGACGCGAGTCATCGTCAACGGCGAGATTCGCCGACTCGGCCAGCAGTCCACGCTCGTCTCGGCGCTCCGGCAGGTCCAGCGCGAGCAGTGGCGACTCGGGGTGTACGCGCCCGCCGACGCCACCGACGCGGTGGGTCACGCCGCGGAGTCGGTACTCGAACTCGAAACCGACGGCGCGCTCGTCAGCGAGGTTCGGTCGCCGGGGACCCGGACGACGCTGGACGAGTTCTGATAGTGATTGCTGTGACTCTGTACCACCAAGCGGTCACAGACCGACGAAGTCACCCCTCGATACCTCGAAATTTCTGAAGGATGCTGAAAATACTCACAGCAATCACTATGAATCCCAGCGTTTCGAAACGGCCGTACGTTTAAGTCCACCCGGAGCGAACCGGGGAATATGGCCGTGTACGGCCGTCCCTCTCAACTCCGGGCACTGTTCGACGAATCGCCGACGCCGCACATCGCCCATCCGCCTCGGACCCACCACCGAGATTTCTACGTCGCCACAGACGGCTCGTACAGCCTCAACACCGGCGACGGCGGTCTCGGCGTCATCATCGAAACGCGAGACGGGCGACGGGTCGCCCGTCTCGCCCTCCCCGACGACACCGTCGCCGACAACAACGCCGCCGAGTATCGGGCGCTCCATCTCGGACTCGACGTGCTGACGGCTCGCGCCCCGCCAGACGCCCGCGTCGGCGTCGTGGTGGACCACGACGACCTCGCCGCGAACGTCAACAGCGCGTCGCTGGCGACCCGCCGAAGCGACCGCGTCCCGCCGCGAACGCTCCGCGTTCCCGACGCGAATCGACACCACTGGCGCGGAATCCGGGCGCGAATCTGTGGATTTCGGGAGGTTCGGGCGGCGGTCGTGGCGAGCGATACCAACCCCGCCCACGCGCTCGCGAACGCGCCCGACGAGTACGCCCACGTCAACGCCGAGACCGAGCGATGCGTCTTACCGGACGACTCCGGGTCGAGCGAGGCCCAGATTCCGCCACCGTCGCGCGCAGACCGACGTGCGAGCGACTGACCGCATCGCGGTCAGTCGCTCGCGGGTGGCGGTTCCCCACAGATGTACTAGCCGCTCGACGGCGGTTGGCTATCAGTCGCCCACTGGCACCTGACAGTCACGCGGCGGCGGCTTAGTCGACCAGACCCACGCAGTAGACGTGTTTTTCGAGTTCTGCCTCGGTCTCGAACTCGTCCCCACACGCTTCGCAGACGTATCGCTGGTGGTCCCCCATGCGAGGAACCACGCCGTGAACCGGCGTAAAGCTTGGGCGAGCCGTTGTCCTCGAAACGCCACGAGAACGAGCGACAGGACCGAGGCTCGCCAACGAGCGGTCGTCACGCCCCGAGTTGGACCCGTTTTTGTATTTAAATGTTCGCGAGGTCTCGGGGTCGCTTCCGTGCCCGCGTCGAACCGCTCCGACGGTCTGCGCGCAAGCTTTAATTCGTCGCACGAGGGAGTCCGAGTCGATGGCAGACGACGCTCCCGGGGCGGCCGACCGCACGCGCGAAGCGGCCGACTCGACCGCCGACCCGGACCCCGTCGAGGTCGGCGTCGAACTCCTCTCGAAGCTCGAAGACCCAGAGCTATCGGTCGCGGAGGCGGTAGACCGCATCGAGACGGTCACGACCCACCCCGCGACCACGCGGACGATTCTCGACGAGGCCGAAAAGCGCGGGGTCATCGAGCGCGAGCAAGGCATTATTCGACCGAAAGGCGGCGGCTACGTCAGTTTCCAGAGCGAGGTCGTTACCAAGGAAGGCGAGTTCTCGTGTCGGCGATGCGGCGCGGGCATCTCGACCGGCTACTTCATCAAATTAGACGCCGGGGAACACGGCGCGTTCGGCCCGGAGTGCATCCGGAAGGTCACCGGCCGCGACTGAGTTCCTCGACCAACTGTTCGAGGGTTCGCTGTTGGGCGGCCAGCAGTTCGTTCTGTCGCTCGACGGCTTCGGTCAGGGCTTCGAGACGGACGTCGGTGTCGTCGGCTTCGAGTTCCGAACTCGCGGGTTCGAAGCCCGAGTCCGCGAAGCCGCTGGCGGTCGTCTCCTCGCTCCAGCCGTCGGTGTCCACGCTCGCGTCTGCTGTGGCGCTCTCAGTCTCGTTGGCGTGCGCGACCGCATCATCCGAGTCCGCCTCGGCCGAGACCGGTTCTCCGCTCGGTGTCGGGTCGGTCGTCGGTTCATCGCCGGGTCGCTCGCCGGTCGTCACGCCCGCGTCGTCGTCGATAATCGCGCCGTCGTCGTCGAGTTCGGGCGGGTTCGCTTCGATGGGGTCCACGCCGCCCGCGAGCGGGTCGGCCCGGTCGTCGCCGCTCGCAGACTCGACTTCGCCCTCGGTTTCGGCGTCCGACTCGGTCTCGGGGTCCCGAACTTCGCGGGCGAACTCCTCGTACGAGGAGACGCCGTGATAGTCGAGGAGCGCGCGTTCGATGCGCTCGCGCACCTCGCGAGTCTGGTCGCTCGGCGTCTTGATTCGCTGCGGACGGCCCGCGCTCTCGATGATTATCTGGGAGGAGACGTTCCCCTCCTCCACGTCGAGGCGGGTCACGTCTTCGAATCGGAACTCCTCGTAATCCTCGTCCCAGACCGCCGCGCCGACGTGTTTGACGACGCGGTCGCTCGTGATGACCAGCGTGAGTTCGCTGAACTGGTAGGTCTGCGTGACCGTCTCGTCGGGACCGGTCACGCCCGCGGCGTTCAGGACGCCAGCGAGTACGGGGTGGAGCGCCTCGTAGAGGCGACTCGACGGAACCTTGAACTTCTCGGTGCCGTCGATGCCGAAATCGAGTTGGACGGCGGCTTTCCGGCGTCCGTCGGAAATTTCGATTCGCTCCGCGTCGTGGGAGTACTCCTCGACCGACTCGTCGCTGAGCAAGCCGTCTGCGCGGTAGATGAGAGTTCGACTCGGAGTGACGAAGAGCACGTCTTCGCCCCCGAGAGGGACTTGGGCCGCGACCTGTTCGCCGTCGAGTCGGGACTGCACGATACCGGGAACGCTCATGCTCAGGTATGTTAATCCCCTCGGCTTAAATCCGCCGGGTGCGGCCCCCGGTTCGAATCCGACGGTCGGCGGCGGCGACGCACCGCGATTTCGCCGACCGAAATTACCGTGGGACCGGGTGGCCCACCGCGTCGAGATGAGAACTTTAAAGGCTACCTCGCGTCTACGGTAAGTCGAGCCCGGGTGGCTTAGCTGGACATAGCGCCGCACTCATAGGGTTCTGAGATTCGGTGCTCAGGCCTTGGAAGCCTCCCCATGTCCGACGAGGACTGCCGAGCCTCGAACCTGGGACATGCGGAGATCGAGGGTTCGGAGCCCTCCCCGGGCATTCTTCGAAATTTGTCGTGGTAGTTACGACGCTCCCTTCCACGGGTCGAGTCATCCTTCTTCCCGGTTGAGTTCGCTCGGGTTCACCTCGCCCTCCAGATACCGCTTTCCGAGCGAGCTAATCGTGTAGATGTCGCTTCCGAGGTGTTCGACGAGCCCGTGGTCCGCGAGCGTCCGACACCGCTCGGCGACTTGGTCGTCGGTCAGCGGCAACTGCTCGGCGATGGTGTTGAACGTGTCCTTTCGTTCGGTACGTAGCAGGGCGAGCAGGTGGTCGTCCTCCGGATGCATCCAGTTCGCCCCCTCGCGCATACGTGCCCTTGCCGCCGAGCGCACTCATGCTTTTCTCTCGGGAGAACCGTTCGCCGGGGCGTCGGACGCCCCCGACGGGAAGTCGAATCGGCTCCGAGCAGTTCGGTATCGCGGCCTATTCGAGTGAAAGCAACGCCTGATTACCCCGCTTGGAGCAGGCGAGAGACAATATTTAAACACCCACCGAGAAGACGGGAAAAACCCTCAAAACCGGTTTTAAATTTTATAGCCCTCCCTAAGGCGTTTTTGAAACGTTTCGAAAATCGGCGTTTCGGATGAACTGATTTGAAATTGCGCTAACGCTCTCCCGCTTATATGTCCCCTGCCGTGTAACGAGTGATTGAAGACGAGGTGACCGCCACGATGTCCGAACCGTCCCTTCAAAACGAAAACAACTCCGCCATTGGTTCCCCTGCTGACGCCGGTGAAGCGACCGCAGGGCGTCACAAGCTCGCAGCGCTGTTCGACCGGTACCACGAGCACGCGCTCACGACGCCGGTCGAGGCCGTCGGCTTCTGGGCGGCAGTCGCGCTGCCGTTCCTCTACCTCCCGCTGCTCGCGACCGGTATCTCCTCGGAGGCCGAACTCGTTACGTTCCTCGGTCTGCTCGCGCTCAACGTCGCGGCGCTGCTGGCCGGTCACGGCTACAACCGCGACTGAGCCTGCTCGGCCCTCCCGGCCGAATCTTTCGGTCGTCTCAATCCTTCGTCCCTCCATTTCCTCGGACTCCGATTCGAGTCCTCCGTTCCGGTCGGCTTTCGAAGATGGACGCGTTTAACCCTCCGGTCCGAGAAAATCGGACTATGGGACTCGACACGGTGGCGCTCGGACCGACCGGCACGCAAGTCAGCGAAATCGCGTTCGGGACGTGGCGATTCGGCCACGAGAACGACGCGGGCGAGATAGAAATCCGCGAGAAGCGCGCCCACGAACTCCTCGACGCCTACGCCGCGGCGGGCGGGAACTTCATCGACACCGCCGATATGTACGGCGACGGCCGGAGCGAGGAGTACATCGGGAACTGGCTCGCCGACCGCGACCGCGAGGAGTTCGTGGTGGCCTCGAAGATTTACTGGCCGACCGCCGACCACCCGAACGGCGGGGGCCTCTCGCGCAAGCACCTCCGGAACAACCTCGACGAGATTCTGGACCGACTCGGTACCGACTACGTGGACCTGCTCTACATCCACCGGTGGGACGACGAGACGCCCGCCGAGGAGTTCATGCGAACCCTGAACGAGTTCGTGCGCGACGGCAAGGTCAACTATCTCGGCACCTCGACGCTCGAACCCAACGCGTGGAAGGTCGCGAAGGCCAACGAAATCGCGGACAGGCGGGGCTACGAACCGTTCACGCTGGCCCAACCGCGCTACAACCTCGCGAACCGCGAAATCGAGGGGAACTACCTCGACATGTGCGCCGACTACGACGTGGGCGTCGTCCCGTGGAGTCCCCTCGCGGGCGGCTTCCTCACGGGCAAGTACGGCCGCGACGAGGAACCGCCGGAGGGGACCCGCGGCGCGACCGACCAGCAGTTCCGCGACTCGTATCTGACCCCGGAGAACTTCGACGCGCTCGAAGCCGCCGAAGCCGTGGCCGAGGAAGTGGACGCGACGCCCGCACAGGTCAGCCTCGCGTGGCTGACCCACCACGAGCAGGTCACCGCGCCCATCGTGGGCGCGCGCACGGTCGAACAGTTAGAAGAGAACCTCGTCGCTACGGAAATCGACCTCACCGACGAGCAGTTCGACCGACTCGCGAACGCGAAGTAGCGCCGCTTTTCGGCCGTCGCACGCTACGGATTTCGACGCGCTCGCTACTCGATTTCGACGTACAGCGCCGCCAGCAGCGCGACCCCGACCACGGTGAGAACGGGGTGCGACAGCGCCTCGACGCCGAAGAAGTAGAGCGAACTGTTCACCGCGACCGCGCCGCCCCCGATAGCGAACGCGGCTTCGGTTCGCGGAGCGGACAGGCGGCGCGGAACGTGCGGACGGCCCGGACCGCGCGGGTCGCGCTGCGCGCGCGACCCGCGCTCGGTCGGCGACCTCGTCGAATCGGTGTTCCAATCGGCCATCGGGTGTGCTGTCGGTGGGGAGCGTATAGCCCTTGTGGAGAATTGTCGGGCGACGACCCGCCGGGTGGGCGCCCCGGGGGGGGGGGGTCGGGGGCGGAACGGGCGGCGGCCTTG
>NZ_ML974132.1:198919-311023 GCF_004143485.2 Halorussus amylolyticus | reverse complement strand
GGGGGGGGCGCCTTTCCCGTGGGGGGACATGGGGGGGGCCCCGCCCCGGGGGGGCGCCCCCCCGGGGGGTGGGTGTCGAGGACGGAACGGACGACGCAATTACCGGGAGACGACCGCCCGGATTCGGGGAAGCTCTCGGGCGAGCGCCCGGCGTTTCAGCAGGCAGAACCCCGCGAAGATGATGAGAAAGCCGACCATGGTCGTGGGGGTGACCTGCTCGTCGAGGAACCACCAGCCGGAAATCGCCGCGAAGATGGGCGAGACGTAGGAGATGAGATTGATTTCTATCGGGCCGAGACGCTCCAGCAGGTCGAAGTAGATGAGGAAGCCGAGCGCACCGGCCGGGATGGCGAGGTACGCGAGCGCGGCGATGGCCTCGGGCGTCCACTCGACCGCGGCGACCGACTCGTTCGGAAGGGCGGCGCTCGCGACGTGCATCAGCGCCGCGCCGAGGAGCATCGACCACGCTTCCATCGTCTCGATGGGGAGTTGGGCCTCGATTCGGCTGGTGAGCACGCCCCCAAGCGCGAACGCCGCGGCGGCGACGAACACGAACGCCTTGCCGACCATTCCCGCCGCGAGCAGATTGTCGGGGTCGGGGTCGCTCAGGACGACGACGCCGACGAGTCCGAGCGCGAGTCCCGCGATGCCGAGGGTGGTCAGGCGCTCGCTCGGGAGGAAGGCGCGTGCGAACCCGGTGGTCAGTACGGGACTCAGACTCACGATAACGGCGGCGACTGCGCTCGTGGTGTGCTGTTCGCCCACGAATAGGAAGGCGTGGTATGCCGCAATCATCAGCGTCCCGCCGACAGCGACGAGGTGCCACTCGCCGCGGGTCCGGGGTCGCCATCGCTCGGTGGCGTACACCGTGTAGCCGAGCATCAGCACGCCCGCAACGTCGTAGCGAATCGCGGCGAACAGGACGGGCGGAAAGTAGTCGAGTCCGGCTTTGATAGCCATGAACGCCGACCCCCAGACCGCGGCCAGCACGACGAACAGCCCGAAGTTCCGGTATCGGCTCACCTCGGGAGTTCCTCGCCGGTCGGGCCTGAACGTTTCGAAACCGGAAACAAGTCAGACGGATGCGAACCGAGTCAGGCGTTCGCGGCCGACCGGCGCTCGTCGCGGAGCGCGCGCAACACGTCCTGTCGGGCGACGATACCGATGAGTTCGCCGTCCTCGACGACCGGAAGCCGATTGATGTCGCGGTCGTCGCCGGTCAGCAGGTCGAGGAGTTCGTCGATGTCGGCGTCGGGGCCGACCGTCACCACGTCCTCGGACATGATGGTCCGGACGGGCTTGCCCGCGTGGCGAAGCAGGTCGAGTTCGGTGTCGAGTTCGTCCCACGAGAGGTCGATGGCGTACTCCAGCGTTTCGAGGAACGGGGGGAAGCCGACCGGAATCCAGAGCGTGCGGTCGCTCGGCTGGAAGATGTGGACGAGGTCGTGCTGGGTCACGATGCCGACGACCCGGCCGTCGTCGTCCACGACCGGAAAGCCGTTGAAGTCCACGCGGGCGAGTCGAGTCAGCACCTCGCTGATTTCGTCGTCGGGGTGGACGGTTTCGACGTCGGTCGTCATCAGGTCGCGAGCGTTCATATCGGAGACGAGGGGGCCGCGCCCCGTATCGTTTCCGGTCCTATCGGCTCCGAGACACGCGATTCGGTTCCGAGGCGGTTCGACTCCGACCCAAAAAGAAGTTAGCCCCCCGACCCAAAGCCCGGCGCGATGGCCGAATACGCTCGACGGCAGGCCGCGGGTGTCGCGCTCCTCGCGGTCGTCGCCGCCGCGAGCCTACTCGCCGGGCCGAAACACCTGTTCGAGACGGCCCAAGCCGTCGCCGACCGGCCCGCGCTGTTCGCGGGCCTGCTGGTCGGCGCGTACCTCGTCCGGCCGGTGTTCGTCTGGCCGACCACGCTGGTCGCGGTCCTCGCGGGCTACGGCTTCGGCCCGGCGGTCGGCTTCCCGGTCGCGCTCGCGGGCACGACCGCGAGCGCGTGCCTGCCCTTCCTCGTCGCCCGATACGTCGGCGCGGGGACCGGACTCGTCGGTCGCCTCGGCGACTCGGGCGAGCGATTCTTCGCGGCGGCCGGCGACCTCCGCGGGATGGTCGCCTCCCGACTCGTGCCCGCGCCCTCCGACCCGGTCTCGGTGGCGGCAGGGCTGTCGGGCGTCTCGGTCCCCGCGTTCGTCGTCGGAACCGCGGTCGGCGAGATTCCGTGGACCGTCGCCGCAGTGCTGGCGGGGAGTTCGCTCGAACGCCTCTCGGTCGAGGGACTCACCGCGGTCAGTTGGGAACTGCTCGTCGCCGGACTCGCGGTCGCGGTCACGCTCCTCGCGGGACCGGCCCACCGCGTGTTGGCCGACCGGTAGACGCGACCTGACGGATTCGACAACTCCGGTCGCAGTTCGAACAACGGTTTTCACCGTGGCTCCCCTTGAGAACGGTATGAGCCACGATAGCACGACTACAACAGACTCGCGTCTTCGGGTCGGACTCCGAGAGACCGCGGTCGCGCTCGCGGCCGGAGTCGCGGCGCTCGCGGGGTCGTATGCGGTGGCCGGATTCACGCCCGAGTTCGTCGCCGCGCCGGTCAGCCGACTGGTCGTGGCGGCCACGCCCGACGCGGTCGTCGCGTGGTCGATTGGGACGCTCGGCGACCTCGGCGCTCGGCTCGGGTTCGCTCTCGCTGTCGCGCTCACAGTCGGCGCGTTCGCGGTCGCAGCAAGCGTCGGCACCCGACTCGCCGAACGCGTCGGGATTTCGAACTGGACGGTCGCCGGACTCGCCTGCGCCGCGGTGGCGTTCGGCTTGACCGGCGCGGTGGTCGCCGGACTCGCGGCGGGCGTCGGGGCGAGCGTGGTCATCGCCGCGGCGGGCGTCCAGCGTCGCGGGCCGACAGACCCCTCCGCGGTCCGACGCCGAATCCTGCGCGCGGTCGCAGCGTCTGCCGCGGTCGGCAGCGTCGGCGGCGTCCTCGGAAGCCGACAGGGAGGCGAGTCCGAGCGGACCGACGCCGAAGACGTGGACATCAGTCCCGAGGTGGAAGGTTTACTCGGCGGGGCAGCCGAGCGGTCGCTCGACGTGTCGGGAATCGAGCCGCTGGTCAGCCAGCAGTTCTATCAGGTGGACATCAACGGCGTGGACCCGAGTATCGACGCCGATTCGTGGTCACTCCGCGTGACGGGTGCGGTCGAGGACGAGCGCGATTTCGACTACGACGACCTCACCGGCATGGAGTCGGAACACCGATTCGTGACCCTTCGGTGTGTCGGCGAACCGCTCAACGGGAAGAAGATGGACAACGCGCTCTGGACCGGCGTGGCGGTGACCGACCTGCTGGGCGACCTCCCCGAGGAGTGTTGCGTGATGGCACGCGCTGTGGACGACTACTTCCAGGAGTTCCCGCTGTCCGCGCTCGAAGACGCCTTCCTCGCCTACGAGATGAACGGCCGACCGCTTCCTCGCGGGCACGGGCATCCGGTCCGCCTGCTCGTGCCGGGCCACTGGGGCGAAATCAACGTCAAGTGGATAACCGAACTCGAAGTGCTGGAACAGGAAGTCGAGGGGTACTGGGAAGAGCGCGGGTGGAACGGCACCGGTCCGGTCGAGACGGTAGCGAAGTTGCACGCCGTGAACCACCTCGAGGACGGTCGCGTGCAGGTGGGCGGCCACGCCTACGCGGGCACGCGAGGAATAGAGACGGTGGAGGTCTCGACCGATGGGGGCGAAACGTGGACCGACGCCCACCTCTCGGACGAACTGCCCGGCGACGACGTGTGGCGACAGTGGGAACACACCTACGAACCGTCCGGCGCGCACGAGGTGGTCGTGCGCGCGACCGACAGCGAGGGGACCCTCCAGCCCCGCGAGGAGCGCGATGCGTTCCCGAACGGCGCGACGGGATGGGTGACAGAGCGCGTCGAACCGTAGTCCCGTCCGGCGGACGGGACCTACGGTTCGATGCGAAAAGGACAATGTACTCAGTAAAACGTGTCCGAACAGTCCATAATCGTACCGTGATTCGGACAGACGTACTTGCAGTGGCGGTGGTACATCGGTTCCTCGCAGATTGGGCAGGGCCGACCGCCGACCTCGGCGGTCGGCCCTGCCCCACCTTCGCCACCGCGTTCGCCGGGTTCCTCGCTCATATTCCGTGTGGGTCCTCGCGCGTAATCACCCTTTCCCACGCAGGCCCGACCGCATCAGCAGGTAGCCGCCCCAACTCCAGAGACCGACCGCGACGAGGACGGCCAGCACGTGAATCTCCGACACCCAGTAGGGGAGCGCCAGCACGTCGCGAGCGCCCGCGAGCAGGAGCCACAGCACCGGAATCTTGCGGTCGAACAGCCCGATGTCGCTCTCCGTGTCGGTGTCGTAGGGTTCGAGACCCTCGGTGTCGGCCGGCTGTTCCCCGTGGGGGAGCTTGTCGGCCTCGTAGGGGAGCGACGGCACGCTGTAGCTCGCGGCCACGCTTCCGTTCCGAGTGATTTCGACCACCCGGTTGTTTCGGCTGTCGGTCACGAGCGTGTTGCCGTTCGGCAGGCGGTCGGCGTCGCGCGGCCAGTCGAACGCGATGCCACCGACCTTGGCGACCGACCACGCCACCTCCCACTCGCCGGTCTCGTCGTTCTCGTGGAGTTCGACCACGCGGTGGTTCTCCGAGTCGGCCACCACGACCGCCCCGTCGCCGAGCCAGTGGGGGTTGTGCTGTTGGTTCAGTACGTCCTCGTCGCCGTCCTCGTTGATGACATCGACGACGCCCTCGCCGCGTTCGACCACGAGGAGTTGGTTCTCGTTCCGAATCGAGACGAGGAACCGGTCGTCGCCGATGTAGTCGGCGTCGTTGAGGTGGAGCCAGTCCTCGCTCCGGGGGTCGTCGGGCGGGTCGTAGTAGTCGCTGGCGTTCCACGTCCAGTTGCGCTCGCCGGTCTCGGGGTCGTAGGTGAAGATGCTCTCCCACTCCATGTCGGCCACGAGCACGTCGCCGTTCGGGAGCATCTCGGCGTCGTGGACCTCGCTGTCCTTCCGGGTCTGGACCGGATAGCTCCAGTCGTAGACGATTTCGGGTTCGGCGACCGACCCCTCGCCGGTCGTCGAGTTCGAGTCCGGGTCGGGGTCGATGATTCGAACCCCGGTTCGCTTACACGGCGGGTCGTACGGACCGCATCGCTCGTATCCTCCGGCGGCGTACGTCGCGAGCACCGTGCCGTTGTCGAGCATCTGGACGTTCTGATAGCTGATGATGTCGCCGATGCTCCACTCGACGTTCCCGTGGCCGTCTAGCGCGGTCACGTTTCCGTTCGGGCCGGGACCCTGCACGCCCACGAGGATGGTCGTGTCGTCGGGAGTACCGGACTCCGGGATACGTTCGGTATCGGGCGCGAGTGCCCAGCTTCCGCCGAATGCGGCTACGACGAGAAGCAAGCCAGCGGCCAAAAAGACGAGGCCTCGGCGAGAGGGCGTCACGTCCGACACGCCAGCGCCCCCCGGTCGGCGTCGGTCTGCGTCTCGGCGCTATCCGTGCGAACGGCGAGACCGTCCGGCGTTCGTCTACGGCCCACTCGCGGCCGAACTCCGTCGTTGGAACCCATACTCGACCGTCGGTACACTACCGACCACCGTAACGTCTCTGGTCAGCGGGCCGAGAAAAGAAGAACCGGATTCGCGTCAGTTCGGCACGTCCGAGGTCAGCACTCGCTCCAACCGCACGACTCGCAGGTCTTGCAGCCCTCCGAGTAGTACAGCGACAGCGACCCGCACGTCGGGCACTCCGGACTCTCGCCCGAGTCGATGATGTCCTGCTGGTCGGCCTCCTTGCTGGTCTGACCGTCGTCGGTCGGTTCGGGAGTTCGGGCATCGGTCGCTCCCACTTCGCCGACCTCCTCTTCGACCTCGGTCAGGTTCTTCTGCTGGGGGTAGGCCTTCTCGACTTCGCCGTCGAGATACCGGCGCATCGCGGTGCCGATGGCGTCCGGGATGGAGTTTATCTGCTCGCCCTTGTCCCACGCGACCTTCGGACTCCGGATTCCCTGGAGTTCGTCGGCGATTTCCTCGGGGTCCACGCCCGACCGGAGCGCGGTCGAGATGGTCTTGGCGAGCGACTCGGTGAACGACGCGGTGAAGCCGCCGGAGTTGCCGATGTTTGCGAACAGTTCGAACGGCCGACCGCGGTCGTCCTCGTTGATGTTGACGTAGAGCTTTCCGTAGCCCGTGTCGATGCGCTGGGTGATGCCGTGAAGCACATCGGGACGCGGGCGCTTCTCGGCGTAGGCTCCGGACGGGTCTTCGCCGTCTGCGGCTTCGAGGATGGACTCGACCTGCTGGTCGAGGTGGGCCTGCACCTCGTCGCTCTCGACGAAGCCCTCGATTCCGCCGAACACCTCGCGAATCTGCTCGACGAGCGTCTCCGCGGCCTCGGACTCGTCGGCGAACTCCTTGTTGTCGGCGCGGGTCGTGAGCACCTGCTTGCTCCGGGTGCCGTCGCGGTAGACGGTCACGCCCTTGCCGCCGTTGTCGTAGATGTACTCGAACACCTCGCGCATGTCGTCCTTGCTCGCGGAGTTCGGGAAGTTGCAGGTCTTCGAGATGGCGGAGTCAACGCCGCGCTGGCAGGCACACTGAACCGCGGCGTGTTCCTTGCCGGTGAGGTCGCTCGTGACGACGAACAGTTCGCCGATGGCATCCGGCACGGTGTCGAGACCCTCGACGCCGTCGAACTCGTTGTTGGCCATCTGGTCTTGGGCCTCGCGCTTGACCTCTTCGACGTCGATGTCGTTGTCCTCCAGCACCCGGAGGAAATAGTCGTCGAACTCCACGAGCATCTCGTCGCCCTGCACGTCGTCGGAGACGTTCTTGTAGTACGCGACGTTGTAGATGGGTTCGCACCCGCCCGTGGTGTTGCCGACCATCGAGGTGGTGCCGGTCGGCGCGATGGTGGTCGTGTTGTGGTTCCGAATCGCGAAGCCGTCGGCCCAGTCGTCGGCGCTCAGGCCGGTTTGCTTCTCGAACCACTCGCGGTACTCGGTCGGGTTCGCGTACTTCGAGTCGTCCCAGTCGTTGAACGCCCCGCGGTCCTCGGCGAGTTCGTGGGAAGTCCACTTGCTCTCGTGGTTGATGTACTCCATCAACTGGCCCGCGATTTCGTTTCCGGCCTCGCTCCCGTACTCGACGCCGAGTTGGATGTAGAGCTGTGCGAGACCCATCACGCCGAGACCGATTTTCCGCATGTCCCGGACCTTCTGCTCTATCTTCTCGACCGGGAAATCCGACATCGTGACGACGTTCTCCAAGAAGCGAGTGCCGTACGCGATGCGGTGGTCGAACTCGTCCCACGCCATCGCGTCGGCGAGGAACGCATCGACGGCCTCCGAGAAGTCGTCGTACTCGTCGCCGTGCTCGCCGTACCAGACCCGCCAGTCGGGGGCCTCCTGGGCGGCGAGCGTCGAGAGATTGATGTGGCCGAGATTACAGGCCTCGTACTCTTCGAGCGGCTGCTCCCCACAGGGGTTTGTCGCCAGAATCCGGTGGTCGGGGTGTTCGTCCACGTCGAACGAGTGTTCCTTGTTCACCCGTTCGAGGTAGATGACGCCGGGTTCGCCGTTCTCGTGGGCACCGTCCACGATGCGGTCCCAGATGAGGTCCGCGCGAATCGAGAGTTCCTCGCCGACCTCGACGTGCTCGCCGAGGTCGAACATCTCGTAGAGTTCCTTGGTCTGCTCGGTCGCGACGTGTGGCTCCTCGGTTCGGGGGTTCGTGAAGGTGAACTCCTCGCCGTTCTTGAGCGCCTCCATGAAGTCGTCGGTGACGCCGACCGAGATGTTGAAGTTCGAGAGGTGGCCCTCGGCGGCGTTCCGGAGGTGCTTGGGCACCCGGCCCTCGTCGTCAATGAGTTCGCGAGCCTCTTCCAACGCCTCCGCGAACGAGTTGTGGGTGTAGTCGTCGGGGTCGTTGAGTCGGAGCGTCTCGGCGAGGCTCACGTCCTTGTTCTTCGCGTGGATGAACTGAATCACGTCGGGGTGCGAGACGCGCATGACGCCCATCTGCGCGCCGCGGCGCGCGCCGCCCTGTGCGATGGTCTCGCACATCTGGTCGTACGTTCGCATGAACGTGATGGGGCCGGATGCGATGCCGCCCGTGCTACCGACGGCGTCGCCGTAGGGTCGGAGTCGCCAGAAGGCGTACCCCATCCCGCCGCCCGATTGGAAGACCTCCGCGGCTTCCTTGGCGGTCTGGTGGATGTCGGTGATGTCGTCGTCCGGTGAGTCCACGAAGCAGGCCGAAAGCTGCTGGAGTTCGTCGCCCGCGTTCATCAGGGTGGGCGAGTTCGGCATGAACGAGAGGTCCTCCATCAGGTCCTGGAACTCCTCGCGAACGTCGAGGACGTGGCCCCGAATCTCGTCGGGGAGTTCGGGAACGACCGTGTCGTACGCGAACTTGTTGACGTTGTAGACCGAGAGCTGCGTCTCGGCGTCGTCGTCGGCCGTCGTGCCCGTGCCGAACACCTCGGCGGCGAGTTCGTCGCGCCGGGGGTGGTCGGGCTTTAGCTGGTCGGGCGTGACCGTAATCTCCTCGTCGCGGTTGTCGGCCTCGTAGACCGCCTCGGCCAGCGCGATGTTCTTCGCGACGCGTACGAACAGGTCCTCCTGTGCCTCGACGTTGTCGCCGTCGGCGTTCTTCCGGAGGTAGCGCGCCGGGAGGATGTTGTGGTACGCGTTGTCCGTCAGTCTG
Source organism: Halorussus amylolyticus (assembly GCF_004143485.2). Lineage (GTDB taxonomy): Archaea > Halobacteriota > Halobacteria > Halobacteriales > Haladaptataceae > Halorussus > Halorussus amylolyticus. Next base: position 302,293 of record NZ_ML974132.1, on the reverse strand, counting down.
TCGGCCAAGGTCTCGCCCTCGGTGCGCTTGATGGGGAGGGTGAGTTCGTCGGCGGTGAGTTCGCCCGCACCGCTCATTCGCGGGTCACCTCGTGCGTCTGTCTGTCGATTCGGGCCCCTTCAGGTTGGGTTGTGCGGTTCATTCGTGACGGAGATTCCATTCTAAGGCCTCCCAAATAATGCTTTGCTTTTTTAGTTTCACTACAACAAATCAACTTGAATTGTGATGCCTCTGCCGTGAGATGATAGGTGCCGCGAACGTCCTGATCGCCGAAACATCGGCCGACATTCGCGGCTCTCGATGGTCATCAGAAGTTTCGTTCCAGAGGGTAATAAGAGTATGCAGACCGGACTGAAAGTGGTCAGATAGAGAGGATGGAACTCGGGAATCGACGCCAGAGACGGCGAAACGGAGCCGTTTCGCCGGTTCTTCCGATGCGTATCAGCCGATACGTTTACGGTCCGTGGCTGTCGTGATGAGGTATGCTGCTCCCCCTGTTCACCGAAGTGGTCGCGACGCCGCTCGGGAAGCTACTCGCCGGATTAGTCGTCCTCGCAGTCGTGGTTCTCGTGGGACGAATCGTGCTAAGCGTCGCGTGGAAACTCCTCCTCGTCGCCATCGTGGTCGTCGGCGCGCTCTACACCGCGGGCGTCCTGCTGTAGAATCGGCTCGAAACGCTCCCGACGCGAGCTTTTAAATACGAAGCCGGAACCAACTTCGCCCGGACGTTTCGCGTGGTCACGCTCCGACGGTGCGAGCGTGACCGCGAGAGGACAATCCATGTCCTCGCGGGGTTGCGAGCAGATAGCTGGCGAGTCAGTCAGCAGTGTCGTAAAGCGGTTTCGCCGCCGTCCGGCGGCGAAACCGCCCCACCTCGTAACCGCCAGTCCGACTAACCTGAAATACGGCTGAGCCAAAAACGGAGTCGAGTCACGCAACTGCGCCGAGGAAGTTCCGAATCACGTCGTGGCCGACGGCGGTTAGCACGCTCTCGGGGTGGAACTGAACGCACTCGATGGGATACTCGCGGTGGCGCACGCCCATCACGAGGTCGGTCCCGGCGTGGTCAGTCGTCGCCGTCACCTCGAAGCAGTCGGGCACTTCGGTTGCCACCAGCGAGTGGTATCGCCCGGCGCGGAACCCCTGTTCGAGTCCGGCGTACACGCCCTGCCCGTCGTGGGACACCGGAAACGCCTTGCCGTGAATCGGTTCGGGCGCGCGACCGACCGACCCGCCGTAGGCGTACACCGCGGCTTCGAGACCGAGACACACGCCGAGGGTCGGCACTTCGGGACTCACCTCGCGAAGCACGTCGTTCGTGACGCCCACGTCGCGGTCGTTCTCCGGGTGGCCGGGTCCCGGCGAGATGACGATTGCGTCGGGGTCGGCGTCTCGCACGTCCGCGAGCGAGGCGGTGTTCCGGACGACCTCGGTGTCGGCGTGTTCGCTGGTGTACTCCACCAGATTGTACGTGAACGAGTCGAAGTTGTCCACGAACAGGACTTCCGTCATCGACTCACCTCAGGTGCGGGTGAGGTCTCGATGCGTCTGAGCGCGGTCAGCACGCCGTCCATCTTCTTTTCGGTCTCCTCGTACTCGGCGGCGGGATCGCTGTCGGCGACGATGCCCGCACCGGCCTGCACCGTGATGCGGTCGGTACCGTCGTCCACCGCGGGTTCGCTCCCCGCTTCGGACTCGACGGTTGCGGTCCGAATCACGATGGCGAAGTCGGCGTCGCCGGTCCACGAGTAGTAGCCCACGCCGCCGCCGTACAGACCGCGTGGTGAGCGTTCGAGGTCGTGGATTATCTCCATCGCGCGAATCTTCGGCGCGCCGGACAGCGTCCCGGCGGGGAACGCGGCGCGAGTGGCGTCGAGCGCGTCCGGAGACCGCGTCTCCGGGCTCGTCGAGGTCGCCTCGACGGCGTTCGCGTCCTCGGCGAGTCGGCCGAGGACGGTGCTCTCGATGTGCTGGACGTGGCTGTACTTGAGGACGTTCATGAACTCCGCGACTTCGACGCTTCCGGGTTCGCTGACCCGGCGAACGTCGTTGCGCGCGAGGTCAACGAGCATGGTGTGTTCGGCGCGCTCCTTGCCGTCGGCGAGCATCTCGCCCGCGAGGCGACGGTCCTCGACCGGACTCGACCCTCGCGAACAGGTGCCCGCGATGGGGTTGGCCGTGACTTCGCGACCCCGGACCGACACCAGCGTCTCGGGGCTCGCACCGACGACCGTCAGGTCGCCGTAGCCGAGCAGATACATGTACGGCGAAGGGTTCACGTCCCGGAGCGCCTCGTAGAATCCGAGCGAGTCGATGTCGCCGCGGAGTTCGCGCTTTCGGGAGATGACGCCCTGATAGATGTCGCCGTCGAGGACGTGTTCCTTCGCGGTTCGAACCGCGTCCTCGTACTCGTCTCGCGGTCCCGCGGTCTCGCTCTCGCGGACGAACCCACCCGTTTCCGGCGGTTCGGTCCCGGCGAGCAGGTCGGCCACCCGGTCGGCTTCCGCTTCGAGGTCGTCGTACACCGATTCAGGGTCGTCGTCCGGTCCGACGACGGGAGTGAAGACGAGCGAGACGGTGCCTGCGAGGTGGTCGAACGCTAACGTCTTCGTGTTGAGGACGAACTGCGCGTCCGGGAACCGGGATTCGGGGCGTTCGAGACCCACCTCGTCGAGCCAAAGGTCGTACACCGCGTCGTACGCCAGAAAGCCGACCAGACCGCCTTCGAAGTGCTGGCGGTCGGCGTCGCCTTGGCCGGGGAACCCCCGGCGCTCGGCGTCGGGCATCGCGGTTCGGAGCGCATCGAGCGTATCGCCCCCGGATTCGGGCGAGACGTACTCGGCGGCCCGGCCGCCGAGCGACTCGACCCGCACCTCGTCGGGGTCTACCGTCACGACCGCTTCCGGGTCGTACCCCACGTAGGAGTAGCGGGCGTGGCGGTCGCCCGACGCGTCGGCGGAGAACGCGCCGTCGGGGTCGCTGGAGGCGGTTTTCTCGGCGCTTTCCAGCAGGAAGGCGTAGTCGGAGGCGTCGGCCTCGGTCGAGCGACCGGTGAGCGCGGCGTACGCCGACAGCGGCGTGGCGTCCGCGTCGAGTTCGGTCGAGACGCGGACCACGGTGCGGTCGTCGGTTCCGGCGAGTTCGACGAATCGCGTTCGTTCGGGTTTCATGGCGTGGGACTCCGAGAGAGGCGTTTCGCGTTCGCGACGAACGCGGTCACTTCGTCGGGGTCTTTCGTCCCGCCCGACGATTCCACGCCGCTCGCCACATCGACCGCGAACGGTTCGACCGTTCGGACCGCTTCCCCGACGTTTCCGGCCGCCAGACCTCCGGCGAGGACGACCGGCGAATCGAGGTCCGCGGTGACGCTCCGGGTCCGTTCCCAGTCGTGGGTCCGGCCCGTCCCGCCCGCGCCGTCGTCGTCCACCGAATCGACCAGCAGGGCGTCGGCGATGTCGTCGTAGCGCCGTGCCTGCTCGGGACGTTCCGCATCGACTGTCACGAGGACGTGTGCATCGACGTTCGAGGACAGATACGCGAGGTCGCCAGCCGACGTTTCGCCGTGAATCTGAATCGCGTCGGGTTCGACCCTGCGAGCGAGTTCGACCGCGCGGTCGGGCGTCTCGGGCATCGTCACCAGTACAGTGGTCACGAACGGCGGGGTCGAAGCGACGAGGTCGGCCGCGAGACCGGAGTCGATTTCCCGCGGGGAATCGACCGGCACGTCCACCAGCAGACCGATTGCGTCGGCACCCGCATCGACCGCGACCTGGAGGTTCTCGCGGCTGGTGATACCGCAGATTTTCACTCGCGTCATGCTTCCACGGCCTGACAAAGCTGTTCGAGTTGCTCGGCCGCGCCGCCGTCGTCGATAGCCTTGGCGGCGCGCTCAGCCCCGTCTTCGAGCGACTCGGCTTCCCCGGCGACGTAGATGGCGGCACCGGCGTTGGCGAGGATGATATCGCGCTTCGCACCGGTCACTTCGCCCTCGACGATGCCGCGGAGGTCGGCCGCGTTCTCTTCCGGGGTGCCGCCCGACACGTCGGCCACGTCGTGGCGTTCGAGACCGAAGTCCGCTGGTTCGAGGGTGTACTCCTCGATTTCGTCGCCCCGGACTTCCGCGGCGACCGTCTCGTCGTGGATGGCGATTTCGTCCATGCCAGAGCCGTGGACGACCAGCGCGCGCTCGACGTCCATCCGGGCGAGCGCGCGAGCGAGGACGGGCACGAGGTCGGGGTCGTAGACGCCGACGATTTGGGCGTCGGCACCAGCCGGGTTCGTGAGCGGGCCGAGGACGTTGAACACGGTTCGCATCCCGAGTTCCTTCCGGGGACCGATGACCGCCTTCATCGCGGGGTGGAACACGGGCGCGAGCATGAAGCCGATGCCGTCGTCCTCGATAGCTCGCTCGACCGCGGGCGGTTCGGCGTCGATTTGGACGCCGACCACGTCGAGGACGTCGGCGCTCCCCGACGACGAGGACACCGAGTAGTTGCCGTGCTTGGCGACCGGAACGCCCGCCCCGCTGGCGACGATGGCGCTCGTGGTGGAGACGTTGATGGTGTCGTAGTCGTCGCCGCCGGTCCCGCAGGTGTCCACGACCGGCGACCGGTTGGGGTCGATGGTCCGGGCGGCGTCTCGCATGCCCTGCGCGAACCCCGCGATTTCGGTCTCGGTCTCGCCTTTCGCGCGGAGCGCGGTCAACAGTGCGCCGATTTGGGCCTCGGTCGCGTCCTCGAAGACGGCGGCGGCGGCCTCTCGGGCCTCGTCGAGCGAGAGGTCCCGACCGTCAGTGACGCGTTCGATGTAGTCCTGCATTTTGAATCACCAATGTACGTCTTCGTCTTACAATGAACAAAATCGTACATCGACTTAAGCGTGTCGGGGCTTCGAACCTCCGTTAACAAAGCACACGGGTTCGCTCGCACCCCGACTCATCGAATCGCCGGACCGCGACGTAATCCGAAAGGTTCAATTACACCCGCGGCAAACGAAGAAATGCACTCGCAAGAGACCGCATGGGTTTGTGGTCTAGTTGGTTATGACACCTCCTTGACATGGAGGAGGCCGGCAGTTCAAATCTGCCCAAACCCACTACACTTTTGCCGACGCTAACTTGGACAGCGACTAGTCTCACCGCATTTCGTACTCTGCGTCACACAAACTCCGGAATCGCTCGTACATCTCGTCCGAAATCGCTTCGGCGTTCACACAGTAGACGCCCCGGACCCCTTTCACGCGAACTCGATTCACCAACGTCTGGAAAAATCGACACACGCGATTTTCCTCGGAGTACATCAGTAGAATGCCGAGCGCGTCGAACACGACCCACCCGGTTTCGGACTCGACGTGTCCGAGCGCGTCGGAAAACCGCATTCCGATTCCGGTGAGGTCGCCGGGGCGAACCGAGTCGGCCGTCCAGAGGTCGCCGTCGTACTCGCCCATCGCAGGGATTACTGGCACGACGCCGACGGTCGCGAGGTCGCGACCGTCGCGGGCGAGTCGGCGCTCGATTTTGGCGGGATGGTCGCGGGCCGCGACGACGAGGAGGTTCTCGTACGCACGCTCGGGGAGGTCCGCGAGCGGGAACGCGTTGGCTGGCGTCCGCAGCAGCGTCTGCGTGCCCGCGGGACCGAATCTCTCTCGGGTCCGGGTTTCGCCGTCGAAGACGCCGGACACCGAACCGGCCGCGTCGTCCATCGCTACGACTCCTGTACCTCGGGCGGCGTCTCGCCTCCGCCGGGAGCGTGACGGGTGAAGTACGTGTGTGCGAGCGCCACGCCAGCGTACGCGACCACGAGTACCGTCGCGAGGAGCGCGTCCGCGACCAGCGAGAACGGCGGGAGACCGAGCCACGCGGCCGAGACCAGTCCGAGTCCGGCGACGGCGACGCCGAGGTACAGATTACACCACGAGATGTCGGGTTGGGCGTCGAGGTCCAGATACACGTCGAGCTGTTCGGCCGCGCCCGAGAGTTCGACGATACCGCGATTCTGATTGTAGTTCACGATACTCGCGTCGTCCAGTTTCGGAAGGTGGGACTGATACAGCGCGGTGTAGACGCGCTTTCGCTCGGCGGCCGAAATCGCGTCCACGGTCGTGTCGTTCTCCCACGCCGCGACCTGCTCGGCGAGTTCGGACAACTGAACCGACCCGTCCGCGTGTCGTAAGTAGTGGAGCGCGTAGCGCCGCCGTCGGTTCTTGAGAACGTCGAAGACCAGGTCCCGCGAGAGGTCCGCGACCTGCGCTTCGCCCTCGTCGGAGTCGGCCGCGTCGGAGACCCCCTCCGTGGCGACGGCCGCCCCCCGCTGGTCCGGAGTCTCCTCCGGTTCGGTGCTTCCGGTTCCGGATGAGTCACCAATGGTGCTCATTACTGTGCCACCCCTTGCTCGTAACCCAGCATGGATTCAACACATCGCCGGGATTAGCCTTTGTTATTCACCATTTACCTCTCGGAAACCCTTGCTTACGAACCGTTGCACTCGCGTTCGAACCCGCCGCCATCTCGCGGTAATACCTCCTTACTCGGCTCTCTCGGCGGTTCAGGAATCCTGCTAGAGAGAAGGGGTGTCACAAGTTCTCGTGGATTCCGAGGACGAGCGCCGGAACGACGACCATGAAGATGTGTTCTTCGAGCGGGATACCGAGGACGTCGATACCGGTCCGAAGCTGAATCGAGAACACACCGATATGGAGCGTGTACCAGTCCCAGACGTACGCGATGGGGTAGAGTACGACGATGGTACGCGCGGCGCGGGCGAGCGCCCCGGCCCGGTAGAGGAGGGCAAACGCGACCGCGCCCCACACCACCTCGGTCGCGAGGTACGTGTACTCGCCGAACGCCGCGCCGATATCGGGTATCACACACGCCAGTTCGGGCGGCGGCGTCAAAAATCCCCTCGCCGACGCGGCGAGTCCATCCGTCTCACGCGCACTCGGCAACTTTCAAGAGCGTCGGACGTCTACTTTCGAGTGAAGATGGACATCTCTGATATTGCGACGACCGAGTACGTCGAACTCGAAGCCGAATCGAATCTCGGGAAGGCACGCTCGATATTCGAAGAACAAAACCCGAAGGGAATTATCGTCACGCGCGCGGGCGAGTACGTGGGTGTGCTGACCCAAAAGCAACTCCTCCGGTCGCACATCGAGGACCACACCAAGGTCGAAACGCTCGCCAAGTCCGCACCGAAAATCGAGCGAACCGACGACGTCCGAGACGTTGCCCGGTCGCTCGTGGAAGGCGGAACCAAGGTCGCGCCCGTCTTCGAGTCGGGTGACCTCTGGGGCGTCATCAACGAGGACCTCATCCTCGAAGCCGTCCTCGAAAATCTCGACGCGCTGACCGTCGAGCAGATATTCACCGAGAACGTCATCACCGTGACCGAGGACGCCACGCTCGGGCAGGCCATCAACCGACTCCGCGAACACGGCGTCTCGCGGCTCCCCGTCGTGGACGACGACGGCTTCCTGGCCGGCGTCGTCACGACCCACGACGTGGTGGACTTCGCCACCCGAAACGAACAGCGAATCACGGGCAAGGGCGACCGCGCGGGCGACCTGGACCGGATGCTCGACCTGCCGGTGTACGACGTGATGTCGAGTCCGGTCGAAACCGCTTCGCTCGGTGAGACGGTTCGGGAGGCGGTCGAGCGGATGTTCGACCACGACTACGCCGGGCTAGTCGTCACGCCCGAGGACGACGACCGCGTAGTCGGCGGCGTCCTCACCAAAACCGACGTGCTGCGCGCGCTGTCGTACACCGAGGAGGACGTGATGGACGTCCAAATCACCAACATCAATCTGCTCGAAACGCTCGGCCGCGACGACATCCGGTCGTCCATCTCCGAAATCTCCGACAAGTACCAGAAGATGCAGGTCCGCCACGCCCACGTCCGCTTCCAAGAGCACAAAGAGAAGCTCCGCGGGACGCCGCTGATGCAGTGTACGATTCGACTCCGCACGAACCGCGGGCAGGCCGGTGGCACCGGTGAGGGGTACGGAGCCGACCAGGCGTTCAGCGTCGCGCGCGACAAACTCGAACGCAACGTCCTCGAAATAAAGGGCATCCAGAGCGACCGCGAGTACGAGGGCCAACTCCTCCGAAAGCTCGGCAAACTGTAGCCCGAAAAGCGAAACTCCGAAAAGCAGATTTTTCCGGTCACTCCGGCCGCGGTGCGGCCTTCTGGAGCGCGGTTTCCGCGATGTTACCGCCGTAGTCCCCGGTCCGCGAGAGCGAGTCCACGATGAGACCCAGAAGCTGTGCCTGTTGGGCGTCGAGGTCGCGAATGCGGTCGTCCACGGCGCGGGTGTGCTGGTCTATCTCCCGGACGTGTTCGCGCGCTTCGTTCGCGAGCGTCGTCGCTTGCGCGCTGTCGTCGAGCAGGAGCGCGTCCATCGCGGTGTTGACGATTTCGGCAGCGTCGTCGTGGAGCGCGCGGAGCGATTCGGCGACCTCCTCGGGGACTTCGCCCAACTGACGGGCGTGCTGGGCCGTCTTCGCGGCGTGGTCGGCGATGCGTTCGAGCTGTCGCGCGCTGGAGTGGTAGTCGAAACAGACTTCCCGAGGTACTCCGAGTTCCTCGGCGGCCTTCGGCGTCCTGAGCGTCGCTCGGAAGATGCGCGACACCATGAACCAGAGTCGGTCCACGTCGTCGTCGCGCTCGATAACGTCGTCGGCGAGCGAGTCGTCGTTCTCGCACACTGCGGTCACTGCGTCTTCGAGCATACTGAGCGCGATGAGTCGCATGCGCGTGACCGCGTTGTGAACCGACAGCTCCGAGGAGTCGAGCAGGTCCTGAATCACGACGCGATTGCCGGTCTCCTCGATGACCTCCAACCCGACGAGGCTCTGGGTCGCGGTCCTGATTGCCTGGCGCTGTTCGGCATCGACGCGCCCGGATTCGAGGACGATGACGTCGAATCCGCTGACGTACATCGTCATCACGGTCCGAGTCAGGCTCTCACCGTAGAGGTCGGTGATGTCGAGGGTGCCCTCGGATTTCTCGTCGGAGTCGCGGGGCGTGACCACGAGCGAGTCGTCTTGCGGGTAGAACGCCAGACGCTCACCGGCCTCGATGCCGTTCTCGGTCGCCCAGTCCTTCGGTATCGAGACCGTGAACGTCGAGCCGCCCGTGACCTGCACCTTCCGGGTTTCCATACGTGTGTAGCACCTCGGACCACCAATAAATTTTTCCATATCTATATATTCTGGCCATCAAGTAACCATTTTCCTGTAGGTCGGGAGAATCGGTCGCGATTCGAGCTTTTTCGAGCGTTTCTCGGGAGACTGAACTCCAGATTCGAAGCCAACCGTCTCTCAAGAGTATGCTATATTCACGTTCCAACCGTCCTCCCTCGGCTTTAGACCGAGCCTCGCGGCGGAAACGACCGGTCGGACGTCGACTCCGCGTGAATACGTTTCTCTATATAGTCGTAATAGCAGGGTATTTACCCGAAACGCCACCACCCACACACGATGGCAGAAAAGGAGCGACCAACGTTCGAATCGCGGCGAAAGTTCCTCGTCGGTGCGGGTGGGGTCAGTGTCGCCACGCTCGCTGGCTGCATCGGCGAGAGCGGGGGCGGCGGTGGCGACGACTCGAACGAGGACGGGGACGGCTCCGACACGACCGACGGTGGCGAAGATATCTCCGGCGACGTGACCGTCACCGGGAGCAGTACGGTGTACCCGGTCTCGGTCGCGATGTCCGAAGAGTTCCAGAAGATGCACGACGCGGTCGATATCTCGGTTGACCCGACGGGGAGCGGTGGCGGGTTCGAGAACCACTTCTGTCCGGGTAACTCCGACATCAACGGCGCGTCACGGCCCATCACCGAGGCCGAGGAGGAGAACTGCGCCGAGAACGACGTTGACCCGCGGGAGTTCCAAATCGCGAGCGACGCGCTCACGGTCGTTGTCAACACCGAATTCGATATCGAGAGCATCACGTTCGACGAACTCGCCCAGATTTGGGAACCCGACGGCGCGGAGACGTGGAGCGACGTGCGCGACGACTGGCCGGACGAGGAGTTCGAGCTGTACGGCCCGGCCTCGACCTCCGGCACGTTCGATTGGTTCACCGAGAACGTCGTCGGTGAGGTGGGTGCCCACCGCGAGGACTACGAAGCCACCGAAGACGACAACAACATCATCGCGGGCGTCGAGGGGTCCGAAACCGCGATGGGGTATCTGGGCTTCTCCTACTATCAGGAGAACAGCGACCGCGTGAAGGCGGTCAGCGTGGCCGAGGAAGATGTTTCGAACGCGGTCGAGCCGAGCCTCGAAAACGCGAAGTCGGGCGACTACCCGATGGCCCGCCCGTTGTTCGTCTACCCGGACGCTGGCGCGATTCAGGAGAAGACGCAGGTGTACGAGTTCATGAACTTCTACGTCGAGCAGGCCGAGACCGACATTGTGAGCGAAATCGGTTACGTGCCCACAAACGCCGACCTCCGCGACGAGAACCTCGATAGGCTCGAAGAGATTCGAAACGAGTAGCACCGCGCGCCAAACCACCCACCTTTACCACACCTACCGTGAACAACGAACCGATGAGCGAGGAACCAGCGCGGCCGGATTTCGCGGGCGAGAACCGCACCCGGTCGGCCAAGGAGGCATCCATCAAGTGGTTCCTGTTCGTGTGCGCGGCGCTTTCGGTGCTCGTGACCGTCGCCATCGTGGCGACGCTGCTGGTAGACGCCATCGAGTTCTTCACGCGAGTCTCGCCCGTGGCGTTTTACACCGGCACGAACTGGAGTCCCAAAATCGGCGAGGAGTTCGGCGTCCTCCCGCTCGTAACCAACACGCTGGCGGTGACCGTACTGTCGGCGCTCGTAGCGATTCCCGTCGGGACCGCCTCGGCGGCGTACCTCAGCGAGTACGCGACCGACCGCACCCGGTCGGTGCTCAAGCCCGCGCTCGAAATTCTGGCGGGCATCCCGACGGTCGTGTACGGGTTCTTCGCGCTCGTGTACGTCACGCCCGCGCTCCGAGGGGTCGGTGTTCCGGTCGGGACGTTCAATCTGCTCAGCGCGTCCATTATGGTGGGCGTGATGATAATCCCGATGGTGTCGAGCCTGAGCGAGGACGCGATGAGCGCGGTTCCCGACTCGCTCCGACAGGGCGCGTACGGACTCGGCGCGACGAAGTACGAGGTGACGACGAGCGTCGTCATCCCGGCAGCGGTGTCGGGCATCTTCTCGTCGTTCATCCTCGCGCTCTCGCGCGCCATCGGCGAGACTATGATCGTGGTCGTCGCCGCGGGGATGAGTCCGCAGTTGTTCCCGAGCGCGTTCGAGTCGATTCAGCCGATGACCTCCGCGATGGTCCAGCTCTCGACGAGCGACCTCGCGGGCGGCACCGCGGCCTACTACTCGCTGTTCGCCATCGGACTGACGCTGTTCGTCATCACGTTCTCGATGAACGTGGCGAGCAACTGGGTGGCCTCGCGCTACCGGGAGGAGTACGAATGACAGAGGTGATTCGATAATGGCAACCGAGAACCCCGACCGCGGCGAGTCGTGGTACGGGTCCGACGAGGGAGTGAGTCAGCTTCGCGGCGCAGTGTTCAAGTGGGGCTGTCTGAGCGCGATGCTGTTCGGCATCGCGATGGTGTTCGCGCTGTTGGCGTACGTCGCGCTCGACGCGATTCGACCGCTGACCGCCGACACCGAGTGGCTCCTCACGTTCTTCCTCACGCTGGTCGTCCCGACCGGCCTACTGGTCGGCTACTACGCCCGCCGGGACAGGACCGCTGGATGGGTCGGTGGAACCGCCACCGCGCTTCCGGCGTTCTCCCTGCTGGTCGGGTCGGGTATCGCGCTCCTGCTGGTCGAGGTGTTCCAGCCAATCGAGTGGTTCGGAACGACGCTCGCACTCGTCGCTGTCATCGGCGCAATCTACGTCCACCGCCGACTCCGACCCGACCCGGTCGCGTTCGAAGGCGCGGCGGTCGCAGTGGTCGCGCTCCTGCTCGGACTCGTCGGGATACCGGGCGCGATTCCGAGTCTGAGCGGTCTCCTTCAGAATGCGCCGCTCGCGCTCAATCGTGCGACCATAATGCTCTACTCGTTCGCGGCACCCGTCGGCCTGCTAGCTGGCGCGACCGTCGCCCGCCGCCGCGAGAGCAGACGCGCCGGTGCGATTGCGGCCGGTCTCACGCTCGTCTTGGCCGTCGTCGCGGTTGTCGGGGCTCCGACGGTCGGCATCGACGACTACCTGCTCGTCGTTCTCGTGCTGTCGGTGGGCGTGCCGACCGCGCTCTACGCCGAGAACGTCGTCCGAAAGCGCGAGCATCTCGTCGGACTCGCGCTCCCGGTCGTGGTGTACGGCGGTGTGTTCGTCGGCGCAACGGCGGTCCAAGCATTCGGCTTCGCCGGACCCGAGACGTGGCTCGACTGGCAGTTCCTGACGAACTCTCACTCGCGGTTCGCCGACGAGGCGGGCATCTACCCCGCGCTGGTCGGTTCCATCATGATGATGCTCGTCATCGTCGTCTCGGCGTTTCCGGTCGGCGTCGCGGCCGCGCTCTACCTCGAAGAGTACGCGCCCGACACCGGGCGCGTGGGCCGCGTGGTGAACCTCATCGAGATGAACATCGCCAACCTCGCGGGCGTCCCGTCGGTTGTCTACGGCCTGCTCGGTCTCGCGCTGTTCATCCGCTACGCCGACATGAACACGGGGTCGGTCATCGTGGGCGGACTAACCGTCGGCCTGCTCATCCTCCCCATCGTCATCATCTCGGCTCAGGAGGCGGTCCGAGCGGTCCCGAGTTCGATGCGGCAAGCCTCCTACGGCATGGGCGCGACCAAGTGGCAGACGGTTCGGACCGTCGTCCTGCCCGAGGCGATTCCGGGCATCCTGACCGGCACGATTCTCGCGTTCGGTCGGGCTATCGGCGAGACCGCGCCGCTCCTCATGATTGGGGCGGCCGCGGTCGTGTTCAATCCCCCCAACGCGTTCACCGAGAAGTTCAGCGCGATGCCGCGCCAGATTTTCGCGTGGTCGCACGAACCCGCGGCGGAGTTCCGGTACGGCGTCCTCGCGGCGGGCGTCGTGACGCTGCTGGTCGTCCTCCTCTCGATGAACGCCGCCGCGATTCTCATCCGAAATCGGTATCAACGGAGGTCATAAACAATGAGCAAAGAGACAATGACGACTTCGAACCCCGGAACCGAGACTGAAGACGACGATTCGCTCGCCTCGCCGACGCCGGGGTCGGAGGCCGTCGAAGAGAGTTCGCCGTCGCGCTCGTCGGGTTCGGAGCGCACGGTCATCGAATCCCGGAACCTCGACGTGTACTACGGCACCGAACAGGCGCTCCAGAGCGTCGATATCCAGATTCCCGAGCGACAGGTCACGGCGATGATTGGGCCGTCCGGATGCGGGAAGTCCACGTTCCTCCGGTGTATCAACCGGATGAACGACCTCATCGACGCCGCGCGCGTCGAGGGCGACCTGCTGTTCCAGAACAAGAACGTCTACGACGACGACGTGGACCCGGTCGCGCTCCGCCGACGCATCGGGATGGTGTTCCAGCAACCGAACCCCTTCCCCAAGAGCATCTACGACAACGTCGCCTACGGCCTTCGACTCCAGAACAAGACCGAGAATTTGGACGAGAAAGTCGAGGAGGCGCTCAAGGGCGCGGCGCTCTGGGACGAGGTGAGCCACCAACTCGACGAGTCGGGTCTCGAACTCTCGGGCGGCCAGCAACAGCGACTCTGCATCGCCCGCGCCATCGCGGTGGACCCCGAGGTCATCCTGATGGACGAACCCGCCTCGGCGCTCGACCCGGTCGCCACCTCCCAAATCGAAGACCTCATCGACGAACTCGCGCAGGACTACACGGTGGTCATCGTGACCCACAACATGCAGCAGGCCGCGCGCATCTCGGACAAGACCGCGGTGTTCCTGACCGGCGGCGAACTCGTGGAGTTCGACGACACCCAGAAAATCTTCGAGAACCCCGAACACCAGCGCGTCGAGGACTACATCACCGGGAAGTTCGGATGAAACTTTTGCTGCGGTCGAGCGCGCCGTAGGTGCGCTCTCCCTGGCAAAACTTTCATGAAAAACACGGCGTCACCCCCTCCGTCACAGGGCGGTGCGCTTCGCGCACCGCCCGCTCCGTCGAGGGTTCCTTGGTCCGCTCGCTCCCTTCGGTCGCTCGCGGTAGAATCGCTGGTGCGCCGCGTGGAAGGCGAAACAGCACGAGGGAAAACTACAACACCCGAACACACGAAAATCGAACTATGCCACGAAAGGACTACCAAACTCAACTCACGGACCTTCGCGAGAACGTCCTCTACATGAGCGAAGTCGTGATGGAACGGCTTCGAATGGGGCTGGACGCCCTCGAACAGAAAGACGACGAACTCGCGTGGGAGGTCATCGAGGGCGACGAGGAGGTCAATCAGCTCTATCTCGACCTCGAAGGGGAGTGCATCGACCTGCTCGCGCTCCAACAGCCGGTCGCGAGCGACCTCCGGATGATTGCGGCGTCGTTCAAGATAATCACCGACCTCGAACGCATCGGCGACCTCGCGACTAATCTCGGCGAGTACTCGCTCGACGCCGACCAAGACGTGTTCCCGGAGGTCGATATTCAGGAACTCGGGTCGCTCACTCTCGACATGATTGAGGACGCGATGGTGGCCTACGACGAGGAGAGCGCCGACGGCTGTTACGAGATTGCGGACCGCGACGACGACCTCGACGCGCTGTGTGAGCGCGCGAGCGAAATCGTCGTCCGCGACCTCATCGAGACCGAACTCGAAAACAACACCGAACAGGAAGTCGAGACCCTGCTTCAGGACGTATCGCGACTCTTGCTGACCGTTCGCGACCTCGAACGCATCGGCGACCACGCCGTCAACATCGCCGCGCGCACCCTCTACATGGTCGAGAACGACGACGAACTTATCTATTAGAACGACCTTTTACTGCACTCGAAAATTCGCCTGCGGCGAATTTTCTCACTGGTAAAAGCTCGACCAAAAACACCGGAGGACAAACCGCGTCCTCCGAGCCGTCGGTCGCTTTGCTCCCGACGACACGGCATCACCTCCCCGTTCGCTGAGCGCGGCGGCGAAGCCGCCGCACTGCTCCCTCGAAGGTTCCTTGGTCCGCTCGGTCGCTTCGCTCCCTCGCGGTGGATTACGGCGTGCCGGTCGGACGACGCACCGAGCTACGTCAAAGGGGGAAGTACAGCAGGCGAAACATCCGCTTGCGGTCAAGTACCAACAGTCGTACCGCGAGCGTAGCGAGCGGACCAAGGAACCCTCGACGGAGCGGGCGGTGCGCTTCGCGCACCGCCCTGTGACGGAGGGGGTGACGCCGCGTTTTTCATGAAAGTTTTGCCAGGGAGAGCGCGCCTACGGCGCGCTCGACCGCAGCAAAAGTTTCATTGGAAGCCAATCCGTCCGCCGCGCCGACCCTGCTCGGGACTGGACGTGCCGCCCTTGAATTCGTCTTCCATCTGCTCGTAGTAGTCGAGCAGGTCGTCGGTGATGGTCGGCCGGACGTTCTCCAGCGCCTGCCGGAAGTGGCGCATCTCGACCTCGGTGGCGTCGTCGTCCTCCCGGAGCGCCTCGATTGCGGCCTCGCGACCGATGGATTCGAGGTCGCTTCCGACGTAGCCGTCGGTGATTTCCGAGACCTCTCGGAGGCTCACGTCCGCAGCGAGCGGCGTGTCGTCCGTGTGAATCTTCAGAATCTGCTCGCGGCCCTCCTGGTCTGGCTGGCCTATCATCACGAGGCGGTCGAACCGCCCCGACCGGATGAGTGCGGGGTCAATCATGTCCGGGCGGTTGGTCGCGCCGATGACCATCACGTCGCCCTTCTCCTCCAGTCCGTCGAGTTCGGTCAGGAGTTGGTTCACCACGCGCTCGGAGACGTTCGAGCCGACCTCTTGGCTCCGCGAGGGCGCGAGGCTGTCGAGTTCGTCGAAGAAGATGACGGTCGGAGAGACCTGCCGGGCTTTCCGGAACGTCTGGCGGATGGCCTTCTCCGATTCGCCGACCCACTTCGACAGCAGTTGCGGCCCCCTGACCGAGATGAAGTTGGCGTTGGTCTCGTTGGCGACAGCCTTCGCCATCAGGGTCTTACCGGTCCCCGGCGGGCCGTACAGGAGGACGCCGCTCGGCGGCGAGATGCCCATCCGCTGGAACTTCTCGGGCGACGACAGCGGCCACTCGACGCTCTCTTTGACTTGGTTTTTGGCGTCTTCGAGACCGCCCACGTCGTCCCACGACACCTTCGGAAGTTCCACGAGGACCTCGCGCATCGCCGAGGGTTCGACCTCGTTGAGCGCGCCGTTGAAGTCTTGGCGCTTGACTATCATCCGGTCGATGAGGCTCGGCGGGATGTCCTCCTCGTCCAAGTCGATTTCGGGGAGGTAGCGCCGGAGCGCCTTCATCGCAGCCTCCTTCGTCAGGCTCTCGATGTCGGCACCGACGAAGCCGTGCGTGTCGTTCGCCAGCGAGTCGAGCGCCACGTCGTCGCTGAGGGGCATCCCACGGGTGTGAATCTGCAGGATTTCCTCGCGACCCGTCTCGTCCGGGACGCCGATTTCGATTTCGCGGTCGAACCGACCCGGACGCCGGAGCGCGGGGTCCACCGAGTCCACGCGATTCGTCGCCGCGATGACGATGACCTGTCCGCGCGATTCCAGCCCGTCCATCATCGTGAGCAGTTGGGCCACGACGCGGCGTTCGACCTCGCCGGTCACGTCCTCGCGCTTGGGTGCGATGGAGTCGAGTTCGTCGATGAAGATGATAGAGGGCGACTCCTCGGTCGCGTCCTCGAAGATTTCTCGAAGCTGCTGTTCGGACTCGCCGTAGTACTTCGAGATGATTTCCGGTCCCGCGATAGAGAAGAAACTCGCGGACGTCTCGTTGGCGACCGCCTTCGCGAGCAGGGTCTTACCCGTACCGGGCGGGCCGTGAAGCAGAACCCCCTGCGGCGGTTCGATGCCCAGCTTCTTGAAAATCTGGGGGTGCTTCATCGGGAGTTCGACCATCTCGCGCACCCGCTGAATCTCGCTTTCGAGGCCGCCGATGTCCTCGTAGGTGATGCCGCCGCCGGTCTTCTCGAAGCCCGAGATGGGTTCTTCTCGCAACTCGACCTCGGTGTCCTCGGTGATGAGACACACTCCGTCGGGGTCCGTCTCGACCGCGATGAGCGGAATCGCCTGTCCGGGCGACCGCATGAACGGGTGGTTCGTGCTCGACATCACGGGCACGATATCGCGTTCGACCACCGGACGCTTGAGAATCTGGCGTTTGACCATCCCGGCCGCGTCGCTTCCGAACTGGACGCTGGCCTCTTCCGGGGGTGCGAGAACCAGTTTGTCGGCCTTCTCGGCGTCCGCCTTTCGAATCTCGACGCGCTCGCCGATACCCACGTCGGCGTTCTGGCGCGTGAAACCGTCGATGCGAACCGTGTCGGTGTTCCAGTCCTGTCGGTCGGCGCGCCACACCTTCGCGGCGGTGGTGTCACCGCCCTCGATTTCGATGATGTCGCCGGGACTCAGCTTCAGATGGAGCAGGGTGTCCGGGTCAAGGCGAGCGATACCGCGCCCCGAGTCGTTCGGGTACGCCTTTGCCACCTCTAGTTGGACTTCGTTCATGATTAGGGAATGCGGGAGTTGTTTGTGCGTCCGCGCCCGCGGGGGATAAGTCCTTTGCTGTCGGGGAAATCCACCGTCGAGACCGCGGAGGATGCCGTTACGTGCACGTGCATGCGATGGGTTTGCATACGCGTTCGCGCTACAAAGCCGTTTGGTGCCTGTGTGAATCTTTCGGCCACCCTCAAGTCAGAGTAATTTCTCGTTTCCGCGAACGTCCTCTAAATCGGCATCGCCGGAATCACCGCCTTTTTCGCCGCGAATCACTCACGGTTCTCCATGCAAACGCTCGCATTCGACGGTCGGATGGGCGCGAGCGGCGACATGATACTCGCCGCCCTGCTCGCGGCGGGCGCGGACCGCTCCGCGCTCGCGCCCGTGGAGGACGCCCTGCCGATTCGTTACGAGGTCGGCACGACCGACAAGAACGGAATTTCGGCGACGACAGTGGCGGTCCTGCTGGATGACGAGGAAGAGGGAGGGACCGACGACGAAGACCCGAGCGCAGACCACGACCACTCCCACGAGGGTCACGACCATTCGCACGACCACGAACACGGTCATTCTCACGACGGCCACAGTCACGACAACGACGATGCCCACTCGCACGGCCATACTCACGACGACCACGACCATCATCACGCCCACAGCCACGACCACAGCCATTCACACACCCACGCCGAAGGCTCCGGGGCGCTCCGAACGTATCCGGAAGTCGTCGAAATCGTCGAATCGATGGACCTCCCCGAGCGCGTCGAGGCCGACGCGCTCGCTATCTTCGAGCGCCTCGGCGAAGCCGAGTCGAGCGTCCACGGCACCGACCTCGAATCGACCCACTTTCACGAGGTCGGCGCGGACGACGCCATCGCGGACGTGGTGGGCGCGACGCTCCTCGTGGACGACCTCGCAACCGACCGCATCGTCACGACGCCGCTCGCCACGGGCGGCGGCGAGGTCGAGATGAGTCACGGCGTCTACCCGGTCCCGACACCCGCCACCGTCGAAATCGCCGAGCGCGCCGACTGGTCGCTCCGGGGCGGCCCGGTCGAAGCCGAACTGCTCACGCCCACGGGTGCGGCCATCCTTGCGCACTTCGCGGAGGGCGTCGAGCACCTGCCGTCCATCCGAATCGACTCGTCGGGCTACGGCGCTGGCGGGTACGACTTCCCGGACCATCCGAACGTCCTCCGGGCGATGGTCGGAAAGAGCGAGGGCGAGGGCAGCGGAAAACTGACCCGCGACGACATCGCAATTCTCGAAACGAATCTCGACGACGCGCCGCCCGAGATTCTCGGCGGTCTCCAAGAATCGCTCTCCGAGGTCGGCGCGCGCGACGTGTCCGTCGTCCCGCTCACGATGAAGAAGTCCCGACCGGGCCACCTCGTGAAGGTCATCTGCAAGCCCGAAGACGCCGAGCGAGTCGCCCGCCGACTCGCCGAGGAGACCGGCACCCTCGGAATCAGGCAGGCGGGCGCGACCCACCGCTGGATAGCCCAGCGAGCGTTCGAGACGGTCGCCGTCGAGTTCGACGGCGACCGCTACGAGGTGGCTGTGAAAATCGCGAGCGACGAGGACGGCGCAGTGTACGACGTGAGCGCCGAGTACGACGACTGCGCAGAGGTAGCGCGAGAGGCGGACGCGGCGGTGCGCGAGGTGATGCGGCTAGCGGAGAGTGAAGCGAGAAAGAACATCTGAATGGTCTCGACCAACCGCCGTGGGCGGGACTTCCGAAAGACTTCGTTTCACTCGTCTTTCGACATCCCGTTCGTGCCTCACGGGACTGAAAGGGGCCGCCCGGTCGCGTTCAGTTCAGTCGTCTGAGCGACCGCGAGCGGGCGGGGGCTTTCGAGGCGTTCTCGATGACACGTTTCCGGTTCGTAGTTCGGCTTCCGAAAGTCTCGAACGACAGCAGGATGTTACCTATCCTCCCCACCATTCCGATGTTCGTCCATCGCTTCCTCCAGCGTCAAATCCCCTGCCGCCACCCGGCGAGCGAGTTCCTCGTCAATTTCCCGATTCTCGTCGGAGCGCTGGCGTGACCGATTCTGAATCACTTTGAGTTCCCCGGCGGTCGGTTCGACTTCCCGACCCTCCACGCGCTCGCCCTCCAGTCGGGCGATGTTGACCGCCGCCAGCACGTCGCCCATGCCGCGCGCGCCGGTCCCGAGGTAGGGCGTCGTCCCGGTCTCGTCCACGAGTTCGACCGGCGCGTCCTCCAGTTCTCGAACCAACTGCGCGCCCTGCAGGCGCGCGCCGTCGCCGATTCGGACCACCGGGTCCACCGCGTCCGCGATTTCCTGCCGAACAGTCTCGGTCACGTCGGCGAGCGGGACGTGGAACGCCGCCACCACGAGGTCGCCCGACAGCACCGCGATCCCGGGTCGCGTTCCGGGGTCGATTCCGACGACGGTTCGGCCCTCGCCCCCGCGCATGAACGCGAGCGCCTCCTCGACCGCGCGCCGGGGGTCCTCGGGGTCGGCGACGACCGTCCGCGCGTCGGATTCGACCTCGTCTACGCCGGTTTCGACCTCGTCCGCGTCGGTCTCGGCCCTGATGAGAACCGTCGCCGACTCGGGGAGGTCGTCGCCGGGTTCGACGGTGGTGAACGTCACCCCGCGGTCCCGGAGTTCGTTGACCACGCCGTGGTACAGCTCGAAGTTCTCGGTGGCGACGACGACTGTCACTGTTCGGAATTGGCGGTCGGGGGTGAAAAATACAGGCGGTGAGATGGGTGTTTTGAGAGTATCTTCGGTCGTTTCGAATCACCGGAGGTAGCAAAGTCAATAACAGCCAGAAAGCCCCGTCTGCTCTGAACAGTGACCGCGAAAACATTTGGAACGATGACGGCATCGAAAGCCCCCGCCCGGTCGCGGTCGCTCTGCGGGATATTCGCGCCTCTCCGCAACGCTCGGCGCGAATACTGGCCCGCAGAGACGACCAAGACGAGCGCGACCGGGCGGCCCCTTTCATTCCCGCGAGGGGACCGAGCGGGAAGCCGAAAGACGTGTCTTTCGGAAGTCCCACCCCGAAGGTGGTGTCACCGGCCGTTTCCCGGTGGTCTGCGTCACCGGCGTCAAGTGGTTGTACCGCGAGCGAGGAGCGAAGCGACGAGCGAGCGGCCCTTTTTTGGTCCAGATTTTTTCGAGGAGTGGTGTCCGCAGGGCGACCGGCGCTTTGCGCCGTCGCCCGAGGACACCCGACGAAGAAAAAAGGTGGTGGTGAAACCCGAACCTTTTGACCGGGTAGGCCCAACCGCGGGGTGTGAACGCAGACGCCATTCCGACCGGGTGCGGGCCGCTCGACGACCTGCTGGGCGGCGGGTTCGAACGCGGCACCGTCACGCAGGTGTACGGCCCGCCCGCCGCTGGCAAGACCAACGTCGCGCTCGGCGCGGCGGTCGAAGTCGCCGACGCGGACGGGACCGCGGTGTACATCGACACCGAGGGACTGTCGCTAGACAGATTCGAGCAGGTCGCGTCGGCCCGGACCGACGACGTGCCCGACCTCACCTCCCGCATCGTCATCAAGGAGGCCTACGACTTCGAAGAACAGCAGGAGGCGGTCCGGGACACCGCCGAACTCGCCGAGCGCGCCGACCTCGTGGTGCTCGACAGCGCCACCGGATTCTACCGACTCAAGCGCTCGGAGGACACCGAGGGCGGCGAGGCGCTTCGGCAGGTCGCCGACCAAGTGACGCACCTCCTCTCGCTCGCGCGCAAGCACGACCTCGCGGTCGTGCTAACGAATCAGGTGTACACCGACCCAGACGGCGACCGGGCGCGCGCGCTCGGCGGCCACACCCTCGAACACTGGACCGGGACGGTCGTCCGCATCGACCGCTTCCGGGGCGGCAATCGGCGCGCAACGCTCGAAAAGCACCGCGCGAAGCCCGCCGGCGAGAAGGCCCGATTCCGAATCACGGACGCAGGGCTGGAAGGGGTAGACGACGCGGCGTAAAACGCGGAGAAACGCTATTCGACGAGGACCGCGTTCACGTTGCCGGTCTGTCCGGGACGGGAGGTGACGCGGGCCTGCCCTTCGCTGGTCTCGATGAGCGCGCCCTTGGTGACGATGTTCCGCCGGACGTAGTTGGGGTTCGCGACGTTCTCGGTCACGTCCTGAATCTCGGCCTTGATGGTCTCGCCGTCGATGGCGACGCTGGCGACGTCGGTCGCGAGCGCGCGGACCTTCTCGGTGTTGCCCCGAGCGTCGATGGTTCGGAACTTGGGTTCGCCAACCGTGGTCTCGGTGGGCTGACGGCCCAGTTCGTGCTTCTTCTTCTTGTGGGACGGTCGCAGTCGGCCGCCGGTTCGCTTGCGCGTGGAGCCTCCTTGGTCTTTCATACCCGTGAAATCGGTCAGGGCGTACTTCAATGGCTCGTTTCGGTGTCGGGAATTTTCCGGGGGGTCGCGCGCGGTTTGGCCCGGAAACCACCACATTTAGGCCGTCCACTCACGCGGTTGTACTCGATGAGCCTGCGAAGCGCCGTGGCCGCGCCGTTCCAGCAGAAGGGCAGGGAGTCGATGCCCGAGAGCGAGTTCGTGGTCGCGCTGTCGCTCGACCGCGATTGGTTCTCGCCCGACCAGGCCGAGCGCCTCGTGGACGTGGCGACCGGACAGGGCCTGCTCGAACGCGCAGACGACGAGATACGCACGACGTTCGACCCGAGCGAGGTCGAGATTCCCGAGGGGTTCGTGCCCGACGAGTCCATCCTCCAAGAGCAATCGACGTTCGAGCGCCTGCTCGACAAGGTGGTCGCCGACGGCACCGACAAACAGACCGCAGTCGCAGAGATAAACGAACTCCAGAGTCACCTCGGCGTGACCATCGAGGCCGCGGCGGTGGTGTACGCTCGACGCCGGGGAATCGACGCGAGCGGGGAGGCCGCCGACGCCCGCGAGGAACTGAAAGGCGAAGGATAATCCGCTCGACCTCGTATCGGGCGTATGGTCGAGGAGCGAACCACCGACGGCAAGCGCATCGCACAACTGCTCTCCTCCGAACTCGACGGCCGCGAGGACTCGGGTCTCGACGCGCTCGCGGTCGTCAACCCCGACCCCGACGCCGAGGGGACGGCGGCGGGCGAACTCGCCTACGAGGTCGCGCGAGGAGAAGACGACGAGACCTTCGCCGAGGTGTACGTCCACGACGACCGCGCCCGAATCGAGTTCCGTGAGGGCGTCGAGACCGCCGCGAGCGCCGCCGAAGATGTCGGACTCCGAGTTCGACCGAAGGCTGTCGAACCCCCGCGAACTATCGTGTTCGCCGAGGACGGCGCGGAGGTCAAGCGCGCCACCGACGTCGTCGTGGCGGCGCTACAGGCTGTCGAGGATACCGGGTAGCTCCGCCGCGAGCGACTCCTGGGCGACGTGCGCGTCGGCTTCGGGCGCGGGGTCCGGACCGCCATCGTAGAGGACCTGCACGGCGTACATTCCCACGCCTTTCGCGCCTACCACGTCAGCCTCGGGGTCGTCGCCGACGTAGACCGCCTCGCCGGGTTCGACGCCGAGCGCGTCGAGTATCGCGTCGAACGCGCGCCTGTCGGGCTTTCCGGCTTCGAGCGTGCCGGTCACGAGAGTCGCGTCGAACTCGCCTACCCAGTCGAACTGGTCGAGTTTGCTCTGCTGGGCGCGGACCGACCCGTTGGTGAGCAGGCCGAGTCGGTACTCCGCGCCGAGCGATGCGAGCAGGTCGGGCACGCCCGCGACCGGTCGGAGCGATTCGCCGACGGCCTCGCGGTAGGCGGCCGCGAGGTCGGCGGGGTCTACCTCGGAGTCCTCGCCGAGCAACTCCGCGAAAATCGGCTCGCGCGACTCGGCGTCGAGGTAGCGGGCGTGGACCGCCTGATACTCGTCGCGGGAGATGTCTCGCGCGCCGACCGATTCGGTCGCGTCGGTCAGTATCTCCTCGCGCGGGCGGTCGGGCACGGCCAGCGTGTAATCGAAGTCGAAGACGACTGCGGCGACTGTCACGCCCCGACGTTGGAACGACGGCGACTTGATACCTGCGGAGCGACGCCCGCTAAAACCGCATCACGTCATCGTCGTCGAGGTCGTCGGGCCGGACGCCCCCCTCGTCGGTCCCGCCCCGCTCGACCGTGGACGCACACTGCGCGCAGAGGTCGAGGCCCTCGTCCCAGTGTTCGTCGCAGGCGAGCGTGCCGCAGTTGGGACACGAGTGCTTGGCTTCCTTTTGCTCGCAAATCTGGCAGAGGCCGGTGACGCTCATGGTTCGTGTTGGGTGGATTGGGTTTCGGGGAACAAGTGTCTGTGGGCGTCCGTCTCAAGGTTCGGAATCATCTGAAGACGAACATTCCGGAGGCTGAACAACCACTGTTTCGGATGCTACACAGACCACGGGACGCGCCGCGTCTGCGCTCGCTGTGCGAGCGCAGACGCACGCCGTCGGAGCACGCTCCGACGAGCCTCACCTCGCTTCGCTCGCTGAGACGCCGGAAGACAAACCGCGTCTTCCGAGCCTCGCTTCACGCTGTTCAGCGAGACGCGGGGAGGAACGGGGGCGCGGTGCGGTCGCTGGGCGGTGCTGGGCGGTGCTGTGCGGTGCTGGGCGGTCGCGGTTTCATAGATACCGGGAGTAGCGAGCTTCACGTCAAGAATCATACTCCCCCTCACGACAACAGAGAAAGCAGATAGGACCCCAGATTCCCCAGATATCCGGCCTCAGTCCTCGGAAACTTCCTCCCGAAGCATCTCCATCTCGGCCACGCGCTCGGCGTGGGCGTTGTGCTGGTGGATGGACTCGTCGTTGCTCTGTTTCATCGTCACCGTGGCGTCGTCGGGGAGGTCGGGGAACGACTCCACGACGCCCTCGGCCATGTCGCGCACGCAGTCCTCCACGAACTTCGCGTTCGCGTGGGCTTCGAAGGTCATGTGGTCCTCGTCGGGGCGCTTGGCGAGGTTGTAGATGCGGGCGCTCATCGAGTCGCGCGCGACCTCGATGAGGTCCATCAGGTTCGCCTCGGGCGCACCGTCGCTCTCGACCGTGAGGGTGGCGTGGCCGCGCTGAGAGTGGCCCGCTTGGGGCACTTCGCGGAGGAACTCCTCGACCTCTGCCTCGCCTACACCGAGGTCTTCGAGCTTCTCGCGGGCGGTCTGGCTCATCATGCCCTGCGAGCAGGGGCACACCGTCATGCCGGTGACGCGCGCGCCGATTTCCTCGCGGGTGCCCTCGTCGGTGGCTGTCGCGCCAGCGATGACGTCGGCGGTCGCCTGCGTGGGCCGGTCGCTCGCGGGCGTCCGGTCCTTGAGCATGTACTCGGCTTCCATCCGAACCTCGGCCTTGGTGGTGTAGTCGTGTTTTTCGAGCAGGCGCTCTGCGGCCTCGCCGCACACGTCCTCGATTCGATAGGTGGGTTCGCTCACCGCGTCTTCGAGGATTTCGTCGACGACCTCCATGTTTCGGCTCATGTCCGCGCCCTTCCGCCAACTCGGGAGGTCCACCATCACCTCGAACTCCGCGGTCAGCACGATGGGCCGCTTCTCGGGCCGGGCGAGTTCGACCAGTTTGGTCACGCCCGTCACGCCGACGCGATTCAGACCGACCGTTACGTCCGGCTCGGAGGCCTGCACGTCCGGTAGCTGTTCGTCCATTGTCGAATTGTAGCGAGCGCGTCGGATTAGGACTTTCCCTTTCGGCGAATCGAGCCAGCTTTCTCTCCGCGAATTGGGCCAACGTTCTCTCTGCGAGTCACGTCAGCGTTCCCCCGAAGAATCAGTCCAGCTTTCCGAGCGCCCGGAAGAAGTCGCTCGACGGTTCGGCGATGTGGGTCGGTTCCTCGGTCGGTCCGACCGTGACCCGGTCAGGCATCTCGAACCGCTCGCGGGTGCTGTCGCTGCTCACGAACCCGTGGTCGGCACCCGACGCCCGAATCTCGACGACGCTGTCGCCCGGAATCACCAGCGGCGGCATCGACTCGGCGGCGCACATCTCCGTGACCACGAACGCGTCCACCTCGGGGTGAATCAGCGGCCCGCCCTCGCTGAGGTTGTAGGCCGTGCTTCCGGTCGACGTCGAGACCAGCACGCCGTCGGCGTGGCCCGCCGTGAACTCGCGGCCGTTCACTTGGATTTCGTAGTCGAGTCCGTTTCCGTGGCCGCGCTGGGGTCCCTGCACGACGATTTCGTTCAGCGCGGGCGGGAGGTCCCACTCGCCTTCGTCTCCGCTCGCGCCCGCACCTCCGCCTGTAGCGCGCAGGCGGGGCACCTCCCGCGACGGAATCTCGCCGTTCTCCCGGTGCGTGGCGACCGCGGCTTCGACCGTCTCGACCGCGGCGCTCGGTGCGACCCCGTTGAGGAAGCCGACTTCGCCCAGATTCACGCCCAGAATCGGCGTCGGTCCCGCGCCCCGGGCCGCGAACAGGAAGGTGCCGTCGCCGCCGATGGAGACCACCAGGTCCGACTCGTCCATCTCCTCGACCGGATACCCCTCCTCGCCGAACTCCTCGGCGGTCGCGGCGTCCAGTCGAACCTCCACGTCCTCGGGCAACGTTTCGCGTATCTGTCCGGCCAGAAAGGCGGCCTGAGAGTTGCCTTTCTGGGCGACGATGCCGACTCTCATCGTTCGGGGTTCTCGCTCCCGTGCTAAAAATCCGCCGACGAAGACCGGTCGAGAACAGTTTTCCGGGTACGGAAGTCGAATCAGCCTGCCCACTCGACCATTCGCGAGTAGAGGTCGTCGGTCCGGAGCGCCGTCTCGTCGCCCACCAGCACGAGCGCCTTCTTCGCCCGCGAGAGCGCCACGTTCACCCGGCGGTAGTCCTCGAAGATTGGACTTTCGAGGTCGCCGGTGGCGACGAACGAGACCACGATGACCTCCTTGCTCGACCCCTGAAATCGGTCCACGGTGTCCACGGTCACGTCGTCGGGGAGCCTGCGACCGATTTCCGCGACCTGCGCGCGGAACGGCGCGATGACGCCGATATCAATCCGAGGGACGCCAGCGTCGGCGAACGCCTCGACCACCTCGGCTACGCGGTCGGCCTCTGCGGGGTTCGTGTTGCCCTCGGTTCCGCCCTCCGGATTTACGAACGAGACGCCCCCGCGGAGTTCCGGCGGCAGCACCTCGGCATCGACGCCCGGCAGGTCCGCGAGTCGCTGGCCCGCCACCTCGCCCGATGCGGGCCGCAGGTCGCCATTGTAGAACTCCCGGGACGAGAACGCCTGAATCCGCTGGCTCATGCGGTACTGGCGGTCGAGCATCACGCCCGCCTCGGGGGACTGTTCGATGAGACGCTCGAACAGCGACGTGGCGAGGTCGTTCGCTCGCGGTTCCACCGCTTGCGTTTCCGAGGCGCGTTGCGCCTCGCTCTCCGTCCGGACGACCGGGGGCAACTGCTGGTGGTCGCCCACCAGCACGAACCGCTCGGCGAGGTTGACCGCCGCCAGCGTGTTGGGTTCGGTGAGTTGGGAGGCTTCGTCCACTAACGCCACGTCGAACGCCTGCTCGCGCATGATGCGCGAGGCGCAGGTCGAAGTCGTCGCGGCCACGACGCTGGCGTTCTGGAGTTCGGCCGCGCGCTCGCCGGGGTCGCCGCCGCGCTCCAGTCGGAGGTCCTGCATGTCCTCGCGGACGCCGCTTTCGGTTCCGACTCTCACTACGCCCTCGAAGCCCTGCGCACGCAGGGCTTCGAGCGCGTTGTCCACCGCCCGGTTCGTGAACGCCGAGAGGAGGACACGATTCCCGCGTTCGACTAAGGCCCGAATCGTCCGCGCGATGGTGTAGGTCTTTCCCGTGCCGGGCGGGCCGTGGACAAGCGCGAAGTCCTCGGCGTTGACCGCGAGGTTCACCGCCTCATTTTGGGCCTCGTTGTTGTCGATGAAGGTGTGGCTGTCGTCGCGGAACTCGGGGTCGGCGCGCCCGAACAGCACGTCCTTCCGGCGAGGGCTGCCCTTCAGCACGAAGTCGTGGAGCGCCGTGAGCATCCGGTCGGCCGAGAGTTCCGAGGGGTACACGTCGAGTCGCCGGAGTTCGACCGGTTCGTCCGTCGTGACGACGACTTCGTCGTCTCGCGACTCGCGTCCGAGTCGCTCGACGCGGCCGAGTTCGGCGTGGCCCGAGACCGGGTCGCCGTCGCTCGCGAGCACCACGTCGCCTTCTCGGATTTTGGAGACCGCGCTATCGGTTCGAGTCGCGCGGAGTTCCCACCGGCCGCCGTCGAGCTGGCGGCGGCCTGTGGGTTCGAGGTCGATGAGCGCCCGGTCGTCGTCCGCGCGTTCCTCGGGCGTCTGCTCCCAGAGTTTGGCGTACTCGGCGTGGGTCGCTTTGCGCTCCTCCTCGATGAGTCGGTAGAATCGGTCGAAGTAGTCGCGTTCCTCTTCGGGGACAGGATTCCCGATTTGGCCCGCTTTCGACTCCTGGTCGAGTCGGCCCGAGACCACCATGCAGGTGTCCTGCTCGAAACAGTACTCGCACTTGGCGTCGGCCTCGTAGCCGGTGGGAACGCTCGAATCGTACTCCATCGCCGCGATTTCGTTCCGGGTTCGGACCACGAAGTCGAGCAGGCCGTCGCCGACCGAGAACTCCTTGGCGGGCGAGAGGTCGCCCGACTCCTCGCTCCGGTCGAGCGCGGAGTTCTTGGTGTAGAGCAGGGTTCCGGTGTTGACCGGGACGCCGCGTTCCTTGAGCAAGAGCGCGTAGCAGGCGGCCTGAATCTTGTCCTGAAATCGGGGGTCGCGCTTGAGGTTCTTGCCGGTCTTCAACTCGACCGGCATCCCGCGCCGGAGCGCGTCGGCCCGGCCCTTGATACCGAATCGCTCGCTGATGAGGGTCTGCTCGCTTCGCCAGTCGTCATTATGCGACCACGTCGCATCGCTCGCTGAGCTTTGCTCAGCGGTGTCCTCCGTGAGGGCACCCTGCGCCAGCCAGCCCTCGATTGCGGCGGCGTTCTGGCGGACCTCCTCGGTGACCTCTTCGCGCTCGCGCCCGAGCAGGCCGAGTTCGAGTCCGGCCTCCTCGACGCGCTCGTCGATGCTCTCGTCCAAGTCGCGGCCACGGAGCAGGTCCCCGAACACCTCGTGGACGATGGTCCCCTTGACGACGGGGTACGCCACCGGCAACCCCGAAAGCTTGTTGAGGTAGTACATCCGGGGACACTGTACCCACGACCGAATATCGGTCACGTCCACGAGGAAGGAGGGTTCGACCACGACGTAGGAGTCGCCGCCGGTCGAGTAGGTCGTCTCGCCTCGGTATTCGCTCTCCTCCACGTCGGTCACGAGGAGTTCCATGCCCTCTTCGAGCAGGTCGGCCGATTCGGTCCACTTGCCCCAGAGCGTCACCGTCTTGGGTCCGTCGTCCTCGCGCACCGTGACCTCGGCGAGGTCGCGCTCGCCGTACTGCGTGCTGACGGTCCGAACTTCGCCCGCGTCCACGACCGGTCCCCGTACGTTCACGGGACACTCGTAGCGTCCGCCGGTAGAAAAACCCCGTCGGTTTGGGGGACCGAGGATGAAGGTGGAGCAGATTTCAGCGGAATTTCGCAGAGAAGGTGGATCACCCACCCGGCGCGCGCTGGCGAAACGTCGCGGTTTGACGTTGCGCCCAAAGCGCGCGAGGGATGAGCATCGCAGTAAACGACCGGAGGGAGTGAACGAGAAGCACAGTCGGTTGGGGAGGAATGTGGCCTGCGGTGCTGTCGCGGTTGCGGTTATAATTGGCTCAAGTAGTAGCTAGTCGAATTCTCCCAATTAGTCGTCTGCATTCTCCAGTCGAAAGGCACTCTCGCGTCGAGAGCGGGAGGGACTCAGATTCCCAAATCAGCGATTCGCGAATCCCGATTTAGCACCTTCTTCACGATTTCCGGCTCCTCAAGCAGGCGGTGCATGGTGTGAACCCCGCGACCTCGACCCCGGCCCTTCGTCTCGGAGTCGATGACGTTGAGGAAGTCCTGCTCTTGGAGAATCTCCTGGACGCGGCGCTCCGAGAGCGGGCTCACGTCGAGTTCGCCCGCGATGGACTCGTACTGCTTGTATATCTGCTGGGTCGGGAACTGGTCCTGATGGCGATTCTCGGTCAGGAGGGTGAGCGCGAGCAAAATTGCCTTGGCTTGGGTGGGCGCGCCGTCGATGAGTTCGGCGAACCGGTCGGCCTCGGTCTTCTCCTTCGCGGCGTAGACGTGCTGTTCGGTGACTTCGGTGTCGTCGCGCTTGGTCGCGATTCGGCCCGCGTTCCGGAGGATGTCGATTGCCTTCCGGGCGTCGCCGTGTTCCTGGGCCGCGAGCGCCGCGGTTAGCGGGACGGCGTCGTCCGAGAGGACGCCGTCCCGAAACGCGTCGGCCCGGTTCTGGAGGATGTCGATGAGTTGGTGGGCGTCGTACGGCGGGAAGACGAGTTCGTCGTGGGCGAAGCTCGATTTCACGCGCTCGTTGAGTTCGTCGGGGAAGTCGATTTTGTTCGAGATGCCGATAATGCCGATGGTCGAGTCGGTGATGCGTCGGTTCTCGCCCGCCCGCGAGAGCTTTCGAAGCACCTCGTCGTCTTCGAGCATGTCGATTTCGTCGAGGATGACGAGCGTCACGTCGCTCGACATATCGATGATGCGCCAGAGTCGGTCGTAGTAGTCGCCCGTGCCGAGTCCGCGCTGGGGAACCGTGATGCCCGTCTCGACCGAATCGTTGAGTTCCCGGCCGATGGTCTTGATGACCGACGCCTCGGTGGTCTGCTCGCCGCAGTCGATGAACGCGGTCTTGACTCGCACGTCTTCCCGCTCGGCCTCCTCCTCGACGCGCTTCGAGACGCTCCGGGAGATGAGCGATTTCCCCGTGCCGGTCTTGCCGAAAATGAACAGGTGGGTCGGTTCTTGGCCGAAGATGGCGGGGTTGAGGGCTTCGGCGACCTTCTGCATGTGTTCGTCGCGCCCCACGATTCGGTTCGGGCCGGGGAGGTGTGAGATTCGGAGCAGGTCCTCGTCGGCGAATATCGGTTCGTCGTAGCGAAAGAGCGGGTCGCGTTCGACAGTCTCGTCGGAAGGCATCAGTTGGGACGTTGCTTCGCACCGCCGGACATAAAGATAGGGGGTAACGTCGCGGATGTATCTCGGGGCCGAACGCGAGGGGAACGCGGGTTTCTCCGAAGTTTGGAGCGAACGAGGGTGTGAACTACCTTCGCGGATGTTTTTCGGAGACGAGAGAGGGCGAGTGGGAACTGCAGAGTGGACAGACACCAGTGTCGCGGATGTAAGGAGTTGGCGGTGGGGAGCAGAGAGCGAGAAAGAACAGAGGGAAAAAACCGGGGAGGGGGCAGAGCGAAAAACAGAACGCAGAAGCGAATGGGAAACCGGGACACACCCCCATCGCGTCTGTAACGAATTATAGACAACTACATTCACATACATACTACTCCCACGCAATACCTTAATTTTATAACATACAGGCACACTACTGTCTCGTTTGTAACTATATTACTAGATAGAAATGGAACACACACCACTGTCGCGAATGTAATTGTGGAATAATTAGTGTTTTCAGCCCCTCTAAGACACATTTTCGTTTTACACTTCGTGAATTTCCTGGGAATCGGTTGGTTCCGGTGTCCTCACCCTGCTTCGTAGACGATTACATTCGCGAGAGTGGTGTCCCGGCCTCGGGGGTCTACTACCCGATTGAGATGACTGGAGTACAACGTAACTCCTAATTCGGTGGCGAACTTCCGTTCCCAACCACCGACTCCCTACCCCAACCACCGACTCCCTACCCCAACCACCGACTCCCTACCCCAACCACCGACTCCCTACGCCGACCACCGACTACTCACCCCAACCACCGACCCCCTACGCCGACCACCGACTACTCACCCCAACCACCGACTGTCCACCCTAACCACCGGCTACCCACCCACCACACCTCCTGTTACATCCGCGACACCGGTGTGTGCGAATGCGACACCGTCTCCGAACACGACATTGCTTCCATCGTCTCCAAGCGGGACACGCCACCATACCCGGCGGAAGGACTTTGACCCGAGACATCCAACAGTACGTCGTGAGCCTCTATCGTAGCGTCCGGGCTATCGCCGAATCATCCGGCGACGGCCCAATCGACTGGGACGCGGTCGCCGAAGCCGCGAAGGCAGTGACCGACCCCGGCTCCATCGCCCTCTCGGACGCCGAGCGGGCGGGCTACGCGACCGACGTGCGCGACGCCCGCACCCGCGTCCGCGAGGTGTCGAGCGTGGAGTTCGACGTGCCCGACATCGTTGAGGTCCAGAACCGCCACCACTGGATAGACGCCAACATCGACACTTTCCGGCGGGTGATGGAACCGGTCGAGGAACACGGCCCCGCGGTCATGCCCGGGGTCGCCCGGACCGTCAACACCGGCACGATGTCAGTGATGCTGTCGGTCCTCGCGAAGAACGTCCTCGGGCAGTACGACCCGCTCCTCCTCGCCGAGAGCGACGACCACGCCCTCTACTTCGTCCGGCCCAACATCCGGCGCATCGCCGACCAACTCGACGTGGAGTACGACCGCTTCCGGCGGTGGATAGCGTTCCACGAGGTGACCCACGCCGCGGAGTTCGGCGCGGCCCCGTGGCTCTCCGAGCACCTCGAATCGCGGATGGAGGACGGTATCGAGGCACTGGCCCACGGCCACCTCGACCGCGAGGCGTTCCGCGACCTCGACGCCGCCATGACCGCGGTCGAGGGGTACGCCGAGCTCCTGATGGACGGCGCGTTCGACGACGAGTACGCCGACCTCCGCGAGAAAATGGAGGCGCGACGACGCGGCCGGGACCCCGTCTCGAAGTTCCTCCGCCGTCTGCTCGGACTCGGACTGAAACGCCGACAGTACGAGCGCGGAAAGGCCTTTTTCGACGTGGTCGCGGCCGAGCGCGGCATCGACGGCGCGAGCGCGGTGTGGGACCGCCCCGAGAATCTGCCGACCGACGCGGAACTCGACGACCCCGCGCGGTGGCTTTCGCGAGTGAATCCGTGAGCGGAGAGGCTCTCGCGAGTGAACCCTGAGCCCAAAATCTCGTCCCTCTCGCTCCCTCAGACCGCAATCCGAATCAGATACGCCAGCAGCGCGGCCCCAATCGCGAGTCCGACGACGATTGCGACTCCGATTTCGACCAGCGTTCCGCCGGTCGAGAGCGTAACGAGACCGGCCGAAACGCCGACGAGCGCGACGATGCTCCCCCAGAGCAGATTTCTCGCTCCACGATTTTCCTCCGATGTCGGTGGTCCGACCATCGTTACGCCCCGGAGGCGGTTCGACACGGTTGTTCGGTGGCCGTGAATCCGAGCACTCTCACTCGTCGGTATCGAGTCTGAGCCCGGTATCGAGTCGGGGTCACTATTGGAACCCTCTCCCGACCGAATCCTCGTCGATGAGGTCGTCGAGTTCCGAATTGAGCAGGTCCTCGGCCTCCTCGAACTGCTCGGAGAGTTCGTCGGCGGGGGCGGGCCGACCGTACTGGTCGTAGTCGATGGGACCGAACGCCGGACTGTCGAGGGCGTCCATCACGTCGTCGAAGAAGTCGTTGGGGGTGGTCGGCGCGTCGGCGTGGGCCTTGACGACCTCCTCCAAGTGCTTCGCTTTCTGCTCGGCGTCGCCCTCGTCTTCGGGCGGGTTCTGGACCGCGAATCGGCCGCCGGAGTCCTTCTCAGGGAGGAACGACCCGATTTCGTCGTCGAGGCTCCGCGCGACTCGCGCGCCGACGCCCTTCACTTCGTAGGGGTTCTTGGCGTAGGTCTTGAGCAGGTAGACCCCCGCACTCGGGTGTCCGAGGTAGAGGTCCTCGCCGACGCCCCCCGAGCGGGTGCCCCCGACCGCGCGCCAGTCGTCGGGGTCGGTGTCCCGCTCGACAACGTCCTCGACGATGTCCTTCCATTCGCGTATCCGCATGCTTACGTGTGACAAGCGACTGAAGGAGAATGAACGTATCGGTCTCGTCGGTCTTCCGAAGCGATGGTGGGTTCTGTGGTGGCTTTGACCGTCACCGTGGCTGTCGCGGTTGCGGTTTTCAGTGGCTCAAGTATAGAGGTGGTCGCAGTTGCTGTTGTAGAGGTGGTCGCGGTTGCTGTTGTAGAGGCGGTCGCGGTTGCTGTCGGGGTTACTCGCGTGGCGGCGCGACTTCTCCCAGTCTCACCCAGTCAGACAAACCGCCAGTCGCGAACGAACTGGCCGAAACGCGGCATCACGGCCGAAACAGTCCACAGCCGAAACGGACCGTCAGTACGTCGGCGACTCCTCGACCACACCCTCGCGCTGATTGACTACGCGCGCGAACACGAACAGCGCGTCCGACAGCCGATTGAGGTACGTGACCGCGGTGTCGTTGATCTCCTCGGCGCTCTCCAGTGCGACCGCCCGGCGCTCGGCGCGCCGACACACCGTGCGGGCGTGGTGGAGGTCCGCACCGGACTCGCTTCCGCTCGGAAGGATGAACGACTGGAGGGGTTCGAGTTCGTCGTCGTAGGAGTCTATCGCGGCCTCGATTTCATCGACGTGTTCCTCGCGGACCATCGGGTCGCCCTCGTCGGGGTCCGGGTTCGCGAAATCCGCCTGCACGACGTGGAGGAGATTCTGAATCTCCCGGAGGTGGCCGTCGATGTCGTCGTGACCGCAGGGTCGGACGCGCCCGACCAAGGCGTTTAGCTCGTCTACCGTGCCGTACGCCTCGATTCGGGGACTGGCCTTCGACACGCGGGACATGTCCCGGAGGTCGGTCAGTCCCTCGTCGCCGCGACCGGTGTAAATCTTCATACCGGGGTCTTTCGTCCGACTCCTCTTAATTCCGACCCCGAACGATTCTCTCGCTTCCGAGCGATTTCTCACCGCTCGGCGAGCGAAGTCTCGACGTATTTTACGATATTGTCGCTCTCGCCCATCGTCACGCCCGCCTCCTCGTCTACGAGGACCGGCACCGACCGCTGATTGCTGACGCGCTTGACCTCGTCGCGCTCGGAGTGGAGCGCCTCGACCCAGCGCGTTTCGTAGTCGATTCCGTGGTCGTCGAGCGCGGCTTCGGCCTTCTCGCAGTACGGACAGCCGTCGAGCGAGTACAGAATAACGGACATACGGCCCGGTACGGCCCCGCGTGCCAAGTAGTTGGTGTCCCGGCGTCACACTCGAGGGTTCGAAATTAGTATCGCGAAGTATGGTTTATTAGACGCTGGTCGAACCCCCGAACCTCGGAATCGAACGCGGAGAGGGCCGTTCGCTCTCGCGGAGTAGCGGAAAACGAGCGACGACCCCGGTAGCGACAGGCGACTCGGAGGACTCACCCGACACGAATCCCGGCTGGCAACCGTCTCGGACGGTCGGCCCATCGTTGAGCGGGCACGCGCGCGCAGAAAAATCTATTCAGTTCCGACCTCGAAACCGAACGAGGGCCGCGACAGCCGACACGGTCGTCGGCCGAACCGCGACTCAGTCGAACTCGCGGCGTGCGGACGCTCGGATTCGTTGCATCCTTGGAAGTCGAAACCAGTATCTTAAATTGTGACGCGACCCGACAACGAGGTATGAGTCAGGAACTCGACCACGAGTGCCCCCAGTGTGGTACGGAGCGAACCTTCTACTGTACGGCCAGCACGAACCTCCACCTCGGTCTGAAAACCAAGTGGGGGTGCCCCGAATGCGACTATCGCCTCGTTCGCATCAACGGCGACATCGACTCCTCGGTCGAAGCCTAACGCGCTCGGTTTTCTTTTCACTGGCGGTCGTCGCCTGCTCGCACACCATCGAGCGACGAGTCATCTGGGGATTTCGACGGTCGGTACCGAGCTCGATAGCGACGCGGAGCGAAGCGACCGTTTCGCGGACGAGTCGCGGATACGCCTGCGGTGGCGCTCGGTCCGTCGGAGAGTCACGAGCGGCTGAGTATCTCGACACGGCCACACTACGGGGTATCGCCAAGGAACTCAGCTGTCGAATCGCTGTTTCTCGGAGTTGAACGACCCTCGCAGGACAAATAAATTCTATATCGCTATACTAAATCTCCTCGGACGTGCGACACGCTCGAACGGACCGCTCGCGTGGCGAATCGACCGCAAGGCGACGAGCGCCACCGAGCGACGAAAGCCCGTGCTTAGAAAGCGTTATCCGTCTGCCGGGACGGAAAACGAAGTATGAGCGAAATCACTATCGTCCTTCCCGACGGCTCCGAACTGGAGCTATCGGAGGGTGCGACGGTCGAAGACGCGGCGTTCGAAATCGGTCCCGGTCTGGGCCGGGACACCGTCGCGGGTGTCGTGGACGGCGACCTCGTGGACAAAGCGAGCGTGCTACCGGATGGTGCACGCCTCGAAATCGTCACGCCGTCGAGCGACGAGTATCTCGACGTGCTTCGACACTCGGCGGCCCACGTCTTCGCCCAGGCGCTCCAGCGACTCCACCCCGACGCCAAACTGACTATCGGACCGTGGACCGACGACGGCTTCTACTACGACATCTACGGCGTCGAACTCGACGAGGAGGACTTGGAGGCCATCGAGGACGAAGCGTACGACATCATCGACGAAGACCTCGAAATCGAGCGGTTCGAGCGCTCGCGCGAAGACGCCGCCGAGACGTACGAGGACAACCGCTTCAAGCGCGAGATTCTCGAAACCGAGGCGGCCGACGAAGACTCCATCTCGTTCTACGAGCAGGGCGAGTTCGAGGACCTCTGTAAGGGACCGCACGTCGAGTCCACCGGCGAAATCGGCGGCTTCGCGCTGCTCTCCATCTCGGGGGCCTACTGGCGCGGCGACGAGGAGAACGAGATGCTGACCCGCGTGTACGGCACCGCGTTCGAGACCGAGGCGGAGTTAGAGGAGTTCCTCGAACGCCGCGCGCAGGCCGAGGAGCGCGACCACCGCAAAATCGGCCGAGAGATGGACCTGTTTTCCATCCCCGACCACTCGCCGGGATGCGTTCACTACCACCCGAACGGGATGACGATTCGCCGGGAACTGGAGGAGTACATCCGGACGAAGAACGACGAGTTGGGCTACGACGAGGTGTGGACGCCCGAACTCAACAAGGCCGACCTCTGGAAGCCCACCGGCCACTACGACAACTTCAAGAAAGCGGGCGAGATGTTCGCGTGGGAGCAGGACGACACCGAGTACGGCCTGAAGCCGATGAACTGCGCGAACCACGCTCACATCTACGACCGCCACCAGTACTCCTATCGGGACCTCCCGGTTCGGTTCTCGGAGTTCGGGACGGTGTACCGCAACGAGCAGTCCGGGGAGCTTTCGGGCTTGCTTCGCGTGCGCGGCCTGACCCAAGACGACGGCCACGCGTTCATCCGAAAGGACCAGATTCGAGAGGAGATTACCCAGACCTTGCGAATCATCGAGGACATCTACGGCCACTTCGACCTCGAAATCCTCTACAAACTCGAAACGCAGGGCGACAACGCGGTCGGGAGCGACGAAATCTGGGACGAAGCGACCGACGCGCTCCGGGAGGCGCTCGAATCCGAGAGTCTCGACTACGACGTCGAGGAGGGCGAAGCCGCGTTCTACGGCCCGAAAATCGGTCTCGACGCGCGCGACGCCATCGGCCGCGAGTGGACCATCGGGACGGTCCAGCTCGATTTCAACATCCCCGAGCGCCTCGATTTGACCTACACCGGCAAAGACAACGAGGAGCATCGCCCGGTGATGGTCCACCGCGCGCTCCTCGGGTCGTTCGAGCGGTTCATGGGCGTGATGACCGAGCACTTCAACGGGAACTTCCCGACGTGGCTCGCGCCCGAGCAGGTCCGAATCCTCCCGGTGAGCGACGACAACCTCGGTTACGCGAAACAGCTTCAGAACCGCTACCTCGGCGACTTCCGGGTCGAAATCGAGGACCGGTCGTGGACGGTCGGCAAGAAGATTCAGCAGGCCCACGACGACAACGTTCCCTACATGCTCGTGGTCGGTGACAACGAGGAGGAAGCCGGAACCGTCTCGGTTCGCGACCGCGAAGAGCGCGAGGAGAAGGACGTTGACGTGGAGGCGTTCCGCGACCACCTCGCCGAGGAGACCGAATCGAAGGCGACCGAACCGACGTTCCTCGAATAGGGGTTCGAACTCCCCGGCGGGTCGAGGTCGACCCCACTTTCGGACGAGAAATATTTATGCCTCGATAGGTGCCCCGTTACAGTAACGAATGGCACCCGACGTGTTGATAGTAGACGACAGCGAGTTCCAGCGCACGATGGTCCGGAAGGCCCTCGAAGACGACTTCGACGTGGTCGGCGAGGCTGCGAACGGCAACGAAGCCGTCGAGCAGTTCGACCGACACGCCCCCAAGGCCGTCACGATGGACATCATGATGCCCGAGATGGACGGCGTGACGGCGACGGCCGAAATCAAGTCCCGCGAGAATCCGCCAGCCATCGTGATGGTGACGAGCGTAGACCAACAGAGCAAAATGAAGCAGGCAATCAAGGCTGGCGCGGACGGCTACGTCACGAAGCCGTTCGAACCCGAAGACGTGCAATCGGAACTCGCGTCGGTTCTCTGAGCGGCCGAGTCGGTTGTCGGGGCGGTCACTCCTCTTCTTCGAGCGCGTGCCACGACAGCCGCAGATTCCGGGCCGCGCTCGTCTGGTCGATGCGCCGGGCAGTCGTACGGTTCGGCGCGGATTCGAGCGTCTCGTCGTCCTCGCTGGCGACTGAATTGAAGGCGTCGGCGAGCTGGTCGAGCGTCTCCTTGCCCTCGATTTCGGTGGGTTCGGTCATCAGCGCCTCGGGCACGATTTCGGGCCACTTCGTCGTCGGCGGGTGGACGCCGTAGTCGAGCATCCGTTTCGCAACGTCGGCGGCGTCCTGGTCGCCCGCGCTCGCGACGAACTCGTGGTGGAACGGCCCGAACGGGATGTCGTAGTCGATTTGGCTCGCGAGGTAGTTCGCGTTCAACACCGCCTTCGCGGAGGCGTCACGGAGTCCCTCGTCGCCGAGGCGCGCGATGTAGGCGTAGGTCTTCACGAGGACGAGCCAGTTGCCCTCGAAGCCGTGGACCTTGCCGACGGTGTTTTCGGGGTCGAACAGTTCGAACTCCTTCCCGCCGTCGCGCTCGCGCACTCGCGGTGCGGGCAGGAACTCCGCGAGTCGCTCGGTCACGCCCACCGGTCCCGCACCGGGGCCGCCGCCGCCGTGAGGCGTAGCGAACGTCTTGTGGACGTTGTAGTGCATGATGTCGAAGCCCATGTCGCCCGGTCGGGCCTGCCCGAGCAGGGCGTTGAGGTTCGCGCCGTCGTAGTAGAGCAGGCCGCCCGCGTCGTGGACTATTCCGGCGATTTCCCCGATATCGCGCTCGAACAGGCCGAGCGTGTTGGGGTTGGTCAGCATGAACAGCGCGGTCCGGTCGCTCGCGGCGGCTTCGAGCGCCTCCAAATCGACGCGGCCGTCGTCGCCCGACGGGAGTTCGACCACGTCGTAGCCCGCGAGCGCGGCGCTCGCGAAGTTGGTGCCGTGGGCGCTGTCGGGGACGATGATTTCGTCGCGTTGCTCGCCCTCGCCGTTCTGCTCGTGGAACGCCTTGGCGACGAGGATGCCGGTGTACTCGCCCGCCGCGCCAGCGGGGGGCTGGAGGCTCACGGCGTCCATCCCGCCGATTCGCGCGAGGTAGTCCTGAAGCCCGTCGAGGAGCGCGAGCGTGCCCTGCACGCTCCGGTCCGACCGGTCGGGGTGGACCGCGGCGTCGGCGAGCGCGGCCACGTCCTCGGTGAACTTCGGATTGTACTTCATCGTACAGCTTCCGAGGGGGTACGGTCCGGAGTCGATGCCGTAGTTCATCTGGGAGAGTCGGGTGTAGTGGCGCGCGAGTTCGGGTTCCGAGAGGTCCGGTAGTTCGAGGCTGTCGCGCGTGAGGTCGTCGGGCAGGGGCGAGTCCACCGCGACTTCCTCGGTGTTCTTCTCCGAGAGCAGGGGTTCGTACTGGTCGGCGGTCGATTCGCCGTTCGCGTCGTGGGTCCACCGGGCTTGGTCGTAGTTCATGCTACCTCCTCGAACGCCGCGACGAGGGCGTCGGCGGCGTGTTCGTTCGCGTCCGTGATGCAGACCTGCACGTGGTGTTCGCCGACCGCGTGGACCGCGAACCCCTCGGCTTCGAGGTCTTCGGCGATTGCGACGGCTGGCTGGTCGGTGTGAGCCACGAACTCCCGGAAGTGGTGGCGGTCGTGGACCGGGGCCTGAACCCCCTTGACTGCGTCGAGACGGTCGGCGAGGTCGGCCGCGAGAGTCACGCAGTCGTTCGCGAGGTCCACGAGACCGCCGGGTCCGAGGTACGCCGCGTGGATGGCGGTCCGGAGCGCGACCCACGCCTGATTCGTGCAGATGTTGCTGGTGGCGCGCTCGCGGCGGATGTGCTGTTCGCGAGTCTGGAGCGTGAGGGTGTACGCTCGGCGGTCGGCGTCGTCTTCGCTCGCGCCGACCAACCGACCGGGCACCTGCCGGACGAAGTCGTCGCGGCAGGCGAACAGGCCGAGTCCCATGCCGTACGCCGTGGGGAGACCGAGCGCGGCGGCGTCACCGACAACCACGTCGGCGCCGACCGATTCGGGTTCCTGAAGCACCGAGAGCGCCACGGGGTCCGACCCGAGACAGAACAGCGCGTCGTGGTTGTCGGCCAGTCGTCCGACCGCGTCGAGGTTCTCCTCGACGGTACCGAGCGCAGTCGGATTCTCGGCGTACACCAGCACCGCGTCGTCGTCGATGGTCTCGGCGAGCGCGTCGGGGTCCACGTTTCCGTCGTCGGTGGCGTAGGTCTCGACCGAGAGACCCGCGCCGTCAGTGTAGTTTTCGAGAACGTCCCGGCGGGCGTCGAGCAGGTACTCGGGCACCAGCACGCGGTCGCCGGAGGTCTGACGGACGCGCGCCGCGAGGAGGGCGGCCTCCGCGAGCGCGGTCGCGTGGTCGTACATCGAGGCGTTCACGATTTCGAGGCCCGTCAGTTCCACGAGCATCGACTGGTACTCGAACAGCGCCTGGAGGAACCCCTGCGTAATCTCGGGCTGGTACTGGGTGTAGGAGGTCAGAAACTCCGAGCGCGCCGAGATGTGGTCCACCAGCGACGGCACGTAGTGTTCGTAGTGGCCGCGCCCGAGGAACTCCGTCAGGTCGTCGTTGCGCGCGAGCAGGCCCGCGACGTGACGCTCGGCCTCGCGCTCGCTTCTCGATTCGATGCCGAACTCCCCGTCGAACGCGACCTGCTCGGGGATGTCGAAGAGGTCGCCGACGCCCTCGACCCCGACCGCCGAGAGCATCGCGTCGGTCTCGGCGGCAGTGTGGGGGGCGTACGGACTTCCCCGCTCGTTTCGTCCGCTCATGTGGCCGAAGCTAAGGAGTGAACCCTTTTAACATGCGAGGAATTCGTCGCGGCTTGCCGCGAGAGGTGTCGGCGGCCATCGCTCGGACCGACTCGCTCTCAGTCGAGTTCGGCAGGCGAACGCCCCCGCGAGTGCGGCCCGACTACGCGATCTGGTCGCCGTACTCGTCGGCGCTCAGGAGGTCGTCGAGTTCGCCTTCGTCGTCGAGTTCGAGTTCGACCATCCACCCGTCGCCGAACGGGTCCTCGTTGACGAGCTCGGGCTGGTCGGCGAGCGCGTCGTTGACGCCGACGACGGTGCCGCTCACCGGGGAGTAGAGGTCAGACACCGCCTTGATGGACTCGACCACGCCGAACTCCTCGCCCGCGGTGAGGTCGTCGCCCTCCCCGGGGAGTTCCACGAACACCACGTCGCCGAGTTCGTCCTGCGCGAAGTCGGTGATTCCGAGTTTTGCGGTTCCGTCGGTCACGGCGACCCACTCGTGCGATTCTAGATATTTCCGGTCGTCGGGTACGTCGAAGCTCATCAGTTCTCACCTATGAATGGTGTGTTCGCTATCTTTGCCTTTTTGGACTGGCCGCGAACCACGACGCCGACGTTAGTGTCGGCGTCGGCGTACTCGGTCGGGACGTAGCCGAGCGCGATGGGTTCGTTCAGCGTCGGACTCATCGTGCCGCTGGTGACTTCGCCGATGACCTCGCCGTCGGCGTCGGTCACGTCGTAGCCGTGGCGCGCGATGCCGCGGTCCACGAGTTTGATGCCCACGAACTTCTCCTCGACGCCCTCCTCTTTGACGCGTTCGAGCGCGTCCCGTCCCACGAACTCGGTGTCGAGTTTCACGGTGAAGCCGACCCGGGCCTCGTAGGGGGTTCGCGGATTCTCGTCGGGGTCGAAGTCCTGCCCGGAGAGCAGAAAGCCCATCTCCATCCGGAGGGTGTCGCGCGCGCCGAGACCGCAGGGCTGGCAGTCGAGCGCCGACCAGACCGTTTCGGCGTCCGCCGCGGGCATGAGGAGTTCGAAGCCGTCCTCGCCGGTGTATCCCGTTCGGGCGACCCAGCATCGGACGCCCGCGACCGAGGCGTACTTGGCCTCGAACTTCGAGAGGTCCCGAACCGTCTCGGCGGTCGCGTCGCCCACGAGGGCCACCGCGTCGGGACCTTGGACCGCGAACATGGCGTAGTCGTGGGTCACGTTCGACACCTCGGCGTCGAGGCCCCACTCGTCGCGGTGGTCGGTCCACCGGGCTTCCATCTCCTCGTCGTGGCCCGCGTTGGGGACGAACAGGAACTCGGCGTCCTCGGCCTCGGGAAGCCGGTAAACCACGGTGTCGTCCAGAATCACGCCGTCCTCGTCGGTAATCATCGCGTACTGGGAGTCACCGGCGTCGAGGGCGGTCACGTCGTTGGTCGTGAGCTTCTGCATCAATTGCTCGGCGTCCGGCCCCGACACCTCTATCTCACCCATGTGGGACACGTCGAAGATGCCCGCCTCCTCGCGGACCGCGCGGTGTTCGTCCTGTATCGAGTCGAACTCGACGGGCATCTCCCACCCGCCGAATCCGGTGAACGACGCGCCGCGCGCGTCGTGTACGTCGCTGAGTGGCGGCTTCCGAAGGCTCATGGGGCGACCTTCGGACGCCCGGCACGTAATGGTTTGTCTTCCGGGTGGTCGAACGGAGAAGTGAGCCGACCGCTCAGGCGGGTTCGACTACGATTTCGCCGTCGCGAAGCTTGTACACCAGTCGGTCACCCTCTTCGACGGGGTCGTCGTTCTCGGCGAACTCCTCGCGGACCGCTTTGATAAGGCTGATTCGCCACCGCTGGGTCACTGTCGTCGTGCCGAGTATCTTTTCTTCGGATTCGTCGTCGGACATCTACCAGTAGCTTCGGCCGCGGTACTATTATGGATTCTTAGCTATTTCGACTATCAAGACTACGGTCGGCAGTTCGCCGACAGTTTCACGGAGTTTACGCGGATTCGATGACGATTTGCCCGTCTTTGAGTCTGTACACGAGCTTGTCACCTTCCTCTACCTCGACGTCCGACTCCGCGAACGCGTTTCGAACGTCTTTGATGAGGCTGATTCGCCAGCGGTCCGAAATCGTCGTCACGCCGAGTATTTCGTCGTCGGAGTGGGTTGATTCGTCGGAACTCATTCACGAATAATTTCGAAATCGGTACTGTTATGGATTCTTAGCTATTCCGACGAGATAGTTGATAATGACGGGAAAGACTATGAAACAACTCAGGCGTGTGCTGTACGAAAGCGGCGGGCAAACCGCGCTCGTCCGGGGTTCGGCGCCGCCCCGGCCGCCGAACACAGTCACGGTCGCGCCGGGCGTCGCCGCGTCGCTCGGCGCGACCCGGCGACGCGCGCCGCTGTACGTGACCGCCGAGGTTCCGAGCGGCCGGACGGTGCGGCGATACGACGGCGCAGATGTCCGTCGTGCCGCCGACTGCGTGGCGGAGTTGGCCCACGAGCGCGACCCGACGACGGTGTGGCTCTGCGACCGCGACCAAATCGCGTCGTGGTGGGCCGAGGAGGTCGCCGACCGCCTCGAACGCCGCCTCACGGAAGTCGCTCGCGAGGCGGACGCGCCGCTGGTGGTCTGGACCAACGAGAGTGGTGGGGCGGTCGCCGACCGCTACGACGTAGTGCTCGACCCGTAGCGCGCGAGCAGTTCGGTCGCCGAGACGCCCACCGCGGTGCTGTCGCAGGTCGGACACTGGACCGCGAGCGAGCAGTCGCCGCGACTCCGGAGGTCGGCGAGCGCGGCGTCCCCGCCGTTCGGGGGCGCGCGAACCGACGCTTCGATGTCAGACGGGTCGCTCGGGACCGCGAGCGCGAATTCGGCGAGCAGTACGAACGGACCGGCGTGACCGCAGTTGTGACAGTTCGTCATGGTATCGGACCGGCAGGTGCGTTCTACGCGCCGGTCGCTCCGAGTTGGGGTCGGTTTCGTACTTGAACGTTGGGACGGCACCGATGTGGAACCCGGGCTTGGCGATACCGCTCGAACGACTCGACTCAGTCCGCAAAAAAGTGGGGAACCGTCGCGAACCGAAACCCGATTAGTTGGTCTCGGTGATGGTCACGTCGTAGCTACCCGACCCGCTGTAGGAGTCCACGTTGATCTGGAGTTCCGTCGAGGTGTCGGGGTTCTCGATGGTGATGGTCTCCTGGCTGTTCGTGCTGATGGAGCGGTAGTCGTAGTTGTCGGGCGAGGCGTTCTGCGTGGTGCCCTCGTTGACGTAGAGGTCGAAGTCGGCGTCGCTCGGACCGTCGAGCACGACTTCGATTCGGCTCGGGCTGCTGTACTCCCACGACCACGTGTAGTCGTCGTAGTCGTAGTAGCTCGACAGCGAGTCACTGAGCGTCTCGCTCGTCTCGTCGCCGTCATCGGGGTCGTCCGGGTCGTCCGGGTCATCGGGGTCGTCCGGGTCG
The DNA here is from genome assembly GCF_004143485.2 of Halorussus amylolyticus. GTDB lineage: Archaea > Halobacteriota > Halobacteria > Halobacteriales > Haladaptataceae > Halorussus > Halorussus amylolyticus. Next base: position 257,948 of record NZ_ML974132.1, on the reverse strand, counting down.
TCCGGGTCATCGGGGTCGTCCGGGTCGTCGCCGCCGCTGCCGGGTTCAGTGGTGACCGCGGCGTAGGCATCGACTTGACCGCTACCCTGCTCGTCGTCCGACAGTCCGATATCCTTCGCAGTGTCCTTGAGGTGGGCGCGGAGGTCGGCGTTCGAGAGGTCCCACTGGGCGAGCGTCAGACCGGCGACTCCGGACGCGACCGGAGTCGCCATCGAGGTGCCCGACAGCGTCTCGTAGGAACCGCGCTCCTCGGTCGTGGTCGAGAGCACGTCCACGCCCGGTGCGGTGAGTTCGACGCTCGAACCGTACTGGGAGAACGACGCGAGGTTCTCGCTGTCGTCCACCGCCGAAACCGCGACACACTCCTCGTACGCCGCGGGGTAGCTGACGCCCTGCGAACCGCTGTTGCCCGCCGCGGCCATGACGAGCGCGCCGTTGTCGGTCGCATACGACACGGCGTTTTTCATCGTGTCGGTGTAGCCGCCGCCACCGAGCGAGAGGTTGATGATGTCCGCGCCCTGGTCTGCGGCCCACTCGACGGCGTCCGCGATGTCGGCGGTCGAACCGCCGCCGGACTCGTCGAGCGCGCGGCCGTTGATGAGCGAGGAGTTACCCTGCCCAGCGACGCCGGTGTCGTTGTCCACGACTGCGGCCGCACAGCCAGCGACGTGCGTACCGTGGTACTCGTCGTTGGGCGCGTCCGGGTACGGGTCGTCGTCGCCGTCGGCGAAGTCCTGACCGGGGTTGGACTTGAAGTTGGCTTCGAGGTCCGGGTGGTCGTACTGCGCGCCGGTGTCCACGACCGCGATGGTGACGTCCGAGTCACCGAGCGTGGTGTCCCACGCCTGGTCGGAGCCGACCTGCTGGGGCGCGTACTGGTCACCGAAGTCGGGGTCGCTCGGGGTGTACTGGGCCTCGAGAGTCTCGTTGACCTCCGCGTACTTGATGCCGTCCTTCTTCGTGATGGCCTCGATGAAGTTCTCCTGGGCCGTCTCGGGGGCCTGCTCGGGGAACTTCACGGCGACGTACCGAAGCTTCTCGTTCTTGTGAACGACTTCGGCGTTGCCGGGGACGTGCGAGGTGACTTTTCCCTCGATGTCGCCTGCGCCAGCCGAAACACCCACGAGAATCTCGTTCTCTTTCGGGCCGGGGTCTCGGCCGGGAGTCGCTGCCGTGACGCCACCGAGTGCGGCAGCCGCACCGGCCACACCCGTCGCTTTCAGGAAACTACGGCGATTGAACCGCTGTGTGCTGTCGTCTGACATACTACATCCTACGAATGCAACCGTAGTTATTTAAATCTTATCTATTGCGAAATAAAATGTTATTTCAATACTAATTTACTGATTTTAAATATGTTGGCATAAAATCAAGAACGGGGAACCGGAGTGCGACACCGACGACGAGTGCGGACCGCCACGGCTATAGCCGAACGCCCGCTACGTCCGCGCATGCAACCGTTGGGCTCGCTCTTCTCCGAGAAGACGACCGTCGCGCTGTTCGTGGACGGCCCGAACGTCCTCCGGGAGGAGTTCGACGTGGATTTGGACGACGTGCGCACCGCGGCCGAGGAACTCGGCCGATTGGCGGTGACGCGACTCTACGTGGACGAACACGCGACCCCCGGACTGATTCAGGCCGCCGAAGCCCGCGGCTTCGAAGTCGTCGTGACCAGCGGCGACGTGGACGTGAAGCTCGCGGTGGACGCCACCGAGTTCGCGCTCACCGACGGCCTCGACGTGCTCGCAATCGCCTCGCGCGACACCGACTTCAAGCCGGTCCTCGAAAAGGCGGCCCGGAACGGCGTCGAGACGGTCGCAATCGCGCCGGGCGAACACGGCCGGTCGGACGCTCTCAGGAACGCGGCCCACGAAGCGTACGTGCTGGAGGAGTAGTCACCCGAGCGTCTTGATTTCGACCGCGTGGGTCTCGTCGCCGACCCGGAGTTCGACCGACTCGACGACCGACGACGCGACCGCTTCGCGCCACGCCTCGACCGCTGCGACGTGGCGCTCGCGGTGGCGCTCGACAGAGAACTCAGCGTCGGGGTCGGCCCGGAGCGCGTCCTCGGTGTCGTCGGGCGAGGGGTACGCCGGAACGTCCGAGCTGACGAGGCGCGCCGGGTCGAGGTGGATGGCGTCGGTTTCCTCGACCTCGGCGTCCGCGACGTGTAGTCGGGCGCGCATCCGACCCGAGAGCGGCGGATTCGCCCGGAGGACCGTCCGGCGCGCGCTCCGCTGGCGCGCCTCGTAGGCCGCCACCACGTCGTCGGTCGTGACCGCGAGCGACCGAATCCGGCGGGGGTCAGTGTCCTCGAAGTCCATGCGTGAATCTGTGTGCCCGAGGCTCTTGAGCGCCTCGTTGGTCGCATTTGCAGACGACTTCGCTCGGTGACACGGCTGCCGGAAACGGCCGATGACACAATCGGTGGGGAGGAATGAAAGGGGCCGCCCGGTCGCGTTTATGTAGTCGCCTGTGCAGGCCACTATTTGCGCCGGGCGGTGGTCACGCGAGCGAAGCGAGGGTGACCTCGGAAGACGTTGTTTGTCTTCCGGTGCGGAGAGGCGCAAATATCCTGCACAGCGACCGCGACCGGGCGGGGGCTTTCTGGCTGTTGGTAATTCCGCCGTCTTCGGTGCGTACTCACCACGAATTTTCGCAAGAGAATCTACAATTGGCGTGCGAACCGCCACATCGAAACCACCGAATTTTCCACCTTCGACCCCGAATCCACGCGCATGAACGACGACCTCGGAACGCCCGTCCTCGACAATCACCTCCACCTCGACCCCGACCACGGCCGGGGAGTCGAGGCCGTGAAGGACTTCGCGCGGAGCGGCGGCACCCACCTGCTCGTGGTGAACAAGCCCTCGTGGCTTCTCGGCGTCGAACCCGACGAGGGAGCCGACTTCCGGCCGGTCTTCGAGACGACGCTCGACGTGGTCGCACGCGCGAACAAAATCTTAGACGGTCGAGCGTGGCCCGTGCTGGGCGTCCACCCCGGTCTCGTCTCGAAGTTGGTGGACGACCGGGGGTTCGCGCCCGACGAGGCCCGCGACCTGATGGCGGCCGGACTCGACCGCGCGGCCGAGTACGTTGCCGCGGGTGACGCACTCGCGCTCAAGACCGGTCGCCCGCACTACGAAGTCTCGGAGTCGGTGTGGGAGGCGTCGAACGCGGTCCTCCGGCACGGCCTCGCGCTCGGCGCGGCGAACGACTGTGCGGTCCAACTCCACACCGAGGCGAGCGAGGACCTGACCGAAATCGCCGACTGGGCCGCCGACGCGGGACTCGCGCGCGAGAAGGTCGTCAAGCACTACGCCGGGGGGCGACTCGCCGGACCGACCCCGAGCGTGATGAGCGAAAGGGACCGCCTCGAAGTCGCCGCCGAGGGCGGCGACCCCTTCCTGATGGAGACCGACTTCGTGGACGACCCCGACCGCCCCGGTGCGGTTATGGGGCCCAAGACGGTGCCCCGTCGGGTCCGGTGGCTCCGCGAAGAAGGGTACGACGACGCGATTCGAACCGCCCACGTCGAGACGCCAGCGCGCGTGTACGACATCGACACCGAATCGACACTGAACCGGTCCGAATCGACGCTGGAACGGTAGCAGAGCGCCGAACACGGCCGAATATCACAAAGCGACAGTTTCACACGGCGAACTCAGCCTCGCAGGATTTATGAGTCGCGCAACGTTCGAAGATGATATGAGCGCGCCCCCGGAGGAGTTCTACTCCGACGAACGCTGGCAAAACTGGCTCGACCGCATCCGCGAGGAGGACATCGACCCGGAGAACGAGGACTCGGCCCGTCTCCTGCTCAATCTACAGGACGACGTGGCTATCGCCGTCGCTAAAATCGTCACCGCGTTCGACGACGGCGACGTGGACGACGAGGAGGCGCTCGGCGAACTCGCCGACATCCGGGAGGTCGTCCTCTCGGAGGTCGAGTTCGAGAGCGACGAGAAGGCGATGCTCATCGACGGCGTCCAGACGAGTCTCGTCTGCGTCTTCTACGCCGCCGAGGAGTACGTCGCGAACGGTCCCGCCGACGAGGCGACCGTCGAGGAGTACGTCGTGGAAGCGGGCCGGGCCGAGGAGGCCGAGGACCTCGACTCCGCGCTCGGGTTGGTCGCGGCCGCCGGGACGCGCATCATCGACGGCGACGAACTCGACATGGCGGTGACAGAAGAGCTCGAATACGGACTCGTCACCGAGTGGGTAAACGGTCTCGACAGCCTCCAGAGCGCGATGAGCGACCCCGAAGTGGTCGAGGAAGACGAGGACTGAACCGAGGGCACGACGCCGAGTAGACGCTATTTTTAACTGTCTGCCCTGAAACGAACGGGTAGTGCGATTCCGTACGGACGACCGCGGGGTGACGGTCCAGATCGGAACAGTGTTACTGTTCGCGGTCCTGATAGTACTCCTCTCGACCTACCAGGCCACGGTCGTCCCACAGCAGAACGAGCAGGTGGAGTTCAACCACCACCAGCAGGTCCAGGGCGAACTCCAGGACCTGCGCGACGAACTCCTCGGGACCGCGGCGACCGGAAGCGACGGGTCGGCCGTGGTGTCGCTCAGCACCCGGTACCCCGAGCGCGCGTTCTTCGTGAATCCGCCGCCGACCGCGGGCAGACTCGAAACCACGTCCGCCGCGAACTTCACCGTGGACAACGCGGTCGCGAGCGGCGAGGTCGGCGACTACTGGACCGGCGACCCCCGGGGGTTCTCGACCCGCGGGCTGACCTTCGACCCGCGGTACAACGGCTATCAGGACGCACCGGAGACCGTCTACGACAACAGCGTCCTCTACAATCGGTTCGCGAGCGCGAACGTGACGCTCGCGGGCCAGCGACTCGTGGACGGCAACCGAATCTCGCTCGTGGCAGTGAACGGAAGCTATTCGCGGACGTCGAACGCCGCCGCGAGCGTAGACGTGCGCGCGGTGAGCGCCGCGACGCGAACCGTCACGGTCGAAAACGAGACCGACGAGAACGTGACGCTCGTGATTCCGACGAGTCGCCACGCCGGAGAGTGGGAGGAACTCCTCGACGGCGAACTCGACCCCGACCGGACGGACCCCGACGCCCGCGTCCAAGCGGTCGAGAACGTGACCGGGGAAGACGCGGTCCGACTCGTCCTCGAACCCGGACGCTACGAACTCGAACTCGCGAAGGTGGGCGTGGGGTCGGACGTGACCGGCGAGCGCGCCCACTACGTCACCGACGCGTCGGGCGACGACGAGAGCGTGGCCGAGAACAGCGGGCAGTCGCTCGTCGTGGAGGTGCGCGACCGGTACAACAATCCGGTGTCGGACGCGCGCTTGAACGCGACGCTCGCGAGTCCGAACCGGAATCTCACCGGCGACACCATCGCATCGCAGGGGTCCGAAAGCCAACGGGGCCTCACGAACCTCGCGACCGACGGCGAGGGTCGGGCGACGATTCGCTACGACGGCCCGACCGACATCGACGGCCCGAACGAGGACGTCCGGGTGAACGTCAGCATCGACGACGTGCCCGACGGCGCGACGTTCTCGCCCGGCGCGCGCGAGAACATGAGTTTCAATCTGACGGTGGTGAACACCGACGGGAGCGGGACGGACGGGGGAGGCGGCGGAGGCGGCGGCGCGTACGACGTGAACTGGGCCGACGCGACCGGAGACGGACTCGACTGCGACCTCGAACTCACGCGGTGTACGCTGAACGCGAGTCAGGGAACGACCGCGAACCTGACCGCGAGCGTGACCGAGAACGGCGACCCGCTCACCGGCGCGACCGCCGATTACGCACTGAACAACAGCACCTTCGGGGAGCTATCCCCGACGGCCGGCGTCACGGACGACGGCGAGAACACCACCAGACTCGACGTGCCCGAGCGGAACGGCACCGTCACCGCCTACGTCGCGAGCGGCGGTGACGCCGACAACCTCACGGTCGATGTGGTGGTCCCGCCGACCGGTCCCGGTCCGAGTCCCGACCCCCGACTGAACTGGTCGGTGACCGACAACACCGACGTGAGCGGGAACGAACCCCAGTACAGCGTCTCGTACGAGATTTCGAACGCGTGGTCGTCGTACGACGGCGTCGAAGTCGAGTTCGAGAACCTCAACAGCACCGAACTCACCGAGACGATACCGAGCAACGGGACCGTTGGAACCGTCAACTACGACGCCGGATACGGCGAGGGCGACACGTACGACATCACGATTCGCGCGCTAGCGGAGAACGGGAGCGTCCTCGCGGAGCGCTCGCTCCGCGACGAGGCCGACAGCGTGGACCCCGGCGACGACGACGACCTCGGCTCGCCGACCGACCCCGAACTCGCGGGTCGGTGGATAACCGACGCGAGCGACCAAGAGGACGGCGCGGTGTACGACGCCTCGTACAACGTGACGAACCGCGACGCGCTCGGGCGCGTCGAGGTCGAGTTCCGGAACCTCGACGACGACTCGGCGACCCGGACCGAGACACTCAACCAATCCCGAGGGCGCGCGTCGTACGAACCCGGCTACGGAAACGGTCAGGACTACGAAATCATCTACCGGGTGTACGACAACGACGGGCTGAAAGTGGACGACGTGACCGTCACCGATGTCGCGGACGGCGACGAGCCTACCGGAAACGAACTCCTGGCGAACGCGACGAGTCCGACCCTCACCAACGTCGATGTGACCGACGTGAGCGAGCCGTGGAACTCGGACTTCGAGGTTGATTACGACGTGTCCGACCCGTCCGGGACGTTCGGGTCTGTCGAGGTCGAGTACAAGAACCTCGACACGGGCGAAACCGTCGAGACGAACACGCTCCAGACGACGAGCGGACAGGACCAACTCGACACCTATCAGGACAACGGCGACGAGTTCGAAATCACGGTCCGGGTGTACGACGAATCGGGAACCATCGTGGACATCGAACGCGTGACCGAGACCGGCGACGGGACGAACGACGGCGGCGGAGACGGCGGTTCGTCGGGACAGGCGATACAGGCGGTCGAGTCAGACGGCGTGAACAGCGGGACGCAACTCACGTTCACCGTCGAAAACGCCGGGAGCGAAACCGTGACCGTCACGGACTTCGCGGTCGATGCGTCCGGCGTCGCCAACAACGTCCGGATAAACAACGGCGACAGCGACGAACTCGCGATTCTCCGGGCGACCCAAGTCGGCGCGGCAAATCGGGGCGGCGGCGGGTCGAACGGTCGGTTCGAGGCGGACGGAACCTCGTACAACCTGGTCGGCGACAGCAACAACGGCGGGTCGGAGGCCGTCCTCGCCTCGGACGACGACGACGCGGAAATCGACTTCCGAGGATTCACCGACGACCTCGGAACGCTCCAGTTCGCGAGTTCGGCGGCGAACGCCGACGTGACCGTGACGCTCACGCTGGCGGACGGCACCCAACAGGAGTTCTATTTCCAACAGCAGTAGGCGGGGTCGCCGCGACACCCGGGAGCCGGAGTTCGACGCGCGTCGAACTCCTCATCGACAAAATCTTATAGCTCCTCGCCGCATCCCCGTACATGACAGCCGTCGGTATCGACGCCATCGAAATCTGGACGGGGAAGCTCAAACTCGACCTCGCGGAGACGTTCGCGCCCGAGAAGGGCGAGGACCCCGAGAAGTACACGAAGGGACTCGGACTGCACGCCAGTTCGTTCCCCGACGCACACGAAGACATCGTCACGATGGGCGCGAACGCCGCCCACCGCCTGATGGACCGCAAGGGCCTGCGTCCCGACGACATCGGGCGCATCGACGTGGCGACCGAGTCGTCGTTCGACAACTCCAAGCCCGTCTCGACGTACATCGCGGGCTGTCTCGAACAGGTGTACGACGGGGACTTCCACCACGCCAACAAGGGCGAGCGAAAGTTCGCGTGCATCGCGGGAACCCAGAGCTTAGACGACGCCTACAACTGGATTAAGGCCGGGCGGAATCGCGGCCGAGCGGCACTCGTCGTGGCGACCGACACCGCCCTCTACGCTCGCGGCGACCCCGGCGAGGCCACGCAGGGCGCGGGCGCGGTCGCGATGCTCATCACCGAGGACCCCGACCTCGTCGAACTCTCGACCGAGCAGGGCTACGGGAGCGCCGACGAAACCGACTTCCTCAAGCCGAATCAGCAGTTCCCGAGCGTGGACGGCAAGCGCTCGATGCAGGTGTACCTCGCCCGGATGCGCGAGGCGCTCGAAGACTACGAGTCGGTCGCGGGCGACTCCCACCCCGACGACTTCGCGTACGTCCCGTTCCACACGCCGTTCCCCGGGATGGTCCGGAAGGCCGCCGTGCTGGCCTACCGCCACATGATTCGGGACACGCCCATCGAGGAGGCGCTCGCCGAGGACATCGGATTCCAACCGCGCGAGGACGACTTCGAGGACCGCGAAGCCTACGAGGAGGCCATCCGCGACCACATGGACGAACTCAAGGCCACCGACGCGTACCGCGAGTGGTACGACGAGGTCATCGAGCCGACGCTCGACATCTCGCGTGAAGTCGGCAACTGGTACACCGGGTCGGTCCACATCGCGCGGGCCGCCGCGCTCAAGCGCGCCGCCGAGGAGGGTCGCGACCTCGCGGGCGAGGTGCTCGGCGTCGGCTCGTACGGCTCGGGCGCGCAGGCCGAAATCCACGCCGAGACGGTCGCCGACGGCTGGAAGGACGAAATCGAACAGCTCAACGTGGACGAGCAAATCGCGAACCGCTACGACCTCTCGTTCGCCGAGTACGAGAACGTCCACGACCGCCACAACCACGACAAGACCATCGAGATGGAGGACTTCACCGTGCCGAACGGCGAGTTCGTCTTCACCGGCCGCGGTCGGATGAACGAGCGAATCTACGACTACGTGGCCTAACGCGGTTCGAAAGTCCTCTTTCCTTCTATCGACGCTGGCATCGAACGCTCGCGGTCGCAGAGCGACCGCGAGCGTTCGAGAGCTTATGGTCCATAACCATCAGTTTACCAGCAAAAACGTGACATTTACTGGATATAAAAATGAAGGCGTAGAACAAGTGAGGCCGTATCCAATCACCACCAAAAAAGGAAGTTCGTCTCTCTGTCAAAGCAGTCCCAAACATTCATATAAAGAACCATGGCAGACTGGAAGTGGAGAAATTATCCATAGGAGATGAAATAGGAGACTAAGTAAGTGGCTTTATATAAATATATTATAATTAAATATACTTCAATGATGTGATATGGAGTCAATGGTACTATGCCAACCACTGCGACGATCCTGTTGGTGAGTTAGACGGCTACGTCACTTCCGTGTACTCAAATCTCCCAAGCGTGCCTAAAACAAATGAGCGAACGGCAATTGAAGACCACGTTACATGCGTGTCTTCAAAGAAAAGTGTATACTTATAATTGAGGGGAAGCCGGATATTGACCGTCGCAAGTCACCGCTTAATATTTCAATTTGAAAGATATCGTCAGCATGCACTGTATATATAGTCAACTCTATCGGAGTAAATTTCGACATTTATCGCACTTGTGCAACTGTTGACTTCCCACCCCTCGGATTTTGACGGTCCGGACTCTACGTCCGTAGTGAGTGTATATTCGGTCGCTGGATTTTCTAGCTGAAAATCGGCCGCGTCCTTGGGTGAAATCTCCTCTGTTTGTTCGAAATTGACCGACTCATCTGAGGTACGGAGTTGAACTGTTACAGTCTGGTCTGTGGTTGTTTCGTTCGCGACCTCGATGGAGAGATTCTCTGCCTCCTTGGGGTGCGTACTACCGAACAGACACCCCGTTGTTGGTAGTACGGTGAGTGCTACAGTTGTAATAATGGCACGCCGGGACTGCTTTGTCTGCACATCCCATCGTGGTGAATAGTACGTGATAAGCTTTCTTGCGACAGACTCACCGAAACTCCCGCAACGCCTCCAGCACGTCGTCTATCGGCACGTTCGTCACCGCCAACGCGAAGCCGTCCAACTGCGCCAACTTCGGCGCGTGTTCCCACAAATCATCGCGGTCCAGACCGTGCAGAACAACGGCGTTCGGCGTCGGGTTCACGACGCGCATCGCGACCAGCGGCGACTCGCCGCGCGTGACGTTGGTGAACATGAGCGCCCTGCTCGTGGACTGGCCGTAGAGGCGGTAGAACTCCTCGCTGGAGAGGCGGGTGATGGCTTCGATGCTGTCGATGACGGTGTGGCCGGTGACGTGGTCGTGGTCGCCGCCCGAGAGTTGAGTCGCGCCCACGGCGTCGTAGAACTTCGAGAGCGGGACCGTGGTCGGGTACTCCCGGAGGTCGTTCACGATGTCGCTCTCGAACCCGGCCGAGAGGACCCGAGCGTACTGGCGGATGCGGTCGCCGCCCCGGCGCTCGTCGATGTCGAGCAGGCCCGAGACGATGCGCGCGACGACGCCGATGCCGGGACTCTGGCGGCGGCCGCTCTCGTAGTCGCTGACGACCGACGACGACACGTCGAGGTGGGCGGCGAGGTCGGTCTGGGAGACGCCGAAGTCGGTCCGCCACTTTCGAAGCGTCGCGCCCGGGTCGTCACTCAGGGTTATCTCGCCCGCGATGCGCTCGGCGAGGTGGCCGCGGGGGTCGTCGGGGTCGGTCATGGTCCCGACTGTGCGACTGATTCGGAAAAGCGTATCGAAATCCGGGTTCGGCAAACGTCGAATCCGTCGGGAAACAGATAATGCGATAGGCTTCCAATGCACGCACATGCCATCGACGGTGGTCCACGTCGCGCTCGCGGGGCTCGTCGGGACCGCGCTGCTCGCGGACGACTTCGACGGACGGTCTATTCTGGTCGTGATGGCGGCGACTGCGTTTCTCGACCTCGACGTGTTCGTCGGTCTCGTAATACCGGGCACCCATCGCGCGGCGTTTCACACCCTTCTACTGCCGGTCGCGCTCGGTGCGATTCTGGCGTGGGACGTTCGCGTTCGCGGGTCCGAGCGGTCGCGAGTGCGAGCACGGTGGGGCGGGCGCGGCGTCCGAGTCGGGTGGGTCACCCTCGTCGCCGTGACGTTCGCGGGCATCGGTCTCGACCTGTTTTTCAACGGCGTGAACCTCTTCTACCCGGTTTACGACCGCTTTTACACCGTCTCGGGCGAACTCCTCTACTCGAATCAGCGAGGGCTGGTCCAGACGTTCGTGGAGTTCGACTTCCTGACCGAGGAGGTCGCGAGCGGAGGCCAAGGTGAGACCGTCCGGACGACCGAGAACACTCACTACCGGACCGGCGTGGACCCGAGCAGGGGCCGAGAGACCGAGAACGTCGAGCGAATCTTCCCCGTCGCGATGTCGGGCGAGCGACTCCTGCTCGCGCTCACCGGCTACACAGTGGTCGGCATCCGACTCTGGCAGGAACGCCGGAGCTAACACCTCGCCCCGCCAAGCCCGAGTATGGCCGACGACACGCAGACCGACGCGGACGCCGAAGCGGAAATCGAGGTTCGACCCTACGACCCGAAGACTGACCCCGAAGCGCTCTGGGACCTCAAGCGAGCCTTCGAACTCGGACTCGGGTCCGGGACGGGCGGCGACGACAAGCAGAGCAAATACGAGGGGAAGCTCACCGACGAGTACGCCGAGCGATACCTCGACTGGGTGTTCTGGTGTACGAAACACGACCCGCGGTGTCTGACGGTCGCCGAGAGCGGAGGGACCCACGTCGCGGATGAAGACACCGACGCGGACGGCGCCGATTCGGACCCGAACCTCGCGGGCTACGTGTTCGTCCTGCCCCAGCAGTTGGCGATGATTTGGGACGCAGCAGTCCTAAACGAACTCTTCGTCCGGCCCGAGTTCCGAGGCACAGGAGTCGCCGACGACCTGATGGACGCCGCGGTCGAACTCGCGGACGACCAGGACCTTCCGCTCGACAGATTGGTGCTGGACGTGGACCGCGAGAACGACCGCGCGAAGGTGTTCTACGACCGCCACGGCTTCGACCACTGGGGCGAGATGGTGGCTCGGAAACTGGAGTAGAGCGATTGGGGTTCGACGACGGACGCTCGGATGAACAACCGACGGAGGGTGGGACTGAAAGGGGCCGCTCGGTCGCGGGCCGTAGGCCCGTGGTCGCTTGCGCGGCCCCTATCCGAGGTCAGGCGGTGCGGAGAGACCGAGGATATGCCGCGCAACGACCGCGACCGGGCGGGGGCTTTCGAGAAAGTCACTATCCACCCGACAGCGAGACGCTAGCTACTCCCGGTACCTATGAGAACCGCACCGCAACCGCATCCGCCGCTGGAAAATCAGCCAACAGAAACAATCGGCCAGCTATTCCAACGCGCGACTCGCCAGTCCACCGAGCGCGCCGAAGACGAGGGGATAGAGAAGTCCCGCGAGCAACACCGCGGTCACGAGGTCGGGCGCGATTGCGGCGTCGGTGTCGCCGACGGCGTGGGCGGTCAGGACCGCCGCGCCGACCGACAGCGGGAGGTAGCCGAGCGCGACGGTGGCCCCGGCCGTCGCCCGTTCGAGGGGGTTCGTTCGGCGACCGTAGGCGACGGCCAATCCGACGATGAACAGGACGAGCGGCGGGACGACGACGAGCGCGAGCGCGCCGCTTTCGTCGGCGGTCACGAAGTTGAGCATGCGAGTGCCGCCCGCGATGGTCGGGATTTGGGTGTCCACGAAGTGGGCGTTGAGAAACAGCCAGCCGACGCCCTTCCAGACCGGGACGCTCTCGCCGCCGAGCAGCTGGGAGACGAATCCGATTCCGCCGAGCGCCTCCGACACTTCGCTTGCCTTCCAGACGTACGCGAGCAGATAGCCGAGGAGCCACGTCGCGGCCCCCGCGACCGCGCCGCGCGCGAGGCTCCCGACGGACGTGACCGCACCGCTTCGGGCGGTCGAGTGGTCTTCGGAGACAGACATGGTCGGGTGTCCAACCGCGGTGGGGAATACCTTGTGGCCGGGCAGTCGTCCGTCGTCGCAGGACTCGTCAGTGCGTGAACACCAGAATCCGGTCCGACTCTCGAACCACGCAGAACCGACCCTCGGGCGGATTGAAGCTGTTGTGTCGCTTCTCGGAGATGAGCAGGTCCGAGAAGGGCTTCTCGCAGGCCGGACACGCCACCTCCTTGCGATTCTCGAACAGCTTCGTGTCGCCCGTGTCCCGGTGGAGTTTCAACCCGTGGCGCACCTCGTGAACGTCGAATCCGTCGTCGGTCATCTGTTTCGTTCCCACTCTTCGCGCGAGACGGTATACCGATGGGCGTCCACGGGGTCCGGGTCGGCCTCCCCTGCGTGGAAATTCCGGAGCAAGCCCTCGTGGCGACCGCCGAATCGCTCGACGTACTTCTCGATGGCCCGCCGCGATTTGTCGTTGCCGTCGTGATGGGTCACCGCCACGACCTCCAAATCGAGGCGGTCGAACGCGACCTCCATCAGCGCGGCGGCGCGCTCGCCCGAGTACCCCCGACCCCAGAATGGCTTGCGGAGCCACGCGCCCAGAACGCCGGTCCGTCGGTCCCAGTTCACGTCGAGACCGGTCGCACCTGCGATTTCGCCCGCGCCGTCCTCGCCCTCTTTCGGTCGGACGAGGTAGCTCGCGCCCTCGGTCTCGTTCCACGCTTCCTCGCACAATTCGAGGAACTCCTCGGTCTCCTTGGGCGTCTCGTGGGGGTCCCACGAGAGATATTCGGTAATCTCCCCGATGTTTGGATTGTGGTGCGAGCAGAACTCGTAGAACTCTAGCACGTCCACGTTTTCGGTCGTGAGGGGTTCGAAGACGAGGCGTTCGGTCTCGATTCGCTCGGGGAACATGCTCGAAGTGTCGAAGTCTCGGGAGAAAAGCGTTGTCCGACCGTGGGACTCGGTGGCAAGCCGAGCGAAGCGAGTTATATTCGGATAGCGACCCTTCAATGGGTAAAATACGGTTCGTGAGGCAGATTATAGCTCCTCCCCGTCACACGTACCGATATGCTTGACGCGAGAGTGGACGACCGCGGTCGCCTGACGCTCCCGAAGGAGATGCGAGAGCGGTACGGCGACCACTATCGAGTCGTCGAAGTACGTGACGGAATCAAATTGATTCCGGTCGCGGAGGACTCCCTCAATGCACTCCGGGACGAGTTCGAAGGCGTCGAGAAGACGGCGACCGGACTTCGCAAGGGCCTGCGCGAATCGATATTGGACGACGCGTGACGCTCCGCAACCACTAAACGCCGTTCGTCCCTACCCACTCCCAATGAGCGACTGGACGGAAAAGTACCGCCCGAGTACCCTCTCGGAGGTCCGCGGCAACGACAAGGCCCGCGGGAAACTCAAGAAATGGGCGGAGACGTGGGAGGACCACCGGGACGCCGCCATCGTCCACGGAAGCCCCGGCGTCGGCAAGACCTCGGCGGCCCACGCGCTGGCGAGCGACTTGGGGTGGCCGACCATCGAACTCAACGCGAGCGACACCCGGACCGCGGACGTGGTGGACCGAATCGCGGGCGAGGCCGCCAAGAGCGGGACGCTGACACAGCAGAAGGAGGGCGAAATCGGTCGCCGACTCGTCATCATGGACGAGGCCGACAACCTCCACGGCAACGTCGATAGGGGTGGGTCGAGCGCCATCACCCGAATCGTCAAGGACGCCGGACAGCCGATGGTCCTCATCGCGAACGAGTTCTACGACATGTCGAACACCCTCCGGAACGCGTGTGAGACCATCGAGTTCCGGGACGTGTCTGCCCGGTCTATCGTGCCGGTGCTCCGGGACATCTGCCGACAGGAGGGCGTCGAGTACGACGACGACGCGCTGAAGGCCATCGCCGACAAGAACTCCGGCGACCTGCGCTCGGCGGTCAACGACCTCCAAGCCGTCGCCGAGACGAGCGAGCGCCTCACCGCCGCCGACGTGGAGGTCACGGGCGACCGGGACAACACCAGCGGCATCTTCGACTTCCTCGACGCGCTGTTCAAGGAGAAAGACGCACAGGGCGCGCTTCAGGAGTCCTACGACGTGGACGAGACGCCCGACGACATGCTGAACTGGGTCGAGGACAACGTCCCGAAGGACTACGAGGGCGCGGAACTCGCGACCGCCTACGACTTCCTCTCGAACGCCGACAAGTGGCTCGGTCGCGTCCGGGCGTCACAGAACTACTCCTACTGGCGCTACGCGGGCGACAACATCGCGGCCGGGGTCGCGGCGGCCCGAACCGAGAAGAAGGGCGGGTGGACCCGGTACGGCCCGCCGAGTTACTGGCGAAAGCTCGGGAGTTCGAAGGCGAACCGAAAGAAGCGCGACTACATCGCCCGGAAAATCGCCGAGAGCGACGGCGTGAGCATGTCCACCGCGCGCCGGGACATTCTCCCGTTCCTCGCGACGATGACCCACCACTGCAAGAACCGCGAGCTAACGGTCGCGATGACGGCCAAGTACGACCTCGAAGCCGACCACGTCTCGTTCGTGACCGGAAGCGGGAAGGACACCAACAAAGTCCAGAGCGTCGTGGCGGACGCCGAAGAGCTTCGGGAGAAAGAGGCGGTCGAGCACTCGGGGAGCGCGTTCGAGGGTGCGGTTCGGGAGTCGGCGGACGACGCCAGCGGAGTCGGGGAGGATGACGCCGACGAACCGACCGACAAAGCCGAGCAGGCCGAGGATTCGGAGGCCGACGCCAGCAAGGACGGCAAAGCCGACGCCGAGGAGTCGTCGGACGACCAGGCGGGCCTCCAGGACTTCTTCTAAATAGCCTCGACGGCCTCTTTTAGCTCGACGGCCAGACCAGAATCTCGCCGTCGGCGCGCACGCTCACGTCGTGGCCCTCGTACTCGAAGGTGATGGTCGTCTCGGCCCCGCTGTCGCGCATCGACTCGACGAACTCGTGGAGCGCGTCGGGGTCCATGTACTCGTAGAGGGGCGCGAGGTCGGTCACGGCGGCCCCGGTGGCCCGCGAAATCGCGCAGGTGATGGCGGAATCGAGCGTCTCGGTTCCCGACCAGTCGGCCTGGACCCGCAAGGGAGTCTCGTCGTTCGGAG
Source organism: Halorussus amylolyticus (assembly GCF_004143485.2). Taxonomy (GTDB): domain Archaea; phylum Halobacteriota; class Halobacteria; order Halobacteriales; family Haladaptataceae; genus Halorussus; species Halorussus amylolyticus. The sequence goes on along the minus strand of NZ_ML974132.1, from coordinate 241,993 downwards.
GGTTCTCGTCGCGCTCGTGTGCGTCGTTGCTCGCGCGTGCGTCGTCGTTCTCGGGTTCGTACGTCGTCGCGTTCGGCGTGTGCGTTTCGGTCTTCGACATGGTGTCTCGCCGATTTCGGCTTCCACGGACAGGCGTTTCAACCCCCGAAACCCTGAAACCCGATTGGCGGCCTTCGGGGCGGCTTGCACCCGATTTAATCCGAGTTCAGCGACGTAGCCCGGCGATAATCGCGGAAACGACGCGATACGCGCGAGAAACGAGCCGATACCGCACGGAAACGCGACGTGGAACTCACAGCAATCGGATAGGACGACCCAAAACGGCGCAACCCATTTTTTGCTGGGCGTCGGAGCATCCGACGAATGGGGGCGCGACAGCTCGGAGCGGTCCTCGCGGTGGTCCTCTGCGTGTCGGCGGTTCTCTGCGCGTCGGCGGCGGTCGGCGCGAGCGGTAGTGCGACCGCCGAGAGCGCGGCGACCGACCCGCCTACGGCCGACGAGAGGACGGCACAGACCCAGTTACAGAACGTCACGCCCGACACCATCGTGATGCGGGTCGATGTCCACGAGAACGGGACCGCCTCGTGGGAGGTCGCGTATCGCACCCGACTCGACGACGCCGAGACGAGCGAGGCCTTCCGGGGGCTTCGAAACGACATCGAGCGGAACGACACGGAGTACACCGACCAGTTCACCCGACGGATGGAGGCCACCATCGGGAGCGCCGAGCGAGCGACCGGCCGAAACATGTCGGGCGAAGACTTCGGCGTGGACGCCGAGATTCGGCCGTTCCCACAGCGGTACGGCGTGGTGACCTACTCGTTCGAGTGGACGAACTTCGCCGAGGTCTCGGACGGCGAGATTCGGGCGGGTGACGCACTCTCGGGACTTCCGCTCAACGACAAGACCCAACTGCTCGTGTCGTGGCCCGAGGGGTACGACGCGACCACGGTGCGCCCGCCGCCCGACGAGGAGCGCAACGGAACCGCGGTTTGGACCGGCCCGATGGAGTTCGCGAGCAACGAACCCAGAGTCGTCCTCGCGCCGCCAGCGGGCGGACCCGCAATTCCGTGGCCGACGGTCGCCGCCGCGGTCGGACTGCTCGGCGTCCTCGCCGCGGGACTCGGCGGCGGGTGGTGGCTGTTCCGACGACGGGACCGGCCGGAGGCGACCGAGAGTGGAGACGAACTCCCCGAGGACTTACTGAGCAACGAGGAGCGCGTGCTTCGACTCCTCGAACACCAGGGCGGTCGGGTCAAGCAGCGAGCAATCGTGAACGAACTCGGATGGACCGAGGCGAAGACGAGCCAAGTCGTCGGGAGCCTCCGCGAACAGGGGAAGATTGAGAGCTTTCGGCTCGGGCGCGAGAACGTCCTCGCGCTCCCGCAGGACGAGCCATGAGACGTGAAATCGGGTTAATTCGGATTGATTCGCGTTCAGTAACGGCGGCTTATTGCCGACGGAAGTCGTGGAAACGAGCCATGAAACTCGGAGTCGTGCTGGTGGGCGTGTTCGCGCTGACGGGCGTGTTCGCGCTGGCCGCGACCGCCCCGGTTGCGGCCGCGGCCGATTCGACCGGAACGCAACACCCCCCGTGGCAGAGCGAGGAGACCACGACCGAAAACAACAGCACCGTCTCGCCGGGCCAACAGCTCGCGGGCGCGCTCGACGCTCAGAGCGCGACCGTCGAGGGCGAACTCTGGAATCGGACCCTGTCTGACCGACTCGACGACGCGACCACCGACGAGGAGCGCGCGGAAGTCGTCGCCGACGAGCTAGACACCATCGAAGCGTACGTCGAGGCGCTCGAAGACACTCGGGAGAACATCACGACCGCGTGGGAGCGCGAGGAGATTTCGGAGGGCGAGTACCGAACGTCGCTGTCCGGGTTCGTCGTCCGGGCGCACCTCGTGGAACGCCGGGCGAACAGGACCGCGAGCGCGGCCGAAGACCTTTCGCCCGAAGTGCGCGAGGAGTACGGCGTCGATGCGACTCGCGCCGAACTGCTCTCGGAGCGCGCCCACGACCTGTATCAGTTCGAGGACGAGGTAGGTCAGGAAGTCGCGAACGAGACGCTCGAAGACGGGAGCGACGACGCCGAGATTCCGATAGCCGGGGAGAACGCCCCCGATAGCTGAATCGAGAGTTCTACTTGACCCGCGTGAGAAACTGCTTGGCGCGGTCGGTCTTCGGACTGTCGAACAGGTCGGCGGGCGGACCGGTCTCCACGATTCGGCCCTCCGACATCAGCACCACCCGGTCGCCCACCTCGCGGGCGAACCCCATCTCGTGAGTCACGACGAGCATCGTCATCCCCTCCTCGGCGAGATTTCGCATCACGCCGAGCACCTCGCCGACGAGTTCGGGGTCGAGCGCCGAGGTCACCTCGTCGAACAGCATCACGCTCGGGTCCATCGCGAGCGCGCGAGCGATGGCGACCCGCTGTTGCTGGCCGCCCGAGAGTTCGGCGGGGTACGAGTCGGCTTGGTCGCCGAGGCCGACCTCCGCGAGGAGGTCCTCGGCCTTCTGCTCGGCCTCGTTCTTCGGAACCCCCCGGACCCGAACCGGCGCGAGCGTGACGTTCTCCAGCGCGGTCTTGTGCGGGAACAGATTGAAGTGCTGGAACACCATGCCGACGCGCTGGCGGAGGCGGTTCACGTCCACCTCGGGGTCGGTGATGGACTCGCCCGCGATTCGAATCTCGCCCGACTGTATCTCCTCCAGTCGGTTCACACACCGCAGGAGCGTGGACTTGCCCGACCCGCTCGGGCCGATGACCACCACGACCTCGCGGTTCTCGACCGCGAGGTCGATGTCCTTGAGGACGTGGGTTTCGCCGAAGTACTTGTTCACCTTCTCGAATTCGACTTCGGGCGTGTCGGTGCGAGTCTCCTGCACGTCGCCGTCGCTCATCCTTGCGTCCCCCACTCGGCTCTGTCTTCGAGGTACTGGACGAGTCGCATCAGCGGGAGCGTGATGGCGAGGTACGTGATGGCGACGAGCACGATGGGCGTCCACGGGTCGAACTGATTCGAGTTTATCTCGCGGAACACGGTGAGAATCTCTGGGAACGCGATGACCGTCAGGAGCGAGGTGTCTTTCACCAGAATCACCTGGTCGTTGCCGATGGCCGCTAGCGCGTTGCGCCACGCTTGGGGAAGGATTATCTCGCGCATCGAATCGACGTACGACATCCCGAGCGACCGGGCGGCCTCCATTTGGCCCGCCGGAACCGCGTTGATGCCGCCCTTCACCGCTTCGCCGACGTACGCCGCGTGGTTCAGCGTGAGCGCGATGACCGCGGTGGCGAAACTCCAGTTCCCGACGGGGAACTCTCCCGGCGGCCACAGCGATGGAATCCCGAGGTAGATGATGAACAACTGGAACAAGAGCGGCGTTCCCCGGAAGAACTGGACGTACGCGGTTGCTATCGCGTGGGTCACCGAGGTTCGCGAGACGCGCCCGAGACCCACGAACACGCCCGCGGTGACCGCCAGCACGCTGGAGATGACGACGACCCTGAGCACCCGGACGAACGCCTCGACGAATCGCGGCACCACCGCGAACAGCAGGCCGTAATCGACGTACTCCAGCAGGACGAGCGCGATGAAGCCGACGATTGCGAGGGTGAACGCCACCGACACCGCCACGCCCGCCCACTTGACGCGCTCGTCGGTCACCAGTCCGTCCCGCGCCGCGGCTTCGCCGCCCCGCTTTCGGGTGTCGGTCTCGCCCATCGCGGGCTACCCGGTAGTAGTTTCTGCGCCGGTCGTGGTTTCGGATTCGGTGTCAGTTTCGGTGGTCGCGGTTCCCTCGGCCGCCCGCGCGTCGAGCAGGATGTCGGTCGGCGGTTCGCCGGGGAAGTACTCGGCGTAAATCTCGTCGTAGCGCCCGCCCTCGATGACCGCCGTGAGCGCCTGATTGACCTCCTCACGGAACTCGTCGTCGTCCTGTCGGAACGCGATACCGTACTGCTCGACCGTGAGGGTGAGGTACGGCGGGGCGCTCTCGAACTCCTCGGCGGCCTCGCCCTCGCCTTCGAGCATCGCGATGTCGTCGTTGTCCGCGGTGTACTGGAGGTTGACCGCGTTGTCGTTGATTACCGCGACCGCTTGCCCGTTGAGCAGGGCGTTGAACGCGCCCGGAATCTGGTCGTAGCTGTCGATGGTGAGTTCGCCGTCGAACTCCTCCTGTAGCTCCTGGGCCGCGGCCTCGCCGGTCGTCCCCTTCTGGACCGCGACGGTCTGGCCGCGGAGGTCCTCGACGCTTCCCACGTCGCTCCCCTCCAAAATCGCCACCGTCTGGTACGCGACGAAGTACGGCTCGGAGAAGTCCACTTGGTCGGCCCGGTCGTCGGTGATGGTCATCGCCGACATGATGATTCGGAAGTTTCCGTTGTTGAGGCTCGGGATGATGGTGTCGAACCCGGTCTGGACGAACTCGTACTCGCGGTCCAGTTCCTCGGCGAAGACGGCCTCGGCCACGTCTACGTCGAATCCGACGAGGTCGCCTTCCTCGGTCCGGTACTCGAACGGCTTGTACGGGATGTCCGACCCGATGCGAACCACTTCGTCGTCCTGCCCGGCCGCGATGCCCCCGAGCGCGAGACCGCCCGCGATTCCTGCGCTCCCCTTGACGAACGTCCGCCTGTCGATGTCCATGCGATTTCCCCCGCTACTACTGCAAGATGAAAGTATATAATCGTTGTCGGGAACCGTCCAGATTCGGACGGTAGAGCGCCTAAAATCAGGGTCCGTCGGCGTTCGGATGTGTGTTTGTCCCGTTCTGCCGGCGTTCAAATCCCGGTCGGCTCTCTCGCCTTGTGTGTCGCTCCCGTTCGAAAAAGTACGGCCGACAGTATCAGTCGTCGCTCGGGTATCCTGCCGCCGACTCCGTTTCGGCCGCGTCGGTCGCGGGATTCTCGAAGGTCCACAGCGTCGTCGCCAGCAGCGAGCCGAAGATTATCAGCGCGGCGGCGTGGTGGGCGACCTGCACGACTGGCGTGTAGACGAAGACGGTCGCGCCGCCGAGCACCATCTGGACCGGCGTGACCGCGAGCGCGAGCGTGGCCGCGCCGCGAATCCGGCGCTCGGAGCGGTACTTCCACGCGCCGACCGTCGTGCCGATGATGAAGAAGCCGGTAATCATCGCGACGAGGCGGTGGAACCACTCCACGAAACTCGGGAACGACTGCGGAATCAGGCCGCCGTCGCAGAACGGCCACTGGGCCGAACACGACAGCCCCGCGCCGACCGCGGCGGTGTAGACCCCGAGCAGGATGAGCGAGAAGGTCAAGCCGGTGGTGACGGCCGCGAGGTGGCGGAACCGGACCATCAGCGCGAGCCTCCGTTCGGTTCGGATGTGTGGGTGTACACGGTTGGAACTCCCCTCGTTCGAGATTTCGGCCGGTCGTACTTAGGTGTGTCCGACTGCGATTGTGGGGAGGGGTTGATGTCCACTTATCTGACTCTGTTGAAGCCTTCGTCAACTGATGAGAACCGTGTGCTGAATGTAGAGCTTGTAGTCCGCAGCGGGCCGTCCTTCATATCACCATGTCAACGGTGAGATAGCCGTCAGGCAAGTGTGCGCATATCGTGGTTACCGCATAAACAATTATGGAATCCGGTGGACGTCAGCGGGCGTAAATACGATTGTCCTCCGAAGCGCAGGTACCAGTGATGAGTGACCGTGAGGACGAGGATTCAGGCGACGGGATTCGTGATTCCCTCGACCGTGCCGCGTCCGGCGCACCGGCGGCCGGGTGGGCCGTTCGGGACCGCTTCTCGGCGAACGAAATCTACGAACGCATCCTGGCAAGTGCAACCGAAGAAATCGCGGCCAGCAAACAGCGCCTCTTTTTCAGCGGCTTGGCGGCCGGATTCGCCATCGTCCTCACCTTCCTCGGACACACTGTCGGCACAGAGATGTTTCCCGACAATCGGTTTCTGGGCGCGATTCTGTATCCGATTGGATTCATCTATATTATTCTCGGTCACTATCAACTGTACACCGAAAACACGCTACCGCCTGTTGCGTTAGTACTTTCTCGGCTCGCCAGCATTCCGTTGCTACTTCGCGTCTGGGGTATCGTACTGGTCGGCAACGTGGTCGGAGCGGGACTCGGTGCATACCTTCTGGCACGCGGGAGCATACTTTCCCCAGAAGCATTCCAGGCCGGTACAACATTCGTCAGTGGCGGACTCGACCACGGATGGTGGGCCGTCTTCAACCGGGCGCTGGTAGCCGGGTGGTTAGTCGCCGGGGTGGTGTGGCTCGATCACGCGGCAAGAGATACGATTTCCAGGCTGGTCATCATCTATATCTCCTTTTACCTGATCGCCGCAACCGACCTCTACCACGTCATAACGGCTGCGTGCGAAGTGTTCTATTTCCTGATTATCACCGATTCCGGGACGTTCGCCGTCGTCCTCGAGTACTGGCTTCCGGTGTTGTTGGGCAACACTATTGGCGGGGTGATTCTGCTCACCCTGGTGAACTACGCGCAGACTGAACAGTCACGCTATCCCGCCATTCGGGAACTCACGCTCCGCGAGGTGCTGCTCAGTTGGCAGGGTGGGGTAGAAACACCGTCTCCGTCACTGGCGTCAGACACCACCAACTCTGAGGACGAATGAAGGAACCACTCATTCGATGACAGAAGCCCACTGAAAACCGGCAAGCCTTCGGGACGACGCCGCATACGACGTGATGAGCCGCCTCATCTCACATCTGACTGGCTATATTGAAACTCCCAGCAAGTGAGACGTGCTTCTCAGAATAAGCACTCCTGGAAACTGCCTTCCGATGTCTTCCACAGGCTGTAACGCTTACAAATTGCGTCGTCTGCGAGAGTTCACGAAACCATGGACTTTCCGAGAGCGCGGAAGACTCGCCGAAGTCGCCCCTTTCAAGGCCGTCGGTTCCCACCCACCACACATGACTAAGCAGGAACGCCTCGACGCCTATCTCGCCGACCGCGACCTCGAATCGGTGTGGTTCGCGCGCCCGAACGCCTTCGCGTGGCTGACCGGCGGGAACAACGTCGTGGACCGCGAAACCGACGAGGGTGTGGCCGCGGTGGGCTACGACGGCGAGAGCCTCGAAGTCGTGACCGACAACATCGAAGCCGACCGGGTCCGCGAGGAGGAACTCGGCGACGTCCGCGCGGACGTCGCCGAGTTCGACTGGTACGAGAAGTCGCTCGCGGGCGCGGTCGCAGAGCGCGCGCCCGAACCCGCAGCGGCCGACTTCGACGTGCCGGGGTTCGAATCGGTAGACGCCTCGCCGCTCCGCCACCCGCTCACTGACGACGACATCGAGAGCTATCGGGACCTCGGCCGCGAGACCGGCGCCGCGCTCGAAGCGGTCTGTCGCGAACTCGAACCCGGCGACTCCGAGCGCGAAGTGGCGTCGGCGCTCCGGGTCGCGCTGTCGGCGCGGGGCATCGAGGTCCCGGTCGCGCTCGTCGGCGGGGCCGAGCGCGCCGGGACGTACCGCCACTACACGCCCACGGAGGAGGCGCTGGGCGGGTACGCGCTGGTGTCGGTCACGGCCCAGCGCGGCGGTCTCCACGCCAGCGCGACCCGGACGGTGGCGTTCGATTCCGAAATTGGTGCGGAGTCGCTGAAGCGACTCCGCGAGCGTCACGACGCGGCCCGGCGCGTCGAGGTGGCGGCGGTCGGTGCGACGCGCGACGTGGCAGAGCGCGGCGGTGAGGCGGGTGACGTATTTGGCGCGATTCAGGACGCGTACGAGGACGAAGGCTACCCCAACGAATGGAAACTGCATCATCAGGGCGGTGCGGCCGGGTTCGCGGGCCGGGAGTGGATAGCGACACCGACTGCCGACGACCCGGTGACGACGCCGATGGCTTACGCGTGGAATCCGACGGTACAGGGCGCGAAGAGCGAGGACACGGTGCTGGTCGAGGATTCGGGATTCGAGGTGCTGACCGAGACCGGGCGGTGGCCGACGACGACCGTGGCGAGCGACGAGTACGATGTCGAACTCGCGCGGCCCGACGTGTTCGTGAAAGAGACGTAATCCCGTTTTCTTTCGACACCTGTCGAAGTCAGATTCGACGGGTTCGGTTAGTTTTTTAAGGGCGGGCGCGATTTGTCGCGCCATGGGACTAGACGAGGACTCGTTAGAGTACCACCGACAAGAGCCGCCGGGGAAGATAGAGATTTCGACGACCAAGCCGACCAACACCCAGCGCGATTTGAGCCTGGCCTACTCGCCCGGCGTGGCCGAGCCGTGCCGGAGAATCGCCGACAATCCCGACGACGCCTACCAGTACACCGCGAAGGGCAACCTCGTGGGCGTCGTCTCGAACGGGAGCGCGGTCCTCGGACTCGGCGACATCGGCGCGCAGGCGTCCAAGCCCGTCATGGAGGGCAAGGGCGTGCTGTTCAAGCGGTTCGCCGACATCGACGTGTTCGACATCGAACTCGACCAGGAAGACCCGAAGGACATCGTCCGGACCGTGAAGGCGATGGAGCCGACCTTCGGCGGCATCAATCTGGAGGACATCAAAGCGCCCGAGTGCTTCGAAATCGAGGAGACGCTCCGGGAGGAAATCGACATCCCCGTCTTCCACGACGACCAGCACGGCACCGCCATCATCTCGGGTGCGGCGCTGCTGAACGCGGTCGAAATCAACGGGAAGAACCTCGAAGACCTCGATATCGTCTTTTCCGGCGCGGGCGCGTCCGCAATCGCGACCGCGAACTTCTACGTCTCGCTCGGCGCGCGCCGCGAGAACATCACGATGTGCGACTCGTCGGGCATCATCACCGAGAGCCGCGCCGAAGACGGCGGTGTGAACGAGTACAAGGCTGACTTCGCCCGCGACGTGCCGGAAGGCGACCTCGCCGACGCGATGGACGGCGCGGACGTGCTGGTCGGTCTCTCCGTCGCCGATATCGTCTCCCAGGAGATGGTCCAGTCGATGGCCGACGACCCCGTCATCTTCGCGATGGCGAACCCCGACCCCGAAATCCGCTACGACGAGGCCAAGGCGGCCCGCGACGACACCGTCATCATGGCGACCGGGCGCTCGGACTACCCCAACATGGTGAACAACGTCCTCGGCTTCCCGTTCATCTTCCGGGGCGCGCTCGACGTGCGCGCGACCGAAATCAACGAGGAGATGAAGGTCGCCGCGGCCCAGGCGCTCGCCGACCTCGCGAAGCAGGACGTGCCCGACGCCGTCGTCAAGGCGTACGGCGACCAGCCGCTCCAGTTCGGCGCAGATTACATCATCCCGAAGCCGCTCGACCCCCGCGTGCTGTTCGAGGTCGCGCCAGCAGTCGCCGACGCCGCGATGGACTCCGGCGTCGCCCGGAGCGAACTCGACACCGACGAGTACGTCGAGACGCTCGAAGCCCGCCTGGGCAAATCTCGCGAGATGATGCGCGTGGTTCTCAACAAGGCCAAGTCCGACCCCAAGCGGGTCGCCCTGGCGGAGGGCGACGACGAGAAGATGGTCCGGGCGGCCTACCAGATGGCCGAGGAGGGCATCGCGAACCCCGTCCTCATCGGCGACCGCGAGAGAATCGAGGCGACGGCCGCCGACCTCGGACTCGACTTCGACCCCGAGGTCGCCGACCCCGCGAGCGACGACCACGAGGCGTACGCCGACCGCCTGTACGAACTCCGCCAGCGCAAGGGCATCACCCGGAGCGAGGCCGAGGACCTCGTCCGGAAGGACGGCAACTACTTCGGGAGCGTGATGGTCGAGCGCGGCGACGCCGACGCGATGCTCACCGGCCTGAGCCACCACTACCCCTCGGCGCTCCGGCCGCCGCTTCAGGTCGTCGGCACCGCCGAGGACGCCGAGTACGCCGCCGGGGTGTACATGCTGACGTTCAAGAACCGAGTCATCTTCTGCGCCGACGCCACGGTGAATCAGAACCCCGACGAGGACGTGCTGGCCGAAATCACCCAGCACACCGCCGAACTCGCGCGTCGGTTCAACGTCGAACCGCGCGCGGCGATGCTGTCGTACTCCAACTTCGGGAGCGTGGACAACGAGGGCACGCGAAAGCCCCGGAACGCCGCGGAGAAGCTTCGAGCCAACCCCGAAGTGGACTTCCCGGTGGACGGCGAGATGCAGGCCGACACCGCGGTCGTCGAGGAGATTCTGAACGGGACCTACGACTTCTCGGAACTCGACGAACCCGCGAACGTGCTCGTGTTCCCGAACCTCGAAGCCGGGAACATCGGCTACAAACTCCTCCAGCGTCTCGGCGGCGCTGAGGCCATCGGCCCGATGCTGGTCGGCATGGACAAGCCGGTCCACGTCATCCAGCGCGGCGACGAGGTCAAAGACATCGTGAACCTCGCGGGCGTTGCGGTCGTGGACGCCCAGCAGAGCGAGTAGATTCGTTCGCGCTCCGAGGCGCACAGCGCCTCGGAGCGCGATTTTTGCTGTCGGTGCGGTTTTCGCGGTGCGGTAGCCGAACTGTACGAGAAGTCGTCCCGCGAGCGAACGGTGTGAGCGAGCGGGGACACCACTCGCTCGAAAAAGGTCCATTCAAGAGGCTCCCCGAGAGTTTCACACACATGATAGTGGAGGGGACCGTCCTTCGCGGGCCCGAGTTCGAACCGGTCGAAGGTCGAGTCGTAGTGAACGACGGCGAGATAACGGCCATCGAGGAGGAACCGGTCGACTCTTCGAACGTCGTCCTCCCGGCGTTCGTCAACGCCCACACCCACATCGGCGACTCCATCGCGAAGGAGGCCGGGGGCGGACTGAGCCTCGACGAACTCGTCGCGCCGCCGGACGGCCTGAAACACCGACTCCTCCGGGCGGCCTCCCGCGAGGAGAAGGTCGCGGCGATGAAACGGTCGGTTCGGTTCATGCAGGAGACCGGGACCGCGTCGTTCCTCGAATTTCGGGAGGGCGGCGTCGAGGGCGTCTACGCGCTCCGGGAGGCCGTCGCCGGACTCGACGCGGAACCGGTGATTCTCGGGCGCGAGACCGTCGAAGCGATGGAGGCCGCCGACGGGTTCGGCGCGAGCGGGGCGCGCGACGCCGAGTTCTCGCGCGAGCGCGCCGCGACCGCGCGCGAGGAGAAACTGTTCGGCATCCACGCGGGCGAGCGCGACCCCTCGGACATCAACCCCGCGCTCGATTTGGACCCCGACTTCCTCGTCCACGTGGTCCATCCCGAGCGCCTCCACCTCGATAGAATCGGCGACAGCGAGATGCCCGTGGTGGTCTGCCCGCGGTCGAACCTCGTCACCAAGGTCGGCGTGCCGCCGATTCGGGACCTCCTCGACAGGACGACCGTCGCGCTCGGCACCGACAACGTGATGCTCAACAGTCCGTCGATGTTCCGCGAGATGGAGTTCGCCGCGAAACTCGCCGACGTGAGCGCCCGCGAAGTCCTGCGGATGGCGACCCGGAACGGCGCGGAAATCGCGGGTCTCGACTGCGGTCTCGTCGAGGAGGGACGACCCGGCAAGCTCCTCGTGCTCGACGGCGACTCCGACAACCTCGCCGGAGCGCAGGACCCCGTTCGCGCGGTCGTTCGCCGGGCCGGAGCGAGCGACGTGGCGGACGTGATTCTGTAGCACGCTGGAAACAGTTAAGGCGCGTCGTGTGCTATCACCTCACAAGAGATGTACGAGCGGATACTCGTGCCGACTGACGGTTCGACCGACACCGAGCGCGCGGTCGCGCACGCGGTCGAACTCGCGGCGGCCCACGGCGCGGAGCTACACGCGGTGTACGTCGTCAACTCCGCGACGTTCGCGGGCCTTCCGATGGAAACTTCGTGGGAGGGCATCGACGACGTGCTCCGCGAGGAGGGCGAGACCGCGCTGGAGCGGGTCGAGGACATCGCGGCCGAACACGGCGTGGCAGTCACGACCCGACTCGTGGAGGGGTCGCCGAGCAGGCGCATCGTGGAGTACGCCGAGTCGGAGGGGTGTGACCTCGTAGTGATGGGAACCCACGGCCGAGGGGGTATCGACCGCCTGCTCCTCGGCAGCGTGGCGGAGGGCGTCGTCCGGGCGTGCTCGGTCCCGGTGCTGACGGTTCGAGTCGGCGACGACGCCGAATCGGACGCCGACGACATCGCGGCCTCGGACATCGAATCCTCGGCCGACGCGACCTCCTCGCCGTCCGGCGAGGAGGTCGCGTCGGACACCGGTAACGTCCCGGTCGAGTAAGTGTTCGGTCCGCCGAACCCGCGACCGAACGGGTCGCTCTGAAGGGAAATACCCTTACCGACGGGCTTGTTACGCTCACAGGAATGATTACGGAGGGTTCTGATGCGCGTCGTCATCGTCGGTGCAGGTGAGGTCGGGTCGTCCATCGCGGCGAGTCTCGCGAGCGCCCACGACGTCGTCGTCGTGGACATCGACGGCGAACGAGTGGAGTCGATGACCTACTCACACGACGTGCTCGCTATTCAAGGCGACGGGACGTCGCTCTCGACGCTTCGAAACGCAGGTATCGACGACGCCGACATGCTCATCGCCAGCACGGACGACGACGAGACGAATCTGGTGGCGTGTGGCACCGCCAAGACTGTCGACGACCCGTTCACCATCGCTCGGGTCAAGAGCACCGACTATCTCGAAACGTGGGAGCAGACCGAGCGCGCGTTCGGCGTGGACTTCATGGTGTGTACGAACCTCCTGACAGCCGAGGACATCGTCCGGGTCATCGGGCTTCCCGCGGCCCGCGACGTCGACCCGTTCGCGGGCGGCGCGGTCCAGATGGCGGAGTTCGAAGTCGCCGCCGACAGTCCGGTCGTGGACCAGACCGTGCGGGAGGCAGACCGCTTCGACTCGCTCACCTTCGCCGCGACTCTCCGGAACGGCGACGTGGAGATTCCGCGCGGTGACACCGTCATCCGAGCGGGCGACAAGGTGGTCGTCATCGGAAGCCCCGAGAGCGTCCAGGGGTTCGCCGCCGAAATCGCGCCCGGCGAGACCCCCTCCGGAAACGAGGACCTCGTGATAATCGGCGGGAGCGAAATCGGCTACCACACCGCTCGCCTGCTCGAAGACCGGGGACTCAGGCCGCGACTCATCGAGCGCGACCCCGACCGGGCCCGCGAACTCGCAGAGCGACTCCCGAACTCGGTCGTGATGAAAAACGACGCGACCGACGCCGACTTCCTCGCGCGCGAACACATCGACGAGGCCGACGCGGTGGTCGCTGCGCTCGAAAACGACGAGAAGAATCTCCTCGTCTCGATTCTCGCCAAACAGCTCGGCGTGAAGCGAACCGTCGCGATAGTCGAGAGCACCGAGTACGTCGGCATCTTCGAGACGGTGGGCATCGACGTGGCCATCAATCCCCGCGAAGTCACGGCTGAGGAGATTACTCGATTCACCCGCGAGACCCACACCGAGAACATCGCGCTCATCGAGAACGACCGGGCGGAAGTCCTCGAAATCGAGGTCGATGCAGAAAGCGCGCTCGTCGGCAGACCGATTCACGAGGCGGTCGCCGACCTCCCGGACGGGTTCGTGGTCGGGGCCATCACTCGCGACGGCGAGTACGTCGTCCCGAGGGGTGACACTATCATCGAACCCGGCGACCACGTCGTGGTGTTCGTGGACACCGAGGTCCTCGACGAAGTGAGCGCGAAAATCTGAGCGGACCGATTTTTCGGCGAACTCCCGGCACAACGCCTTTGACGGATTCGGTCGTACTCGCCGCATGGTTCGTGCCTACGTCGCGGTCATCACGGGGTCGGGAGCGTCCGAAGACGCGGTCGGCACGGTTCGGGACTTGACGGGCGTCACCGAGGCGCACGTCGTCGCCGGGGACTTCGACGTCGTCGCGGAAATCGAGGGCGAGACGGTCCGGGACCTCCAGAAGATAGTGACCGAGGGCATCCACGACATCGACAGTGTGGGGACGACGCGGACGTACGTCCAGTTGGACTGACGCTCTCGATGGTACGTGAAGCGTCCGGGCCGAGCGGCCGTTTTACCGACTCTGTCCATCGCCTTTCGCAACCACATGTAAAAATTATAGAAGAACGGCGGGGGATTCGGCTCCCCGTATTTCGCCGGGTTTCTACCCGTCTGCTGGGAACGTTTCTCCATGACAACGGAGACCAGTATATATACACACGCTTAAGGGACAGTGCGCTTAGTGGCCAGTATGAACAGTGACTCAGACGACCGCGATTTGCTTGCTCACGTTCTTTTACCGGTCGCCAACGAGGAGGATGCACAGGCCACGGCGACCGCGCTGGAACCGTACCAGCCGAAACACGTCACGGCGCTCCACGTCGTCGAGAAGGGCGAGGGCGTTCCGGACAAAACGCCCGTCGAACAGTCCGAGGAGATGGCGGCAGAATCGTACGCCGCCGTCCGCTCGGTGTTCCCCGACGCCGACGAGCACACCGCGTACGCCCGAGACGTCGCCGACGCGATTTTCGACGCCGCCGACGAAGTCGGAGCGAGCGCCATCGCGTACCGGTCTCGCGGCGGCAATCGGATTATGAAGTTCCTCTCGGGCGACATCTCTCTACAGCTAGTCACTGATGCGAACCGTCCCGTTATCGCGCTTCCCCGGACGGACTCCGACAAATGAGCGACGAAGAACTCGCCAAGGACCTGGGCCTCGTCTCGGCGATGACCATCGGTATCGGGACGATGATAGGCGCCGGGATTTTCGTCCTCCCCGGAGTCGCCGCGAACGCGGCCGGGCCAATCGTCGTCGTCTCGTTCGTCGTCGGCGGCTTGATTGCGATGGTGAACGCGCTGTCGGTCTCCGAACTCGGGACGGCGATGCCGAAAGCCGGTGGCGGATACTACTACATCAACAAGTCGCTCGGGCCGATGTTCGGCTCGATTGCCGGGATGGGCGACTGGATGGGACTGGCCTTCGCGTCCGCGTTCTACTGTATCGGATTCGGTCAGTACTTGGCCGTCTTCGTCGGACTGCCGACAATCGCATTTCTCAATCCCGTTCAGGTCGGCGCGCTCGTCGCGGGAGTGCTCTTCGTCGCTATCAACTACATCGGAGCCAAGGAGACCGGCGGCATCCAGACGGTCATCGTGTTCCTTCTGCTCTCGATTCTCACGGTGTTCGCTATCGCAGGCTTCGCGTCGTTCGACTACGCGACGCTCGTCGGTGACGGCGGTCTCGCGCCGTACGGTGCTGGCGAAATCCTCCCGGCGACCGCGCTCGTGTTCGTCTCGTTCCTCGGATACGCGAAAATCGCGACCGTGGCGGAGGAACTCAAGGACCCCGGTCGGAATCTCCCCATCGCCATCATCGGGAGCGTCGCTATCGTCACGGTCATCTACGCCGTCCTCGTGACGACGATGCTCGGGGTGGTCCCGTGGCCCGAACTGAGCCAAGACGCGCCGGTCGCACAGGCCGCGGAGGTTTCGTTCCCCACCTCCATCGGTCCGCTCGGTGGCGTCGCCGCGGCGGCGGCGGCGGTGATGACCGCGGGCGCGCTTCTGGCGACGGCGTCCTCCGCGAACGCGTCGATTCTGGCCTCGGCGCGAATCAACTTCGCGATGGGGCGTGACAAAATCGTCACCAACTGGCTCAACGAGATTCACCCCAACTACGCGACGCCCTACCGGTCGATTCTCGTTACGGGCGGACTCATCATCGTCTTCATCGCGCTTCTGGGCCGAGAAATCGAGGTGCTCGCGAAAGCCGCCAGCGTGCTCCACCTCATCGTGTACGCGCTCATGAACGTCGCGCTAATCGTCTTTCGCGAGGCGGACGTTCCGGAGTACGACCCGGATTTCACGGTTCCGCTCTACCCCGTCACGCCGATACTCGGCGCGATACTGTCGCTGGGACTCGTCGCGTTTATGGACCAACAGGAAATCGCGCTCTCGGGGGCGTTCGTCGCCGCCGCGCTGCTGTGGTACTTCATCTACGCCCGGACCAACACCTCACAAGAGGGCGTTCTCTCCAACTACATTCAGAGCCGTGAAGAGGAACTACCGGACCAGGTCGTCGATGCTGCCGATGCAGTCGCGCCGACCGGAGCGGGGGGGCCGCCGACCGAAACCGAGGGACCGACGATTATGGTCGCGTTGGCGAACCCGCGAACCGAAAGTGCGCTGATAACGCTCGCGGGTGCGCTCGCCCAGCACAAAGGCGGTCGAGTGCTCGCGACTCACATCGTCACCGTGCCGGACCAGACGTCGCTCAGTACCGCCGCCGAGCAGCGGAATCGAATCGACGCCTCCTCGGAGGAACTGCTCGCGGCCGCGAAAAGCGACGCCGAGACGTTCGATGTCCCCATCGAGACGAAGACGATTCTCTCCCACCGGGGCCTCGAAGAGGTGTTCGACGCGGCGGAGACGAACGACGCCGACACCGTCGTGATGGGCTACGGCGGCACGCAGTTGGCGGGCGGCCGTGCCGAGGGCACCTTGGACGAACTGACGTACGACCTCCCGTGCGATTTCCTCGTGCTGGACGGTCAAGCCCTCGAACTGTCGGACGTGCTTCTCCCGACCGCTGGCGGGTTCTCGTCCGACCTCTCCGCGGAAGTGGCGCGCGCGCTACAGGAAACGGTCGGCGTAGACGTGTCGTTGCTTCACGTGGTCGATGCGGGCGAAGAGGAGTCCGGCCGCGAGTTCATGCGCGAGTGGGCGGCGGACCACCAACTGACGAACGCGGACGTACACGTCGAGACGGGCGACGTTGAGGCGGTACTCAAACGCATCGGCAACGACTACAGCTTGGTGATAATCGGAGCGACGGAGCAGGGACTGCTGTCGCGTATCGTTCGCGGCTCGCTGGTGTTCGACGTCATCCACGACCTCGACACGCCGACGCTGTTGACCGAGCGGCCGTCCTCGCGGTCTCTCCGTGACCGGTTGTTCGGTCGTCGCTGAGGCGGAGGTCGTCTCAAATCGCGGTGACCCACGCCCGGAACGCCTCGGGCCGGTCGTACACGTCCCGAAAGATTCGGTCGATACACTGAGCCACCCGATTCGGGTCGGCGAGCGCCGACACTTTGACGTTGACGCCGTCGGCCTCCTCGGGCCGGGTGAGAGTGTCGATTTTGAACGCCGGGAACTCCGCGAGCAGGTCCTTGAGTCGGTCGAGTTCGGCGTCGGTGCAGTCGAGGTTGAGCGTCCCGTCGCCGAACTGGACCCACGGCGGGGCCTCGGTGGGCGCGTCGGTCTCGGCGTCCTCGCTCTCGCCGCCGTCTCGATTGGTTGTCGCGGACGGGTCGGCGTCGGCTTCGAGGGTGCAGAACGCGCTCGCCCGTTCGCGGTGGGCGACGATGGCGTCGGCGAACAGTTTCCGGCGCTCCTCGGGAGTCGCGGCGTCGAATCGAGTCATGGGCGTCCGTAGGGAGGCGGGCCTGAAAAAGGCCACCGGGCCGAGTTCGAGCGCGATTCGGACGCGATTCGCGCTCGACGCTGGCACCGACTCCCACGCCCCCGGCACGCTTTTTACGCCGCGAGGGGTGGGTCCGACAATGCGACTGCTGTTCGTCCACTCCGACCACCTCGAATTCGAGACCACGACCGAAGCGGGTGACGGTCTCGGCGAGACCGACGGCGTCCCGATGGAAGGCCGAATGGAGGACTGCGTGACCGCGTTCGTGACCGTCGAGAGCGAAGACGAGACCGACCTCGACGCGGTGGTCGCGAACGCCGCCGACGAACTCCGCGACGTGGCGGGCCAGCTAAACACCCGAAAGGTAGTTCTCTACCCCTACGCCCACCTGAGCGACGACCTCGCGGGTCCCGAGAGCGCGAAGACCGTCCTCCGAAAGCTCGAAGCCGCGCTCGAAGCCGATTTCGAGGTCCTGCGCGCACCCTTCGGGTGGTACAAGGCGTTCGAAATCTCGTGCAAGGGTCACCCGCTCTCGGAGCTCTCCCGGCACGTCACGCCCGAGCGCGGAGGCGACGAGGAGGCCACCGAGCGCGCGCCGAGCGAGTGGAAACTCCTCTTTCCCGACGGCGAGGCCCGCGACCCCCGCGAGGCGACGGACGCCGAGTGTGCGAACCGCGACGTGAGCGACGACATGCGCGCCTTCATCGAGGCCGAAGTCGAGGGCGAAACCGCGAGGAAGGGCGAGCAACCCCCGCACGTCGAGCTCATGCGCGAGAAGGCGATTGCGGACTACGACGAACTCAGCGACGTTGGAAATCTCCGATGGTACCCCCGGGGAAAGCTGATACGGGACTCGCTGATGGCGTACGTCACCGACCTCGCGGTCGAGTACGGCGGGATGCCGGTCGAGACGCCCGTGATGTACGACCTCGGGGTGCGCGCGATTCGCGAGCACTCCGAGAAGTTCGGCGAGCGCCAGTATCGGTTCGAGTCGGGCGACCGCCGGATGATGCTTCGCTTCGCGGCGTGTTTCGGCCAGTTCTCCATCATGCGCGACATGCACATCGCCGAACGCGACTTGCCGCTCAGGCTCTACGAGCTATCGACCTACTCGTTCCGGCGCGAACAGCGCGGCGAGGTGATGGGGCTGAAACGCCAGCGCGCGTTCACGATGCCCGACATGCACACGGCGACGGAGGACATAGACAGCGCCCGCGAGGAACTTCGCGCGCAGGCGAAACTCGCCCTACAGACCGCAGGCGACCTCGGCCTGAACTACGTCCCGACGATTCGCGTGACCCGAGCGTTCTACGACGACAACGAGGCGTGGGTCGAAAACCTCGCGGCGGAGTTCGATTCGCCCGCCCTCCTCGAAATCCTGCCCGAGCGCCACCACTACTGGTCGGCGAAGGTGGACTTCGCGGCCATCGACAGCCTCGGCAGGCCCATCGAGAACCCCACGGTCCAAATCGACGTCGAGAGCGCCGAGCGGTTCGACATCGAGTACACCGACGGCGAGCAAAGTCACCACCCGCCCATCCTCCACTTCTCGCCGTCGGGCGGCATCGAGCGCGTGGTCGCCGCGTTGCTCGAAAAAGCCGCGTCTCAGGAGACCCCGCGACTCCCGACGTGGCTCTCCCCCACGCAGGTCCGATTCGTCCCAGTCGCGGACGGACACGTCGAGTACTGCGAGTCGCTCGCCGCAGACCTCGAAGCCGCCGAAATTCGGGCCGACGTGGACGACCGCGACGAGACGGTCGGCAAGCGAATCGCCGAGGCGGAAACCGACTGGGTACCGTACTACGCGGTGGTCGGCGACCGCGAACTCGAAGCCGACGACGACCGACTCGGCGTGAACGTCCGGGCCGAGGACGACGAGCGCGAGATGAAGCTCGCGGAGTTGGAGGAGACGGTTCTCGACGACGTGGGCGACCTGCCGAAGACGCGCCGGTATCTCCCCCGGCGCGTGAGTCGGCACCCGAACTTCACCGGGCGATAAATCGCGACCGGGACTGTGGCTGCGACCGGGACTGTAACCGCGACTGCGACCGGTACCCCGACCACGACGGCAACCGACGGCGCTCGCTCCGCGAGCGCCGTCGGTTCGAAAAACCGCCCGACAGCGGTAACCGACTCGTGGTTCGCGGTAACGGGGCGCATTTTGAATATTCCTTATACGAATAAAAACGCCGAATTTTAATACTCTCGGGAATTACGACGCGACGAGAATGCCGTCACTCGACTACGAACCGCTCAGCTACGCGGAGCTATCGCCCGAGCGCCGTCCCTCGCTCGCACAGGCGCTCGTGCCCGTCCTCGGCGTCGTCGTCTTTCTCGGCGTCGGGTCGGGCTACCTCAAACTCGACCCGCACGGCCCACTCCTCTGGAGCGTCGTCCTGACGGGACTGGTCGGTCGGTACTGGATGGGGCTGTCGTGGGACGACCTCTACGACGGCATCGCCGAGAGCCTGCTGATGGGCCTGCAGGCGATTCTCATCCTGTTCACAATCTACGCGGTCATCGCGACGTGGGTCAGCGCCGGGACGATTCCGGGGCTGATGTACTACGGCCTGTCGGTGCTGACCCCGGAGGTGTTCCTCCCGGCCGCGGCGCTCCTCGCCGCGGTCGTCGCGTTCGCCATCGGGTCGTCGTGGACCACCGCCGGAACGCTCGGGGTCGCGTTCGTCGGCATCGGCGAAGGACTCGGTATCCCCGCGCCGATGACCGCCGGGGCGATTCTGACCGGGGCGTACGCGGGCGACAAGCAATCGCCGCTCTCGGACACCACGAACCTCGCCGCGGCGGTCACGGGCACCGACCTCTACGACCACATCCGGGCGATGCGCTGGGGGACCCTGCTCGCGCTCGGTCTCTCGGTCGGTCTCTACGCCGCGCTCGGCCTGCGCGCCGCCGGTGCCATCCCGGCGGGCCGAGTCGCCGAGATTCAGGGCGCGCTCGCGGGCACCTACGACCTCTCGGCGCTCGTCGTCCTCCCGCTGGTCGTCACGTTCGGTCTCGCGCTGTACGGCTTCCCCGCGCTTCCCACCCTCGTCGCCGGGGTGTTCGCGGGCGTCTTCACCACGATACTCGTGCAGGGAGTCCCGTTCACGGCGGCGTGGACCGTCTTCCTCGAAGGCACCGCACCCGAGACCGGCACCGCGCTCGTGAACGACCTGCTGGCGAGCGACGGTCTCTCGGGGTCGGCGTGGACCGTCTCGGTCGTGGTCGCCGCGCTCGCGCTCGGCGGCCTGCTCGAAGGCACGGGAATCCTCGCGGTACTCGCTCACCACCTCGCGCGCGGCGTCACGAGCGCGGGCGGACTCGTCGTGAGTACCGGCGTTTCGGCGTTCGCAGTGAACCTTCTCTCTGCTCAGCAGTACATGGCAATCGTGATTCCGGGCTTCTCTCTCAGGAATCTCTACGACGAGTACGACCTCGACAGCGAAAATCTCTCGCGAGCGGTCGAGGCCGCGGGCACGCCCACGGGTGCGCTCGTGCCGTGGCACGCGGGCGGGGTCTACATGGCGTCGGTGTTCGGCGTCGCCACGCTGGAGTACGCGCCGTACTACTTCTTCGCCTTTCTCTCGCCCGCGGTGCTGTTCGCGATGGGGCTGACCGGGTGGGGAATCACGAAGAAGGATACTGATGAGTCGCGGACGGCCGCACCCGCGGACGACTGACTCCTGTCGGCGGAGTGACCCGCACCGCCCCGATTGGTGGTATTCGCCCCACCATATTTATTTGAGTGGAGACGGAACCAACTTCTGCGGATGGCAGGCTACACGGAAGTCGAGGAGTACACGAACTACTACTCCGGAACCCTCGTCGAGTCGGTCACGGTCCGGAAGACGGACGACCCCAAGTATCCGTGCGGGTGGGACTACTCGCTCCACTTCGGTTCCGTCGAAGGTGACCTACTCGTGCGCTACGACAACACTCACGAACGGACGAAAGGCCACGAGCGCCACACCGCCGACGGAGTCGAGGAAATCGGGTTTCCGGGGATGTTCGAACTGCTCGCCCGTTTCCAACGAGAGGTCGTGACCTACCGCGACGGCCACACTGCCACCAGCGACCCGGAGGTTCGATAACGCATGTGCCCAGACTCCAACCCTGACACCAACCCGAACGCTACCGAGGACGACCGAAACACCCCAACCGACGCGCCGACCCGAACCCTCACCGTGCGCGTCGGTGACGCCGAGCGGACCCGCCGCGAAGCGCGCGAGCGAATCGCGGCCGCAGAACGCGGCGACGACCTCGACGCACGCCACGTCCTCAATTTCGAGGACGAAGCCGACCTCGCGCGCCTCGTGAGTCAGACGAATTTGGAACTGCTTCGCGCAATCGCCGACCACGAACCGAGGAGTATGCGCGAAGTCGAACAGATAGTCGAGCGCGACCACAAGGAGGTCCACCGGAATCTACAGGAATTAGCGGCGATGGGAGTGGTCGAACTCGCCGAGGAGGGCCGAGCCAAACGACCCGTCGTTCGATTCGACGAACTCCAGATTACGGTTCCGATTGGGCGAGACGACCCCGAACGAGCCACGGACGCGAAGAGCGCAGTTGCGGACCACGATTCGTAATCGTCCTCCGAGAGTCGGCACTCGGAGGTGTGAGAGTCGGGTGGCTACTCTCGGCGCGCGCCGGTCCCGGCCCGGTCGGACCCCGCCAAATCTATCTCGCCGTCGGGCATCTCGACGCCAACGTAGGGGTCGTCGGCCAGCAGTAGCGACCCGTCGAGGTCGGCGTAGTCGAGCAGGGGCGCAAAGTGGGCCGCGGCCGCGATGGAGGCGTTCGACTCTATCATGCATCCGAGCATGAGTTCGAGTCCGTGGGCGCGGGCGGCGTGAACCATCCGCATCGCCTCGCGGAGGCCGCCGCACTTCATGAGTTTGAGGTTGGCGATGTCGGCCTTGTCCGCGATTCGGGGAATGTCTTCGAGCGTGATGCACGACTCGTCGGCCGCGATGGGGAGCGCCGACCGGTCGCGGACGAATTTGAGGCCTTCGGGGTCCTCGGCCGGAATCGGCTGTTCGACGAACTCGATGCCGTAGTCGTCGAGCACCTCGATTTTCCGGACCGCTTCGCGGGCCGACCACGCCTGATTCGCGTCCACCCGAATCGTGGCGTCCGGCGCGGCCCCCCGAATCGCGTCGATGATTTCCTCGTCGCGGTCGGTGCCGACCTTCACCTTGAGCGTGGAGTAGCCGCGCTCGACCGCGCGCTCGGTCTTCTCGGCCATCTTCTCGACGGTGTCGATGCCGATGGTGTAGGACGTTTCGAGCGTCTCCTCGGGGTCGAGTCCCCAGTAGCGGTAGAGGGGCACGTCGAGGCGCTTGCAGACCAAATCGTGAAGCGCGATGCTGACCGCGCATCTGGCGGCCGCGTTTCGCTCGACTACCTCGGTCATCCGCTCCTCAATGCGTTCGAGCTGGTGGGGGTCGCCGACTTCCTCGACCACGTCGAGCAGGCCCGGAAGGACGGCCTCCACGGTGTCAGCCGTCTCGCCGTAGTGGCTGGCGGGCGCGGCCGACCCGACGCCCTCGTTGCCTCCGCCGTCCGAAATCCGGACGACGACGTTTTCGGACATCTCTTGGGTGCTTCGCGAGATGGTGAAGGCGTCTTCGAGCGGGAGCGAGACTCGCTCGAACTCGGTTTCGAGGTTCATAGAATCGCCTCCAGCACGTCGTCGGCGTCGAATCGAACGAGGTCGGTCGCAGGCACGCCGAGTTCGTCGCCGAACTCGGCGACCGCATCGCGGGCCGCGGCGTCGTCGTCGATGGAGTGAGTGTTGAGCGCCCCCGCGACCACCTCGGTCTCGTGGACCGGGCGGGCGAGGTTCTCGTAGAGGTCCACGTACTCCTGAAGGGGCGGAATCTCGACGCGCTCGTAGCCGTGGATGGCCTCGCGGTCGGCGGCGTGACACAGCACGAGGCTGTCGGCCATCGACCCGTGGAGGATGCCACACGTCACCGCGGAGTAGGCGGGGTGGACGATGCTCCCCTGGCCCTCCACGAAGAGGTAGTCGTAGTCGTCGCCGCGTTCGAGAATCATCTCCTCGACCGCGCCCGCGGTGAAGTCAGAAATCACGCGGTCGATGGGGTTGCCCCATCCGTCTATCATGATTCCGGTCTGGCCCGTGGGGATGAATCCGGCGTCTACGCCCCGCTCCTCTGCTGCTTCGAGGAGTTCGCACGTCACGGTCATCTTCCCGACCGAGCAGTCGGTGCCGACGGTGAGAACGACCTCCGCGTCCACCTGGTCGGCGACCCCCTGTGCGACCGTGAGGTCGTCGCTGGGGTTGCGCACGTCCCAGATGTCACAGTCGTTCTCGGCCGCAAGCGCCGCGAACTCCTCGTCATCTTCGAGGAAGTAGTGAAGCCCCGAAATCAGGTCGGTGCCGCGTTCGAGCGCGGTCCGCACGTCCGAGCGCCACGACTCGTCGAATCCGCCGCCGATGGGCGCGATGCCGATTACCAGCGCGTCTACCTCGGGTACGTCGTCCATCCCGGCGACGATTGGCGCGTCCTGTACGTCCGGGAGGAAGTCCGAGACGCGCTTTCCGGCGTTGTCGCGGTCGAGTACGGCCTCGACCTCGTAGTCGGAGTATCGAAGCAGGCCGACTGCTGTCTTCGCGGCGTTTGGGAACTTCTCGTGTGCGAGTACGGCCACGTTCATACCTGAGTCGTGGCGACAGTGGGGCTTAAAAGTCCGCGTCTCGGTAACGAGGCTCCCATCGGCAGTCTAACGCGAGTCGAGCGCCAATCCGACCGACTCCCCTCGGCAATCCCGTTGCCTATCGGTACGCATTAACCCCTCGCGTCGCTACCATCTCGCATGGCCGAGCCAACCGACATCGAGGAACTCAAGCGCGGTAGCGAACTCGTCAAGCGCGGATTTGCCCAGATGCAGAAAGGCGGCGTCATCATGGACGTCGTGAACCCCGAGCAGGCCCGCATCGCCGAAGACGCGGGCGCGGTCGCGGTGATGGCGCTCGAAGCCGTCCCCGCCGACATCCGAAAGCGCGGCGGCGTCGCACGAATGGCCGACCCGGCGGACGTCGAGGAGATAATCGACGAGGTGTCCATCCCGGTGATGGGGAAGGCCCGAATCGGTCACTCGACTGAGGCCCAAATCCTCGAATCCATCGGCGTGGACATGATTGACGAATCGGAAGTCCTCACGCCCGCCGACGACCGCTTCCACATCGACAAGCGCGATTTCACCGCGCCGTTCGTCTGCGGCGCGCGCAACCTCGGCGAAGCCCTCCGCCGAGTCGAGGAGGGCGCGGCGATGATTCGAACCAAGGGCGAAGCGGGCACGGGCGACGTGAATCAAGCGGTCCACCACCAGCGAACCATCCGGGGTGCGATTCGAGAAATCGAGGGCATGACCCACGAGGAGCGCGAGGAGTTCGCTCGCGATATCGAGGCCCCCGCGCCGCTCGTCCACGAGGCCGCCGAGGCCGGACGCCTCCCGGTCGTCAACTTCGCGGCGGGCGGCATCGCCACCCCCGCGGACGCCGCTCTCATGATGCACCACGGCTGTGACGGCATCTTCGTCGGGTCGGGCATCTTCGGCGCGGAGGACCCGGTCAAGATGGGTAACGCCATCGTCGAAGCGACCAACAACTGGGACGACCCCGACCGACTCGCCGAAATCAGCAAGAACATCGGCTCGGGCATGAAGGGCGAAGCGAACGTGGACCTGCCAGAAGACGAGAAGCTTCAGGGCCGCGGGAACTGAGTTCCGAACGACTCTTTTCGTTCTTTCAGCGAACCGTTTTCGTTCTCACCGACAGAGTTCCGCACCGCGCCCGATTTCGGTCTGGTACGCCCGCGCCTCGACGCCAGCGTCCGCGAAGCCGCTGACCATCGCGTTCGCAACCTCGCGCCGGGTTCCGGGCCGACACACCGCCAGCACCGCGGGACCCGCGCCCGACACCGTGACGCCGGTCGCGCCCGCGTCGCGGGCGCGACCGGCGACCGCGTCGTAGCCGTCGATGAGCGGGGTTCGGGCGGGCGTCACCACCGGGTCGTCCATCCCGCGACCCACGAGTTCGGGGTCGTCCCTGCACATTCCGGCGACCAGCGTGGCGGCGTTGCCAACCGTCTCGACCATCTGCTCGACCGTCGCCGAGTCGGGGACTGCACCCCGAGCTTCGCGGGTCGAGACGATGGTCTCGGGCAGGCAGGCGACTACCGGAAGGTCGGCGTCGATTCGCGTGATTCCGTGGTCGGTGACGATGGTGAACCCGCCGAGAATCGAGGGCGCGACGTTGTCGGCGTGGGCGTCGCCCGACACCGCGGCCTCGCCCTCGGCGGCGGCCCACACCAAGTCCTCGCCCGAGAGGCCGAGGTCGTAGAGTTCGTTCAGCGCGACCGCGGCTCCCGCCGCGCTCGCGGCCGACGACCCCAGCCCCGACGAGGGCCGGACCCCTTTGTCGATTTGAATTCGAGCCGGGGCGTCGAGTTCGCGCGCGACCACGCCCGCGGTGTTCTTCGCGGGGTCAGTGGGGATGAAGTCCGCGCCCGCGCCCGTGACTTCGATACTCGTCTCGCGCGCGCGCTCGACCCGCACCACGTCGGCCGGTCGGGCCAACGCCACGCCGAACACGTCGAAACCGCTCCCCAGATTCGCACTCGTCGCCGGAGCCCGCACCGTTAGCATGCAAGAGGGTAGTGAAGGCCCCCGCAAAAATCTGCCGGGGAGCGCCCGAAACTGTCTCTCGATTTACGACTCGCTCCGGAACCCCGACCCTCGGGAGGAGTCCTTTTGGGTGTCCGCCTCCGAACGTCGGTATGAACTGGGCGGACCTCTTCGAGCGAGCCGACGCGCACGAAACAGACGTGGGGGCGATACGCGCGGCGCTGGCCGAACGCCGGAAAGACGCGAGCGAATCGGAGGGCGACGATGACTGAGAGTAGCCCCGCCCGAATCGTCGCGGACGCCGACGTGCTGGCGGCCGACCTCCTCGCGGCCGGGGCGGCCCGCGACGCCCTCGATGCGGTTCGCGCCCACTCGTGGGTCGAACTGGTCGCCAGCGACCACCTGCTCGACGACGCGGAGGCCGTGATTGCGGACCTCGCCGACCCCGACCTCGCGAGCGCGTGGCGCGAGCGAATCGAGGACCTGCGAGTCGAAGTCGAGCATCCGGCGGGCGACCACCCGGCGCTGGCGAGCGCGTACCGCGGCGGGGCGGCCCACCTGCTGAGCTACGACGAGAGTCTGCGAAACGCGAAGGCCGGGGCGGCGCTCGGCTCGCGGCTGAACGTGAGCGTGAAGACGCCGGAGGGGTTCGTCGGTATGTTCGACGCCGCGAGTCTCTACGAGGCGGTCGAAGGCGGCGAGTATCCGGGACCGGACCGCGACCCCCGGGAGTAGCTTCGAGGGTCCAGTGGATTCAATCAACGCCGTCAGCCGCGTGTCTGACGCGGAGGCCGCCTTTTCCCGCGGGTTCGGGAAGATTAAGTAGGCGTCGGGGAAAACGGGGGATAACGTGACTACGAGAGTTGGGCGCGCGGCGGCCTACGCCGCGATTGCGACGGTGTCGCTCGCGGCCCCGGTGTTCGGGGTGGCGACCGCCGTCGCGTTCGCGGCCATCGCGGTGGCGGGGCTGGCGACCACCAGCGGGCCGGCGTTCGAGGTGTTCGCCAGACCCGCGGACCGCCAGGAAGGCCGCCTCTACGGGCTTGCGGCCTTCGGGTTCGCGGCGACCGGGGTCGCCCTGCTGTCGTCGCTGCTCGGCCTGCCGACGCGGGTGTTCGTGGCGACAGTTCTCGTGGTCGGTTACGGAAACCTCGCCCAGCAGGTCGCGTGGCGATTCGACGCCGAACCGATACTCCGGACCGGCGCGTTCGTCGCCGGGGCACTCCTCGCGGCCGTCGCGGGTCAGGCGGTCGCGCTCGAAATCGAGGGACAGGCGGTCGCGCCGGTCCTGCCCGAAATCGTGTTTCTCGCGGCGAGCGGCGCGCTCGCCGCGGGACTCCTCCGGTCGGTCCTCTTCGCGCGCGACGACCCGCTGGTGATGCTGTCGGTCGCGTTCCTGCTGTGGCTGTTCGCCGACCTCGCGGTCGTCGTCACCGTCGAGAGCATCGTGGTCGCAATCGCGGTGACCGCGCTGTTCGGCTACATCTCGTGGGCACTCGACGCCGCCTCGATTCCGGGCATGCTGACGGGCGAACTCCTCGCGATGCTCACCATCGTCTTGGGCGGGTACGCGTGGTTCGCGGTCCTCATCGCGTTCTTCGGCATCGGAAGCCTCTCGACCAAGTTCCGGTACGAGCAGAAGGCGGCCCGCGGGGTCGCCGAGGACAACGACGGCGCGCGCGGGAGCGGCAACGTCCTCGGGAACGCCGCGGTCGCGTTGGCGGCCGTCCTCGGGTACGCCGCCCACGGGAAGCTTCCGGTCGGAGAGTCGCTGTTCCTGTTCGCGTTCGCCGGGAGCATGGCGACCGCGATGAGCGACACCCTCTCGTCGGAAATCGGCGGCGTGTTCGACAATCCGCGGCTCATCACCACGCTCGAACGCGTCGAACCCGGCACCGACGGCGCGGTGACGTGGCAGGGCGAGCTCGCCGGAATCGCGGGTGCGGCGGTCGTGGCGGCCATCGCAGTCGTGCTGTTCGAGGACGTGACCCTGCTTGGCGGGGTCGTCGTCGTCCTCGCTGGCGTGGGCGGCATGACCGCCGACAGCCTGCTCGGCGCGACGCTCGAAGGCGACCGACTCGGGAATCAGGCGGTCAACTTCCTCGCCACGCTGACCGGCGCGCTCGTGGGTGCCGGACTCGCGGTGGTCGTCCTGCCGTGATTCGCGACGGAACGCCCGACGACCGCGACCGACTCCGCGAGATTCAGGCCCATCTCCGCGAGCCGAATCCGCCGCTCCTCGACTACGCAGTCGAGGGACCGCCGCTCCTGCTCGTTTCCACGACGAGCGACGACTCCGGGACGAACGACGGCCTCGCTGGCTACCTCACGGCGTTCCACGACGGCGAGACCGCCTACGTCGCGGAAATCGTGGTCGCGCCCGCTTACAGACGCGAGGGGAGGGCGCGGCGACTCCTCGCGGCGGCGTTCGACCGCCTCCGCGCCGAGGGCTGTTCTCGCGCTCGGCTCACCGTCCACCCCGAAAACGACGCCGCGAGACGGCTCTACGAGTCGATGGGCTTCGAGGAAGTCGGACGCGAAGAAGATTTCTACGCCGACGGGAGCGAGGCCCGCGTGCTGAACCGGGACCTCGAAAACGGAGTATCCTGAAAACGGAGTATCCCGAAAACAGCGCCCGAGACGCTCGGCGGATTAAAACTGGTCGGCGGTCCGAATCCGGACGCTCGCGGGCTGTTTGACGAAGTCGCCGAACTCGGCGGCCACGACCTGACTCACGCCGCGCTGGGCCGCCACGTCGAGGACGCGCTGGTCGAGCGTGCCGTCGAGGACCACCGCGTAGGGCACCTCGTCGGCGGATTCGACCGCGTCGAAGGTCTCCTCGGCGGACACCTCCGCGAGTACGCCGAGCGACTCGTCGAGGAGTCGGGCGGCCCCGGTTTTGGCGTCCACGATGTGCTCGACGTGTTCGCGAAGGGTCGTCGGCTCGGCGGACTCGGCCGCGAACGCGGCCGAGTCCGCCGATTCCGAAGCGGTCTCCGAACCGGCGTTCGACGCCAGCGACTCGGCTTCGGCGGTGGTCGATTCGACGCCCGACTCGGCTCTCACCGCGGATTCGAGGTCGGGGGTCGCGGGACCGGCGTCGGGCGATTCGGCCACGTCGTCGGGCGTTTCGGGCGTCTCGGGCGTCTCGGGACTCGCCGAGTCGTCGGTCTCGGGCGCGGGATGGGCGCTCCCGTCCGTCGCGGCGGGTCCCGCCGACTCCTCGACTCCGGCGTCGTCGGCGTCGAAAGTCGCGTCGGGGGGGGGGGGGGGGGCCCCCCGCGGGGCCCCCCCCCCCCTCCGGGGGGTTCGCGGGGTTCTAACGCGGGGCCGGGGGGGGCCCACCCCCCCGGGGGTCCCCCCGCCGCCGTTCCGGTGTTCGAGCGAGACGCCGGTTCGGCGTCCGAATCGGAGTCGTCCTCGGCGTCGGCTTCGCCCTCGACCATCGACGCCTCGAAGGGGCGCTTGCTCCGGAGCGCCGACATGACCTCGTGGCGTGCGAGGTCCTCGACCGACTTTCCGCCGGGCGCGAACGCGACGTAGTCGATGTCGCCGACCTGCGAGAGTTCCTTCCGGATGAGGTCGCCGCCCCGGTCGTCGTCGAGAAAGGCCGTGACGGTTCGGTTCTGGGTGAGTTCGGCGACCGAATCGGGGACGTTGGTGCCCTCGACCGCGACGGCGTTCTTGACGCCGTAGCGCAGGAGGTTCAGCACGTCCGACCGGCCTTCGACCACGATGATGGCGTCGCTATCGTCGACGCGCGGCCCAGCGGGCAGGCCCTCGAACTCCGCGATGTCCTCGACGCGAACGCTCTGTCTGACCTCTTCGAGAATCTCGCGGGAGGTCATCACGTCCTCGTCGAACGAATCGGAGAGGAGTTCCTTCGCGCGGTCCACGACCGTCCGGCGCTTGGCGGCCCGCACGTCCTCGATGCCAGCGATGGAGACGCTGGCGCGACACGGCCCGACCCTGCTGATGGTTTCGAGCGCGGCCGCGAGGATGGAGGTCTCTACTTTGTCGAGACTCGACGCGATGGTAATCGTGCCGAACGACTGTCCGTTCTGACTGTCTACATCCACGTCGATGCGACCGAGTTTCGAGGACTGTTGGAGGTCGCGGAGGTCGAGGTCGTCGCCGAGCAGGCCTTCGGTCTGGCCGAAGACCGCTCCGACGACGTCACTCCGCTCTACCACCCCGTCCGCGGTGATGTCGGCGTGGATGACGTATTTGGCTGTATCGTCCATGTGTGGTGAACTGCCCGTGTGAGGGGCTGGATGGTGATGTGTCCATGTGCGTGAACGCGGGCATGGATGTCTTAAAATGACACAGCACGACTGAAATACCTGTCGTCACCAGTGGGACTCGCGGGACGGTGGTGGCATATATATCTGCGTTCGGAGATGTCGCGCTCGGCGAGACGGTCCATCGCGAAACACGACGGTCAGCTGTGACGAACGATTTTTTATCCGACACGAGACACGTCGCCCATGAACCGATTCGCCCGCTACGCAGTCGCCTCCCTCGTCGGTGTCGCGGTGACTGTCGGGGTCGCGCTCGTCTCGCCCGTTTCGCGCGTACTCCCTCTACTGGTCGGAATCGCGCAGGTGTACGGCTTCGGGACCGCCATCGCATTTCACGTTCCCGAACTGTTCTGGGGACCCGACGAATCGAACTGGATGAATGCGGTCTTCGTCGGCGTTCTCACCTTCAGTGGATTCGCGCTCCTCTCGGGCATCGAATCCGGGTCGAACGTCGCGGTGGCGACGCTCGGATGGGGCCTGGCCATGTTCGGGTTCGTCGCCGGGGCCGCGTTCGAGCGCGAGAGAGCGGACTCGTAGCTTCGAGTCACCGGCCGCAATCGAGTGTCACGCCGCAAAAAAAAAATTACTCGCCGAAATCGCTCAGTCGTCCGACGCCGACGCTTCGCGCGGTGCGCGCGCGGCCTGCGGGACCACGTCCTTGCGGTTGGCGTCCCACTCCGAGAGGACGTAGACCAGTCCGTAGAGCGCGACGACGCCGACCGGGAGCAACACCAGCGGTGTGACGCTGGTCGCACCCCACACCAGAAGCATCGTTATGGCGACGGTCAGGACCGTCACCGCGTAGTACATCTGGGTCCGGACGTGGTCGATGTGGTCCGCCCCCGTGAACGTCGAGGACAGAATAGTGGTGTCCGAGATGGGCGAACAGTGGTCGCCGAAGATGGCTCCGCTGAACACCGTACCGATTGCGGCGGGCAGGAGTTCGGGAGTCCCACCGGCGACGCTCCACGCCAGCGGCACCGCGATGGGCGTGACGATTGCCATCGTCCCCCACGAAGTGCCGGTCGAGAACGCGATGAGCGCCGATGCCAGCAAGACGACGACCGGAAGGAGTAGCGGAGTCACGAACTGCTCGGCGACGTTCGTGACGAAGACACCCGTCCCGAGTTCGGTCGTGACGGTGCCGATGGTCCACGCCATCACCAGAATCGAGAGCGCGGTCAGCATCATGCTGAAGCCGTCGATGACGGTGTCCATCGCCTCGTCGAGGTCCGCGAGGCCACCGAGGACGCCCATCGCGATTCCGACCGAGACCATCGTGAACGTGCCCCAGAGGAGCGCGCTGACGAAGTCGGCGTTACCCACCACATCTAAAAGCATACTGAAGAAGCCGGAGATACTGTTGACATCCAGTAAAGATACATTAGATTCAGCGGCTTGAAGCCCGGTGTAAATCGCACCCGAGAACACGACGACGATGAGCGACCCGACCGGCACGAGGAAGTACCGGAGCTGGGGCGAGTCGGTCAGCATCTCGCCAAGGCTCTCCTCGGCGCTCTGCATCGGGACCGCGTTGTCCCGGAGGACCTTCCCCTCCTTCCACGACCGGTGTTCTGCGTCGAGCATCTCGCCGAAGTCACGCTGGGTGATGACGATGATGCCGACCATCACGACCGCGAAGATGCAGTACATGTTGAACGGCACGCTCTGGATGAAGAGCGCGAACGCGGCGGGGGCGTCGGTCCCGGCCTCGATTCCGGCGGCGTCGTACCCCTCGCGTATCATACTCAGTTGGTAGACCACCCAACTCGAAATCCCGAACGTCGCGACCGGCGCGGCGGTCGAGTCGATGATGTACGAGAGCTTTTCGCGCGAGATTCGCATCTCGTCGGCGATTTCCCGCATCGTGGTTCCGACGATGGCGGTGTTGGAGTAGTCGCCGAAGAACCACAGCATGCCGAATATCCACGTTCCGAGTCCGACCTTGCGCTGGGTGTCGAGTCGCGATGTCGCGGCGTTCGCGATGGCGGCCGCGCCGCCGAGTCGCCAAATGAGCGCGACTCCCGCACCGAGGAACAGCACAATCATCATTATCTTCGGATTGAACAGGCTCTCGTCCCCGATGGACCCCGCGACCCATTCGAGCGTCTGAACGACGCCGTGGCCGCCCGTGAATATCACCGCCCCCGACCAGATTCCGAGGAACAGCGAGAGAATGGGCTTGCGGGTAACTATCGCGAGGACAATCGCGAGAAACGGCGGCACGAGCGAAATCAAGCCGAACGTCTCAGCAGCCATCGGTACCCTCCGTCTCCGCGTTCGATTCGATGCCGGACCCGGCCGAAGTCGGGGTGTGCATCGGTCGGTCTTCGGTCTCGAAGTCGCCGTCTGTCGTGCATTCGTATGACATGTGTGCACCTGTGCCGTGCTACAAACTGTCATCTACGGGTGTAATAAATAAACCTACCGAAACTCCACATACTGGTAAGTATTCATATTTCTACCCTATGTATTTAAAATACAGCTCCAAATAGACCGAAGATTCCGGACAACCGTAACTCTCAGCGGAGAACGATTCTCAGAGAATACTCGACGCCGATTTGCGGACGCTACTGCTCCTGGGGAATCGCGAGTTCCTCGGGGTCGAACTGCTTTTCCAACAGCACGTCCTTCTGGTCGGCGACCTCGACTTCGCGTCGGATGAGGTCCTTGTAGTTGCCCTGCGGCGCGATGTCACCGATGAGGACGCCGCCGACCAATTTGCCGTCCTTGAACGAGAGCCGACGCCACTCGGTGTCGCTGTACTTGGCCTCGCATTCGTCGTCGCCCAGCGTCGGGAAGCCGAAACTGAGGAACGGGAAGTCGAAGTGGGTGATGGAGTACGACGACACCCACCGGAACTCAGACTCCTCGCCGTCGGCGACCATGTTCTCGGCGGCGATTTGACCCTGCTCTTTCGCGGACCCCCACGAGCCATTTTGGGCGTACTCGTCGAGAATCACGTCGTAGTACCGGGTGATGTCGCCCGCGGCGTAGATGTCCTCGGTACTCGTCTGCATGTACTGGTCCACCACGATGCCGTTGTCCTCCTCGACGTCCGCGCCCTGCAGGAACTCGGTGTTGAAGTTCAGGCCGACCGCGACGCCCACGAACTCGCTGTCGAACTCGTCGCCGTTGGCGTCCACGGTCGAGACGACTCGCCCGTCGGCGTCGGTCTCGAAGTGGTCCACGCCGCTCTCGAAGACGCACTCGACGCCCTTCTCTTCGAGCGCGTCGTGGATGATTTCCGCGCCGTCGAGGCTCAGACCGTAGCGCCACCAGCGGTTGCCGCGCATGATGTACTTGGCGTCGACCTCCTGGGCGGCACAGACCGCCGCGAGGTCGATACCGAGGAGGCCCGCACCGACGACGACGCCGGTGTCGGCCTCGCTCGCGTTTTCCTGAATCTTGCGGGCGTCTTGGAACGTCCAGAAGTGGTGGACGCCCTCGGCGTCGGCGTTCTCGATGCCGAAACTCGACAGACTGGTCGGCGTGCCGCCGGTCGCCACGAGGAGTTTATCGTACTCGTAGGTGCCGCTGTCGTGGGTGTGGACCTCGTGGGCATCGGGGTCGACGCCGGTGACGAACGTGTTGAGTTCGAGGTCGATGTCTCGGTCGTCGTACCACTCGGGTTCGTGGATGGAAATCGGTGCTTCCGGGAGTTTGCCTTTGGCGAACTCCTTGATGAGGATGCGGTTATAGAGGGCCTCACCTTCGTCTGTGATGACGGTTACGTCGGCGTCCGGAGCCTCCTCGCGGAGGGTTTCGGCCGCCGAACTCCCCGCGATTCCGTCACCGATTATCACGTACGACTCGCTCATAACCGAATCTTCTGCGTCGGGGTTAAAGTGGATTGCTATCTCGCAATCGTGTTAGCGGTTCACGAACGAACGAGCTTTTCACGGTTCGTCCCCAACCCCCGCACATGAAAATCCGCCAGAACGTCCGTCACTTCGCGTCGCGCAAGGCGCTCGAACTTCCAGTCGTCTCCGACCTCGTGAAAGACAAACTGGTCGATATGCACACCGACATCTTCCTCGGGAAGGCCGACGCCGAACACCGCGAGGCCCGGCGCGACCGCCTCGACGCCTTCTTCGACGCCACGATGGACACCTACCTCGTGGCGCTCCAACAAGGCGCGCCCGAAGCCGAGGCCCGCGAAATCACCCACATTCAGGCCAACTTCGACTTCTACAACCACGGGTGGACCGAGATGATGGAGTTCCCGGCCGACGAACTCGGCGACCACTACGACCGCTACAGCGACTTCTTCGAGCGTCATGGTATCTCCATTGACGACCCGCTCGGCGAGTTCGCGCCCGCGGGCGGCATCCCCGACGCTCCTTCAACGCCCGAAAAGCTCGAAGAGCCCGAACACCCCTACGCGGAGGGCGGGTTCGCCGACGACGTGTACGTCGAGGACGCCGACGGGAACGTCCACGTCGGGGGCCGCGACGAACCCGACCCCGAAGACGTAGATGTCTCGCACGCGCCCGGCGCGCGAGACGAGGAGACGTAAGTCGAGAGGTCTACCCGAACAGACGCTCCCGGAGGCTCCGCTGGGTGGCTCGCTCGGCGAGCACCACCGAGCAGTCCACCTCGGTGACGACGTCGAGGTGGAGCGAGTCGGTCGCGAGGCGCGAGAGCAGTCCGCGGTCGGTCGCACCGAGGAGCAACAGCGTGCTGTCGGCGGCTTCGCTCGCGATTGCACCCTCCACGTCGCCCGAGTCGTGGACCACGATTTCGGCGTTGTCGAGTCCGTTGTCGGCGGCCCAGTCGGCGAAAAACTCCTCGGCCGCGTCGCGCTCTTCGGGGTCGTCCACGACGTGGAGGAGCGTGATGTCCGACCCGATGGCGTCGCGGAACGCCGCGGCGACTTCGGCGCTGAGTCCGCAGTGGGGGCTGTCGATGGTCGGTAGGAGGATTTTCGAGGGGTCGAGTCCGCGGTCCTTGAACACGAGGAAGTCGGCGGGGAGCGCGCTGGTGAGGTCGTCGAGCGTGCGCTCGGCCCGACCCGCCGACCAGATTCGGTCGTCGCCCCAACCCATCACCACGAGGTCTGCCCGCTTTCGCTCGGCGATGTCGAAAATCTCCTCGAACGACCGGTGGGAGACGACCGTCGAGGTTTCGAACGCCACGTCGTAGTCGCGGGCGGTCTCGCGAACGTTTTCGAGTAGTTCGTCGGACTCGGCCACGATGCGCTCGTTCCGGCGACCGCCGTACCCCCGAGACGCCCGAGCGGGCGTCTGGACGATGTGGACGGCGTGAACGCTCGCGTTGTCGTGTCTGGCGGCGACCGTACACGCGAGGTCCACCAGCCTCGACTCAGCCCGGGGGTTGTCGATGGGGACCACCACGCGGAAGTCCGCGCTTCCGCCGTGCGTCTCGGCGGTGTCGACGAGCGGGACGTACGACCGGCCCGCCAGACCGCCGAGGAACCACTCGCGCATCGAGAGCTGTCGGTCGGCACCCTCGAACCGCGCGGACTCGATTCGCTCCTCGGTCGTCTGGAAGTAGTTGACGACCGTGACCAGCACGACGCCACCGATGGTGTTCCCGAGCAGGACCGGCAGGACGAAATCGGTCAGTCCGGGGAGGACGGCGAGGTCGCCGAGCAGGACGAGGTAGAACATCTCGGTGAACGAGACGACCGAGTGGTACAGGCCGCCGAGCGGAATCGCCAGAAACGCCAGATAGACCACGACGATTCGGGAAATCGTGTCGCGTGCGGCGTACTCGACCCAGACCACGCCCGCGACGATAAGGCCCGCGAACGCCGCCTTCGAGAACAGCGGCCACCACCCGGTCGCGACTCCCTTCTCGGCGAGGTCGGCGGCCACCGTCGCGGCTTCCGGCGAGAGGACGCCGCCGAACGCGAGCGCGGCGGCACCGGCCGCGCCGCCGGTGAAGTTTCCGGCCAGCACGACCGTCCAGTTCCGGAGCAGCGCCGGGATGCTGGCGACCCGTTCGAGCGTCAGCGCGACCGGGGGCAGGGTGTTCTCGGTGTAGAGTTGGTAGCCGCCGATGATGATGTAGATGAATCCGAGCGGATACAGCAGCGCGCTCAACACGGGGTCGTTCCCGGTGGAGGCCGTCATCGAGACGTACAGCATGAACGTGATGGTGATGGCGAACCCGCCCGCGAGCGCGCTGAAGAACAGTTCGCGGCTTCCCGACGTTATCTCCTCGTCGGCCGCGGCGACGATTCGCTGGAACACCTCGTCGGACGAGAAACGGTCGCGGACGACCGCACCGACCGCGGGCGCGCCGCTCCGGGAGCGTTCGACCGCCTCCCGCACGACTTCCGCCGATTCGCTCGGGTCGCCGTCGGCGTTCGGTCCGGGGCCGGATTCGCGACCGGAATCGAACTCGGAGTCGGAGGTGGGGCCGGCGTCGGAGTTTGGGCCGGAGTCGGACATTATGCGGGGTACCTCGCCCGAAAAACTAAACCCTTGGCATCTCGGCCGGGGTCGCCGTCCGGCGGGTCACTCCGGTCGGATGACTTCCTTCCGGCCCGCGATTCTGTCGGCACACTCGTAGCCCGCGACGATGCCGCCGTTCAGGCTCCGCTCGGGGTACTGCGCCCTGCTCGCCATCCCTGCGTAGTAGACGCCCTCGGCGACTTCGTCGGCGAGGTCGTAGGGAACCACCATGTCGAGGTAGCCCCGTTCGTAGATTGGTGCGGCGCGGGGATTTTTCGCGAGTCGGAACTGCTTGACTTGCGAGCGGTCCCAGTCGGGGAACATCTCCTCGATGTGGCCGAGCCAGCGGTCCTCGACTTCGTCGTCGTCCATCTGCCAGAGGTCCTCCTCGTAGTCCTGGATGTAGCTCGCGACGTAGAGCAGGTGGTCGCCGCCGTAGTTCTCGGGCGGGACGTAGTTGGTGTGCTCGATGAGCGCGCCGAAGGGCGCGTCGTGGCCGATGTTGAGCCAGTAGGTGTCGGTCAGCGACTCCTCCATCGTCACGAGCGCGCAGACCGCGCCCTGAAAGTCGATGTCGCACTCGTAGCCCGTGAGCGCTTCGAGGACGTTGGGCATCGCGGCGACGACCACGCCGTCGGTGTCGTGGGTCTCGGTGGTGACGCCGCCGTCGGACTGCTCGGCACCACTGCCGGACGCTTCGCGACCGCCGTCGGCCTCGGCTTCGGCCGCTGTCCGTTCGGTCTCGTCGTCGGCGGTCGCCGACGACGAGACCGCGACCGTCAGATTCTCCACCGCGCCATTCTCGATGCCGACTTCCTCGACGCGGGCGTTCGTCGTGATGTTCTCGCGGCCGACTGACTCGACCAAGGCGTCGAGGAGTTGGCCGAACCCGCCCTTCAAGTAGCCGAGGGGTTCGCCCCGGAGCAGGTCGCGCTCGCCCCGGAATTTGATGCGACCCAACAGCCACGCCGCGCTCACGTCGCCCTTCCGGGAGCCGAACTTCGCGTCGAGAAGGGGTTCGAAAAAGCCCTCGTAGACGCCCCGAGAGGTGTGTTCGAGCAGGAACTCCTCGATGGGAACGTCCTCGAAATCTTCGAGGGTCTCGTACGTGTCGAACTTCGGAACCCCGCCGCGCACGTCGATTTCTTGGGTCAGCATCGTGAGCCGGAATTTGTCGTACGCGCTCATGTACGGGAACGCCAGAATCTCCCACGGCTTGTCCATCGGGTGGACCGTTCCCTCCATGTAGTAGGCGTTCTTGCCGATGGGCCAGACGAGGTCGTCGCCGAGTCCTAACTCCTCTATGAGGTCGATGATTGTCTCCTCGGACGCCGAGAGGTGGTGGTAGAACTTCTCTACGGGGTCGCCCGCGGTGTCGTACACCGCGGCGAGACCCCCGATTTGGTCGCTGGCTTCGAACACCTGCACGTCGTGGCCGTGTTGCTGGAGGCGGTGGGCGGTCGCGAGACCCGCGATTCCCCCACCGACGACACCTATCATGAGACTCGATTCGGGATGGGTCGGCAAATGCCTTGTTACTCGAACGTTCTCAGTTTGGTGAATCGTGTTCGCGCGTTGGCGAGATGCTATTTACGCGAATCGTCCACCGTAATTCGCCCGGTGACACAAATCACGGTAGTTCGCCCGGTGACACAAATCACGGGGTGGGACTGAAAGGGGCCGCCCGGTCGCGCAACGCTTGGTCGCCTGACCGACCTCTATCCGCGCCGATACGGTGCGTTGCGGTGAGGCGCGGATATGTCGGTCAGCGACCGCGACCGGGCGGGGGCTTTCTGGCTGTTCCTGCTGCAAGCATCTGCGATTCGTACCGACCGGACAACGACCCTCGAAGAATGGCGTCACTCAGTTACTCGATTCGACGCAAAAATCATCAAAAAGACTGACTCGCTCACTCGTCGCCGAAAGCGTTCGTCTCGATGACGTCCTCGTAGCTCATCGAATCGAGTTCGACGGTGTACTCCTGCCCGCCGAACGACACGACCGCGTAGTACGACACCGAGAGCTCCGAGCGCTCGTCGTTGTCGAGGTGGCTGACCCACCACTCGGGAATCCGGTCGTTTTCGAGGTAGCCGGTCGTCTCGATGTCGCGCGTGGACTGTCCGGGGACCGTCGTGCCGACGTGACTCTCATTGTCGGCCAGCACCACGTCGTTCATCCGGACCTCGTAGCCGAACCGCTCGATGGTGAGCGGGAACGTTCGCTCGTTGGTCACCTCGCCCGAGACGACCATCGGAGTCTTGTTCATCGTGGGGTCGCCCCACTCGGAAGTCATGTCGTCCATCGTGGCGAGATGCTGCCCCTGCACGCTGACTTCCTGCTCGGAGTCGTCGAAGCCCGAGAGCACGTCGGTCTCGAACGACCGACTCTGGTCGGGGACCTCGACCGGGACGCTCGTGAATCCGAGGTCCGCGGACACGTCGGCCTCGGTCGTCAGGTCGGTTCGCTCGCCGCGCTCGATGTGGCTGACCCACCACTCCGTGATGGTTCGGTCGCTGACGTCGCTCTCGAATCCGAGTTCGTTGCGGCCCTCCGTCAGGGTGGCGCGCTGGCTGTCGTTGACGAGGCCCACGTCGTTGAGCGCGACGCGGTAGGTCGCGTCGAGCGCGAGTTCGCCGGGGGTCGCGTTCGCCGGATTGGGGTTGTTGACGACGACGGTCGTCGCGAATCGGGTGCCCGAATCCGTGCTCGCCCAGTCGCGCTCGACCGACTCTATCGTGGGCGATTCGAATTCCGAACCGTCGCCATCGGCCGCGCGGGTTGTCGCCGCGCCGCCGCCGAGGATGTCAGTCTCGAAGACGACGCGCTTGCTGAGGAACGAGAGGGGAACGCGCTGGGTCCCGTCGTCGGTCTCGACTTCCGCGAACGCTTCGACTTCGAGGTCGGTCTTCTCGCCGCGGTTCAGGTGGCTGACCCACCACTCGTCGAGGCGCTGATTGTCGAGCGCGGAGTCGATGCGGATGGTCTCGGTCTCGTTCGCCCCGATTTCGACGCGGTCGCCGGTGGTCCCCTCCGCGAGCGTCACGTCGTTCATCGAGACGGTGTAGCCGATTTCGGCGAATTCGAGGGGTTCGTCGTTCGGATTCGTCACGGTGCCCGAGAACTGGAGCGGGGTCTCCTCGGCAGTCGCCTCGCCCCACGACGCGTCAGTGGACTCGACCGTCAGGAGGGTGCGACCGCCAGCGGTCACCGACTCGCCCGAGTCGCTCTCGAACGACGAGAGCAGGTCGGTCGAGAACGTCCGGTCCTGGGCGGGCAACTCCGAGGAGAAAAGCGGCGCGTCGAGCGACGGCCGAATCGAAATCGTGGTCTCCTCGCCGTTGTTGATGTGGGTCGCCCACCACGCGGGTATCTTTCCGTTGTCGATGTCGGTCCGGAGCGTGACCTCGTTCTCGCCGGGCGAGAGACCGATACCGCCGCTCGACCCGGACGCGACGGTCACGTCGTTCATGTTCACGTCGTACTCGACGCCAGCGACCCCCGGAATGGCGACCCCGTTGGGGTTGGTCACCACAAGTCGGGTCTCGATGCCTGTCGTCTCGTCGGTCACCTCGCCCCATTCGTTCTGTATCGATTCGACCGTCGGCGGGTCGAGGGTCAGCGTTCCGGTCGCGAACGCCGCACCGAGACCCGCGCTCGTGAGGACCGTTCCGACCACGAAGGCGGCCGCGACCTTTCCGAGCGTGCCGCCGAGGACGCTCATCGCCTCACCCGCCCCTGCTGTTCGCGTGCCATGCGGTGGCGTTTCGCTACCACCATTAAGTAGTTTTCCCGCGCCGAACCCGACGCCGGAACCCGGCCGCAGTCACCGAATCTTCCGGACGTTGGAGATGTCGAACCCGCCCTCGTGAACCTCGGTCTCGAAGCGGATGATGTCCTCGGCTTCGAGTCGCGGGAGGACTCCCCGGAAGTTCCGGACGAACATCGCCCGGTCGCGTTCGCTCCCGCCGGTCTCCCACTCGAACGCGATGGTGCCGTCGGCCGCGCTCATCAGACTCCCCAGTTCGGTGTCGGTCAGAGCGTCCCCGTTGACCAACACGAGGACGAGACCGTTCCACTGGCGGGAGGCCTTCTGGAGACCCTTGACGAGGAGCGTCACGTCGTTCCAGTCGAGGTGTTCGTTCGGGGCGCGCGCGAGGTCGGTCAGCGAGTCGAGCAGGACGAGATTGCCCGCGGCGTGACGATTGAAGTACTCGCCGAGCGCCTCCAGCACGTCCCGGCGGTCGCCGCCCTCCCCGAGGTCGGT
Source organism: Halorussus amylolyticus (assembly GCF_004143485.2). GTDB lineage: Archaea > Halobacteriota > Halobacteria > Halobacteriales > Haladaptataceae > Halorussus > Halorussus amylolyticus. The sequence continues at coordinate 201,046 of NZ_ML974132.1, read as the reverse complement.
GATGGTCTGGGTCCGGCGGGTGTACCACTCGCGCGGAATCGTCGAGAGTTGGAAGTACTCCTGACTGAGGTCCTCGAACGTCACCGCCTCGATGCCCGCCCCGACCAGTTCCTCGTCCATGGTGTACGCGATTTCGCGCGCGAGTTCGTCGGCGCTGTGGGTGAACGAAATGTAATGTATCTCGTCGGGAATCGCGGCCCGGTCGTCCACGTCGCCGTAGTGGAGGTCGAACTGCTCGGCGTCGGTACGGGCGAGTCCGTTGATGGTCGCGCTGGTGAACAGGAACTCGCGGGCACCTGCTCCGGTCTCGCCGACGAGCAGGACCACGCTTCCGGGCGGCGCGCCGCCGCCGATGATGGAGTCGAGTCGAGAGACGCCGAAGGGGATTCGGTCCATGCGCTTCGTCTTGGGCGTCTCGTGCGGGGTGCTTGGGTCTTTCGTCTGGCGAAACGCGGTGTGAGCGGTCTCGGAGGCGACACCGACCACGGAGGTCCGGAGGTGTGACCGACCACGGGGTTTCGAAGACGACACCGACCACGGGATGCGCCGCGCGCTCGGTCGCGCACCGTAGGCGCGACCGAGCGCGCAGGCGGGGAGGCACGGGGCGCGGTGCTGTGCGGTGCGGTCTCTCATAGGTACCGGGAGTAGGTAGCGTTGCTGTGATTTTCGCCGAATCCGCGTTCGTCGCTGTGACTTTCGCTGGGATAGCTCTCACCGAATTCGCGTTCGTCGAGTTCGCGAACTGCTTCGAACGCCGTCGCGTCCAAGAGATTGATAACGCAAACCGCACGATTGGACACCATGCCCTCTCAGCCAACTGACCCGTTCCGCGAGGAGTCGTCCCACCTCGCGCGCCTGCTCGGGGCCATCCGCACGCGCACGGCGGGCGTCCTCGCAATCGCGGTCGTCCTCGGCGTCGTCGCGCTCCCGCACCCGCTTCCGGAGTACCCCGCCGGAGCCTACGCCCTCGTCGGGGTCGCCGAGGGCGTCGGTCTCGCGGTCGCGGCCGAGAATCTGCTCTACCGGCCCGCCAAACGGTTCGACTTCGAGCGAGCGACCCGGAAGGTCGGGGCGGTCGCCGGAGCGGTCGCGGCGTTCGTCGTCGTCATGTCCGCGCTCGGCGTCGAACTCTCGGCCCACGACCGGAGCCTGCTGGCCGGGTTCTGCCTCTCGGCTCCCGCCTCCATCGTCGCGATAGACTACCTCAAAGCGCGCGTCCGGGGCGAACCGGGGGCGAGGCGGTCCACGTACTGACTGGGTGCGAGCTCGGTCGTCAGCCCTCGGATTCGAGTTCGGCGTCCAGAAACACCGTCTCGTCCTCGGCGAACACCGACGCCTCCGCGAACGAATCGTCGTCACCGACCGTCTCGCGGACGGTTTCGGTGCGGTCGTCGGCCGCGTCAGCGAATCGAATCGCGTGTCGAACGTACTCCGTGCCGTCCGCCAGCGACCGCCCAGTCGCGTGGCCGACGCTTCCCTCGAACCGAAGGGTTTCGGGGTTCGGGCGAGATGTAGGGTCGGTCGTCTCCGCCGTCGCGACCGCCGGTGCGCCCATAACGTCGGTCATCGACGCGAACGCCTCGTCGGTCTCGTGGTATCGCAACTCGTCGCCGCGCTCGGCGTCGAGAATCGCCTTTACGAACGATTCGGAGTCGGTGTCACGGGCGTACACGACCCCATCCTCGCCGACCGCAACGGTCCGGGAGGGGTCGTTCCGGTGGAGGAACCGGTACTCCCCGTCGGTGCCGGTCTCCGAGAAGTCGCTCTCGCGAACCGACTCGAAGACCGCGTCGGTTTCGTACGACCCGAACACGACGTAGGCCTCCGTCGAACCGACGCCGGAGAGACTCACCATCCCTTCGGCGGAGTCGCCGACGCCCAAAAATTCGAGGTGAGCGCCGACTCGCTCGCGGTGGAACGTCGAGATGGTCCGGTCTGAGTGTTTCCGTAGCGCGGCGAGGTCGAGGTATCGACTCCGGTAGTGGTCACTATCGAACGAGTCCATCGCGCTCGGAGCCGGGAGCCACCGACGGTACGAGGGGTCGCCCGACTCGGGAATCGTGACGCGGTCGGGCGCGTGGCGGGCGGCCCCGGCGCCGGCGCCGCCCCCCCCAAGCGCCGGGCGCG
>NZ_ML974132.1:0-198909 GCF_004143485.2 Halorussus amylolyticus | reverse complement strand
CCCCCGCGTGACCGGGGGGCCCCCCCCCCGGGTACGGGTCCCGGGGTGGCCCCCTCCGCGCCCCACCGCGACGCGTCCGAGACAGCCCGAAAGCGCCGTGAGCGCAATCGTACCGCCGCCACCGAGTCCGGATTTCAGGAACGACCGTCTGGAGGGGAAGGACATACCTTGACGTCGCAGACAGATTATTTGTTTATTTCTAACAGTATCGGGGAGTCCGATCGAGGGGCGCGCCCCTCGTCACCCCGCCGACGGCCGAAGCGTTAGATTCGCCGACTACCGAAACAGGCAACTTTTTCCACCGACCCGCCGAAGTGAAGGTATGAACCTCTCCGACGAGCAGCGGGCCATCCGCGACGTGGTCCGGGAGTTCGCAGTCGAGGAGATACGACCGACCGCGGCCGAGACCGACCGCGAGCAGACGTTCCCCGAGGACGTGTGGGACGGTCTCGCCGACCTCGATTTGACCGGGATGACCGTGCCCGAGGAGTACGGCGGCCTCGACGTGGACCGCCTCACCTACAGCGTCGTCAACGAGGAGGTCGCCTACGGGATGCTCTCGGTCGCCACGGCGCTGTCGGTCCACTGCCTCGCCACCTCCTGCATCGCGGAGTTCGGCGACGACGACCAGAAAGAGCGCTGGCTCCCCGAGATGGTGGAGGGGCGTCCGGTCGGCGCGTTCGCGCTCTCGGAACCCCAAGCCGGGTCGAATCCGGCCGAAATGACGACCGAGGCCAGACGAGAGGGCAACGAGTACGTCATCAACGGCAAGAAGCAGTGGATTACGAACGGCGAGCGGAGCGGCGTCGTCGTGCTGTTCGCCAAGACCGACCGCGACGACCCGCGGTCGGTCACGCAGTTCGTCGTGCCAAAGGACGCGGACGGCCTGTCGGTCGGCAAGAAGGAGGAGAAACTCGGTCTCCGGGCGAGCGACACCACGTCGCTGATTTTCGAGGACGTTCGGATTCCTGCAGAAAATCGGCTCACCGAGGAGGGAAAGGGCCTCTCGGCCGCGTTCCACATCCTGACGGGCGGGCGCGTCGGCATCGCCAGCCAGTCGGTCGGTCTCGCCCAGTCCGCCTTGGACGAAGCGGTCGAGTATGCCCACCAGCGCGAGCAGTTCGGCAAGCCAATCGCCGAGATTCAGACCATCCGGCACAAAATCGCGGACATGAAGACCCAGTTGGAGGCCGCCCGCCTGCTCACGCGGGACGCCGCCCGCAAGGACGACGAGGGCGGCAACGCTGAACTCGCGGCGAGCATGGCGAAGTACTTCGCGAGTGAGGCCGCCGTCGATATCGCGAACGAGGCCGTCCAGATTCACGGCGGCTATGGCTACACCACCGACTTCGACGTGGAGCGTCTGTACCGGGACTCGAAGATTACGACCATCTACGAGGGCACGAGCGAGATTCAGAAGAAAGTCATCGCCCGGAACGTGTTGCAGTAACTGAACCTACCGCTACGCTTATCATCCCCGACTGAAACGGGCCTACACGAGATGGCCGTGTTCGAGGATTCGACGCTCGTCGATTTCGACGCCGACACGGCGCTCGCGTCGGCCCGCGAGGCCGGAGGCGACACGATTCACCTCTGCGTGGAGTACACCGCCGAGGAGTTTCACACGCTGTACGCCGACGAAACGACGATGGCGCTCTACGCCGACGACCGCGGAGAGATGGAATCCCACTTCGAGGAGGTCCACTCGTACGTCCACATCGACTTTACCGAGAAGGACCTCTTCTCCGAGATATTCCGCGCTGCGGGCGAGGTCCGGTCGTTCGTGACGTTCATGGACAACGCCGCGTTCGTCCGGATTCTCGTCGGCACAGAGGGACTGTTCGTGTCCGCCGACCCCGACGCCGACGTGACCGCAATCATCGAAGCCGCCGAATCGGCGCTCGACTGACCGAACGCTTTCGGCCGACCGAACGTTTTCAGCCGACCGAACGCTTTTTTCGACGGTGGCCCTATCGCCGGCCGTGACCTCAGACGCCGACTCTCCGACTGCGGACCGCACGGACGTCTCTGCGGTGGTGTACGACCTCGACGGGACGCTCGTCCGACTCGTCGTTGACTGGGCCGACGTGGAGCGACGACTTGCCGACCTGCTCGACGGCGAAGGCGTGAACCCCGACCCCTTGAGCGCGTGGGCGCTCCTCGACGCGGCCGAGGATGCCGGAGTCGGCGACGAAGCCGACGAACTCATCGCTGCCGCCGAGCGCGAGGGCGCACGCGCGTCCGAGCGCCTCCCGCTCGCGGACGAACTCCTCGCCCGCGAGATTCCGGTGGGCGTCTGCTCGCTCAATCACCACGAGGCGGTCCGCATCGCCCTCGAAGCACACGACCTCGCGGCGTCGGTCGAGAGCGTGGTCGGCCGGGGGACCGTGCCCGAGCGCAAACCCCACCCGCGGGCGCTGTTGGCGGCGGTCGAGGAGTTGGGCGTCGAACCCGAGGAGACGCTGTTCGTCGGCGATTCGGCGAGCGACGAGGAGACCGCCGAGCGCGCCGGGACGCAGTTCGAGTGGGTCTGATTCCGCGTCCCCATGGAGAAACACAGTCCCGACGACGCGGAACCGGACGCGCTCGGCGACGAAAGCCACCGACACCGACTCTCCGATGCGCTCGGAACGACCGACCTCGCGCTCAATCGCTACCGAATCGCGCCCGGCGAGGGGTTCCCGAGCGGCCTCCACGCCCACGCCGACCAGGAGGAGGTGTTCGTCGTGGTCGAGGGTGAGGCGACCTTCGAGACGCTCGCCCGACGAGACGACGGAGCCGTCGCAAATGAGGGTCGCGAAATCACCGTCGGCCCGGGCGAAGCGATTCGATTCTCACCCGGCGAATTTCAGTCGGGGCGAAACGACGCGGACGGCGACCTCGTGGCGTTCGCACTCGGCGCGCCTCGCGAGAGCGACGACGTGCGGATTCCCGTGACGTGCCCGGAGTGCGGAAACGGCGAGATGCGCCTCGACGCGGGCGGGGACGGACCGACGTTCGTCTGTCCAGACTGCTCGGCAGAGCGCGTCCCCGGCGGCTGTCCGGACTGTGGAAGCGAGATGTACGTCGCGCTCGGCGCGACGAGTCGGCCAGTCGTTGTCTGCGATTCGTGCGGCGTCGAACTGGAGGCCGCGCCGTTCGTCGAGGAGGCGTGACGTTCGGGAGTCAGAGGGTCGGTTGGAACTATTTTCAGGAATCGTACCCTCTCTCCGATGAGTCGGGCGTGAAAAACTCCAGCGACGGATGCGGGCCGGCAAAGAAGTACAACCGACCCTATCACTCGGCCTGCTCACGTCGGGCGTAGAGGAACACCGAGACCGCGACCACGAACCACACTAGCGCGCCGACCCGAATCGCGAACGACACCCGCGACTCCCACGTCGGGAGCGAGACGCCGGTCGCCAGCGCGACCAGCGCCACCACGGGCGCTCCCGCGACGATGGTGACGACGAACGTGACCTGCATCACCCACCCGTAATCGACGCCCTCGGGGTCGTGGGTCTCGACTGGCTCGGGCACGGTTCGATGGGCGGACGCTCGGGGCTTAAGCGTTGTAGATTCGGCGCGACGGGCGTTTCGATACATTCACACCAGATGGCATGAGTGTGATAGTCATGCGCGCGGCTCGACTGCTCGCTCACTGGCGGACGTGGTTGAATTTGGGGACCGTCGCCTTCTCCGCCAGCGTCTTTACGGTGCTTCTCGGTGACTCGATTCCCCGGACCCTGCTCGGCTACTCGACTTCGCGCGTCGCACGGTACGTGGTACAGTTCGGATTTCTGGCTGCTATCGTCTGCTTTTTCGCCGGGTTTGCCTGTCTGGCGTGGCGACAGGCGACCGAGTCCGAGTAGCCGACTTCTCCGGTGGTCGCTCCGAACGCTCCAAACCGAATACGTTTAACAGACTCCACGCAACTCCCCGACCATGACGACCGTTCAGGACCTCGCGGAGATGGCTGGCGAGGAGCCGATAACCATGCTGACCGCGTACGACGCGCCGACCGCCGCAATCGTGGAGGCGGCGGGCGTGGACGTGATTCTGGTCGGCGACTCGATGGGCAACGCCGTGCTGGGCCACGACTCGACGCTCCCGGTCACTGTCGAGGAGGTCCGGAGTCGGACGGCGGCGGTCTCGCGGGCGACCGATGACGTCCTCGTGGTCGCGGACATGCCGTTCCTGAGCTACGGCGTCGAGGAGAGCGACACCATCGAGAACTGCGGCCGGATGCTCAAGGAGGCCGACGCGAACGCGGTCAAACTCGAAAGCGGGCCGCACACGGTCGAACTCACCGAGCGACTCGTGGAGTTAGGGATTCCCGTGATGGCCCACCTCGGGCTGACACCCCAGCGCGTCCACCAGCTCGGGGGCTACTTCCGGCAGGGGACCGACGAGGAGAGCGCCGCCGAGATGCTCGACCTCGCGCGCGCTCACGCCGACGCGGGGGCGTTCGCGGTCGTCCTCGAACACGTCCCGTCGAACGTCGCGAGCCAAATCACCGAGGAAATCGACGTGCCGACCATCGGCATCGGCGCTGGCCCGGACACCGACGGGCAGGTGCTCGTGCTGAACGACGTGTTCGGGATGAGCGACTGGACGCCGTACTTCGCCGAGCAGTTCGGCGACGTGAAGGGAGAGATGGAGAACGCAGTCGAAGGGTTCCGCGAGGCGGTCGAGTCCGGCGACTTCCCGGCCGACGAACACAGCTACGACGAAGAGGAGATAGACGAGATTTACTGATTACGCCCCGGCGTCGTCCAAGAACTCCCGAACCGCCTCGTTGAACGCCTCCGGTTCCTCCAGCATGGCGAGATGGGCAGCATCCTCGATTTCTCGATACCGACCGTCGGGCACCTCGTTCGCGAGATACTCGTGGTACGACGGGGGCGTCAGTTTGTCGTGTTCGCCGACCACCGCGAGCGTCGGCACCGTCACCTCGCCGAGTCGGTCCCGCAGGTCGAACTCGTGGCACGACCTGAAATCCCGGCGGGTCACGCGCTGGCCGACGCCCCGCATCGCCTCGGCGGAGAAGTCGGCGTACCGCGAGTCGGCGTCGTGAAACAGGCGGTCCTCGCCGTGAAGGAACTCGACCGCCCGGTCGAAGTCGGTTTCGAGCCACGCCAGCAAGTCGGCGAGGACAGGAAGTTTCGCGCCCGTTCCGGCGAGCACGAGCGCGTCGAAATCGCGGTCGCGAGCGACCGCGATGTGGAGCGCAACAGCGCCGCCGAGCGAACTCCCCATCAGTGCGCTCGCGTCGATTTCGTCGGCGACCGCCAGCACGTCGTCGGCGTAGGCCGAGATGGCCTCCCACCCGGGGTCGGCGTCGAAGTCCTCGGAGTCGCCGTGACCGCTCAGGTCGAGTGCGGCCACCGGTCGGTGGCTCGCGAGGCGGCCGAGTTGGGACTTCCAGAGTTCGTGCGTGCCGCCCGACCCGTGGACGCAGAGCAGCGGCGACCCCTCGCCGTCCCGGTCGGCGACTCGGTACGCGGTGGCCCGGCCGTGGTGCGTGACGCGGTTCATGAGTCGTGTTCGTGCGCAGGGGTCAAAAAGCTCCGGCGTTCTCGATTGGGCGCGCTCGGCGTGAAACATCGGCCGCGCGCTCACCGGAACCGCAATTCAGTCAATTCTCGGTGTTCCCCCCGCCCTCGTGCGTTCGGTTTGGGGAAAGAGCTATATAGTAGTGTGCCTAACTTTGAGTTAGTACCAAAATGTCACTAAAACGCATCTCCGAACGCGAGGACGTGTTCGCCCGCCACTACGAGTACGACGACGAGGAAGTGTTCGTCGCCGACTTCGGTGCGGCGAGCGACGCCTCCATCGACGTGGTCGGCGACGTCGCCATCGTCGTCTTCGACGACGACGGCGACTCCCGGCAGATAGAACTCGAACTCCCCGAGGAGGGGGCGGAAGCGTTTATCACCAACGGCGTGGTCACTATCGAGGTAGAACAATGAAGCTCACCGTCAAGCCCCTGAAACAGAAGGACGCGGGTCGCGGACTCGCCGCCATCGACCGGCGGTCGATGAAGGAACTCGACGTCGAGAACGGCGACTACGTCGTCATCGAAGGCAAGAGCCAGGGCCGAGCGGTCGCGCGCGTCTGGCCCGGCTACCCCGAGGACGAGGGCCGGGGCGTCGTCCGCATCGACGGCCAGCTCCGCCAAGAGGCGGGGGTCGGCATCGACGACAAGGTGACCATCGACAAGGCGGACGTCAAGCCCGCCACCTCCGTCACCATCGCGCTCCCCCAGAACCTCCAGATTCGCGGGAACATCTCGCCTCACATCCGCGACAAACTGAGCGGACAGGCCATCACGCAGGGCCAGAACGTCCCGTTCGGCTTCGGCCTGATGGGCATGGGTTCGGGCCAGTCCATCCCGCTGAAGGTGGCCGACACCGACCCCGAGGGGACGGTCGTCGTGACCGATTCGACCGAAATCAACATCAGCGAACGCCCCGCCGAGGAAATCGCCGCGGGCGCGGGCGGCGGTAGCGGCGGCGACGGCGCACCGAGCGTGGCCTACGAGGACATCGGCGGTCTCGAAGGCGAACTCGAACAGGTCCGTGAGATGATAGAGCTGCCGATGCGCCACCCCGAGCTGTTCAGCCGCCTCGGCATCGACCCGCCCAAGGGCGTCTTGCTCCACGGCCCGCCCGGCACGGGCAAGACCCTGATGGCGAAGGCCGTCGCCAACGAAATCGACGCCCACTTCCGGACCATCTCGGGTCCCGAAATCATGTCGAAGTACTACGGGGAGTCCGAGGAACAGCTCCGCGAAGTGTTCGAGGAGGCCGAGCAGAACGCGCCCGCCATCGTGTTCATCGACGAACTCGACTCCATCGCGCCCAAGCGCGAGGAGGCGGGCGGCGACGTGGAACGGCGTGTCGTCGCACAACTGCTCTCGCTGATGGACGGTCTCGAATCGCGGGGCGACGTGACGGTCATCGGCGCGACAAACCGCGTGGACGCCATCGACCCCGCGCTCCGGCGTCCCGGACGCTTCGACCGCGAAATCGAAATCGGCGTCCCGGACCGCGAGGGACGGCTCGAAATCATGCAGGTCCACACCCGGGGGATGCCGCTTCAGGACGGCGTGGACTTGGAGGAGTACGCCGACAACACCCACGGCTTCGTCGGTGCCGACCTCGAAAATCTCGCCAAGGAGTCGGCGATGAACGCGCTCCGGCGCATCCGGCCCGAAATCGACCTCGAATCCGAGGAGATTCCGGCCGACGTGCTCGACTCCCTCCAAGTCACCGAGCGCGACTTCAAGGAGGCGCTGAAGGGCATCGAACCCTCGGCGCTCCGCGAGGTGTTCGTCGAGGTTCCCGACGTGTCGTGGGACCAGGTCGGCGGACTGGAGGACACCAAAGAGCGCCTCCGCGAGACCATCCAGTGGCCGCTCGAATACCCCGAGGTGTTCGAGTCGCTCGACATGCAGGCCGCCAAGGGCGTGCTGATGTACGGCCCGCCCGGTACGGGCAAGACCCTGATGGCGAAGGCCGTCGCCAACGAGGCCGACAGCAACTTCATCTCGATTAAGGGTCCCGAACTCCTGTCGAAGTGGGTCGGCGAGTCCGAGAAGGGCGTGCGCGAAGTGTTCAGCAAGGCCCGCGAGAACGCCCCGACCGTGGTGTTCTTCGACGAAATCGACTCCATCGCGACCGAGCGCGGTCGCGGGTCGGGCGGCGGCACGCAGGTCAGCGAGCGCGTGGTGTCCCAACTCCTGACCGAACTCGACGGACTGGAGGAACTCGAAGACGTGGTCGTCATCGCAACCTCGAACCGGCCCGACCTCATCGACTCGGCGCTCCTCCGGCCCGGCCGCTTGGACCGCCACGTCCACGTGCCGGTGCCCGACGAGAGCGCCCGGAAGGCCATCTTCGAGGTCCACACCCGCAACAAGCCACTGGCCGACGACGTTGACCTCGACGACCTCGCCAGCAGAACCGAGGGCTACGTCGGCGCGGACATCGAAGCCGTCGCCCGCGAGGCGTCGATGGCGGCGTCCCGCGAGTTCATCCGGAGCGTGGACCCCGAGGACATCGGCGAGAGCGTCGGCAACGTCCGGGTCAGCGCCGAGCACTTCGACCACGCGCTCGAGGAGGTCACGCCGAGCGTGACCGAGGAGACCAAAGAGCGCTACGACGAAATCGAAGAGCAGTTCGACAGTGCCGAACCGGGTGCGGACGAACCCGAGCAGATCGGGAGAACGTTCCAATGAAACTTTTGCTGCGGTCGAGCGCGCCGTAGGCGCGCTCTCCCTGGCAAAACTTTCATGAAAAACCGGCGTCACCCCCTCCGTTGAAGTTCCGGCGGCTTTGCCGCCGGAACGTCTCCGTCGAGGGTTCCTTGGTCCGCTCACTCCGTTCGCGGTGAATCGCGGCGCTTCGGGTTCTTCGAACCGCTCGCTTGCGAACGTTACTTCGTGGAATGTGTCACCGAGCTACGTGGGTGACTGTTTCGTTTTTCCGAGCCGAAACGCAGCGCGTACTCACTTCGATTCCTCCAAGTCCGCTTCCAACTGTTTTCGTATGTCCGTCAGTTCGTACAGGATTTGCAGGAGGATGAGCGCGACGATACCCAACAGCAGTTCGTCGCTCAACACCATGAAGAAGACAATCGCGAGTGGAGCGAACAGCTTCAAGACGGGATTCAGGTCGGACACGAACCAAACTGTTTCCGCTTCGCAGATAGGGTTTCTGAATTGAGGTGTTCGAGACGCGATACCGAACGACGAGGAGAAAATTTGTGCGCTCGCGGGTATCGGTCGCTACTCCAGTTTCTCGGCCGCGCCCTGTTCGACCAGCGGCCCGGCGTTCTCCTCGGGAAGCGTCACCACGTCCTCGTTTTCGAGGTCGTAGGTGCGTTCGTCCACGCCGAAGATTTCACCCACGTCGCGGGTGATTCGGATGGTCGTCCGTTCTTCGAGTCCGGCGAGCGGGTCGCGCTCGTCGTCTGAGTCCTCCTCGTCGTCCGGCCCGCCAGCGACCGCGGCGGCCTCGTCGGGGGCCGGGCGCTGGTCGTCGGCGTCGGCGGACGGTGCGTCCGCCGACGCCGACTCGGTTTCGGACGCTTCGGCCGTCGTCTCGGACGCCCCGCCGCCCATCACGTCGGCGGCGCTCACGTCCTCGGAGAGCGCGGGCGGGTCGTCGGCCGGGACCTCGCGGGACGGCGACGGTGCACCGTCCGGCCCCGACGTCGAGTCCGTGGTCGTCGGCGCGGATCCGGTCTCCTCGCCCGCGAGCACGTCGAGAACCTCCTCCTTGTTGGATTTTATACATTGAACCAATTGGGAGAATAGCTCTTGTTCTTTCTTAGTTAGCCCCTCGTCGTCGGCAGGCATTCCTGAAGCTTTAAAGCTAGCCTGTTTCACAATTTTCCCGACTCGGCGTTGATAGATTGACTCGATAGTCTCTTCAGCAGTATCAATGTCATCCGTTAGATGATAGAAATCATCTGAATCAAAGGGGTTTTCAGCCTGCTCAGCTAGTTGTTCCCTTTGATGTTTCAAATCTCTGATAAACTTCCCGACATCCTCATAGAACGAATCACGGAGATTCTGGAGGCTATCTTTTGCCCGCTCTTGGTCCCGTACGGAACGTAATTCGTCTAAATTCATTCTCGACCCTTCTCGGCACGGCCGCGCGCCATCAGGAACACGGCCACGTATTCGGGAACCGATACGTCACCCTCGGGGAGGGTAAAGCTTTCGCCGTTCAGTTCGACTACTCCGGCTTCCGACACTTCGACCGTCACGTCGTGGCCCACGAACGTCTCGGAAATCGGGTCCACGAGCGGGTCGAACGACCCGATTTCGTCGCGCGGGATTCGCATCACCTCGAACCCGGTCCCGCCGTGGAGGCTCCCCGGCAGGCGAATCAGCCGTCGGATGTCGGTCGTGACCGGCTCGTCGATGGCGGCCGACTCGTCGGCGACGACCTGCCGGGTCATCACCTTCGCCAACTGTCGGATGCCCGGCCCGCCGCGCTCGATGTTGCCGCTCTGGAGCTTCTCGTAGTCCTCCGAGACTGCTCCGAGAATGGTCTTCGCCCGGCCGTCGCCGATGCGGTCGAACTCCTTGAGGCGTTCGAGTGCGTCGTCTTCGTCCATCGCCAGCAGGTCGTCGGCGAGCGCGAGGAGTCGTCGGTGAACCCGGCGTCCCCACCCGCCTTCGGATTTGAGAACGCGACGAGTCGCGGTGCCGCCCATCTCCGTGCGCTGTATCGCGTCGAGTTCGATTCCCTCGCCCCGGATGTAATCGACGACCTCCCGGCGCTCGTCGCGGTCGAGCGCCCGAACTTCGTCGTCGCGGACGTGGACGTGGTAGCCTCGCCCGCCCGAGAACACGACCGTGAGGTCCTCGAAGCCGAAGTCGGCTTCGAGCAGGTCGAGGAGTTTCATGAGTTCGTCCTTCCCGGCGGCGAGCATTTCGCCGTAGGAGTCGCGCTGGGGGTCCACGCCCGGCAGGTGGTCGGCGTCGAGGTCGAACACGAGGTCCGAATCGCGCCACCCCTTGTCGTCCATGTCGTCCGCGCCGGGGTCGTCGTAACGCCCCGCCGAGAAGTAGACGTGGCGCGGGCGCTCGCGCCGGAGGAAATCCGAGAGGTCCCCGAGTTCCAGTAGCGACTGGTGGCGGACCATCGTGGTCGGCCCGGTCGTCCACGGGATGTAGCCCCACTCGCGGGCGTCGGGGTCGGGCGGCGGCGACACGTCCGCACGCCGGTAGTGGTCGCGGAACCGACCCCGGAGGTAGGCTCGGGTGCGCTCTTCCATCGTTCCGGGTGATGCAATCCGGGGGTTAAAGGTTTCTTCTTTCGCGGCCCGCGACTCCCTCACCCGCGCATGAAATCCGAGAGCTTCTTCGTGAGACCGCCGCGCTCACCGAGTTTGAGGTAGTAGGCGTTGCCGCCGTCCTCGTAGTAGTTGTCGATGCGGCGCTCGACTTCGAAGCCGAGATGCTCGTAGAAGCCGAGCGCGTTCCGATTCGACGCGCGGGCGTGGCAGGTCACGGTGTCGTGAGTCTCGGCGACTTCGCCGACGAGACGCTTGCCGATGCCCTCGCCGCGGAACTCGGGCGCGACAGCGAGAAACAGGATGTAGCCGTCGCGCCGAACCGCCGCGAACCCCATCACGCGCTCGTCGTCGCCCTCGCCGGTCACGAGCAGGTGGACGGTCGAGCGCTTGTAGGCGTCCACGAAGAATCCGCGGCGCTGTTTCAGCACGTCGTCGGTCGCCCGGATGCGTTCTTTGAGCTTCCACGCGGCCTCGACGTAGCTCTCGTCGCCGGGGCGCGCGATTTCCGTATCGACGTTGACGCTCACTACCGAGGGGTAGGCCCGTGGCCAATATAATTCCACCGCCCTTCGGGAGTCGCGTGGGGATGCTGAGCGAGAGGAGAACGCGATGATTTCGAACGAGAGGCGAAGATGGAGGTGAATGACTCTGCGGATTTGAACGACCCGACGAGACAACACCGCTACTCGCACGTCACCTATGAGACCGCACAGCACCGCACCCGCGACAGCCACACGCCTCCCCAACCGACTCCTTCGCTTCGCTCCTTCCAGTCGCTCGCTCAGTCGTCCCTCGCACGCATGGGCGCACCCACGGGGGGTGCGCCAGCGCGCGCCGTCCGGAGTACGAAAATTCGCGAAAGTCCCCACTTTCCGTCACGGCGCGCGGAGGCGCGGCTTTATGCCGCGCCAACGTCGTGCGAGGGATGACCGACGAGCGCCGACAGGCGCGAGTGCGGGAATCGGTTGGGGAGGGTGTGGCTGTCGCGGGTGCGGTGCTGTGCGGTCCTCATTTGTACCGTGCGAGAAGTCGAAGCGGTCGGAAATCTCTCACAGAAGCCGAAGCGGTCGGGAAAAACACCAAACCCACACCACCCAACTCCACACAAATTAATTCAATCCTGAAATACTAAGCCCCTGCCGGAAGTACAAACCGACATGACGCTGAAAGTCGGAGTCCTCGGCTACCGATTCATGGGCAAAGCCCACGCGAACGCGCTCGCTCGCCTGCCGATGTTCTTCCCGGAGGCCCCGGCGGTCGAACGCCACGTCCTCGTGGGCCGCGACGAGGCGGCACTGAACGACGCCGCCGACCGACTCGGATTCGCGCAGACCGCGACCGACTGGCGCGAGGTCGTAGACGAAGTAGACGCCTTCTACAATCTCGGACCGAATCACGTCCACGCCGAACCCTCCATCGCGGCGCTCGAAGCCGGGACGCCCGTCCTCTCGGAAAAGCCGCTCGCCAACGACCTCGAAAGCGCCGAAGCGATGGCCGAGGCGGCCGAGTCGGCGGGCGTGCCGACTGCGACCGCGTTCAACTATCGGTTCGTCCCGGCGATTCGGTACGCGAAGAACCTCATCGAGGACGGCGAACTCGGCGAGGTTCACCACTTCCGCGGGCGCTACCTGCAGGACTGGCTGGTGGACCCCGAGGCCCCGTGGTCGTGGCGCAACAACGCCGAGATGGCCGGGAGCGGCGCGCTCGGCGACCTCGGCGCGCACACCATCGACCTCGCGCGCTTCCTCGTCGGTGACGTGGAACGCGTGTCGGGCCACCTCCGGACGTTCGTGGACGAGCGTCCGGTCGAGGGTGAAGAAGGCGAAACGCGCCCGGTCACGGTTGACGACGCCTACTCCGCGCAGGCCGAACTGGAGGGCGACGTGATGGCGACGTTCGAGGCCTCGCGATTCGCCAACGGGCACAAGAACGACCACACCATCGAGGTCCACGGCTCGGAGGGGAGCCTGAAGTTCTCACTCGAACGCCTCAACGAACTCGAAGTCCTCAGGGACGACAGCAGGGGCTACGAGACGGTTCTCGTGACCGACGAGTCCGACCCCTACGTGGACCACTGGTGGCCGCCGGGCCACGTCATCGGGTGGGAACACACCTTCGTCCACGAGAACGCGGAGTTCCTGAGTGCCGTCGCGGAGGACCGCGACGACTACCACCCCGACTTCCACGACGGCCTCGCGGTCCAGCGCGCGCTCGCGGCCATCGAGGAGAGCGACGAGCGCGGCGAGTGGGTGGACGTAAAGTAGGGTCGAGATTCCGTCCTCTGCGTTTTTTGCGTCTCGTCTTTTTCTCGTCGGCGCGCGCTGGCGCAACGCCGCGGTTTGGCGTTGCGCCCAAAGCGCGCGAGGGATGAGCGAACGACCGAAGGGAGTGAGCGAATCGGTTGGGGAGGGATGTGGCCTGCGGTCGCGGTGCGGTTTCACAGGTGACGTGCGAGCAGGACGCTTCGTTAGAAAATAAGCAATCACAGCAAATAGCAGGCAAGCAGAACGCTTCGACCGAGGAAAAACCGCTCTCCGGACAACGCACCTCAGCCGTTTACGAAGACTTATCCCCACTTGCTGACTCCCGGCGAACAGAATGCTTCGATGCGACCAACCCGGCTGTCGGTGGACCGCGTTCGCCCCCTCCGAGACGGCCGCCCGCGAGCAGTACCGCGACCACCTCGCCGACGCCCACGTCGAGGAAGTAGACGCCGAAATCCCCGAGGGAATGGTTCAGGTCCGAATCGACGGCGAGTGGCAGACCGTGACGCCCGACGAAGCGAAGTCGCTCTACGAGGAGACTCGCGAGTAGTTCGCCCGACCCCGACTTCGCCCGACCCCGACTTCGCCCGACCCCGACTTCGCTCGATTCCCGACCTACGGTTCTCGCACGCCCTCGTCGGTCACGACCGTGTCCAGCAGGTCGGTCGGAGTCGCGTCGTAGGCCGGGTTCTCGACCGAGAAGCCCTCCGCCGGTTCCAGCAGCACCTCGCTCGGCGACCGGAAATCGTTCTCGAACCGGAATCCCTCACCCACCAACTTCGCCGACGACCCGACCACCGTGACCGGGACGCCGACCTCCTCGGCGGTCGCGGCCAGCGGGAACGTCCCCACGCGATTGTAGAGGGTGTCGCCCACGATGCAGTCCATGCCGAGGAACACGCGGTCGCACTCGGGGAGAAAGTGACCGCACGCGCCGTCCACCACGAGGTGGGCGTCCACCCGGTCGTACGCCGCGAGCGTGCGGGCGGTCTTCCGGCCGAGGTACCGCGGCCGGGCCTCGGTCACGTACACGTCGAGGTACGCGCCGTCGGCCGCGGCGCGCTCGATGGCCTCCAGCACGGTCGAAGAGTAGTCGTGGGTCAGAATCGTCATCCCGTCGTCGATGAACTCCAGCGCGTTTCCGGCGGCCCGGCGCTTGGCGGTCTCGACCTGCTCGACGACCTCCTCGACCGCGGCGCGGAGTCGGTCTTTCGCTTCCTCGACCGTCTCGGAACCGTCGTCGGCGACCATCGAGACGATGGCGCGCTGGGTCGTCACCAGCGAGGCGTGGGAGGTGTTCGCACGACGGAGCGCCGAGGAGTTCCGTTCGAGGTCGCGCTCGAACTCCTCGACCGAGGCGAACTCCCGAGCGCACAGTTCTTCGAGCGCGGTAGCGGCCTTCACGGCGACGACGGAGGAACTGTGCGTCTGCATCTCGCGAATCTCCTCGACCGTCTCGTCTATCATACTTCGTACGTCTCTCCTCGGGAGGATAGGCTTTCCGGGACCGAACGAAGCGACTCGACCGACGCCGAACGTGACTGGTGGCAAACAGTTATACCGACGCGGATTCGCACACCTATTATGGTTCTGTCAACAGTGGCGGGTGGGGTTCGGGCAGTGAGCGGCTTTCTCGACGACCATTGGATACTCAAGTGGTTCGTCGTCCCGATTTGGCTGCTGGGCACCGTCCTCCTGGTGCTGTTCGTCGGCGTTTCGAGCGCGAGCAGCGTCGAGAGCCTCCAAGTCGTCGGCCTGTTCGTCGCGTTCTCGTTCGGCGTCGTGGCTCTCGGACTACTGACAGAGCGTCTCGTGGCCCGATTCACCGGCATCGAACTCCTCCACCGGAGCGACTGAGGTTAAGTGGTCGCACGCCGTACCTCCGTTCGATGACCGAGGTCCGGTACTACTGCCCGCGGTGCAAGGCCATCGCCACGCTCGAACGCGACGCCTACCTCGCGGACAAGTCGGTGACGCCGACGCCGCTGGACGGATGGGAGTACGCCGCCACCTACGAGGACTTCGAAGACACCGACGGCGTCGAAATCGTCTGCGGCGGCCCGGAAACCGAGGGCGAAGGCTGTGGCGAAGTCTACTACCTGAACTTCGTGAAGTACGAGGACGGCGAGGAGGTCGAACCCCGACAAGTCGGGGAATTCCGACCGCCTTCGCCGTCGATTTCGCGGTCGGATGACGAGGACGACGGGCCGCGGTTTGACTTCAAGCCGTGAATCGTGATTTCGTTTTGTGTTGTCGGTGGGTAGCGTCGTGATTGTGGCTTGTTCTGGTGGCGTCTGCTGTTTCTGATGTCTGCTGTTTCTTTTGTCGCAGTTCGCTGTTTTTCCGGTGAAGCTAGCTACCTCCGGTACCTATGAGAACCGCACAGCTCCGCCCCGCAACCGCACCGCGCCCCCGTGCCTCCCCGCGTGCGCGTTCGGTCGCGCCACTGCGGGCGCGACCGAACGCGCGGCGCATCCCGTGGTCTGTGGCAGGTCGCGAAATCGGGTGGAAAGCCGCGAGCGATTGGTCGATTTGCAATCCCGTCGTCACGACTCTTCTTGCCCGTTCGCCGCGATTCCGAACAGGAACCCCGAGAGAAACAGGAGTTCGTTGCCGAGGTAGTACCGTTCGAGGACGTAGCTCACGAGGCCGATATCGGGCGTGGTCGCGCCGAGCAGGACGAGGACGAGCGCCGCGATAGCGGCGAGTCCGGCGAACCACCGGACGACGGTGCCCGAGAGGAATCCGACGACGAAGACGACGACGGCCGTGACGAGACTCATACCGGCCGGTACAGCAGTCGTCTCAATCAGCGTGTCGGCGGTGGGCCGAGACTACCCCTTGATGTTACACACGGGGAACGTCCGGGCCACCTTATCTCCGATTCCGAGCGCGTCCGAGACCCGGACCACCTCGTCCACGTCCTTGTAGACGCCCGGCGCTTCCTCGGCGACGGTCGCACCGCTCTGAGCCTTGACGTAGATGTGCTGCTGTTCGAGGTCGTCCTGCACGTCGCCGCCCCAAAAGTCCTGCTTGGCCTGCGTTCGGCTCATGACCCGGCCCGCGCCGTGGGCGGTCGAACCGAACGTGAGGTCCATCGACTCCTCGCCGCCCCGGAGGACGTAGCTTCCCGCGCCCATGCTTCCGGGGATGATGATTGGCTGACCCACGTCGAGGTACGCGCCCGGAACCTCGGGGTGGCCCGCGGGGAAGGCTCTGGTCGCGCCCTTCCGGTGGACGTAGAGTTCGCGCTCCTCGCCGCCCTCCACTTCATGCGTCTCCTTCTTCGCGATGTTGTGCGCCACGTCGTACAGCAGGTCCATCCCGAGCGTCTCCCAGTCGCTCCCGAACACGCGCTCGAACACCTTCCGGGTTCGGTGCATGATGAGCTGGCGGTTCACCCACGCGAAGTTGATGCACGCGCCCATCGCGCCGTAGTAGTCCTCGGCGAGTTGGCTTCCGGCGGGCGCGGCCGCGAGTTCCTTGTCGGGGAGTTGGTCGAGCAGGCCCGAGTGGGCCTTCTCGATGCTCCGGAGATAGTCGGTGCAGACCTGATGGCCCAGTCCTCTGCTCCCGCAGTGGATGAGGACGACGATTTGGTCCTCCGCCAGTCCGTAGGCGTCGGCCACGTCGTCGAGGTAGGTGTCGGTCACGCGCTGGACTTCGAGGAAGTGGTTGCCCGACCCGAGACTCCCGATTTGGTTCTTGCCCCTGTCTTTGGCCTTCTGAGACACCTTCGAGGGGTCCGATTCGGGGCGCACGCCCTCGTCCTCGCAGTGAGCCAAGTCCTCTTCGACCGCGTACCCCTCTTCGAGCGCCCACTCCATCCCGCGGTCGAGGATGGCCTCGACGGCGTCGATGTCGCCCTCCACGACCCCGCCCCCGCCGAGTCCGGAGGGGATGTTGGCGAACAGGCTGTCCACGAGTTCCTCCTCGCGGCCCTGGACGTCGTCGTAGGAGAGGTTCGTTTTCATCATCCTGACGCCGCAATTTATGTCGTAGCCGACAGCCCCCGGCGAAATACACCCCTCCTCGGTGTCGATTCCGGCCACGCCGCCGACCGGAAAGCCGTACCCCTGATGACCGTCGGGCATGCAGACCGCGTACTTGCGGACGCCCGGCAGGTGGGTCGAGTTCTTCAACTGCTGGAGGGTCTTGTCTTCCGAGATTTCGTCGAGCAGGGCCTCGCTCGCCAGCACGCGCGCGGGAGCGCGCATGTCTCCCTCTTGGGGAATCTCCCAGACGAACTCCCGAATCTGGTGGAGCGTCACGTCGCCCGCCTCGTAAGTGGTCATGCGTAGTCGTTCGCGGTTCGCGCCGGAATACGTTTCGCCATTCGTTTCGAGAGGATGGAGACTCGGAGGGCTTGGAACGGACTGCCGACGACGAACGACGGGAGCAAAAACAACAGAGACCCCGTGACTGGGCGGTCCCTTTCGGTCCCGCGCTGCAGACTGGTCGGCCTGCCGTTTTCGTAGTTTGTGTCACCGGTCGTTTTCCGGTGGATTGTGTCACCGGCCGTTTCTCGGCGGCCGTGTCACCGACCGGAATCGCCTCACACGTCGAAGACCACGTATGCGCGCCACCCGTCGTCTATCTCCTCGATTGCCATCTCGGAGTAGGTGACGGCCTTGATTTCGCGGGCCGAAATCTCGGCGAGCGGGACGCCGCGCGCGCTGGCTTCGACGACCCATTCGTCGCCCTCCGTCCGGACTTCGGCGTCGTTGTCCACCGGGAGGACCGCCCGCACGTCGCGCTCGTAGATGAGTTGGTCGAGGTAGTCGAACAGCAGGGCTTCACGACCCTCGGCCCGGACCTCGAACTCGAACTGGTCGCCCGCGTCCGGTAGCTCGTCGCACATCGCGGCCGCGAGACCGTCGGCGGTGGCCGAGAATGCTGCGGAGAGCGTGGGGCCGGTCGCCTCGACGGCCACGTCGGCGGTGTGGTCCCGAAGTTCGTAGCTCACGATTGGTCGCTCACACTCGGTTTCGCGGGGGCGGCGGTCGAAAGCGTTTCGTCTCGCGGTCAGGCCGCCGCCTCGGGGTCGGTTTCGGCCAGCACGCCCCGAACCGCCGACGCGAGTTCCTTGAACAGGTCCATGTCGAGTTCGTCGGTGGTCACGAACGCGCCGTGGTCGCCGACGATGACGCGGGTGAGATATCCCCGGTCGAACACCCGCATGGTGAACCGATATTCGCCGAGTTCGGTCTCCCGGTACGTCGACTGGGACCGGAAGCCGAGTCGCTCGTTGTCGGCGAAGCCCACGATGTCGGCCCCGGATTCGAGGTCGCTGCGCAGGTAAATCTGGTCCTCGTCGTCCTCGGTGAAGTAGGTGATGCTCCGGAGTTCGTCGCCGATGGCCGTCCGGCACGCGCTCGTGAGCTGTTCGGTGAGGTCGTCGGATTCGGACATACCCGACAAATCGCGCTCCCGAGACTGAAAGGTGACGGCCGAGAGAACCGAGCCGAACGGTTTTTCGTGCGAGCGTGACGACACGAAGTATGACCGACCGGCACGTCCGCGTCTCCGCCCGTGGGGTCGTTCGGCGCGGCGACGAGATTCTCGTCGCGCGCGAGCGAGACACGACCGGCGGGGCTGACGGGGATGCGTTCTACTACCTCCTCGGCGGCGGCGTCGAGTTCGGCGAACACAGCGCCGAGGCACTCCGTCGGGAGTTCGACGAGGAACTCGGCGTCACCGTGGAGAACGTCTCGCACCTCGAAACCCACGAGGAGGTGTTCGACTACGACGGCCGGACCGAACACGAAGTGGCGCGACTTTACGAGGCCGACATCGCCGAGTCGTGGCCCTACGAGCGCGACGCGTTCGAGGGGTACGAACCTGACCTCGACGAGCGCATCGAGTGCGTCTGGAAGCGCGCGGACGCGTTCGCTGCGGACGAAGAAACGCTGTATCCCGAGGCGCTCGACCCGAGTGCGTAATCGAATGCTCCTTTTTCAGGCCCAGTACGCTTCGCCGGGTTGCTCGCGGAAGATAGCGCGCTGAAGGATGCCGACCGCCTTTTCGAGACCCTCGTTCGAACTGGTGAGCGAGTCCTCGTGTTCGATGGAGAGCGCGCCGTCGTACCCGACCATCCGGAGGGTGCTCACGATGTCCTTCCAGTGCTCTTCGCCGTGGCCGTAGCCGACCGACCGGAACAGCCACGAGCGGTCGGGTTCCTCGTCGTAAGGCGTAGTGTCGAGGACGCCCTTGTACCGGGCCTTCGCGTCGTACACCTTGGTGTCCTTCGCGTGGAAGTGGTGGATTGCGTCGTGTTCGCCCAAGAATCGGATGGCGTCGGTCACGTCGATTCCCTGCCAGTAGAGGTGGCTGGGGTCGAAGTTCGCGCCGACGCGCTCGTTGGTCGCCTCGCGCAGGCGGAGCATGCCGGTCGGTTCGTAGACGAGCATGTTGGGGTGCATCTCGATGGCGAGGTCCACGCCGTGGTCGGCGGCGTGTTCGGCGAGGTCCGACCAGTACGGAATCGCGACTTCCTCCCACTGGTACTCGTGGGCGTCGGCGTGTTCGCCGGGCCACGGCGCGGTGACCCAGTTCGGCACCTCGTCGTTCGGGCCGCCCGCGGGAAGCCCCGAGAAGCAGGTGACGGTATCGACACCGAGTTGGTCGGCTAGTTCGACGGCCTCCCGGAGTTCGGTGTCGGCCTCGGCCGCGGTGTCGTCGTCGGGGTGGAGCGGATTGTTGTGGGTCGCGAGCGCGGAGATGCGCATCTCGTACTCGTCGAGCAGGTCGTGGAGTTCCGCCTGAGCGTCGTCGTCGTTCAGGTACTCCCCGCGCGGCATGTGGGTGTCTCCCGGATAGCCGCCGACGCCGGGTTCGACGGCATCCACGCCGATACCGTGCAGGTACGCCAGCGCGTCTTCGAACGACTCTCCGTACAGCGGTGGTGTGTGAACGCCGATGTCCATACTCTCAGTCACTACTCGTAACGGGAATAAAATTTCGGGACTCGCTACGAATCGTGTTCGAATTTGGTGGTGGGTTCGGCCTGAAAGCCCCTGCCCGGTCGCTTTGCACCGCAAACACTGGAATCTAGAACAGCCAGAAAGCCCCCGCCCGGTCGCGGTCGCTGGCCGACATATCCACGCCTCTCCGCACAACCCGGCGTGGATAGGGGTCGGCCAGACGACCACGTACACGCGACCGGGCGGCCCCTTTCATTCCCACCCCGTTGTTTGTGTCACCGGCCGATTCCCGGCGGCTGTGTCACCGAGCGCGCCGCTCCTCGTCGCCGGTCCTCACGCCTCCTCGACGAGCGTCACGTCGAGGCGTTCTTCCAGCGCCCGGACGACCGACCCGCCGACGTTCGCCTGATTCGCCCGGCCCTGCTCGACCGCGAGCAGGTCGTTCTCCGACACGTCGAGTTCGTCCGCGAGTTCCTCCCGTTGGAGGCCCTGTTCTTGGCGGGCCTCCTCGACGTTCTCGCCGTAGTTCCGGACCAGATACGGCAGGGGGTCGTCGTCGTAGTTCGTGCCCTCCTCCTCCCAGTGGCTGGAGTCGTCGTTGTAGACGCCGCTGGCCTTCGCGGTGTTCTGAGCCGCGCGGCGATTTCGCTCGACCTCGTCGCTGGTCTCCTGTTTCGTCTGCGCGTTGTCGTTGTGGGTCGCGCAGTCCGAACAGACCTCCAGTTGCGCCCCGGCCACGTTGGCCTCGGTCAGCGAATCGCTCGACTTGCCGCAGAGTTCGCACGCGCCGCCGCCGCTCGCGCCGGACGACCCGCCCGTGGAATACTTCGCCATGCGACCCACTACGCACAGCGAGCATTTGAATACCGGGATTGTGGCGTCCGACGACTCCCGCGAACCGTTGGGTCGCCCACAACACTCATTCCGGTTCGACGACTACTATCGTAAGATAGAGCATGGAATCACGGAGTTCGGGCAGTGGGGACGAGGACGCCGCGATGGTCGATGCGGCGTTCGGGGCGCTCGCCGACGTGGAGCGGCGGCACGCGCTCTACTACCTCCGGGTCGAGGAGACGACGACCCTCGGCGAACTCGCGACCGTCGTGACGGGATGGCTTCGAGCGCGCGAGGACGGCGCGAGCGCGGCGACCCCCGAGGACCGACGGCGAACGATAGTCGGGCTTCACCACACGCACCTCCCGATGCTCGCCGACGCCGGATTCGTCCGCTACGACCCCGATTCGGGCGAGGTCGCGCTCGCCGACATTCCCGACTTCCTCGACACCGCGCTCGACCGCGCGCTCGCGGTCGAGCGCGCGGCGTCGTCGGACTCCCGCCACAACAGCCGTCCCCGAGGGTGATTCGCCATGCTTCGGTCGTTTCTCGACGAGGTCGCGTCTCGGCGCAAGACCGTCACGGTGTTCGCACCCGACCGACTCGACGGACTCGAATCCCAGTTCGAGACGCGCAACGTCGCGGTCGAACACGCCGACCTGCCCGACGACGGTTCGGGCGGCTTCGTCGTCGTGACCGAAGGCGGGGAGTTCCTCGGGAGCGTCGGCGCGGCGGCCGTCCGCGAACTCCTCGAACCATCGGTGTCGCACAGTGAACTCCGAGGCGGCGGAACTCGACTCTCGGAGACCGGGCCTCCCGAAGCGGTTCGCGCGCTCCTCGACCTGCTCGCCGACACCACGTTCGTCTCGTTCGACAAGCGCCAGATGCTGGCGGTCAGCCGCGAAATCGAAGACCGGGCGTACCGGCGAGGCACCGGCACGCTCCGGACCGGATTCCAGCGCCCCGCCGCCTTCGCCGCCCAGCGCGAACGCTACGAACTGCTGGCGGCGGAGTCGCTCCTCGACGTTCACGTCTACGCGCGGCCGGACTGGCCTCCCGACGTTCCCGTTTCCGAGCGCATCACGGTTCACACCGACACCGCCGCCGAAATCGGTGCGTTCTGGTTCGTGGTGTTCGACGGCGGGGGTGACGACTACCAAGCGTGCGCGCTCGTCGCCGAGGAGGTCGATGAGTCGGGGACGTTCCGGGGCCTCTGGACCTACGACCCCGAGACGGTCACCGAGTTGGACGCCTATCTCGAATCGACCTACCCGTAGGTCGATTCGAGACGGTTCCGGGGGCGATTCGAAGGGATTCCGAAAGCGACAGAGCAAATTGTCGCGACCTCCGACGTGCGAGCGATGACCGACTACTCGTTCGAAGCCGACGTGGACGTTCGGTTCCGGGACATCGACGCGATGGGACACGTCAACAATTCCGTCTACGCGACCTACCTCGAAGAGGCCCGGTCGGCCTACTTCCGAGAAGTGGTGGACGAAGACCTCTCGAAGGTCTCGACCGTGCTGGCGAACCTCGAACTCGACTTCCGGGACTCGGTCGAACTCGGCGACGAGGTGACGGTCGCGGCCCGCGTCGCCGAGTTGGGCGACTCCTCGATTCGAATGGCGTACGAAGTCCGGGCGAACGGCGAGGTGGCCGCGACCGGCGAAGCCGTGCAGGTCGTTATCGACCGGGAGACGGGGTCGTCGCGCCAGATTCCCGAGACGTGGCGCGAGAAAGTCGAGGAATTCGAGGGGCTGTAATCGGCGATTCGCCTGAATCTCGACCTGAATCTGCGCGTTCGAGAACGCGAAATCGAGGCCGTTCGCGGTCGCGAACGGCCTCGATTTCGCGGAGTTCGGACGGCTGTCCGCGTTACTGCAGTATCGTGCGAGAAACTAACCGTCGAAGAGAGCGGTGCGACCGGCGGTCGCACCGCTCTCGAACGTAACTTCCGAAGGATTGTGCGTGGGTGCAGTCCCAAGGGACTCCACCTGCATCATGTGTACGACGGTGTGTCGCACGTGCGATGCGTGGGACCGGATTTGAACCGGCGGACCCCTACGGGACAGCGCCCTCAACGCTGCGCCGTTGGCCTAGCTTGGCTACCCACGCCCGCTGTCTCTTTCCTGCACTCAGTTGTAGACACTACCCGAATAAAAGGCCTTTCGTTTCAACGCCGGGACGGCACCGACCTACACGGCAAGGCGTAACTGCCCTGGGTTCGAAGTCTCGGTCATGGAGCGCCTCGTAAAGCGCCACGTTCCCGCAGTGACCAGTCTGTTGAGCGTCGTCTCGCTGGCGCTAGTGTTCGCCGCAGTGCTTCGCGTCGTACCTCCGGGCGTCCTGCCGCGCGCGCCCGACCCCGTCCTCGCGGCGATTCCCCACGTCAACGCCGCGGTCAGCGCCGTCGCCGTCGTGGTCATCGCGTCGGCGTGGCGCGCGATTCGCCGCGGCGACGTCGAGCGCCACCGGAAGGGGATGGTCGCGGGCGTCGTCCTGTTCGCGACGTTTCTCGTGCTGTACCTCTACCGGGTCGCGCTCCTCGGACCGACGCCGTTCGAGGGTCCCGCGGTAATCGAGCGGTTCGTGTTCTTCCCGCTGCTCGGGATTCACGTCCTGCTGGCTATCGTCTGCATCCCGCTGTTGTACTACGTCCTCCTGCTGGCGGTGACCCGGCCGGTCTCGGAACTGTCGGCGACGGCCCATCCCCGAATCGGGCGCGTCGCGGCGAGTCTGTGGCTGATTTCGTTCTCGCTCGGTGTGGTGGTGTACCTGCTGTTGTACCTGTTCTGAGAACCGCCGAGTCCGAAAATTCGCTCGGAACCTCGGCAGTCGGGTGTGGGAGTTATTCCTCGCCCACCCTGGCCTCGTATGTCACCAATAGCACTTCTTACGCGTCGTATCCTCGCGGAAGTAGCTCCCGACCACGCCGCCATAGCCGGTCTCGCCGTCGCTCGTGATTCGACGCCACGAGAGGGCCAGAAGGAACAATTGGAGTCGAGAGGCCGTCAGTCGTCGGCGCCCGCGGTCTCGGCGATTTCGGGCCGGGACACTTCGCGGTCGGTCTCCTCGCCGTCGATGTCGTAGGGGTACTCGCCGGTGACACACCCCATGCAGAGGTCCGCACGCGAGCGTCCAATGGCGTCCGCGACCGCTTGCGTCGAGAGGTACGCGAGGCTGTCTGCGTCGATTGCGTCCCGAATCTCCTCGACCGACTTATCGGCGGCGATGAGTTCCTCGCGGGTCGCCATGTTGATGCCCATGTAGCAGGGGGCGACGATGGGCGGCGCGCCGATTCGCATGTGGACCTCCTCCGCGCCGCAGTCCTTGAGGAGTCCGACCAGTTGGGTCGAAGTCGTTCCGCGAACGATGGAGTCGTCGATGAGGGTGACGGTCTTGCCCTTCACGGTGGACTTGATGGGGTTGAGCTTCAGGCGGACCGCGCGCTCGCGCTCGCCCTGGGTCGGCATGATAAAGGTGCGACCGACGTACCGATTCTTCATCAGGCCCTCGGCGAACTCGACTCCGGCCTCGGCCTCTTGGGCGGCCTCGGCGTACCCGCTCGCGAACGCCCGGCCGGAGTCGGGGACGGGCATCACCACGTCGGTGTCGATGCCGCTTTCGTCCCAGAGGCTTCGACCGAGTTCCCGGCGGACTTCGTAGACGAGGTTCTCGTCGATGACGCTGTCGGGCCGGGCGAAGTAGACGTGTTCGAAAAAGCAGTGGGCGGTGTTCTCGCGCTCGAACAGTTGGTAGGAGTCGAATCCGTCGCCGCCCGGTTGGAGGACGACGAGCTCGCCGGGTCGCACGTCCCGGACGAGTTCGCCGTCGAGGGTGTCGATGGCGGCCGACTCGCTGGCGAGGACGTAGCCGTCTTCGAGTTCGCCGATACAGAGCGGGCGATTCCCCTCGGGGTCGCGCACGCCCAGCACAGTGTCGTCGTGCATGATGGTCAGCGAGTACGACCCGTGGATTCGACCCATCGTGCGTTTGACCGCGCGCACGAGGTCGGATTCGAGCAGATTTCGCGCGAGGTCGTGGGCGATGACCTCGGTGTCGCCGTCGGAGGTGAACGCGTGGCCCATCCCGGCGAGGCGGTCCCGAACGTCGTCGGCGTTGACGAGGTTGCCGTTGTGGCTCAGACCGAGCGCGCCGCTCTTGAACGACACCGTGAACGGTTGGGCGCACGACTTGTCCACGCTTCCCGCGGTCGGGTAGCGAACGTGGCCGATACCCGCGCTCCCGCGCAGGCCCTCGATATCGGCCTCGTCGAAGGCGTCGCCGACCAGTCCCATCTCGACGTGGCTGTGTTGTTGGAATCCGTCGTGGGTCACGATGCCCGCCGACTCCTGACCGCGGTGTTGGAGGGCGTACAGCGAGTAGTAGAGCGGGCGCGCGGCGTCTCGCTCGGCGAGCGAGACCCCGACGACGCCGCACTTCTCGGTCGGACCCGAAAGGGCGTTCTCGGTCGGACCACTGTGGGCCGCGTCCCGGCCGTCTGGCATGGGAGTCGGTAGGGCGGGCCGGTAGTAAAAACCCTCGTTATCGTGCCGAATTTCCGGCTCTCCTCCGAGAAGGTATGCTCGTTCGTGCATAACTGTGGGTGTCGGGCGACAAGAGGCGGCGAGTCCGGCAGTCGCCGGACTCGCCGCTCTCGAAAAGCGAATCGGGGTCGAAAAGCAAGCCGCTACTCGAACGCGAGTTCGTGAGAACGGAGAGATGCGCCGGAGAGCGGTCGGCTATTCGCCAGCCTTGCTCTGCCACTCGTAGTCTCGGCGCTTCTTCGATTTGCCGAAACCGCACGACGAACACTGCTTCTTTTTGACGTGATACGACTTCTCGCCACACCGACGACACTTCGTGTGCGTCGTGGTGTTCTTCTTCCCTTGGCTAGGGGTGCCTGCGCCGGTCATGGGTTAATCGAAACGAGGTTGTCGCCGCGTATAATGGTTGTGTCTTCTTCTTCGGTATCCTCCAGAACGAGGTTCATGTGCTGGTCGTAGCCGGTCAGCGTACCGACGAACTCCTCGCCGCCTTTCAAGCGCACCGTGACCTCCTCGTCGAGGGAAGCCTCCAGTACGTCGAGCGGTCGTCCACTCATACCATTAGCGCCACCCGTCGAATGCTTAAACGTACCGGAAGATACCGCACTGAAGTAAGTTTCGGTAGTTGAGTATTTGATATAAAATCTCGGTGACGGGTGGCTCGAACCGGATTTGAGTCGCACTTTCGCGACACTTCGGAGTACGGTTCATACTGTCGGCTGTACGTACGTGAAAATCACCGTTGAGGATTGGACGGTCCCTCGTCTCTACCTTCGTCTTCAACGCACCGCTATTCGAAGAAGTACAGCCGACAGTATCACTTCCGGTCGAGGCGGGAGAGACCGTGCCAGAGGGCGTCCACCATTCGCTCCTCGCCCGTCCCCTCCGAGTCGTCCCAGCCGCGGGCCAGCGCGTCCTCCAGCACCGGGAGGTCGTGGTTCTCGAAGTTGTTCAGGCCGCGGAACTCCTCCAAGGCGGCGCGTTCGTCCTCGCCGAACTCGGCGGTCGCCTCTCGGTCGAGCAGTCCGAGGTCCGCGAGCGTTTCGGAGACTGCCTCGGCGGTCTCGCCCGAGAGCGCCCGGCAGTCGTCGGGTTCCTCGCGTTCGAGCAGGGTCACGTCGTACACCTTGAACACGCGTTCGAGTTCGTCGATGGGCGTCTCGTGGTCGTCCACGCGCACGTCTATCCAGCGGTCGTTCCGGCCGTCGTAGCCGCCCGACTCCTTGGCGACGTAGAGCGCCGCGCTCTGCTCGCCGCGCTTGTCGCCGCCCGCGTCGTTGCCCGCGTGGAGCGCGGCGATGAGACGTTCCGGAAGGCCGCCCTCGGCGGTTTCGAACGTCTCGGCCATCGCTTCGATGGTGTCGCGGTTCTCGAGGATGTTTCCCTGCACGGTGTAGTTCTCGCCCTGCACGTCGCCCGCGAAGTCGAAGCACTCCTCGCCCGTGAAGGCGGCGACCGACCCGTCCTGTCCGACGACGCCGACCTGCCGACTCGCCGATTCGTCGTCGGAGTCAGTCAGTTCCCGGACGACTTCCTCGGCCGCCTTCCCGTCCCGGAGCAGGTCGAGACCGTCCGGCCCGTAGGCGACGTTGGCGTAGCTCTGGGTGGCGACCGCGCCCGCGTCGGCGCTGACGAACGGGACGACCGCGCCCACGCCGACGAACTTCGATTGGACCGCAATGCCGACCGCGCCCGTCTCGGGGTCGCGGGCCGCGATGGAGAACGTCGATGGTCGTGGTGCCATGCGCGTTCGGTCGGAACCGAGCGCCAAAAGCGTTGGCGTGGCGGCACGAACTCGGCACTCAGCGTTTCGGTGGCTACACAGACCACGGGACGCGCCGCGCTTGCGCTCGCTGTGCGAGCGCAAGCGCACGCCGTCGGAGCACGCTCCGACGAGCCTCACCTCGCTTCGCTCGCTGAGACGCCGGAAGACAAACCGCGTCTTCCGAGCCTCGCTTCACGTTGTTCAGCGAGACGCGGGGAGGTACGGGGCGCGGTGCGGTGGCGTGCTGTGCGGTCCTCAGTTGTACCGGGAGTAGGTCGCTTCACTGTCACGTCATCCCTGATAGCAGTCGCGTTCCACGTCACTCCCGATAACAGTCGCATTCCACTTCAGCCGCCGATTTCACCCCCGTCGAATTCGTCTCGCTTTCTCCCGGTCAGCGGCTGGCGTTTCGACAGTTCGCAGTCGAAGCCGGGATGCTCCGCGAAGTGGTGGACCAGCATGTGTCGCCGCCCGCCCGTGAGACCCGTCCGGCCCACGTCCTCGGCGGTGAACTCCGAAGGCAAGCGGTCGTAGAGCCGCCGCAGGGCCGCGAAGCTCTCGAACACTTTTCGGTGGCCCGACGAGTCGGCGCGCCTGCGCGCGACGACGTAGCTTCCGTCCTCGCGGTGGGTTCCGACCGTCCGGACGAACTCCCGGCGCTCGGTCAGCGCCTCGCCGAGCGCGGCGCGGAGCCGGTCGGCTTCGGCTCTGGAGAGTTCGTGCGAGTCGCCCGCGACCGTCACGGCGAGCGTGCCGCCGTCAGAATCGACGAATCTCGCGGAGAATTTCTCGACCAGCCGCCGACTGGCGACTTACTCTATCCTCGGACGTCTCGGTGGAGAGACCGTGACCCGACATCGTACTCGGTCCTTTTTCGGGCAGGCAGATAAATGCTCGTGCGAATCGCTCACCGACTCGCGGCGAGCAGGACGACGACCACGACGTTGTACACCGCGAGACCCGCCAGAATCGAGCCGAGCGACAGGCCGACGAACGCGCCGATGAACGTCGCGGCCTCGACGACGCCGTCCGCGAGGACCAGGGCGACGACGAGCAGGCCACCGGCCGTGAACGCGAGCGGCACGCCGTAGTCCCGGAAGAACGTCTCGGAGACGGGCGTCCGAAACCGGAGCAGTTTCCCCTCGGCGTCCCGAGCCATGCCCCACACGTCACTACAAACTGATATAAGTCTTCAGGCGTGCCAAAGGAGGTTCGCGGGCGTTTTGTGACTCGACGGCGAAAACGGGGGTATGAAAGTCCGCGGCGAGCGCGAGTGCAACGACTGCGGGACGCGGTGGTCCTACTACGAGACCGGGAGCGTCGAGTGTCCGTCGTGCGGAAGCCTCCGGAGCGTCGGCGTCGATTCCGAACGCCGTCTCCACACGGATTCGCCGGTCGAACTCGACCTGACCGACGCTCGCGAGGCGGTCGAAGCCGAGTCGCTCCGCGAGGTCGCCGACCGCGCGAGCGAGGCCGCCCGCGGGTACGTCCGCAAGCGAGGGTTCGTCAGGGGCGGCGACCTGCGCGCGCTCGACGACGCGTACCTCGCGGCCAACGAACTCCGGCACGCCGCCGACGTGGTCGGACGGGGCTTGGACGTGAACGACGACGAGGAGTGGTACTTCCTCGCGCTCCTCCGCGGGGCCGACGACGGCGAGCGCCCCGCCCCGAGTGAGGTTCCGAAGACGATGCACGCGATTCGAGGGCTGGCGTACGGGGAGGCCGTCGGCGAGTACCGCCGGGAGATGGCCGACTGGGCCGACGAGGAGGGCGTCGATTCGGAGGGCGCGTCGGCGCTCGAAACCCTCGAAACCCACGTCAAGCGCGTCCGCGCGCTGGAGGGCGACGTGGACCCCGAGACCGCGGAACTGCTGGTCGAGGCGGCCCGAGACGTGAGTCGGTTCCTGCGTGAGGACGATGTGGACGCGCTCGCGAGTGCGCGCGAGCGGTTCGACCGACTGGCGTGACCCGGAACTCACGCATCTTTTTTGAGAGTTGGTGCGCTATTCCGCGGCATGACGGGTGACGCGGCCTCCCTAGCACACTACCTCCTCAGATTCGTACTCGTGGCGGTGTTCCTCGCCGGACTGGTCGCCGCTTGGGCGGAGTTCGGGATTTCGGCGCTGCTCGCCGTCGAAACCGTCGGAATCGCTGTCGTACTGGTCGTCATCTGGTGGGCGGTGTCTCGGTTGCGCCGGGCGCGAGAGGACGGTCCCGACGAGGCGAACGCGTCCGATGACCGAATCGAGGGGTCGGGCGAGAAAATTGTCCGTCACGTCTACAACAGTCAGGTGGGCGCGGGCCGAGAGACCAAGCGAATCCGGGAGGAAGCCGATAGAATCTCGGAGGCCGACCGCGAAGCGAGAAAGTAGCCCGGGAAGCGCGAACTCAGGGCAGGTCCACGTCCACGCCCTCCTGATGGCCCGCCGCCGCCACCGTGTTGTAGAGGAGCATCGCGCGCGTCATCGGGCCGACGCCGCCGGGAACGGGGGTGATTGCCTCCGCGACCTCCTTCGCGCTCTCGAAATCAACGTCGCCCACCAGTTCGTATCCCTTCTCGGTGTC
Source organism: Halorussus amylolyticus (assembly GCF_004143485.2). Taxonomy (GTDB): domain Archaea; phylum Halobacteriota; class Halobacteria; order Halobacteriales; family Haladaptataceae; genus Halorussus; species Halorussus amylolyticus. Next base: position 169,217 of record NZ_ML974132.1, on the reverse strand, counting down.
GGCGTCCACGCGGTTGACTCCCACGTCGATGACCGTCGCACCCTCCGAGAGCATCGACCCGTCTATCATCTCGGGGACGCCGCAGGCCGCGACCACCACGTCGGCCCGGCGGGTCTTCTCCGCGAGATTCTCGGTGCGAGAGTGACAGACCGTGACCGTGGCGTTGCCGTCCTCGGCCTTCTGGACGAGCAGATTCGCGAGGGGCTTGCCCACGATGTTCGACCGGCCGACGATGGTCACGTCCTTGCCCTCGGTCTCGACGCCCGCGGCGTCGAGTAGCTTCTGGACGCCGTGGGGCGTACAGGGTCGGTACCGGGGGTCGCCCGCGACGATTCGGCCCACGTTCTCGGGGTGGAAGGCGTCCACGTCCTTCTCGGGGTCGATAGCTCGGATGACCCGGCGGTCGTCCACGTGGTCGGGGACCGGCATCTGGACCAGAATTCCGTGCACCTCGGGGTCGGCGTTGAGGTCCTCGACGGTGTCGAACAGTTCCTCGGCGGGGGCGTCGGGGTCGATTTCGACGTGGATGCCCTCGATGCCGACCTCGTCGCAGTCGCGCTGTTTCATCGAGACGTACGTCTCGCTCGCGGGGTCGTCGCTCATCAGCACGGTGGCGAGACCGGGGCGAACCCCTGCGTCGGCGAGCGCGTCGATGCTGTCCTGGAGGTCGGAGCGTATCTCGGCGGCGACGGCGTTGCCGTCGATTACCTCTGTCATCGAATAGAGAGTGGACGCCGAGCCATTTTAACCCTCGGGTTCGTGCGTATTTCTCTGCGTAACCGAGGACATTTATGCAAAAGTGTGCATTACTCTTGCTGGATTTCCTGTTCTCGAGTCGCCACCGAGACGACGCAGGAGCGCGAGCGTCCCGAGAGGGTGAGCGTCACCTCGGCACGCTCGGGTGCGACCTGCCTCACTCGGTCGTACGAGACGTTCGGCTCGGATATCACGTCGCCGTCGCGGTTCAGCGTCGTCTCGTGAGCGACGAATATTTTCAGTTCGCCGTCGTCGTTCGTCACGCCCGCCGAGACGCCCTCGGCGTCGCCGAGTCGCTCACTCATCGCTTCGTTCACGCGCTCCGCGCCCACGCTGGCGCACTCGGTCTCGACCCACTCCTCGAACGGGACGTGTTCGTAGACGGGTTCGCGCTCGGGCTCCGACCCGTTCTCGACCTCGTCGGGGTTCGAGTGTCGGTACGCCGCGACGTAGCGCACGGTGTCGTTTGCCGCGATGTACTCGATTTCGTCGCGCTCGACGGTGGTCGTCGCGTTCACGGTCGCGGGATAGTCGGAAACCTCGGTCGTCGCGGTCGATTCAGACGTCGTCTCGAAGTCGGCGGTATCGGACGGCGCGCTTCCGGCGGGAACTCCGCCAAGGCATCCTGCGAGTGACGCGACGAGGCCGCCGCTGGCGACGAGGAGGCGACGACGGGAACCTCTCATGTCAAAGAGACTGCTTCAATCAAGAATAAGCTTTCTGCCTACTCGTACAGCGGATTCGCCTCACACAGCGCCTGCACGTCCTCGGCGACTTCAGCCTTCACGTCCTCGTCACCGACGTTGTTGATGACGCGCGCGATGAGGTCGCCGACGTACCGGCAGTCGTCCTCGTCGAAGCCGCGAGTCGTGAGCGCGGGCGTCCCCGCGCGGATGCCCGATGCGACGAAGGGCGAGCGCGTCTCGCCGGGCACCGTGTTGGCGTTGAGGACGATTCCAACGTCTTCGAGCGCCTCCTCGGCGTCCTTGCCGGTCACGTCCTCGTGGGACTCCCGGAGGTCCACCAGCACGAGGTGGGTGTCGGTGCCGCCCGAGACGAGACCGAAGCCGTCCTCCTGCAGGCTCTCGCCGAGCGCCTCGGCGTTTTTGACGGTCTGCTCGGCGTAGTCGTCGAACTCCGACTGGAGGGCTTCCTCGAACCCGACCGCCTTGCCCGCGATGTTGTGCATCAGGGGACCGCCCTGCATGCCGGGAATCACGGCCGAGTCGATGGCGTCGCCGTACTCCTCGTCGGCGAGGACGATGCCGCCGCGTCCCGCGCGAATCGTCTTGTGGGTCGAACCGGTCACGAAGTCGGCGATACCGACCGGGGAGGGGTGTTCGCCCGACGCGACGAGTCCCGTGATGTGGGCCATGTCGGCGAGGTGGTAGGCGTCGGCGGCGTCAGCGGCCTCTTGGACGCGCTCCCACTCGACTTCGCGGGGGTAGGCGGAGTAGCCCGACACCACGATATCGGGGTCGAACGTCTCGGCGTGTTCGCGGAGGTCGTCGTAGTCGATGTAGCCCGTCTCGGGGTCTACCTCGTACTGCTCGACCTCGTAGAGTTGCCCGGTGAAGTTCTTCTGATGGCCGTGGCTGAGGTGGCCGCCGTGGGTCAGGTCGAGCGAGAGAATCTTGTCACCGGCGTCGAGCATGGCGAAGTAGACCGCCATGTTCGCCTGCGACCCGGAGTGGGGTTGGACGTTGACGTACTCGGCCCCCCAGAGGTCTTTCGCGCGCTCGATGGCGAGTTCCTCGACCGTGTCTACGTGTTCACACCCGCCGTAGTAGCGCGACCCCGGATACCCCTCGGCGTACTTGTTGGTGAGGACGCTCCCCTGGGCCTCCAGTACGGCTTCGCTAACGTGGTTCTCGCTCGCTATCATCGCCAGCGTGTCGCGTTGGCGCTCGACTTCGGCTTCGAGGGCGTCTGCTACCTTCGGGTCGGCGTCGCGGACGCGGTCGTACTTCATGAGTGGAATCCGTTCGCCACGGAGTATAAGCTTACCTTTCGCGGTGATGAGACGGGGCGACAAAACTATAAACTCCGGGTGAGACACGTGGTGTGACGCCGACATGATTGAGTGGGAGGAGACGGATTCTGGGTTGCGCGTGTTCGACCGCACGAAGACGGAGGTGTGTATCGAAGCTGACGGGTGGGAGACCGCGAGTGCGGGCCACGACATCGACCGGCCGCTCGACGAGACCGTGTCGGGGTACGCGACCGAGATTCGGCTCCCGGCCGCGCTCGTCTTCGCATTCACCGGCGACTCCCGCGAGAAGTACACTCACGGGAGCGACACCGAACCGCTCGAACTCCCCGACGACGACAATCTGCTCGACGTGACGCTCAACATCAAGACGTATCTCAAATTCTCGGGGGCGGCGACCGTCTGGAAGTCCGAGGACTACAACGACCTCTACGTCTCGTTCCCCGAGCGCACGCTCGTGACCTTCGGCTTCCGGAGCCACCACGAGGAGCCGGTGGACACCATCACGGTGCCTCGAACGCCCGAGGGCGTCGCGACCGCCGTCACCTACTCGTCGTCGTCGCACAAGACGACGGGACCGGACCGGTCGTATCCCAACCTCAGGGGCCATCCGCCGCGATTCGCGTTCGGCGAGGAGACCGAGATTCCCGACTCCGTTCGCGAGAACAAACCCGAGGTCGGCATCGAACTCGTCGTGCCCGACAGCTTCGAGTACGTCTTCGTCGCCGCGCCGCTGGCACACTACTTGCAGGCCGACCTCGCGGTAGAAGACAGGCGATTTCCGGTCTTGCGAGCGCCCGAAGCGGCGGTCGAGCGGACGTTCAGCCCGCTCCCGGGGTTCCAGCACGAGGTCGCTGACCTCCTCCGGCGGGTGTTCTTCCTCGACTGTCTCGTCCGAAACGCGGGCGAGTACAGTTGGGACCTCGCGGAACTCGACCTGCTCGACGAACTCGACATCGACGCGGAGGCGACCTACGAATCGTCTCCGGCCGAACAGTTGGCGACGTATCTCGACGTCGCCTACGAGCGCATCGACGACGACCTGCCGGAGTGGCACCTCGCGATGCACGTCACGCCGAACGCGGAGAACGCCGCGTCGTTGCCGTTCTTCTTCAACAACCTCAGTCTCGTCTACCTCCCCGAATCGACCGAACTCGAAAAGAACGAACTTCTCAACAAGTCCATCGGCGACTTCTACCGGGACGGCGGTCCGAACCGTCCGCCAGAGGCGACGGCGGCCCAAGCGACCGCTCGCGCCGGTCCGGGCACGGTCAACTCCGTGGACAGGCGCGACCCCATCCTCCACCGAGGCCGAATCAGCGGCTGGCTCGCGGACGGCGTCCCTATCGACGTGTTCAAGGTCGTTCCCGAAGCCTACGAGAACCGATTCAAGTATCTCGACCAGAGCACCGGCGACATCGACGTGACGGTCGTCCTCAACGACGAGGAGATGGCCGACGAACACGAGACCGTCGCCCGAATCTACGAGGAGCGCGCGGACGATTTGCCCATCGACGTGACCGTCCACGAGAATCTCACCAAGACCGGACTCGCCGACGTGCTCGAATCGTCCCACGACTTCGTCCACTACATCGGCCACTGCGAGGAGGACGGCCTCAGGTGTCGAAACGGGAACCTCGCCGTCGAAGACATCGAGGAGAGCAACGTCCAGACGTTCTTCCTGAACGCCTGCGGGTCGTACTACGAGGGCCGCGACCTCGTGCGGAAGGGGAGCGCGGCGGGCGCGGTTACGTTCACGAAGGTCCTGAACAAGCAGGCCGCGAAAGTCGGCGTGGCGTTCGCCCGCCTGCTCATCCACGGTTTCAGCATCCAGCGCGCGCTCCAGTTCGCCCGGCGACGGATTATGATGGGGAAAGACTACGCGGTGGTCGGGGACGGGACGCACGTGCTGACGCAGAGTGATAATCGGTTCCCGAGTGGTGGCGAAATCGAGGAGAACAATGGCAGATACGATGTGTCATTTAATCAGATATCGGCGCGAGATATTGGCGCGGGTTATCAAGTTTATCTTCCCGAACGTAACGAAATGTACCTTCACGGGAACGAGTCTACCTTTACGCTTAGCTACTCAGAGCTATGCTCATTTCTCGATCGAGCAAAGTCACCGTTCGTGTATGACGGAGATATCTACTGGTCGAACGAACTCGCTGAAGAAGTAAAATAAGGGGGTATTTATGGCCCGGAAGCGCCACCAGCAGCGTCGTGAAGCCCGATCTCCGTAACGAACGTCCCGGCTAGCATGACCACATACGCCGCGTCCAGCGCACGCGGATTGTCAACGAACCACTGTCGAATTTTGCCTCGCATAGCTTGTTTTGTGTTAATATTTCCCATTATTTGATTCTTTCGGCTTGAGTTCACTTTAGTATGACATAGATAACTCCAGAAATACAGCGTTACGTCTACCGTATCCGTTTTAGAGACGGAATACGCGCTGGACCATCGTCGCGCTGTGCTTCAATTTCCCCGAGCGGTGAAAATTCACTCAGTCAACAGAAATCAATATAAATGGAATTCGGAAAATCTGTTTGAAATTGTGTCATCGAATACTTCACATCTCCGTATAATCCGTGATTTCCCCTTGTTACTAACGTTAAAATTAAGTAGGGTAAACGCGTTTGTGGGTATATGGAGACCGAATCGAATTTACTCAACCAAGAAATCGCCGAAATCCTTCAGACCGTCATCGACGACGCGCCCGAATCGCTGCTCGTCGTGAACCCGGCGAAGGACACCATCGAAGAGCTAATCAACGTCGCGACGGCCCACGAGGGCGACCTGCCAACGGTCCGCCTCCTCGCACAGGAGACGACGCTGAAAGACGTGATGGAGGACTTCATCGTCGCCAGCAACGCGGCGGACCTCATCGACGCGGGCGTGCTGTCGCTTCGCACCACCGACGAGGTGCCGAGCAACTCGCTCATCGTCACCGACGAAGTCGTCATCGCACTCGTGACCGCAGACGACCACGTCGGCGGTCTCACCGCGACCGACGAGACGTTCGTCTCGGACGCCTACGACTCCTACACCGACGAGTGGGAGGGCGCACACGACTTCTCGCTCCGCACGCCGCCGATTAGCCGCGTTCGCGAGACGCTCGGCGACGAGATTAGCCCCGATGCACAGACCGACTTCGACGAGGTGCTGTCCTCGATGGAGACCGCGCGCGGAGACGGCGACGGTCTCGACGAAGTCACCATCAGCCTCCTCGTGGCGGCGAAGAACGAGGCCTTGCTCTACGACATCAGCAAGTGGGGCGAGGATGTCGGCATCGCGAGCAAGGCGACCTTCTCGCGCACGAAGACGAAGCTCGAAGACATGGGCCTCATCGGCACCGAGAAGGTCCCCATCGACGTGGGTCGTCCGCGCCTGCGCCTGAAGCTGGCGAACGACGACCTCCAGAACGCCGACACCGACCAGCTCGCGGGCGTCGCCCAGAGCCTGCTGAACTGAACGCAGTCGCATTTTTTCGAGCGCGAACGCTCACCGTTCGCGGATACCGGTTTTCGAACCGCCGACCTGACAGCGGCCGGTTCGTCGTTGGATAGCGGCCAGTCGGTTAGTCGAGCCAGTTCGGGTCGCTGACCGTCACGAGACCGAAGGCGGTCACGACGCTTCCGGCGAGTACGCCGACACTACCGCCGAACGCCAAACCGACGGCGACCATCGCGAGGCCGTTCACCGCGAGGACCACGCCGTGGGTTTCGGTGAAGAATTCGGTGTCGCGCCCGACGGCTCGGAGTTGGACCGGGACCGACGCGACCCAGAGGACGTAGACGACCTCCGAGCGGAGTACCGTCTCGATTTCGAATAGAGACATCAGCCCGAAAGCGAGCGCGGCGAGTCCGAGAAGCGCGGTTCCGAGGTCCCAGCGATTGCTCACCAGCCGCCGGACGAGCGCGCCGAAAAGCAGAACGAGGACCGCGACGAGCGCGAGGTTCTCGACGACCGCGCGACCAGTGCTCGCGCGGAGAGTCTCCGAGACGAGCGAGCCGACACAGAGGCCCGCCAGAAGCACGACCGACAGAATCGGTGAGATGGGGCAGACGCGGTCGCTCCGGCGTTCCATGCCGCGGGCTACTCACCGAGGTTACAAAACGGTGTCAGTTCGTCGCAGGCCAATCACCTCAAACGATTCTGTTCTCGAACGCTTCCGTCTCACCCGCGAGGTATCGCTCGTAGTTCCGCGCGAACAAGTCGGCACACCGGTCGTAGTAGTGGGGCGTCGAGCCGGCCATGTGTGGCGTGGCGACCACGTTCGAGAGGTCCCAGAGCGGCGACTCCCCCGGAAGCGGCTCCTCCTCGAACACGTCGAGGGCCGCGCCTCGAATCCAGCCCTGTTGGAGCGCAGTCGTCAGCGCGTCCTCCTCGACGATTTCCCCGCGCGCGATGTTGACGAGGACGCCTGACGACGGCATCGTTCGGAGTTCCTCCTCGCCGAGCAGGCCCTCGGTCTCGTCGGTCAGCGGGCACGCGACGACCACGTAGTCCGAGCGTTCGAGCACCTCGTACAGGCCGTCGGGTCCGAACGCCTCGTCCACCGCGTCGGGGGCGGTCTCGGGCGTCCGCTTGGTGCCCAAGACCTCCATGCCGAACGCCGAGGCGAGTTCGGCCACCCGACCGCCGATTTCGCCGACGCCGAGGATGCCGACCGTCTCGTCGCGAAGCTCTCGACCGCCGTAGCGCTCCCAGACGCCGCGGTGCTGTTGGGCGATTCCCTTGTGGATGTTGCGCTCGAACACGAGCATGTAGGCCAACACCTGCTCGCCGATGGGTTCGGCGTGAACGCCCGACGCGTTGGTGAGCGCGATGTCGCGATTTTCGAGCGCGTCGAGGTCGTAGCTGTCCACGCCCGCGCTGAGCGCCTGCACCCATCGGAGATTCTCGGCGGAAGCGAGTTTCTCGGTCGGAAGTCGGAGCGTCACGAGGATTTCGGCGTCGGGGAGGTGGTCGTCGGTCTCGGGCGGCGTCGTCGCGACCGTGGGTTCGAGGTCGGGAAGCCTGTCGTCGAGACCGTCGAGCAGGCTGTCGCGCGCGCTGTCCGAAACGTAGTGCGGAATCAGGACGTCGGGCCGTTGGCTCATACGTCCGACTCGTCGGACGGAAGCTAATAGCTGGTGATAGCGACCGAGTCCCGGTGTCCGTCGCTCCCAACCCATTTAGGCGTCGTCGCCGTATCCCGAGTATGCGACCAGCGATTCAACTGTACACGCTCCGCGAGTTGGACGTTCCGCTCGTGGACCTGCTGGCCCGGGTCGGCGAGACCGCGTTCGAGGCGGTCGAGTTCGCCGGACTCGGCGACGCCGACCCGGCGGAAGTCCGGGGTGCGATGGACGACGCCGGTCTGGACGCCGCCGCGGCCCACGTCGGCATCGAAGCCCTCGAAGCCGACCTCGATTCGGTAGTCGAGGCGTACCGGGCGCTCGACTGCGACCGCATCGTCGTGCCGTGGCTCGACGAGTCGCACTTCACGAGTACCGAGAGCGTCACGCAGGTCGCGCGCAGACTCGCGGAACTCGACGCCCGACTCGACAAGCGGGGCGTCCATCTCGCGTACCACAACCACGACCAGGAGTTCGCCGAAGTCGGCGACGCCACCGCCTTCGAGCGTCTCGCCGACGAGACCGACATCGACTTCGAACTCGACGTGGGGTGGGCGGTCGCGGCGGGCTACGACCCTACCGACCTCCTCGCGAGCCTGCGCGGTCGAACGCCGCTGGTCCACCTCAAAGACGTGGCCGACGACCGGCCCGTCGAACTCGGGACGGGCGACGTGGACGCCGAAGCGTGCGTCGAGGCGGCCCGCGAGGCCGGGGCCGAGTGGCTGGTCTACGAGCACGACGACCCCGACGACCCCGAGGCGTCGCTCGAACACGGGGCGGAGACGCTCGCGGAACTGTTAGAGTGAGTCGGCGGGCCGACGTACCGCTGCCGGGCGCTCCGGAGACGTTCCTCACTCGGAGACGTTCCTCACTCGGGGTCGGTACACGACCACGGTTCTCCCCTCGACTCGGACGCGCGCTGAATCGTACTCGAACTCGACGAACCCGCTTTTTCGCGGGGTCCCGTCGCCGCGCGGTGCGAAGATAGCTTCCAGCGCGTCGGTGTCCACGACCGAGTGAAGGGGTTCCATGCTGGTCGTCTCAGTTTCGAGAACCGAACTCAGGGCGTTCGTTACGGCTTCCGTGATAGATTCGCCGTCGGTCAGTTCGCGAATCTCGGAGTCCTCTGTCGGTGCCGCCGTTCGACTACGTGAGTGAATCTCTTCAGTAACCATGCTACTACCAGTACACCAACGGGAGTTGGGGGCTGACGGTAATGAGACCGGTGTGGTAGTGCTACCACGGTTTTAAATCGGCGGGCGCGTCGGTTCCGAGGGGCGAGCGTCGTTCGTCGTGGACGGGCGAGCGTCACTCGTCGCGGACGGGCGAGCGTCACTCGTCGTGGACGAGCGTGTTGGCGAGGACGTTTCGCTGTCCGCGCCGGAGACGGGCCGACAGCGCGTTTCGCGAGACGCCCATCTCGTCGGCGAGTTCGGTGAGCGTGACGTTTCGCGGGACGTCGAAGTAGCCCGCATCGTAGCCAGCCATTAGCGCCTCCTGTTGGTCCTCCGTGACCTCGTACTCGCCGCGCTCTTGGGGATTCTCCGCGCGGTAGACGCGGTCGAGTTGGAACGGAAAATCGTTCGAGACGCAGTAGTCGTGAAACTCCGAGAGCGCGTCTCTGTCGGGGAACAGCATTTTGAGTTGCCAACTCCCGTCCTCGCTCAGGGCCTCCAGAATCGTCGCTTCCGTACCCGAAACACCCGACAGAAGGCTCTCGGCGTTCGTTCGCCACGTCACGCGATAGAACCGTTCGTCCTTCTCGTGTTCCTCCAGCATGAGCACGTCCTCGACGGTCGGGTCGTCGCTGAGTTCGCGTTCGAACTTCGCGAAATCGTCGCCCGACGCCCAGAAGTACGGCGTCACGCGCTCGCTTCCCGCGACGACGCGCTTGATTTCGATTCGCACGTCCGGGACGCTCCTCAGCGTCTCCGACAGCACGAACTCGCTCGCTGGCACCGTGAACTCCGCTAAGACACTCATTCCGACGTGAAAACGAGCCACGAACGTATAGGTGTCACCGCCGACGGAAGACCGAACGGGAATCCCGGTGGGACTACCGTGTGACCCCAACGTTGTAGTACGTCGCGACAGTAGCGCCGGGACATGCCCCAACTCGAAATCGACCTGTCGGACGACATGGACATGCAGATAGACCAACTGGTCGCCCAAGACGAGTTCGTGGACCGGCAGGAGGCCCTCGAAGAGATACTCTCGCTCGGTCTCAGGGAGCACCAGACCACGACCGACACCGACGCCCGCGGCGAGATGGAGTTCGCCGACGAGATGATGGAGACGACCGACCGCTCGCTCGGCGGTGACGACGACGGCTATCGGTTCTGAGGGCGGCCGTCGCGCTCGCTCGGCCGCGAGACCCGTTCGACCGTGAGGCCTGTTCAACCGCGAGACCTGCTCGCCCACCCGACTCGCTCGCCTCCGGTCCGCCCACCCGGCCGTAGCTTTCGACCGACTACCGGGGGAAGATTTAATAATAGCCAAGATATTTGTTAGCGTGTAACACGATGTCATTGAACACGACTTCCGGCGCGGACGGAAACGCGCGAACGCTCCGAGTTCGCCGGACAAGCCACGCGGCTCCGGGCAGACCCGTGCGCCACTTCGACGAACTGCCCGAGCGCGCCCAGCAGTTGCTCGCCGAACGGAACGGTCGCGGGACGCACGTCGTCTCGCCCGAACTCGCGTCGGTGTTCGCCGACGAACCGGTCGTCGTGTTCTCCGAGTATCTCCAAATCGACCTCGCGTAGGTCGGGACCGAAGGCGTTTTGCCCGCCACGCGCCGAGAGGAGGGTATGAACGGAAGCGGCGAGCTAACCCTCGCCTTCGAGCTTTCGGCGCTCAAGGAGCTAGCCAAGCCGGGCGCGGTGTTCGAGGACGCCCGCCGGTGGAGCAAGTACGTGGGCGTCGTCTCGGAGAAGCCGACCTACGTGGTGACGAACTTCACCCGGAAGAACCGCATCCGACAGGACTTCTTCTCCGGCCCGAAGGGGAAAGCCGAGAGCCTCGACAGCGTGCGCGAACAGTTCGACACCGACCGCCACGTCTTCGTGGGCACGACCGACGACGACCGCGACCTCGCCGAGGACCACGAGTGGGAGTATCTCGACGTTCGCGAGGCCGCGGAGGCGGCCGAGTGGCCGCTCGCGGGCGAGGACGACGGCGAAGCGACCGACGAAGACGAGGACGTGCGCGACGACTGGCCCTGAGTTTCGGGCGATTTCGATTGCAGCGCGACGCGCTGCAATCGGACTCTCGCCGCCGGGTAATGGGGCGCGTTCCCACACGCTTTTGGCCGCGGCCGCCCGATTTCCACGCATGAGCGACCACCGACCGGACCGCAAGCGGTCCGGATTCAAGGACAAGACGCGACTCGCCGAGGCCCGCGAGCGCCTGCTCGGCGCGGTCGAACCCCACGACCGAACCGAGGCGATTCCGGTGGCCGACGCCGACGGCCGGGCGCTCGCCGAGGAAGTCGTCGCCGAGCGAAACGTCCCCCACTACCGCCGAGTCGCGATGGACGGCTACGCGGTCCGAGCGCGCGACACCTTCGGCGCGAGCGACCGGTCTCCGGAGGTGCTTCACCAAGGCGAGGAGATGAACCCCCAGTCCGCGGTCCGGGTCCACACCGGGAGCGAACTGCCCGACGGCGCGGACTCGGTCGTGATGATAGAGCAGACCGACGAGTTCGGCGACGAGGTCGAAATCTTCGACGCGGTCGCCGAGGGCGAGAACGTCGCGCCCGTAGGCGAGGACGTGAGCGCGGGCCAGCACCTCTACGACCCCGGCCACCGCCTCCGGCCCTCGGACCTCGGCCTGCTCACGTCGGTCGGCGTCGAGACCGTGACGGTCCGCGACCGGCCCTCAGTCGCGGTGATTCCGACGGGAGAGGAACTGGTCCAATCCGACCCCGAACCCGGCGAGGTGGTCGAGACGAACGGCCTGACCGTCTCGCGCTACGTCGAGCGGTGGGGCGGCGAGCCGACCTACCGCGACGTGGTGACCGACGACGTAGACGCGCTCGCGGCGGCAATCGAACGCGACCTCTCGGCCGACGTCGTCGTGACCACGGGCGGGTCGTCGGTGGGCGAGCGCGACCTGCTCCCCGAAGTCGTCGCTGACCTCGGCGAGATTCTGTTCCACGGGGTCGCGCTGAAGCCGGGCCACCCGGTCGCCGCTGGCGTCGTCGCGGGGACGCCGGTCGTCATGCTCCCGGGGTATCCGGTGGCGTGTATCATCAACGCGGTCCAGTTTCTCCGGCCCGTCCTGAAGCGAGTCGGTGGGCTTGCCGACGACTCGTTTCCGACGACCGACGCGCGACTCGACCGGAAGATTCGGAGCGAACCCGGAACCCGGACGTTCGCGCGGGTGCAGGTGGACGAGGAAGACGGCGAGCGAACTGCGACCCCGACCAGGGCCTCCGGGTCCGGCGTGCTGTCGAGCGTGGCACTTGCTGATGGGTGGGTCGAAGTGCCGGAAGGCAAGGAGGGGATTCCGGAGGGTGAGATGGTTTCGGTACAAAACTGGGAGTGGTCGGCGTGACGACGAGCAAAGTCGAACGGAGCGACCGACGGCATAATCGTAGTGACGACCTCGAAAGCCCTCGCACGCTCGACGACCCGCGACTCGCTGCGCTCCTCGGTCGTTCGCTTCGCTCACTCCCTGCGGTGCTTGCGTCGTCGGGGGACGGTCGAGCGCGCTCGCCCTTTCAGTCCGCCAGGGCTGGTGCAAGCGAGATCGAGCGAAGCGCGCCGGCTGGTCGGCCACCGACACCCGGCGCGCGCTGGCTCGACCCCGCGGTTTGGGGTCGAGCCAACGTCGCGCGAGGGATGAGCGAGCGAAGCGAGCGAATCGGTTGGGGAGGTTCGTGGCCTGCGGCAGCAGTTTCGTCTGGGTGGACTGAAAGGGGCCGGACGCTCGCGGGCGAAGCCCGTGGTCGCTTGCGCGGCCCCTCTCCGCGCCGGGTATTGCGGAGAGGCGCGGAGATGTCGCGCAACGACCGCGAGCGTCCGGGGGCTTTCTGGGCGCTCTCTTTCCACCCGTTCTCGTCTGAAAATGCGTCTGCAACGACTCACAAACCCGAACCAAGAGTTGATACCCAATGAGCGATAGAAAGGAGTTCCGAGACCTGTCCAGCCCCGAGGAGGCCCGCGAAGCGATAGCCTCCCTGAACCTCACGCCCGAACCCGAAGAGGTCCCGCTCGCCGACGCCCGAGGCCGCACCCTCGCCGAGCGAATCGACGCCGCCCTCGACGTGCCGGGGTTCGACCGCGCGAGCATGGACGGCTATGCCGTCCGAGGCCGGGACACCTTCGGCGCGGACGAGGCCGACCCCGCGAGCCTCGACTTGGTGGGGACGGTCCACGCGGGCGAGGAACCGAGCGTGGAAGTCGGCGAGAGCGAGGCCGCCGAAATCTCGACCGGCGCGGTGATGCCCGCGGGCGCGGACGCCGTGGTGATGGTCGAGCGAACTGAGGAGAAGGGTGATTCCGTCCTCGTCCGAACCGCGGTCGCGCCGGGCGACCACGTGATGCTCGCGGGCGCTGACGTGGCCGCGGGCGAGCGCACGCTGGGTCCCGGAACACGGCTCACGCCGCGCGAAATCGGACTCCTCTCTGCGCTCGGCGTCGAATCGGTTCCCGTTCGCGGGAAGCCGGTGGTCGGCATCGTCTCGACCGGCGACGAACTCGTCCGGCCGGGCGACGACCTCGACAGCGGCGCGGGCCAGATTTACGACGTGAACAGCTACGCCATCGCCGCCGGGGTGGAGGAGGCGGGCGGCGACCCGGAACTCTACCCCCACGCGGGCGACGACTATGGCGAGATGGAGCGGATTCTGCGCGAGGCGGCCGACGACTGTGACCTCGTGCTCTCGTCGGGTTCGACCAGCGCGAGCGCGGTGGACGTGATTTATCAGGTCATCGAGGAGCGCGGCGAACTCCTGCTCCACGGCGTGTCGGTCAAGCCCGGCAAGCCGATGCTCGTCGGCACGCTGGGCGGGTCGGCGTACGTCGGCCTGCCGGGCTACCCCGTCTCGGCGCTCACCATCTTCCGGACGTTCGTCGCGCCCGCGATTCGGAACGCGGCGGGTCTCCCCGACCCCGAAACGGCGACCGTCGAGGCCCGGATGGCCGCCGAGGAGCGCTACAGCGAAGGCCGGACTCGGATGCTTCCGGTGGGGCTTCTCGAAGACGCGGACGGCGAGCGACTGGCCTACACCGTGGACAAGGGGAGCGGCGCGACCACCAGCCTCGTAGAGGCCGACGGCGTGGTCGAGGTCCACGCCGACACCGCCTACGTCGCGGCGGGCGAGACGGTCGAAGTCGAACTGTTCTCGCCCGACGTGCGCCCGCCCTCGGTCCTCGGCGTCGGCGAGGACGACCCCGCGCTCGCCCAACTTCTCGACTCGCTCGACCGGCCGCGATACCTCTCGGTCGGGTCGCGCGAGGGCCTGCGCAGGCTTCGAAACGGGGTTCCGGATTTCGCGGTTGCGACCGGTGACGCGAATCCCGACATCGACGCGCTCGAACTCGGCTCCTACGAGCGCGAGTGGGGGCTGGTCGTGCCCGCCGGAAACCCCGCGGAAGTCGGAGGCCTCACTGACCTCGTGGAGCGCGACCTGCGGTTCGTCAATCGCGGGAGCGACTCGGGCCTCCGGACCAGCCTCGCGAACGCCGTCGCCGACCTCGCCGACGAGCGCGGGACGACTCGCCACGAACTCACCGACGCCATCGCTGGCTTCGAGTTGGCGGCAAAAGCCCACGAGAGTCCGGCCAGAAAAGTGCTCGCCGGGCAGGCCGACGCCGGACTCGGCCTGCGCGCGACCGCCGAAAAGCTCGGTTTGGGATTCGTCTCGCTCGGCACCGAGCGCGTCCGCGTGCTGGCGAACCCCGAACGCGTGGAGAAGGCTGGGGTTCGGGACCTCGAAGCCGCGCTCGACGAGAAATTGGAGCCGGTTCTCTCGGAGTTTTCGGGGTTCAGCCGGTAATCACGGTTATCTCAGAACTCTCGGTAGTCTCGAAAAACCGGGAGTGGTGGCGGTCGTCGCGCTTCCGACGCCCCGCCTATCGCGCGTCGGAGACGTTCAGCGTTCCGTCCTCGGCCCCTTCGACCTCGCGCCACCACACCAGTTCGAATTCGATGCTCTGTTTGGCTTCCGACTCGCCCTCCGACCAGTCCGACTCGCCCTCCAGTTTGAACGTTATCGGCTCGGTCGGGTCGAGTGCCACCGCCTCCTCGCCGAGTTCGAGGGTCACCTCCCCGCCAGCGTCGAGTTGGTCGGCCATTCCTCGAAGATACGTTGCGATTTCGCCCCGCGATTTCTCGGCTTCGGTTTCGAGTTCCCCCATGTAAAACAGTACCGCGGCAATCAAATTAACCCTGATGGCGATTCTCGGCGGTCGGGAGTCGTCAGACCGCTCAATCCCGGTGGCGCACTAGACGTCCCGCGACCGGTCTCAGTCGGCGTCGGTCGCCGCCAGCAGTTCGTCGAACGTCTCGACTCGGTAGTCGCCGAGGACGCACTGCTGGCGGCGGTCGTGGCCGTGGCGCTCGACGTGAATCGCGTCGAGTCCGGCGTTCCACGCCGCGCCCACGTCGTTCGCGCCGTCGCCCGCGAAGATGCCCTCGTGGCCGTTGCCCGCGACATCGAGGTTCGCCATCGCGTGCTCGACCGGCGCTGGGTCGGGCTTCCACCCGAGGTCGGCGTCACAACACACCACGGTGTCGAACCAATCGCGGATGTCGAGTTCGGCCAGCACGGGTTCGGCCAGAAACGACTGGCAGTGAGTCACGAGACCGACCGGGCAGTCGAGGTCGGCCACGAACGCGGCGTCGTCGTAGAGGTAGGTGTTCTCCGCGCGCCTCTGTGGGTCCTCGACATCGTGGAACGCGGCCCAGAAGTCGGTGGGGTCGATGCCCCACGCCCGAAGCTGGGCGTCCCTGCTCCCGCCGAGACCGTGCCACAGGAGTTCGGCCTCGCGGTCGGTGAACTCCCGGCCGAGTCGGTCGCCGACCCGGTCGAACACCGACCGGGGGTACGACCAGTCGATGTCGATGAGCGTGCCGTCCAAGTCGAGAAGCCAGAAATCGTATTCGCGGGCGACCATTGGGACACGCTCCTAAGTGTTCGGGAGGAATAAATATTTCTGCTATTTGGGTGGCGGTCCCACGCTCCGGTACCCCACGCTCCCGAAAAACCGCGGCCTATTTCCCGACCCGGACTCACGACTCACCAACAGGTGACCCACAGGTGACGATACGCTTCGTGACGAGCAACGAGGGGAAAGTCCGAGAGGCCCGCGAGTACCTCACCGAGGAGGTCGAACGGGTGAACTACGACTACACCGAGATTCAGAGCGACGACCTCGCGGACATCGCGGTCGCCGGGGCGAAGGAGGCCTTCGCCGAGACCGGCGGCGAGGACCCCGTTCTCGTGGACGACGCGGGGTTGTTCATCGACGCCCTCGGCGGCTTTCCCGGCCCGTACTCCTCGTACGTCGAGGACACGGTGGGCGTCGAGCGCGTCTGGAAACTCGCAGAGATGGAGGGTAGCGAGGCGAACGCCTCGGAGCAGTCGAGCGGTGACGAACCGCGAGACGCGAATCGCCGGGCGCGCTTCCGGTGCGTCGTCGCGTACTACGACGGCGAAGTCGCCGAGACGTTCGCGGGCGCGGTCCCCGGTCGAATGGTCGCACCGCGGGGCGACGGCGGGTTCGGCTACGACCCCATCTTCGAACACGAGGGCGAGACGTTCGCGGAGATGACCACCGAACGCAAGAACGCCATCTCCCATCGCGGGCGAGCCCTGGCGAAGTTCGCCGACTGGCTGGCCGACCGCGAGTGACCCGACGCGTCGGGTCACTCGCGGTCGCGGGGCGGCTGGATTCGAGGTTCGACTCCGTGACGTTTAGGGCGGTCGCCCGCGAACTGTCGGCCGTGGGACTGTACGACCGGTATCTTGCCGCCCGCCTGCGCCGCCACGCCGCCACCCTGCCCGACCACGTCGCGGTCGTCATCACCGAGCGCGACCTGCTCGAACAGGGCGCGTACCGAACGCTCGAAGCGTTCTTCGAGTGGGCGTTCGAGTACGACGCCGAGCGCGTGACGGTGTACGTCAGCGTCCTCGACGAGGGCGCGGTCCCGACGCTCGAACGCGAACTCGAACGCGTGAGCGCCCCGCGCGCGCTCGCGGTCCGCGCACCCGACGACCGACAGCGTGCCGACGCACCGATTCAGGTGTCCATCGGTCTCGGCGGCAAGCACGAGTTCGCGGGCGCGGTCCAGAAAATCGCAGAGGACGTACGGGCGGGCGACCTCTCGCCCGACCAGGTGGACGAGACCGACGTCGAGAAGCACCTCGTCTTTCCCGAGAACCCGGACTTGGTCATCAAGACCGGCGCGGAGCGACTCTCGGATTTCATGATTTGGCAGTCGGTGTACTCCGAACTCTACTTCACCGACGTGAACTGGCGGGACTTCCGCAAACGCGACTACCTCCGGGCGCTGTTGGACTACAAGAATCGCCAGCGGCGGTTCGGGCGGTAAGTGCGGTCGTTCGCGGGCCTCGAAGCTCAGTCGAGTCCGAGGCTCAGTTTCAACGCGTCGTCTATCTCGTCTACGACTTCCCCATCGAGACTCCCGACGACCGAATGAATCCGCTCCTCGATGGAGACCACGCGTACTTGGTCGAGGCGGACCGACGAGTCCTCCTCGAACGGCGACTCCGACGCTTCCACGAGCACTTCGAAGGGGTAGCCGCGATGCGTTCTCGTCGCGGGTGCGACGATGGTCGTGCTGGCGTTTCTGTTCCCAACGTCGTTCTGGACGACCACCGCCGGTCGGGTTTTCTTCATCTCGTGACCCTCGGCGGGGTCGAGTCGGACCACGACCACGTCGCCGCGCCGAACGTCCGTTCGCTCGCTCATTCGTCCAGTGAGTCCCACGCCTCGTCCGACGCCTCATCCCATTCCGCTTCGAGACGGTCCGCGCTCTCGGACGCCTCTCGGTACGCGGCGGCGAGTTCGTCCTCGTCGGGGCGGTCGGATTCGACCTCAACGACCGCAACGGTCACGCGCTTGTTCGCGTACTCCGTCCCGAGGTAGATTCTCCCTCGGTCGTCGGTGTCGTTGGTTCGCAGGTCGCGGGCATCGACTTTCATCTTGGTACCCACTATCACCCACTAATAAATGAATCTTGCCCACCATTACCCACACCGGACGCCGTCCAAGCGTGAGCGTCAGTCCGCCGTCTTGCCGTCGCCTTCGACCTCAAACTCCTCGACGCTCGTCCCCTCCGGAAGCGTGTCCTTGAACTTCTCGATGACGCCGCGCGCTTCGTCTAGTTCCACGCCCCCGAGCGCCCGCACGAGCGCGGCCGCGCGCTCGACCTTCGTCCGCCGCCACGACTCGGCGCGCGACTCGTAGGTCCGGACCGCCCGGAGGAAGTCCACCTTCGAGAACTCCGGCCAGTACGGCGTGCAGAAGAACACCGCGGCCTCGTTGCCGTTGGCGTGCCACGGCAGGAAGTTCGAGGTTCGTTCGTCTCCCCCGGTTCGGATGATGAGGTCCACGTCCCGGAGCGGACTGTCGTAGAGCCGGGCGTCGATTTCGCCGACGCCGATGTCCGCGGGGTCGAGGTCGCCCGACTCGACCGCGCGCGCCACGTCGCGGGCCGCCCCGAGGAGTTCGTTCCGCCCGCCGTAGGCCAGCGCGACGTTGAGCGTGAATCGGTCGTAGTCTGCGGTCCGGCGCTCGGCGTACCGGACCGCCTCGCGGACTCGGCCGGGGAGCATCGTCTCGTCGCCGATGATTCGGATGCAGACGTTCCCCTCGTGAACTCGGTCGGCGTCGGCGAAGTCGTAGAGTTTCTCTTCGAGCAGGTCGAACAGGGCTTCGCGCTCGTCTTCGGGCCGGTCGAAGTTCTCGGTCGAGAACGTATAGAGCGTGAGTTCCTCGACGCCGATGTCCTTACACCAGTCGAGGACGCGTTCGGTCGTCTGTGCGCCCGCGCGGTGGCCGTCGTGGGCGTCGCCTCCCTGTCGGTCGGCGTACCGGCGGTTGCCGTCCTGAATGACCGCGACGTGCGTCGGTGCCCCCGAAATTTCTCGCTTGAGGAGTCGTTCGTAGGCGACCCGAACCCGCCGCTGTGCCCAACGTAGCATCGCTTACCGAAACGACACGCCCGAGAGGCATCAGTTTTATGACCCGCACCGCCGGGAATTTATGCGAACGGTTCGCACGATAGTCGGCATCGTTGCATACCTTTTTAAGCTTGGAGCGACTTGAGACAGATGCAATGGCGAAAGGTACGGTTGATTTCTTCAACGACACAGGCGGCTACGGTTTCATCGACACTGAGGACGCAGACGAGGACGTTTTCTTCCACATGGAAGACGTCGGCGGCCCCGACCTTGAAGAAGGTCAGGAAGTCGAGTTTGACATTGAACAGGCAGACAAAGGGCCGCGGGCGAAGAACCTCACGCGGCTTTAAGACGGACGTTACCGTTCGTTCCCGATTTTCTTTCGACGCTACCGGATAGCCGACGGCGTGAGTCGAACCGCAGGGCGTTTAACCGCAGGTCGGCTTGCCTCGAACATGGGAGACGTACTCGACGAGGACCTCTACCGGCGGACGAAGCAACTGCTCGAACCCGGTGACATCGAACTCAACGGTGCCATCGTTCACACCGACCTCGGGAGCGACGACGACATCGAGATGCATCAGGCGACCGTCGATGTCGGCGAGCTAATCGCCGAGTCCGCGGGTCACGACCCCAAAGACACCTACGTCTACTCGGGCACCGACGACACCGACTTCTCCTCGAATCAGCATCAGGGCCTCACGCTCGACGGCGAGGAGTTCGTCTGGGAGTGCCAACAGCTCCTGCGCGAGGGCACGTTCGACATCGTGTTCTACTACGAAGCCAGCGCCGACCACGAGGCCGTCCTCGACGGCGTGCGCGACCTCGGCTTCGAGGTCACGGGCGTCGAGGGGTCGTAGCCGAATTCGAAGGTCACAAGACGTACCGCATTTGGAAGGCTTTACGTATCGTCCATTCATAGCTCCGGGTAAGAACGGCGGGCACCGCCCGCAGGGTGACCACAAGATGTTCGGAACCGCTGGCAGACGCTTCGGGGGGCGACGACCGTGACGGCAGGCACGGGCGTCGTCTCGGGCGTTCGAGTCAGCCACGACCACGCGGGCCTCGACGCGGTCGAGGCCGCCTGCCACGCCGACACCGAGTCGGTCGTCGAGCGACTGCTCGGGACGCCGGGCGTCCGCGAGGCGTTCGCGCTCCAAACGTGCAACCGATTCGAAGCGTACGTCGTCACCGACGACCCGGCGACCGGCCGGGCCGTCCTCGCCGACTTCGCGCCCGACGTGGGCGACCACGTGGTTGTCGAGACCGGCCACGAGGAGAGCCTGCGCCACCTCATGCGGGTCGCCGCGGGTCTCGAATCGCTCGTCCTCGGTGAGGACCAGATTCTCGGCCAGATGCGAAGCGCCTACGAGACCGCCCGAAAGGCGGGCGCGCTCGGTTCGATACTCGACGACGCGGTGACGAAAGCCATCCACGTCGGCGAACGCGCCCGGACCGAGACCGCCATCAACGACGGCGCGGTGTCGGTCGGCAGCGCCGCGGTCGAACTCCTCGACGACCACCGTGACCTCGACGCCGCCACCGCGCTCGTCGTCGGCGCGGGCGAGATGGGAACCATCGCGGCCCACGCGCTCGCGAACGCCGACGTCGAGACGCTGTACGTCGCGAACCGCTCGCCGGAGAGCGCGACCGAGGTGACTCGCGACGTGGACCACGACGACGCGCGCGCGCTCTCGCTCGACGGTCTCGCCACCGCGCTCGCGGGCGCGGACGTGGTGGTCACCGCGACCGGAAGCGAGGGCCACGTCCTCGACGCCGACAGCCTCGCCGACCGCGGACGGACGCTAGTCGTGGACATCGCCCAACCGCGCGACGTGTCGCCCGCCGCGCGCGCGCTCGACGGCGTCACCGTCTACGACATGGCGGCGCTGAAGACGCTCACTGACGAAACCGAGCGCAGGCGGCGCCTCGCGGCCGACTCGGTCGAAGCCATGATAGACCGGGAGTTCGACCGCCTCCTCGACGGCTACAAGCGAAAGCGCGCCGACGAGGTCATCGCCACGATGTACGAGAGCGCAGAGCGCGTCAAGGAGCGTGAACTCTCCGAGGCGCTCTCGAAACTCGATGCTCACGGCGGCCTGAACGACGACCAGCGCGAGGTCGTCTCGGCGATGGCCGACGCGCTCGTCTCCCAACTGCTCGCCCCGCCGACCAAGAGTCTGCGGGACGCCGCTGGCGAGGACGACTGGACGACAATCAACACCGCGCTCCAGCTTTTCGACCCCGAGTTCGGCGACGGCGAAGGGCCGTCCGAGTTCGGCGACGAACTCCCCGAGGAAGCGGCCGAGCGAATTCCCGACGGCGTTCGGGAGCGCGTGGTCGGCGACGACGACTGACGACGACCGTTTCCCGCACCCGGGACATCGCCACCGAGCTTTATTTACCAGAACGCCGAACGTCGAGACATGGCAGACCTGCTTTCAGACGACGAGATTCGAAATCGGACCCCCGACGGCTGGGAGCGCGAGGGCGACGAAATCGTCCGGACGTTCGAGTTCGACGACTACCTCAGGGGCGTTGCGTTCGCGGCCGAAGTCGCCGAAATCTCCGAAGAGGAGTTCCACCATCCCGAGATTCGAATCGGCTACGAGGAGGTCGAAATCAGATTCACGAGCCACGAGGCGGGCGGCATCACCGACGACGACGTTCACATGGCCGAACTGGTGAACGACGTGCGGTGATGGACGCCCGGTACGTCTTCGCGGTTCGGTTCCGACTCGAACCGAACGTCGGCGACGTGACGGTCGAACCCTCGGAGTTCGAGACGCGTCTGTACCGGTCGGCCGACCCCCCGGGCGAGGAGGGGTGGCTGTTCTTCCGGGACAACCTCTGGCGCGGCGAAATCAACGACGACGACCACTTCCGGCGGTTGACCGAGGAGGCGCTCGGCGTGCCCGTGGTGTCGGTCGAATACCGCGCGCTCGAAACCGACGCGGAGTATCTCGACGCGCTCGAGGACGAGATTCGGGCGAACCTCGGGACGTTCAACGCCACCAGCGTCTCGGAGGTCACGAAGAAGTACCTCGGAAGCTCGCTCGAAGTTCGGAAGTAAGAACCCCCGTCCGGTGTGAGAAACCCCGTCCGGTCGCGGGCCGTCGGCCCGCGCCCGGACGGCCGCTTGCGCGCTCGGTGCTGTTTCGAGTCGGCCCGTGTCGCTTCGAATCAGTCCGGTTCGTCCCGTTTCAGGCCTCGACCGCGAGTCCCGACTCGACCAGCGCCTCCTCGGCCGATTTCCCGTCGTGGACCACCGCGGCGACCGCCCGCGACATCGCGCCGGGGTCGTCGTGCTGGAAGATGGTCCGGCCCATCGAGACGCCGGAGGCCCCGGCGTCCATCGCGCCCCGGACGTTTTCGAGGGTCGCGCGGTCGCCCTCGGGGTCGCCGCCCGCGATGATGACCGGCTTGGCAGTCGATTCGGTGACGCGCTCGAAGCTTTCTGCGTCCCCGCTGTAGGCGGTCTTCACGAGGTCCGCGCCGACCTCCTCGGCGAGTCGGACCGCGTGGCCGAGGCTCTCGGCGTCGTGTTCGTCCACGCCCGGTCCGCGAGCGTACGCCATCGCCAACACGGGCATCCCGAAGTCGTCCGCGTCGTCCGTAATCTGGGAGAGGTGTTCCAACTGCTTGCGCTCGAACTTGCTCCCGACGTTGATGTGGAACGAGACGGCGTCAGCGCCCGCCCGGACCGCTTCCTTGACGGTACCGGTGAGGCGCTTGTCGTTGCTGTCCGGGCCGATAGTCGTCGAGGCGTTGAGGTGGACCACGTACCCCTTCCCGTTCTTGTTCGGGTGGACCCGCGGCGCGATGCCCTTCTGGGTGAGGACCGAGTCCGCGCCGCCGCGCGTCACCGCGTCGATGGTCGATTCGATGTCTACGAGGCCGTCTACCGCCCCGAGGGTGATGCCGTGGTCCATCGGGACCATCACGTAGTTTCCGTCTGTGCCGATTCGGTCGAGTCGTGCGTCGATTCCCGCAGTCATATTGTGTGAAACTCTGGCAATGCCCGGTTAAGTTCGTTCTGGTTCCGGTACTTTCTCTCCGCCTTCCATCGCGCCGTCCTTGAGTTCGCGGGCCTTGGCTTCGAGTCGGTCGGCCACGTCCTCGCCCTCGGCAATGATGTCCACGAACGCGCTCCCGACGATGACGCCGTCCGCACCGCCAGCGACGATTTCGCGGGCGTGTTCGCGTTCGCTGATGCCGAATCCGACCGCCTTCGGGAGGCCGGTCTCGGCGAGTCGGCCGAGACTGACGTGGGTCTCGCTGCTCACGTCAGAGCGCGCGCCCGTGGTGCCGAGGCGGCCCTGCACGTAGACGAACCCCGACGCGCGCGTCAGCATCCGGTCGAGTCGGTCGTCGGTCGTGGTCGGCGCGACCATGAAAATCAGGTCGAGACCGTGAGCCTCGCAGGCGTCCTTCAGCGGGTCGCTCTCGTCCACCGGGAGGTCGGGGACGATGAGACCCGAGAGACCGGCGTCCGCGGCGGCCGCGACGAACGGCTCCACACCTCGCTCGGAACCGTACTGATAGATGAGATTGAAGTACGTCATGCAGACCAGCGGCGCGTCCACGTCCAACTCCGCGACGAGGTCGAGATACGCTTGCGGAGTCATTCCCGCGTCGAGCGCGCGTCGAATCGCCGCCTGAATCGTCGGCCCCTCCGCGATGGGTTCGGAGAAGGGCAGACCGAGTTCCACGATGTCTGACCCGCCGCGGACGAGCGCCCGGACGTACTCCTTCGTGGATTCGGTGTCGGGGTCGCCCGCCGCGACGTAGGAGACCAGTGCGGGACCGTCGGCGAACGCCTGCTCGATTTCACTCGGCATTTCCAAACACCGGAGCGACTCTTCGGTCGCTCCGAGCCCCGATTCGTCGTCGCTCATCGGAACACCTCCATCGTCGGCGCGGCGTCGATGTCGCGCTTCTCGCTCTCCTCGATGACCGTGTCGAGGTCCTTGTCCCCCCGCCCGGAGACGTTGACGACGACGACCTCGCCGAGGTCGTCGTCCGCATCGCCTCGTCCGGCCTCCTCCAGATAGCCGAGCGCGTGGCTCGATTCGAGCGCGGGGATGATTCCTTCCAGTTTCGAGAGGCGGTGGAACGCTTCGAGCGCGGCGTCGTCGCCGACGTTGACCGGCGTGACCCGCCCCTCGTCTGCGAGGTACGCGAGTTCGGGACCCACGCCCGAGTAGTCCAACCCCGCGCTCACGCTGTGGGATTCGAGAATCTGGCCGTCGGGGTTCTGGAGGAGTTTGGTCCGCGCGCCGTGGAGGACGCCCTCGTCGCCCGAGGACAGCGAGGCCGAGTGGGGCGCGAGGCCGCGGTCCTCGTCGATTGTCAGGCCCGACCCGCCCGCTTCGACCGCGACGAGGTCCACGTCGCTGTCGGGGACGAACTCGTGGAACGCGCCCATCGTGTTCGACCCGCCGCCCGCGCACGCCACCACGCTGTCGGGGAGTCGTCCCGCCTTCTCTCGAATCTGCTCGCGGGCCTCCTCGGAGATGACCGACTGAAAATCCCGGACCATCTTCGGGAACGGGTGGGGACCGACCACCGACCCGATGACGTAGTGGGTGTCCTCGACGTTGGTCGCCCAGTCGCGCATCGTCTCGTTGATGGCCTCTTTGAGGGTTCCGGACCCTGCAGTCACCGGATTGACCGCCGCGTCGTGGATTCGCATCCGAAAGACGTTGGGGCGCTGGCGATTGATGTCGGTCCGGCCCATGTAAATCTCGCAGTCGATGTCGAGGTGGGCCGCCGCCATCGCGGTCGCGGTGCCGTGCTGGCCCGCGCCGGTCTCGGCGATGATTCGGTCCTTGCCCATGTACTTCGCGAGCAGGACCTGCCCGAGCGCGTTGTTGAGTTTGTGCGCGCCGCCGTGGACGAGGTCCTCGCGTTTGAGGTAGACCTCGCGGTCGTACCGTTCGCTGAGGCGGTCAGCGCGCTGAAGCGGCGTGGGGCGACCGCCGAAATCCGCCAGCCGTCGCCGAAATTCGTCCATGAAGCCGTCCTCGTTGTCGAGGACGTATCGTTCGTAAGCGTCGGTCAGTTCCTCGATGGCGGGCATCAGCGCCTCCGGAACGTACTGGCCGCCGTAATCGCCGAATTTGGATTCGCTACTCATGTGCGTCGGTCTCCGTTTCGTGTACTCATGTGTCAGTCTCCGTCTCGCGTCGATGTCAATCTACGCGTGTTCTCGGTCACGTTTCCGAGGGAATCTTTCCCTCGACTTCCGGAGTCGCCTGACTCCGGAATTCCGTCCATTATCGCGCTCCCCACGAGCAGGCCGTCCGCGCCCGCCTCGCGCATCCGCCGAACGTCTTCGGGCGTCGAAACGCCGCTCTCCGCGATGAGCGTCACGTCGTCCGGGACTTCGGGGGCCACCGTCTCGAACGTTCCGAGGTCCACCTCCAACTTCGCCAAGTCGCGGTTGTTCACGCCGATTATCTCGGCTCCGGCGTCGAGCGCCGTCTCCAACTCCGCGCTGTCGTGGACCTCCACCAGCACCTGAAAGCCGCGTTCCCTCGCGGCCGCGAGAAGTCCGTCGAGGTCATCGACGAACCGCACGATGAGGAGGAGCACGTCGGCTTCCACCGCGTCCATCTGGGATTCATCCAGCACGAAGTCCTTCCGGAGGACCGGCACGTCCACCGCCTCCCGAATTCGTCGCAGATTCTCGGGCGACCCGCCGAAGTGGTCGGGTTCGGTCAGGACCGAGAGGGCGGCCGCGCCGCCCTCGACCATCCGCTCGGCCAGTTCGACGGGGTCAGCCTCCCGGGTTCCCTCGGTGGTCGGACTCGTGGGCTTGACCTCCGCGATGACGGGCGCCCGACCGTCGGCCTCGGCCGCGGCGAGCGCGTCGGGGAGCGACCGAGCATCGACCGACAGCGTGCCGCCCTCGTCGTCTGGGCGGGAGTCGCCACGGTCCTCGGCCGCCCGCAGGATGGACCGCACGGCGGGCGCGAGTTCCTCGCTTTCGTTCATCATTGTGCATTAACGGACGGAATTGTACATAAGGCTTGCGCAGCGGCTCCGACGGCCGCGGAATATTCAAGTTCGAACCACCCCAAGCCGAGGGCATGGACGAGGTTGCCGGAATCTACGCGCGCGAATCACCGTACCTCGGTCGGTACGTCCAGTTGGGAATCGCGAGCGGGCGAGTCCTCAGCGTCTCGTTTCCCGAGAACGCCGACGAGGACGCGGTCCCGGACCACGACCTTCTCGACCGAATCTTCGACTACCTCGGCGGCGTCGAGGACGACTTCACCGACGTGACCGTCGCGCTGACGGTTCCGACCGGCCAGCGCGACGTGTTGGAACGCGTCCGCGAGATTCCCTACGGCGAGCAGATAAACGTCGAGACGCTCGCCCGGATGACCAGCGGCATCGACCACACCGACGAGGACGACCTCAACGTCGTCCGGACCGCACTCGACGAGAACCCCGCGCCCCTGCTGATTCCGGACCACCGAGTGCGCGACGGGCCGAGCGCCGCGCCGCCGAGCGTCGAGCAGAAGCTCCGGTCGGTAGAGGAGTTGTAGTCACTCGCTGACGCGACGACTGCCGAGGAACGCGACGAACAGCGCGGCTACGAGCAGTCCGGGGAAGAGGTACGGCCACCCCAAGTCGAAGGCGACGAACGCGAGCAACAGGACCAGAAGGCCGACGATTGCGTCGAGTCGCCACAGGAGTCTCTCGTCGGTCACGAATCCGGTTCGTGACCGAATTTGCATTAGATTTTCGAACCGCGTCGGCTCGGCGAGCGAGAGCGCCCTTCCTAACTTACTCCACCGGCTCGCGCCAGTGGACCGTGACGTTGTTCACCGCGAAACTGTCGTCGCTCTCCTCGTCGCGAACGACTTGCAGGGTGTTGGTTCCCTCCCGGAGTTCGGCGTGGGTCAGCGCGTCCTCCCAGTACTGCCACCCGTCCGCGGGCGGCACGTCGAATCCGCTGAGTTGCTCGCCGTTTATCAGAATCTCGTGGCCGTAGTCGTCCACGCGGAACGCCTGCAGACCGAGGTAGGCGTCGGACGTGTCCGCGGTGGGGACCTCGAACTCGTGTTTGGGAGTCGCATCGCCCACGAAATCGGCCCACGGCACGTCGATTGCGTCTCTCATCGGCCCGAGATGGGCGCTCACGTTCACGAGCGCGTAGTTAGCTCGATGTGACATGACCGGAGAGACGGACTCCGACCACAAAGTCCTGCGGGATACCGTCGGACTTCGACGGACGGAGCGTTCGTCAGACTCGGATGTAGGCGTGGCCCGCGTCCTGCAAGCGCGTGAGTTCGCCGACGCCCGAGGAGACGACTTCGACTCCGTCGAGCAGTTCCAACCGCGAGACTGCAGGGTGTTCGACCGCGTTGGAACAGACTGCAAAACGGATGCCTTCCGCGAGCAGGTCGGTCACGTCGTCGGCGAGACTCGACTCCTCGTGGAGTTCGGCGATGGCCTCGCCCCTGTCCGAGACGACCGCGACCGAATCGAGTTCGAGGGTGTCGTCGTCTAGCAGATTTCGGGCCTTGACGACGGAGACGCGGACGGCCTCGGGCGTCGAGGCGTGGAAGACGGTTTTCACGATTCGGTGTGAGGAGCGACCGCGGAAAGGGATTGTGATGGGGCGGCGAAACGCTTGTATGCAATGAATACATCGTATACAGCATGGGAAACGTTTCGGCTCGCATCCCGGACGACCTCGAAGCGGATTTGGAGGCGTACATCCGCGACGAGAATCTCGACAGGAGTACGGCGATTCGAAAGCTCCTCACGGAGGGACTCGGTGACTGGCGCACGGAGCGCGCGCTCGAAAAACTCGAAGCGGGTGAAACCACGCTTTCGGGCGGCGCACAACTCGCGGAGATGAACGTCTGGGAGTTCGCCACGCTGGCGAAAGACCGAAACGTGACGTGGGTGTCCGACGACCACCTCGACTCCGACCTCGAAGACCTATGACGCTGGTCTTCGACGCCACGCCGCTCATCTATCTCGGGAAGGCCGACCGACTCGACGTGCTGGCGCGCCTCGATTCGAAGCTACTCGTTCCCGAACGAGTGTACGAGGAAGTCGTCGAGCGAGGAATCGAGCGAGGGTACGCCGACGCGAGACGGGTCAACGACTGGGTGAAAGGCGGTCCGCTCGAACGCGAGCGCGTTGAGGCGACCGACCGATTCGCCCGACTCACCTCCGAGACGAGGCTTAGTCCTGCCGACACCGCGGTCCTGTTGCTCGCCGACGAAGTCGATGGCACGGCGGTCATGGACGAGAGATACGGTCGCGACATCGCGGACACGGAAGAAATCGACACGCGAGGAACTGCCTTCCTCATCCTCTCGCTGATGAAACGCCGCGAACTCACGAGCGACGACGCCCGAGAGACCATCGACGCGATGCTCGACGCCGGGTGGCACTGCTCGCCGAATCTCTACGCGAAGATTCTCCGAACACTCGACTCGCTCGCGTCCGAATGAGAAACCCGTTTACCGCCCGAACTCCATCTCTCGCACATGACCATCCTCGCGGACGCTCGCCGGGTGCTGGAGAACGGCCCGGTCTGCGATTCCTGTCTGGGTCGGTGTTTCGCCGACCGTAGCTTCGGGCTGACGAACGACGAGCGCGGCCGCTCGCTCCGCGTCGCGGTCGCGCTCGAAGACGACGAACCGTACGAGGACGAGAGCGCAGAATGTTGGGTCTGCGAGGGCGAGAGCCAGCGATTCGACGAGTGGGCCGAGACGGTCGCCGACGCGCTGGAGGGCTGGGAGTTCGACACGTATCAGGTCGGGACCCGGACCCCGCCCCTGCTCGAAGAGAACGAAGTCCTGCTCCGGGAGTCCGCGGGGCTTCCCGACGACGCGGGCGAACTCTTTAAATCGGAGTTCAACCGCGAGGTCGGCAAGCGCGTCGGCCGCCTGACCGGCACGGAGGTCGATTTCGAGCGTCCAGACGTGCTGGCCCTGCTGAACGTGGACCCCGAGCGCGAGGACCTCTCCTCGCACGCGGTGGACGCTCAGATAAACTCGGCGTTCGTCTACGGCCGGTACAAGAAGCTCGAACGCGACATTCCACAGACGGAGTGGCCCTGCCGAGAGTGCGGCGGGTCGGGCAAACAGCTCGCGGACAGCGGCGGCGAGGAGCCGTGCGACTACTGCGGCGGGTCGGGCTACCTCTACGACGAGAGCGTCGAGGAGCTGACCACGCCGCCCGTCCTCGACGCGATGGACGGCGAGGAGGCGCTGTTCCACGGCGCTGGCCGCGAGGACGTGGACGCGCTCATGCTCGGCACGGGCCGACCGTTCGTCATCGAGGTCAAACAGCCTCGCGTGCGCGACGTGGACATCGACGCGCTCGAAGCCGAAATCAACGACTTCGCGGGCGGGAAGGCCGAGGTCACCGACCTCGCGCTCGCGACCCACGACATGGTCGAGCGCGTGAAGGAGCTCGACGCGAGCAAGACCTACCGGATGGACGTGGCGTTCGCGGCGGACGTGACCGACGAGGAATTTCAGGCCGCCGTCGCGGAACTCGACGGCGCGACCATCGAACAGGACACGCCCCAGCGCGTGGACCACCGACGGGCGAGTCTGACCCGGACGCGCGAAGCCTACGCGGTTTCGGGCGAACTCGAAGACTCGCGCCGCGCCGAACTCGAAGTCCACGGCGAGGGCGGCCTGTACGTCAAGGAACTGGTCAGCGGCGACGAGGACCGGACCACGCCGAGTCTCGCGGGTCTGCTGGGCGTCGGCGCGGAGGTCACGGCGCTCGACGTGCTCGCGGTCGAGGGTGAGGACGAACCGTTCGACGACCCCGACTACCTCGAAGCCGAACCCTGAGGGGTCAGAACGACTCCTGCGGGCCGCGGCGCTCGCCGTCCACTGGCGGGTCGCGGTCGCTGTAGTGTGGCCGCCCGACCGCGTTTCGGTGGACGCCGTTGAGGACCGCCATCTGGAGGTCGTCGGTCGTGGCGTACTCCTCTGCGCCCGAGGTTCGGAGGATGGCTTCGAGCGACTCCGAACCGCCGCCCGAGTACTCGACCGTCACGTCGCCGAATTCGGCGATTACATCGCCGGTCGTCGTCGGGAACGCGTCGGCGTCGAGGAGTTCGTCGAGGCGGTCCAGCTGAAGCGAGAGGAGTCGGTCGTGGTTTCTATCGGTGGGCATCTCGGCACCGACTACCGGACTGACGCGGATATCGCTTCGGGCCGAGCGTTCGTCCCGAATCCCGAGAATCGACGTTTTCGCGGTCTAAACCCCGGAATTTCGCGCTTCGCGGTCGCCGCGGCTCGCGGCGACCGCGAAGCACACGTAGCAACGTACAATTACCCGGAGTCCGTCGTCCCGGTCGTGTTCGGGGTAGACGAAGCGGGCAAGGGGCCGGTGTTAGGGTCGATGTTCGCGGCCGCGGTCGCGGTCGGCGACCCCGCCGCCCTGCCCGACGACGTGGACGACTCGAAGAAAATCGCGCCCGACCGCCGGGAGGAACTCGCGGCCGCGCTCCGCGACGACGACCGAGTCGCGGTCGGCGTGGCCGAAATCCCGGTCGCGCGAATCGACGACCCCGAGACAGACATGAACACCCTGACGGTCGCGGGCCACGCCGAGGCGCTCTCGAAAGTCGCCGACGACGGGGCGGAGGGGTTCGCCGACGCGGGCGACACCAGCGAGTCGCGGTTCGCCCGTCGGGTCCGAGAGCGCGTGGCCGCCGACATCGACCTCGTCGCGGAACACGGCGCGGACGAGACCTACCCGGTCGTGAGCGCGGCGAGCGTCGTCGCCAAGGTCGCCCGCGATTCGCACGTCGCGAGTCTGGCTGACGAGTACGGCCCGGTGGGGTCGGGCTACCCGAGCGACCCCACGACTCGGGAGTTTCTGGCCGAGTACGTCGCGGAGTACGGGGAGTTGCCCGACTGCGCGCGCCGGATTTGGGCCACCTGCGAGGACGTGCTCGCGGCCCACGAGCAGTCTGGTCTCGGGGAGTTTTAGCTCGGACTCTGTCGATTCGACGCGTCAGTCCGTCGCCGTCGAACGCGCCGATTCGGCGTCCGACCCGACGCTCACTGCAGACGCGTCGGTGTCGAGCGTCGAAATCAGAAGCGTGACCGCGAACTCGCTCCCGTCGTCGCCGGTCTCGACCAGTTCGACGGTCCCGTCGTAGCGCTCGGTTAGCGTGCGCACGAGGTAGAGACCGAGACCGTGTTCCGCGCCGGTGTTGTCGCCGCGCTCGAACAGCGTGGCGCGCTCGTCCTCGGAAATGCCCGGTCCGTCGTCGGCGATTCGGACCGTCGCGGTGTCGCCCGACTGTTCGAGAGTCACCGTCACGCTCGGGGTGTCGGCGTCGTTGTGTTCGACCGCGTTCGTGAGCAGATTCGAGAATACGCGGGGGAGGAGGTCGTCGGCCACGACGTACACGCCGTCGGGAATCGACGCCTCGACCGCGACCGACTCGGTAGTTCTCCGGATGTCGTCGAGTTCGGCGACGAGCACGTCCGAGAGATTCACCGATTCGAGTCCGGCGGTGCCGCGGGTCGCCGCGATGAGCACCTGCACGTCCCGAACCACGTTCGTCATGTCCTGACCTTGGCGGAAAATTGTCTCGACCCGGTCGCGGGCGTCGGGGTCTATCTGGTCGTCGTCGAGGAGGAGCGACGCGTAGCCGGTGATGACGTTGGCGGTGTTCAACACCTCGTGGCGCAGGAGGCTGTTGAGGTAGTCGAGGTGCTGGTGGTGGAGCTCGGCCTCCTCGGCTCGAACCGCGGCGCGCTCGGCTGCTCGTCCGCGCTGGATGGCGCGCGCTTCGATGCTCCCGATGAGCAGGCCGCTCGTCACGCCGACGCTCGCGACGAACCGCACCCACAGAACCTGAGCTGGGAGCGTGTTCGGAACCCAAGCGACCATGATGGGGACGTTGATGGCGAAGAAAATCAGCGAACACCCGACTATCCACGCCACGATACGCGGGTGGCGCTCGGCGGGGAGGTCGCTTCGCGCGAGCCGGTAGCCGCCGTAGACGATACTCGCGGTGAAGATGACCGAGATGAGGAGGCTAGCGAGAAAGTCGACCGAAGAGAGGTTGCCGAGCCCGTGGAACAGCACCCACTCGGCGGCGAAGCTAAACAGGAACAGAACCCCGACACCTGATATTATCGCAGGTATCGGCCTCGGATGGAAGTCGAAAGTTCGTAGCGAATCGAACCGCATACATCGAATATCGTAACCTCATTTAAATAATGTACGCATCAGTATCAGAATTGAGAACGAATCGCGAAACCGGGACAGCGCCCGAATCGATGGTCGCCGTGCCGCAATCGGTCGGCGGCCGGGAGTCGGTCCGGGCTACTGGTCAGTCAGCAACGCCCGGAGGATGTCGCCGTAGGCGGGCCGAGTCACCAGCACCCCGATGAGAACGCCGAGGATGGTGATGATGGCGAACCCTTGGAGGTCCCCGAGCGAGAGGACCGCGAGCGGACTCATCGCGACGATGGTGGTCGCCGCGGCGGCACCGATGACCCAGAACGCCTTCCGGAAGCGACTCTGGAAGACGCGCGAGGAGTGGACCTCGCCTTCGCCCATCACCTCGTCGGCGATGATGATGAGGTCGTCCACCCCGGTCCCGATGACCGCGATGAACCCCGCGATGTGCGAGAGGTCGAGCGGCAACTGGATGGCGGCCGCGAACCCGAGCAGGATGACGACCTCCGAGAGCGCGGTCACGAGCATCGGCGCGGCGACTTTCGGGTCGCCGTACCGGAGGAACACCGCGATGCTCACCGCGAGCACCGCGACGAGTCCGGTGATGAGCGAGTAGAGCTTGAACTCCTCGGCGAGACTCGGCGCGAGGAAGTACGAGGTCCCGTCGTTCAGGTCGAGCGACGCCGGGAGCGACCCCGCGTTCAGGTGAATCTGAAGCTCGCGGGCTTCGGACATGTTCGTCGTCTGCATGACGAAGCCGGGGTTCTGCACGAAGTCGCCGCTCTCGATGGTCCCGGCGAGGTCGCCGCCCATGCTCGCCGAGTAGACGATTTCGCCGTCGACGACGGTGTAGAGGCAGTAGCCGGGATTATCTTGGTCGGCTTGATAGGTACACGCGTCCGCGCCCTCACCCGTGAACCCGAACTTCTGCATCGCCTCCGAGAAGTTCTGCGCGGGTTCGTCGTTCAGCACGACCGGGACGTTCGGCCCGTTCTGGGGGTGGTTCTCCGCCGTGCTGATTCGGCTGAAGTCGCCCTGCGTGAGCAGCGGCACCTCGCGGTACTCGGTATCGTTACCCTCCTGTACCGGGAAGCCAGCGACGACCTGGACCTGTCCGCGCTCGGTCACCAGGCTCTCGACTTCGGACTGGTTCGCGTTCGGCATCTCGATGACGATGAAGTTGTTGCCGTCGGCGGTCGTCACCTCCTGGGCGCTCCCACCGGCGAGTCCGGCCTGCGAGATTTTGTCCCGAAGGGTCCGGACGATGGTGTCGCGCGTCTCGTCGGTGACGCCCTGCTCGATTCGGTCGTAGTCGTAGCCCGCGGTGTCGAGCGCGGAGGCGAACTCCTCCTCGGAGACGTTGCCAACGCGAACCTCGACGGTCGAGGACTCGTTGGGCGCGCCCACGCGAGCGGTCACGTCGGCGGCGTCCACGTCGGAGAGATTGCCAGCGACTCGGCGCTCGACTTCGCTCTGGACCTCGTTCCGGTCTTCTCCCTCTTGGACCTCGGGCATGTCCACGTCGTAGGCCGACACGGCATCGACCGGCGCTCTGATTCGGGTGCCGCCAGAGAGTTCGAGACCGAACTTGAGGTTGGTCGGTCCGTCGGTCGTCACGAGCGACTCGTTGCCCGCGGCGTCGCCGCCGTCACCGCCGCCGACACCGGGTGCGACCAGCGCGTAGACGCTGACCACGAGGAAGATGGCGAGCAGGATGACCCGCCAGTTGTCGCGCCAACTCATCGGGCCACCCCCTCGAACTTCCACCAGCGAAGTAGGCTGACGTTGAGCATGTAGGTGTTCATCAGGTCGGTCGCGAGACCGAGGACGAGGACGATACCGATAGACGCCATCAGGTCGATGCCGAAGACGGACGCCACGAGCGCCATCACGGCCATCGCCGACAGCGACGTGACGGTCATCGTCACACCGGTCTGCATCGCGCGGTAGGTGCTCTCGTAGAAGTCGCCCGACCGGCGAATGATGTGGTTGTTGAGCAGGATGTCCGAGTCCACCGAGTAGCCGATGAGCATCAGGAGGGCCGCGACCGTCCCCAGCGAAAGTTCGATGCCGAGGAGGTTCATCAGCGCGAGCGGAATCACGATGTCGCTGAACGCCGAGAGGACGACCGCGATGGAGGGGACGAACGTCCGGAACATCAGGAAGACGAGCACGCTCATCCCGACGAACGCGACCCCGAGACCGTACAGCGCGAGTCGCTGGGTGGAGGAGCCGAAGCTCGCGGAGGTCTCCTGGTCGGACCGGACGATGTCAGCGGCCGACTGGCCCGAGACCGGCTCTAAGTTGTTTCTCGCCTGCTGCTCTACGTCGCCCGAATCCGGCGGGAACGTCACGAGATACGTGTCGTCGGCGGTCTGGACGGGAGTGACCGACGCGTCGGCGTCGAACTGATTGGGTATCTCGGAGGGCGGCGTGGCGGTCTGGATTCTGAGTTCGGTACCACCCGTAAACTCGGTACCGAGCTGTACCGGCGCGCCGGTGGTGACGAACCATCCGGCGAGTATCAGCAGTGCGACGGCGAGCAACGCCAACGGCACTGCCGCCAACTGCCGGTTGGTGTACTCGGTGTAGTCCACCTCCGGCACTTCGAACGCTACCATATGGGTGTGGAGTGTGGTACGGCCGCGGTTAAGTGTTCTTATACATGGCCGAACTGGTGGAAAGTAACACCGCGACAAACGCTAAACGGCTCGGTCCCCTACGGGTCGGTATGGCCACCGAAACCGACCGCGACGACCGCGCTTCTGAGCGTTCGGAGACCGACTTCGACTCGGACGTCTCGCCCGCCGACAGCGCCGTGATATCGTACCCCGAGGACCTCAGCGACTGGGGGCGCTTTCAGGTCGAGGGCGACCCGTTCAAGGCGTACCTCCGAAAGACCAAGACCGGGCGGGTCAGAGACGGTGACGTGTGGGAGGAGTTCGTCGGCGTCGGATGCTGTGGCAGCACGCTCGACGTGCCGCTCCGAGTCGAGCGAATCGAGGGCGGCGAAACGTTCGGTCCCGACACCGAAATCGAGTTCGCGGTCCGGGAGGCGTGCGGGATACGCGGCGGTTGGCAGGTCCAGAGCGCGGACGGACCGAACGAGGTGTGAGACCGTCGCCCGAGCGCGCGACCGCGCGCTCGGGCGACCGCCGTGACGAGAGCGAACCGAGTTTGCCGAGAGCGAACCCTTCGACGAGAACGAACTGATTTTGCGACGACGAGAACCGAACCAACTTTGACCTCGGCCCGTCGCGGTCCACCATGGACAGGGCCACGCTCGTCGCGCTCGTCGCTGGCGTCCTCCAGGGGATTTTCGAGTGGTTGCCCATCTCCAGCGAGGGCAACATCACCGTCTTTCTGACCGCGCTGGGGTCGTCGCCCGAGGCCGCGGTCCAGTTCTCGCTGTTCCTCCACGTCGGAACCGCGATTTCGGCCACGGCGTACTACCGCGACGAACTCCGCGAGGTGCTCGCCGGACTTCCGGCGTGGCGACCCGACTCGGCGTTCGGGGATGAACACGCTACCCTCTCGTTTCTGGCCGTCGCCACGCTCGCGACGGGCGTGGTGGGAATCGCGGCGCTCACCACGCTCGAAGCCGCGATGTCGGCGCTGACCGGTGGGGCGTTCGTCGCGCTGGTCGGGGTCCTGCTCGTCGGGACCGGAGTCCTTCTTCGGGTCGCTGACAGCGGTGAGCGCGAGCGAAGCGAGCGCGACCCTCGCCAGTCGAAGTCTGGCGGTGTCGAGTTCGGCGGTCGAGACGCCCCGAATCTGGTGGACGCCGTGCTGGTCGGCGCGTTACAGGGGCTGGCCATCCTCCCCGGCGTCTCGCGGTCGGGGACGACCGCCTCGGCGCTCCTGTTCCGGGGCCACGACGGCCCCTCGTCGTTTCGACTCTCCTTTCTGCTGTCGATTCCGGCCGCGCTCGGCGCGGGCGCGCTCACGCTCGCGACCGGCGGCGTGCCGGGGGTCGCGCCCGTGCCCGCGGTCCTCGCGCTCGCGAGCGCCGCAGTCGTCGGCTACCTCACTATCGACGCGCTGATGCGAGTCGTCGAGCGGGTGCCCTTCTGGGGCGTCTGCATCGGTCTCGGCGGACTCGCGATTCTCGGCGGCATCGCGCTGGTAGTCTGACACCGGGGCGGATACGAGGGCCGCCGCCTGCCCTGTCGCGTGGTAACGTTTTTCGTTCGGGGCCGCCACGGTACGGTACAACAGAACCAATGAGGTCACACGCACACCCATCGGCCGTCGTTCGCGTCTCCGGTCGGGTGACCGCTCGCCCCGGAGCGGTCCACGCGGCGGCGGCCGACGCCGCGAGCGACGTTCGAGTCGTCGAGACCGGTCCCACGGGCGCGGATTCGCTCGCACCCCTCTTACTCGCCACGCTCGACGGGACGACCGCGTTTCACGCGAACGCTACCCCCGAGGACGCGCGCGAAATCGTCTCGACGCTGGAGGGCGGCGACCTCCCGACGGAGAGCGCACACGCCGTGGTCGAGCACGCCCCCGAAACCCCGTCGCTCCCGATTCCGGAGTCGGGACCGCTCGCGGTCGGTCGGCGCTCGGTCCTCTCGCGGTCGGGGTGGACCGACCCGACCGACTTCGACGCGTATCGCGAGACGGCCGGGTCGGTCGCCGACGAATCGCCCGAGAGCGCGCTCGACGCGGTTCGCGAACTCGGCCTGCTCGGCCGGGGTCGCGGCGACGGAGCCACCGACGAGTCGGTCGCCGACCTGTGGACGACCGCACGCGACGCGCCGGGCGAGTCGGTGGTCGCGGTCAACGCGAACGACGCCGACCCGAACGCGCTCGGAGACCGACTCCTGCTCGAAAGCGCGCCGCTCGCGGTCCTCGACGCCGCGCTCGCGGTCCGCCGGGTCGCGGAAGCCGACGAGGTGGTCGTCTATCTGAACGAGTCGGACGCGCTCGCACGCGAGCGCGTCCGCGAGGCCGCCGCCGCGCTCGCACGTGCTCGCGACGACGCCGCGAGCGTCCAGGTCGTGACCGGGCCGGACGCGTACACTGCGGGCGAACCGACGATGGCGCTCGAAGCCATGGAAGGTGCCGACCGCCTCGAAGCCAGACGCGGTCCGCCGGGTCCCGGCGAGTACGGGCTTCACGGTCGCCCGACCGTGATTCACACGCCCCGGACCCTCGCGCAGGTGCGAGAGGCGCTTGTCCGTCCGGAGGCGTTCGACCCCGACGACGCCGACCCGGGAACCAGACTCGTCACGGTCGCGGGGGCCGCGCCCCCGCGCGCGGGCGCCCGCGAGCGATCCGCGGGGGCCCCCCCCCCCCCCCCCCCCCCCCCCGCCCCCCCCCCCCCCCCGGGCCCCCCCCCCCGCGGCCCCCCCCCCCGCGACCGTCGAACTCTCGACCGGGAGCGAACTGGCGAACGCGCGGAACGCGCTCGCCGACGGAGGTGCGGACGGGGTGACAGAATCGTTCAAGCTGGCGGTCGTGGGCGGCCAGTTCGGCGGTCTCACCCGCGACCTCGACGTTCCAGCGTCGGCCCCCGCCCTCCGCGGGGCCGGACTCGGAACCGAAGGCGCGGTCGAACTGTTCGGCGACGACGCGTGCCCGGTCGCGGTGGCCGGAACCCGAACCAAGTTCGCCCGCGAGGAGAACTGCGGCCGGTGTGTCCCCTGCCGCGAGGGGTCGAAACAGCTCACCGACCTGCTCCGGGAGGTGTACGACGGCGCGTACCGCCGCGAGAAACTCGGCGAACTGGCTCGCGTGGTGGGCGAGACGAGTATCTGCGAGTTCGGACAGGCCGCCGCGCGGCCGGTCGCGACGGCGATAGCGGAGTTCGACGCCGAGTTCGCCGCCCACGCCGACGGTCGGTGTCCGAGCGGCGCGTGCGACCGAGGTGGACGATGAGTTCCGACGACCCGCTTCCCCGAGTTCCGGACGTGGCGGACCCGCGACCGAGCAGTCCGTTGACCGAGTCGTTCGCGCCCGGAACCGCGAACGACCCCGAGATTCGGCCCGAGTGCCGCGAGGGCGTGGACGCAAACCTCGATGCACGCCCCGGACTGGTCCACCTCACGATAGACGGCGAAGCGGTCGCCGTCAAATCGGGCGCGACCCTCATCGACGCGGTCGAGACCGCGGGAGCCGACGGCGACGTGCCTGCGCTCTGTCACTACGACCGGGGCGACGAAATCGGCCCGCGGAGCGAGTGTCGGACCTGCATGGTCGAGACCGACGCCCACGGTCTCGTCCCGGCGTGTAGCTTCCCGGTCGAGGAGGGCCTCTCGGTCAGCACCGACGCGCCCGCCGCGACCGAGGCCCGCGACGTGAATCTCGACCTCGTGCTCTCGGACCACAACCTCCGGTGTACCACCTGCGGGAAGAACGGCCGGTGCGAGCTTCAGGACGCCGCCATCGACAACGACGTGTCTCACCCGCGGTACGGCGTCCTCGACGACCGGGGGAGCTACGAACCAATCGACGACTCCTCGCCGTTCATCCAAATCGACCGCAACAAGTGCATCCTCTGCAATCGGTGCGTCGAAGCCTGCAACGACGTGCAGGTCGAGGGCGTCCTCCGAATCGAGGGGTCGGGCGACGACACCCGTATCGGATTCCAGAGCGACGCCGAGACGATGGAGGACTCGACGTGCGTCTCGTGCGGCCACTGCGCCACGGTGTGTCCCACCGGGTCGCTGGTCGAGAAGGGTCTCGCCGACGCCTCCACGCTCCCGATACCCGGATTCACGCAGAAGAACTCTGTCGGCGAAGTCGTCGAACACGTTCCCGCCGAGACCGCCGACACGTCAGACGCGCCGAATCGCGGCAAGCGTCGGGGTCGCGGGGGCAGTCGCGACGGTCGTGGGGGCGAAAGCGGCGAAAACGCCGCCGATTCCGCCGCGGAATCGGCGGCGCAGTCCGGCGTCGCGGGGATGATGGCGCGGGCGAAGCGACGGGCAGGCGCGAAAGCCCGAGAAGCGGGCGAGAAGGCGCTCCTGACCGCCGAACACGCCGCCGAGAGCGCCGCCGCCAGCACGCTCCCCGAGGGAGTCCTGTTCGACGTTGCCAAGCGAATCGGCGACTACCGACTCGGCAAATTGAATCGAACCGAGACCACCTGTGGCTACTGCGCGGTCGGCTGTCGGTTCGAGGTGTACTCGACCGACGACGAGGTGCTGGGCGTTCGCGCGGCCGACGAGTCGGCCGCGCCCGCGAACGACTTCTCGACCTGCGTGAAGGGGAAGTTCGGCTACGAGTTCGCGAACAGCGACGGTCGGCTCACGACGCCGCTGATTCGGGACGGCGACGGCTTCCGGGAGGCGTCGTGGGACGAGGCGCTCGACCGCGTGGCCGACGGACTGAGCGGGATTATCGACGACTCGGGACCCGACGCGGTCTCGTGTTTCGCCTCCTCGAAGTGCACGAACGAGGAGGACTACCTGATGCAGAAGTTCGCCCGGCAGGTCCTCGGGACGAAGAACATCGACAACTGCGCGCGACTGTGTCACTCCTCGACGGTCGCCGCGCTCCTCCAGACGGTGGGGTACGGCGCGATGACCAACCGCATCGAGGACGTGGCCAACACCGACTGCTATCTCATCACGGGGTCGAACACCACCGAGAGCCACCCGGTGCTGGCGACTCGCATCAAGCAGAACGTCCGGGACGGCGCGGACCTGTTCGTCTTCGACCCCCGGAAGGTCGGTATCGCCGAACACGCGACCCAGTACTCGCGGGTGACGCCCGGGTTCGACGTGGCGTGGATAAACGGTCTCACGAGATACGTCATCGAGAACGACCTCCACGACGAGGCGTTCGTGGAGGCCCACACCCACAACTTCGCGGAACTCGCCGAGAAGGTCGAACCGTTCACGCCCGAGGCGGTCGAGCGACTCGCTGGCGTGCCGCCCGAAGAACTGGCGCGCGCCGCCGAGACCATCGCGACCGCCGACACCTGCGTCTTCGGGTGGGCGATGGGGATGACCCAGCACTCCCACGGCACGCAGAACGTCCTCGCGCTCGCGAACCTCGCGCTCGTGACGGGCCACATCGGCAAGCCGAACGCGGGCCTGTCGCCGTTTCGCGGCCACAACAACGTCCAAGGCGGAGGCGGCGACGTGGGCACGCTCCCCAACACGCTCCCGGGGTATCAGGACGTGACCGACCCCGATGTGCTCGACTCGTTCGAGGCCGCGTGGGGCGTGCGCCCGCCCGACGAAATCGGACTCACGGTGCCCGAGACGTTCGCGGAGGCCGAGAAGGGCAACGTCAGGGGAATGTACGTGATGGGCGAGAACCCCGCGCTGTCCGAACCCGACATCGACGACGCCCGCGAGGTGCTGGCCGACCTCGACTTCCTGGTCGTGCAGGACATCTTCGTGACCGAGACCGCCGAGTACGCCGACGTGGTCCTGCCCGCGGCGTCGTTCGCCGAGAAGGACGGCACGTTCACGAACACCGAGCGCCGGGTCCAGCTCGTCGGGAAGGCGCTCGACGCGCCGGGAGACGCCCGGCCCGACTGGGAGATTCTACAGGACCTCGCGAACCGACTCGGCTTCGACTGGGCGTACGACCACCCCGCCGACGTGATGGACGAACTCTCGTCGCTCTCGCCCATCTACGGCGGCATCTCCCACGACCGACTCGAATCGGAGGGCGGGCTTCAGTGGCCCTGCCCCGACGACGACCACCCCGGAACGCCGTACCTCTACGACGACGGCTTCAACTTCGAGGACGGCAAGGCCCGGTTCGTCCCGGCCGACATGGGCGAACCCGGCGAACTCCCCGGCGAGGAGTACCCCCTGACGCTGAGTTCGGGCCGGGTGCTGTACCACTTCCACACCGGGACGCTCACCCGGCGAGTCGAGGGCCTGATGTCCCACGTCGGCGAGAGCTTCGTGGAGATTCACCCCGAGACCGCCGAGACGCTCGGGGTGACCGACGACGAGTACGTCCAGGTCGAGTCGAAGCGCGGCGAAATCGTCGTGCGAGCGCAAGTCACCGACCGACCCGGACCCGGCGTGGTGTTCGTCCCGATGCACTTCGCCCACGGCGCGGTCAACGCCCTGACTCAGGAGGACACCGTGGACCCGATTAGCGGCATTCCCGAGTACAAGGTCGCCAGCGTCCGGGTGACGCCGGTCGGACCTGACCCCGACGCCGACCCGCTCGGGTCGGCGTCGGGAGACTGAGCGGGTCAGTGTCGGGGGCTGAGCAGGTCAGTGTCGGACGATTGCGTTTCGGCGTCGGTGCGTTCAAGGCGTCTCCTCGCCACCACGCCGCCGAAACCGGAGACTTATTTTCGCACCACCAGTTACAGTACCGACATGGTCTCCCGACGGACGATTGTCCTCCTCGCTGGCGTCGCCCTCCTCGGCGGATTCTCCGTCGTCGGCGGGGCGGTAATCGACGCCCCGCCCGAGATGACCGTCGCGAACGAGGACGACACGACGTACCGAGTGACCGCGTACACCGTCGAAGGCGGCCAGACGGCGTCGCTGATGAACTTCGAGGTTACCACCGAGAACGGCGAGCAGCGACTCGTGACGCTCTCGCAGTTGGCCTGGCCCGAGGGGTTCCGGAACGTGACGCTGGTGGACGACGGCATCCCGACCCAGCGAATCACCGTCGAACCGGGCGAGGAGGTGACGACGACTATCGACGGGTGGACGCCGGGGAACGTTACGGTCTACATCGTCGAGGACCTCGGCGACGACGAGACCCACGCCCAGACGGAAATCAAGGCGTGTACCGACCGACAGCAGGAGCACAGCATGACGTTCGAGGAGAGCGGGTCGAGCGGGTCCTCGACGTGTGCGTCGAACCTCGACTGGCTACTCGTCTGACC
Source organism: Halorussus amylolyticus (assembly GCF_004143485.2). Classification (GTDB taxonomy): domain Archaea; phylum Halobacteriota; class Halobacteria; order Halobacteriales; family Haladaptataceae; genus Halorussus; species Halorussus amylolyticus. The sequence continues at coordinate 127,173 of NZ_ML974132.1, read as the reverse complement.
GACTGGGAGGTTCGGTTCGCTCGACCAGAACGGCGAGCGAGACGGCGTGTATCGGTCCGACGAGCGCCGTACTCAGGAACCCGCCCGCCATCGGGACCCGCGCCAGTCCCCACGACGCGACGCCGAACACCACGACGAGCCAGAACAGGGGCCACCGCCGCCCGCGAGACCGCCGAGCGCTTGCCGCGAGCGCGGTCGGAAATCCCCGCCCGGTCGCCAGCAGTCCGGGAAGGGCGAAGAGGTGGACCAACACGAGCGAGAAGGCGACGACCAACGGCACTCCGAGGAGCACGCTCTCGACATCGACGCTCGGAGTCCCCAAGAGACGGGGCGCGATGGCTATCGCCGACAGGACCCCGAGGTATCTGGCGAGCGAGCCGACCCGGCGCTCGGTGCCGAGCGCCCGCGTAATCGTCGCCCAGCCCGCGAGTCCGACCGCCAGCACGACGACGAGTTCGAGCGCGACGCTCCCGACGAGGTACGGCGTTCGGAGGTCGAGCAGTCCGCCGACGGGTCTGACCGTCCGGGCGGTCCCCTGAGGGAAAATCGAGTACTGGATGCTCAGCGTCCGCCCGACCCAGTCGGGCGTCGCCGCCGGAATCGGGTCGTACCGACGGAGCCAGTCGGCGAGCGCAACGACCAGCCCCGCGAGCGCGAACGGCGCGACGAGATGCGGAGCGCGGCGGACACGCGCTCCCGCGGCCCGCAGTACGGCGGTGGCGGTCAATCTGTCGGTAGGCGTCATTCGGCTTCCTCCAGCGCGATGACTCGCTCTCGGTTCGCGGCGTAGAGGACGCCGTCACCGACGATTGGCGGCGACAGCGGGACCTGCGACGGTCGGTACTCGAAGAGACGTTCGCCCGATTCGGCGTCGAGCGCGACCAAGGAGAACTCCGACCGGACCGCGTAGACGACGCCGTCGGCCACGACGGGCGTCGTCTGGCCGTCGAACGGCGTCGTCCACAGCGATTCGCCCGATTCGATATCGAGCGCGTGGAGCGACCCCCGTTCGTCGGCGGCGAAAATCGCTCCGTCGGCGACCGCGGGGGCGCTCTCGGTCACGTTTCCGTCGAGGTCGCGCTCCCAGAGGGTGCGTCCGTCGGCGGCGTCGAGCAGGGAGACTCCCTCGCGGGACTGGACGACGACGCCCTCGTCGGTCGCCACCGGCGGGTGTAACGTCTGCTCGCCGAGGTCGCGTCGCCAGTGACGCTCGCCCGTGTCGGCCCGATAGGCGGCCGCCTGTCCGGGCCAGTTCGTGAGGAAGACGAGTCCGTCCTTCACGGCGGGTCTGTTGAACTCCGCGCTCACGGGGTCGTCCTCGTGGTGCGTCGTTCGCCACCGGACGCGGCCGTCGTCCGGGTCGAGCGCCCCGAGCGAGTTCGTTCCGGGAATCACAGTGTAAATCGTCCCGTCAGCGGCGACCGGGGTCGCGGGGTCCGGCGGGCCGAAGAACCCGCCGCCGGGCGATTCGGGACCCGCCCATCGCTCCGCGCCGACCGACCGATTCAGCAGGGGGACCTCGAATCCGCCCTCGGCGTTCAGGCCGAAGACGCCGGAGGGCGCGGTCACCGCGAGCGTGTCGGTGTCGTAAATCGACGTGCTGGCGCGCGCGGGACTCGACCGGTAGGGGCCGCGGTGGCCGAACCGCCGCGCACCGGTCTCGGCGTCGAGCGCGAGCAGTCCGTGTCCGGCGGCGAGTATCGTCTCTCCCCGGCGAATCGGCGGAGTCGTGCCGAGGAACCAATCGGTCGCGTCGTGCGCCCACGCGACCCGAACGTCGTCTTTCGGACCCGACGCGTCGGGGTGGTGGCCGGTACCGGCGGGGTCGTAGCGAGCCATCGGCCAATCGGTCGCGGAGTCGGGACCGGACTCCGCGCCGTCGGCGGCGACACCCGCGACGGACGCGCCGCCGAGCGACCCGGCGACGGACGGACCGGCGAGCCCGACCCCGAGCGATTCGAGAAATCGGCGTCTGGAGGGGACCATCGCGAAACTGTTCACTTCGCCGTACATAATTTCTGACGATACGCGACGAGCGCGTCGAGAAAAGTCGGATTCGGACCGGCGACCGCCGCCCGCCGATGGCTCAGTTTCGGAGGACCGTGAGAACCCACAGGAGCGCCACGAGACCGACCCAGAGGAGGCCGCCGCGCACGCCGACTCCGAGCAGGCCGTCGGTGCCGAGGAGGCCGAACACGACCCACGTGAGGACGCCGAACCCGGCGAAGCCGTTGACCGTGAGGCCATCGACGGTGACCGGAGTCGAACGGAACGTCTGGACCGTCCCGTAGCCGCCGAGCGCGAGTCCGACGCCGTAGAGCACCCCCCCGAGCAGGCCCCCGATAGAGGTGAAAATCGGGTGCTGAGACAGGGGGAAGCCCGCGTTCTGGGTCGAGACGCGGGTCGTCGTCTCCGATTCGTTCGCGGACGAGGTCGTCGCCGACGTCGTGTCGGTGCTGTCGGTCTCGTTCTCTCGCTGCCGGACGGAAATCGTCTTCGCCGCGGACCGGTCGCTCTCGATTCCCAGTTCGTCCTCGACGGACAGGCGGACGGTGTGGTCTCCGGGTTCCTCGAACGACACCGCGATGTCCGAGTCCGCGGTGGTCCGGACCGAGCGATTCGTCGCGAATCGGTAGTTCGAAATCGCGCCGTTCGGCGCGGACGACCCCCGCCCGGAAATCGTGACTTCGTCTCCGGTCGCCGGACTGCTCGGGGACGCCGTGAGGTTCGCGGTCGGGCGCTCGTACCGCGTTCGGACGTGGGATTCGGCCGACGGCAGGAAATCGACCCAGCCCTGTCGGGTCACGATTCGGTCGCCGGTCCCCTCGGGGTGGAGCGAGGAGTGGGTCGGCCCGTCGGACGCCCCCCAGTAGTTGTGCTCGGCGCGGACGGTCTGGGTCGTGTTGACCAGCAGGCGCGTGCTCGTGTTCGCGTCCACGAGCGTGCCCACGTTCACGACCAGCCCGCGATTGTGGCCGTACACGTCGTTGTCGCGAACGACGAAGCCCACTCCGCGGTCGTCGTCCTTCGGAAGCGTGATTCCGGTCGGGAGGTCTTGGGACACCTCCCGGACCGTCAGTGCGCTCTCGTCGGTCTGCCAGACTTTGCTCGGGGCGTCGGGTCTGAGGACGACCGTGTACTCGCTTCCGGCCTGCGGCCGGAAGCGAGTCTCGACGGTCGGGTCGTCAAGGAGTTCGCTGAGTTCCTCGTCCACCTCGCCTCGCCGGAAGATTGCGCCCGCAGCGCCTTCTTCGACGATGATTCCGGTACCCGTGTCGTAGCCACCGAATCTGTTCGGCGCGCCGAAGCCGTAGGTGTTGTAGACGACCGAGTTGTTTCTGACCTGCGTGTTGACCGAGCCCGCGACCCGGATACCGTACGCGTTCGCCGCAACAACGTTTCGCGACAGGCTGAGCGTGCCAGCGTGGGTCAACTGATTGTCGAGGTCGAGACCGACACCGGCGTTGTCGAGGACTCGATTCGCTTCGAGCGAGACCTCGTGGACGAGGAGGCTCGTTTGCATCGACACGCCCTGTCCGCGGTTGTCGGCCACCTCGTTGTCGTCGATTCGGAGGTGGCGAATCTGTCTGCTCTCGATTTCGACGCCTGCCTGCGCGTTCGCCCGAATCGTGTTGTTCGTCAGCGCCGAGTGAGCCACCCGTCCGGCGTCGAGGTGGACTCCGGTGCGTCCGTTCTCGGCGAGCGTGTTGTTTCGGAAGTCGAGACCGGTGACCCGCGCGTTGTCAACGGCCGCGGAGACGCCGTGTTCGGCGTTGTTCGAGAACCGATTGTTCGCGACGGTGAGTTCTAGCCTGTCGATGAAGGAGGTGTCGCTGTGGCGAATCCGGAGTCCGGTCGTGCTGTCCCGAACCGCGTTCGAATCGACGCGTAGCCCGCGAACGTCGTCGTTTCGCGTGTAGACGCCGACGCCAGCGTCGGCGTTCGCGACTCGGTTCTCGCGGACGTCGAAGTCCGCGACTCGCTGGGCGGCGATTCGAACGCCGTCTGCCCCGCTCCCGAACCGCGAGAGGCGGTTTCGGTCCACGGTCCCGGAGTGGACGCGCTCGCCGCGAATCGTAATCCCGGTTCCGCGAGTGTCCGCAATCGTGTTGTTCTCGACCGCGAAGTTGTGCGCGACGTCGCCCGCGACGAACACGCCCTGGTCGTCGATGTCCCGAAACGTCGAGTCCACGATTTCGAAGCGCGAGGCGCGACTGCGCTCGGAGTCGCTCGCACTCCGAGACTCGCCGTCGCTCCGAATGTCGAGCGGCAGGGTGGTCTCGGAAATCTGTTCGACGCCGTTTTCCCGCAGACTGACAGTGACCGGGTACGACCCGTACGTTCGCGGATTGCTCACGTTGTCGTAGGTCGCGACGAGCGACGCACCTGCCGGGACGGTCAGCGAGCGGTTCAGCGCGATCGCGAACGCGTTCGACCGCGGATGGCCGACGCCGGTCACGTGGGTCGTGACGTTTCGGTCGATGCGCCCGTCGTCGTCGGTGTCGATGCCGACCCGTCGAATCGAGTCCGCATCGACCGACTCGACATCGCCGTGACCGTGATACGCGAACTCCAGCGTCTCCGTCGTCGTGCGAGCGTGGACCGACAGTTCGACGTCGTGGACCGCCGGGCCGCCGAGCCACGACGAGTTCGGCGTAATCTTCGAGTCCGCCACCGCACCCGTGCCCGGCGCGACGGCGACCCCGCGCCCGCCGACGTTCGAGAACGCCGACTCGGCTATCGAGAGTTTCGGCGGCGAGGTCGTCTCGGTCACCTCGATTCCGTTTTCCGAAATCGAGCGAATCTCCGTCGAAGCGATGTCCACGGCCCCGTCGTCGCTCGTGACGGTGACGCCGTTCGTCGCCCGCTCTATCGCGACGTGAGACAGCGAGAGCTTCGAGTCCGGCGTTCCGTCGTACCGAATCGTCCCCCACCGGATGTCGCTCGGGGTCTGGGGCGGCGTCGCGAACCGAATCGGCTCGTCGGCCGTCCCGGCGGCGGTGAGATTCCCCTCGACGGTAATCGTGATGTCTTCGGCGGGCTGCACCCTCGTGCCGGGTTCGATTTCGAGCGTCGCGCCCTCCCGAATCGTGATGTCCTCCGCGATTCGGTACGGCCCGTCGTCGGGCGACCACGTCGTGTCGCCCGTCACGTCCGATTCGACGTACGTGATGGCCGCCGTCGAGCTACTCGCCGCAAATCCGGTCGAAGCCAAGAGACAGGCCGCGAGAAAGATGATGGAGAATTTTCGAGACGAGTCGGAGTACACAGCCGAAGTTCAAAACGAGAAATTATAAATCATTCGCCAGTACGGCGTGAGAATTCGCCGAGCGATTCCACTCTCGGTGGTGACAGAATCACATCGAAAAAACGCGACCCCGAAACCGTCGAAAGTCGGTGTCGGATTACTCGTCGTCCGCTTCGTCTTCGTCGTCGGCTTGCTCGCCGCGCTCGCTGAGGGTGGCGTCGCCGCCCTCCTCTTCGATGAGTTCGACCGCGCTCGCCGAGAAGGCGTCGGCGGTCACTTCGAGTTGGTTGCGGACCTGACCGCCGCCGAGCACCTTCACGGCGTCGGCGTCCCATCCGTCCTCGACGACGTCGCGGGCGTCGAGTCGGTAGCCGAAGTCGGTCTCCTCCGCGAGGCCGTCGGCGGCCAGCACGGCCGCGTCCTCGTCGAGCTTCTGCACGCCGATGGTCAGGACGGTCTCCTTGACCTTCTCCGGCCGGGAGAAGCCGTGTTTGCCGAGCGGTTCGTAGTTGTGGAACTCGTGTTTGTCGCGCCCCGCGCGCCCGCGGCCGCCGCGATTCCCGGCACCGCGCCGGTTCTTGTGCGTGCCGCCGCCGTGGGTTCGAGAGCCGCGCTGTCGTCGTTTCTTGCTGGTCATGGTTATCGCATCGCCTTGAGGAGCGAATCGATTTCCTCGGTGTCGTGCTTGCCGAGTTCGCCGCCCTCCGCGACGGGGTGTTTGAGGCCGTCGTGGCCGCCCCGCGGCGGGTGGAGGCGAAGGACCGGTGCCAGACCCTGCTCGCGCAGGGTCGTCTCGTCGTCGAGCAGCGCCGACGCGAGGTCGGCGATGTCGTCGTAGTCAGTGTTGTCGGCGACCCACTCGTCGTCCACGTCGTCGGAGCCTTCGCTCGGCTCGGCGCGCTTCTCGAGGAGCGTTTCGAGCACGTCCTGGCTCGGTTCGCCGTACGCGGTGTAGTCGTTGACCTTCGTTATCATCCCGCGGTAGGTGTCGCCGTCGGGGACGAGCGCACAGTGGTTCACCCGGTGGATGTTGAGCATCTCCAAGGTGTCCTTCGTGGTGCCGGTCATATCGACCTCGCCGCGAATCTGGACGACCGCTTTCATGAGTCGGCCACCTCCTCGCCGTAATCGACCTGTCCTCGCGGGCCGCGCGACTCGGCGGCGTTTTCGAGGGCGTTGTAGGTCGCTTTCGCGAGGTTGAGCGTCGTCCGGGTGTTGCCGTGGCTCTTGGTCCACGCGTTCTCGACGCCGCCGAGTTCGAGAATCTTCCGGACGGTGTCGGTCGCCGCGAGTCCCAGCCCGGTCGGGGCCGGAATCAGTTCGACTTCGACGCTCCCCGCCTTGCCCTTCGTCTGGCGAGCAAGCGAGTGCGGTCGTTCGCTACGGTCCTCCCACGACCCCGCGCCGCGGTTGACTCGGACGAGGTTGAGCTTCGCGACCTCGATTGCCTTCTGAATCGCGCCGCCGACCTGGTCGTCTCGACCTTCGGCGTAGCCGACGTAGCCGTCGCGGTTACCGATAGCGACGACACATCGGAACTTCACGCGTCGACCCGAGTCGGTCATGCGCTGGACCATGTTGATGTCCAGCACTTCGTCTTCGAGTCCGGGCAGGAGCTGGTCGACCAGCTCCGGCTCCTTCAGCGGCAGGCCGGAGTTGAGGGCGTCTTCCATCGTGTCGATGTCGCCCTCCGCGACTTTGCGGCCGAGGCGGGTCTGGGGTTCCCAGCCGTTTCGGTTTGCACACATGTGTTAGTCCTCCTGTAGTTCTGCGAGCACTTCGTCGAAGTGCTCGGGTAGTTCGGTGGCGTCGAAATCCCCGCTGTAGAGCGGCTCGTCGAGCTGTTCTGCGTACTCGGCGATGTGTTCGCCGCGAGTACGCGACCAGTCGGCGAGCACCGACTCGTTGTGAGGGATGTCGAGGCCAGCGTCGATTGCGCCTTCCTGCACCGCGAAGGCCTGGTTTCCGGGGGTCGCCGTGTTGAGGCCGATGTCGAGCACCGCCTCCTCGTACCCCGCGTCTCGCGCGCGCTTGCCGAGCAGATACCCCGTGAGGTACGCACTCGGGAGATTGCCCGTGGGGGCCTCCCAGCCGTACTCCTCGAGGTCGCCCGAGAACGCGCTCGCGACCGTTTCGTCTCCGCCCGGACCCATCGTGACCAGCTGCGCCCTGACGTGTTGGTTGCTCTTGCGAGCGACCAGCCGGGGCTTGCCGGATTTCAGCAGGCGCAACCTCTGATGGTAGTCGGTCCGGACCTCGCGCCGACGTCGCATCGGCACCGTGTATCGTGGTCCTGTTGCCATGGTTAGTAGTTGTTCTCGATGTAGTTCAGCAGGTACTGGACGCTACGGAACTCCCCGCCTTTCGACTTGTCGTAGAGGTCGCGGTACTGCGACTGGGTGATTTCACCCTCTGCGCGGAGTTCGCGGAGCTTTCGCCGCTGTGCGCGAATCGTTTTCGTCCACTGTTCTTTCCCGCTCTCTCGACCGCCCGCCTTCCCCTTCCGGGAGCCGGGACCGGTCTGGTGGCCGTAGTTGCGCTTCTGCTGGCGCTTTCGGGCGCGACCGCGGGAGTTACCTTTCTTCGTCTCCGCCTGAATCGTGCCGTCGTCGACGAGTTCGCGGATGTCTTCGCGGGTAATCGCCTCCGCGATGTCACCCTGCGCGTCGGGGTCGAACCAGACGCGGCTCTCGCCGACGTCGAGCACGTCGGATGCGAGTCGCTTCTGTGCGGTCAGGTCAGTCATTCTTCCACCTCGACTTCGACGTACGTCGGGTTCAGGACGCGAATGTCCTGTTCTTCGGCCTGTTCCTCGATGCGCTCGCGCTTGCGCGCGCCGACCTTCGACGCGATGCGGACCGCTTCGACGTCGCCGTCGACGCCTTCGAGGTCGGACGCGTTGTGAACGCGGACCTCCTCGAAGCCGCTGGGGTGCTTGCCGCGCACCGCCTCGGGCGTTCGGTAGCCCGCTTCGACCTTCGGACCCTTACCCTTGATGCCGCGGCGCTGCTTCGATAGCTGGCCGCGGGGACGCCGCCACGAGGTGGGCGTGCGCTTTTTCATGTGGTAGTCCTGGCGATTGAACTGCGGCTTGCCAACGCGCTTGCGCTGGGCGAGCAGTTCCTCCTCGCGCTCGGTGAGGTCGGGAGTCTTGTCGACCAGTCCGCGGGGTCGAAGCTCGGTCTCGACCTCCTCGGCTTCTTCCTCGTCGGACTCCTCGGGTTCGTCCTCCTCGATTTCGGCCTCGGTCTCGTCTTCGACTTCGAGACCGCCCACGTCCGCTTTGATGCGGGCCGCGAGCGCGTTCCCGATGCCTTCGACGTCTGCGAGTTCGTCCTGACTCGCGGCTTTGACGTCCTCGACGGAGTCGAAGCCCGCGTCTCGGAGCGAGTCGGCTTTGCTCGGGCCGACGCCGCTGATGTCTTCTAGCTCTTGGGATTCGTCTGCCATTCGTTAGGCACCTCCTGTCTGGGGCTTTTCGGTGATGTAGACGCCGTCCTGGAACACGCGAGTGTCCTTGCCCCGCACGCGGGTCAACTGCTCGATGTCCGCGGCGGTCTGTCCGACGTCCTCGATGCTCGGGCCGCTGAGGGTGACGACCTCGTCGTCCACATCGACGGTCGTGTCGCCGTGAATCGAGGTGCGTCGCGGCGCTTTCTCGCCGAGGAAGTTCTCGATGACGACCTCGTCGCTCTCGGAGCGGACTTGCATCGGGAAGTGGGAGTAGAACACCTCCATGGTGTACTCCCATCCCTCGGTCACGCCGTGGAGCATGTTTCGCACGTGGCTCTCGAACGTGCCGATGGTCGCCGTCGTCTTCGCGTCGTCTTCGTCGCTCTCGATGACCACCGAGTCGCCGTCGACTGCGACGGACACGTCGGGGTACCAGAGGCGTCGTGTGACACTGCCGTTGGGACCCTCGACTGTGAGTTCGAGATGGTCCGTCTCGGCGCTCGCCTCGTCCGGAATTTCCAGTTCTACTCGTGGCATTGTTAGTACACGTAGGCGATTATCTGGCCACCGACGCCCTGTTCGCGGGCCTCGTAGTGGCTCATGACGCCGTGGCTGGTCGTGACGACGAGCGCCCCGTATTCGCGGGCGGGGAGGAATCGCTTCTCCCACTTCTCGAACTCGTCGGCTCCCGCCGAGTAGCGGGGCTTGACCGCGCCACATTCGTTTATCGCGCCTTTCAGTTCGACCTCGAATCGACCGGCTTTGCCGTCGTCGATGAATTCGAACCCATCGACGTACCCGCGGTCGTAGAAGACCTCAAGTACACTGCCGATTTCGTTCGAGGCGGGCTGTACGGTGTGGTTCAGGTGTCCGACGCTCTCTGCGTTGTCGACGCCCGAGAGCGCGTTGGACAGCGGATCGTTTCCTGCCATTGTTATCGGTACTTCTTGAATCCCATGCTTCGGGCGATTTCGCGGAAGCACTGGCGACACAGATTGATGTCGTACTTGCCGACGAGGCCCTGCTTTCGGCCGCATCGCTGGCACTCCTCTATCTGGCCGGTTCGCTTGGCCGCGTGCTCTCCCGTCGCGTCGGACTCTGTTTCGCTCTCGCTCATTTATCTACCTCCACGTCGAAGTTCGATTCGAGGTACGCGATGGCGTCCTCGACGGTCAGCTTGTGGCTCGACGGAATCGAGCGCGACACCTTGTCGCGCTTCGAGACCCGGTAGCCGGGTCGCACGAGGTTGACCGTCACGTCGAGACCGTAGATGCCGACGTTCGGGTCGTACTCCTGGCTCGGGAACTCGGTGTGTTCCTCGACGCCGAAGCTGAAGTTTCCGGTGTCGTCGAACTGCTTGGCGGCGATGTCCGAGAGCGCTAACGCCGTTTCGAGGAACGCCTCTGCGTCCTCGTCGCGGAGCGTCACTTTGGCTCCGATGGGGTCGCCCTGTCGGATGCCGAACTCGGGCTTGGTCGATTTCGCCAGCGTCCGGACGCTCTGTTGGCCCGTCACGCTTTCGAGAATCTCCTCAGCGTCCGCGAGTTCGCGGCCGCCCTCGCCCACGCCCATGTGGACGACGACCTTCTCGACCGTCGGCTCGCGCATCTCGTGGAAGTCGGCTTCGGCTTCGCTCATTCGTCATCACCCGTAAAGTTCTCGTCGATAACGACGACGTACTCCTCGACCGTCTCGAAGGCTCCGTCGTCGGTTTCGACCGCGACACTGTTCGAGCCGCTTCCGGGCGTGACGTGAATCTCGGTGACTTCGCCGATTTCGCCGGCGTGCTGGCCGCGAACGGCCGTCACGAGGCTCCCTTCTTCGTAGGGGAAGTGGGCGACGATTTCGTCGTCGTCGTTGTTCACGACGATGGAGTCACCGGCCGCGTAGTCGCTCGCGTCCTCGACGACGAGGTTCTTGCCGTCGTGGAGATTGAGCTGGGTCTGACCGCCGGTGACCAGCGTCTTGTCGTCGATTTTCGCGAGTTTGCTGTCGGCGGCGTCGCCGTCGATGGGGGTCAGCGCGAGCCGACCGCCCTCGTCGGGGAAGACGCGGTAGTGCTCGTCGCGCTCGGTGAACGTGAGGATGTCGAACATCCCGATGGGACGGTCCTCGGAGGCGTTCGGGTCGCCGTTGACGAGGATGTTGTCCTGTTCGAGCGCGTAGCGCGCTTCCTTTTTCGACGCGACGTAGCCCAGCACGTCCCGAAGCAGGATGACCAGCGGGACGCCCTCCTTGCCGTGCGGGCCTTGGGCCTTCACGGTGAAGGTGTCGGTCTTGCGCTCGACGGGCCACGAGTTCGGAACGGAGAGTCGTTTCTGGTGGTTACTCATTGTCGTCACCTCTGAGACGCGCCTCGCGTCGGTCGTCGTCCAGGTCGAGGTCGGTCACGCGAAGGTTGCTCGCGTCGAGCGGCCGGGGGACCTCCTCCCCGTCGGCCTTCTCGACGGTCACGTCCTCGACGCGAACGACCGCGTCGCGGAGGTCCACGTCGATGACTTCGCCTTCCTCTCCGGCGAAGTCGCCGCGCATGACCTCGACGGTGTCGCCCGCGTTGACCCGAACGTTTCGGGTCTCGTACTCCTCGCGGAGGTCGTCGGACAGCGTGGCCGTGACCTGCTTGTGTCGCTCGTGGAGCGAGGCACTCTCGGTCTGATTTCGCTGTTTGCGTGGTTGCGTAGTCATACTATCATCGTAGCCGTGCTCGCTATCGAACCGAACCGCTCGGCGACTTCCCGCGCGATGGGACCCTTGATTTCGGTCCCGCGCGGTTCCTCGACGTCGTCGATGACGACGGCGGCGTTGTCTTCGAACTTCACCCGCGTCCCGTCGGGACGGCGGATGGATTTGCGCTGGCGAACGATGACCGCTTCCAGCACCTGACGCCGCATCTCGGGAGTACCCTTGGTGACCGAGACGGTCACTTTGTCACCGATACCCGCCTTCGGGTGTCGGTTCTTGGTGCCCGAGTAGCCGGAGACGCTGATGAGTTTGAGTTCGCGTGCGCCCGTGTTGTCCGCGCACGTGAGCAGCGACCCCTTCGAGAGGCCCTGCGTCACGTCAGCTTTGAGCGCTTCCATCAGTCGTCACCTCCGTCGACGATATCCTCGTCGGACGGTTCGACTTGTGTGGTATCGCCCGCTCCGAAGTCCCGCGTCGTCTCGAACTGCTCGACGACGACGTGGCTCTTCGTTTTCGAGAGCGGTCGTGTCTCTGCTATCTTGACCGTGTCACCGACTTCGAGGTCGATGCATTCCGGCGCGTGGGCCGGAACGCGCGACCGGCGCTTCATGTACCGGTCGTACTTCGGCACCGGAACGTCGTACTCTCGTTCGACGATTACGGTCTTGTCCATGTCTGTGGAGGCGACCTGGCCTTCGATGGTCTGTCCGCGAACGGAAAGCGTTCCGTGGAACGGACAGTTATCGTCGGCACAGGTCTCCTCCGGCTCTGTTACGTTCAGTCCTATTGCCATCTGGAGTCACCTGCCTTCTCGGTACGTAGCTCGGGTCGTGAGAGCAGTCGCGCGCCATCCACCGTAACGTAGGCCACGCCCTCGCGAGAGCCAGACTGACCGGAGCGACCTCCGGCAGTTTCCGACCCACGTTTGGACGCGGTCCCCGACCGGTTAGCCCGGTCGGCGGGTTCATCTGTGAGCGCGAACTCGAACGTCGAGCCCTGCTTCGGTACCTGTCGCACCCGGTCGGCCGACGCGACGCTCAGCGTTCCCTGGGTCTCCGCGACGACGCGACCCTCGATACCGACGAGAGTCGGGTTGGTCGCCGCGACGACCCGAACGGGGAGTCCGTTGAGTTCGTGTCGCGTCAGCGTTTCGGGTGTGAGTGGCATGTTTATTCGTCTACGTCGCCTTCTTCTCGGCGCACCGTCTTGATGCGCGCGATTGTCCGGCGCAGTTCCTTGAATCGGCCGGGGTCTTCCGGCGCACCGCCCGCGGCCTTCACGGCCTTGGCGTTGAGGAGTTCCGTCTGGAGGTCTTCCAGTTCGGCCTCGCGCTCTGCGGGGGTCATGTCGCGGATTTCTTCGACGTGGAGAATCGCCATTATTCGTCACCCTCCTCGTCGGCTTCGTCGTCCATCTCGTCGAGGAGTTCCTCGGCCTCCTGCTCGACTTCCTCTTCGAGTTCGTCGAGGTTCTCCTCGACCGATTCGTCCTCCTCGGATTCCGCTTCGGACTCGTCGTCCGCCGCGGTCTCCTCTTCGAGGACTTCCTCGACGACTTCCTCGACCTCCTCGTCGTCGGGTTCGGCGGCCTCCTCGGCCGCGTCCTCCTCGCCGAGTTCTTCGAGTTCCTCGTCGGTCGGCTCTTCGAGGAGCTGTTCGACCGACTCGTTCGCTTCGACCGCTTCGGGGACGACTTCCTCGGGACTCGCGCCCTCTTCGACGTCGAAGTCGTCCGGAAGGTCGGCTCCCGGCGGGATTATCTTCACGTCCACGCCGATGGTGCCGAGCTTCATCACTGCGACGCCCTGGCCGTGGTCGACGATGTCCTCGGCGGGTTCGCCGTTGTGCTTGATGTAGCCGCGGTTGAACTTCTCGACCCGCGAGCGTGCGCCCGTGACCTTTCCGGAGAGGACGATTTCCGCACCGAGTGCGCCCGCGTCCATGATTCGGTCGATGGTCGTGTGTCCGGCCTTCCGGAAGTACCAACCGCGTTCGAGCGCGTTGGCGAGTCGGTCGGCGACGATGCGAGCGTTCAGGTCCGGTTCGTCGACCTCCTGCACGTCGATTTGGGGGTCGTCAAGCTCGAACTTCTCTTCGAGCTGGGTCGTGATTTTCCGGATGTTCTTCCCGCCCTTGCCGATGACCATCCCGGGCTTTTCGGCCTTGAGCACGATTTGGGTGCCCATCGGGGTCTTGGCGACGTCCATGCCGCCGTAGCCCGCGCGGCCGAGTTCGTCCGCGAAGAACTCGTCGATTTGGCTCCGCTGTAGCCCGTCTTCGATGAATTGGTGTTCGTCTGCCATTATTCGTCAGCCTCCTCCAGGATGAGTTCGACGTCTACTTCCATCGTGTTCCACGCGGACGCACGCCCCATCGCTCGGGGCTTGCGACCCTGCACCTCGCCGACCTTGTGGGCGGCGACGTGCATGATTTCCATCTCCTCGCCGTCGAACCCCTGCGAGTCGGCGTTGTTGACGACGTTTTCGATGAGGTCGAGAAACGCCGCGCTGGCCTTCTCGGGGTAGCGTCCGGCGTCCCAGCCGTCGATGTCGCTCCGGTGGCCCACGCCGCTGTTGTGGGACTTGAACGGCACCGACCGCTCGCCGTCGATGACCTGCTGGAGGTACGCCTGGGCGTCCTCGGCGGTCATGCCCTTGATTTCGCGGGCGATGGCTTTGCTGTGCTTGTGGCTCATGTGGCGCTCCCGGAGCATCCCCTTGGCGGTGGTGTCCGGGTCGGCCTCGACGCTGTAGCTGATTCCCATGGTTTACTTGAGTGGCACGAACTTCGAGGAACGGGTCGCCCCGATACCGGCCTGTCCGTGTTCGACCGAGGTTCGGGTCAGCTGGAACTCGCCGAGGTAGTGGCCGAGCATCTCGGGCTCGATTTGCACGCGCTCGAAGCTTTGGCCGGTGTACACCGCGAACGTCTTGTCGACGAACTCGGGGAGTATCGGCATGTTCCGCAGGTGGGTCCGAATCGGGTCGTTGGCCGACCCTTCCTCGGTGGCCTCGCGGGCGTCCTCCAGCAGCTTCTCCTGCTGGGCGGACAGTCCCCGCTCGATGGTTCGCCGCTGGCGTGCGGGAAGCAGTTCCGCGACTTCGTCAACACTCATCTCCTGCAATTCGTCGAGCGTGTGACCGCGGTAGGTGAACTCACCTTCGCGGCCGGTTCGGTACTCTCCACTACTCATGTTACTTGCCTCCTCGTCCCGTGCTCCGGGACGCGATGTCGCCGACCTTGCGGCCCGGCGGGGCGTCCCGCGAGACCGACTTCGGGCGACCGGGGTGCTGGCGGCCACCGCCACCGAACGGGTGGTCGACGGCGTTCATCGCCACGCCGCGCACGTTCGGCCACTTGGTGCCGCGAGCCTTCATCTTGTGGTACTTGTTCCCGGCCTTGACCATCGGCTTCTCGGTCCGGCCGCCGCCCGCGACCACGCCGATGGTCGCTCGGGCGTCGGGCGAGAGGCGCTTGACCTCGCCGCTCGGGAGCTCGACGACCGCGGCGTCGCGGTCGTGGGTGATGAGGGTCGCGCTCACGCCGGATGCGCGAGCGAACTTCCCGCCGTCGCCGGGACTGCTCTCGACGTTACACACCGGGATTCCCTCCGGAATCTCGCCGAGCGGCAGGGTGTTGCCCTCCTTGATTTCGGCGCTGACGCCGATTTGAATCTGCTCGCCGACGCCGACGCCTTCGGGCACGAGGATGAGTCGCTGGTCGCCGTCGTCGTACTCGACTGCGGCGACGGGCGCGCTCCGGGCGGGGTCGTGTTCGATGTCCACGACGGTCCCGGTGACTACGTCGGTGTCCTCGGGCTTCTTGTGCGTGAGGTCGGCCTTGTATCGGTGCGACGGGGCGCGGAAGGTCGAGCCACCGCGACCGCGTCGTTGTCCTTGAATTCGTCGTCCCATGTTCAGAACACCCCGATTCGTGAGGCGACTTCCTGCGCGTCGTCGTCCTCCGAGAGGGTGACGGTCGCCTTCTTGGTGCCGTTCGTCGTCACCTGCGTGTTAATCTTCTCGATGGTGACGTCGTACTGATTCTCGATTTCCTCGCGGATTTCGGGCTTGGCGGCGTCGAGGTGGACGATGAACTGGAGCTTGTTCTTGAAGTCCATCTCGTTCATCGCCTTCTCGGTGACCCACGGGTACTCGATGATTCCGCTCATCGGTCGGCCACCTCCTCGATTGCGCTCTCGGTCCAGACGGTGAGGCGTCCAGCGTCCGTACCGGGCGCGAGGTCTTCGACGTTGACTTCGCGGGCGGTCGCCACGTCTGCGCCCGCGAGGTTGCGGGCGGCCTTCGAGGGCTCCTCGCTCGTCACGAACAGGACCGACTTGGGCGTCCGGTACTTCCGGCCGCGGAGTTTGCCCTGTCCGGCCCGAATGGTCTTGTTCTCCTCTGCGCGCTCGATGTCGGCGTCCGCGCCGACGGCTTCGAGGAACGAGACGACTTCCTTCGTCTTCACGAGGTCCTCGAACTCGTCGCTCACGACGAGCGGGAGGTCGAGGTCCTCGTCGAACTGGTGGCCGCGCTCGGCCACGAGGTCGGCGTCGACGGTCGCCGCGACCGCGCTTCGGGTCGCGAGCTTTCGCTCCTTCTTGTTGATGTCGAGCGTTCGGTCTTTCTCTTCTTTCGGCGGGTGGGCCTTGCGACCTCCGACGGTCTGGGGCACGCGTGCGCCCTGTCCGTTCGTTCGGGGGACGTGAGCCATCCCGCGACCACTGCCGGGCGACTCCGCCGAGGTCCGCATCCCGGCGTAGTCGTCCGCGCCGTAGTCCTGCTTGCGGTTTGCCTGCGCGGCGAGCACGGCACGCTTGATGAGGTCCGTCCGGACGGTCGTCTCGAACACGTCCGGCAGGTCCACGGTGCCGTCGTCCTCGCCGTCGAGGGTTCGGATAGTTGCCTGCATGATTATCCTTGGTTAGATTCGGTGCTTACGTACCGCACCTCGGGGTCGAGGCGCGGTTGGTCGTTCGGTCGAACGGCGGGACGGAAGCGCAGAAGGCGCTTGTCCGGTCCGGGAACCGACCCCTTGATGAGCGCGTACGGCCCGTCGACTTCGCCGTAGTTGACGAAGCCGCCCGAGACGCTCGCGTCGTCACCGTCGCCGATGTCGATGAGGCGCTTGTTGAGTTCGGTCCGCTGGTGGTAGCCGGTCTGACCCTGCTGGGGAACCGTCGAACGCACGCGCGACGGATTCCACGGGCCGAGGTTGCCGATGCGGCGTCTCCAGCCCTGCCGGGCGTGCTTGCCCTTTCGCTTCTGGACGCCCCAGCGCTTGACGGGGCCCTGCGTCCCTTTGCCTTTGGTCACGCCGCTGGTGTCGAGGTACTCGCCCGCGCGGAACACGTCGTTCATCTCGTGTTCCCCGCCGTCTTCGAGCAGGTCGAGTCCGAAATCGACGCGGTCGTCGAGCGACCCGCCGCCGACGCGAGTCTCCATCACGTCGGGCTTTTTCTTCGGCACGCTGGCGATGTCGCTCGGGACGGTGTGGGTGATGACGCGGAGGTCCGAAACGTCGCCGTTCGCGACCGCCTCGCGGAGTTCGTCCGCGGCGGCGTCGGCGTCGTGGTCCTCCGGAACGTCGAGCGTTCGGTCGAGTTCCTCGTGGAACTCGGTGCCCCACACGTCCGTCAGCGGCTTCTTGCCGTACGGTGTCTGTTCGTAGGCTCGTAGAGCGACCGCCCGCATCGGGGGCGTCTCCACGATGGTGACGGGAACGGTCTCCTCCATCCCCTCGCGCGGGGAGTCGGATTCGTCGTTCACCATCACGACGTGGGTCATGCCCGCCTTGTAGCCCGCGAAGCCCTGGAGAGACGGACTGCCGTCTCCGTCGGGCCACGAGTTGAAGCGCGGAACCTCGCTGGCCGCACGCGTGCGGGGGCCGAACCCTAGCGAACCTTTACGTGGTCTGCTTGTTTCTGGCATCGTATCACTTCTCTTTGAGGTTCAGGCAGGCGAGGGTTGCGACGATTGCTTCTTCGGTTCGCACGACCCCGCTGCCTTGATTCGGAACCGCGTTGAGCCAGAGGTCAAACCGGCCGGGTGCGCCCGATTCGACTTCGGACTTCGCGTCCGCCTCGTCCCCCCACGAATCGGTCGGCCACGCGTGGCCGACCGATTCGGGCGGGAGGTCGAGTATCTCCGGCAAGCCACGACCGGGCGAGCCGAACACGACGGTCATGCCGTCGGCGGCGGTGCGGCCGACCAGCTCGGTCAGCCGTCCGGTCGTCAGTTCGACCCCGTGGCGGGACGTCGCGATGCGAACGCCCGCGTCATCGCGGTCGAGTGCTGCCGGGAGGTCCGTGCGCGTCACTTCGAACCCCGGTCGGGGTTCGTCTACGAGCTTCGCACGGACCGGACTTCGCGAAGAGATCCTGACGGTTACGCGCTCCCCCTCTTCGACCGCCATTTTCGGCGGGACGACGAGCGAGATAGGGTGTTGCAGTCCGCAATTGACCCTGACGCGGCCTTCAGGTCCGACCTCGGTCACGATTCCCTGTCTTGACGACCCCGAACCCTCGGATTCGGAGCCGGTCAGCGACGGGCCGCGGAGCGGCGGCAGGATGCCCGCGTACTCCAGTTCGTCGCGTCTGCCGAACACCTCCTTTCGGAGGTAGGGCGGCGTCGCGGCGTATTCCAGCACGGTGCTTACGAACCCGCCGCCCCACTTCTCCTCGCCGTCGGGGTCCGGAAAGACCCCGAGGCGGTCGGCCCGGAAGATGGTCGCCGCGCGGGCGACGTAGCCGAGTTTGCGAGTTGCCTCGCGTTTGTCCTCGGCTTCCCGGACGAGGGACGACGGCACGAGTACGCTGACAGTCATACCGTGACGCTTCGGCGGCCGGTCACTAGACTGTAGCGAATCGTACCGGCTTAGTTCTTAAAAGGGTGCCGCTTCCGAGCTCGGATTGGGAGCCGGTCCCACGGTCCGAGCCGACCGAAATCAGGACTTGAACCGTGGTAGCGTCTCCCGATTCCGCTCCGATTCGGAAGCCTTATTTAGTGTCCTCCGGTTATCTGTAAATGCAGATAGCACGCGCCGGTAGTGTAGTGGTATCACGTGACCTTGCCATGGTCGCAACCTGGGTTCAAATCCCAGCCGGCGCACTTCTCTCGGACGCTACTTTCTCTGGAGTCGTGTCTCCGCGACAAATCCGGGAAACGCATTAGAGGCCCCCGGTCGTCACTCCGAACATGACGGCAATCGCACTCCTGAGCGTCGCACCGGTCACCGAAGACAGCATGGCGGAAGAAGTCGCCGCGGCCGTGGCCGCCCTCGACGACTTCGACGTGTCCTACGAGACGAATCCGATGGGGACCGTCATCGAGGCCGAGACGGCGGGCGAACTGTTCGCCGCGTCCCAGGCCGCCCACGAAGCCGTCGATGGCGACCGGGTGAGCACCGTCCTGAAGATAGACGACAAGCGGACCGAGGACCTTCGCGCGCGTGAGAAGGTAGAGAAGGTCGAGGACGTACTCGGCAGAGAAGCGAAGCGGGAGCGATAGCGGGCGGGGCAAGCACCTGCGAAAGCCCACTGACTAATCGGTAGAATCTACCCACCGACCAAGCTACCAGCGAAAGCTTGCCGACCAGACCACGGGGTGGGACTTTCGAGGTGTTCACCGCCCCGTTCTCGTCGTCACGAACCGAGAAGCGACAAATACTACGGCTCCTTCGTTCGTAGCGACTGATAAACTGTTTACCGGGTGACGCCCAAGCCACTCGCATGGACAGCCTGAACCGGAACGCACTCGAACTCGCGGACGAGGCGCTCGACTTCGCCGAGGAACTCGACATCGGCGCGGTCGAACTCGACAACGGCGCGACCGTCCTTGACTTCGGCCACGAGTTCGACGGCGGTCTCGAAGCCGGACTCCTGCTCGTAGAGCTACAGACTGCCGGACTCGCCACGGTCCAGAGCCGAATGGACGAGGTAGCTGGCGCACCCATCCCGCACGTCGAACTCTCGACCGACCACCCCGCGCTCGCACTGCTCTGCTCGCAGAAGGCCGGATGGGAGGTCAGCGTCGATGATTTCGAGGGACTCGGGAGCGGCCCGGCCCGTGCGCTCGTGGCCGAGGAGGACGAGTTCGCCCGCGTGGGCTACACCGACGCGTTCGACTTCGCGGTCCTCGCGGTCGAGAGCGACGACTACCCCACCGAAGCGGTCGCCGAGCAGGTCGCCGACTTGGCGGGCGTCGAGACGAGCAGCGTCTTTCTCCCGTCGGTTCCCACCGCGAGCGTGGCCGGGAGCGTCAGCGTGGCCGCGCGGGCGGCCGAGATGGCGGTGTTCCGACTCGCGGAACTCGGATACGACCCGCTCGACATCGTGACGGCCGTCGGGGACGCCCCGGTCGCGCCGGTCGCGGGCGACGAGGAGACCGCTATCGCGCGGACGAACGACGCCTTAGCGTACGGCGGCCGGGTCCACCTCACGGTCCGCGAGGAGTTCGACCGCTTCGACGAAATCGTCTCGACCGCGACCGACGAGTACGGCACCCACTTCGCCGACATCTTCGAGTCGGTCGATTGGGACTTCTACGACGTAGACGAGAGCGTGTTCGCGCCCGCCCAAGCCACAATCAACGTCGTGGGCGGCGACACCCACGTCGTCGGCGAGCGCGACGAGGACCTGCTGGCCGAGAGCTTCGGCCTGTAACGATGCGATTCAAACTCGTTCCCGAACCCCCCGAAACGCTCGACTTCGTGGCGGACGCCCAGCGCGCGGTCCCGCTCGTGCCGGGGAGCGAGGACGACTGCTGTGCGCGCCTCCTGAGCCGGACCGACCTCCCGAGTCGAGACGCGGCCCGGACGTGGCTCACCTTCCTCCGGGCGCTCGGACTGGCCGAGGAAGGCCCGTCAGGGTTCAGCCGCATCCGGCGGGACCCCGACCCCGAGTACCTCCGGGAGCGATTCCGCGACCACGTCTTCGGGGCTCCGGCGGTCCTCTCGACTCTGGCCGACGCCGACCGACCGCTCTCGGCCGACGAGGTGTTCGAGCAATTCCGCGACGAGGTGCCGACGTGGGAACACCACAAGAATCCGAATTCGTGGCAGGAAATCTGGGGCGAGCGCGTGGGCCACGTGCTCGACTGGTGCGTGCTACTCGGACTGGCCGAGAAGAGCGAGGACGGGTATCGGGCGGCGTAGATTCGGTCTTCGTCCCTCAGTTTCGCGCATCTTCACAGACCACGCGATTACGCGGATTTCCACAGACAACGGGACGCGCCGCGCGCTCGGTCGCATCTGCGGTGCGGCCGCGACCGAGCGCGCACGCGGGGAGGCACGGGGCGCGGTGGCTGTGCGGTGGCTGTGTGGTGGCTGTGCGGTGGCTGTGTGGTGGCTGTGCGGTCGCGGTGCGGTTTCATATGTACCGGGAGTAGGTAGCTTCACCAGTCCTACTACGAACTCCGACCTCCACCAGTCCTACTACGAACTCCGACCTCCACCAGTCCTACTACGAACTCCGACCTCCACCAGTCCTACTACGAACTCCGACCTCCACGGTTCCCGAGTCCCTACCCGACTCCTCGACATCCATCCGTAGCGGACGACTTTTATCACGAGACGCTTCCAACGTCCCGATACGAACACATGGATTCGAACGCGACTCCGGACACTACCACAAAAATCGACACCGTCCTGTTCGACCTCGACGGGACGCTCGTGGAGTACGAGCGAAGCCCCGGCGAGGTCCTCGAAATCGCGTTCGAGCGCGCAGGGTTCGACCCCTTCTTCGAGGTCGAAGCGTACTTCGACCGCTTCGACGACCACCTCGGACCCGGGGTGTCCATCGACGAGGGACGCGCGAACTGCTTCGCCGAAATCGCCGCGGATTCGGGCCGCGACCCCGAGGAGGGCCGCGCCGTCGCCGACGCGTTCGCGGCGGCGCGCGACCAGTCCCGTGTGCGGGCGCTCCCCGGCGCTCGCGAGGCGCTCGACGCGCTCGCCGACGACTTTGCGCTCGGTCTCGTGACCAACGGCCCGCCCGAGATGCAGACCGCGAAACTGGCGGCCGCCGGACTCGGCGACCACTTCGAGACGGTCGTGTTCGCGGGCCACGACGCGGCCGCCAAGCCCGACCCCGAGCCGTTCGAAGTCGCACTCGACGCGCTCGGAAGCGACCCCGACCGCGCAATTCACGTCGGCGACTCGCTTGGGTCCGACGTGACGGGCGCGCACGCAGCGGGCCTGCGGTCGGCGTGGGTACAGGCGAACGACGGCTCGACTCCCGGCCCCGAACCCGACTACGACTTCGCGTCGGTCGGCGAGCTTCGGAACCGCCCGTGGTAGCCGCCTAGCCGCCGACTATCGACCGTCGAACGCGTTCGCCACGACCATCAGGACGCCGAGTCCGGCCAGCACCAGCGAGAACGTGCTTCCCGTCGTGGCGTACTCGTAGCCGCCCCACACCGCCACGCCAGCGAAGAACGCGAGCCGCCAGTTTCGGGTCTGCATCGAATCTCGCACGACCGCCACGAGCAACAGTCCGGTCAGGTACACGCCGAACAGCGCGGAAATCACGCCCTCGCCTTCCTGCACCGCGACGAACGCGCCCGCCACGCTCAGCGCGAACAGCGCGACGACGAACATCCGGACGACCACTTCGATGACGCGATTTCGGTTCATAGCTCACCTCTCGGCGCGCGGATAAAAGCCCCGTCGAACCGGAGCCATCGACCGCGAGCGGTCGATGGCTCCGGGTTTTCGTTCGCTCGGGATTCGTGTTCGTTCGAGGTTCGCGCTCACTCGGAACGCGAGTCGGGATTCGCGCTCACTCCGAGCGCGAACCGGGATTCACGTCGGTTACGGTCCCGACGCCCTTGCTCTGGCCCTCGCGGAACACGAACCGCTGGCCCTCCTCCACGAGGTACGGTCGGAATTTGAATCGGACTCTCGTGGTCCCCGAGTCGCCCGGCAGGAGCTGGCCGCCTCGCGGGTGGAACTTCGCGGCCTCGCTCACGGTTTCGAGATGGACCACCGGCTCGTAGCCGTCGCCAATTCGGGTCGGGTGGTTCAGCACGACGACCTCGGCCTCGAACTCCCGGACCGGCTCGGGGTCGGCGTCGGCCGGGAGCAGGACCATCCCGCGCTCGATGTCGGGTTCCCGCACCCCCTTGAGCGCGATACCGACGATGCGGCCCGCCTTGGCCTCGTCCACGCGGTGGTAGTGCATCTCGATGGACCTGACCTCGACCTCGCGGAACGCGCCGTCGGCCATCGGACCGACGAGGAGTTCGTCGCCCGCCTCGACTTCGCCCGACATGATGGTTCCGGACGCGACAGCGCCGACCCCCGTCACGCTGTAGCTCCGGTCGATGTACATCCGGAACTCCCCGGAGTCGGCGGTCGTCTTCGGCAGGCGCTCGAACAGTTCGTCGAGCGCGTCGAGTCCCTCCATCGTGACCGCGCTCGTGGTGAGGACTGGCACGACGTTCTCGTCTATCTCCTCGATAGCGGCGTCGATGCCGTGGCGCTCGATTCGGAGCGGCGTCTTGCCCGCGTCTCGGAGCAGGCGTTCGACCTCTCGTTCGACTTCGGCAACGCGCTCGTCGGTCACGGCGTCGGCCTTCGTGATGGCGACCATCGTGGGGAGTTCGGTGGCGAGCAGGACCCCGAGATGTTCGCGGGTCGTCTTTGTCGGGCCGTCGTCGGACGCCACGGTCAGCAGGCCGTAATCGAGCTTCTGGCCCACGAGTCCGCGAATCGTGGTCCTGAGCCACGGCTCGTGGCCCACGGTGTCCACGAACGAGACGAGGCGGTCGGACTCCTCGACGACTCTGGCGCGGTCGGTCTTCCGGTGAGGGTTGTCCATCCGGACCGGTCCCTCGCCGTCGAAGCCGTAGACCGCGTACGAGAGGTCGGCCGAGAGACCGCGCTCGACCTCGTGGGGTTGCACGTCGAGGTAGCCCCGCGTGCCGCCCTCGCCGTCGTCGGCCTGTCCGGTCACGAGCGACCCGACGAGCGTGGACTTGCCGTGGTCCACGTGGCCCGCGGTGCCGACGACGATGTGGTCGCTGTCGGTGTCGAGCATCGCACCCTCCCGAATCGTGGCGAGGCCGACGAGTCCGTCGCCACCGTCGGGCGAGACGGTGCCGTTCTCGTCGATGCCCCACGTCTGGACGTCCTCGATGTGCGCGCCAGCCTCCTCGGCAAGCAGGCTGAGTACGTCCATCGACTCCGAAAAGGCGTCGTGGCTGATGCCCGCGATGCCGCCGTCGTCGGTGACGCCGACCACGTAGGTGGCTTCGCCGTCACCCGACAGCACGCGGTGTCTGAGTTGTGCGGCCAGACTCTCCATCCGACCGTCCGCGAGATGGAGGTCCCTCGTGAGTCGCTCTTTGAACTCGACGCTGCCGCCCTCTCGCTCGCCGCGGTCGAGAGCGCGTTGCAGCGTGGCCCGCTTCGGGCACATACGCCGAGGTTAGGTCGGACGCGGCAAAAGCCTTGCCCGGATGAGTATGTCTACGTTTACCACGGTCTCGCGGGCGTCGTTTCGGTAGCGTCCACCGCTCTGCGTGACGGCCGCTCGGCCCGCGTTCACTGTTCGGTCACGTTGGTCGAGATGGCGGTGTCGCGCTCGAACTCGACCGCCGTGGTTCCGGCGGTCTCGTTCTGGTCGTAGAACAGGGTGCCGGTCTCGCCCTCCGGAACCGCGAACGCGGTCCAGACGACCCGGTTCTCGCCCGGACCCATCGGGAAGTCCACGAAGCCGTCGTGGTCGCGGAACGTCTCGTTCTCGTAGGTCGTCCCGTTGGCCCGGTACTTGAACGCGGCCTGCTTCAAGGGGGCGCGGTCCTCACCGGTGTTGTTGATGCTCATCCGGACGACGACGAACTGCTGGCCCTCGGGCGCGGGGTAGGCCAAATTGTCGGTCTCGTTGGGGTCGATGGCGTCTTTCAGTTCGGCGTTCCACGCCACCGATAGCGTGGCGTTGGCGTCGTCGGGCGACGCAGATTCGGCCGAGATACCGTCTCCCCCGCCGCCGAGGAACGGAATCGACGGCCCGCCGAGGAAGCCGACCGCGACCACCGCGACGACGAGGACGGCCGCAATCGCGAGTCCCTTCGTTCCGAGACTCCCGACGAGTGAGCCGACGCGCTTGCGGAGCGGGGCGAATCGGTCGAGGGGCGAGTCGCCGGACTCGTCTCCGCCGGCCGCACCGTCCCCCGCGGTGTCGCCGTCACCGTACTTCTCGACGAGGTCGGTCAGGTCCCGGCGCTGGAGGAAGCGCTGCACCTTCTCGCCGTCGAGGAGTTGGATTTTGGTTCCGGCTGCGACCTTCTCGGCGTGGTCGGACATCTGTCCAGCCGAGACGATGGCCGCCTCGTCCACCTCGTACTGCTGGCAGAGCGACGCGAACTGCTGGACCTGCTTGCCGCCGACCTCGCCCTTCGAGGCCGGAACCGCCCAGAGGAGACCCTCCTCTCCGGCCTGTGGCTTCTGGACCGCGACGAACGTCTTCTCGCCGTCGCGCTTGACCGTCGTCTGCCAGCCCTGCTGCTCCCAGAGGGCCGCCACGAACTGCCCGAATTCGGATTGGTCCATTCCCTGCAACATGGATACTCACCGCGGGGACGCTGTTCGGATTCATATCCTCAGTCCCCCTATAAAAAACATCGCCCACCGCGCCTCCGAGGGCGGGCGGTCGCACGCGACCGCCCGCCCTCGGTCGAATTCGGGTCAGTTCTCCCGGCGAATCCGCACCGTCTCTCCGGCGAATCCGGGGTTGCGTCTACCGCCAAACCCATCTTTTTACCCTCGCCGTGACACCTCCGAGTATGCAACTCGGAACCGCGGAATCCGAACCCGGCGAACTCGTCTCGGGGTGGCTCGACGTGACCGACCTCCCCACCGGAACGCCCGAACGCCTCCCTGTCCTCATTGCGGAGGGCGAGCAAGACGGCCCGACGCTCTGGATTACGGCCGCCATCCACGGCAACGAGGTCACGGGCCTCGCGGTCGCGCAGGACGCGATGACCGACGACCTCGCGGGCGAACTCCGGGGCACCGTGGTCTGTCTCCCGAATCTCAACCCCGCGGGGCTTCGCCAGACCTCCCGGACCTCCTACTACGACGGCGACGACCCGAACCGCTACTTTCCGGACCACGACGCCGAGAGTTCCCGCCCGCCGAAGGTCCAAGAGGTCATCGACGGCCGAATCTACGACGCGTTCGCCGACTCGGCCGACGCGCTCGTGGACCTCCACACCGCCCACGTCGGGTCGGTGCCGTTCTCGATTCGGGACCGAGTCCTGTTCGGCGAACATCGAACGGAGGACGAAGCGCGCGACCTCGCGGCCGACCTCGAAGGCCTCGTGGACGCCTTCGGGATGCCGGTCGTGAACGAGTACGCCGCCGAGGAGTACACCGAGCAGAACCTCCAACGCTCGACCGCGGGCGCGGCGCTGAACGAGGCGGGCATCCCGGCCTTTACTGCGGAGTTGGGCGGCCACGAGGTCGTGGACGAGGAGATTCGCGCGGCCGGAGTCACGGGCCTGCGGAACGTCATGCGCCACCTCGGGATGCTTCCCGGCGACTCGGACCCCGACGCGGTCGGCTTCGACGCGCCGGTCAGCTATCCGGTCAAGCGCGCGGTCCACCCGCACACGGACACGCCCGGCCTCGCGCGCCACCGCGTGAGCGCGGGCGACGTGATTGCGGAGGGTGACGTAATCGCGGACATCGTGACCCCGCACGGCGACCGGAAGGCCACGGTCGAGTCCGACCACGACGGCTACGTCCTCGGGCGGATGCACGGCGTCGCGGCCTACGAGAACGACGCGCTGGCGAGTCTCGCGGTCCGAGACGACGGCGACCTCGTGGTTCCGCGCGACGGCGACGGCGCGGAGTGAAACGAAGCGCTTAACTCGGGGACGCGCTTTCTTCGAATTGCACGCGACGGCGCGTCGCGGGACCGTAGGGTAGTGGTATCCTCTGCCGATGGGGTCGGTAGGACCTGAGTTCGAATCTCAGCGGTCCCATTCCAAAATTACGGATATTTTTCGCCGTTTTTGCCAAACTGAAGTACTTAGCTTGGGGCGTTCGTCTAACCCGAAAAGTCCATCTGTGAGTTTGCGGCTTCATCATCAACGAGTCGAAGAAGGACTTCCACGACACGACCCGGCAGTCGGGGCGGGCCTGACCCTGCTCGGCCTGTGCGCGGCGCTCGAAGATGTCGTGGTGTGGCGCGCGAGTGAGGTCTGTCTCCGCCCTTGCATTAAGTGTACAGGTCACCGTCAACGTTATTTGCCTGTTATGTTAAGTAATGGATATGCCGGACAATTTGAGGGAGTTCGTGTACCTCGATGACATAAGTGTGAATAGTCATCTGTCATCGCTAGGGGAAGGCAAGCCTCAGGAAATAGTAGACGTGTCTGAGGACGAAACTGAAAATAGTGGCGGGGGTAATATTGAAGTGATAAAAGGTTCTCGGACTTCAAGATCGCTAAATAGTACAGAGACCCAAATGAGTGCTACTGCCCCCTATCGATTTGAGCGTCTCTTAGAAAAACTAGAGGAAGAAGAAATCCCGATTCACGATAACCCGGACCCTAGAGAAGTTGCCAGAGGGGACGTAGTAAGAATCAGTGGGAAATTTACTCCGATGTCTCTTTACAAAATAGAGATTGCTATCAAAGCGTTGTTCAATTTAATTGATGAAGAGACAGCGCAATCCGTCACAGAAGCAAATCTTACTGATGAAGAGGAGGAATCAGAGATACCGG
Source organism: Halorussus amylolyticus (assembly GCF_004143485.2). Classification (GTDB taxonomy): domain Archaea; phylum Halobacteriota; class Halobacteria; order Halobacteriales; family Haladaptataceae; genus Halorussus; species Halorussus amylolyticus. The sequence goes on along the minus strand of NZ_ML974132.1, from coordinate 100,057 downwards.
ATCCTGACGATATTCCAGGTAGCAGAGAGAACCCAGATGACTCCACTGATGCAGAGGCACTAAGCGCTCTATATCAAGTCGGAGATATTTTCCGAGATTTGGCTGAGGAACTCATTGGAGAAAGCGTACCAATAAGAATACAGTGTCAAGACACCTCGGCTGTAACCCTCTTAGATCGAGGGAAATTCGAGGTTCCTCACAGAGACGCATTTTTCGAAGAGAAAGACTATGTATTGTTCGGAAGAGTGGATGAGAGAATATCAAGAAACGAAGAATGGGATCCAATACGGGCCTCAAATATCATGGGCAGATACTTTGAGGATCAGGAATCCACTGATTGGCAAGATGACTGGGAAGAAACTGCCGAAGGTATTGGCATTCAAATGGAGGATGAAGACTTACTAATTAGCGGCCGTTCAATTGTCATCCATCCTATCGCCGTTTATTGGTAGCCAATAAGTGCAGGACGGGATGAAAGTTTGGCGCTCCGAGAACGAAGATCTCCTTGTTGGTCGTATCGGGATTCAGTATGACCTATTCCTCTTCGGACTTTAGTTCCTCCGCGTCAAGCTCGCCAGCGAGATACTGCTCACCTCTCTCACTCACAACGTAGTAACCGCGCTCGACTCGCTCCACAAACCCATAATCCACAAGAACCGACAGCCGACGGTTCACTTCGTCTCGACTCTTCTCGATGTTTTTCGCAATCACTGCTGGCGAGAGAATCATCCCCGACGATTCGAGCGCCTCAAGAATACGCTCGTCAATAGGAAGTTGCATCCAATCGCCGGGTTTTCGCATACTCTGCCCTATAGACTTCTCATTTTTATCATCCTCGGTTTTTCAAATCAGAAGTCGCTTCCTCGCTACGCCTCTTGACAGACGGCTACCCATCGCTGGGCTCTAATTCATCCGCCTCAATCTCACCAGCGAGATACTCCCGACCCTTCTCGGTTATCCGGTAGTGGCCTTCGTTGAGCCGTTCTACAAGACCGGCTTCGCGCAGTTTCCCCAGTCTCTTAGAAACCCAGTTCCTCGTGTAATCGAGATTGACCGCGATAATAGATGGTGAGAGAATCAAATCAGACTCATCCAATATCTCCAGAATGTAGTCGTCCGTCTGATTCATCCACGAGACACGCGGGCGCATTTCACTCACTATTTTTCGAGTTCCTCGGCGTCAATCTCACCAGCGAGATACGCCCGTCCTTTCTCCGTTATCCGGTAAATTCCCCGATCTTCATCGTAGTACTCGACTAATCCCGCGGAGTGCAACTCACGGAGGCGATTTCTCACGTGAGAGATTTCATAATTGATATTGGCCTGAACGACGGCGGGAGTTGCGTTGAGTGGTCGATTTCCTTCGTTCAGTAAGAACTCCAGAATCGCATCATCTGCGCGCGTCATCCAGTCCACCCGTGGCCGTCGCATCTGAGTTCGTACATACTTATTAGGATGTTAGTCTGATTGGTTCTGGCGCGGCAGTGAGTTCTACAACACACCATAGCGTATCGTACGATACGCTAGATTTATTAGTATCCCCTGATATGTTCTCTAACACGGAGACAAAATCGCGGACTCGTCGCTCTCTGATGGGTCCATCGCAAAAGCGGACCCCGATGCTGGCACATCGGGTCCGCGTGAGCCTCCGTAGCTAAGGTACGGAAGCATGACCGACAACGATGCACGGGGTCTTGAAAGCCCCGAACGACAGGCCGAACCGACACCAAATCGACGCCCTGCCGTGACGCGCGACCTCGAACCGAAGCGTCGAACGCACACCGTCAGCGACTCGCCGGAGGTCGAGACCCGATGAGCTACTGGGACATTCTCGGCGACATGCACGCCAGCGAGTCGCTCGCCGAGGAGCTGACCGTCCTGCTCGACGGCGAGCCGATGGCGCTCGACGACGTGACCGCGGGCGAGGGCGCGTGGACCGGCGACATCGATGCGGGCCGCGTCCGAGTGACGCTCAAGTGGAACACGAAGTTCTTCACGCACGCGAGCGCCCGCGTCGGTCCCGACGAGGACCTGGTCGCGCTCGACGCCGACTCGCCGACGGTCGAGGAGCCGGACCCGGCGTTCGTCCCGGTGGACAGCGACTACGAGTTCGAAGTCGAACTCCGGATGGACGACGACTGAGCGAGCGAGGTCTGACGACCGCGCTCAACACTTCCGCTCGACACTCTCGGACGACTTCTTTTCCCCAGTCGATACGCCTTTCCCGGCCACCTCCGAACACCGACCATGCGACTCGCACGCCTGCTGACCCCCGACGGCCCGGTCTCGGGCCGGTACGAGGACGGAATCCTGCACACCGACGACGGGCGCTACGAGGTCGGCCGCGACGGCCGACTCCTGCCGCCCTGCGAACCCACCGCGCTCTACTGCGTGGGGCGCAACTACGCCGAGACCATCGACCAGATGGAGTACGAGCGCCCGGACGAACCCGACTTCTTCATCAAGCCCCCGGCCGCGCTCCGCGCCCATGGCGAGGAGATTCCGTATCCCGAATTCACCGACGAACTCACCTACGCCGGAGAACTGGCGGCGGTCGTCGGCGAGCGATGCCGAAACCTCGCGCCCGAGGAGGTCGCCGAGAAAGTCCGAGGCTACACGATTCTGAACGACGTGGACGCGCTCGACCAGCAGGGCCGAACCGCCCGGAAGGCGTTCGACGGGTCGGGACCGCTCGGCCCGTGGATAGAGACCGACGTGGACCCGACCGCGCTCGATATGCACACCGACGTCGCGGGCGAGCGCCGACAGGACGCCAACACCGAACTGATGCTGTTCGACCCCTACGAAATCGTCGCCTACCTCTCCGAGCGATTCACGCTCCGACCGGGCGACGTAATCGCGTTCGGTAGCCCGGCGAATCCCGGACTCCTCGAACCCGGCGACGAGGTCGAAATCACCTACGAGGGCGTGGGGACGCTCCGGAACACAGTCACCGACCCCGGTACGGTCGCGACCCCCGAGAGAACTGCGGACTAAATATACTGCCCCTCAGTCTCGTACACCGAGGGGTCGTCGTCGTACTTCCGGGCGATGGTTTCGAGCGTCCGGAACTCGGCGTTCTCGTGGCCCTTGACGTACGTGATGAACTCTTCGAGATGCCGAATCATGTGGGGCAGGCCGTGGATGTCGGGGTGGATGGTGAAGGTGTAGACCCCGGCCCCGCGCCGATTGTAGAGGTAGTCGAACTGCGGCTTGTAGTACTGCTCGTACATCATCTCGGGGTCCTTGTACCCCGCGTGGTAGATTGGCTGTTTGATGAACAGCATCGGCGGGATATCGTCGCGGTACCAGCTTATCGGAATCTCGACCACGTCGGTCTCCTCGCCGTACTGATACGGCTCCATCCACGTCTCGGGGTCCTCGTCGTAGTCGATGCGCTTCCACTCGTCGCCCTTCCGCATGTATCCCGGTTCGAACTGTCGCTCCATCAGGCTGCTGTCGTAGAGGAAGTCGTACTCCTCGACGAGGTCGGGCGTGTTCTCGCTGAACTCCCACCAGCTCGCGCGGTGGCCGACCGGCCGGTCGCCGGTCACGTCCTCCACGAGGTCGATTGAGGCCTCGATTATCGCGGCCTCCTGCTCGCGCGAGAGGTCGGTCGGATTCTCGTGTGAGTAGCCGTGGATGCCGATTTCGTGCCCGCCCGCCGCAATCGCCTCGACGTTCTCGCGGAACGTCTCGATGGTGTGGCCCGGCACGTACCACGACGTTTCGATGTCCTCGCTCTCGAACAGTTCGAGCATCCGCGGGATGCCCTCGTTGCCAGCCGACAGGCCGCGAGAGAGGTCGGCGGGCGAGTCCGCGCCGCCGTACGACCCGAGCCATCCCGCCACGCAGTCCGCGTCCACGCCGATTGCGACGTCGATGTCCCCCATTGTTCCACCGAAACGGTACTTCGGGAACGTCCATAGGCGTACCGGCAGTGCTCAAAGAACCGTCGAGAAGTGAGCGTTTCCCGACAGATTTTCTCGATTCGACCGGTCATCGAGAGAGGGTTCGTAGCCGCTTTCCGGAAGAACTTCTAGAACCGCCAGCACCAACGCTTTTTGAAAACGATTGCACTCTGTAATCTATGGCCTGGCCAATTTATTTTCATTGTAGGAAATATTTAAGTGTAATTGGGTGCTGTCTCTGTACGCAATGTCCTCCCAAAGGTCTCCCGCTGACGCCGAACCCCCCGCCGGATGGGACGAGCAACCGCTTCACAAGAACCTCTACGACGACCTCTCGTTCGACGAACTCGAACCCGCATCGACGTTCACGTCGGACGCCGCCAAGCAGTTCTTTCCGGTCCACGAGGAGGAGTCCATCGACACGATGGACAGCCCCGTCGTCATCGAGTGTGCGTATCCGGGGTGGCAACCCGGCGGCGAACACTACCCCGCGGTGCCCGACACGAAGGGAGAACAGATTCAGGAACTCGTAGACAGCGTCGATGCCGGGGCCGCCGCGGTCCACGTCCATCCGCGCGACGAGAATCGCCGCCCGCAGTGGAACGACAACGACCTGCTCGTGGACATCCTCGACCCGGTGTTCGAGGAGTGTGGCGACGTTGTCACGTTCAGTCAGGGCTGGAGCGTGAGCGACCACGCCGACTACGTCTCGCCGGTCCACGACCTGCTCGAACGCGGAAACGGCAACAAGTACTGTCAGGGCGGCGTCATCCTCCCCATCGGCCTGTTCGGTGCCGGGTCACTCCACTCGCTGTCGTCCATCAAAGAGGCGGTGCGCTACTACGAGGACAACGGCGTGAAGCCCATCTTCCAACTCTACGACAGCCACGTCCTGCGCGACGTGAAACACCACCTGCTCGACGCTGGCGAACTCGACTGGGACCCCTACGTGATGAGTCTGCGCGCTGGGTCGCATCACTCCCAGACGACGACTAACGACCCGTGGTCGTACTTCAAGGTCCTCTCGGAGATTTACAACGTCCGCCAGACCGTCGAGGACAGCGTCGTCGGCCTGTACCCCGGCGGGCGAAACTGGCTTCCCATGCTGGTGATGGGGCTGGTCGCAGGTGCGAACGTCATCCGGGTCGGCATCGAGGACGCCTACTGGATGTACCCCCACAAGGACGAACTCATCGAGAAGAACTCCGAGGTCGTCGAAACCGCGGTCGAACTCGCCGAATCGCTCGGTCGGGAGGTCATCACCGACCCCGACCGGGCGCGGGAGTTCCTCGGAATGGAGTACACTTCCCCCCGCTGACGCACGGCCCTCCCTCTTACTCTCCGCTCTTTGCTCTCCGTTCTCTGCTTTCTGCGCTCGACTACCAGGAAATCTCGAAGGCTCGCGGTTCGCCCTCCTCGACCTGCTCGATTCGGACGAACGCGTCGTCGTCGCTGAATCGCTCTGCAGTTCCCTTGAGGAGTCCCTCGTCGAGTTCCGGCGGGTAGGCGTTTCGCGTCTCCATCACGCCCTCGCGGTCACCGGTCGATTCGAACTCGTAGTAGCCGATGTCGTCGCCGCGGTGGTTCATCTGATACACGTCGTCGAGCACACTCATCGCGGCCTCCACCGACCCGACCTCGGGCGGCCAGTCTACGACGTTCGGAATCTCCGAGCCGATTTTGACGACCGTCTTCGGTCCGACGGTGTCGGCGAGCTCTTCGAACGCGTCGAGATACGACTGCAGGGAGTACCACGTACCGACTTCGGGTTCGGGTAGGCCGTGATTGTCGAGAATGTCGAGCGCGCGGTCCTTGTACGCGCTGGAGAACTGACCGACGCCTTCGACGATGGACCGAACGGAGCGACCATTGACTTCCGAATTTGCGCTAAATGCTTCGTACTGAGGCATACTCCAAATTTCATGATTACTTTACTTAGCTTTGTTGTTGTGATTTTATCAATTATGATAATTGATAACGCGAAGCCGCCACGTATTTTGAACTTATACGCCTCAGAAGCGCCTCTCAGGCCCGATTCCCGCGTTCGAGAAAATCTTCCGAGTGAGCCCCTATATAGATTAAATTTATAATCTAAATTCAGGAATGCATACGTATGGGCAGTTCCGAGCGGTACGCAATCGACGATGTCGCATTCATCGGCCGAACGCTGACGGAGTACGAGCGAATGTTCGACCTCGACCTCTCGGCGTGGGAGGGCGAGTCGGTCCTCGACTGTCCGGGCGGCGCGTGCGCGTTCGTCGCGGCGGCGAACGCCTCGGGAATCGACGCGGTCGGCGTCGATTTGCTGTACGACGTTCCGCCCGAGGACCTCCGAGCCAAGTGCGAGGCCGATATCGACACGGCTATCGCGGGGTTCGACGGCGTCGAAGACCAGTTCGTCTGGTCGTTCTACGACGACGTGGCCGACGTACGCGCCCACTGGACCGCGGCCTACCAGCGATTCATCGACGACTACGAACGCCACTACGACGGCGACCGGTACCTCCCCGCGAAACTGCCGGACCTCCCGTTCGCCGACGACTCGTTCTCGCTCGTCCTCTCGGCCCACCTCATGTTCCTCTACATGGACAAACTCGACCACGACTTTCACGTCGAGTCGCTCCGCGAACTCGCCCGTGTCGCGCGCGAGGAGGTCCGAGTGTATCCGCTCGCTCGATTCGACGGGGAGCGATATTCTCGACTGGACGACCTCCGGGAGACGCTTTCGGACGAGGGGTACGCGACCGAGATTCGGTCGGTTCCCTTCGAGTTTCAGCGGGGCGCGACCGAGATGCTAGTGGTGGACGTTCGGTAGCCGACGTTTCTGCAGGGAGGGTCGCCATCGGCGACCCTCCCTGCAGAAACCGCCAATAAAAACGTCTCCCTCGCTCGTGGCGACGCCACAAGCGAGCAGTGAAACGGCGCTTCGCGCCGTATGCTCGGTCAGCTATTCGTGGCGCTTCACGCCCGGATTCGTCACCACCGACCTTTTTACATCGTCGGGTCGCCTTCGGCGACCACTCCTCGCAAAAACGTCGATGAAAAACTCCTGCTCGCTCGCGGCATCGCCGCTCGCTCACAGCGAAACGGCGCTCCGCGCCGTATGCTCGGTCAGTTATTCGTCGCGCTTCACGCCCGGATTCGTCACCGCACCCTCTGCGGCCGACCCGAACGTCGCGCCGTACTTCGCGAGCACGCCGTTCGTGTACGCTGGTTCGGGGTCGTCGCGAGCGTCGAGTCGCGCTTCGATTTCCTCGTCGGAGAGGTCGGTTGCGAGCGTCCGGTCGGCGATGTCCACGGTGACGTGGTCGCCGTCTTCGAGCGCGCCGATGGGGCCGCCCGCGAACGACTCGGGGGCGACGTGGCCAATCATCGGTCCCCGGGTCGCGCCCGAGAACCGACCGTCGGTAATCATCGCCACGTCGTCCTCGTGGCCCGCGCCGACGACCGCGGCCGTGACCCCGAGCATCTCGCGCATGCCGGGACCGCCCTGCGGTCCCTCGTTTCGGATGACGATAACGTCGCCCGACTCGATTTTCCCCTCTTGGACGTACTTCATCGCCGACTCCTCGGTTTCGAACACGCGGGCGGGACCCTCGTGGTGGAAGTTGTCCTCGCCCGTGACCTTCAGCACCGCGCCGTCGGGCGCGAGGTTGCCGGTCAGAATCTTGATGGCTCCCTCCTCGTGGAACGGGTCGGAGACGGGGCGGACGAACTCGGCGTCGATTTCGTCGTCGTCGGGCAGGTCCAGTTGCTCCAACTCCTCGGAAATCGTCCGGCCGGTCACGGTCATCGCGTCGCCGTCGAACAGGCCCGCATCGACCAGTCTCCGGACGATGACCGGGACGCCGCCCTGCTCGTAGAGGTCGTTCATCACGCGCTCGCCGCCCGGTTGGAGGTTCGCGATTTTCGGCGTCCGGCGCGAAATCTCGTCGAACTCCTCGATGGTGAGGTCGATGCCCGCCTCGGCCGCGAGCGCGAGCAGGTGGAGGACGCCGTTGGTCGACCCGCCGATGGCGACCTGAAGCGCGATGGCGTTCTCGAACGAGCGCTTGTCGAGCACGTCCGAGGGCTTGCGGTCGTTCTCGATGCAGTCGAGCGCGAGTTCGCCCGCCTGTTCTGCGATTTCGTAGCGCTCGTCGTGTTCGGCTGGCGCGCCCGCGCTCCCGAGCGGCGCGAGACCGAGCGCCTCGGAGATGGACGCCATCGTGTTCGCGGTGAACATCCCGCCGCACGACCCCGCGCCGGGGCAGGCGTGGCGTTCGAGGTCGTCGAGTTCGTCCTCGGACATGTCGCCCTGCGCGACCGCGCCGACGCCCTCGAAGACGTTCTGGACCGTGACCTCGCGGCCGTCGTGTTCGCCGGGCATGATGGACCCGCCGTAGAGGAACACCGAGGGCAGGTCGGTCCGAATCGCGGCCATCATCATCCCCGGTAGATTCTTGTCGCATCCCGCGACGGTCACGAGACCGTCGAGTCGCTCGCCGAACGCGACCAGTTCGACTGAATCGGCGATGACCTCTCGGGAGATGAGCGATGCGCGCATCCCCTCGGTCCCCATCGAAACCGCGTCTGAGATGGTGATGGTGCCGAACTCGATTGGCATCCCGTCGGCGGCGTCCACGCCGTCGTAGGCCGCTGCCGCCACGTCGTCCAAGTGGACGTTGCACGGCGTCACGTCGGCCGCAGGGTTCGCCACGCCGACCATCGGCGAGGAGAGGTCGTGGTCGTCGTACCCCATCGCGCGGAACATCGCTCGATGCGGTGCGCGCTCGACGCCTTCCGTCACTTCGTTACTCCGGAGGTGGTCCGGTTTCTCGGTCATACGCGGGGGTAGCCCCGAAGCGGCTTAAGTTGTCGTGCTTCGACAGACGTTGCGGGTTCGTCTGGTTCTCGGACACGTCGGTGACTCGCCCGCCCGAGACCGCGGCTTCCCGTTGGGAACTTGACTGAATCGCGAAATGAGAACATACTTTTCGCAAGGCCGTTGAAAGGATGGGCATGGACCTGACGGTCGCCGTCGCACACTACCCCGAGGGCGCGGGCCACGCGACCCGGATGCTCGCCGTCGCGCAGGCGGTCGAGGACGCGGGCGCGGACGTCGTCCTCGCGGGTGGCGGTCCCGGCTCACGGTTCATCGAGTGCAACGGGTACGACGTGTTCCGGGCCGCGCCGGTCGATTACATCGGCGACTATCAGCAGGGGTCGCTCGGCCGAGTGCTGACCAGAAGCGTCCCCTACAGCGGCAAGCGCGTGTTCGACCTCGCCCGGTGGCTCCGCCGTGAGGACCCCGCCGCGCTCGTCACCGACGACATGTTCGCCGCGATGGCGGCCTCGGTCACGGGGACGCCGCTCTACATCGTCACCCACAACGCCGCCTCGTACTACGACGCCGCGGTCGAGCAGGTGTTCACGTGGCTCGTCAATCGGTATCAGTTAGGCGTCGCGGAGTCGTTTCTCTACCCCGCGGTCTGGCCGCCCGACGAGGGCGACCCGCCGGGCGTGACTCACGTCCCGCCAATCGCACTCGACGCTGGCGACCGGTCGCCGCCGGACGACGTCGGCGTGCTGGTCGTCCCGAGCGTCTACTCCACCAACTTCGACGTGCTCGCGGAGACTCTCCGAACCGAAGGCCACCGAGTGACGTACGTCGGCGGACCGGGATGGGACGAGGTCCCGGCGCTCCTGCCGTGGATTCGGACGGCCGACGTGGTGGTCTGCTCGGGCTACTCGACCGTGATGGAGGCCGCGGTCGCGGGCACGCCGTGCGTCGTCTACCCGTTCACCGACGAGCAACACGGCGTGACCAGAGTCCTCGAACGACGAGGCGTCCGTGGGTTTCAAGTCGAACACTCCATCGCTCACGTCGCCCGCGCGGTCCGGCATCCGCCGCGGAGCCCGGACCAAGAGAACGGCATCGAGCGAGTCGCCGCGCACGTCCTCGACCGGATAACGTGACCAGTTTTTGCCACTGCCGGAATCGGGAACCCGGTCCCGGTACAACCCGGTGACATGGTCCGCGTCGCCGCCGGAGGACGCCTCCACTTCGGCTTCCAGAACCTCTCGCTGGCTCACGAGCGACTGTACGGGTCGCTCGGCGTGGCGCTCGGCGCGCCCCGAGTCGTCGCGCGTGCCGAGCCTGCGGAGTCCGTCCGCTGCGACCACGAGCGGGCCCGCGCACACGTCGAGCGCGCGGTCGAACTGCTCGGCGTTCCGGGCGCGAGCGTGACAATCGAGAAAACCCTTCCGCGGCACGTCGGTCTCGGGAGCGGCACCCAGTTGGCACTCACCGTCCTCGCGGCGGTCGCGGCGGCCCACGACCGCGAGCCGCGAGTCCGCGAGCGCGCCCCGAAGTTGGGTCGCGGCGGCCGGAGCGGCGTCGGAATCGCGGCGTTCGAGCGCGGCGGTTTCGTGCTCGACACCGGCCACCCGACCGAGCGATTCACGGCCGACCGACCCCCGCGCGGCGAGTGGTCGGTCCCGAACGTCGCGGCCCGCCACGAGATACCCGCTGACTGGCGATTCGTGGTCGCGCTCCCCGACTCGGAGCCGGGACGGAGCGGCGACGACGAGGACGAGAGCATGCGGTCGGTCGTCGAGCGTGCCGACCCCGGCCTCGCCGACGAAATCGCCGCGGTCGTGATTCGGCGCGTCCTCCCCGCGGTTGCCGCGGGCGACCACGAGGCGTTCGGCGCGGCGGTCGCGGAAATCGGCCGCCGCAACGGCGCGTGGTACGCCGACGAGCAGGGCGGCGTCTACCGCCCGCCGGTCGGCGACGTGGTCGCGGAGCTCGGCCGCTCCGCGTCGATTTCGGGGGCCGGACAGTCGTCGTGGGGGCCCGCGGTGTACGGCGTGACGACCGAGGCGTTCGCCGACGAGGCTCGCGAGGCGGCCCGCGACGCGCTCGCGGCGGCCGGAGTCGGCGGCGACGTGCTGGTCGCTCGTCCCCGAAACCGGGGCGCGCGAATCGAGACCCAGTGACCGTTCTCTATCGCTCGCGAGGCGCAGGCCGCCGTGCAGCCTGCGCCTCGCGCTGTCTCGTGGATAGACCCGCTAGTCGCGCTTGGTGTTGGCTCAGCCCTTTCGGGTTAGTCGGACTGGCGGTTACGAGGTGGGGCGGTTTCGCCGCCGTTCGGCGGCGAAACCGCGTTGCGACACTGCTGACTGACTCGCCAGCTATCTGCCCGTGACCGCCGGAGGACAAGCCGCGTCCTCCGAGGCCACACTCACACCGTCGGAGCGCGCTCCGACGAGCCTGCACTCGCTTTGCTCGCGCAGACTTCGTTCGCGTGACCGCGCGAAGCGTCCAAGCGGGGTTGGTCCCGGCTTCGTATTTAAAATATCACTTCGCGAGATGGATTTGACCGGGAACCGTCAGAGTTCACACCGCAGAAAATTCGAAAACCGAGAGTCAACTGCCGAGTCGTTCAGTTCACGCCGCGTCGTGGACCGCCGACTCGAACACGTCGAAGCCGAGTTCGATTTCGCGCTCGGTCACGTCGAGCGGCGGCAGGAATCGAAGCGTCTTGTACCCGCAACCGAGGATGAGCAGACCGCGCTTGAGCGCGGCGTCGACGACCGCCTCGCGGCGTTCTTTGGTGTCGAACTCCGCGGCGAGCATCAGGCCGCGGCCCCGCACGTCCTCGAGGTTCGGGAGGTCGGCGTCCGCGATGAGCTCGCGGAGTTGCCGACCGCGCGCGGTCACGTTGTCGAGCAGGTCGTAGTCCTCGATGGCGTCGATGGTGAGCACGCCTTGGAGCGAGTCGAGAACGGACCCAGCGCCCCACGTCGAGGAGATTCGGCCGGTCTCGTCGGGGAACAGGTCCTCGTTGGCGACGGTCGCGCCAGCGCGCAGGCCCTTCGCCGACGTGATGACGTCGGGTTCGAGGTCGAGGTGGTCGACGCCCCACATCTCGCCGGTCCGGCCGAGTCCGGCCTGAATCTCGTCGCTGATAATGTTGATATCGTAGCGTTCGCGGATTTCGGCGATGTCTTCGACGAAGCCGTCGTGGGGCACCCGGTAGCCGCCCTCGCCCTGTACCGGTTCCATGATGAGGTACGCGACCTCCTCGGGGTCGATAACGCCCTGTCCGGGGTCGAGCTTGTCGGCGACCACGTTGCCGCCGGGGCCGTCGGTCTTCCACTTGCGCTCGTACATCTCGTCGGTCGAGGGGTAGGGAACCGAGACGACGCCGGGGATTTCGGGGTAGCCCTTTCGGTGGGCGCGCTTCGAGCGGTTCAGCGAGAGCGCGCCGAGCGTGCGCCCGTGGAACGCGCCGTCGAAGTTGAACGCGCGGTGGCCGCCTTGGGCGTAGCACGCCTTGATGGCGTTCTCGACCGCCTCAGCGCCGGAGTTCGAGAGGAAGACGGTGTCGAGGTCGTAGTGGCTCGTGAGGTCGGTCAGCCGGTCCATCAACTGGGTCGGACCGGGGAACTCGGGGTCCTCGGGCGGCCAGCCGCCCGCGGCGTAGAAGTCCTGACCCGCGATTTTGGTGGGGTCAACGAGGTCGAACTCCGAGAGTTTGTCCATGATTTTGGGGTTGTTGTACCCCAGCGGTGCGGACGCGACGTGGCTCGTGAAGTCGAGCAGGACGTTGCCGTCCACGTCGGTACAGAACGGTCCCTCGGCCTCCTCGGTCACGTCCCACACGAAGTCGTAGACGTAGGTGCTGGGCGCGGAGAACTGGTGGTGGTAGTCGGACCACTCTCGGGCGCGTTTTCCGGGCATCTCCGATACGGTCGGTTCCGCAGTATCACGGTCCATGTCATCCGGTATGAAGACCCACCCTTTAATGGATTCGTTCTAATTCCCACCGTTCCGGTTCCCGCAATTCTTTCACAAGGTGGCGAGGACCGCCGCGACTCCAGACCCCGCGAGCAGGACGGTGCTCCACCCAGTGACCCGGTAGGCGAAGTTGCGGTCGGGCGCGGAGAGGGTCAGCGCCGCCTTGACCGCGATGGAGGAGGCAGTCGCGAGCAGGATACCGAACACCGCGGTCTGAGCGTCGAAGTTCCCGCCGATGTAGAGCAGGACCGCCGAGGAGGTCACGCCCGCGCTGGAGACCAGCCCCGACAGCAGAGCGGTCACGTAGAATCCGGCGGAGCCGAACTGCTGTTGGGCCACCGCGCCCGCCACGATGACGAGCAGGAAGATGGCCCCGAAGCTCAGCGCGTTCCGGAGCGAGAACGGGCTTTCGAGGTCGATGTCCACCTTCTCGGACCAGTCGGCGGTGTAGCCAGCGATGGCGACGCTCCCGAGAATCACCACGCCGAGGGGCAACACCGCGCCGTAGAGGACCGGAGCCTCGCCCCCGACGGTGAACGCGAGCGCGATGGCGAGGTTTCGGACCGCCATCGCGGCGTCGGCGAGCAGGATGGCGGCCACGCCGTAGGAGGCGGCTTCGGGCCGCTGTTTCACGTGGTCGAGCATCGTCCCGACGACCGCCGTTGAGGACGCGAGACCGCCGAAAAAGCCGGTGACAGCGATGCCACGACCGCCGTACGTCTCGACGACGGCGTAGTTGACGATGCCGATTGCGGCGACCGTGACGACCATCAGCCACACCACTCGCGGCTGGACGCCGAACGCGAACTCCCCGTCGGGGAGCAGCGGGTAGATAACGAACGCGAGGATGGCGAACTCGACCGCCGACCGGAGTTCCTCGCGCGAGAGTCCCCACGCGAAACTGTGTAGCTCGCGTTTCAGCACGAGCAGGAGCGACGACAGCACCGCCACGGTCACGCTGACGATGATGTACCCCTCCATGACGAGCGCGCCGACGCCGAACGCGACCAGCATCGACACCGAGGTGGTGAGCGAGAGGCCCTCCTCGTCGTCGCCCTCGTCGGCGGTCAGCCCCTGTACCGCGAGCAGGACGCCCTGTACGATGACGAGCAGGCCCCCGAGCAACAGCAATACGTCGCGGTCGAGGAGCGTGAACACCGCCCCGAGGAGCGTGATGAGCGTGAACGTCCGAATCCCGGCGGGCTTGCGTGACCACTCTCGCTCCAGACCGAGAAACAGCCCCAGAGCACCCGCGATAGCGATTCTGACGACTTGGTCGTCCAACGGCGCTGATGCGATAGACTCGGCGATACCTTGCACTTCGGAGAAATAACGCGGCTTGATTTAAAAACCCGTTGGCGGTGTATCGACGAACCTCGCCCGCGTGACGGCGACCGACTCCGGAGTCCCGACAGCCAGCGAACCTTTTTATCCCGCCGACTCCGTGAGTCGAACATGGTCGCCGACTGGGACATCGACCGCTCGCGGACCGCGTGGTGGGCCGTCGGGTTCGCGCTCGCCGCGGCGGTCGGCTACGTGGTCTACTCGTTCGTCGGCACGTTCGTCTTCGGCGTCTTCATCTACTACGCGACCCGACCGGTGTACCGCCAGATTCGGCGGACCGTCCGACCGCCGAGTCTCGCCGCGGGCGTCTCGCTGCTGGCGCTCGCGCTCCCCGTCCTGCTGTTAATCGCCTACACTGCAGCCATCGGGCTTCAGGAGTTCGCGAAGGCGGTCGAGCGCGTGGAGGAAGCCGAAGCCGTGCCGAGCGACATCGACGCGATTCTCACCGAACTCGGGCCGTACCTCAACGTCTCGACTATCGCACAACCGCCCGAAGAACTGCTCGCGAACCCGAACACCGGACTCATCCGCGACGTGGGGCTGTCGGCGCTCGAATACGTCGGCTTCGTCGGCACCGGTCTGCTCCACCTGTTCGTGATGATTGCGCTCGCGTTCTACCTGCTCCGGGACGACCACCGGCTCTCGGGGTACGTCCGACAGCAGTTCGCCGACAGCGGCGGCGTCGTCACCGCGTACGGGAAGGCGGTGGACCGCGATTTGAACAGCGTCTTCTTCGGCAACATCCTGAACGCGCTGTTCACGGGCACCATCGGCGCGGCGTCGTACAACACGCTGAATCTGGTCGCGCCGCCCGAACTCGCCGTGCCGTACCCCACGCTCGTCGGCCTGCTCGCGGGCGCGGCCAGCCTGATTCCCGTGGTCGGGATGAAACTGGTCTACTTCCCGGTGGCGGCGTATCTCGGTATCGAGGCGGGCGTGCAGGCACCCGAGGTGCTGTGGTTCCCCGCGCTCTTCTTCGCGGTGTCGTTCGTCATCGTGGACACGATTCCGGACCTCGTCCTCCGGCCGTACGTCTCGGGCAAGGACCTCCACGTCGGACTCGTGATGCTGGCGTACATCCTCGGCCCGCTGCTGTTCGGGTGGTACGGCATCTTCCTCGGCCCGATGATACTGGTGTTCGTCATCCACTTCGTCCGCATCGTGATGCCCGAACTGATACGGGGCGAACCGATTCGGCCGTGGGCGGTGGACCCGACCTACCTGTTCGAACGCGTCGAACCAGCGACCGACGCGTCCGCGACGGCCGACGGCACCACAATCGACGACGAGACGGGGACTGAGGACGATGCGACGACCGACGACGCGACGGATGCCGGGTCGGACGACACTCCGGAGACGCCAGCGAACGCACCGAGCGGTAGCGGTTCGGAAGCCGAGGACTGACGAGAACCCCCGCACCTGCTCCGGGACCGCACCTCACGCCTCGACGCTCAGTTCGACGTACTGGGCCTCCCACTCGCGGCGGGCCTCGATTTCCCGAGTCCCGCGCCGAGTCAGCGTGTAGTAGTTCGTCCGACGGTCGCGCTGGCCCTTCTCGACCAGCCCCTTGTCCACGAGCGTGTCGAGGTTCGGATACAGCCGACCGTGGTGAATCTCCTTCTCGTAGTAGGTTTCGAGTTCCTCCTTGATGGCGAGTCCGTGCGGTTCGTCCAGTCCTGCGATGACGTACAGCAGGTCGCGCTGAAATCCTGTCAGGTCGTGCATCGGTACCGTACGGGATACATTTCGGATAGAAAAGAAGATAACGGCCCCTCGCGGCGCGCACGCGCCGCGAGGGGCCGCACGACTCCGGGCCCTGCGTTCGCTGGCCGACCGCGAATTTAAGGCCGTCCGGCGTCTTTCTGTAGGTATGCCAGAAGAAGTGCTGTTCAAGTCCGAGCGCCGTCAGAGCCGCGAAGACATCGCCGCGTACCTCCGGACCGTCGCCGAAAAGCTCGAATCCGGACAGGAGTTCTCGCTGTCGGCGGGCGACCAGTCGGTGTCGCTCGCGCCGCCCGCACAGCCGACGTTCGAGGTCAAGGCCGAGCGCGAGACGCCCTCGGGCGGCGGGCAGAGCGAACTCAGCGTCGAGTTCGAAATCGAGTGGGACGAGGGCGAGCAGGGGTCGGACTCGTCGCTCAGCATCGAGTAACGCCGCGAGTCGAATTTTTCGGACGGTCACGCTTTTCGAGCGGTCCGCTTTTCGGACGGTCGCACGTTTCGAACAGGTCGAGGTCGGTACGGGTCGAGTCAGTCACAAGCGAAATCCACACAGCCGAGGCTCGCAATCGTAGTTATCGAAAGGAAAGCGGAATACGCGGGGGTGAAAAAGCCCCGCGACCGCTTGCCGCCCTGAATTGGTCCCCGCTGACGCTTCGGCCCTCCAAGCGAAGCGTCACTTGCATCAAAACGCCGTATACACTTAAAACTACCGGCGTCGGAGAGGCGTACCGGTACACCGACAGAGCCGTATTTCCAGCGCTGAGTCGCCGGAATTTTCCCCATTAAATATACTCTTCTTCGAGTACCCAACCGAGCGCTCGCTTGTAGTACGTGAACATTTGGCGTATCCCCTCGTGGCGCATCTCGTCGTCGTCGAGTTGCTCTTTGAGAAATTCGTACTGCTCGCGGATTTCCTCCTCGTCTCGCATGGTTCGACGTTCGTCGTCACGAGTAATGAGTCCGGTGGAGTCGCGCCGTCCGACGGAGCCACGTCATCCGACGAAATCGCGCCGTCCGCCCGTCACGCGACGGGAAGACAGGCCTCGAAACCGAGCTCCGCGATTCGGAGACAGACCTCGCTCGCGCGCCACACCACGACATCTTCGAGCGCCGCGAATCCGCGGAACGCGTAGCCGAACACCAGCGACGCCGGTATCGCCCCCGCGAGGAGCGCCCGGAGCGTCGAGGTCCCGTGGACCGCCCGAAGTCCGACGACGAACAGCACCGCGCCGTAGGCGGCACAGACGACTCGCACGGTCGGACTCGGAATCCCGGCGAACACACAGGGTGCGGTCGCGTAGGCGATGACCTGCACCGTCTCGCTGATGCCCCCGCGGTCGGGGACGACCAGCATGAGCAGGAGCGTCTGGAGCGCCGCGGTCAGGTGGAGCACCGCGGGCGCGACGAACAGCGCCGCGAGCAAGAGACCGAGCAGCGCCGAGAGCGCAGGCTGACTCCCGAAGCTCGGGGCCGCACCCGGCACGAGCGCGAACCGGGTCGCTTCCTCGACGAGGACGACCACCATGGCGAACACCAGCCCCGGCGCTTGGTCGCCCGGCGCGATGGCGCGCTCGAAGAACCGTCTCGGGCGAATCAGGACTTCGACCCACGCGCGAGCCACCGCGACGGGGCCGCGGTCGCGCCCGCCCGTGGGGTTCTCGACCCACTGTGTCACAGTCGAACTACTCGGTCCGAAGGGTATGACAGTTGCGACATCGGGCTTCGTACGACTCCTCGGCACCCACCATGATAGTCGGGTCCTCGACGTGGGCGGGTTCGCCGTCGATGAGTCGCTGATTCCGACTCGCCGGTTCGCCGCACTCGGCGCAGATGGCCTGATACTTATCGACGTACTCCGCGAGCGCGACGAGTCGCGGTAGCGGGTCGAACGGCTCGCCCCGGAACGTCTGGTCGGTACCCGAGACGATGACTCGCCGGTCGTCGTCTGCGAGCTGTTCGCACACCGGGACCAGTTCCTCGCTGAAGAAGTTGGCCTCGTCGATGGCGACGACCTGCTCGCCGTTGAGCGTCTCGGGAATCTCCCAGACGCCCGCTTCTGCGTCTACTACGGTCGCGTCCCACTGGCGGCCGCTGTGCGAGCCGACGGTCCCCTCGCCGTAGCGGTTGTCGAGCGAGGGTTTGAACACCGCGACCTCCTGCCCGGCGATTTCGGCCCGGCGGAGCCTGCGGAGCAGTTCCTCGGTCTTCCCGGAGAACATGCACCCGGTCACGACCTCGACCCACCCGCTGTTCGTTATCTTGTGCATGTCGGATGTGCGCTCAGAGGAGCGCCAAAAGGATTGCCGAATCGGGTCGGTCGCCGGCCGCGCCCGCTCCGTGTCAGTCCACCGCGCCGACGTTCTCCTCGCTCTCCATCGACGGCGGTGACGGCTCGATGTTGGCGTACTTCACCGTCTCCTCGCCGAGTCGGACCACTCGTTCCTCCAGTTTCTCGTCGGTGAAACTGCCGTCCCGAACCGCCGAGTGCGAACGGGGCACCGCGGCCTGATACGGCAGGACCCACGCGTCGAGCGCCCGGCAGACCGACCGGAGGTGTTCGAGCGCGGTGATGGGAAAGCTGCCGCCCGACACCGCGAGCAGGCCCACGGTCTTGGACTCGAACTCGTCGAAGCCGCAGTAGTCGAGCGCGGTCTTCAGCACCGACGAGTACGACCCGTGGTACATCGGCGTCCCGAGGATGACGGCGTCGGCCGCGCGCACGTCGCGAGCGAGCGCGGTGGCGTCACCCGCGTCCTCGTCGTCCACGTCGGGGTCCAAGGCGGGCAGGTCGTACTCGCGCAGGTCGAGCAGTTCGGCGTCGCCGCCGTGCGTCTCGACTTCGTTCAGGGCGCGTTCCAGCGCGACTCTAGTGACGCTCTCGTCTCGCAGACTGCCGCAGAGTCCGACGACGTGAGGTGGATTTGCCATACTCCCCGATTGGGCGCGAGGCGGAAATAGGTAGCTCTGCGCGCGGCGTGACCGGCGATACGAAGGGTTATTGCTCGGAGTTCCATACCACCGACGATGGATAGGATTCGGCGTTCTCCGGACGCCGACGAGGAGGACGCGCGCATCCTCCTCGTCGGCCCGGATTCGTGGCAGGAGCGAATCCGACCGCGTATCGGGACCACCGACGGCGTCTCGGTCCGGGCGGTCGGGAGGTTCGAGCGCGCGGTCGAGGTGCTGGAAGCGCGCTCCGATGCGACCGACTGCGTGGTCGCCGCCCACCGACTCGACGGCGGAACCGGACTCGAACTGCTCGGTGAGATTCGCGCTCTGGACGTGACGACGCCGTTCGTGCTGGCACCTGAGGCGGGCGACGAGTCGCTCGCAAGCGAGGCTTTCGCGGCCGGGGTCGCCGACTACGTTCCGGTCGGCGACGACGGGGACGACGAAAGCGTCAGCGACGGCGACGACAAAAACGACGGCGCTCGTCTCGCGGACCGATGCCTCAGAGCGGTCCGGGACCACCGCGACGACCGGCGACACCGCGAGCGAGCGGCCCAGTTCGACGCGTGCTTCGGAGACCCCGAGCGATTCGTCGCCGTCCTCGACGCCGACGGCACCGTCGTCCGGGCGAACCGCGTCGCCCTCGACGCCCTCCGACTCGACGAGACCGCGGTTCTCGGCAAGCGGTTCTGGGGCCTTCCGTGGGCGGCGGTCGGCGAGTCCCGGCGCGACCTCCAGCGCGCCGTCCGGTCGGCCACGGACGGCGAGTACGCGACCTTCGAGGCCGGACTCGCGAGCGGGGACCGCGAGCGCCGATTCGAATTCTCGGTCCGACCGGTCGGCGAGACCGGTCGAGTCGTAGTCGAGGGCCACGAAGTCGCCGAGCGCGTCCGACTGGAGGAGGAACTCCGGGAGTCCGAGGAGCTCCACCGCGTGACGCTGAACAACATGACCGACACGGTGCTGGTCACCGACGACGACGGCGCGTTCACCTACGTCTGCCCGAACGTCCACTTCATCTTCGGCTACACCGTCGAGGAAATCTACGAGTTCGGCACCATCGACGCACTCCTCGGTGACGACCTGTTCGACCGCGACCGACTCGAATCCGAGACCGTGCTGACCAACGTCGAGTGCACCGCGACCGACAAAACGGGCCGCGAACACGCGCTGCTCGTCAACGTTCGGAACGTCTCGATTCAGGGCGGGACCACCCTCTACAGCTGTCGGGACATCACCAAGCGCAAACAGCGCGAACGGGCGCTGACCCAGCTTCACCGGACGAGTCGCGACCTGCTCTACGCCGAAACCGCCGCCGAAATCGCCGACCGGGTGGTCGCGGACGCGGCCTCGATTCTGCCGACCGCGGCCACGGCCGTCTACCGGTTCGACCGCGAGGAGAACGAACTGATTCCGACGGCCGCGTCCGATGCGTTCGACGCCGCGACCGAGTCGCACTCGGCGGTAGGTCTCGATGACTCGTCCGCCATCGCCAGGGCGTTCGTAGCCGACGAGACGCTGACGCGTGACGTGGTGACGCCCGAAACCGGGACGCCCGACGACCGGCCCGAACTCCGAGACTCACCGCTGGCACTGGCGGACGATTACGTCGCGGTTCCGCTCGGCGACCACGGCGTGTTCGTCGCAGTCGCCGGGGGCGACCGGGGCGCGCCCGACGCGCCCCGGTCGCACGACGGCGCGTTCGACGAGGTGAGCGAGGAGGTCGCCGAACTCCTCTCGGCGACCACCGAGGCGGCGCTCGACCGGGTCGAGCGCGAGACCGAACTCCGCGAGCGCGACTCGGCGCTCCAGCGACAGAACCGGAAGCTCTCGCAACTGAATCAGGTGAACGGGTTCATCCGGGAAATCGACCAAGCGCTGGTTCGGGCCGAGACCCGCGACGAGATAGAGCGCGCGGTCTGCGACCGACTCACGACCGACGACCGGTTCGCGTTCGCGTGGGTCGGCGAGACCACCGCCTCCGGGACGACGCTCCGCCCGCGGGCGTGGGCCGGAGACGAGCAGGGGTATCTCGATGGCGTCCCGCTGGAACTCGACGCCGACGCCGCGAGCGTCGAGCCGAGCGTGGAGGCGGCGGCCGACCGCGAGGCCGCGCTCGTCTCGAACGTCGCCGACCACCTCCGGGCCGGTCCGTGGTGCGCCGAGGCGGTGTCGCGGGACTTCCAATCGGTGCTGGCGATTCCGCTCGCCTACGACGACGTGCTGTTCGGGACGCTGACGGTGTACGCGAATCGTCCCGACGCGTTCGACGACATGGTCCGGTCGGTGCTGTGCGAACTCGGCGACACCGTGGCGTCGGCAATCAACGCGGTCCAGCGCAAGGAGGCGCTCCGGAGCGACACCGTGGTCCAACTCGACTACCGAATCTCCGACCGGAGCACGGTCCTCCGGCGACTCGCCGACGAGACCGGCGCGACGATTCGCGTGGAAGGCGACGTGACCCACGACGACGGCACGACGCTCGTGTTCGCCACAGTCGAGGACGCGCCGCTCGACCGGGTGGTCGAGGCCGCCGACGGGTTCGTCGGCGTCACCGACGCGGAACCGATTCGGGAGACCGACGAGTCCGATGGACTCGTCGGTCTCCGAGTGCGAGACCACTTCGTCACGCGAATCCTCGCCGACCACGGGGCGATGCTCCGTCGGCTTCAGGCGACCCCGGAGGGAATCTCACTGACCGTGGACGTTCCCGACTCGGTGACCGCCCGGTCCATCGACGAGGTGGTCTCGAACGCGTACGACGGCGCGGAGTTGGTCGCCCAGCGCGAGCAGGTGCGCACGCTGGAGACCAACGACGCTCGCGGGCGCTTCCGCGACGACCTCACCGAACGCCAACTCGAAGTCGCGCAGGTCGCGTACCACAGCGGCTTCTTCGACGCCCAGCGGGACGTGACCGGCCGCGACGTCGCCGCGATGCTCGACATCTCCCACACCGCGTTCTACGACCACGTGCGCCGAATCGAGCGAAAACTGCTCGCGTCGGTGTTCGAGAGCGCGCCGACCCCGACCACCTCGACGAAAGTTGAATAGTAAACCGTGCGACTTCGTTTCAGGGGTGACTATTCAACACGACCTCAAATGAGGACGGCGTCCCTTAGCAATTTTTACCGAGATGAGACACAGCGACGTCGAGTACGTTTCCGACGACGAGTACAACTACGAGTGTCTGCGTTGTGGCACGACCCTACGCGCCGACAGCTACCCCGGCAGCTGCCCGGACTGCGGGACGGCGATGCGAAACCGACGGATGCCCTACGAGTAAGATGGCAAACCAATCACCGGACATCGAGACGGAGCCCGAATCGGCGCTCGAAACCGCGCTCCGACAGCTTTCGGCGGCCGCCGCGCACGTCGACACCGACCCCGGCGTCATCGAGCGACTCAGACACCCCACCAGAGTCGTGGAGGTGTCGGTCCCGCTCGAACGCGACGACGGGAACGTCGAGGTGTTCACGGGCTACCGCGCCCAGCACGACGACGTTCGCGGGCCGTACAAGGGCGGCCTGCGCTACCACCCCGAAGTCACGGCCGAGGAGTGCGTCGGCCTCTCGATGTGGATGACGTGGAAGTGCGCGGTGATGGACCTGCCCTTCGGCGGCGCGAAAGGCGGCGTCGTCGTCAACCCCAAGGACCTGAGCCGCGACGAGAAGGAGCGACTCACCCGGCGATTCGCCGAGGAGATTCGCGACACCATCGGGCCGAAAAGCGACATCCCGGCCCCCGACATGGGCACCGACGCTCAGACGATGGCGTGGTTCATGGACGCCTACTCCATGCAGGAGGGTGAAACCACGCCGGGCGTCGTGACCGGCAAACCGCCCGTCATCGGCGGGAGCTACGGTCGGGAGGAGGCCCCCGGTCGAAGCGTCGCTATCGTCGCTCGCGAGGCCATCGACTACTACGACAAGAATATCGAGGAGACGACGGTCGCGGTCCAAGGGTTCGGGAGCGTGGGCGCGAACGCCGCCCGCGCGCTCGACGACTGGGGTGCGAACGTCGTCGCCGTCAGCGACGTCAACGGCGCGGCGTACGACACGACCGGACTCGACACGCACGCGGTTCCTTCGCACGAGGAACAGCCCGAAGCCGTCATGACCTACGACGCGCCGAACACGCTCACCAACGAGGAAATTCTCGAACTCGACGTGGACGTGCTCGTCCCGGCGGCCATCGGCAACGTCATCACCGCCGACAACGCGGGCGACGTGCTCGCCGACATCGTGGTCGAGGGCGCGAACGGCCCGACGACTTCGACGGCCGACGCCATCCTCGAAGAGATGGGCGTCCCGGTGATTCCCGACATTCTGGCGAACGCGGGCGGTGTGACTGTCTCGTACTTCGAGTGGCTCCAGGACATCAACCGCCGCCAGTGGTCGCGCGAGCGCGTCAACGAAGAACTCGAATCGCAGATGCTCTCGGCGTGGGACGACGTGCGCGCCGAGGTCGAAGCGCGCGACCTTAGCTGGCGCGACGCCGCCTACGTCGTCGCGCTCGGCCGGGTCGGAGCCGCGAAGGACGCGCGCGGTCTCTGGCCGTAGGTCGGCGCTCGGGCCGTCGGTCGCTCGGCCCGAATTGCCCGAAGCGAACTCCGAACACGGTGGGCGCATCGCGTTCGCTTCAAAGGGATTTGCTTGCACGGACGTTCGGCGATGCGCCGGGTCAGGGGCGGGAGTGCGGTCCGTTATTCTCCGGAAATCTCCGTCACGCGTCCGACGAACAGCGGCGTCTCCGTAGGCTTGTCCCGGATGTAGAACAGGAACGGTCTATCGACGTTCAAATCGACGTTTCGGGGCGGCGCGCTCTCGTTCATCACCACGGCGGTCGCGGCCGCGGCTTCGGTGCCGAGTTCGTCCACCTCCACGAAGCTCTTGTGCCGGATGTCGTCCACGAACAGGTCCCCTCCCTCGGCCATCCCTGAGAAGTCGGCGTTCGAGAACGCGGCTTCCATGCCGAGTTTCTGCATCGTCTCGACCAGACCGAACTCCGACTCGATTCCGAACTTCGGGAGCGAGAGGTCCACCAGCGCGATGCTGGCCTCCTCCAGCATGATTGCGAGTCGGTCCACGGAGAACGACTCCTCGAACGCCTCGAACTCCCCCTCGGCGGGGACGACGACTACCATGCTCGTCTCGCCGTTGGCGTAGGGAAGTTCCACGAGGTGATTGCCGCCGATTTCGGCGTGCTGAAGCTTGATAGACTGGGAGAAGGTCATCGTCGGCACCTCCGAACTCGTCCCGTCGAGCGCGGTGAACGGCCGGGGTTCGGTGGCGTCCTCGTCGAAGGGGAACTTCCAGCGCGCGCTGAAGTAGACCGCGTTCGTCAGCACGAGGCGGGTCGTCGCGTCGATGGACGGCTTTGGAAGCAGGTCTTCGATTCGGTCGTTCGTCCGCACGGCGACCCAGTCGTTGATTTCCCGGCGCGCGGCATCGGGGTCGCCCGAGAAGTCCACGAGGTTCATCCCCGCGCCGTAGTAGGCGTCGAGCAGGTCGAGGAAGTCCTCGCGGAAGGGATAGCCGTCCTCTCCCCACAGCGCGTTCGCGGTGCTGAGTTCGAACGCCGGGCCAGCGTCCTCGTCGTCGTCCCCGGGTCCGGTCGTCCCGCTCGCTTCCTGTCCGTCCTCGTTTCGGCGCGCGAACTCGGCTTCGAGCGCCCCGAACGCCGGGTGAAGGTCGTCCTGCCCGAGGACGAACTGGAGCGCGTCGGCCATCTCCTCGGCGGTGGTTCCCCGAGCCCCAGCGTAGGTCATCGCGAGCGCGACCGAGACGCTGTACGGCGAGACGAACAGATTCCCGCCCGCCTGCTCGCGGAGGACCGCCATCAAATCGAGCGCGAACTCGACGTTTCCACGAATCTGGTCGGCGAGGGCCTCCTCGCCGATTTCGAGGTCGGTCACGGGGTCGATTTCGGGGAACGGCGGCGCGTCGAAGTCCTCGAACTCGGCGGGGTCATCGTCGGTCGTGGTGGTCTCGTCGGTGTCGTCACCGGTGGTCGTGGTGTCTGCCGTCGGCTCGTCGGTGGTCGTCCCGGTCGTCGCGCCGGGGTCCGAATCGCGTCCGGTACAGCCAGCGAGTCCCGCGAGAAACGCGCCGGTCAGCGAGAGCGCGTGGCGTCTGTCGGTTTGCATATCTCCGGATTCCATCGGGGGTGGTAAACGCTTTCCGTAGGGTGAAACGGGCGCTTCAGTCACCCGCACGGCTCGGCTCTCGCGCTGTCTCGCTCGCTTCGTTACCCCTCGAAGCCGTCCTCGAACACGAACGTCCCGTTTCGCTGGACCACCTCGCCATCGACTTCGATGAATGAATCCTCGCTCACGTCCACGAGCAAATCGACGTGGCGACCACTCTCGTTGAACTCGCGGCCCTCGGGCACGCACTCCTCGACTGCGTTTCCGAGCGCGACGTGGATGGTGTCGCCCATCTTCTCGTCGAACAGCATGTGGTGGGTGGTCCGGTCGATGCCGCGATTCATCCCGATGCCGAGTTCGCCGAGGCGGCGCGCGCCCTCGTCGGTGTCGAGGAGCGTTTCCAGCGCGTCCTCGTTCCGACTGGCCGAACATTCGACGACCTCGCCGTCCTCGAATTCGAGCCGGGCGTCGTGGACTTCTCGGCCACCCTCGCGGAACGGCACGTCCACGAACACCGTTCCCTCGACGCTGTCGGGAACCGGAACGGTGAACGCTTCGCCGCCGGGCATGTTCTTCTCGCCGGAGTCGTTGGCGGCGTCCATCCCCTCGACGGACATCCGAAGGTCGGTGGCGTCGCCCGAGACGATTCGGACTTCGCTGGCGGGGTCGAGAATCTCGACCATCTGCTCTTGAAACTCCCGCTGGGCGTCCCAATCTCGGTTCACGGCGTCGTAGACGAACTCCTCCCACGCCGCGGTGCTCATCCCGGCCTGCTGTGCATCGGCGGGCGTGGGATGTTGGGTCATGACCCACCGCTTGTCGAGGCGTTCTTCGAGAATCGGCTGTCGTGCTTGACTCGCGGCCGCGCCCTTCTCCGGGTCCACGTCGCTGGTCTCGGCGGCGTTCGTCGCGCCCCGAATCAGAATCACCACGTCGGTTTCTTCCATCGCCGCGAGTCGGTGGTCTTTCGGTCGGAAATCCGCCTCGTCCATCGCACGAGCGTAGGCGCGACCCGCCCGCGAGTTCGTCCACGAGAGCGTCGGTCGCGCGCCGCGCTGGCCCAACTGCTCGTAGAGCGCGACGACGAGGTCGTCGGCCGACGACGGCGCTCGCACGAGTACGTTGTCGTCGGGGGCGACATCGGTGCAGTGGTCCACGAGAATCTCGGCGTGTCGCTGAATGCGGTCGTCCATTGGCGACCGAATTGACTCTCTGCTGTCACAAATACCTCCGCCAAGCGAGGTGAAAGTGAAAGTAACTCAGTAAGAATCGGGTGACGAACGCAGTAGATTGCTACCGTCTGAGCCGTGCAACCGTTTCGGTCTCTCCGTTGGCGTTTTCGTCGGCCGCAAATTCGACCAGACCGTCGCGTTCGAGGTCCGACAGAATCCCTTCGAGCCACTTCCGACCGTACTGGCCGTCGGAACTGTAGTCCACTCGCACGCGCGGGCCGAGTTTCGACAGCGGGAGTTCGTCGTACTCTTTGAGCGTCGAAATCACGCGCCCCCGAAACTGCCGCCGACTCCCCTCGAAACTCGGTTGCGTGGGAACGTCGGGAGCCGTAAAATCGCCGGTCTCGTAGGCGTGACACCACTCGCGCCACGGACATCCCGCAGACTCGCACTTCGGCGACTTCTCGCACGCGACCCCACCCAGTTCCATGATGGCGTTGTTCCAGACGCGGGACTCGCCCTCCGGCATCAGCTCGGTCGCGGCGGCCTCGAACTCGGCGTCGTCGTCGGGCACGTCGAAGGCGCGGTGGAGCACGCGCTTGACGTTGGTATCGACCACGGCGTCGCCGTTGTTGAACGCGAACGAGGCGACCGCGTTCGCGGTGTAGGGACCCACACCCATCAGATTCTTGAGTTCGGCGGGGGTCGTCGGGAAGTCACCGTCGTACTCCTCGACCACCTGCCGAGCGGCCTCGTGAAGGTACTTCGCGCGATTGTTGTAGCCGAGGCTGTGGGTCGTCCAGAACCCTACCACGTCGGCCCGGTCGGCGGCCGCCAACTCTTCGGCGGTCGGCCACCGGTCGAGGAACGCCTCCCACGCCTCGACGACCCGGCCGAGTTGGGTCTGCTGGCTCATGACCTCCGAAATCAGAATCTCGTAGGCGTCGTCGGTCTCGCGCCACGGGAAGCGTCGGTGGTCGGCCTCGTACCACGAAATCAGGGCCGTCCGAATCTCGGGACGGTTGTCGGGGAGCGAGGAGTCGCGTTCGTCGGCGTCGCTCATCGAATCCAGGTAGGGACGAGTCCGGTAAAGGCGCGGCGATTCGGCGCAACCGCGCCGAATCGCCGCGCCCCGGTAGCAAAAAACCACCGCGCCCACAGAAGGGTTATTCCCCGCCCCCCCCCCGGCCCCGGTGGGGGCTCCGCCCCTCGCGGGGCCGGCGCCCCCCCCCCCCCCCCCCCCCCCCCCCCGCGCCGCTTTCGCCAAACTCCACGGCGACTGCAGAGGGTTTATTCCCGACCCGCAACACCGCTCCACCGTGACCGACGCTCCGCGGACGCTGTTCGTCGCCGGGGCCGCACTCGTCGCGGGAGCGGTCGCGCTACCGACAATCGGCGTCGTCGGCCTGCTGGGTGCGGGTGTCGGACTGATGCTCGTCGGCGGCCTGTGGGCGTTCGAGGGGCACAACGAGGACGGCGCGGGGTCGGCGGAGTGTCCCGGGTGCGGAACCAGAAACTGGGCCGACAGGGCGACCTGTCGAGAGTGTGACGAGCAACTGCTGTAGGCCAAAATAGTCGAGAACGACCGGGTTCGCGCTACTGAACCGCTCGCTCGCGCACCGTCCGGGCCTCCTCGGACAGTTCGCTCGGACCGTACGTGTCCAGTCCGAGCGCGCGATTTCCGGGACACTGCTGGGTCAGGCCCGTGACGGTGAGTATCGCGCCGACCGCGAACGCGCCCGCCGTGAGCGAGGGTCTGAGCCGGATGCTTCTCACCAGCGAGCCGATTGCGGCCACGAGCAGGAGCGGCCCGAGCGTGATGCGGATGCCTTGGTCGAGTCCGCCGACGTTTTTCTCCATCGTAGTTCCCCACGAGGGCCACCACGCCCGACTACTTGAAGTTCGCGGCGGAGGAACCGAACGGCGGGCGGAGGCGAGCGCCGGGCAGCAGTGAGCAGCGACGGTCGCCACAGGGCGACCGTCGCCACGGGTCGAAAGGCGTTTCCGGCCCGCGCCCGACGGTTCGGGCATGAGTCTCGACGACCTTCAGGACGATTTAGAAGCCGAGTACGCCGACCTCGGCGACGAACTCGCGGTGGGTCTCGACCGCGAGACCCGGAACGAACTCGCGATGCTCAACGTCGCGCTCGACCCCGAGGACACCGACGAACTCCTCCGGCGGGCGGTCCACATGCTGTTCCAGAGCGCGGTCGAGACCGGGAACCTCGACTTCCACCTCCGGGGCGGCTACGACACCACCTACGACGAGTACCTGACGGGGATGACCTACGGCGAGATGACCGGCGCGAATCAGTTCCCACAGGCCCAGCAGAACGACGACCGACGGTATCAGTTCTGAGGGCTCGGGTGCTTTTGCTCGGTACTATTTGCCGGTGACAGAGTGTTATCCCCTTCGAAGAACTATTCGTCGTCAGACTTGGCCGTAGTAGCGCGGCGGAGCAACTTCGTCAGAAGCGCGGGACTTTTGTTGCTCCGTTGGCCTTTGCGTTCCAGTTCTGCCTGCGACTGCCGACTCATATATTGTATCGTACGGCGGTGAGACATAAAAATTCCGGGGTTAGAATACGATTGAGAGTCCAAACAGGAGTACACCTTCGACCAAGAAGACTTGCTGTCCGAGCAGGAGATTTCCGTTGAACTCGATATCCTCGGCGTTCGTGCCGACGAACCCACTGTACGAGTCCACGAGGTCCGTCTCCCAACCGCCTTCGAGACTCTCTGATTGGTAATTGAGTTCGTCGAGATACTCCTCGGTAGGGCCGAGTATGAGGTCTGATTCGTGATATGTGGCGACGCCGAACCCCAAGGAGCAAAACAGGGACACTCCACCCCAGAACGCTAACCACGTGTTGAACACGGTGCCAGCGAACTGCCAAACCGAAATGAGACCTCCGAGGAGAAGGACGGTTATCCGAACTGCGCGGGTCGCCTTGTCGTCTATCTCGCTAATAGTCCGCTTTTGAGCGTCCAAGACGGCTCGCGACTCTCGATACGCGATTTCCATTCTGTCGCTCGACCAGTTATCTCGACTGGTAGGGTCCCGCCGAGTCACTATTGACTACCGATTTCTGAAAGACAATAAATCTGTTCAGTTGATGGGACGAGAGCCGAAGGGACAGAATCAAAGCCTTGCCGAGAGAACTATCAGGCCGAAAGAACGGATTCTACATGGTATTTTACGAGGGCGTTCACGCCCATCCGGACGGCGACAGCACCGTGGCGCGCATGGCCGCCACCGCCGCCGACTACGAGTTCGACGGCGTGGTCGTGCGCAACCACAGCGACGCGACCGCCGAGTACGACACCGACCCCGAGCGCATCCGCGAGGAGTACGGCGTGGACGTGGTCGAGGCGGTCGAAATCCGGGCCGACAACCCCGAGGTCGCGGCGGGCCACGTCGGGAACTACCGACCCAAGTGTACCGTGCTGTTGGTCCACGGCGGGACGCCCAGCCTGAATCGCTTCGCGGTCGAGTCCGACCGCGTGGACGTGCTGGCTCACCCGATGGAAGGCCGTGGTGACTTCAACCACGTGCTCGCGAAGGCCGCCGCCGAGTACGACGTTCGCGTGGAGTTCAATCTCTCGCGGGTCCTCCGGAGCGACGGCGGACCGCGCGTCCAAGCCCTCCAAGACCTTCGAAAGCTTCGGGAAATCGTGACCCAGTACGACGCGCCGTTCGTCGTGAGCGCCGACCCGACGAATCACCTCCAGATTCGCGGCCCGCGCGAACTGGTCGCCATCGGCGAGACCATCGGCTTCTCCGAGGACCAGATTCGAGACGGCCTTCGCGAGTGGGGTCGCCTCGCCGAGCGCAACCGCGAGCGCGCGTCCGACGATTTCATAGCGCCGGGGGTCAAACGCGGCAGGTATGAAGAAGAGCCTTGAGGAACACGCCGCGCGCTTCGACGACGTGGCGGGCGAGTACGACGACAGCCAGAACGACACCGAGGAGTACCGCGCCTGCGTCTCGCTCGTGGTCGAACACGCCGCCCCCGAGGAGGGAGATACCGTGGTGGACCTCGGCACCGGCACGGGAGCCATCGCGCTGGCGCTCGCCGACGACGCCGAGAAGGTAATCGGCCGGGACATCAGCGAGGGAATGATGGAGCGCGCCCAGGAGAAGGCCGACGAGCAAGGCATCGAGAACGTGGAATTTGGAGAAGGACGCTTCCGAGAGCCGAATGTCGAGGAAGCCGATATCGTTGTCTCGAACTTCGCGATGCACCACCTGAGCGACGAGGAGAAGCGCGAGGCCATCGAAGTCATCGCCGAGATGGGTCCCCGACGGT
The DNA here is from genome assembly GCF_004143485.2 of Halorussus amylolyticus. Classification (GTDB taxonomy): domain Archaea; phylum Halobacteriota; class Halobacteria; order Halobacteriales; family Haladaptataceae; genus Halorussus; species Halorussus amylolyticus. Next base: position 69,719 of record NZ_ML974132.1, on the reverse strand, counting down.
TCGTCTTGGGCGACGTGATGTTCTTCGGACTGCCGGACCCCGACGAGCCGTTTTACGGCCCGGAAGTGGACGACCCTTCGACCGTGGGGCATCTCGCGGATGTCATGACCGATGTCGGGTTCTCGCTGGTGGCCGTGGAGCGAGTTCACGAGCAGGTGGGCGTGTTGGTGGCCGAGCGCGCCGAAGAAGTGTAGGGGAGATTTCGACCGACTCTCGCGACACCTCACTCCTCGCGCCCTTTCAACCACACGTCCAACAAATCCCGAATCGCGGCCTCCCGGTTGTCCCGATACTCCGCGAACGCGATATCGTCTATCTGTTCGAGTTCGGCCTCCTCCAGTTCGATAGTGACTTCCTCCAAGTCGAGGTGGTCGAGATTCATGTGCGAGACGTTCCGAACACTGGACACAAATAGATTCGTCAGACGGACGTGCGACGTTAGACATTTACCCGCGTTTCTCGACACTTCTAGACAATCCAAACCCACCTTTCAAGCCGCGTCCGCGCCAAACCCCGCCAACTACCGATGAAACACCTCCCAAAACACCTCCGGCCGCGCTGGCGCTACCTCGCGGTCCACCTCGAAACGTGGCCCGACGCCGACCTCGACCGCCGGGACTTCCAGCGGAGCGTCTGGTTCGCGACTCAGAACCTCCTCGGCGACGCCGGAAGCGCCGACGCCGACTGCAAAGTCCTCCACTTCGAGTTCGCGGACGGCACGGGCGAGGCCATCGTCCGCGCGCGCCACGGACACGCCGACGAGGCCCGCGCGGCGCTCGCGTGCGTGGACGAGATTCGGGGCGACCCCGTGGGCCTGTTCGTCGCAGGTATAAGCGGTACGGTCCGTGCCTGTGAAGAAAAGTATTTACGACGAGACGGCCAAATTCCTGACGAGAGAAAAGTCGTGTTCGAGGACGACCAGCGGTCCGCAGTCGTGCGAGGCAATCGCTACGACGTGCGGACCGACGGCGCGTTCGCGGGCGCGACGGAACTCGATTTCGAGTGATACCACTATGCAGGGACAAGCCCAACAGCAGGCCTACGACCGCGGGATTACCATCTTCTCCCCGGACGGACGCCTCTACCAAGTCGAGTACGCCCGCGAGGCCGTCAAGCGCGGCACGGCGAGTATCGGCGTCCGCACGGAAGGCGGCGTCGTGCTGGCCGTGGACAAGCGCATCCGTTCGGAACTCATGGAACGGACCAGCGTCGAAAAGATTCACAAAGCCGACAACCACATCGGCATCGCCTCGGCGGGCCACGTCGCCGACGCCCGTCAGCTCATCGACTTCGCTCGACGGCAGGCCCAGGTCAACCGCCTGCGCTACGGCGAACCCATCGGCGTCGAGACGCTGACCAAGGAAGTCACCGACCACATCCAGCAGTACACGCAGGTCGGCGGCGCGCGCCCGTTCGGCGTCGCGCTCATCATCGGCGGCATCGAGAACGGCGAACCCCGCCTCTACGAGACCGACCCGTCGGGGACGCCCTACGAGTGGAAGGCGCTCGCAGTCGGCGCGGACCGCGGCGAGCTTCAGGAGTACCTCGAAGACAACTACACCGAGGCGATGGACCTGGACGGCGGCATCGAACTCGCGCTCCGCGCGCTGGCTTCGGTCAACGACAACGAACTCAGCCCCGAGGGCGTCGGCTTGGCGACCGTGGACGCCGAGTCCGAGTCGTTCCTCGAACTCTCGAACGACGAGACCGAGGAGTATCTCGCGGAACTCGACCTGCTCGGTAGCGACGACGACAGCGACGAGCAGGAACCCGAAGAGTAACCCCGGTCCTTCTTTCCGCAGTTTCGCTGTCGAACCGGTCGCGTCTCCCCGCGTAGTCCAATCCGTGACGGACGACTCCGCCACCGGAGAGGTCGCCGAGTCAGTCCAGTTTCCCGACACACTGCTGGCAGTAGGTCACGTCAGTGGGATTCGCCTCACCACAAGCCGGGCAGGCGACGGACTCGGACCTTCGATTCTCGCCGTCGGTTCGAATCACCTCGTCTTCGATGGCTCGGACGGCGGCCTGCGAAACCGTGAGCGGCGGGCCATCGCGCTTCTCGACAGCGTTCGCGGCGGCCTGACGCGCGTTCGGGGCCGCATCCTCGCTCTCGGCGATACGGACGAGCAGTGCGTCGTCACGCAACCACTCCAGAAAGCGCACGAGACCGAGAAACAGCAGGGTCGGACCGACCGTGGCGACGGCGTAGAGTAGCAGGCGATACGCGAGGTCCATATACGAGACGGCTGAGCGAGATCACTTAAAAATTCTAGCGTAAATTGAAATAGTGATTTGAAACTGTCCGGCGGCGCGCGGTTGCGTCACCGCGCGCCGTCGAGGTCCACGAACGCGCCGTCGTTCGCGGTGAACCATGTGGACATGCGCTCGACGCTGGAAAGACCCTCGGGGTAGACGGTCCGGCGGTCGGGGCGGTCGTCGTAGGTCACGACGACCGAACGGAGACCGAGAAACGGCCGGTCGTCGCGCGGGAGGGCGTCGGACTCCCGCGTGATGGGTTCGGCGGGGTTCGAGACGGTGGGTTCCGAGCCGGTTTGCGTGAGGTTCGAGTCAGTCGCCGTGTCGAGGGAATCGGGGTCCGTGCTCATGGTGGGCCAACTACATCCGCACGGACGGCGACAAACAGTTAAATATTTTCTATGATTAATATATAGTTGTTTGGAGCGATAGGGTGGAAGCGAGTCGCGAACGCGGCCTGCGAACCCCTCGGCTCAGTCGGCGGTGAGGTCGGCGAGCAGGTCGGCGACGAACTCGATTTCGTCCTCGTTAACGGTGTGGCCCATCCCCTCGTAGATGCGCTCGGTCACGTCGGCGTCCATCGCTTCGAACACGTCGGCGGTCTCGTGGACGCGCTCAACCGGGATGTGGGGGTCGCGGTCGCTACACCCCAGAAAGACGGGCGTGCCGTCGAGCGACCCGTCGTAATCGCGCGGCGTTCCTTCCGGACCGATGAGGCCGCCGCTGAACGCCGCGAGACCGCCGTATCGTCGGGCGTTCCGGGCGACGAATTCGCTGGAGAGGCACGCGCCCTGCGAGAAGCCGAGCAGGAGGATTCTGTCCTCGGGAATTCCGGCGTTCGAGAGGGTCGAAATCGCGTCTCCGACGGCCTCGAGCGCCGAGGTCAGGTGCGGTTCGTTTGACGGGATTGGGGCCATGAAGGAGTTCGGATACCACGTCCCGCGCTGAGCCTGCGGCGCGACGTAGGCCACGTCATCGACACCGAACTCGCGGGCCATCCCGAGGATGCTCTGCGCGCTCGCACCGCGCCCGTGGACCATCACGACACCGGCAGTCGCGTCCTCGGGGTCCGCGCCCGCGGTCGCGAGCGACTGATTCTGGTGGGGTCCGGGCATCTCAGCTCACCTCCGGAGCGTCGGCGGGTTCGAGGTCGGCGAGCGACTGCTCGATTCGCTCGCGGTCGCCTTCGAGCCACGACGGTAGTTTGAGGTCGGTTCCGAGGTCCGTGACCGACTCGTCGCGGGTGAATCCCGGCGGGTCGGTCGCGATTTCGAACAGGACGCCGCCGGGTTCCCGGAAGTAGATGGACCGGAAGTACTGGCGGTCCTTCTGCGGAGTCACCGACAGTCCGGCCTCCGAAAGTCGGTCGCGCCACGCCATCTGCGAGTCGTCGTCGGGCGTCCGGAAGGCGACGTGGTGGACCGTGCCGATGCCGGGCGCGGCGCGCTCGCCTTCGCGCGTGAGCAGGTCCACGACGGTCGCGCGCTCGGCGTCGGTTCGGTACCGGACGCGGTCGCCGCCCTCGGGGTCGTCTTCTTCGGCCTCGCGCTCGTAGCCCATCGCTTCGAGGACCGACCCGGTCACGTCGGGGTCGCGGGTGTGGAGCGTGACGCCGTGGAACCCCTGGACAGCGTACTCTTCCGGAATCGGGCCGTCGGCCCACGGTTCGATGTCGGAGTCGCCCGCAATCAGTTCGAGCGGCTGGCCGTCCGGGTCGCGGAACCCGACGACCGTCTCGCCGAATCGCTCCTCGGGGTCGTCAACGTCGAGCCCCTCGGATTCGAGGCGGTCGGCCCAGTAGTCGATAGCTCCCTCGGGGACGACGAATCCGGTCGCGGTCGCCTGTCCGCGTCCGGGTCGCCCGCCGCGGGCGTTTCCGAACGGGAAGAACGTGAGGATGGTGCCGGGTGTGCCGGTCTCGTCGCCGTAGTAGAGGTGGTACGTCGTGGTGTCGTCGAAGTTCACGGTTCGCTTCACGAGGCGCAGGCCGAGGACTTCGGTGTAGAAGTCCGCGTTCGCCTGCGGGTCACCCGCGATGGCGGTCACGTGGTGGATGCCGTGGACGCGCTCGGTCATACCCCTGCTCGGTTCCGAACGCACTTAGGCGCTCGCGGACGCGGGCGTCACCGGGTGACGCCCGCGTCATCGCCCCGGAGGAGCGTCGTCGCCGTCAACGTCTGCAAGCCGGTTGCACGACGTTACCTGATTCGAAGAGGAACCTATATCCGAGCCGAGCGCCTTCGTCCGGTAATGGCAATCGGCGACCACCAGGCCGACGAGGAGTACAGCGAGAGCGCGTGTTCGGTCATCGACTCGCTCGAACAAATCGGCTCCCAGTGGCGACTCATCGTGCTCCACGACCTCCAGGACGGCGAGAAGCGCTTCAACGAACTCAAGCGCTCGACCGACGCGAGTTCCCGGACGCTCTCGCGCGTCCTCGACGACCTCGGGGAGATGGGGTTCGTGACCCGGCGACTGGAGGAGGACGCCCCGGTGGCGACCTACTACAGCCTGACCGACAAGGGCGAGTCGCTCCGGCCGGTCTTCGACGAAGTCGAGTCGTGGGCCGACGAGTGGCTGTAGCGGTTGTTGGACGATTCTCGGTCCGCCGACGCAGAACGGGACGGCCGCTTCAGGATTCCCTAGAACCGTGAGATAAATTACTATTCGGGGAATCTGTCAACCATGGAGTTCCTTCGATTGCCTGCCGAGGAAGCCGCTGTAGGCCGATACGTCGAGGCGTTGCGGGTCCCGTACCAGCGCGAACTGCAAGCGATCATCGACGGGTTCGCACTCGCGGACGATACCGATGTGGTAAGCGCGGAGATGGACTTCCAGATGGAACGGCTCGGGACGGAGAGCTACCGAATCGTGGTCGCTTTCGACCCCGCGGACGACGGAAAGTCAGAACGAGATATCGCCGTCGCGGACGGTAACTTCGTCGGCTTCATCGCGACCGACATCGACGAGGCACCGGACGTTTTCGACCGCCCGGACCGCCTGCTCGTCTGTGATTTCTACGTCCGTGGGAGCTACCGTGGCGAGGGACTCGCTGGCGAACTGATGGAGCGTGCAGTCGAACGCGCACGGGAGGAAGGGTGTTCGGAACTCGCCCTTGACGTAGACGTTGACAACGAGCGCGCGCTGAGCTTCTACAAGAAGGTCGGCTTTGAGACCACTCGGAATCGGATGACGGTCGAGACGAGTTCGCTCTCGCGGTGACTACCGCTGGCTCTCCAGTCCGAGAATTTCTCTCGCCTCTCGCGTGGTCGCGACCTCACGGCCGAGTAGCGACGCGAGGTCGGCCACCCGCTCGACCAACTGGGCGTTGCTCTCGGCTAACTCCCCCCGCCGATAGTAGACGTTGTCCTCCAGACCCACCCGAACGTGACCCCCGAACAGCATCCCCATCGCCGCGAACGGGAGTTGGTGGCGGCCGAATGCGAGCGTGTTGAATCGTGCGCCTTCGGGCAGATTGTCGATTGCGTTCAGGAAGTTCCGGGGGCGGGGCCGGGTCAGGGTTCCGGACCCGAAGATGAGCGTGGCGTACACCGGGTCGGCGAGGCTCCGGCGGTCCAAAAGCTGGTGAGTCTCGTTGAGATGGCCGTCGTTGAACACCTCCAGTTCGGGCTTGATGCCGCGCTCGACCATCTCGTCGTGCAGGGAATCGACCATCCCGCGCGTGTTCTCGCTCGTGAGGTGGTCGTAGCGGTTCAGCGGCCCCATGTCGAGGCTCGCCATCTCGGGCGCGGGGTCGGTGCGAAGCGGTTGCCGCCGAACTTCGAGGGGGGCACCCGTCCCGCCGGTCGAGTGCTGGACGATGATGTCGTCGGTTCGGGCGCGCACCTCGTCGGTAATCGCCTGAAATCGCTCGGTCGAGAAGGCGCGCTCGCCGTTCGGCTTCCGGGCGTGGAGGTGGACGACCGACGCGCCCGCGGCCTCGGCGTCGGCGGCCGCGCGACCGATTTCTTCGGGCGTCTCGGGAATATTGGGGTTGGCCTCCTTCCCGTGGACGCCCCCGGTCAACGCGGCGGTGATGATGACTGGCTCACCACCGAGGTACGCGTCGTAGCTCACGAGTCGTCACCCGATGACTCTGTCCCGTCCTCGTGTTCCCGATAGATTTCGCAGTGGGCCTCGTGGTCGAGGTCGTAGCGGTCGTTGCAGATGTCGGCGCGCATCGGCTGTACGAACCGCTCGGCGACGGTGCAGTACGCGCGGGCCGTCTCGAACGAGTCGTCGCCGGACGCCTCGCGGTAGTCGAGATACGGGCAGGTCATGGGACAGGTTCGCAGACCGCGGGTAAAATGGTTCGTGTGCGGTAGTGTTCGAGCATTCCGTAGCGACCCGCAACGACGCACACGTCGGCCCACGTCATACATCGGTCGGGAATATGATGTATTCGAGGTGTTCTGTGAGAGGGTAAGTCCGACGATTGCGGTCCCCGAGAGGGCGGAGACGGGTAGAACAGGGTCGCGTACTTCGGCGACGGTTCAATCGCTTCCCGCGAGCGCTACTTCATCCGAGGGTCGGTCACGTCTCTGAGGGCGTCTCCGAGAATCTGGAGTGCGACGACAGCCACCGCAAGCACAATCGCTGGAAACAGGACGCCCCACCAGTGGTGGGTCGGGAAGAAGTCTGACCGCGCGCTGGTCGTCATCACGTACCCCCACGACGGGTGGACTTTCGAACCGATGCCCAGAAACGACAGCGTCGTTTCGAGGAGCAACAGCCAACTGATTTGAACCGTAACTGCGGTGAAGATGGTGCTGAGCGCGTTCGGAACGACGTGAGTTCTCACGATTCGGAATTCACTCATCCCCGCAATCCTCGCGGCGTGGACGTGAGACTGCTCCTGTAGTTCGAGCGCCTCGGACCGGACAATCCGGGCGATTCCGCCCCAGTTCATGAATCCGAACACGAGGACGACGAGCAGGAGGCTCCCGCCGGTGTCCTTGTTGATGTAGCCGAGCGTCTCTTGGGCGAGAATAATCACGAAGAACGCCGGAATCGACTGCTGAATATCGACGTACCGCATGAGAAACTCGTCGACTCGACCGCCGTAGGTCGCGGCAGTCGTCCCAACTACGGTCGCCAGCGGAACGAGGAGTGCGACGCAGATGACCGAGATTTCCAGCGCGACTCGCGTCCCGGCGACTATCATCCCGACCACGTCCTTCCCGCCCGGCGTCGTTCCGAGCGGGTACTGCCACGTCCCGTGACAGCGACCGTCTATCTCGGCACCGGCACAGGGGCCGCCCCACAAGATATCGAACCCGACGGGCGGTTGGGTCAGTGGGACCCCGTACGGCCCCATCTCACCGAAGACAGGCCGGTCAGGGTGGAAGACGAGCGGTCCGAAGAGACCGAGAAGCACGAACGCAACGAGGACGACGAAACTCGCGGTCGCCCACCGGTCCGCCCGAAGTCGCCGCCAGTACGCGGCGGTCCGTCGTCGTTTGATGGCCAGCGGTAGGACGAAGTAGAACGCGAGGACCGCGAGGGCGTAGACGAACAACCAATCCAGTCCCGTGAAGTCGTACGAGAAGAGGACGTAATCGACCCGAAACGCTCCTCGCCAGTCCGCGACGAGGAGAACCGTGAGGACGGCTAAAACCCCGAGGAACGCCCAGTCACGCCGCGCCAGTCGCGAGTCTCGGCCGTCGGCGTCCGCAACCTCCTCGTTCGCGATGATTGGGCGACTCATTCTGCCCCCGATTCGATTCTCGGGTCGATGATGGTGTACGCAACGTCCTGCACGAAATTCCCGACCATGACCAGCAGGATGGGGAAGGTCGTGGTCGCGAGAATGATGCCGAGGTCGCGCTGCTGTATTCCTCGGTAGAGCAACTGGCCGAATCCGGGAATGTCGAAGATGACTTCGACCACGACGAGGACGACGAACACGACGCCGACGAGTTCGGAGAAGAACACCGACAGCAACGAGGTCGCCCCGTTTTTGAGGACGTGCCTGACCACTACCGCCGTGCCCATCCCGCGGGCATGAAGCGCCCGTATGAAGTCTCTCTGCAGAATGTCGACCGATTCCGAACGGGCGTACCGCAACTGAATCGCGAACAAGTTCACCGTCACGACGCCCGCGGGTAACGTGAGTGCGACGAGATTCCGAGCCGTGAACAGCGCCTGCTCGTGGTCGTACTCCAGCGTGTAGATGCCGAGATACTCCACCGCGACGAAGAACACCCCCAACGCGGCGACGAACGTGGGAATCGCGAATCCGACGTACGAGACGGCTCGAACGGCGCGGAGGAGTTTACTGTCCGGTCGCATCGCGACGAACAGTCCCACGCCGACGCCGGCGATAACCGCGAGTGCGACCGAGAGTACGAGGTAGGTGAGCGTCACGGTACTCGCGTCGGCGAGAACGCCTGCGATGGGTTCGCCGCGTACCGTCGTTCCGAGGTCGAAAGTTAGAAACCCCTCCATCCACGACAGATACCGCTCGTGAAGCGGCGCGTCGTAGTTTCTCGCGGCGCGATACGCTGCTCGACAGCCACCGCCGGGACAGATTTTGTACTGCCCCGGGTCGGGCGCGAGCGCGAAAGCCAGAAAGATACCCGAGAGCGCGCCCCACGCGCCGACTACCGTCCAGACGAGTCGGTACACGAGGTACTGCTTACGGTTCATATTCCTCGCGATTCCTCGGTTCGGAGCGACGGACTCCCCGAATCACATTCGAACGTCGAGCGCGTTCGTTCATACCACGGTATCATACCGTCATTGTTCGTTCTCTCTTGGTGGTATAAAATTTCTTTCATGACTCGACGCGTGGTGGCGTTCCCGGCGCGGCTAGCCAGTCGGTTAATCGAAGGGGTGACAACTACGGGCGAGTGCGGGAACCCCGGCCCGATTTTCGGCGCCTCTACCTACGAGAGGTGGGCCGTAATATCGGCCGGAGAAATCATCCCGACGGTGCAGTACGCGCGGGCCGTCTCGAACGAGTCGTCGTCCGACGACTCGCGGTAGTCGAGATACGGGCAGGCCATGGCACAGATTCGCAGACCACAGGTGAAACGGTTCGCGTGGTGGTTCGAATCCGCCCCAACATTCAGCAATCCGCCGCTCGCGGAGTGGCGAGCGCACAAGGCTCTCGCCGTGTTGTTCGCGGCAGAAGTATGGGTTGGGGCGGATTCGAACCGCCGACCTGCTCCGTGTGAAGGAGCTGTCATAACCGGGCTAGACTACCAACCCGCGCAGTCCAACGTTCCCCCTTCCCGGACTTAAGGCTTACTTTACGTTCGAAAAATCGCGGACGGGGAACGCGCGGTCTCAGACTCGCTTGCGGGCGCGTCGGACCGCGCCCCGGACTCGCCGTTCGGCTTTCGCTTCGGTGGCTTCGAGTCCGTCGCGCCACTTCTCCGTGCGGGTCGTTTCGTCGCGTTCGCGGCCTGTCGCGGCCCGAACTCGGCGTTCGACCGGTTCGAGTTCCTCGCGTGCGCCTCGGGCGAGGTGTTCGCCCGCACGTCGGGCGTAGTACCACGCGTCTCGGAAATGTTTATTCATCGTTCTCACCCATTATGTTCTTACGCAGAGGACAGATATATGCTTTGTCCCCGCGGGACCGTCGCGCGAGACACACGACGGGGCGGTCTCGCGCCACGTGCGACAGTTTCGCAAATCGCCAGCGCGTGTCAAAAACGGTTTATCGGCAGGTGGCGAGGATTCGGATATGTTTGCGCGGCTCTCGATACCGACGCCGTTTCAGGTCGGGCCGGTCAACGCCTATCTCTCCGGGCGGACGCTCGTGGACCCCGGACCCGGGAGCGAGGAGGCGTGGGCGGCCCTGCTCGACGAACTCGAAACTCGCGGGCTGGGACCGACCGACGTGGAGCAGGTCCTCGTCACCCACCCCCACCCGGACCACTTCGGACTCGCCAGTCGTCTGCGCGACCACGGCGCGCGGGTGGTCGCGAGTCCCGAGACGGCGCGGATAATCGCGGATTTCGACGGCCGACTCGACTACGAGCAGTCGTTCTTCGCCGACTTCTTCGAGCGCCACGGGATGGCGCGCACGACCGCCGAGACCGTCACCGACCTCCCCGAGTCGTTCCTCTCGGTCGCGCCGAGCGTCGAGACCGACGTGAAGCTCGCCGACGGCGACACGGTCGCCGTCGGCGAGACTCGACTCACCGCCGAGCGCGTGACGGGCCACGCGCCCGGCGAGACCATCTTCACGTACGAAACGGACGCCGAAGGCGACACCCATGCAGTCGCCGACGAGCGCGCGAGCGCGCTCGTCGGCGACCACGTGCTGGCCGAAATCACGCCCAACCCCCTGCTCCAGCCACCCACCGAGGAGGGCGGCGAGCGACCCCGCGTCCTCCCGGCGTTCAATCGGTCGCTCGAACGACTCCGCGACCGGGAGTTCGACCGGTTTCTGCCGGGCCACCGCGCGGAAATCGAGAATCCGAGCCAGCGAATCGACGAGGTGCTGGCCGCCCACGAGGACCGGACCGCGAACGTCCGGGAAATCGTGGCCGAGGAGGGTCCCACGACGGCGGTCGAGGTGATGGACGGCCTGTTCGACGACCTGCCCGCGACCGAGTACTTCCCGGCGATGAGCGAGGCGGTCGGCCACCTCGACGTGCTGGCGGAACGCGACGAGGTCGAAGCCCGCGAACAGGGCGGCGTCGTGGTCTGGGAGGTGACTGCGTGAACGACCTCCAATCGGTCGCGCTCGGCGAGGAGCCCGCCGACCTCGTGATTACCGGCGGTCGGGTCTTCGTTCCCGAGTGCCGCGAGTTCCAGGCCCGCGACGTGGCCGTGGTGGACGACCGAATCGCCGCACTCCCCGAGGACGCGGAGTCGGTCATCGGCGAGGACACGAGAGTAATCACCGCGAGCAACCGCGTCGTCGCGCCGGGGTTCGTGGACGCACACACCCACCTCGATTTGCACCAGACGTTCGAGAGCGCATATCATTACGCGGTCGAACACGGCACGACGACCGTGGTGTCGGAGGTCACGGGCTACGGCCCGGCGTTCGGCGCGGAGGGCGTCGAGCAGTTGCTCGCCGCGACCTCCTACCTCCCGGTCCGGGTCCGAGTCACCGTCCCGCCCCAACCCCTGCTCGACACCTTCGAACCCCGGCGCGCCGACGACGAGGAGGCCCAAGCCCTCGCGGACCTGCTCGCCGACGACCGCGTGGTCGGCGTCGGCGAGACCGACTGGATTCACGCCGTCGGGCGAGACACGCCCGCCGAGATGCTCTACGAGCGCGCTCGCGAGGAGGGAAAGACCGTCTCGGGCCACGCCGCCGGATGCTCGGGTGCGAAACTCTCGGCGTTCGCCACCATCATCGACGACGACCACGAGGCCATCTCGGGCGAGGACATCGTGGAGCGCGTCGAGAACGGCGTCCACGCAATCGGTCGCTACGGCTCGATTCGCGACGACATGGCCGCCGTCGGCGACGCCTACCCCGACGTGGACCCCGCCGAAGTCTCGCTGTCGTCGGACGGCATGTGGCCGAGCGAACTCATCGACGAGGGGTACATGGACGCGGTCGTCCGGCGGGCCATCGAGGAGGGCGTCGAACCTGCCGACGCGCTCCTGATGGCGACCCTCAACCCCGCCCGACACTTCGGACTCGACGCCGAGGGAGTCGGGTCGCTCTCGCCCGGTAGCACCGCCGACATCGTTCTCATCAGCGACCTCGAAGCCGTCACGGTCTCGACTGTCGTGAGCGGCGGCGAAGTGGTCTACAACAAGGGCGAGTCGAAGGTCGCGCCCCGGACCCACGAGTACCCCGAGGCGTTCTACGACTCGGTGAACGTCTCGACCGACCCCGCGGAGTTCCGGGTGCCGGCCGACGCCGTCGCGGGCGAGAGCGGCGACACCCCGACGGTCCGCGCAATCGAGTACCGGGGCGGCCTGCTGTCGGGCGAGACGACCGTCTCGCCCCCGGTCGAAGGCGACGAACTGGTCGCCGACCCCGACGCCGGAATTTTGAAGGCGACCCTGCTCGACCGCCACCCGAAGGGCGATGGCACCGGATTCACCGGATTCCTGACTGGCTACGGTCTCGAACGGGGTGCGGTCGCGACCAGCGTGACGTGGGAAGCGACCGGCGTCGTCGCGGTTGGTGCCGACGACGACGCGATGCAAACCGCGGTCGGCCGCGTCGAGGAGATGGGCGGCGGGTGGGCGGTCGTCGAAGACGAGGGAGTCGTCGCGGAACTCCCGACTCGAATCGCGGGCGTCTGTTCGGACCTCGAAGTCGAGGAGACCGCGAAGCTCTACAGCGCGGTCGGGGCCGCGATTCGGCGACTCGGAGCGGACGTAGAGCGCCCGATGCTCGCGCTCCAGACGCTCACCTTCCCCGGCGTCCCGCAACTCAAACTCTCCTTTTCGGGGTACGCAGACATCCTGAACCGCGAAGTCGTCGGACTTGAACTCTGACTCAGTCCGACAATTCTTCCGAGGTCCTTCGCAGTTCCTCGGGACTCACTCCAACATATCCTCCTCCGCGCCCTCGTCGCGAACCGAGTCGTCTCCGTGTTCGCCTGAGTCGCTACTCTCGGTCTCTGAATCGCCGCCCGGATGCTCGCGGATGGTCCGTATCTGCTCGTAGGGGAAGAAGTTCTTGCCCTCCTCGCGGGTCAGCCACACGCCCGACTCGTAGAAGTCGAGCGCCGACCCCGAGACCGGCGACGTGACCTGGCGCTCGCCGCCCTGCGACCCCGGATGCTGGACGAGGTACACCGAATAGGTGTGTGATGACATAGCACACGATGTTCGACGAACTGGACAAAAAGCGTAGTGGGCGCACGGGTCACGGCGGCCGCCCGATTTATCCCGACACTCGCCGTTGACTCTCCGACCATGCCAGAGAGCGTACTCGTGACCGGCGCGACCGGCACGCAGGGCGGAGCGGTCGCGGACCACCTGCTGTCGGGCGACCACGGCGAGTTCGAGGTGTACGCGCTGACCCGACACCCCGAGAGCACCGAGGCCCACGAACTCGGAGAGCGCGGCGCGGAAGTCGTCTCGGCCGACCTCGCCGAGAAGAACTCCATTCGGCCGCTCGTGGAGGACGTGGACACCGTGTTCGGAATGACCAACTTCTGGGAGGTGGGCTACGAGGGCGAAGTCGAACAGGGGACCAACCTCGCGGAGGCCGCCGCCGAGGCGGGTATCGACCACTTCGTGTTCAGTTCCGTCGGCGGCGCGGAGCGCGACACGGGCGTCTCGCACTTCGATTCGAAGTGGGAAATCGAAGAGCGCATCCGCGACCTCGACCTGCCCGCGACCGTCGTTCGGCCCGTCTTCTTCATGCAGAACTTCGAGGGCACGCGCGAGGACATCGAAAGCGGTCAGTTGGCGATGGGACTCGCGGAGGGCGTCTCGCTCCAGATGCTCGACGTGGACACCCTCGGCGCGTTCGTCGCCGAGGCGCTCGCCGACCCCGAGACGTATCTCGGCGAGGCGTACGAACTCGCGAGCGACGAGCACACGCTCGAAAGCGCGGCCGAGACATTTTCCGACGCGCTGGGCCGGGAGGTCGAACCGGTTCACGTCTCGGTCCATGACGTGCGCGAGCAGATGGGCGAGGAGTACGCGGTCATGTTCGAGTGGTTCAACGAAGAGGGCTATCGGGCCGACATCGACGCCCTCCGGGAGAATCACGATGTGGACTTCACCACGCTCCGCGGCTATCTCGAAACGAGCGAGTGGAGCGAACAGTCCTGACCGGGACTGTGGGACTACTTCGACCGCGAGAGCGAGAAGCGACGGCCCGACGAACCCTGCTCGTTCGACTCGGCCGCCTTCCGCGCGCGCCGACTCCGGAGGCGACTGAGCGCCACGCCGAGACCGACGAGAACCGCGAGCATCCCCACAGTCCGAAGTTTGTTCGCGACCGACGGCGCGGGCGTCTCGCCCCCGTCGGTCTCCGGTTGGGATTCGGACTCGTCGCTACCGAACGGGAGCGCGCCGCCGTCCTCCGAACCGCGCGGATTGACGTTCCAACTGAAATCCGAGTCGTGGAAGTGTATTTCGAGGATTCCCATACCGGGGGTTCGCCGAGCGCGAACTTAGCGGTTGGGGCGGATAAGACGCCTTACGTTTGGAGACGCAGTTGGTGTCGCAGATTTTGCCAGCGCCGGGGTCGAGACGAGATAGAAAGCCCCGGTGCGGTCGCCACCGGCAGACGGTCCTGCTCGTCGCTGCGCTCCTGCGCGGGCTGCGACTGCCGAGGTCACGCTCACTCCGCTCGCGTGACGGTCGCTCAGCGACATATTCGGCGCTCTCCGCACACCTCGCGCCGAATAGGGGCCGCTGAGACGACTAAAATGAACGCGACCGCACCGCCCCTTTCATTCCCGCGAGGGAACCGAGCGGGAAGTCGAAAGACGTGTCTTTCGGAAGTCCTGCCCGGTCGTTGGTCCACCGGCCTTCGCGTCTCGAAACGCGGTCCGTCTCCGTGACGTTCATTATCGCGGAGTCGTTTCGCGGATGTATGGACGAGCCACGCCGCGACTTCCTCGACTCGTTGTTGACCACACCAAGCCCGTCCGGCTTCGAAGCCGACGTACAGCGCGTCTGGGTCGAGTACGTCTCGGAGTTCGCCGACGACGTTCGCACCGACGAGTACGGGAACGCCGTGGCGGTAGTAGAGGGCGGCGACCCCTCGGTGGCGTTCACCGGCCACGCCGACGAAATCGGACTGATGGTGTCGAGTATCGACGAGGACGGCTACGTTCACCCCTCGCGAGTCGGCGGGTCGGACCGCACCGTCTCGAAGGGCCAGCACGTCGAAATCCACACCGACGACGGAGTCGTCCGGGGCGTCGTCGGCCAGACCGCCATCCACCTCCGGGACCCCGAGGACGACGAAATCGAAGACGTGGTCGAACAGCACGTCGATATCGGCGCAGAGACCGAGACCGAAGCCCGCGACCTCGTGGACGTGGGCGACCCCATCACCTTCGACACGCCGATTCGGGAGCTCGCGGGCACCCGGATGGCCGCGCGCGGGATGGACAACCGGGTCGGCATCTGGGTCGCCGCGGAGGCCGCCCGGCGCGCAGCCGAGGCGGAGGTGGACGCGACCGTCTACGCGGTCAGCACGGTCCAAGAGGAGGTCGGCTTGCAGGGCGCGAAGATGGTCGGCTTCGACCTTGACGCCGACGCCGCCATCGCGACCGACGTGACCCACGCGGTCGATAGCCCGGACCTCGACGACGCGAAACATCAACACGGCGAGGTCGAACTCGGCGGCGGGCCGGTCGTCGCGCGCGGGTCGGCGAACCACCCCGAAGTCGTCCGCCTCGTCCGCGAGGCGGCCGCCGACGCCGACATGCCGGTCCAGTTGCAGGCGTCAGGCCGCTCGACCGGCACCGACGCGGACGCCTTCTACACGTCGCAGGGCGGGATTCCGTCGCTGAATCTCGGCCTCCCGAACCGGTACATGCACACCCCGGTCGAGGTCATCGACACCGAGGACTTGGACGCGGCGGCCGACCTGCTCGCGGCGTTCGCCGAGCGGTCGGCGGGTCGCGACGGATTCGGCGTCGAACTCTAACTCTCGGGTCGGAAAATATCCTCGATTCGACACTCGAAGTGACGAGCCAGTTCGAACGCGAGTTCGAGCGAGGGGTCGTATCGCTCGCGCTCGATGGCGTTGATAGTCTGGCGAGTCACGCCGACCGCGGCCGCGAGGTCGGCCTGACTCAGGTCGTCGGTCTCGCGGCGCTCCCGGAGGTCGTTTTTCATGACCGGTACCGGAGGACGGTGTAGATACCGCCCCACGACAGCGTAATCACGGCGTACGCGTACAGGAGCGTCTCGGCGGTCGAACCGAGGGCGCGCTGGCCGGTCGCGTCGAGCAGGAGGAGCGCGACGAATCCGAACAGGCCGAGGTAGCCGAACAGTTGGAACGTGATGCTGCTGGCGCGTTCGCCGAGTTCGCGCTCGCGCTCGTCCTGCATGGGAATCGAACTCAGGTGCTCGAAGTACAGCGTCAGCGCGACGCCGCCGCCGACGGTCACCGCGTACACCACGAGTCCCGCGAGCGACTGCTCGACGGTCATGCCGACGAGCAGGCTCACGATGCCGACCCCGATGAGTCCGAATATGAGTTTCCTGTACCGTCGTCCTTTCTGAATCGGTTGTGTCGTCGTCATAGTTTGGAAAGGTGTAAAGCGACCTTTCCGTAAAGCACACTTTACAGTAAAGGAGACTTTACACATCGACTTAAATCTGACGCCCATCTTCGCCACGGATTCGACCGAGCGTTTCACGCACCCGCGCCGCGTACGACCCGAGAGAATGCGAATCCCCTACGGCGACACCACCCTCGACATCGACCTCTCGGACTGCGACGTGACGGTCGCCGAACCGGCAGGCGGCGACCCCGTGGACCCCCGGAATGCGGCCGAATCCGCGCTCGCCGACCCCCACGGCCCGCCGCTGGCCGACCGACTCGCGCCCGGCGACGAGGTCGCAATCGTCGTGACCGACGTGACCCGCGCGACGCCCGACGACGTGCTGGTGGACGCGCTCTTTTCGGAACTCAGGCGCGCCGGAATCGACCGCGAGCAGGTCGTCGTCGTGGTCGGACTGGGCCTCCACCGGCCGATGACGGACGCCGAACTCCGCGACGGACTGGGCGAGTACGCCGACCTCGCACAAAATCACGATGCCGACGCCGCCCGCGAAGTCGGCACCGTCGAGGGACTCGACGGCGAGCGCGTCCCGGTCGAACTCAACCCCGCGGTCGCGGACGCCGATGCCGTGATTTCGACCGGCATGGTCGAACCCCACCAGTACGCCGGGTTCTCCGGCGGCGCGAAAACCGCCGTCATCGGCGCGGGCGGCGAGTCGCTCATCCGGTACACCCACGGCCCGGCGATGCTCGCCCACGAGAACGTCCGTCTCGGACGCATCGAGGACAACCCCTTCCGCGAGACCCTCGACCGCGCAGGCGACCTCATCGGCGTGGACTTCTGTCTCAACGTTACTCACGGTCCCGACGGCTTCCTCGGCGCGAGCGCGGGCGACCACCGCGCGGTCGTCGCCGACCTCGCCGAGACCGCGAAAGAGGCACTTTCAGTTCCGGTCGAAGGGACGTACGACGCGGTCGTCGCGGGCGTCGGCGCGCCCAAGGACGCGAATCTGTATCAGGCCACGCGGGCGGCCACCTACGTCGCACTCGGCGACTCCGACCCGCTCGCGTCCGACGCGCGCCGCGCGTCGGACGCGAGCGAGGGGCGGAGTGATTCGGACGCGAGCGAGGAATCGGAAGGAGGGGCGAGTACGGAGTCAAGCGGCCCGCGAGCGCGCGGGCGCATCGTCCTCCCCGCGAGACTCATCGAAGGCGCTGGCGAGGGGACCGGCGAGAAACGATTCTACGACCGACTGAGTCGCGCCGACACCGCCGACTCGCTGTACGAGGAGATGCGAGCGGGCTACGAGGCGGGCGCACAGCGCGCGTTCGTCGTCGCGCGCGTCCTCCGGGACTACGACGTGTTCGTCACGAACAGCGAGCACCCCGAGGTCGCCGAGGCGTGTCTGATGTGCGCCCGCGAATCGGTCGAAGCCGCGATACCGGACGGGAGCGACGTTCTCGTGGTCCCCTCCGCGCTCGACACCCTGCTCGTCGAAGGCTAACAGAACACATTCACCATTCGACACGACTTTCACTATCGAATGTTTGCGGGGTAACATGAACAGACGGAGTCTCCTCCGATTCGTCGGGGTCGGAGCGGGGGTCGCGACGGGTGGCTGTCTCGCCACCGACGGATTCGGAGGTGGGAACACGACGGCCGCCGACGCCGATTCCCCGGGCGAGGCCGGATGGACCACCTTCGGCTACGACCGTGCGAACACCGGCCACGCGCCCGACGTCTCGGGACCGACCGACGACGTGAGCGTCGTCTGGACGTTCGAAACCGGAAGCCCGACCGCGAACACCTCTCCCATCGTGGTCGGCGACACCGTCTACACCGGGAGTTCGGGCACCGGCGGAAACCTCCACGCGCTCGACGCCGAGACGGGCGAGCGACGCTGGGAGTTCGAGACCGACGGATGGGTGAGCCACGCGCCCGCGTTCGCCGACGGGTCGGTGTACGTCGGTACCGACGGCCAGCAGTTCGTCGCGGTCGATGCCGAAACGGGCGAGCGCCGGTGGGAGACCGACCTCGGACACGACCTTCACGACTCCTCGCCGACGGTCGCCGACGAAACGGTGTACGTCGGTACCGCGGGCGACTCCCCGGCGGTCGTGTCGGACGACGACGAGGTGGACCGAAGCGGGGCGCTGTTCGCGCTCGACGCCGATACCGGGGATACGCGCTGGGCGTTCGAGGTGTCCGACTGGATTTCCACCTCGCCCGCGGTCGTCGGCGGCCGGGTGTACTTCGGCGACGACGACGGACACGTTCGGGCGCTCGACGCCGAAACGGGCGAGGAGCGATGGTCGTTCGAGGTGAACCGGAGCGTGTTCTCGTCGCCGACCGTCTCGAACGAAATCCTCTACTTCGGCGCGGTGGGCACCCTCTTCGCGCTCGACGCCGAGACGGGCGACCCCAACTGGACGTTCGACCTCGACTGGCCGAGCGTCCGGTGTTCGCCCGCGGTCGCCGAGGGGACGGTGTACGTCGCGTGTCACGGGAACGTCGCCTGCCCGGAGGACGACACGTGCGACCCGCCCGACGCCACCGCGAAACTCTACGCGCTCGACGCCGACCACGGCGCGGAGACGTGGAGCTACGACATCGAACGCGACGTGCGCTCGTCGCCCGCCGTCGCCGACGGCGTGGTATACCTCGGATGTGCGAGCGGCGTCTCGGCGGTGGACGCCGAGAGTGGCTCCGAAGCGTGGCGCGTCGAGTTCGACGACTACGTGGACTCCTCGCCCGCCGTGGCCGATGGTCGTGTGTTCGTGAACTGCTCGGACGGGAACGTCTACGCGCTCGGGGAGTAATTCTCGGCCCCATACGGAACGATTGAAGGGTGGTTCGGCACTTGGTGACGGTATGTCGTACCCCGAGACCACCCGCGACGACATCGAGCAGAACGAGTCGATGGATATCCTCGTTCGCGTCGAGTCGGTGACTGAAGTCGAAAACGACAGTTTCGACCTGAAGGCCACGCTGGTCGACAAGTCCGGAAAACAGTTCGGACTCACCGTTTTCGCGGGTGACGGCGACAGCTACACCCTCAAGCCCGACCAGTGGTACGTGCTCCGCAACGCGAGCGGGAACGTCTACAATCAGAACCCCGAACTCCGGTCGAATTTCGGAAAGATGACCGTCGAACAGGTCCAGCGGCCCTCCCCTGATTTCGCCCCGATAGTTCGGACCGAAACCGACCGGCGCGAATCGCAGTCCGGTGGCGTTCTCGCACTCGACATCGAGACGCTCGCGACCGAATCGGAGGCCGACATCGACCTCGGAAACTCCGAACACGTCGAACTGCTCTGCGTGGCGCTCGGCTACCGACCCGACCCCGACGCCCCCGCCGAGACGACCGTGCTATTCCGGGATAGCCCCCATCCCGAATCCGAAGTCGAACTGGTCGAAGCGGTCTGTGAGTGGATAGAGCGACGCGACCCCTCGACGCTCGTGACGTACATGGGCCGGGACTTCGACATCGAACACCTCCGAAATCGCCCCCGCTTGGCGGGCGCGGCGACGAACCCCTTCGAGGACCTTCTGGAGACCGTCGAGTACCGCGACATCGACCGCGGAGCAAAGCTGACCCACGTCGCCGACGTGGAGCCGACTCACTGGGATATCTACGACCACTCGCTGAATCCGACGGCGTGGCGAGTCGAGCAGGGCAAATCCGGGTCGGCGCTTTCGAGCCCCGAAATCGACGGCGGGGACGTGCCGTACTTCGGCGAACGCTACCTCGAACTGTGCGAGCGAGGCGAGGACGAGAGCGTCGAGTGTCGGGCGCTCCGCGAGATGATTCGACGGTACGTGGTCGGGGACGTGCGACCGCTGTTCGACCTGTACGAGAACTGAGCGCATACGACACGGACAAGTACTTCCCGAGAATTGAAAGGAGCCACACCACTATAATTTAGCGCGAATTAGCATAGATTTTTATAAGGGTGGGCAGGAAGGTTCAGACGATGAGCGTCTCTCAACAGCAAAGGTATGCAAATTTCAATCTATACGATATCTTTGCCAATTTTCTCCCGGGTGCGGTACTCGTAATCGGTCTACTCTTCCCGTACGTCGGCGTTGACGGTCTATTCGTCAGTGTAAGAATCGGTAGCCTATCACTTCTTCTCGTTCTTTCGTTCGCTACAGGACTGTTCGTTCAAGCACTCGGGGGAATCGTTCAGTCATCCGGGCAGGACTTTGCGAATCACATTCAGAAAGTGGATCGGCAAGAGGACGAAGCCGGTGACGAAGAAAATGTTGCAGAAATGAAATCGAATATAAATATTAGCACAGTTGATGCTTACTTTATCGAGACGTTTCGAGCCGAACTCGGTCTTACCTCGGAGTTCGAAGATTGGAATCGGCTACACAAGATTATCCTCGCAAAACTGGAAGCGACATCCCGGTCACGAGCGCTCCGATTGCAAGCACTGTATCTGGCGATGCGCGGGATGTTCGTAACGATGGTTCTGTTGGCACTTTGGTTCATCGCCTACTCGCTACTCACGGCCAGTGGCGTATTTCAGTCGGCAGTTCCGGTTTGGACGTTCCCGTATCTGGTTTCGATTTCGCTCGTCGGAGCGGGACTGTTCTACAACCGGGGCAGTGAGTTCAGCAAAGACGTTGCAAAGTACATGGTTATCGAGTACTATCTTGAAGTTCTTAGCCAGCAGAACCGGTCCGTCGAACTCGACTTTCTGCACGAAACAGACCAAGAGACTGATGTACCCGAGACAGACAGCGATGGCGTCGGAGTAGGTCGAGGCGGCGGCGAGGACGGACAGTTCGAAATAGCACAAAGGGAACTCGATGCAACAGAAGAGCAGTCAGACGATGACAGAACAGCAGGAGACGAATCAGAAAATGGGACGAAATAATACCGTGAGCGTAACTAATGAGGGAAAGTTTATATGGAGAGTAGCGGTAGAATGGGAACGAAATCGACGTATTCGCCCAACCGAACGAGGAAATAACAGATGAGTACATTAGACAAAACCCCGCTCGTCCATCACAACGGAACGAGTGCGGACGAGATTGCAACGTTGGTGTCGAATCACGCTGCACTCGTCGGTGACGGCGAAGACGGCAGTTACACGGTCTTCTTCAAGGACTCGTTCGAGAACCTTCCGCCACAGAAACGAGTCGCCACCGCGCTGTTCCTCCAGCGCGTCAAAGCGGAACTGGAAAGCGAATCGCCGTGGGTAGCGCCGAGCGAACTTACACAGTTGCTCGATGCCTCGATGGGAACGGTGTATCCCGCACTGCGCCACCTCGAACAAGAATCCGTCGTCGAGAACCGAAACGGTGTCTACCGTATCCCCGGTACGGAGTTTTCGAAGCTAAAGAGCGTTCTTCGATAGCGAGCGCCATCCGCGTTCGGATTCCTCGCTACTCCGCTGCCGAAGCCTCCCCGCTGGTGTCGTGCTCGCCTCCGATTTCCTCCAGCACGCGCTCGTGGAACTCCTGCAAGACGGCGCTCTCGTCTTCGGCTAGGACCACGTCGCTCGCCATCAGCGTGGCGAGACCGAACGCCTTGGGCGTCGGCGAATCGACGCGCTGTTGGACCACCTCGATAGCCCCGGCCTGCGCGTCGCCCATCACGTCCTCGATGGCCGACACCGCGAGTTTGTCCTCGATGATTTCGCGGTAGGTCTCCTCGATGACCGCGAACTCGTCTAAGTCCTCCGCGAATCCGAGCAGCATCTCGCTGGAGACCTGCTGTTCGCTCGCGGACTTCTCGTAGCCCTTGTACCGCTTGAGAATCATCAGCGACCGGGTGGCGTTGATTCGGAAGTACCGCTGGAGGAGTTCGGTGCCCGAGAGCGCGGCCCGGAGGTCGCTCCGGACCGCCTCGGGTTCGATGTCCCGGAGGATTTCGGCCACGTCCACCTTCCGATTCAGCGGCATCGACACCGTGAAGCCGTTGTCCGCGACCGCGACCGAGACGTTGGTGTTGGCGGCGTTCGCACACCGGTAGGCGACCACCCGCGAGAGACCGTCGTTGAACTTCCGACCGTAGTTCGAGTGGACGTAGTAGTGGCGCTCGTACTCGTTGCGGTCGAGTTCGATTTCGACCGAGAGCCTCGCGTCGGTGCTGACGCTCTCGGGACCGGCGTACCGGACCTGCTCGTCGTACATCCGGGCGATGGCGCGGACGCTGTTTTCGTCCAGCGGGAACTCCCGAAGCCACACCCGGACTGCGGGCTTGCCCCGCTTCTCGAATCTTTCGAGGAGGTCGGCCTGAAAGTCGAGGATGGCCCGGCCGAGGTCGTAGGAGAGGGGCAGGCGCTCTGAGAACCACGACGGGACGGTGGGCCGGGCGTTCGTCCGGTCGGCGTACACCTTCGACCCGCGACGGTACCGGAACTCGAAGTTCTGGCCGCCGAGGACGAACACGTCGCCCGCTTCGAGGGTGTCGAGGTACGCCTCGTCGAGATTCCCCACCCACTCGCTGTCGGCACGGGTGTACACGTCGCAGGTGAACGAGTCGGGAATCGTTCCGATGTTGGTCATGTAGATGACCCGCGCGAGTCGCCCGCGCTTGCCGATTAGGGGTTGCCCCACGTCGAACTCCGGGTAGTGATACTCGCCGTCGGGCGGGTCGTTCTCGTCGCGCCAGATTTTGGCGTAGACGTGCTTGTCCTCCAAGCCGTCGTAGTCCGAGGTGAGGTACCGAAACAGGGTCTCGAACTGGCCGTCCGAGAAGTTCCGGTAGGGGTAGGCCCGCCGGAGGGTGGCCCGAACCTCGCGCTCGGGTCGGACCTCGTTTATCGCCATCCCGTAGACGTGCTGGGCCGCCACGTCGTAGGCGGCCTCGGGTACGAACACCCGGTCTACGAAGCCCTCCTCGGCCTTCTTGAGCATCACGGCGCACTCGACGAGTTCGTCGCGGTCGAGCGCGATGACCCTGCCCGTGACGGTCTGGCCGAGTTGGTGGCCCGCCCGGCCGACGCGCTGGAGGAGCGAGGCCACCGACTTCGGGGACCCGACCTGCACCACGAGGTCGATGTGGGGCATGTCGATGCCGAGTTCGAGGCTGGTGGAGGTCGTCACCACGTCGAGCGTACCCTCCTTCAAGTCCCGCTCGATGGACTGGCGGGCGTCCTTCGAGAGGCTTCCGTGGTGACACCCGGAGTTGTCCTCGTCGTAGCGGTCGTATCGCTCGCGGAGATTGTGGAGGACGCGCTCCGCGCCCGACCGAGTGTTGGTGAACACGAGGGTGTTGGTGTGGTCTCGAATCAGGTCGTGGAGTTGGTCGTAGAATCGCTCGTTCACCACCTCGCGAGGGGTGTGAACGAGGTCGTCGGTCGGACACTGGAGTTCCATGTCGAACTCCCGGACGAACCGGGTGTCCACGATTTCGCACTCGCGAGGGCGACTCTCTCCGGGTTCCTCGCCATTTTCACATCCCACCAGAAACTCCGCGATGTCGTCGAGTGGTTCGACGGTCGCCGAGCATCCGATTCGGGTCGGCGACGACTCGACCATGTTTTCGAGTCGCTCCAGACTCACCGCGAGGTGGGTGCCGCGCTTGCCGTCGGCGAGGCTGTGAATCTCGTCCACAACGACGTACTCGACGGTTTCGAGCTTCTTCTTGAACTTCGGGGAGTTGAGCAGAATCGCGAGCGTCTCGGGCGTGGTGTTGAGGATGTGGGGCGTCTCCTCCAGCATCTTCTGGCGGTCCGCCGAATCGGTGTCGCCGTGGCGAATCGCGTGGCGGACCGTGGGGTCGCCGTCCATCTTCGCGGCGATGCCCTGCAGGGGGACCGCCAGATTCCGGTGGATGTCGTTGGCGAGCGACTTGAGCGGCGAGACGTACAGGCAGTAAACCGAATTTTCGAGGCCGTCTTCCGTCTCGCGCTCGCGGGCGAACAGTTCGTTCAGAATCGCGGTGAACGACGCCAAGGTCTTGCCGCTCCCGGTCGGTGAGGCGACGAGCGCGTTCTCGCGGTCGCGAACGAGCGGAATCGCCTCCTTCTGGGGCGGCGTGAAGAAGCCGCCGTTCTCGGGGACGTACTCCCCGAACTGCTCGACCCACCACTCCCGGACCGCGGGTTCGAGCGACTCCAACACGTCGGCGTCGTCGAGTTCGACCGCCTCGGGGTCGAAGTCGAATCCCCCGCGCGCCAACAGGTCCCGCGCTCCCATCGTGGTCGCCCCTTGGACTCGGGCACGTAAGACGGTTTGGCCCCCGGAGCGAAAGTGAAATTTGCTCCGAACCTCGCTCGAAGTATGTATTTAAATATTTGGTACACGACGGAAGTGTAATACCGGTCGAATCGCCTTTTTGCCCCCTTTTACAACGCCTCGTCGGATTTTCGTACTATTTAAATTCAGTCGCCGACGCTGCCGCGCTCGCGGCGGCGTCGGCGACTTCGACGGCGGCTTCGACCGCAGGTGACTTATCAGCCCGCGACTCACGTCGAAACATGCGAATCCAGAGCCGCCAGCGCGTCGAGGGCGGCGGCGAGCGCATCACGCTCGTCCCCGAGAGCCTCGACGACCTCTGGCATCTCACCTACGTCCTCGAACCCGGCGACCGGGTGTCGGGCGACACCACCCGGCGCATCCAGCGCAACGACGACCAGATGCGCGACACGGGCGGCGAGCGCGAACACCTGTGGGTCGCCATCGAAGTCGACGACGTGGAGTTCCACAAGTTCGCCAACCGACTCCGAATCAGCGGCGTCATCGCCGACTGCTCGCGCGAGGACCAACTCGGCCAGCACCACACCCTCAACGTCGAGGAGACCAAGGAAATCGAGATTCAGAAGCGCTGGAAGCCCGACCAAATCGAGCGACTCGAAGAGGCCGAGGAGGCGACCGACAACCCCGACGTGGCAATCGTCACGGTTGAGGAGGGGAAGGCCCACATCCACGAAGTCACTCAGTACGGGGCCGACGAGCGCGGCGAGTTCTCGGGCACGACCGGGAAGGGGGAGTTCGCGCGAGGGCGCGACGAACTGTTCGCGGAACTCACGGCCGCGCTCTCGCGGATGGACGTGGACGCCATCGTCCTCGCCGGACCGGGGTTCACGAAGCAGGACGCCTACGACTACATCGAGGAGAACGCCGCGGACCTGACCGAGAAAATCACGACAGTCGATACGAGCGCGGTCGGCGACCGGGGCGTCCACGAAGTCCTCAAGCGCGGCGCGGTCGAGGAGGTTCAGAAGGAGACCCGAATCGCCGAGGAGGCCGAACTCATCGACGAACTCACCAAGCGCATCGGCGAGGGCGCGAAGGTCGCCTACGGCGTCGAGCAGGTCAAGAAGGCGTCGGACTTCGGAGCCATCGAACACCTCCTGCTCCTCGACGAGCGCCTGCGCGAGGAGCGAAGCGGCGAGGGCGAGTGGCCGTTCGACGTGAACGACCTCATCACGGAAGTCGAACAGAAGGGCGGCGACGTGACCGTGTTTTCGAGCGAGTTCCCGCCCGGCGACCAACTCGGGGCGTTCGGCGGCATCGCCGCGCTCCTGCGTTACCGACTCGACTGACATGCTCGAACGCTGGCTCGACTACGTGTTCTTCGCGGGGCTCGAAATCTCGATTCTGTCGATTCCGGCGCTGTCGGTCCTGTTCTTCGCCACGCCGAGGGGGCCGATTTCGCTCGCCGCGCTGACCGCGGTGGCGGTCTCGACCTGCGCGGCCGCCACCTTCCGCGGCGGGTGGGTCGAGGCGGGCGAGTGGCCGCGCGCGGGCGACCCCTACACGCTCCCGCTCCGAGTCGCCTACTACAGCGCGACCATCGGGGCCGCGGGCTACGCCGGGGCGGCCGCCCACCTCCGGACCGGCACGCCGGGCGTCGGGATGGTCGTCGCCGCCGTCGTCTCGGTCGCGGCGATGGCCGCGCTCCCGCGCGCCGTCGCGGGGATGCGCGCGCTGTCGAATCGGCTGAACACGGCGTGAGACAGCAATCGACGCGAGCACGTCAATCGGCGTGAGGCGCACCAATCGGTGCGCCTCACGCCTCGACTTTCGGCGGGCGCTCCGGTGGGGACTCGGTCGCTCGGTCACTTCTCCCCTCGGTGGCGACTCCGGTGGTGAGTATCATCCGAAGCCCGCGCCTGACGCTCATGTCGGTCTCGTGGACCTGCGATTCGGGGACGAGCAGGAGTCGCCCGCCGGTCGGGTTCGGACTGTTCGGGAGGTAGACGCTGTACACGTCCTCGTCGGCCACGGTTTCGGCGGCGGTCGGGCCGTCGCCCGTGACCAGGCCGATGACGTAGACGCCCTTGCGAGGGTACTCCACGAGGACGACGCGTTCGTATCGGGTGTTCTGTTCGACCATCGCGGTGGCGACCTGCCTGACGCTTCCGTAGACGGTGTTCACGAGCGGAACAAAGTTCACGACTCGGCCGACGCTCCGGAACGTCCGATTGCCGACCTGTCGCTGTGCGAGCGCGCCGAGCAGGGTGATGACGGTGAGTAACATTCCGGCCGCGAGCGCTTGGGCCGCGAGTTCGACGTTGTCGGTGTATCGCAGCAGTTGCATCTCCCTGACCAGCGGGTCGAGCAGTTGGGCCGACCAGCCGACGAGCAACACGAGGACGTACGCCGTGACGACGAGCGGCGCGACGAGTATCAGTCCCGCGACGAAACTCTGCTTGAGACGCCTCACGAGGCCCATAACGGGAGCTAACAGCCGGGGATGATAAACGTACGGCTCGGTCGAGCGCGACGTTTTCCAGTCCGGCCCGTATCCCTATGTCCTCGCCCGCCGTGACCCCATGCGTCATGAAGGACGCCACCGCGATACACGAGGAGTTCGGCGGCGACCGACTCCCGCCGGGCCAGCGCCGGACCGACCGATTCCCGGTCCTCTCGAAGAGCGGGACGCCCCGGTGGGACGTGGAATCGTGGGAATTCACGGTTTCGGGCGCGGTCGAAGACAATCTCGCGCTCTCGTGGAGCGACTTTCTCGACCTCTCGACAGAGACCCAGAAACAGGACTTCCACTGCGTCACCGGGTGGAGCCGATTCGACAACGAGTTCGCTGGCGTCACCTTCCCGACGCTGGCCGAGGAGGCGGGCGTCGAGGACGAGGCGGTCCACGTTCTGTTCGGGTCGCTCGACGGCTACACCACGAATCTCCCGCTGGAGGAGTGTCTGCGCGAGGAGGTGCTGTTCACCCACGAACTCGACGGCCAGCCGTTGCCCTCCGAACACGGCGGTCCCCTCCGGGTGGTGACGCCACACAAGTACGCCTACAAGGGTGCGAAGTGGGTCGATAGCGTCGAATTTCTGACCGAGCCGAGACGAGGCTACTGGGAGAAACGCGGGTACTCGAACACCGCGAATCCGTGGAACGAGGAGCGGTACAGTTCGTTCTGAGGGTCTCGGTAATCGGAAACGCTTGTCCGCCGAGACGAACCGTGGACATCAAAATCGGGAACAGCCAGAAAGCCCCGGCACGCTCGCTACGAACAACAGCCGCCACAGTGAAGAACAGCCAGAAAGCCCCGGCGCGCTCGCCACCGACGGACAAACCGCGTCCGCCGAGGTCTCGTTCGCTTCGCTCACGAGACGGTCGCTGACGCGACATCTCCGCGGCTCTCCGCAACGCCCGCCGCGGAGAGGGGTCGCGCAGGCGACCACGTAAACGCGAGCGCGCCGCCCCTTTCAGTCCTCCCGAAGTTGGTCGGTCTGCTGTTTCTCGGCGGATGTTCGCCTGCTGTCTCCCGTGGTTTGCGTCATCGACCAACACCAACTCTCCGCCCGCCTTCAGTACGTCTGATAGTTCGCCGACCCAACCGTCACCCGGACCAGCACGTTTTCGGGGTACTCGGCGGCCTGCGCGCCGTACTTCGGATTGATGCGCGCGGCGGCCTCTCGGCGGGCGTCGGGGTCCTCGACAACCGTGGCGGTCCCGCGAAGGGTCACCATCCACTCCGCCCGACCTCCGGTGTCCTTCTGGACCGAAATCGCTACTCGGGGGTTCTGGCGGACGTTCGCCAGCTTTTTCCCGGTGGTCAGCACCTCGACCACGCCGTCGGCGTAGTGGTACCAGACCGGCGCGACGTGCGGACGGGAATCTGCGCAGGTGGCGAAGTGAGCCATCAACGGTTCGCTCGTGAGTAGTTCCTCGACCTCGGGCGGAACCGGGTGAGCCATGGTGTGGCACACGACTGAGCGCGGGAAAACGATTCCGGCGTCCCGGCTCAGAGCAGCAGCCACGCGATGAGCGCGATGATGATGAGTTTCTTGACGATGATTACTGCGAGTATCAACTGTTTCGTGGACATCGTCCGCGAGAGTTCGACCAGTCGGCGCAGAATCTTGGGCGACCGCGCGAGTTCGCGGGCGAGCAGTCGGAGTTCGGTGGTAAACGTCTCGGAGACCGACCCCTCGCCCTCGGCGTACCCCCGGTGGACCGTCGGCGTCCACTCGCTCCCGGTGTAGACGACCGGAAGGGTCTCGCCCTCCAGAAACCCGATTTGCTCGAACTCGAAACCGTGGGACGCCGCGAGGGCTTCGAGTTTGAGCACGTCGCGGTCGTCGCCCAAATCGTAGGTGAGTCGCTCGGTTCCGGTCGTCCACTCGAACGCGAGCGCGAGGCTCACTTCGTCCTCGCCGACGAACACGTCCCGGACTTCGGCGTGCTCCTCGTTGCCCTGACGCTCTTTTTTCTTCGTCCGGAGGTGTTCGTACTCGGCCGCGGTCTCTCGGTGTGTCCCGTCCCCCTGCATGCGATTCTACGCGCATCTTGTTGGCGTACCGTGATAAATTTCCCGCCGGGCGGAGGGGCCGGTCGGGTTCACGGGCGGAGGGACCAGTCGAGTTCGGTCGCCGGTCTCCGGCGACCGAACTCGGCTCGGGTACAGAGTCGTTACAAATTCGAACTGATTCGTGGCCACGACGCCTAAGAAAGTCAGCGTTCCAACTTTTTCCGGGATGTTCTACCACGATAACGAACTCCAGTACGAGGTGGAAGTCGAGGAACCCGACCCCTACTTCGCCAAGATGCTCCAGCAGGCCATCGGCGGCGCGGAGGGCGAGATGCGGGTCGCGCTCCAGTACATGTTTCAGGCGTTCGCGGTGCCCCGCGACAAGCAGGAGTACCGGACCCTGCTGATGGAGACCGCGGCCGAGGAGTTGGGCCACATCGAGATGCTCGCGACCGCGGTGGCGAAGAATCTGGAGGGCGCACCCGAGGAGGCGCGCGAGGCCGCCCGCGAGGACGCCGTCATCGCGGCGATGATGGACGGCGGCCAGCCCCGACAGGCGCTGTCGGCCGGACTCCACGCGATGCCCGTCGATTCGAACGGCGTGCCGTTCGACGGAAACTGCGTCGTCGCCAGCGGCAACCTCGCGGCCGACATGTACGCGAACGTGATGGCCGAATCGACGGGCCGACTCCTCGCGACTCGGCTGTACGAAATCACCGACGACGAAGGGATGAAGGACATGCTCGCGTACCTCATCGCCCGCGACACGATGCACCAGAATCAGTGGCACGCCGCGCTCGAAAGCATGGGCGAACACGTCCCCGTGCCCGCGAGTTTCCCCCAAGAGAAGGAGAATCAGGACTTCAATTACACGTTTATGTCCACGTTCCGCGAGGAGATGGAGGACCCCGAACAGCCGTGGACCGAGGGCGCGTCGTTCGACGGCAAGGGAGAGTTCTCGTACGACTCCCAACCCGGCGGCGGGACGCCGGACCTCGAAGCAGTCATCGAGGAGATGCACAACGAGGTCAACTGAGCCGTCGCGCGGGCTACCACTGTGCGACCGACTCGGTGTCGGCGGTCCCCACGACCGGAACGCCGTCGGCCGCGCGCCCGGCGAGTCGCATCCTCGTTTCCGACCCCGTCATGGCGGCGTCGGTCGCGCGGAACCACGCCCGGAGACCGTCGTCGCGCTCGGCGGTTCGAACCGGAGTCGCGCCGCCGCCCATCGAAATCGCCACGGGAGAGCCGAATCGGAGCGAGTCACCGCGAATCGGGGTCGCGGTGGTGTCATCGTCGCGAATCGACACCGGTAGAAGCACGTCGCCGCCTTCGCGGTCGAACTCGCTGAGTTCGATGTCGGCCGTGCGATAGACGGTGAGCGACCGATGAATGCCGTCGGTCGCGCCGTCGTCGTCGGTCGCGGTGAGGGTCACGTCCTTTTCGCCGCCGTCGTCGTAGGTGTGGGTGACGCGTGCGCCCGTCGCGGTCGCGCCGTCGCCGAACGACCACTCGTACCGGTGGTCGTCCCCGCCGGAGGTCTCGGCTTCGAACGAGACGCTGTCCCCGACGACCGGGACGTGGGGCGCGTAGTCGAACGCGCCGGTGAGCGACTCGCCAGCGGTCTCCACCTCTTCGGCGTTCGAAACCGGTGTTTGGTCGGTCGGCGTCGTCTGTTCTCCTGATTCGGCGTCCGTGTGTACCCTTGACGGTCCAGCCATATCTACAGCTCTCAGGAATGAGAAATAAAACGACCGGTTTTGTTACAGTTTTCGGAGAGGAAACTACTCCTCGTCGAAGTCGAGCGCGACCGAGTTGATGCAGTAGCGCTTGCCGGTCGGCTCCGGGCCGTCGTCGAAGATGTGACCGAGGTGACCGCCGCACTCGGCGCAGACGACCTCGGTTCGGACCATCCCGTGACTTCGGTCCTCGCGGGTCTCGACCCGGTCGTCGTCGGTGTCGTAAAAGCTCGGCCATCCGCACCCCGAGTCGAACTTGGTGTCCGAGTCGAACAGTTCCGCGCCACACCCTGCGCAGGTGTACGTACCGTCGTCCTTTCGGTCCACGTGTTCGCCCGAGAAGGGCGACTCGGTCCCCTGCTCGCGGAGGACGCGGTACTCCTCGTCGGTGAGTCGCTCGCGCCACTCGGCGTCGGTCTCGGGCAGGTCGCGGGTCTCGGACGCGTCGTCAGTCGTCTCTTGGCTCATGGGCCGACTTGGGGCGCGGGAGGGTTAGGGCTTGCGCGAGTTCGCCAATCAGTCGGTCCGTCGCCCCGTCACCTCGCTCATCTCCAGTTCGTACACCGCGGCGTCCACCTCGTCTATCTCCTCGTCGAACACCCGGAGCGCGGAGAACTGCCTGTTGACTCGGCGGTCGTCGAAGTCGTCGCGCTCGCGCAGCGACCCGCGGGCGAGGACGCTCCACGATGGCGTTCCCTCGTCGTGCACGACGAGAGTCGCGGTGTCGGTCGATTCGAGGTGCGCCATCTTCTCGCTGTCCGGGGACGCACCGAGTCTGACGACGAGCGATTCGCCGTCGTAGTCGTACGCGACCGGAACCGCGTAGGCGTCCCCGTCGTCGGCGAGCGCGAGGACACCGACGCTCCCTGTCCGGAGCAGTTCGTCGAGTTCCTCGGCCTCCATCCCGAACGTGTGGACGTATTCGACGTGTTTCACGGTCTCTCCCCGGGAGGGACGCCCCCCGCGACCATAACACCTCCTGTCGCCGGACCGTCGGGACGGAGGTTCGGCGGACGGGAACGGGCGAGAGACTCAAGTTCGAGCGCGACGACGACGGAGGTATGCAGGTGTGTGACATCTGTGAGGACCGAAAGTCGGGGGGAACCAGATTGGTCGCGCGCACCGGGGGCGACATGTGGATGTGCCACGGGTGCATGATGCGCGCGGTCACGACCAAGGCCGACGAACTCTCATATCGGGAGTGGTGAGTGCGGTTCGGTGTTCGACCGCCGAGTTTGGTCTCGCCCGAGAATTCCCGCACATTTATGATGAAGGTAAACGAATAGGATGTCGGAGCCATGAGTCAGCTGTCGAACAGTTCGACCGGGGAACAGTCCACGAACGCCGCGCCCGGCGAGAGCCATGGCTCGCACCCTCGCTCGCTCGATTCGGTTTTCGACGTTCTCGCGACCGAACGCCGCCGAAACGTGCTCTACGCGCTGTACGAGTCCGCGGGTCGCGTCGCGCTCTCGGACCTCGCCGACGAGGTGGCGTCGGTCGAAGGGGCCGATTTCGAGCGGGTCGCCACCTCGCTCCACCACGTCCACCTCCCGAGGCTGGCCGAAGTCGGCGTCGTCGAGTACGACCACGAGGGCCGATTCGCTCGACTCGCGCTCGACTCCGAGCTATTTCGGCGCTATCTCGCGCTCGCGGCCGAAGACGAGCGAGGGTCGCTCCGCCGCGCCGCCGAGAGCGCGTCCCTCTCGGAGTTTTAGCCCGAACCCTCGTTGGGTCGCACGCTCGTCGAGACCATTCGCGGCGGTCGCGCGATGCGCGACCGCCGCGCGCCGTCGTCTCGGCGCGGAGTCGTCGCCCGCTGGCGACGACACCGAACCGGAAAACGGACTACACCGCACCGGAGAACAGCATCGTCCCGAACGACGCCGCGCTCGCGGTGGCGAACACCCCGAGCGCGAACAGCAGGTAGTTCGCGATTCGGTTGTTCGCCCGGCACACCGACAGCGTGAATCGCCGAGAGGTCACCGGCCAGAGCAGCGCCACTCCCATCGGCGTCAGCACGTCGGCCGCCAGATGCGAGAGGACGGAGAGCGCCGCGATTCCGGCCGCGAACGTCCGGAGGTCGACCGGACCGACCGAATGGGTCCCGAATCCGGTCGCGGCCGCCGCGACCCACGCCGCGCCAGCGACGAGCCCGGCGAACGCGAGCGTGTGGGTCGGGCCGCGGTGGGAGATGAGCGGGAGCCACGTGTCCCAGTCGGGAAGCATCGCCAGCCAGAGGAGACCCGCGCCGCCCGCGAGCGCGAGAGTCGGGTGGCCGAGCGCGAGGAGCCAGCAGCCGACGGGCGCGTAGAGGGTGAGCGCGACGCCGTAGTGACCGGGGCGGAACATACCTGCCGTGGGTGTTGGGTCGGTTTAACCCCGGCGACTCCAGAAAGCACTTATCGACACACGATACTGACTGGAACAGTGACACGAACCGTTCGGTGGAAGCGAGATGTTCGCGCGGTTTGATGAGAGCCGCGACGGTAGCCGTCGTCGTCGCGCTGGTCGTTGCCGGATGCGGTTCGGCACCGTCAGCGCCCGCCACGACTCCGACCGCGACGACCCCGACTCCAAGCGTGACTACCACTGCCCCGGATACGACCACCACAACCGTGGACGTGACCACCACAACTCCGACGACGCACTCGCAGACGAGCCGAGAGACCACGACTCGGGAGACGACGACCGCGGAGTACGTCAGACCGCTCGACTACGACCTTCGAATTGCGAACTACCCGGAGAACGAAACCGAAATCGCCGTGACTATCGAAGCCGTCAACGAATCGAACGCCTCGGCGGTGTTCGACCGAACGGTCACGCTGGCGAGCGACGGTTCGAAGGAGTTCGACATCGACTTCCCGCGGGCCGGAACGTACCGCGTGTCGGCGAGCGTCGCGGGACAGAACGCCACGTTCGATTGGGACGTTCGGACGGAGAATCCGGACAGCGGAGCGAGCGTCGTCGTGGACAGGGACGGCGGCATTCGGATTAATCTCGTCGCCATCTGAGTCGGCGATTCGCGCCTCTCGAAACCACACGGAAACCAGTTTAGGCACGGAACTCCTTCGGAAGCGTATGGACGGACTGACTGCAGTCGTGACGGGCGCGAGCAGGGGCATCGGCGAGGCCGTCGCCCGCCGGTTCGCCGACGAGGGCGCTCGCGTGGTCGTCTGCGCGCGCGAGCAGGACGCGCTCGACGAAGTGGTCGCCGACATCGACGGCGAGGTCGAGGGCCTGCGAGCGGACGTGCGCGACGAATTCGACGTAGAGCGCCTGATGGAGACCGCGGCCCGCGGGAGCGACGGCGGCATCGACGTGGTGGTCGCCTGCGCGGGCGTCTACCACGGGTCGCCGGGCGAAACCCCGCTGGCCGGGGAAGCCTACGCGGCCTTCGACGACGCGCTCCGAACGAACGCTCGCGGCGTCTTCGCGACGGTTCGTGAGGCCCTGCCGCATCTGGCCGACGACGCGCGGGTGCTGGTCCCCTCCGGAAACGTCGCGCGTGAGGCGAAGCCCGGATACGGCTCCTACGCGGTGTCGAAGGCCGCGGCCGAGGCGGTCGTCCGGGGGTTCGCGACCGAACTCGACCAGACCGCGTGCGTGGTGGACCCCGGCGTGGTTGCCACCCGACTCACGGGCGGGGCGGGTCGAGACCCCGAGGACGCCGCCGGACTGTTCCACTGGGCCGCGACCGACGCACCCGCCGAGGACGTGGACGGGAAGGTCGTCGGTCTGAAGGAGTACCGGAAAGCGACTGCGTGAGTCAGCAGGTAGCACAGTCGGCGGGTGGCGTGAGTCGTTTTGCGAGATTCCGTGAGTCGCTTCGGTGTCGTAACGTCGCGTTCTCGAAGATATACTCATTCATGCTAGGGCATAGTTACTTTCCTCTTGCGGAAAGAACAGTGTTGGAGCATGAGAAACAAAGATAGAAACATCGGCAGGCGGTCGGTTCTCGGAGCCGCGGGTGCGCTCGGTGCCGGAGCGATGGTTGGAGAGACGGCACTCGCGGACCGGGCGTCGGCCGATACGAACGGAGAATCGATTTCGGCGGCGTCGTCGGTCGAGGAACTGCTCGCGCAGGCGACCGAGAAATTCCCCGGCGGCGTCGTCTCCGTGTACGCCAAGGAGGTCGGAGAAGAGGGTGACGTTCTCGCGAGCCACGAGGCCGACAAGGCCGTCAAGCCCGCGTCAAACGCGAAACTCCTCGCGGCCGGACTCGCGCTCGAACACCTCGGTCCCGACCACCGATTCACCACGACCGTGACCGGCGAGGGCGAGACCACGGGGACGCAGTTCCACGGCGACCTCGTGATTCGCGGGACGGGCGCTGTCCTCACGCGCGACGACCTGACGACGCTCGCCGAGAACGTCGCCGACCGAGATATCAACGCCGTCCACGGCGATGTCGTCGCCGATATCACCGCGTTCGACACGTCGGGCTACGGCCCGGTGTTCTCGGTCCGCGGTCCCGGCTACCCGGAGGGTTGGACGTGGGAGGACCCGCAGTACTCCTACGGCGCGCCGAGTTCGTCGCTCGCGCTCCACTGGAACAAGGTGTTGCTCACTGCCGAGCGAACCGACGACGAAATCAGCCTCACGGTCGAACCCGACTCGGAGTACGTCACCGTCGAGTCCCACCTCTCGAAAGCGTCTGCCGACGACACCGGCTACTTCTACACCTACCTCGACCGGGTGAACGACACCATCTACGCCATCGGCGAACTCACGCCGGGGTACGAGGCGACCGACCTCGCGCCGGTCATGCGCCCCGACGAACACGCCGCGGCGGCGTTCGCCGACGCCCTCGAAGATGCGGGCGTGACGGTCAAGGGCGAAATCGACCTGCGAACCGCGTCGACGGACGCCGAGACGGCGTTCGACGCGACCATCGAGTCCGCGCCGATTCGGGAGAGCATCGGCCCGATGCTGAAGAACTCGAACAACGTCGTCGCCGACCAGCTCGCGCTGGCGACCGCTCGGCGCGCGACCGGCGACGGGTCGTTCGACGCGTGGACTGAACTCGCGGCGTCCTACTTCGAGGGGTTGGGAGCCGACACGACCGTGTTCCGTGACGGGTCGGGCCTCTCGCAGTTCAACCTCATCTCGGCGCGGACCGTCGTCTCGTTGCTCGAATGGGTCCGCAAGAAGCCGTGGGCAGACGACTTCTTCGAGTCGCTCGCGACCCCCGGCGAGGGCACGCTCGCGTATCGCCTCGGCGACGTGGACGTGCCGGTCCAAGCGAAGACCGGGACGGTCCGTGGGACTCGCGCGCTCTCAGGTGTCATTCGGCGTCCGGACCGGTCCGACGTGGTGTTCTCGACGCTCATGTCGAACTTGACCGTCGGCATCGGGGACGCCCGCGACTACCAAGACGCGCTGGTCAAGGTGTTAGTCGGGGCGTAGTCGAGTCCCCGACGCTCGCTCTCGCGCCCGAAGCGGCGCTCCGACCGTCGTCTCGGTGCCGTCCCGCTCGAAGTCGAAGAACCGACGGCCTTATTAATCGTACAGAATTGCTTAACAAGCATGCGACTCTCTCGAATCGGGCTTCTCGGACTCATCTCGCTCGCGGTTCTCACCCCGTTCGCGCTCCGGGCGGGCACCACCAAGGTCGCCGTCATCGCGTGGGTGGCGTTCGCCGCGATGGCGGGCGCGGCGGTGCTGGGCGGGCAGGCCGGGGTCTCGACCGACGCCGGGCGACTGGTGTGGGGGTACGGACTCGCCAGCGGCGCGATGATTACGAGCGCGGCGGTGTTCATCGTGCCGGGCGCAATCGGCCAGCACGCCGAGTTCGGCGGCTTCGGCATCGCGTTCGGTATCCTCGTCGGATTCGGCGCCCACACCCTCGGCCACCGGGCGACTCACACGGGCCTCCCCTTCGACCACGCCGCCGCGGAACTCACGGCCCACTCGCTGTCGGCCGGAGCCATCATCGGTCTCATCTACGGCAACATGCCCGACCCCGGACTGTTGCTCGGTCTCTCCATCGTCTCCCACAAGGGTCCGGCGGGCTACGCCGCGGCCCACCGACTCCGCCGCTCGGACAAGCCCGTGTCAATCCTTCTGCTCCCCGCGGCGGGCGTGGGTCTTACCGCGATTCCGTCCGCACTCCTCCAACTCCCGAGCAGCGGTCCCGTGAACGCGCTCGTCTTCGGATTCGCGGCCGGGGTGTTCCTCCACGTCGCGATGGACTTCCTGCCCCGGTGTGAACTCGGCGGCGAGGTGTACGAGGTGGCGCAGGTGAGCGACGACGCCCACAGCCTGCTCGACAAACTCCGCACCCGAGCGGTCCTGAGCACCGGACTCGGCGGCGTCGTCGTGTTCGCGGCGTGGCTCGCGCTCCAGTACGCGGGGTAGGCGAAATGCCCCGCGTTTCGTTTCGCGAATTGTCACCGTCCGCGGGATGCGCCGCGCTCTCGGGCGCAGAGTGCGCCCGAGAGCGCACGCCGTCGGAGCACGCTCCGACGAGCCTGCGTTCGCTTCGCTCACGCAGACGCGGGGAGGCACGGGGCGCGGTGCTGTGCAGTGGCGGTCGCGGTGGCAGTGCTGTGCGGTTCCCTAGGTACCGGGAGTAGCTAGCTTCGCGTCGGGAGCGACAGTGTTCGATGTCATATTCGTCGTTCCGACTGTCGAAGTGAGTTCGTGTTCTGCAATCGCACACCAGGCCAACACTTATCGCTCGTTCGCGAATACCTCGACTCAACGACACCAGCAATGAGCCGAGACGCAGACTTAGACCCCCAGACGTACTACGACGAGTTCGCAGACGGCGAGTGGGAGCGCCTCGAGCGCGACCCCGTGACCCGGATGGAGTTCGAGAACACGACCGACTACCTCGCGGCGTTCCTCCCCGACTCGGGAGACGAGTCCGCCTCAGACGCCGTTCGCGTCCTCGACGCGGGCGGCGGGCCGGGCCGGTACACCTGCTGGCTCGCCGAGCGAGGGTACGAGGTCGAACACTGCGACTTGAGCGCCGAACAGGTCCGAATCGCCCGCGAGAAGGTCGAAGAGCGCGGTCTCGAATCCCGTGTGACGTGCCAGCAGGCCGACCTCCGGGACCTCCCGTTCGCCGACGAATCGTTCGACGCCGTCTGCTGTCTCGGCGGTCCCCTCTCGCACGTCGTGGACGACGCCGAGCGCGCCGACGCGCTGGCCGAACTCCGGCGGGTCGCCCGGTCCGGCGTCCGCACGAGCGAAGCGAGTGCGGGCTCGTCAGAGCGATGCTCTGACGGCGCGCCCGTCTTCGCCTCGGTTATCGGCCGATTCGCTATGCTCCGGGACATCATCAAGTTCGTGCCCGACGCCTCCCACGGCCTGCTCGCGCCCATCGCCGAGGACGGCGACTACACCGCCGAGCGAGTTGCCGAACACGCCGACGGCGAGGGGTGGGCGGCGTGCCACGGCTTCCGGGCCGACGAGTTCGAGGCCGAACTGGAGGCGGCCGGTTTCGAGGTGGAGACGCTGGTCGGACTGGAGAACGTCGCCGCTCGGATGAAACGCGAACTCGCCGACGCGAGCGACGAGGCGGTCGCGGACGTGCGCGAGGTCGTCCGGACGCTCCGAGAGGACCGAACCGCCGTTGACTGCTCGGAGCACATGCTCGCGGTCACGAGAGCGTGATAGCGGTTGCTGTGACTCTTTCCCGGGAGGCAGTCACAGAGAGACCGATTCACCCCTCGACACCCCGAAATTTCTCGAGGGTGCTGAAAATACGCACAGCAATCACTACGAGGTGACGACGGAATCGCGGAACCGAATTTTTATGCGGCTCCTTGTCACACGAGATAACAAGTATGTGTGCTGACACAGGAGCGCAGGGTGGGGACGGGAAGGACGCTCTCCTCCGGACGCTGACCGCGTTCGGAAGCGACGCCCTCCGCGACGTGTGGCTGTTCGACCAGTCTGACCACGAATCGATGTATCTCCGCGACGACGTGGAGCGCAAAATCGCGGACCTCAACGTGGCGAAGTACGTGGACAACGAGCGGTACGGCTACGTCACCCGCGACACCTACGCCGACCTCCACTACACCTCCTACGAGTACACCGTCCGGGGCTTCGACGGCTACGAGCAGTTCCGGACGTTTCTATCGAACGACGCCCAGAGAATCGGGGTGTTCGCCAGCTTCGACCGCCGCGAGGGGGGCTACGACTTCGGGACGCTCTACGACGATCTGATGGACGTGGTCGCCGACCATCACATTGACTCGTTCCGACCGGAGTGAGTCGTTTCGGCGTCGGCGTCCGAGTCACAGCGTCGAGACGGCGACACCCGCGGCTACTCGGTCGGGTCGAAAGAAAACGCGAGGTTCGGACGGACTCGACGCGGAACGCGTCGTCGTTACTCGTGGTTGCCGACCGTCTTCTCGTAGTTCTCCGCGACGGCGTCCCAGTCCACGACTTCGAAGAAGTTGCTCACGAAGTCGCCGCGGTCCGGGCCGTAGTCGTAGTAGTAGGAGTGCTCCCACACGTCGAGCGCCAGAATCGGGTGTGCGCCCCAGAGCGCGCCCTGGTCGTGCTTGTCTACCGCGACGTTGCGGAGCTGCTTGGCGACCGGGTCGTAGACGAGGAGCGCCCAGCCGCCCGCGGCGCTCGCGGCCGCCTCGAACTCGCCTTTCCAGCCCTCGTAGGAGCCGAAGTCCTCCTCGATGCGGTCGAGGAGGTCGCCCTCGGGTTCGCCGCCGCCGTTCGGGTCCATGTTGTCCCAGAACAGCGTGTGCAGGTAGTGACCCGAACCGTTGTGGGTCACGCTACCGAGCGCGCCGCCGGTGCTGGAGTAGTCGCCGCTCTCGCGGTTCTCCGCGAGCGTCTGTTCGGCGCTTTCGAGACCGTTGACGTAGCCCTGATGGTGAGTGTCGTGATGCCACGTCAGCACCTGCTCGGAGATGTGAGGTTCGAGCGCGTCGTAGTCGTACGGAAGCGGTGGCAGTTCGGGGTTGGATTCTTCAGGCATGAATATTCCTCCATCCTATATATGTCACTTCTCGGTGTTAAAGCTTGAGAAGGCGTTTGATAGCACGCCACTAGGTCGTCGAAGCTCGCCTCTCGGCTCGAAGCCCGTCTCTCGTCCTCGCTCGCGGGCGGGCGCGAGTCCTCGCGCCCGCCCGCGAGTCGTGTGAAAGTAGGGACGCTTTCGGAACGTTTCGACCGGGCCGTCAGGTCATTAGTGAGTGCCCATCGGAATCGGGTCGGCCTGCATGGCGTGGTCGTAGCGTTGGGCCACGTCGTCCCAGTTCACCACGTCCCAGAAGTTCTCGACGTACTCCCCGCGGTTGTTCTCGTACTGAAGGTAGTAGGCGTGTTCCCACACGTCGAGGACCAGCAGGGGCGTCGCACCCTGTGGGTGCTGATTCTGGTGGTTCTCGGCCGCCGCGACCATCGGCTTGTCGGCGATGTGGTCGTAGACTAACATTCCCCATCCGGAGCCTTCGACGCCCTTCGCGGCCTCCGAGAAATCCTGCGTGAAACCGTCGTAGCTCCCGAAGTGCTCGTCGAGCGCGTCGGCGAGTTCGCCGTCGGGTTCGCCGCCGCCGTCGGGGTGCATGTTCTCCCAGAACACGGTGTGGTTGACGTGGCCCGAGAGATTGAACGCGAGGCTTCGCTTGACCGCGCGCACGTCTCCGAAGTCGCCGCTCTCGCGCATTCCTTCCAATTTTTCGAGCGCGCTGTTCGCGCCATCGACGTACCCCTGATGGTGCTTGTCGTGATGGAGTTCCATGATTCGCTGGTCGATGGCGGGTTCGAGCGCGTCGTAGTCGTACGGTAGTTCGGGTAGTTCGTAAGTAGCCATTCGTCTCCCCCATCTCCTCGGCAACGGCCACGGGGTTAAGTGTTAAGCGAGTGGTCGAGATTGCGATATGCGACGCCGGGTGCGCAACTCGGTTACGCCGCGACTGCGGGCGCGCCCGCAGTCGCGGCGTTTAAACGCCCGAAACCCCAACCGGTTCGCATGGCAGAACCGCGCGTTCCGGGCGGTCGAGGGGCCGAACTCGACCTCCCCTGCGGCGAGTCGGTCCACGTCCACGAACTCGACATGGGAATGCGGGAGTACGACTGTCGGTGCGGCGACTCCCACGCGGTCGTCACCGACATCCACCCGCCGTCGCGTTTTTTCCCCGAGTTTCTGGTCGGGATTCTGCGCGAGACCATCGACACCGACGACGACATGGGCGAGTTCGGCACGACTCACCTGATGGGCATCGTCTTGGAGGAGTTCCCCGGCGACGTGGTCAGCGAGAACGTCGAGGACGACCAGGACGTGGGCTACGCGCTGGTGTGGGTCGCCGACTTCGACTCGCGGCGACTCCACGAGATTCTGGTCGAACTCGTGGTCGAACTCATGGAACACGCCCTGAGCCACGCCGAGGACGACGACGCGATGACCCAGTTCGAGGAGGACATGCTGAACTTCGACGTGGCCGAGTTCGTCGAGCAGTACCGCCGCGAGCGCGACTTCACCGGCCCGAACGACACGCCGGCCTGACAGCTCCGTCAGGCGACACTCGTCAGACGCGCGGCTGACTGAGAGTTAAGTGTAATTCGACCGAAAACCCGATATGGCCTCCCGAGCGGCCACCTACGAGCGGATTCGGACCGTCGTCGCCCGAGCCGACCCCGACGAGCCGCTGACCGCGCGCGAGATTCTCCAGTTGCTCGAAGCGTCCGGCGAACAGTTCGACAGCCCGCACCAAATCGCGACCGTCCTCGGTCGGCGCGCCCGCGACGGCGAGGTGACTGTCATCGAGTCGTCGCCGTACCGCTACCGACTCGAAACGTAGTTCACAGGCGGTACGAGGCGGATGCCCCGACGCTTGAGGTTGGGGAGGAAGCCGACACCAATCACGCTACGATGGCAGGCCGACTTTCAAATATATAAGTAACACCGTCAGCATATGTGAAAACGCAATGGAATACCGTCGTACTGCCGTCATCAAACTCGACACTTCCGAAGGAGCCGATGATTCGCTTCGAGAGACTGTCGAGCAGTTCAAACACTGCGCCAACACCGCAGGCGAATGGTGCTGGCACGGCGACGACGGCTACCACGTCACCTCGAAAGCCAAAGCCGAACGCGCCCTCTACGACCGACTCCGCGACGAAACCGACCTCACCGCGAATCTCGTCCAAAAAGGGATTCGCAGGGCGGTCGAAGCCATCAAAAGCGGAGTCTCGCGTCTCGAACGTGGTGAGAACACGTCACGACCGCACTTTTCTGCCGATAGCGCGGTCTACGACAAGCGAAGCGCGACGTTCCACCGCGACCACGTTTCTCTTTCGACCGTAGACGGGCGCGTCGAGTGCGACTACATCCTCCCCGACGACTCGGAGACACCGCCGACGAAGTACGTCTCCGACGAGGACTTCGAGTTTCGGATGGCGCACTTGCAGTACCGCGACGGTGATTGGTATCTCCACGCCTCAATGCGAAAAATGGAAGCAGATGAGGAATCGTCCGAATCCAATTCCAAGCACAGAACAGTCCTTGGTGTGGATTTGGGGGTCAACAACCTCGCGGTCGCTTCAACAGGGCAATTCTGGTCGGCAGACGAGTTCAACCATTGGCGACGAGAGTACGAGAAGCGTCGTGGCTCGCTTCAACAGTGTGGGTCTCGCCACGCCCACGAAAACATCGAGTCAGTCGCACAGAAAGAGGACGGGCGGTTCGAGATACACCTGCACACGGTGGCGAACGAACTTATCGAG
This sequence comes from Halorussus amylolyticus, assembly GCF_004143485.2. Taxonomy (GTDB): domain Archaea; phylum Halobacteriota; class Halobacteria; order Halobacteriales; family Haladaptataceae; genus Halorussus; species Halorussus amylolyticus. The sequence goes on along the minus strand of NZ_ML974132.1, from coordinate 27,215 downwards.
GAGGCCGTCGAGAACGACTGTTCGCACATCGCGTTTGAGGACTTGACCCACATTCGGGAAAACATCCCCGAGGCGACGTGGCAACATGTCTGGGCGTTCCGACGCCTCTACGAGTACGTCGAATACAAGGCCGAAGAACACGGCATCGAAGCTGTGCAGGTTGACCCGCGTAACACGTCGAAGCGTTGCTCGACGTGTGGGTTTACCCACGACGATAACCGTAACGGGGAGTCGTTCGAGTGTCAGCAGTGCGGGTATGAGAACCACGCCGACTACAACGCTTCCAAGAACATCGGCTATCGGTATCTCCGTCGTCGGCAAAACGCAGACGACGGAGGCGCACCCGTAGATGTGCGCTTGAATCGCGGGACGTTGAACGTGAGTGGGGAGTACATACCCCCTGCCTCGGTTGAGGCATAGAACGGGAGTCCACGCGAAAGCCTCGGGGTCGTTCGGGAGATCTTCGATCTTCCGTGATGACGAGAGACGAAGTCTCTCAAACCACTTGACCCCGAGGCGATTTACTCGGGATTCGGGTCGTACACCTCGCCGACGCACACCTCCAGCACCCGCGGTCGCGTCCGAATCGCGAGCGAGCGGTACGCGCCCATCTCGCCGTCGAAGCTGAAGCTGACCGGCTCGTCGCGCTGGACCGCCACGTCGAGTTCCGACGCCCGGAGGTGGGTCACGTTCTCGGTCTCCTCGCCGAACAGTCGCTGGACCGCGGCCTCCTCCAGCAGATTCGCGGGCGGCATGCGTTCGACGATGGTGACTTCGAGCAGGCCGTCCTCGACGTTCGCCTGCGAGCGCCCTTCGGCCGGGAACCGGCGGGCGTTGCCCACCAGAACAGCGACCGCTTCGCCGGTCCACGTCTCCTTGCCCTCCGGTCCGGTCGCTTCGACCGCGAGCGGGAGTCCGTCGAACTCCGCGGCGGTTCGGAGACCGTTTATCACGTAGGCCAGCACGCCGAGTCGCGCCTTCATCTCCGAGGAGGTGGCGGCGCTCGCGTCGGCGGTCAGCCCGGCGATACAGGAGTTCAGAAAGAGGCGTCCGTCCGCGGTCGCCACGTCGATACGCCGTCGCTCGCCGCGCTCAGCCACCTCGAACGCGTGGCGCACGTCCTCGACGCCGACGTTCTGCGCGAAGTTGTTGCCGGTCCCCGCGGGAACGACGCCGAAGGTCACGTCTTCGAGCGCGCCCGCGGCGTCGAGTCCGCGAGCCACTTCGTTGACCGTCCCGTCGCCGCCCGCGGCCAGCACGCAGTCGGTCCCGGCGGCCCCCGCGAGTCGAGCGAACTCGAACGGCTCGTTTTCCGCGCTCGACTCCAGCACGGTGTAGCCGTACTCGTCGGCCAGCGTCCGGACCTGCTCGCGGTGGTCGGCGTCGCCGCTCTGTGGGTTCAGCACCGCCACGCGGTCGAGCGCGGTGTACTCCTCGGTAGTCGCGTCGGTGTCGCCGCCAGCAGTCGCTCCGTCCTTCCCGTCCTCGCCCTCCCCGGACATGGCTCGAACGTCGGGGCAGAAAGCCAAAGGTTTACCGGCGCGTTAGACCACGCGTGTTCTCCGTCGATTTGCACGCACACACGCGGTTCTTTCACGGCCACGACGACCTCGCGGCGTACTACGACCCGGTCGGAGTTCGCCTGCTGGCGGCGGCCGCGCGGGCGCGCGGTCTCGACGCCGTGGCGCTCACGAATCACGATTACTACCGGGCGTTCGACCTCGGCGACCCGGAGACAGAAATCGGCTACGCCGCCACGATTCCGGGCGTCGAAGTCACGACCACGCACGGCCACGTCCTCGTGGTCGGTCCCGACCCGCCGCGTCGGACCGAACCCGGCGAACTCACGCCAGAAGAGACCGTGGAGTTGGCCCACGACCGCGACTGTGCCGCCATCATCGCCCACCCGTACCGCAACAGCACGGTTCGGAACACCGACGTGGAGTTCGACGCCATCGAAATCAACGGCAAGCACCCCCGGACCGAGGAGTGGGTCCGGCGACTCGCCGAGAATCACGCCCTGCCGCTGGTCGGCGGGAGCGACGCCCACTACCCGGTCGAGGTGGGCCGGGCGTACACCCGAATCGACGCCGAGGTGTTCACGCCCGAGGCGGTGGTCGAAGCGATTCGAGACGGCCGGGTCGAACCCCGCGTGCATCGCGGGGTGGTAAATCGAACTGTGAGGCGGTTCTATCGAGAGATTCACGAGGAGAAGGGATACCTGCAGAAGCCGGAGTGGCTGGAGTCGCCGGGCGTGGGCGAACCGCCGAAGTAGCCGTTCTCGTTCTGACCCGTCGCCGATGGATTTCGTGCCGGCGTCGTAGCTCCGTCCGAGACCGGCGGGGTCGCCGGTCAGAGTTTTCGGGCGTTGCGCGCCTGCTCGGAGCGACGGCGCGCCTGAGCGAGTCGGCGGTCGGTCGCCCGGGACAATCCGCCCGGAAGGTCCTCGCGGGCCTCGTCGAGTCTGTTCGCGACGTGTTCGAGTCGGGTTTCGACGGTTTCGAGTTGCTTGTTCGCCCCGCCCCGGTCGTCTGACTCGGCGCGCTCGGCGGCCCGTCGAGCGGCGTCGCCGACGGCGGCCAGCGCCCGCGTGAGTCCGCGCACGGCGTTTTCGGACCCGCCACCTCGTCGGTCGTCGTCGTCACCGTCCTCATCGTCGTTGCCATCATCGTCGTCGGCCACAGCGGCGACTTCGGCCCGCGTCTCCTCGGCGACGTCCGCCAGAAACGTCGCGAGCGAGGCCGTTCCCGTCCGGGGTTCGTCGATTCTGACCGCCGCCTCGTCGCCCGGATTGACGCGAAACGCGCCCACTTCGTCGTCGGTATCTCTCACTTCGGTCGTGTACGCGCCGCCCCGGTGGACGTAGACGGCGTCGGGGCCCGTTAGCGGCGCGTCGTACAGCCGTCCCGCGAAGTCGTCCTCGACGGCGAGGTCGCTGAGGTCGCGGTCGGTTTCGCGAGGGTCGACTTCGAGCCTCGTCGCGTTTTCCCGGGCCACGAGCGGTATCTCTCCGCCGACGCCCGCCGCAGTGACGGAGTCGTCCCCCGCGACCGACACGGTCTCGCTGTGCGGGGCGGCCCCAGCGCCATTGACCGTCAGTCGGTGGTCTCCCTCCGGAACGTCGTGGACGACCGCGACGCCGCCGAAGGTCGGGACCGCTTCCGGTTCGCTCTCCAGCATGGCGACCGCCTCGACCGTCGACGCTTCGGTCGTCAGCCCCTCGTCTTCGGGGGCGTCGTCGGACGTAACCGCTTCTGTGACGGTCGCGAAGACGCGGTTTATCGGTGCGGCCTCCCCGACGGCGTCGTAGCGGTTGGCCAGCGCCTCGCGGTGGTTCGGGTCGGAGATGTCGGCCGCGGGATTGTCGTAACGCGGTTGGTCCCACGGCGCTCCCGTCGTCGTGATGTGGCCCGCGACGGCGTTCTCGACGAAGTCGGGAACCGCGAACTCGAAGCTGAGTTGCGGACCGGTGAAGTCGGCGATGTGTTCGAGTTCGCCCGCGGGGACCAGCTCGTACTCCACGTCCGGCTCCGACTCGTCCCGCCGGGCGTGCTGGAACACCAGTCCGGTCTCGCGCTCCGGCAGGTCGGTCGGCGGCGAGGAGAGCGCGTCGAGCGACCGGACGGTCAGGTCGTCGTCGATAAGACTCGAACGTTCGACCGACGGGAGTCGCTCGTGGTCGTAAAGCGGTGCGCCGTCGAGTTCCGGGACGACGAAGGGTAATCGCGACCCCTCGTCGCGGGGAAGACCGTACGCAATCGGAATCTCGGCGAGGTCCTCGACGGCCTCCATGGCGCTGTTGGTGATGTCGGCCAGCGTGTCGCCAATCGGAAGTCGCTGGAAGGCGTCTCGTTCCTCGTTGAGCGACAGCGCGCTCGAATGGGAACCGAGTTCCGAGAGGATGCGCGGGACCATCTCGCGGTCCGGGTCGAGGAACTCGTTGTTGGGCACCTTCCGGGAGTGGGAACTGGCGACGTAGAGTTGGGGGTCTCCCACCGCGATAGTTTCGGACCCCGCCGAACCGTCCGAGGAATCTCCGCCCGCCGTGTCTACGAACACGTGAAGGACCTCCCAGTCGTGCCAGTGGAAGTTCGTCGTGAACTGGTCGAACGCCGAGTAGCACCAGTACTGGACGACGGCCAGCGGCGAGTTCTCGTACTGGACCGCGTGATAGAACACCGTCGGGTTCGGGGGAGCCTCGGCGCTCTCGTACAGTTCGGTGTACCCGTCGAGCGCGTCGAACCCATCGACGACCGTCTCGCCGTCCGCATCGCTCTCGTAGGGTCGCGGGTCGGTCGGGAACCACCGCTCTTCTTCGTCGAAGTACAGCGCCGGCGCGAACGCCACCGCCAGGTCGTGCGCTGTTTCGTCGTCGAGTTCGGTCGTCTCGCTGTCCTCGCCGGTTTCGAGAGCGCCACACCCCGCGAGCGACGCGACTCCGGTACCGGCGATAGCTCCGAGGACGGTCCGGCGGTTCACCGCCCGAGGGTGGTCTCCCGACACGGAATCACCGACCGCCGGTCGGCGCATCACTCGCGGGCGTTTTCCGCGGGTCCGGACACCGAGACAGTTTCGTGCGCTGACGAGTATTCCGATTCATATCCACGGGTGCCACCGACGGGCGATAGTTCTTTTGGACCGTGAAACGAACTGCCCGGGCGTCACTCGAATCGAAGGAGAGGCACGTCGAGGTAAAGTGACGGCTTCTGATGGTCGTCTCTCAACCCAACGTCTCGTTCAGAATCAGGCGGGTCTTCGTGTTCACGACCTCCTCCAACTCCCTCGCGCGCGTGATGAGTTCGTTCACGCTCTGCGTGTCGGCGGCGTCCACAACCAATACGATGTCCTCCTCGCCCGAGACCTGCCAGACGAAGTCCACCTGGTCCCAGTCGGCGACCGTGCCGCCGAGGTCGGAGGTGTTCACGTCCACCGCCACGTCGAGTTCTATCATCGCTTTCACGTTCCCGGTCCGGGTGGCGACCGTGAACCGCTCGATGACGCCTTCGTCGGCCATGCGTTCGACGCGGTTGCGGACCGTTCCCTCGCTCGTCCCGACCGCGTCGGCGATTTCGGTGTAGGGCTTTCGGGCGTCTCGGCGCAAGATGCTCAGGATTTCGCGGTCCAGTTCGTCCATCGAGATTCGAGGCTACTCGGTGAGGGTACTTGACAATTACGAAATTCGTAATCTAACTACGAAAGCAAGGTTTATGAGGCGGTATTTCGTATGAATCTCGTAATGTCGGACGCATACGTCGCGCTCGAAGGTGGCAGTGTGGTGGCGGCGCGCTGTCGCGCTCCGGGCACGTCCCACGGGGAACTAGTGTTCACGACCGCGTACACGGGATACGAAGAGAGTCTCACCGACCCCTCCTACGAGGAGCAGGTGCTAACGTTCTCGTACCCCCTCATCGGGAACTACGGCGTCCGAAGCGAGCGATTCGAGAGCGGCCGCGTCCACCCGCGCGCGGTCGTCGCGCGCGAACTCACCGACGACGTGGCCGAGTGGCTGACCGAGGAGGGCGTTCCCGCGGTGGACCGCCTCGACACCCGCGACCTCGTCGGCGAAATCCGAGAGGGCGGTGCGATGAAGTGCGGCGTCTCGGCCGGACCCGACGCCTCGCCCGAGGACGCGAAGGCCGCGCTCGCGGAGTGTCCGGGGATGAGCGACTACACGGACATCGGCGCGCAGGTCAGCGTGTCGGCTCAGAAGACCTACCCCGGCGACGGCGACGCCGACACGGAGGTCGCGCTGGTGGACTGCGGCGCAAAAGAGAGCATCGTGAAGTCGCTGGTCGAACGCGGCGCGACCGTCCACGTTCTGCCCTACGACGTGAGTCCGGGCGAGGTCTCCGACCTCGCCCCGGACGTGCTGTTCATCTCGAACGGCCCGGGCGACCCCGCGAACTTCGAGGCCGCCGAGTCGCTGGTCTCGGAGTTCGTCGGCGAGGTGCCGCTCGCGGGCATCTGTCTCGGCCAGCAAATCATCGCGCGAGCGCTCGGCGGCTCGACCGCGAAGATGGACTTCGGCCACCGGGGTGTGAATCAGCCGGTTCGGGACCTCCGCTCGGAGAAGGTCGTGATGACGACGCAGAACCACGGCTACACGGTCGCCGACCCCGGCGACCTCGAAGTCACGCAGGTCAACGTCAACGACGACACCCCGGAAGGTCTGGAGAGCGACGACCTCCGAGTCTTGACCCGCCAGTATCACCCCGAGGCGAACCCCGGCCCGAACGACACCCTCGGCTTCTTCGACGACGTGCTCGACATGGTGGACTGTCGAACGCCGGTCGCGGCCGACTGAAGTAGAGTCAACAGTTTTTCGTTTCGCCCCGGTTCAGATGTCGAGTAGAGGAATCTTTGTCCGCTAGACCAAAAATTTTTAACTTAGACGTGGATAATAAATGTATGGAGAAATCCAGACGAAACTTCGTCAAGCTAGCTGGCGGCGCTATCACCACGAGCGCCGTCCTCACCAGTGCATCGACCGCGACCGCACAGGAGAGCGTCACCGACGTGTACCGGTCGGCCGACCCGAGCAACTACACCGACGCGAATCGGTCGTCGTCGGACGTTCGATGGATAGTCATGCACACCATCGAAGGCTCCTACGAGGCGGGCTACAGTTGGTTCGAGAACCCCGACGCGAACGTGAGTTCCCACTTCGTCATCGGCAACGAACCCGGCCAAATCATGCAGATGGTCGATATCGAGGACATCGCGTGGACCAACGGCGGCGACGGGTCGTACAACGACACGGGCGTCAACTTCGAACTCGAAGGCTACGCCAACTCCACCGATTTCAACGACAACATCTACGAGCAGACCGCCGAAGCGGTCGCACACATCTGCGACAAGTACGACGTGCCCAAGCGCCACCCGACGTTCGACCTCGCGCCGTGTGACCCCTACGACGGGCAGGGCGGTATCATCGGACACAACCAGATTCCGAACGAAGACTGCACGGGCGTCACCGACGGGAAGGTCGACCCCGGCGACACGTTCGACTGGAACTACTTCATGGACCTCGTGGACGGCGAAGTGGACGACGGCGACGGTGGAGACGGTGGCGACGGCGGTGACGGCGGTTCCGCCGGATGGCCGACGTACTCGAACGGCGACGAGAACCGCGACGTGTACGCGGTCCAGTACCTCCTCGAAGCCAACGGCTACCCGATAGAGTACCACGACGGTATCTACGGCACCGAGGTCGAGACCAACGTCGAGAGCCTCCAGTCGGACAGCGGTCTCGCCGTCGACGGCGTCGTCGGGCCGAACACGTGGGACGAACTCGTCGTCACCGCGAGCAGCGGCGACGAGAATCAGGCCGTCCGCGCGGCCCAGGACAGTCTCCGGTACAAGCACGGCTACGACGTCTCGGTGGACGGCGTCTTCGGGTCCGGAACCCAGAGCGCGGTCGAGTCGTTCCAGAGCGCGAGCGCCATCACGGCCGATGGCGTCGTCGGTCCGCAGACGTGGGAGTACCTCGTCGGCTAAATCGGACGCCCGCGGCTCCTTTTATCGGTCCCGCTCGTCAGCCAGCGGCAGGTCCGAAAGCTGGTCGGCCACGACCTCCGAGACGGTTCTGCTCCGTGCCGAGTGGGTCCGGGCGAGTTCGTGCGCCTCGGCCACCCCCTCCGAATCGGCGACCGGGACCAGACTGAGAGTGGTCCCGTCCGGGCCGACTTCGAGGAGGGTGTACGCCTGCGGGAACGACGAGAGCGCGGGACACACCACACCGGTCGCGCCCTCGCACCGCGTGACGGCCGGGAGATGAACGTGGCCCGAGACGTGAAGCGCGTCGTGGCGCGCGAGAGTTCGCGCGAACGCCGCCGCACCCTCGACGGGCGGATGGGGCACCGCCGATTCGTCGCCGAAGCAGTCACCGAGCCCGGGGAGGTTGTGGTGGGTCACGACCAGCGCCGCGTCGGACTCGGCGAGCGCGGCGTCGAGCCACTCGCGCTGGGCGGCCGAAATCGAACCGGCGTGGGTCGCGTCGAGGCTCCCGTCCGGGGCCGAGGCGGAGTCGAGTCCCAGCACGTCCACGCCGCCGAAGGCCGCTCGGAACGGGAGTTCCCCCGGCGTGAATCTATCCTCGAACGTCGAGAGCGGCGGCGTCTCGTGAGCCTTGAACGACTTCGGCACGTCGTGGTTGCCCGGCACCGCGACCGCGGGAATCCGGAGGTCGCCGAGGAGGTCGGTGACGCCCGCGAAGTCCTCGGGCCTGCCGTCTTCGGTTAGGTCGCCCGCGAACACCACGCCGTCCACCTCGCGGGCGGTTGCGTCGGCGAGCGCGGCCCGGAGTCGCTCCTCGGTCCGGTGGAACACCTTCCACGTCCCTTCCTTACCGGTCGAGACGTGCGGGTCTGAAACGATGGCTAGCGCGGTCTCGGTGTCGGCTCTCGGGTGCGCGAAGTGCGCGAGCGTTCGCGCGCCCGCGTCGGCACTCAGAACTGTGAAATCGTCGGTGTCGGCGGTTTCACGTGGTGTCGCGTCGGTCGATTCGGCTCGTACCCCGGTCCCCTCCATGCTCATTGTCGTGTGGTGATACCCGTCTGAACCGGATAAAGTTGGCGCACATAATATATAGTTTAGGCAATAGACTATATAGTTTTGAGGCTTTTCTTCGCTCCCACAGAGAGCGAAGTCGGACGTTCGCTCCCGATTCGAGACCCGACACAGCCCGTATCCGCGCCCGTTCGGAGGAAAATCCCACACCGACTCGGAGGGGAAACTACTTCACGCCCGCGGACGCTGTTTCCGGCGAATGCTCGACGAGCTACTCGGGCGCGCCGACCTCAAGGCGCGTATCGACGAACTCGAAGAAGAGAACCGCCACCTCGAACGCCGGGCGGCGGCCGAGGAGGAGCGCCGGGCGGAGGCCGCGACCGCCCGACAGGAGGCCGAAGAGCGCGTCAACCGACTCGAAGACCGCATCGCGGAACTCGAAGACCGAGTCGGACGCCACGACGCCGACGACGCCGACGACGCCGACCTCGACTTTCGGGGCGTCGAGACCGTCAGCGGCGACCGACTCGCCGCGATACTCGACCGACTCGATTCGGTCGAAACCGAACCGGAGGCCGCGCTGACCGCGATGGTGGACGACGACCGCCGACTCCCGGAGGCGGTCGAGGACGCCTTTGGCGGCCACGCCTCGCTGGTGGGCCGGGCCGCCCCGTGTCTCGCGGTCGCCGACGACGCGGGTCTCGTCAGCGCCGCGCTCGCGCCGCCGGTCGCGCCCGACACCTTCACCGAGTGGGCCGACGGCTTCCGACTCGACCGCGAGTGGTTCCTGCCGACCGGCCGGTTCGCGCTCGCGCTCGTGCGCTCGGACGTGTTCGCGCTCGGCACCTACGAGGGGCGCGAGCGCGTCGATTTCGAGGGGTTCGAGAGCGACGTGAAATCCGACCACTCGAAGGGCGGCTTCTCGCAGGGCCGATTCGAGCGTCGGCGCGATGCACAGATAGACGACCACCTCGAAAAGTGCGAGGCCGCGATTTCGGCGGCGGACGCAGACCGGGTGTTCGTCGTGGGCGAGCGAACGCTTCTGGGGGAGTTCGAAGACCGCGCGGTCGCGACCGCGGCGGTCGATGCGACCGGCAAGCCCGAGGCCGCGCTCGGTGACGCGTTTCGGGAGTTCTGGACGACGCGACTCTATCGGATTTGAGGCGGCTGCGTTTTCGGTGGCTGAGTGTGAGGTAACGACGTTTTTGACGCCTGAGCTCGCGGTGACTGACGCGGAAAGAAGCTAGCTAGCTACTCCCGGTACCTATGAGACCGCCCCGCGACCGCTCCGCACGGCACCGCGCCCCGTTCCTCCCCGCGTGCGTCTGCGCTCGCGTGGCGAGCGCAGACGCGGCGCGTCCCGTGGTCGGTGTCGGTTCGCGGAACGGTGGTCGGTGTCGGTTCTCGGAACAGCGGTCGGCCGCAGTTTCGGAACCGAACTCGGCCGGAGTTCACGAGCCGCCGATGGAGAGGGGTTCGGCCTCCTCCCACCGGGGCGCGAACTCCTCGCGCACGTCGGCTGCGAATTCCGGGTCCTTGAGGTCTATCATCGCGAACGGCTCGCCCGGATTCAGGGGGTTCGCCACCTCGATGCACACCTCGACGCTGTCGATGAGATTGAACGTCCCCTGAACCCCCGCGGCGGTCCGGACCGTGAACTCGGGATGGTCAGAGAGCGTCTCGGCGTAGAGTTCGCCGACGCTCTCGGGGAGCGTCTCGACCATCGTGGGCGTCATGAGGAGCGACACCTCGACACCGCGTTCGAGCGCGGCGTCGAGGTGTTCGGCCACGAGGTCGCCGACGTTTCCGAGGTCGAACTGCGCCGACGACCGGCCGACAACCATCACGATTCGCCGGTCGGCGGCGTCGAGGCGTTCTACGAGCAGGTCGATGGACTCCTCGGCTCCGACCGCCGCGGTCCAGAACTGCTCTTCGACCGGTTCGGCGGCTTCGAGTTCGTCCGAGAGGGTGTCCACGATGCCCTCGTACTGGTCGGCCTGCTCTTCGAGGTCGGCGATTTTGTCCTCCAACAGCCGATTCAGCGCGGTGTCGGGTTCGACCGCGACGTACTTCTTGGGACGACTCGCGCTCTGTGAGCGCACCAAACTGTGAGTCTCCAGACTCGAAAGCACGTCGTAGATGCGACCCATCGGCACGTCGCTCGCGCGTGACAACTCCTTGGCGGTTGTCGGTCCCGCGTCGAGCAACGACCGGTACGCTCGGGCCTCGTACTCCGACAGGCCGAGGTCTCGCAGACTTGCCATACTCCGGCGTATTACGCTCGCGGCATATAAACTCCCACCCCGTTTGTCAGCGTGGGAACTAGAGTCGGGCGTCGGCGACTCGCTCGCCGAGTTCCTCGGGCGTGCTCGCGGGGGCCGAACGCTCACCCTCGGCGACGACGACGGCTGTTCCCTCGGCGGGTCCCTCGGCGTCGGGAATCACGACCTTCTCGTGGTCGGCCAACCGGAGCGCCGCGCGGTGGAGGTCCGACCCCGCCTCGTCGGCGACCGCGACGACGAGCGGGTCGCGACAGAGTCGCGCGGCCGCGGTCGCGTAGCCCGCGACCTGCACGCCGAATCGGTCGGCCGCGCCCGCGAACGCCGCGATAGCGTCCTCGGCCGCCTGCCGATAGCGGTCCTCGCCGGTCAGGAGTGCGAGGTCGGTCAGCGCGCCCGCCATCTCGGCGTTGTCGTCGAGCGGTCGGAGCGGCCGGTCCAGCAGGCCGGGACCCTCGCTCGGACCGTCCACGAACGCGGGCGGTTCGTCACCGTCGGCGTCGCTAGCGTCTTCGTCTCCGCCCTCGTCCCGGAGATTTTCGAGCGCGTGGTCGGCCACCTCGCGCGCGAGGTCGAGGTACTCGTCGTCCCCGAGGACCTGCCGGGCGGTCGTGAGCGCCGACACGACGTGGGCGTGGTCGGCGAGCAGGCCGGACTCGCCTTCCGAATCCTCGGTCCGGAAGTGCGTGACGACGCCGTCTTCGATGAGTTCCGACCGGAGGTGGTCGAGCGCGCGCTCGGCGTATGTGCTGGCGCGCTCGTCGTCCGTGTACGCGTGGAACGTCAGCAGCGCATCGACGGCCATCGCGTTCGAGTCGGCGAGGACGGTCTCATCGACCGCGGGCGAGTCGGCCGCCTCGCGGTCGCTCGGGTCGAGTCCGTAGTACCCGGGGTCGGCGGTGTCCTCGGCTTCCGGTTCGTCGCCGGGCGCTTGGCTCGCGGCAAAAGAGTCGCCGGTCCAGAGCGTCGTCGTGAGATACTCGACCGCGCGCTCGGCGGTCTCGCGGTAGTCGTCGTCGCCCGTGTGGAGGTACGCCTCGGTGAACGCCCGGACGAGCGCGGCGTTTGTCGAGAGAAGTTTCTCGTGGTGGACTTCCGACCAGTCGCGACCCTCCGCGAACCGGAAGAAGCCGCCGTCGTAGTCGTCGTGGAGGTACTTTCTGACCGCGGTCAGGGTGGCGAGCGCCTGCTCGCGCTCGCGCTTGAGCGCGAACTCCACGGTCCGGGGGAGGGGGAACTTCTCGCTGTCGCCCCACCCACCGAACTGCGAGTCGAATTTCTCGTCCAACTGGCCCGCCACGAGGCGCTCGATTTCGGGCGAGAGTTCGCCCGCCGGGGGTCGCTCGCGGAGGCTTCGGGGAATCCGGGCGGCGTCCCGGCCCTTGTGGGTCCAGAGGTCCCGAACGCGTTCGAGAACCTGTCGCATGCCGTCGATTCCGAGGTAGGTCGCGCCCGTCAGGGGGTCGCCCTCGGGCGTGGCGAACACGTTCGAAGGAAATCCGCCGACGTTGTATCGCTCGCGAACCCGCGGGTGACGGTCGATGTCCACCCGAATCGGTACGAACGAGTCGTTGACGTTGGCCGCGACCACGGGGCTCCCGTAGGCCTCGCGGTCCATCTCGTGACACCACGAACACCACGTCGCCGACAGCGAGAGCAGGACGGGCGTATCCGTCTCTTGGGCTTCGGCGAAGGCGTCTGGTCCCCACTCGCGCCACTCGACTTTGGTCCGTTCGGCGCTGTCGTCCATATCCGAGATTGGAATCCGGGCGGGATGGGTCTTGCTATGTGTCGAAGTTCACGGCCAAAAGCGCGTTCGAAGTTCGTGGCAAGAGAGCAGGAGGAGAGACTCCTCCCGCGAGTGCGCCCTCCGCCGAACGGCATCATCGGGCGGCCGGAGTCGAACGGCCGGGGTCGAACCGGCGTCGTTCGAATCGGGCGACTCTCGGCAGTCGCCCGATTCGAACGAGTGGCGCAAAGAGGTCCGTAATCTACGCTTCTTTCGCGTCCACTTAACTCTGCTGTTGGAACGGGCGCTTCGGTCGGCGTCTCGTTCCAAACGAAACGTATTTCCCCGCGGAATCTGAAAATACACATAGAGTACCGTCGGGCCTCACGCTTCTCTGCGGCCCGACAATCGCGTCTCGGTCGCACGTCTCTCGACAGCCGCGATTCCCGCGCTGTCGGTTCGGTCGTCCGACTTTCGGAGCATCATGATTCACGAAACACCCCTTCCCCGTCCAACGCGTCTCCGCGAGCGTCGTCGCTCGACCGCTCTCGCGAGCGAACCGCCCGCGAGACGCGAATCGGGGGACCGTCGCGACACCGGCGGTGGTGGGTCGTGACCCGACCCGCCGACGCGATGCCGGAGGTGCCCGCGCTGGTGGCCGGACGGACCCTCGTCATCGCGGAGTCGGGCGACCTCGAACGCTACAACCTCGATTTGCGACTCGCGCGCCGTCGAAGCACCCCGGGAGAAAGCGCGGTTCTCGTGACGACCGAGACCGACGCCGAGTGGATGGTCCGGCGGTATCGGTCTGTCACCGACGGCGAACCCGCCGACTCGCTCGGGGTCGTGGACACCGTCTCGGGAGACCAGAATCTCCCCGCGACCTACGCGGAGACACCGACGGCGTACGTCCCCGGCCCTCACGAAATCGAGCGACTCTCGATGGCGCTCGGGGACGTGACCCTGCCGCGTTCGCGCGAGGTTCGGCGACGACACCTCGTGTTTCAGTCGCTCACGCCCCTCCTCGAATCGGTGGACTCGGGAGTCGTAACCCGGTTCGTGCGACGGACCACCGAGGAGTCCCGGACCATCGACGGCTTCTCGATTTTCCGCATCGACTTCACCGCCCACGACGACGCCACGATGGCGCGAGTCCGCGAACTCGCCGACCTGCTGCTCTGGGTCGAGGAGTCGGCGAGCGGGCGTCTCGACTTCGAACTCGAACACGTGCGGTCGCGACCCTGATACTGTCGGACGTAATTCTTCGAATAGAGGATACACAGAAGACGAGGGGAAGAGCTGACGGAACGAATACTCCTGTCGAGTGAGCCTCGCGTACTTACAGCCGACAGTATGATTCGGAGCGCTGGCGACCGCCACCCTCACCGACGGCGAGACGCTTACAACCCCGGCCCACCAAATTCGACCGTGAACCAGACGCGACTCCTGTTCGGCCTGGCGGCGGTCCTGGCGGGCATCGCCACGCTGGAGTTCGTGCTGGCGTTCGTCTACGGCCCCGTGTTGCTCGCCGTCGCGCTGCCGTTCGCGGCGGCGGCGTATCTGGTGTGGTACCAAGCCAGCGGTCGCCTCCGCGAGCGGGTCGAGGCCGGTCACGCCGGGCGCTACCGTCGGGTCGAGACCGAGCGCGGCGGGTTCGGTGCCGGACCCAGAGAGTCGTTTTCGGGACGTCGCGGCGGGTTCGGCGCGCGAGACGCCGGACGAGGTTCGAGGGGCGGGGGGGGGGGGGGGGGGGGGGGCCCGCCCCCCCCCCCCCCCCCGCGACACCGGGCCGAGCGCGGCCGAAGCGTACCGGACGCTCGGTCTCGACCCCGGTGCCGACGCCGACGCGGTCCGCCGGGCGTACCGCGAGCGAGTCAAGTCGGTCCACCCCGACCGCGACACCGGCGACGAGGACGAGTTTCTCCGGGTCAAGGAGGCGTACGAGCGACTCCAGGACGCGGACTGACCCGCCGGTTCGGCGTCCGGGAGTGACCTGCCAGTCCGAGTCCGGAAGTCGGCGAGAGCGCGGCGACCACCACGCGGATTTATTACGGATGGGTCGTAACACATCGATTACTCTCCCCCGCACGCATGTCAGCGAGATTTCCGCGAAACTTCACAGCCTTGCAGTACTCGACGGCGCTCGTCGTCGTCGCCCTCCTCGTCGCGCCTGCGACCCCGTGGCTCGTCGGCGGCGCGAGCGCCGCCGACGGGTCGTTCGAGCCGAGCGTCGTCACCGAACAGCAGGGCGACATCGTGAACATCACGGTCAACACGGACTCGGCTGGAACTGTGAATCTCGGCTCGCCGGACCAGGGCTTCTGGATGCAGGTCGGCGTGAATAAAGGGACGACCACGCTCCGACTCAACACGTACAAAGCCGCCCAAGCCGACGAGTACGCCCGGAACGAGCGAGTGTGGGCGAGCAACGGGAACGTCCGGAGCGTGGACCTCCGGACCGACCCGCTCGACGGGCCGCTCGACACCGCCGAGTACGAGATGAACGTGACGGTCGGCGGCGTCGAGCAGGCCGTCGGCGGGTTCGTCGTCGAGGAGCGCTCGACAGACGGTATCAGCACGCGACTCGCCCCCAAAGATACGAAGGTCGATTCGCTGGCCGCGAACGAAGTCACGAACGCGACGACCGCGCTTCCGGCCAACGGGACGGTCGCTCGGGGCGACTGGCTCGTGGTGGGGGTCGATGCTACCGGTCTCGACGGCGTCGTCTCGAAACGCGTCCTCGACGGCGACCGTCACGGTCTCTCGATGTCGTTCACCCAGTCGAACAGACGGATGAACGTCGACCTGAACGAGTTCGACGGCGACTCGGTCGAGCGCCTCGTCCGCCACCCCGACGGCGAGGGGTTCTACCTGTTCGTGGACACCAGCGACCACGACATCCAGCCCGGCGACTGGTACAACGCGACGTTCTCGGTCGGGTCCGACGGCCCCCTCGCCGACGACCGCGAGGCGGTTTCGACCGACGTTCGAATCGTAGACCGCAAGGTGAACCTCGACTACGAGGGCGACGAGATGGTCGTAGACGGCGAGACGAGGGTCTCCGCGCGCACGACGCTCGCTCCGGGGACGAAGATAAACGTGACCGCGCGCGACGAGAAGATTCCGCCGTTCCGCAAGCCCCGGACGCTGACCATCTCGAACGACCGGGAGTTCGCCACGACGTTCGACTTCAGCGACCTCGAACCCGGTCGGGAGTTCGAGATTCGGCTCCGCGACCAGAATCAGCGCCACGACGCGGTCGTGGCGGGCGGAACCACGGTAGAGACGACGACCGAAGCGCCCGAGACGAACACGACCGAACCCACCGAGACGGCGACCGACGAACCAACCGAGACCACGACCCAACCCACGGACGCGCCTACCGACACAGCCGAACCCACCGACACGACGACCGCCGCACCCGAGACCTCGGGAGACGGCGTCACGCAGGTGTCGCCGGGACCGCACACTCAGCGGGCCGTCGTGGAGTCGAGCGGCGGGGGCGTGCCGGGCTTCGACGCGCTCGTCGCGCTGGTCGCGCTGGCGGCGGCCGGACTGTTGGCGGTTCGGCGGTCGTGAAAAATTCGTCGTCCGGGTCTCAGACCAACACGCGCTCGAGTTCGACGACGACGCCGTCTTCGGCGTCGGCGTCCCCGGCCATCGTGCCCAAGCAGACCGCGGCCTCGTTGGGCGTGTAACACGCCACGAGCGAGCCTTCGTCCGCGTCGTCGGCGTCGATGACTCCGGGGGCGTACACCTGCGCGCCGTGGGCGACCTGCTCGGCCGCGCTCGGCGCGACGGTGACGCTCGGGAGGTGAGCCAGCGCGCGCTCGGCCGGGCTAACGACTTCTCGGAGCCAGTCGGCTTCGCCGTCTTCTTCCCACCGCGCGAGTCCGTCGGCGAGGTCCTCCATCGTGACGAGCGTCGAGTCGTCGAAGGGGTCGGTCGCGGTCCGACGGAGGTCGCCCATGTGCGCGCCCGTCCCGAGCGCGAGTCCGATGTCGTGACACAGCTTTCTGATGTAGGTCCCGCTCTCGCACCGAATCCGGAGCAGGGCTTTCCGACCCTTCACCTCCAGCACGTCGAGGTCGTACACCTCCCGAACCCGAAGCTTTCTGACGACCGCGCTCTTTCGCGGCGGCTTCTGATACAGCGGTCCCTCGAACTCCGCGACGATGGCGTCGATGTCGGCGGGTGGGGCGTCGTGGCATTCGAGGACCGCGACGTACTCCTTGCCGCCCTCCAAAAACACCTGCGAGAGTCGAGTGGCGTCGCCCGTCAGCACCGGGAGACACCCGGTGACCTTCGGGTCGAGGGTTCCGGCGTGTGCGGCGCGTTCGACCCCTGCCATATCTCGAACCCACCCGGCGACCTGATGGGCCGAGGGACCCGGCGGCTTGTCGAGGTTCACGACGCCGAACGAGCAGAGTTCGGCGGGCGAGCGTTCGTCGGGGTGGCCGCGGAGCATCGGGGTCAAAATTCGAACGTCGCCTCGACCGGATACTTCCCCTCGTCGGCGTCGGGATCGTACTCGTCGATGGCGGTCACGAGCATGTCCACGACCGCGTCGGCGTCCCATCGCGCGGTGTTGATGGAGAGGTCGTAGATGGTGAGGTCGGTCACGTCGATGCCGTAGTACATCTCGTAGCGGTCGGCCTCGCTCCCCTCGCGAGCCGCGGTCTCCTCGCGGGCGTCGGCGGTCGGCTTGTCCTCGCGGTCGCCGATGCGCTCGGCGCGCACGTCGAGCGGCGCGTCGAGCCACACCCGGAAGTCGGCGTTGTCGGCGGCCAGCCACCCGGCGAGTCGGGATTCGAGCACCACGTCGTCGCGCTCGGCCGCGATTTCCTGCAGGCGGCGGTCGAGTTCCTTGTCTATCTGGTCGTTCTCCTCGGCGAGTTTGTTGAATTCGAGCGCGGAGTAGCCCCGTTCGTCGGCCACCTCGCGGAAGATGTCGCC
Organism: Halorussus amylolyticus; assembly: GCF_004143485.2. Taxonomy (GTDB): domain Archaea; phylum Halobacteriota; class Halobacteria; order Halobacteriales; family Haladaptataceae; genus Halorussus; species Halorussus amylolyticus. The sequence continues at coordinate 9,743 of NZ_ML974132.1, read as the reverse complement.
GCCGCTGACGTGGTCGAGTCCGAGCACGTCGGCGAGCGCCGAGGCGGTCGTGCTCTTTCCGACTCCCGGCGGTCCGGAAACTGTGATTAACATATTCCCTCTCCGAGCGGGAGTATAAAAGAGGTTTTGAACTTCGGCGGGTCGGCGTGGTTTGCCGGGTCAGTGTGGGTGTCTCACGCGCGGTCTGGCTCTCACCCACTTCGAGGTCCGGTCGCGCGAGCGGCGCTCGCGCGACCGGACGGTGAACGTCGCGGCCCGGACGGAAATCGAGATTTGGACGGACGAAAGTCGCGTGACTACGAACCAAAAAGGGGAACGGGAGAACGAGAACGGCGACCGAAAACGCGGATTACGTCGGCGTCGTCTGGATGTTCAGCGACTTCCGAATCAGTTGGGTGAACCCCATCGAGCAGAGGAAGTACCAGACGATCCACATCTGCATCGGTCCGACGACGCCGTCTCGCCACTCCACCTCGCCGACCAGCGGCGCGACGATTTGGGTCTCGGCCGCCGGGATGTGACCGTCGAGGACCATCCAGTAAATCCAGAGGAACACCGGGATGGTGAAGAACATCGTCCACACCATCGGGCGGAACTGCTCTTTGAACATGCCGAGCTGGTCGCCCATGGCGTCCATCTGCTCTTCGCGGATGCGCTCCATCGCCTCGTCGTCGCCGCGCTCTTTGGCCTCCTTGCGCTTTTTCTGGATGTCCTTCATCCGCTGTTGGTAGGCTCCCATCTTCTCCATGTCCATGAGGTTGGCCTGGAGAAGCGTCGAGAACAGCCCGGTGAACAGCGCCAGGACGAGCACGACCACGTAGAACGGGAGGACGGACTCGATGGGACCCACGAAGACGTTGACCGCGCTCCCGATTACGTCCCGAACCGACCGCTGGGAGTAGCCGAGAAACAGCCCGACCGAGCCGACCGCCGCCAGTTTGTCCCACTTTGTCCACGACGAACCGTCGTCGTCGAGGTCCACATCGACGCCGTCGTCGTCGTCTGTCCCGGTCGAGATGCTCGTGGTGGGGTCGTCTTCGAGCGCCGCCTCCACCGCAGCGGGGTCCGACAGTCGGAACTCGTCCCCGGCGCTTTCGAGTACGTCCTTCTCGATGAGCCGTCCCCACTGGCCACTCGTGAGCTCGTCGTTCACGGCGGCCCACTCGATGCCCTCGGAGCCGCCGTCCGTGCGGTCGTAGATGACCGCTACTGCGTCGGCCATCGCCGGGTCTTCGGCGATGAGCGACTCGATTTTGTCCGCGGTCCGTGCCATTACCCCGAGTTTAGTATCCTCCGTTAATCAACTTTCGCTCTTGGTCGGGGCCGAATCGTCGCTGTCGGTCTCGACTCGGAAAATAATAGATCGCGCACTGGACTACTTCTCACCCTTCGCTTTCGCGTGCTGGATGATTCCAACGAATACGAACGCGCTAATAGTCACTACTTGAGACAGACTCCTTCCCCATATGATACTCCAAGATAATCAAATAGAATACTCGAACCGGCCTTACTCGTCCACCGTCTCGACCGACAACTCCGCGGCCTCGTACTCGACCGGCACCTCGTCGGTCGCGAGAATCTCAGGCCGAAACTCTCGTCTGTGCGTCTCATCACAGATCTGCAGAAGCTACTGCAGTATTGCGGTCTCTTCATCCCTCACAACACATCTGTAACTTGGCCATCGAACGGATGTGACTCGGGTGAAACTCGGATAAAACTCGGATGAAAATTTGAGGACTCTGTGCGACACCTACGATGAGGTCCGCGTGAGATGCCGGACTAGCTCGTCAGTTACCTCTTCACGCTCGTGATGGACCCAGTGTGACGTATTGGGGAACATTCGAAGTTTCCCATCCTCGCAGTAGTGGAGGCTCTCTTCAGCCATCGAAGGGCGAAGAGCGATGTCATCTTCGCCCCAGCAAATCAGCGTTGGCTGGGTGACAGTGTCGCGCGGAGGGCTGTCTGACCGACGGAACCCACGATACCAGTTGATCCTTGGTTCGATGCCGGTGTTTTTCCAGGCCGTCTTGTAGCGCTCAATCGTTTCATTGTCGAATGTACCTTCATTTGACGTGATTTTGAGAGAGTCAACCATGTTATCCATATCGTTCCGGCGAAGGAGCCACTCGGGGAGCTTCGGGACCTGATAAAACCACACGTACCAGCTCCGAATGATCTGTTGGGGACTCGAGCGTAGGGTCTCTCCATAGACCGTCGGATGGGGGACGTTCAAGATCCCGAGGTGATTGACCATGGACGGGTGCCGGAGGGCGATGTTCCAAGCGACAAAGCCACCAAAATCGTGCCCAACGACGTGGGCTGACGTTCGGTCCTCGCTGTGGATCAGTTCACAGACATCAGCTGTTAGATTCGAAAGTTGATACGCATCGATACCATCAGGGGCGTCACTCAAATTACAACCACGCTGGTCTGGGACGACCACACGGAAGCCAGCGTCAACGAGCGGTCCGATCTGGTCACGCCAGCCGTACCAGAAATCGGGATGGCCGTGCAGAAGGACGACCAGTGGACCCTCGGGGTCGCCCGCGGCCGCGACGTGTAACTTCAAGTCGTTAATTTTGCGGTAGGAGGATTCGAGACCGTGTGCATCAAGTAACGATGCATTTGTGTCCGTGGGTGCTTCTGTGACTGCCATCAGTTGCGGGTTAGGGCCGTAACCGGATTCAATCGTTGTCGGATGTTCTAGTGTATTTAAAAGCGAGGCGGTCGGTGCACTACCTATGAAATACCTCCATCTGTCACTGCAGTACGAACGGGAAGTCCAACATCCGATGCAGCGACTTCTGACCGATTCTGAGGCTCTTGAGCGCAGTTGGCTCGTCACGTGGAACTTACTGGGCGAGGGTGACATTGTCCACACGCTGTTTTATATTATCGGAGATCGAAAGCGATACGAACAGCACATTGCCAGTGCAAAGCCGACAGTCGACTACGATATCACACCCGTCGAGGATAATTCGTTCTACGCATACGTTCGAGAGCGTGAGAAAGATGTATTCAAGCGCTTCCGTACAGCGTTCGAACAGCCGTCCGTGGTTCTTGTACCACCACTCGCCTATCGGCCGAACGGGAGAGTAGACTTCGATATCGTCGGCGAACCTGAAGCCCTAGGGGGAGTTCTCGACAGGCTACCTGAAGAAATTACTACAGAGGTGTCTGAGGTCGGCGAGTACGATGCTCGGCCGGGCATCCCTGCTGTCAATCTCACTGCCCGACAACGTGAGGCGCTTCAAGCGGCGGTGAAGGTTGGGTACTACGAGCATCCCCGTACTGGAAGTGTCGCAGACGTAGCCGAAGTTCTCGACTGTGCAACGAGTACTGCCTCGAACCATCTGCAAAAGGCAGAAGTACGACTCATTAGGCAGTTCACCTGAAACAGATGGATTTTCGGGGTGACGTGCGCCCACAGAAATCGCAGGTGGACCGCTCTGAGGCGGTTTCGACGGCAATCACAGACGCCACCTCCGGCTATGGGAAACGTTAGAGTGCGCGGGGAGGCGTTCGTTTTCCGGGTGGACTCTCCGAAAAACACCCGGTTCTGTCGGGGTGTTAAGTGCCGAGATTAAGTGGCTGGGGAGGGGTACGCCCCGGTTCGGGCGGTGAAAAACCGCCCGGAATTGGGATGGGCCAACGCGGATTTGAACCGCGAACCTCCCGGTTATCAGCCGAGCGCTCAACCTGATTGAGCTATTGGCCCAATTGAGCGCATTCGATGATTGCGCGGTTGGACCTTTAAGCGTTTCCTTTCGAACCGAAATTCCGGTCGCCGTCGCGCGGTTCGGCGGGCGAGTCCCGCCCTCAGTCGCGGTCGGTCTCGTCGTCGAACTCGATGTCGTAGGCGTCGTCGTCCATCCGAACGGTGTCGTCGCTCGCGCTCGACCGACCCGAACCGGTCGCGTCAGCGGCCGAATCGCTCGCGTCGGCCGACCCGCCGAAGTTCGGTCCCGCGCTCGGACCCGGACCGGTCGCGCCGCCGCTGGCGTCGTCGGGGTTCGGGAAACCGAAGGTGTAGACGTTGCCCGTGGCGAATCCGCCGGTCTTCTTTTCGAGGTAGGGTTCGACGACCCACCGCTGGACCGCCTCGCGGGCGAGGATTCGCGAGGGCGGGAACGCGAGCAGGAAGCCCACGGTGTCGGTCACGAGACCCGGCGTGAGCAGGAACGCGCCCGCCGCGATGAGGAGCGCGCCGTCGGTGAGTTCGTCGGTCGGCACCTCGCCCTTCGCGAGGTTGCGCTGGAGCTTTCGGACGGTGTGACGGCCCTCCGCGCGGACGAACAGCATCCCGAGGAGCGCGGTCAGCACCACGAGCGCGACCGTGAGCGGGCCGCCGAGCTGCGTCGCGACGTAGACGAGGAACAGCGCGTCGAGGAAGGGGATGAGCAGGAGCGCGAGTAGGACCCGTTTCACCATGTTCGTGGGTCGAACTAATCGGTCGCGCGGTAAAACGCTTTAGGTGCCGACTTCGTCCGCAGCGAGTCCGGCCCTCACTCGTCGCCCGTCGCTCTCCGAGTCAGCCACGCCGCGAGACCGAGAAACGCCAGCCCCTCGATTCGAACCGCGGTCACGACCCACGGCTTCACCGCGAACTCCTCGGGCGACTCGTAGGCCAGCCGAGTCGCCGCGTCGATGACGCGTCTCGGCGCGAGGAGTTCCGCCAGTCCGAGACCGATTGCGAGGAGCCGAAGCGCCCTCATCGGTCGGTCTCCTCGCGCGTTCGACCGTGTTCGTCGCACAGAATCTCGCCCGTCTCGGTGTCGAAAAAGAAGGGGTCGCCCGGCGCGAGTCGCTCGCCGCTCTCGCCGCAACCGTCGGCGTGCTGGAGGAAGTATCGCCCCTCGTCGCGGCCGGTTTCGAGTCGCCCGGCCTGCACCGCGAATCGGACGAGTCCCTCGCCGATTTGGGTTCGTTCGGTGGTGTCGGCGGTCTCGAAACGGATGAGTGGCATGGGTGTGTCACCGGGGCTACCACGCCGACGCGAATAACGCTCTCGGCCCGAACCCCGCTCGACCGAAAACGCTCTCGGCCCGAAACAGAACAGTCCGAACTGTCCGAGAAGCAAAACGGTCCGAGGTGAAAACGCCATCAGAGTCCGGCCGAACGCCGTTACAGTTCGACGGTCTGCAAATCGGCCGCGAATCTCACGGGACCGTCGTACCCCGCCCCGATGGATTCCAGCATGTCCTCGTGGCGGCCGTCGGTGTGGGGGTAGAGATGGGTCAGGAACACCGTCCCGATGTCGGTACCGGAGTCACCGAGCGCCCGACCCAGTTGGGTCGGCGTCGGGTGGTTTTCAACGTCTACCTCGTCTGGGAACGAACAGTCGTGGAGCAGCACGTCGCACCCGTCGGCGAAGTTCGCGAGGCCTTCGAACGCCGCGGTGTCGCCGCTGAAGGCGAACTGCTCCCCGAACCGGTAGGCGAGCGACGGCATCGAGTGGCGGGTCTCGAACCCCTCCACGTCGAATCCGGCGACCTCGAACGCGTGTTCGCCGACCTCCCGGACCTGGAGGTCTACCCGGCCGTCGAGGTAGTCGTGAACGTCGAGCAGGCCGTCGAGGAGGTCTTTGGTCCCCTCGGGGCCCACGACTTCGAGGTGTTCTTCGCCCGCGAGCCATCGGGCTTTCAGGAGGGCGAGCAGGTCCGAGACGTGGTCGAGGTGGTGGTGGGTCAGCAGGACCGACGAGACGGCTTCGTAGCCGACGCCCGACTGCTGGAGGCGGTGGAGGACGCCGCTCCCGCAGTCCACGAGGAGTCGGCGTTCCCCGTCTTCGAGGAGGAGGCCGGTCTGGTAGCGCTCGCCGGTCGGCATCGCGCTTCCGGTTCCGAGAAACGTGACTCGCATGTGCGAACCCCCGGTCCGGAGGGTGATAACGGCTTTGGGACCGGGCGGAGCGTATCGGAAGCGTCAAAAACCGTCAATTATTCGACGCTCGAATACGGTTCGCCAGACGAACGCATGCCCTCCGAAACCCTGATTTGGACCGTCCTCTCGCTCGCCGCAGTCGGCGTCGGCGCGTGGCTGTGCTACCGCGGGCTGACCCTCCACAGACAGCGGAAACTGATTGAAGAGACGCCGACAGAGGACATCTGGAATCTCGACCTCGGCCCGGCCGAGATAACCGGGACCGCAAAGCCCATCGACGGCGAGACGCTCCGCGCGCCGTTCACCGACGAGACGTGTCTCGCGGCGACGTGGGAGATAGAGGAGTGGGACGAGGGTGGCAAGCACTCCAGTTGGCGCACCGAGGGGAGCGGGAGCGTGTCGGTGTCGGCGTTCGAGGTCGAGGACGACACCGCCTCGATAGTGGTCCGGCCCGGCGGCGCGGAGTTCGACATCGACGAGGGCGCAGAGGCCACCATCGAAGTCGGCGGTCCCGACGACCCGCCAAAGCCCATCCGGAAGTTCCTCGCCTCCGACTCGACGCCCGGCGCGTCCGACCGCCCGCTCATCGAGGCGCTCGACTGGGGCCAACAGGAGGGCGACCGGAAGTACCACCATCACCTCATCAAGCCCGGCGAAGAGGTGTACGTCTACGGTACCGTCCACCCGGAGGGCGATTTGGTCGGCCCGACCAAGCCCGAGCACATGGAGATTCGAAAAGCCGACGAGCGCGAGGAGCCGATGTTCCTGATTTCGGACCGCCCCGAGGAGGACCTCGTCCGGTCCAGGAAGTTCGGCGTCTGGCGGATTCCCGTCGGCGCGATTCTCGCGCTCGTCGGCGTCGGCCTGCTGGTCGCCAGCCTCGGCGTCGGACTCCCGCTCTGACTTGCGGGGAAAGATACATTTTCGCGCCTTCCGTCACTCGAAACGAGACCCTCCATGCCGAAATCGAACCCCGACGCGACTTCGAGCGACGACTACGAGTTCGCCGACACACCCCTGTTTCGAGCCGTGGCCGCCGAGATGGAGTCGTGGCTCGGCGACGACGCCTCGGGCCACGACATGGACCACGCGAGACGCGTGTTCGACCTCGCAACGAGACTCGCCGAAATCGAAGGTGCCGACCGGGAGGTGGTGGGCGCGGCCGCGCTCACCCACGACGTCCACCGCGCGATGAACGGAACCGAGGCGGTCCACCCCGAGGAATCGCTCCCCGAGGTCCGGACCGTCCTCGAACGCGCGGGCTTCCCCGAGGCGAAGATTCCCGCGGTCCTCCACTGCGTCGAGGTCCACGACGAATACGACTACCGCGGCGTCGAACGCCCGGCCGAATCCGTCGAGGCTGAAATCCTCCGGGATGCCGACAACCTCGACGCAATCGGCGCGGTCGGTATCGCCCGGAACTTCGCGTTCACGGGAGTCTACGGCAACCCCCTCTGGGACCCCGACGGCGACGGACCCTCGGGCATCGGCCACTGTTACGACAAACTCCTCGAACTCGAAGACGAGATGCACACCGACGCCGCCCGCGAACTCGCCGCGGACCGCCACGACTTCTTGACGGCGTTCGTGGAGCGGTTCGAGCGCGAGTGGTTCGGTGAGGAGCTACCGAGAGACGAGTAGCCGCCGATTGAGGGCCGGTTCGCGGCCGACTGGGAGCCGAATCCGGTCAACTAAGAGCCGATTCGCGGCCGACTGGTCGGCTCACGAGAATCTACGTTTCTACGAATGTACACGTTCAGATGAGATGGTGTGGAATTTGAACACCGCCCACTTCGAAAGAACGTCACCCGCGTTATCAGGGAAAATAATAGAACTCATATTTATGTACCTATGCGGGAGAGTGCCAAGATATGCTGGAATCGCTCGCTGGAATCGTCGGTCTGAGCGCGGAAACCGACGCCCGCGCAGAAACCGCCGGACGACGCGACCGAGAAGCGACGGACGACACCGCGACCGCCGGGAAATCCACGGCCGAATCCGTGGTCCAGAGCGTCCTCGACGGTCTCGGCTATCCAATCTTCACGGTGGACGGGGAGGGGACCATCGACCGCATCAACGACGAGGCGCTCGACCTCTTCGAGAAGACCCGCGACGACCTCATCGGCGTCTGCCTGTTCGACCTCGAGGAAGCCGACAACTCAGTGATGCGCGAGGTACTCGACACCGGCGACCCGGTTCAGAACCTCGAAGACACCATCGAGGTCGAGAGCGGCGAGGTGCCGGTCAGCAGGAGCGTCATGCCACTCTACGACGACGCGGGCGGAATCGTGGGCGCGCTCGAAATCAACCGCGACATCACCGAGCGAGTCGAACTCCGGCAGCGCGAGGAGATACTCGAAGCGTATCAGGAGACGGTCGTGGCCGAACTCGAATCGAGTCTCGCGCGCCTGAGCGACGGCGACCTCACGGTGGACCCCTCGATTCCCGAACCCGACGAGCACTTCGAAGCCATCGACAACGTCTACGCCGAGTACGACTCGATGGCCGAAGACCTCGGCGACGCGGTCCGGTATCTCCGGGGAGTCCTGTGGCGGACTCGCCAGCAGTCCGACGAACTCGCCGCCATCGGCGCGGAGATGCATTCGACGAGCGACGAAGCCACCGAAGCCATCTCCGACATCAACGAGTCGAGCACCGAAGTCGCCAGCGTCGCCGAACGGCAGGCCGACCGCGCGATACGCGCCGAGGAGAACGTCGCCGACCTCTCGGCGTCGGTCGAGGAGATAACCGCGACGGTCCAGGAGATAGACGCCCGGTCGGGCGAGGCCGCCGAGCGAGCGCGCGAGGGCACCGAAACCGCGGACGACGCCATCGAGACCATCGACGCGGCGAGCGACGCCTCCGAGCGCAACATCGAGATGATAGACGACCTCCAGGACCGGATGGAGACCATCGACCGGATGACCGAGATGATAGCCGATATCGCCGACCAGACGAATCTGCTCGCGCTCAACGCCAACATCGAGGCCGCCCGGGCCGACGGCGACGGCGCGGGCTTTCAGGTGGTCGCAAACGAGGTCAAGTCGCTCGCCGAGGAGTCGAAGGAGGCGGTCGAGGAGATTTCCGACTCGCTCGACCGACTCAAAGACGGTATCGGCGAGACCGCCGACACCATCGAGGAGAGCAACCGACAGGTCAAGACCGGGGTCGGGGCGGTCCGGACGGTGGTCGAACACATCGAGACGATAGAGGCCGCGGTCCGAGAGACCAGCGAGGGTCTCGAAGAGATACGCCACGCGACCAACGACCAGGCCGCCAACGCCGAGGAGGTGTCGCAGTTGGTCGAGGACGTCTCGGACGCGAGCGGCGAGGTCAGCGCCGGAATCGAGGAAATTGCGGCGGGTCTCGACCAGCAGACCGACGCGGCCGAGGAGGTCGCCGACGCCGCCTCCGAAGTCACCGGCACGTCCGACACCCTTCAGGAGATGCTCGCCGACTTCCGACTCGGCGAGGACGAGGCTGCGGAAATCGAGTAGCTCGCGATTCGGCTATCTCGCGGCGCGTCCCGTCAAGCGCGCGACGGCGACGGCCGCGTAGACCGCGACCCCGAGCGCGACCACTTCACCGGGACGGCCGAGCACCGCGAGCGCACCGAAAAGCGCGCCCGAGAGACCCGCGAGCGCCAGCGCCGCCGCCCACGCGAGGAGGTAGCCCGCGTCGAAGGCGGTCCGCCCGAGCGCACCGAACTCCAGCGCGGCGCGGAGCGTCCCGCGCCGCGCCACCTCGACGAGCGCCGCGGGCAGGAGATACGCGAACGTCAGCGAGACGAACAGCACGACGGTCCCCCCGCCGAAGACGACGACAGTCGTTCCGAGCGCGTCGGCGAGCGCGGCCGGGCG
>NZ_ML974131.1:512340-632331 GCF_004143485.2 Halorussus amylolyticus | reverse complement strand
CCGCCTCCTCCGACTGAACGACGCTTCTGCCCGGGCGAACGCTTTTCGTCGGACGAGTGCGTCGGTCCGGTGTGTCACGCGCCACCGTCGTCTTCGACACCAACGTCCTCGTCGCGGAACTCGGCTTCCCCGACGAACCCGAGGCGTGTGTCGCGCTCGCCGAATCGGACGCGGTCGAAGCGGTCGTTTCGACCGCGATTCTCCGGGAGTTCGCCGCCGTCCTCGGCTACGACCGCCTCGCGCTGGCCCCGCGAGCGCGCTCGACCGCGGTCGAGCGCGCGGCCGCAGTCGCACGCCTGGTCGAACCCGCCGTGTCGGTCGAAGCCGCTGCGGACCCGGACGACGATGCGATTTTGGAGTGCGCGCTCGCGGCCGCGGCGGACGCCGTCGTCACCGACGACGCCCACCTGCTCGAACTGGGGGCGTTCGCCGGGACCGAGATGCTTTCGCGCGAGGCGTTCCTCGTCCGTTTCGCCGACCGTCCGACCGAGCGCCCACACCGCAACCGGGAAGGGTGACGCGCCCCTCCCTCCCGCCGATGGACGCCGAGTTTCGCGACCGGGCGGTGTACCTGCCGGACGAGGACGCGCTCGTGGCCGCGGACGTGCACGTCGGCCGGGACGCCGCCTCCACCGTCGAACTCCCGCTGGGCGAGCGCGCCGACCTGACCGACCGACTCGCCGCCCTGCTCGCGCGATTCTCCCCCCGAGAAGTCGTCTTCGCGGGCGACCTCCTCCACGCCTTCGACCGGGTTCCGGAGGGCGTCGAGGAGACGCTCGCCGACCTGCGCGCGACGGTGGCGGACGCCGGGGCCGAACTCTCGGTCGTCCGCGGGAACCACGACTCGATGCTCGACTCGGTCGGGGTCGAGGCTCGCGATTCGTACCGACTCGGCGACACCGTAATCTGTCACGGCCACGAGCGGCCCGAAGCCGACAACGGGAAAAACACCGTCCGCTACGTCGTCGGCCACGACCACCCGGCCATCGAAATCGAGGGCGTGCGGCGGCCGTGTCTGCTCTACGGCCCGGCGACCTTCCGGGGCGCGGACGTGCTGATGCTCCCGGCGTTCAACCGCCTCGCGCCTGGTACACCGGTCAACGGCAGGCGAACTCGCGACTTTCAGTCGCCGGTCGTGACCGACGCCGACGCGCTCAGGCCGGTGGTCCACGATGAGGACGCCGACGAGACGCTCCGATTTCCGCCGCTCGGAGAGTTCCGGCGGCTACTGTAAATCCGCGAGAATCGCGCGGGCGGCCTTCCGGCCGCTCTGCATCGCGGCGTTGAGCGACGACGCTTCGGTGTACTCTCCCGCGAGGAACACCGACCCGCCGGGTGCGCGAACGCCGGGCAGGCGGTCGTAGACTCCCGGCGACTGGTCGAACTGCGCGAACTCCACCCGACTCGTGTGGACCGGTTCGAGACTGATTTTGCGCTCGGGGTACCACGAATCGAGTGTTCGAGCGGTCTGGACCGCGAGGTCCTCGTCGGGGTCGTCCGGGACCCCGAGGAACGTCGCGCTCAGGAGGGTCCGGTCGTCGGGCGCGTACTCGGGCGCGACCGACGACAGTTGGACCACCTGATTCGGGCCGTCGATTCGGTCGTCACTGTCGGTCTTCGTCCCGTCATCAGCCCCCTCGTCGTCACCCGCCGACTCGCTCGCACCGGCGTTGAGCAAGATGCGCTTGCCTGCATCGAGTTCCGGGCCGTCGAACGCGAGGTACTGGGTCACGCATCCCTTCGCCTCGGTCGGAATCGACTCGACGCCGGTGAGGTCTCGGGCCTGCTTGGGGTCGGTCGCGACGAGTACGGCGTCGGCCGTCGTCGTCTCCCGACCGAGTTCGACCGCGACCTCGTCGCGAACGCGCTCGCCGCCCTCGATTCCGGTCACGGTCTCGTCGGTGACGATTTGTGCGCCCGCGTCGCGGGCCGATTCGGCCAACTGCTCGCTAATCGCGCCCATCCCGCGGGCCGGGACCGCGATGTGGCCGGTCGAGAGCATCTTGAAGGAGAACTCGAACGCCTTCTTCGAGGTCGAGAGGCTCCGGTCGAGCGTGATGCCGCCGTAGAACGGTTCGGCGAAGTTCTCGACGAACTTCGCCGAAAAGCCCCGGTCGCGGAGGTACCCGCGGGTGGTTCGGTCGGGTCCGGCGAAAATTTCGGCGTCGGACTTCCCGGCGAGTTCGCGCCGGAGTTGAAGAATCTTGAGTTTGTCGAGCGTCGTCACGTCGCGGTTGAACAGCGACTCGACCGCGCCCGAGAAGTCCCGAAACGGGTCGGCGAGGGTCGCGCGGTGGCCCGGACGCGCCACCACGCCGCCGGGCTTGAAGTACCGCAGGTCGAGCGCGTCGTAGTCGAGTTCGCGTCTGGCCGCGGGGTACGCGGTGAACAGCACCTGAAACCCGCGGTCGAAGACGTAGCCGTTCCGGCGGACAGACCGGACTCGGCCGCCCACCTCCCCGTGGCGTTCGTACACTCGAACGTCCGCGCCCGCGTCCGCGAGGTGGCGGGCCGCGGTCAGTCCGGCGAGTCCCGCGCCCGCGACGACGACTTCGGTCATGGGCGAAATTGGGCGGGGTCGCACAAAGTTTCTCTGTTCCGAGGGGAGGACAGGCGAGCGGTTCGATTACTTGAATCGGAACGTTTCGAGGTTCTTCGGCGCGAACGTCCGCATGTTGAACTCGTGGTAGAGCGCCGACGAGAGGTCTTGGGTCGAGGACTCGTCGCCGTGGACACAGAGCACCTTCTCGGGCCGGGGACTCATCGTCTTCACGAAGTTCATGAGTCCCTGCCTGTCAGCGTGGCCGGAGAAGCCGTCCACGGTTTCGACGCCGAGTTTAAGTTTCAGGGTGTTGTTCCGACCGCTCCGACCGTTGCTCCCCCGACGACTCCGGTTCATCGGAATCTCGTCCCACCCGTTCTGGATGCGGCGTCCGAGGGTTCCCTGGGCCTGATAGCCGACGAACACGAGCGTCGTGTCCGGGTCGGGGCCGAGGTGTTCGAGCCACGACATGATTGGGCCGCCCGTGACCATGCCGGAGGTCGAGAGGATGATGGCGGGGTCGCCGTCGGCCACGTCGCGGCGCTCCTCTTCGCCGCCGTCGATGTGATTGAACTGGTCGGCGAGGAAGGGGTTCTCGTCCTCGTGGAAGATGCGGTCTCGGAGGTCGTCACGCAGATACTCGGGGTAGGTGGTGTGGATGGCGGTCGCCTCCCAAATCATGCCGTCGAGGTGGACGGGCATGGTCGGGATGTCGCCGCTCCGCATCGCCTCCTCAATGACGAGCATCATCTCCTGGGACCGACCCACCGCGAACGCGGGGATGAGGACCTTCCCGCCCTGCTCGTAGGTCTCGTTGATGACCTCCTTGAGTTTCTCCTCGGAGTCCTCCTGGTCGGTCTGGTAGTCGTTTCGACCGCCGTAGGTCGATTCGAGGACGAGCGTCTCGACCCGCGGGAAGTCGTTGACCGCGCCGTTGAACAGGCGGGTGTCGTCGTAGTGGATGTCGCCCGAGAACGCCACGTTGTACAGGCCGTCGCCGATGTGGAAGTGCGAGACGGCCGAGCCGAGAATGTGGCCCGCGTTGTGGAGCGTGAGCTTCACGTCGGGCGCGATGTCGGTCACATCGCCGTATTCGAGCGGGATGGTGTGCTTGATGGCCTCGCGGACCATCTCGGACTCGTACGGCGGCGCGCGGCCCTCCTTGGCGGCCACGTCGAGGTAGTCCAACTGGAGCAGCCCCATCAGGTCGCGAGACGGTTCGGTGGTGTAAATCGGACCGTCGTAGCCGTACTTGAACAGGAGCGGAATCAGCGCCGAGTGGTCGAGGTGGGCGTGGGTTAGCACCACCGCGTCGATGGTGTTCGCGCCCGCGCCGAGCGCCTCCTCGACTTGGAGGTACGGCACTTCGCCCTCCGCGCCGGGCTTGTCGCCACAATCGATGAGAATTCGGGTCTCGGGCGTGCTGAGTATGAATGCGGCCCGCCCGACCTCCCGGCAACAGCCGAGAGTCGTGATGCGGACGTACTCCTCGTCGCTCATCTCCTCGCGGTGAATCTGGCGACCCACCTTCTCCAGGATGCTGCGCCGTTCGTCGCGCTCCTGTTTCAGGAAGTTCCGGACGTTCGAGACGGTGGAGGATTCGATGGGCGGCGTGCGCACGACCTCGGGCGTCCACCCGACTTCCTGGGTAATCTCTCGGAGCGTCGAGCCGTGCTTGCCGATGACCATGCCGGGCTTCTCGGCTTCGATGACGACCTCACCGGTGTCGGCGTGGAAGTCGAGGTCGGTCACGCCCGCCTCCTCGGGGATGACCGCGAGCACGTCGTCGTGGGCGGTTCCGGGCGGGGAGAGCACGTCCGGGTCAGGACGGACCGTGATTCGCTTGCGAAGCTGGCTCGCCAGCCGCCGGATGAGGTCGCCGTTCCGCGCGAACTTCTTGGGGTCGCGGGTGTAGACGACCAGTTCCGGGCCTTCGTACTTTACGTCCGACACCGAGATGTCGCTCGGTAGTTCGCTTTTAATCTCTGCTCGCAAGTCCTCGAGTTGCTGGTCTACTTTACTCATAGTGGAAAAATTCGGATTCTGTGTGGTGCGTGCTCCTGCGTGTCGGACCGGCGAACAGCCGAGTCCGACGACTACGGTCCCGGCGGCCGACCGGGGTCGGCCGCCGGAGGGCTATCGGTTGCGTGGTCCATGTCGGTCCGGCGGTAAAACCGTCGCGACTACGACGCAGAGTACAGCGCAGCATAGATTTCGCTTTTCTGCGGGGACAGACTCGCGTATCAACGCGAGCGTCTGCGCCCCCGGCGGGACGAGCGCTGACCGGACTCAGTTCGGAGACGCAGGAAAACCCGCTTAATCGCCTCTAGTCCCCGATGTTATAAAAGCCTTCTCAAAATACGCACATCCAAGTCGGGCGAGTGCGACGGTCAGGTATGCGACTCACGCCCGAATCGGTCGCCGACGAGTATCGGTGGGTGCGCGACAGAGCCGACGTAATCGTGCCGCTGGTCAACCGAGTCCGGGCCGACCTCGGCGACCGCTTCGACACCGACGTGGACGAGGTGACGGTTGAGGGGTATCGGCGGGAGGTCGCGGTCGTCTTCGCCGACGGCGACCTCGCGGTCAACGTCGCGGCGTTCGTCGGCCTGCTCCGGGACTTGGACGTGAAAGGCGACTATCCGGGATTCGTGGCGGACGAACTCCTCGGCAGACAGCTCGCGGGAATGATAGCCGGGAATCAGCCGCTCGGTCTGCTCGGCGAGGCGACGTTCCACTACGCCGACGTGATGGTCCACCACGAACCGGATGCGGAGGCGGCGGGCGTGGACGACCTCGACGCCGCGTTGGCGGCGGGGTTCCAGACCCGCCTTCCGGGGTGGGACTGGACCGAGAGCGAGAGTCCGTTTTCGGTGGCCCAAGCGAGGGAGTAGCCAACCGTCCCTGAGCGCGGTGACACGACCGATTTTTCTGCGCGGTGTGCGTGTGTGGACGTATGCGACACGCAACCCTCTGTTACCTTCTGCGCGGCGACGAAGTCCTGCTCATCGAGAAGCAGCGCGGACTCGGCGAAGGGAAGTTCGTCGGCCCCGGCGGTAAACTCGAAGACGGCGAGACGCCCCGCGAGTGCGTCGTTCGCGAAGTCGAGGAGGAAATCGGCGTGACGCCGCGCGGCCCCGAGAAGGTCGGGGAGTTCGAGTTCGTGTTCGGGGACGAATCGGAGATGTTCGTCCACGTCTTCCGCGCGGAGGACTTTTCGGGGACGCCCGAGGAGAGCCCGGAGGCCGACCCCGAGTGGTTCGACGTCGATTCGGTGCCCTACGACCGGATGTGGGAGGACGACCGCCACTGGATGCCTCACCTGTTCGCTGGCGAGACTTTTTCGGGCGAGTTCGTGTTCGATTCGGACGGCGAGGAGTTAGTGGAGTGGGACGTCGAGACGGATGTGGGATTTTGACGGCGAGCTGTTTCGATTGGAGACGTAGCGAGACACCGACCGCCACTCGCACGGTACAAGTGAGAAACCGCACCGCGACCGCAAGCCACGCCCTCCCCCAACCGACTGCGTTTCTCGGTCGTTCGTTCGACTCACGACCTGCGATACTCGTCCCTCGCGCGGTTGTCGGCCCACGAGGGGCCGACAGCGCGCGCCACGATGAGAGTGACACTTCGAAACCCTATTTAAAGTCACGGCGCGCGCTGGCGCGACCCTCGTGGTCGCGCCGAAATGCGCGAGGGATGAGCGAACGCGCGACTGCAAGGAGCGCGTGAGGGAATCGGTTGGGGAGGGGTGTGGCCTGCGGTCGCGGTGCGGGTGCGGTTCTCATAGGTGACGGAAGTAGCTAGCTTCTATTGTCCTTCTTGGGTCTCCCATACGACTCTCATTACCGCTGTCCCTCGTCGAACCGCTACCAAAGCTTCATCGCATTTAAGACCGCCTCAGTGAAATCACTACCCAATGAGCGACACCGAACAGGAACTCGGCATCACCGAGTCCAAAGAGTACAGCCCCGGCGACTGGTACGCCGAAGTCGTCCTCAAGGCCGAACTCGCCGACTACGCGCCGATGGGCGGGTTCATCGTGACCCGACCTCGCGGCTACGCGCTCTGGGAGGGGATTCAGGACCACCTCGACTCGTGGTTCAAACAGACCGGGTCGCAGAACGCCTACTTCCCCGCGCTCATCCCCGAAAGCTATCTCGAACGCGAGAGCGACATCGTGGAGGGCTTCGACCCCGAGGTGGCGTGGGTCACCCACGGCGGCCACGACGAACTCGAAGAGCGACTCGCGTTCCGACCCACCAGCGAGTCCATCATCACGCCGTTCATGAGCAACTGGGTTCGGAGTCACCGCGACCTCCCGCTCCGCCTGAATCAGTGGTGTAGCGTCATCCGGTGGGAGGCGACCGAGACCAAGCCGTTCTTCCGAACGAAGGAGTTCCTCTGGCAGGAGGGTCACACCGCCCACGAGACCGAAGACGAGGCGTGGGACGAGACGATGACCCGACTCGGCCAGTACCAGAATCTGTACGAGGACGTGCTCGCCATCCCGGTCCTCCGGGGTCGTAAGCCCGAACACGACAAATTCCCCGGCGCGCACACCACGACCACGGTCGAGGCGCTGATGCCCGACGGCAAGTCCGTGCAGGGCGGCACCTCCCACTACCTCGGTCAGGGCTTCGCGGAGGCGTACGACCTGACCTACACCGACGAGGACGAAGACGAGCAGGTCGCCCACACCACCTCGTGGGGCCTCTCGTGGCGCGCAATCGGCGCGCTCATCATGACCCACTCCGACGACCAAGGGTTCGTCTGCCCGCCCGCAATCGCGCCCGAGCAGGTCGTCATCGTCCCCATCTGGAACGAGGACACCCGCGAGGAGGTCCTCGACTACGCCGAGGACGTGGCCGACGACCTCGACGCCGAGGGCATCCGCGTCGAACTCGACGACCGCGACGAGCGCAACCCCGGCTTCAAGTTCA
Organism: Halorussus amylolyticus; assembly: GCF_004143485.2. Classification (GTDB taxonomy): domain Archaea; phylum Halobacteriota; class Halobacteria; order Halobacteriales; family Haladaptataceae; genus Halorussus; species Halorussus amylolyticus. The sequence continues at coordinate 624,846 of NZ_ML974131.1, read as the reverse complement.
ACGAGTGGGAGCTGAAGGGCGTCCCGGTCCGCATCGAAATCGGCCCGAACGAGGTCGAGAACGACGAACTCACCGTCGTCCACCGACCCGACGGCGAGGACACCGTCGAGGACCGTGAGTACGTCGCCGAGACCATCGAGGACCACTTCGAGGCGGTCCACGACAAACTCTACGAGGCCGCCGAGGAGAATCTGGAGGAGAACGTCCGCGAGGCCGACGACCGGGCGGGCATCCTCGGCACCATCGGCCAGCACGGCGGCTACGTCAAGACGCCGTGGTGCGGCGACGAGGCATGCGAGGACGCCATCAAAGACGAAATCGCGGCCGAAATCGTGATGGTCCCGATGGACCGCGACGAGGAACCCATCGGCGACGAGTGCGGTATCTGCGGCGAGGACGCCGAGGAGACGGCGTACTTCGCGAAGTCGTACTGAACGACTCTCGTTTCTATTTTCGCCGCCTTTGTGCGAGCAACGCGGTTGCAACCAGCGCGACGAACGCCGCGCTGACGCCGAAACCGGGAACCTCACTTTCGGTTTCGGGAGCGGTCGTTTCGGTCGTGGCGGTGGTCGCAGTCGGCGATTCGGTTGTCACGGCCATCGAAGTAACGGTGGTCGGGCCCACGGTGGTCGGGGTCGTGGTCGTCGTGTCCGCAGTCGTCGGTGTCGCAGTCGCCGCATCGGCCACTTCCTCGCGGGACTCGACCACCTCGAACTCCGTCGTGACCGACTCGGTCCCGTTCGACGCGAGCGCGGACGACCCAGCCACCGAGACGTTCGCTTGGTACACGTCGCCCGCGTTGAGTTCGCCGTCGTTGAAGCCGCCGGTGACGTTCGCGTCGGGGAGGTCGGCGACGAGGTAGTAGGTGTCGTTCCGAGCGTCGACGACGACGTGGGTCGAGTCGGGCGCGAGGTGAATTTCCGCTGGCTCGAACGACGGCCCGGGGTTTATCTGTCGGACTTCGAGGCCGAGCGCCCCGTCTTCGACCAGTCCGAAGAACCGCGCGGTCGCGTTCGAGTCGTTCCGTGCGGCCAGCGCGCCTCCAAGCCCGGACGCCTGGAGTTCGAGCACGAGCGTGTCGTTTCGGGCGACTTTTTCGGACCGGGTGAGATTTCCCGAAGTTTTAGCCGAACGAACCTCGGTCAGATTCGACAGCGTAACCGACTCCGGCGCGACCCACGTTCGAAGGTCGTCGGTGCTTCGTTCGTTCAGGGTGAGCCGACTGGCGGTCGCGGCCTCGCCGTCGGTCGCGTTTCCGGACCAGAGTTCGAGGTCGTAACTGTCGGTCGCGACCGGCGTCGAGGCGTTCGACCGCTCGCGGACCGCCACGGTGTCCTCGCCTGTCGCCTCGAACGTCCCGTCGTACGTGTCGAACCGCACCGTCACTCTGCCGTCACCGTCGGCGTCTCGCGCGGTGACGGTCGCCAAGTGTCGCTCGTCCGGGGAACCGATTCTGAGCGTCGCGGCGTCGGTTTCGGAGAGTCGGACACCGACTTCGACTGCGTCGCCGCGCTGTTCGTGGTAAATGGCCGATTGCGCGAACTCGACGCGCGGGTCGCCGTCGGTTGCGAGCGCCGCGCCAACCGGCGCGGCGCTCGCGGCAACCACTATCGCTATCGCCGCGACGCAAGTGAGTAATCGTCGGTGGAGGGCGGACATGTATCCGTGTTCTAACTAATTCGGAAAATATCTTCTGTCTCACTCGGCCTCGTGAGCGAGCGACAACACCACCGCCGTCCCCGAAAGCACCTGCTCACCCTCTACTTCCGCAATCGTCTGCACTCGAAGCCTGTCGCTTCCTAACTCCTCGACCACGGTCGCGGTCGCTCTCACGGTCTGACCCGGTCGCACCGGCTTCTCGAAATCGGCGTCCTGCGAGAGATACACGATGTCGCCCGGCAAATCCGCCAAGGCGGCGCTCACGACGCCTGCGGTCAGCATCCCGTGAGCGACCCGGCCGCCGAACATCGTCTCGCTCGCGTACTCCTCGTCGCGGTGAATCGGGTTGTCGTCGCCCACGAGGTCGGCGTAGGCGTCGATGGTCTCCTCGGTGACGGTCAGGGTCGCCTCCCCGGTGTCCTCGACGGTTGCGACTGGCATGAACGGGAGTCGTCTCGCGCGACGAATCAATCCGGGGGTTAACATGTGAAACGGGGTTTTGAAGGCGGGACCGTCCGTGGATTGAGTCATGCCGTATGCGGACAACGATGGAATCTCGCTCTACTACGAGGTCGAAGAGCCGTCTGACGCCGAGACGAACGCGGCCGCGGCCGACGCCGAGTACGTCGTCCTCGTGGAGGGACTGGGCTACGGCCGGTGGATGTGGCGGTGGCAACGCGACCGGCTCGCCGACGAGGGCTTCCGGGTCGTGGTGTGGGACAACCGCGGGACCGGCGACTCGGACGCTCCCGAGGGACCGTACTCCGTCGCGGAGATGGCCAGCGACTTGGAAGCCGTCCTCGACGACGCGGGCGCGGAGCGCGCCCACGTCGTCGGTGCGAGCATGGGCGGCATGATAGCCCAGCAGTACGCGCTCGACTACGACCGGGGCGAGAGCCTCGCCCTGCTCTGCACCTCGCCCGGCGGCGAGGAGTCCCACGACGTGCCCGCGGAGACCCAAGCCCGAATGTTCGACGTGCCCGAGGATGCGGACGAGCGCGAGGCCATCCGATACAAGATGAAGCCCGCGATGACCGACGACTTTTGGAGAGGGAATCCCGACCTCATCGACGACATCGTGGACTGGCGACTCGACGGCGACGCCTCCGAGACCGCCCGCGAGGCCCAAGCTTCGGGGGTGCTGGCGTTCGACGCGAGCGATAGCCTCGCCGACATCGACGTGCCGGTCCTTCTCGCCCACGGGACCGCAGACCGCGTCCTTCCGGTCGAGAATAGCGACCTGCTCCACCGCGACCTACCGAACAGTCAGCTCGCGATTTTCGAGGACGGCTCGCACCTCTTCTTCATCGAGCGCGCCGAGGACGTGAACGACCGACTCGTGGCATTTCTGACCGATGCGTAGCCACGACGACCGGCCCTACGACTGGGTGGGCGCGTGGAGTCGCAAGCGCGCCGAACTCTCGCCCGACACCGTCGGACTCGTGGACGCCACGACCGGCGACCGATTCACCTACGCCGAGTTGGACCGGCGGGCGAATCGAGTCGCGCGACTCCTCCGCGAGCGAGGCGTCGAGGACGGCGACCGCGTCGCCGTCCTCTCGCGGAACCGGCCCGAACTCGTGGACCTGTTTTTCGCCACCGCGAAGACCGGCGGGGTGCTCGCGCCGCTGTCGCACCGACTCGCCCCGGCCGAGTTGGTCGAGATGCTCAACGACGTGGAGCCGTCGCTCCTCGTGGTCGAGGAGCCGTTTTCGGGCCTCGCGCGCGACGTGCTCGCCCGCGAGCGTCGGGCGTTCGACTGCGCCGTCCTGTCGCTCTCGGACGACGCCGAGTACAGCTACAAACCGTGGCCCGACCACCTTCCGGAGGACACGTCCGCGGTCGAGACCGCTGACGTGTCGATGGACGACCCGCACCTGTTTCTCCACACCGGCGGTTCGACGGGCGTCCCGAAGGAGACGGTCGTGACCCACGGCTCGATTCTCTGGAACTCCTTCAACACCATCACCGCGTGGGGGCTTCGGCCCGAGGACGCGACCCCGATGGTGTTCCCGATGTTCCACACCGGCGGGTGGAACGTCGTCACGGTGCCGCTCTTTCACCTCGGCGGAACCGTCGTCATCGCCCGCGAGTTCGAACCCGCGGAGGTCCTCGACCTCGTGGAATCCGAGCACGCGACCGTTCTCGTCGCGGTTCCGGCGGTCCTCCGGATGATGGCGGCCCACGACGACTGGGAGACTACGGACCTCTCCAGTCTGCGATTCGCCAAGTCGGGCGGCGGCCCTTGCAGGGAGGCGGTCATGGACGCGTGGTGGGACCGCGACGTTGACCTCTCGCAGGGCTACGGCCTGACCGAGTGCGGCCCGAACAACTTCACGATGCCCGACGGGTGGCCCCGCGAGAAGGCCGACAGCGTCGGCGTCCCGGCGATGCACGTCGATGCGCGCATCGTCTCGGAATCGGGCGACGAACTCCCGCCGGGCGAAATCGGCGAACTCGAACTCGCGAGTCCCCACGCCGCCGACCGCTACTGGCGCAACGAAGCCGAGACCGAGGAAACGTTCGGCGATTGGGTCTCGACCGGTGACCTCGCCCGCCGGGACGAGGAGGGCTACGTCTACATCGAGGGCCGGAAGAAGAACATGTACGTCTCTGGCGGCGAGAACGTCTACCCGCCCGCAGTCGAGGACCGCATCGCGGACCACCCGAAGGTCGATGAGGTCGTCGTGATTCCGGTCTCCGACGACCAGTGGGGACAAGTCGGTAAGGCGGTCGTGCAGGGCGACGAGTCGCTCACCCTCGACGAACTGACCGATTTCTTGGACGGCAGGCTCGCGCGGTTCAAGCGACCCCGACACCTCGCGTTCGTCGCCGAGATGCCGACCTCGGGACCGTCGAAAATCGACCGGCAGGCCGTCGAAGAGGAGTTCGGTGACGGGAACTGAGCGCGTGTGTCAGTCGTCGCCGGGCGCGGCGGATTCGGTCCCGTACTTCCCGGTGAGGTCGGCGTCGCGCCACGTTCCGCGCCGGAACCACAGATAGCCGATGACGCCGCCTACGACGTTCGAGATGGCGAACGCGACCCAGATACCGTTCGACCCCATCAGGTCCGCGCCGACCCACGCGATGGGGAACCGAATCACGCCGAGGGTCAGAATCGAGATGGCCGCGGCGATGAGCGTCTTTCCGGCCCCGCGGAAGCCGCCGCTGTACGCTCGGAGGACGCCGATGAAGCCGAACGTGAGCGCGGTGTAGCGCATGAACGTCGCGCCGATTTCGACCACCTCGGCGTCGGTCGTGAACACGCCGACCACGGGTTCGGCCACGAGGAACACGACTGCACCGAGACCGGTGAGACCGACGAGCATCACCTTCGCGCCGTAGTGGTTCGTGCGTTCGGCGCGGTCGATTTTCCCGGCACCGATGTTCTGGCCGGTCATGGTCTCGATGCCCTGCGAGAACGCGATGGCGGGCAGGAAGATGACCGAGAACACCCGAGTCCCGATGCCGAACGCCGCGATGACCGTCTCGGGGAACGCGGCCACGATGACGAGCATGAGGTTGACCGAGAGCGCGCGTCCGGTCCCTTCGACCGAGGCGGGCAGGCCGATGCCGACGAGTCGCCGGGCGTAGCCGAAGTCGGGGCGCATCTGCGAGAGCCGAATCCGGACCCCGCGATTCCCGCGGAACATGATGACGAGTCCGACCACGAGCGCGAGCGTCCGCGAGAGGACGGTGGCGATGGCCGCGCCCGCCATTCCCGAGCCGGTGTAGCCGGTGGCCGTGAGGAGTTGGCCTTCGAGTCCTCGCAGGCCGACGTAGCCGAACAGGGGGTTGCTCTCGAAGCCGAAGATTAAGAACGGGTCGAGGACGATGTTGAGGACGACCGACCCGAACATCACGACCATCGGCGTCACGGTGTCGCCGTACCCGCGCATCAGCGCGATGAACACCGCGAATCCGAACACCGACAGCAGGCCGAGCGAAAACACCTCCATGTAGACGGTCACGAGCGGGACGATGCTCTCGGACGCGCCCATCAGCGCGAGGAACTCCTCGATGAACAGGTAGCCGATGCCGCCGAGCAAAATCGACGCGACCACGGTGAACGAAATCGTCTGCGAGGCGGCGTACTCCGCCTGCTCCTCCTCGCCCGCGCCGACGTGCTGGGCGACGAGGACGCTCCCCGCGACCGACAGGCCGAGCGCGAGCGCGATGAGCAGGAACACCATCGGGAACGCGAAGCTGATGGCCGCGAGCGCGGTGGTGTCGTACTGGCCGAGCCAGAAGGTGTCCGCGAGATTGTACACCGTCTGGAACAGGTTCGTGATGACGATGGGAATCGAGAGGTAGACGAGCGGCTTCGCGATGCCGCCGGAGGTCAGGTCGAGGTCCTCGGGCGATTTGAACACCGCGCTGAGGTGGTCTCGGATGCTCACTCCGACACCACCCGGTCTGTGGCCGCGTCGGTGAGCAACTGCCGGGTGACGTAATCGGTGAGCGAGTCGCGTGCGCGCTCGACCGGGTGGCCGACCGAGACGTACCGGGTCTGCGCGCCATTGACCGCGGTCACGAAGAAGTCGGCGGTCTCGTCGGGGTCCACCTCGGCGCGGACGTCGCCGTCGCGCTGTCCGGCTTCGAGCAGCGATTCGAATCGGTCGTGGAGGAGTCGGTCGAACCGCAGAAGCTGTTCGCGAAACTGGTCGTCGTAGGGTCCTTGGGCCTTAATTTCGAGGAGCGCGGTCTGGAACCCTCGGTGGGTGTCCTCGTCGCGCGGAGTCAACACCACGTCCACCAGCGCGAGAAGTCGGTCTACCGGGCGTTCGCCGTCGAGGTCGTCGAGTCGCTCCGCGAAGCCGTCGTATAGGTAGTCGAGGAACGCCGAGAGGAGTTCGCGCTTGCTCTCGTAGTGGTAGTGGAGGGTGGCTTTGCTCTTCGAGGACTCGTCGGCAATGTCCTGCATTCGAAGTGAGGCGTACCCGCGCTTGCAGAGCGCGGTGTACGTCGCCCGCATGAGTTCGTTCGGTGTCTCGGTCATGGTGAGTGGTTGACTGACCGGTCAGTCAGTAGCTGTCGTAACTAACTGGCCGGTCAGTCAAATACGTTGCGAAGCCGGACGACTCCGTCCGGAGTCGTCCGGCGGGGAAAAAGTCCGATAAAAGGGGTTTCGGTAAAACGGTGACGAAACCGGGCTACTCGGCGAGTCGTTCGCGCGCGAACCGCATCAACAGCGGCACGTCGCTGAGGTGGAACAGCTTCGCGAGCGCCCGCTTGTCCCCGGCGTTCGCGTTGCTTAGGGTGTCGAAGCCCACGCGCTTCAGGTCGGACATCAGCTGGTCGTAGCGCTCGTTCGGCGCGAGATACAGGAGCTGAGTCATCAGGAGGCGCGTCCGCATCTTGGGCGCGACTCTGGTGTGCCAGAGTTCGTCGTACACCGACATGGCCTCGGCCGAGGTGTCGGGGTCGTCGGGCGTGAGACACCGGTCGGCGGTCGCGGCCGCGATGCGTCCCGACTGCATCCCCTTGTGGATGCCCTCGCCCCAGAGCGGGTCGATGGACGGCACGGTGTCGCCGACCGCCATGAAGTTGTCCGTGCTCATGTCGGTCGGCATCTGGATGTGAGCCGACCCCCGGTGGACCTTCCCCTCGATTCGCTCGGCGTTCTCGAATCGCGGGTCGGTGTCGAGCCAGTGGTGGAGGTAGTCGTCGATACCCATCCCGTCGCGGGCGTAGTCGCGGTGGGCCTCGTTCTGGATGTAGCAGAGGCCGACCTTCGCGGTGTCCCCGCCGGTGTGGAAAATCCACGAGTAGCCGCCCGGCGCGAGTTCGTGGTCGAGTCGGAGCATCATCGCGTCGTGGAGGTCGGCGTACCCCTCGCGGTCGATTTCGATGCCCTCCATCTCGTACTCGACGCCGATGGCCTGATGCTTCCGTTTTAAGTCACAGACGCCGAGTTTCTTCGCGAGCGGCGCGGCCGGACCGGTCGCATCGACCACGATGTCGGCGTACACCTCTTGGTTCCCGCCGTACCAGACACCGACGATGTCGCCGTCCTCCATAATCGGCTTCGAGACGCGGGCGTCGAACCTGAACTCCGCGCCCTTCTCGCGGGCGTCTTTCACTAGATACCGCTTGAAGTCGCCGAATTCGAGCACCGCGCCGGGTTGGTACTGGACGAAGTGCTCGTTCGGCGATTCGAGGACGACGTTTTCGGTGTACTGCATCACCACGTCCTCGGGAATCCCGAACGAGGTCATCATCGAGGGGAACGTCCCGGCCGTCGATTTGTTGCTCTGGCGCGGGAACTCGGCTTCCTCCTCGGCTTCGAGGACCACGACGTCGTAGCCCCGTCGAGCGATGTCGCGGGCGCACTGCGCGCCCGCCGGGCCAGCGCCAGCCACGATGACGTCGAAACGGTCGGTCATGGCGTCGCCTCGGGAGGGGTGGAGTCCGGCGTGTCCGTTCCTGTTTCGGCGGGTCGAATCGGCGGGTCGGTGGCGAACGAGCCGTCGCTCGTTCCGCGGCGTCGGTCGGCGTCGAAACCCGCAGTCGAAGGAGTCGTCGGGGTGAGGGGACCTCCCGCGTCTCTCCCGACGAGAATGTCATATTCGTCCGCAGTCATCTCTACCGCGACTAAACGCCACTCCCATAAAAAACGGACGCAAACGCGCTGGCTCGCCAATTATGTCGGACTGTCGCGGGCAAAACCAATCGGCGGTCGTTCGTGACTTTCGACACTCCCCGAACGCGGAGCTTTTTACCGCAGGCGGTTCGAACCTTGTCCATGACGGAAATTCACCCCCACCAGCGGGTTGCGGTCCTCGCCGACGCCCAAAACCTCTACCACACCGCTCAGAGCGTCTACAGTCGGAATATCGACTACTCCGCCCTCCTGGAAAAGTCCGCACAGGACCGTCAGCTCACGCGCGCCATCGCCTACGTGATTCAGGCCGACAGCCCGGACGAGGAGCGATTCTTCGAGGCGCTGGCCGACATCGGCTTCGAGACCAAAATAAAGGAGCTCAAGACGTTCGGCGACGGCTCGAAGAAGGCCGACTGGGACGTCGGGATGAGCCTCGACGCGGTGACGCTCGCCAACCACGTCGATACGGTCGTGCTGTGTACCGGAGACGGCGACTTCTCGCGGCTCTGTTCGCACCTCCGCCACGAGGGAGTCAGAACTGAAGTGGTGAGCTTCGAGGAATCGACGTCCGACGAGCTGATTCAGGCCGCCGACACGTTCGTGGACATGTCCGAGCGGCCCGAGACGTTTCTGCTGTAGACCGGCCCGATTACACCGGGCGGCCTTCTTCGCCAGCGGTACCGAGCAGGAGCGCGCCCGCCGCGAGGCCGAGGGTCGCCACGGCCGCGAGGGCGTTGTTCACGAGCGTCTGTTCGCCCGCGACGGCGAAGATGAGCACTCCCGCCGCCACGAGGAGGAACGCACCGAGTTTCGATTTCATCGTACCAGTCGGTAGTGGCTCAAGGAGCATAAATCGCACCGTCCCCGCCAGAGAGATTAATGATTAAACATTAAATAGACAGGACCTATCACGGTCAATGGTATCTCATAACGCGGGAGAGAGCGAAGCCTTTTCGCCGGGCGACCCGAACCCGGAGCCAATGACTGCGAGCGACGACGAGCGACGAGAGTCTCGAAGCGCGGACGGCCCGCGAGGTTCGGCGGCCGCGTCCGATTCGGCGGCCGGTCTCCCCGCGCTCCGGACGACCGCCGACTACCAGTTCGGCGCGGGCGCGGGCATCGCGCTGTTCCCCGAGAACGAATCGCTGGAGGTGAAGCGGTCGTCGTCGGGCCGTCCACAGCAGGTCATCGCCGACGAGGGTCGGGTCGTGACCTACGCCACCGACGGCCGGTTCACGCTCGGTCTCGCGGGCGGTCGGCGACTCTTGGAGGCGCTCGAATCGCCCGCTGGCCGGGTGGTGGTCGGCGACGAGAGCGAACCGTTCGTCCGCGACGGCAAGAACGTCTTCGCCAAGTTCGTCGCCGCGGTCGGTTCCGAAATCCGACCCGGCGACGAGGTCGCGGTGGTCCACGACGATGGCCGCCTGCTCGCGGTCGGCCGGGCGGAACTCTCCGCCGACGCGATGGCCGACTTCGACACCGGGATGGCGGTGATGGTCCGCGAGGGCGCGGGCGACGCCGAGTAGATTCACGCGCCGATTCGGCCTTCCACCGGGAAAGGGCTAATGGGTCAGCCCACCGTGGTTGGGACTGAAAGGGGCCGCCTGCTCGCGTGCAGTTCAGTCGCCTCAGCGACCCCTATTCGGCGCGGGCGGTGGTCACGCGAGCGGAGCGAGGGTGACCTCGGAAGACGCGGTTTGTCTTCCGGCGCGGAGAGCGCCGAATATGTCGGTGAGCGACCGCGAGCAGGCGGGGGCTTTCTGGCTGTTTTAGATTCCAGTGTTTGTGGTGCAAAGCGACCGGGCGGGAGTTTTCTAACCCAATATCGTACAAGCGGACGCGTTCGTGTATCCGAATTCGGACACGAGGTCCAACACGCTTATCCTCTCGGCTTCCGACGGTTCGAGTATGTTCGGAGGAGGCGGCGGCGGACTAGATCCGCGCAAGATGCAGCAGATGATGAAGCAGATGGGTATCGACGTGGACGAACTCGACGCCGAGGAAGTCGTCATCCGCACGAGCGACGGCGAGGAGTTGGTGTTCGACAGTCCCGACATCACCGTGATGGACGCTCGCGGCCAGCAGACGTACCAAGTCGTCGGCGACCCCGAGACTCGCGACTCGACCGCTGGCGCGGTCGAAAGCGGTGACGAGGAGGACGCGGGCGGGAGCGATATCCCCGACTCGGACGTCGAAATCGTCGCCGGGCGGACCGGCGCGAGCGAGGACGAAGCCCGAGACGCCCTCGAAGCGACCGACGGCGACCTCGCGGCCGCAGTCGAGCGCCTAGAGTGACGGTCCTGCTGGTCCACGGCGACCGGGAGTACCTCCGCGAACCCGGCGAGGAACTCCAGACCGACCTCGGCGTGCTGGACGTGCCCGAGGACGTGACGCCGGGCGAGACGCTGGAGACCCATCTGGGCGAACCGTTCGAGGTCCGGGGTCTCAGGGGTCCCGACCTGTTCAATCACTTCGAGCGCACCGGCGCGCCGATGATGCCCCGCGACGTGGGTCTCATCGTGGGCCACACCGGCGTCGCGGCGGGCGACCGCGTCCTCGACGCCGGAACCGGGACCGGCGTGCTGTCGGCGTACCTCGGTCGAATGGGCGCGCAGGTCACGACGTTCGAGCAGGACCCCGAATTCGCCGGTGTCGCGCGCGAGAACATGGAACTGGCCGACGTGGCCGACGCGGTGGACGTTCGCGCGGGCGACGTGCTCGACCACCTCGACGACCTCGGAGCGTTCGACGTGCTGACCCTCGACACCGCCGACGCGGCTGATGTGGTCGCGCGCGCGCCGGACCTGCTGGTGCCGGGCGGCTTCGTCGCGGTGTACTCGCCGTTCGTCGAGCAGACCCGCGAGACGGTCGAGGCCGCGCGCGAAGTCGGCCTGACGGACGTTCGAACCCTCGAAACCATCCAGCGCCGGATGGACTTCGACGAGCGAGGGTCGCGACCCTCGACTGCGGGCGTGGGTCACACGGGCTATCTGACGTTCGGGCGTCGAACGTAGCGCCGCTCCCGGTACGCTTCTCCCGGAAACGTGTCCGGAGACGGACGATAGGTTGCCCATAACAAAGGCCGCCCCGGCCGTTCGGGCGAACAGTTGCTGATTTCACCATGACGGCGACACAGCTACAGGTCGGTCTACTGGTCCGGGGGTTCGACGTTCCGGCGTGGCAGGCGCGCGCGGTCGAACGCATGGTCGCCCGAACGGGCGCGCGAGTCACTCACATCGTTGTCCAAGAGGGCGGAACGGGCGTCGGCGAACGCGACGCCAGCGACTACGTCCGGCGCGTCCAGGAGAATCCGCTCTGGTCGTCGGTGGGCGCGGCGCTCCGACTCGGCGGCCTGCCCGAGTACTTCCGACCCCGACAACTCGGTTCCATCGCGGGACTCGACGACCCCGAAGTCGTCCGATGCGAACCCGAACCCGCCTCGGACTTCGGCAACGTCCTCCCCGCCGAGGGCGTCGAGGCGCTCGAAGCGACCGACGTGGGGGTGCGGTTCGCGTTCGGCATCCTCAAGGGCGAAGCGCTCGACGCGCCCGAACACGGCGTCCTGAGCTTCCACCACGGCGACCTCCGGGAGTACCGCGGCCAGCCCTGCGGCTTCTGGGAGTTTCTCAACGACGAGGACACTGCGGGCGTCACGCTCCAGCGCCTCTCGGAGACGCTCGACGGCGGCGAAATCGTGGCCTACGAACCGGTGGACATCGCCGACGCCCGGACGTGGCCCGACGTTCGAAAACGGCTGTTCGAGGCGTCCGACGACCTGCTCGGGAAGGGCGTCGAGAACGTCGCGTCGGGGTTCGAACCGCGTTCGCCCGACGGATTAGGCGACCTCTACTCGATTCCCGAGGGCGAGGACGTGCTGAAGTACGTCCTGAAGGAGGGGAAGGGCCGGGCGCGAAAGGTCGTGGAGTGACCTCACACTCGTCGCTCGGCGACACCTTCCACGAAGGGACACCGCAATCCACCGCGACGACCGCAGGGAGGAGCGGACCAAGGAACCTTCGAAGGAAGAATGCGGCGGCTTCGCCGCCGCATTCTGACTGAGGAGGTGACGCCGTGTTTTTCATCAACGTTTTGCCAGCGAAGAAGCCCGAAGCCGACGGCTTCGGGCTTCTGAGTGCAGCAAAAGGTTGTTAGTTATCGTCCTCGCGCCACTTGTGACTGCACTCGGTGCAGATGAAGAATCGCGTCTCGCTCTCGTCGGCCGCGCGAATCTGTTGCATGTACCACCGGGCGCGGTCGTTGCCACACTCCGGACAGAACGCGTCGGTAGTGGGAAGCGGGCTGTTCTCTCCGTCGCCGGACTCGATGATTTCGCTGACCTCCTGGTCTTCGGTCACGACGTAGCTCGCGTCGGGGTCCTTCGGTTTCTTGGAGCCACAGCTCCCGCAGACCCACAGCTCCTCCTCGGCTTTCATCATCGAACCGCACTCGTCACAGAACTCCATTCGTGTCGCGCCGTAGCCGTCGTGGGCAGTTAAGCCCCCTGTTTCGTCGCTCGGTTCGCCCGAAACGGGCGAACCGAGCGCGTCTCAGTCACCCCTCGCCCTCCGACTGATAGGGTTCGCCCACCGCCTCGCGCGGCACGGTGTTGTTGATTTCGTCGCGCAACTCCTCGAACGACTCGTACTCGTCGGCCGGCGTCTCGGCGACGAGTTCTCCCAGATTGGCCTCCCCGTCGGAGAACGTCACGGTCACGTCCTCGAACTCGCGGGCCGCCGTCTCCCTGCTGGCGGGGTAGGAGAGTTCGGTCAGCACCGAATCGACGCGGCTGAGTTTGACCTCTCGTGCCATGCCACCGTCGTACGACGACCTGCTCCTTAGGTGTTGTCGCGACCCGGTCGCGCTATCGAAGCTTGAACTCGAAGCCGTCCACGCGGTTGCCGTCCTCGCCCACGAGCGCGCTCGCCACGCCCGCACCGAGCGCGTACGCGAGCGCCTGCGAGCCACCGCGGAGTCGCTCCATCACGTTCCGCTGGGGTTCGAACTCCCGGACTTCGACCTCGTCCTCGCCGATGTCGGCGGCGAGGCGGTCTTTCACCGCCTCCTTCGTTCCGAGTTCGTCCACGAGACCGATGCTCAGGGCGTCCTCGCCGAGGTAGACTCTGGCCTCGGTGTCCCGGACCTGCTCGTCGCTGAGTTCCCGGCCGTCGGTCACGCGCTCGACGAACTCCTCGTAGTAGCCGTCGATGATTCCCTGGAGGTACTCGCGCTCGTCGTCGGTCATCTCCTTCAGCGAACTCCCCGCGTCTTTGTAGTCGCCCGCGGCGAGTCGCTCGTACTCCAGACCGACCTTGTCGGCCAACTTCGCGGCGTTGACCTGCGACCCGATGACGCCGATGCTTCCGACGATGCTGCCGTCGCGGGCGTAGATGGCGTCACAGCCGCTGGCTATCCAGTAGCCGCCCGAGGCGCACACGTCGGTCGCGTAGGCGACGGTCGGGCCGTCGAACCGCTCGGCCGCGAGTCGGATGTCGTCGCTCGGCACGACTTCGCCGCCGGGGGTGTTGAGCCTCAGCAGGAGTGCGCGCGCCGACTCGTCCTCGTCCGCGTTCTCGATTTGCTCTACGATGTCGTCGGCGGGCGTCCCGCCGGGTCTGGCCGGGAGGCCGCGACCGCCGCCGTCGCGGGTGATGGGTCCCTCGACCGCGACCTCGGCCACGTCGTACTCGGCGAACCGACTCGCCGCGATTCGGCCCGCGAGTCGCGCGCCGACGACGCCCGTGAGAACTGCGAGTGTGACCCCGAGCAGGCGCGCGAGATTCCCGCCGGGCACGACGACGAACAGGAACCACCCGAGTCCGACCGCGAGCGCGACGCCGACGAGGACGACGACTACTTGGACACCCCGCGAGCTATCGGCCACCGCGTCCCACCTCGATACTCTGCATACGAGCGACTGTCACGCCGCGTCCCGTTAAGCCTTCGCTCGGATGCGGGGAGTGCGCCGAGCGGGCCGCTCGGCGCACTCGCCATCGTTCTGCACTGTCGTCCCGCTCGGTTCCGTACCGGCCGTTCGGCCGCGCCGGCGTCTCAGTCGCTCGGGACGCCAGTCGCGTTTTCGGGCGCGGCCTCCGTGCCGAACAGCCACGCGAACGTGACCGTCGAGACCACGATGAACCCCGCCGCGGTCCAGAACGCCACGAGGACCGAAGTGGCGTCCCAGATGGCCCCCACGAGGACCGGGCCGCCGACCTGTCCGACCTTCCACGCGATGGACCGGAGCGAGAGGCTCGACCCGACGGCGTCGAAGTACTCGCCCTCCTCGACGAACAGCGCCATGCTCGCCGGAAGCCGGAGGCTGTCGCCGATTCCGAGGACGGCATAGGCCGCAAAGAGGACGAAGAAGGCTCCGGGGAGCGCCATCTCCCGGCCGAAGGCGGCGAGGGTCACGCCCGGAACGTACCCCTCGGCGAACCCCGCCATCGGGATGAGCGCGGTCCCGAGCGCGTAGACGAGCGCGCCCGCGAGGATGAACCGGGATTTGTCGCCCACCCGGTCGGTCCAGTCGCCGACCCACCCCTGCGTGAGTCCCTTGGTGAGCTTTCCGCCCGCCATGATGCCGCCGATGAGGAAGGGATTGATGCCGAACCCGGTTCGGGCGTAGATGGGGAGGAAGATGATGACCGCCATCTTGCCGACGCTGAACGACCCGCGGAAGAACACGAGCGCCTGAATCGCCCGACGGTCGAGCAGGTCCCGAATCGTCTCGTAGCCCGACGCCTCCTCGGGGTCGGCGGTCCCGCCGGGATTGTCCCGGAGGAAGACGAACACCGAGACGAACGCGCCGACGGTGACGAGGCTGAGCGCTGCGTACGTCTCGTGGAAGCCGTAGACGAACAGCAGCGCCCCGCCGAACACGTCGCCGAACAGGCTGGAGAACGCGCCGACCTGATTGTACGAGCCTATCCACAGTCCTCGGGACTCTTCGGGGCTGATTTCGCCGACGACAGTCGTCCCGGTCAGCCAGAGGATGCTCGCGCCGAGTCCCTGCACCGCCCGGAGCAGGATGACGTGTTCGACCGTCGTGACGAACATGAACCCGACGAACACCGCGACGTTGAGCGCGAGGCCGACGAGGAGGAACTTCTTCGAGTCCTTGAGGTCGATGTACCGACCGAGCGGCAGGACGATGACCAACTGGACCGCCGCGAACGCCGTGCCAAAGAGGCCCTCGACGGTGCCGGAGGTCTGGAACATGTCGGCGTAAAGCGCCAGCGCGATGAGAATCGTGGAGTAGGCCTGACTCCGCGCGAACGAGGTGCTGGCGAGCGCGACGAACTCGCGGTTCCTGAACAGATGGAGAGTGCCACCGGTCGAGTCGGCCACTGTTACGATTCGAAATCGGGCGACTGACGCTAATAAATCCACTCGTACCGGAACGCGAACGCCGGGAAAGTGGTCGCATAGCGGTTACGACTGGCGGGCGCATCCGCTCGATAAATTTTGAGAGTAGAGCTTTCGAATCGCCGATTGAGGCGGTTTCGGCCGAGTCGGAGCCGTTCGGTTCTGGCCGATTCTGCGCGGCCGCGCCGCGCAGAATCGGCCCGGACCGTGTCGCGGCAGAGTTACGGAAGCCGAACCGGTCGGAAATTCCTCCGACGTTCGACCCGACCGCGATGCCACTCTCCGTGGGACGGCCTCCACAAAAAACGACGCCCGCGTATCGACTCAGTCTTCGAGCGCGTCGGCGATGCGCTGGAGCTGTCGGGTCGCGTCCCGAACTTCGTCGCGGAGTTGTCGGACCTCGCGGACCAGTTCCTCGTTACCGGCGCTCTCGCTCTCGCCGGGTCTGCCGCCGGGACCGCCCGGTGCCCCGCCGGGGCCGCCCGGTCCCGCTCCGGGACCGCCGCCCATCATGCCGCTCATCATCTGGGCAAAGGGGTTGCCGCCGCCCATCCCGCCGGGGCCGCCACCGCCGCCCATCATCTCTTCCATCTTCTCGCGGCGGTCGTCGTCGCCCTCGCCCTCCTCGGCGCGCTTCTCTCGAATCTCCTCGACGCGCTCGCGGAACGACTTCTCTTCCTCGCCGTTCTCGGACTCGGCTTCGGTGTCGTCGGTTGGTTCGTCGTCTGCCATGCGTCGGCGTTCGCGGTCCGGGTGGAAAAGCGTGGTGTCTCAGTCACGAGACGGAGTCGAGAGACCGGCGTTTCGAACTCGCGGGAGAGGTGACAAAGTTCCGAATTTTTCGAACCGGACACCTCGCCGACCATCTTGCGAGCGTCTGACGCAACGTTTACTTGTTGGGGCACTATGGCACGCACATGACAAGCCTCGCGGAGGCCTACGAGGAGAACGTCGGCGAGGTGGGGAGCCTTCCGCGACTCTATCTCGGAGTCGGCCTGTTCGTCGCCGGGGCGCTTCTCGTCGTGGTCGGCATCGTCGTCTCGACGACCGACGCGTACACCGCGTTCGGTCTCGAATGGTGGCAGGCCCGCGAAATCGCGGGGGTCCTCGCGGGTCTCGGCGTCCCCGCGGTATTCGTCGGCGTGTTCACCGTCCTGCCCGCGAGCCAGCGCGTGCGCGCTGCGGCCGCCATCGGCGCGGGCATCGCGGTCCTCGGGGTCGCGCTGTTCACCTACGCCTACCCGCAAGACTGGGCGGGCTACGGCGCGGACCTCACCGCGCAGGTCGCCGCGGTGTACTTCCTCGGCGTCCTCGTCACCTTCTGGTGTCTGTTCGTCGCGGTCGCCAACTTCAAGACGCGAAACGACCCCGGCGGGACGGTCACGCTCGAAATCACCCGCGAGGGCGAGGTCCGAACCCTCGAAGTCGGGAAAGACGAACTCGCCGACTTCGACCAGTTGGACGACCTCCGCGCGCTCCGGACCGAGTTGGCCGACGCCGCCCCCGGCGAGTCGGGCGGACAAACGACCGGACTCGGCGGCGTGGGCTTCTTCGGCGAGACCCCCGACGGCGAGACGCCGACGCAGACGAACGCGCCCGCCGACGCCGGTCCCGGCGCGACCCCGACCAGCGACGGCGGCACCGCGACGAACGACATCCGCTCGCCGCTCGACGACGCGCCCACCGACCCGCCCCGACAGCGCACCACCGACACCTACTGCGGTAACTGCCGGTACTTTGAGTACGTCCAGTCGAGCGAGGGGATGACTCCCCGGTGTGGCTACTTCGGCCGCACGATGGACGACATGGACGCCTGCGAGGAGTGGGAACCGAACAATTAGGCGCGGTTCGGGGCGCACGGATACAGATTTTTGACCCTCGGCCACCGAGTGAGAAGCGTGCAGGAGTACGAACGCAAGCAGTTAATCGAGCGCGTCGAGCGCGAGGGTGCGACCGTCGGCGCGGACATCCCCGAGACCATCGACGTGCAGGACGAGACGGTGAACCTCCGGGAGTTCGTCTTCGAAATCAAGCGCCGCGACACGGTTCCGTCGGGCGAGCGCGACCGGGTCGAGCAGGCGAAGCGAAACCTCCGGCGTGAGCGCATCCAGCGCAAGCAGCGCATCGAGGAGGCCGACATCTCCCGCGAGGAGGGCGAGGAACTGGTCCGGGCCATCGTGGGCATCGACCGGGCGCTCAACGCGCTCGAAAGCCTCGGGGAGACCGACCTCGAACGCGAAATCGCGGCCCAGGAGACCGCCGACCAGAAGCGGTGGATGTCGTTTCTCAAGCAGGCGCTCGGTCACGACGACGCGAGCAAGAGCCGTCGGGGCGGCTACTGACTCTCCCCGGAATTTCGAACCCGATGGGCCATTCGCCGAGATAACTCACCCTTGTGGGTCGTCAACCAACTCGTAGAGTCCACTCTCGTGTACCTTTTCTACATGCTCGGCTGCCACGAGAACGTTCAATCGGTTATGAATGGTTTGCTTGGATAGACCAGTCCAGTCAACGAGAGCGGCCGGTGTGCATCGACCGTCTCGGAGTTGCTCCAAAATTTTCTTGTCGCTCTCAATCAGCTCTTCCGCTTTCATTGTTGTTGTTTCTATGTCTGACTATAAACATAGGTATTCCGGATATGCTATTGTACATAATCTATAAATTCTACCACCTACATTAACTAGTAGTAAATTATAAGTCAACGACGACGACAGTAGGTAACGAGAAGCGCGGGACACCGGCCAAAAGGTGGCCGGGGCGTGTTAGAGCACGCCCGACCGTGCTTCGCCACGAGACGAAGCATGTCAACGAAGACATCCACCGGACTTCAGGATTCCGGCACAGCAAGAGAATCGGACACCGAAAACAGTGAGCCTAATTTCGCGCTCTTGAGACTAATCAAGGCACGCGACCGTACCTCGGAGGGGTTGTGATGCAGCGCCGTCAGTTCCTCACGACGGCTACCGCACTCGCCGCAGTCCCACAAACGACATCCACCGAGACGATTGACCCGGATACCGTCATCGAGGACCGGAACGTAACGAACGACGGGACGTACTCAGTCACCGACTGCGGGTCCGTTTCTGGCGGTCTCAACAACGTCAACATTACGGCGGACATGAACGACGGGCCACTCGAAGTCGAAGGCGTCTACGAGGAGAACGGTTGGAGTGGCGTCGGTCTCCAGTGGACATCTGGCCCGATAGAGGTTGGTACCGGCCTAAATCCCGAAAACGCCCGCGACTTAGCCGCCCGGCTTGTCGTCGCCGCTGATGCAGCCGAGGGAAAGTTCGATAACTGACAACGTCTGCGTCACGGCCCGCATCGTCCGCACGAAAGACGGCACCACTCTTTCGGAGAGACGAAGGTCGGGGCCGTCGCTCTGCTCGCCGAGGCCGTCGGTTTTGACGCACACAGGACCGCCGACCGACAACTGATAAGCCCGGATTCCGAAGTATCGACCATGAGACGGAACGCCGAGGTCGCGAGTCTGCTGGAGGAGTACGCCGACCTGCTCGAAGCCCAGGACGTGAGCTACAAGCCCAAGGCGTACCGGCGGGCGGCCGAGAGCGTCCGCGACCACCCCGTGGCCATCGAATCGCTCGCCGAGCGCGGGACCGACGCGATTCAGGAGATTCCCGACGTGGGGAGTTCCATCGCCGCGAAAGTCTCGGAGGCCGTCGAGCGCGGCACCTTCGAGCAGTTGGACGACGAGCGCGAGAACCTCCCGGTCGAAATCGCCGAACTCACGAGCGTCGAGGGCGTCGGCCCGAAGACGGTCGGCGACCTCTACCGCGAACTCGGCGTAGTGGACTTAGACGACCTCGAAAACGCCGCCCGCGAGGGCAAGATTCGGGATATCTCGGGCTACGGCGAGAAGAGCGAGCAGAACATCCTGAAGGGCATCTCGTTCGCCCGCCAATCGCAGGAGCGCGAACTCCTCGGCGACGCCAGACCGGTGGGCGAGGAGGCGCTCGAATTCTTCGAGACCATCCCCGAGGCGGGCCGGTGCGAACTCGCGGGGTCGCTCCGGCGCTGGAAGCCCACCATCGGCGACATCGACGTGCTGGTCGGGACCGACGACCGCCAAGCCGTCATCGACGCGTTCACCGAGTGGGACCGCGCCGACGAGACCATCGAGGCCGGGAGCGACAAGGCCAGCGTGCGCTCGAACGGCCAGCGCGTGGACCTCCGGGTCGTGGTGCCCGAGGAGTTCGGGAGCGCGCTCCAGTACTTCACCGGGAGCAAGGAGCACAACGTTCGCCTGCGGAACTACGCCATCGAGCGCGGCCTCAAGCTGAACGAGTACGGCGCGTTCGACGTTTCCGAGCTACGCTCGGACGGCTCGTCGGACGAGTCCGACGGCGTGTCGGACGTAGACGACCCGGACGCGGGTGAGGGAACCGACGGTTCGCGAACGTCGTCGGACGAGTCCGACGGAAGCCAGCGCATCGGCAAACGAGTCGCGGGCGACACCGAGGAGGGGATGTACGAAGCTCTCGACCTCCCCCTAATTGCGCCCGAGATGCGCGAGGACCGCGGGGAAATCGCGGCCGCCGCATCCGGAAATCTGCCCGACCTCCTCGAAGAGGGCGAAATTCGGGGCGACCTCCACCTCCACACCGAGTGGTCGGACGGCGACCTTTCCATCGAAGCGATGGCCGAGGCCGCCGCCGAGTTCGGCCACGAGTATATCTGCGTCTCCGACCACGCCACCGGGCCGGGGATGGTCGGCGGCGTGGGACTCGACGACGGCGAACTCCGCGAGCAGCTGGCCGAGATTCGAGAACTCGCCGACGGCCTCCCGCTCCGCGTGTTCGCGGGCGTCGAAGCCAACATCGACGCCGAGGGCGGAATCAGCGTGGCCGACGACCTGCTCGCGGAACTCGATTGCGTGGTCGCCTCGCCACACAGCGGTCTCGAAGGCGACGCGACCGACCGGCTACTCGCGGCCATCGAGCACCCGAGCGTGGACATCGTCGGTCACCCGAGCGGGCGCATCCTCAACGGTCGGCCCGGACTGGAGTTCGACGTGGACGAAGTCGCGGCGGCGGCCGCCGCCCACGACACCGCGCTCGAAATCAACAGCAATCCCCACCGCCTCGACCTCTGGGGAAGCGCGGTCAAGCAGGCGGTCGAAGCGGGCGCGACCGTCGCCATCGACACCGACGCCCACTCGCCCGCCGAGTTCCGCAACATTCGGTACGGCGTCCACACCGCCCGGCGTGGGTGGGCCGAGACCGACGATGTGCTCAACGCGCGGGACGCCGACCGCGTGGCCAAGTTCCTCCACTAATCGCCCGACACCTGCTGAATCCTGCCTCGTTTCCTATGACCCGTCGCGGACCGTCGCCTTCACCTCGTCGGCGTACGAGTCGGCCCGCCGAGTTGGTTCCGGAAGCTTGTAGCCCGCGCACAGGCGGCCCACGATGTCGGTCGCGGTCTCCGCGCTCACTCGGTGGCCGGGGCTGACGTACAGCGGATTGACGTGGCGCGTCTCGGGGTTCGGATACTGGCGCGACTGGTAGGCGTGGCCGATGACGGTCCCCTCGGGCGCGGTCACGCTCTCGTCGGCTTCGATGGCGACCCGCGCGCCCGCCGGAAGCGGGTCGGCGAGCGACTCGCGCGGGCGGCCGCAGAGCAGACTCTTCGCGACACCGACTGCTGGCAGGTCGAGCGTCACGCCGATGTGAGTCGCGATGCCCGCCTGTCGGAAGTGGATGCGACCGCTCCCGTCCACGACCGCGAGGTCGGGTTCGACCGACAGTTCCTCGAACACCGCCAGAATCGCGCCGCCCTCGCGGAACGAGAGCAGGCCCGGAATGTAGGGAATCTCGGTCGGCGCGACGGCGTGGACGCGCTCGATTACCTCACCGCCCTGCGAGACGACGATGGCGCTGACCGCGCGGTCGCCGACGAACGCTTGGTCCACGCCAGCGACGACCGGCGATTCGACCCGCCGGGTCGAATCGCCGGATTCGGTTCGGCCGTCGAGTTCGGTTTGACCGCCGGATTCGGTCCGGTCATCGAGTGTTGTCTGGCCGTCGAGCGCCGTCTGGCCGGGGTCGCGGGTCTCGGCCGCGACCGCTTCGGGGTCGAACGCGAAGTCGTCGGCGAAGACGGCCTCGTCGGCGATGTCGCGCTGGAGGCGCTCCATCTCCTCGCGCGAGAGCGATGCGTCGGGGACGAACTCGGGACGAACTGGAATCATGGTGGATGAACTGGCGTCGTGAAAATCGAAACCCGACCGGTCTCAGAACCGGCCGCCGGGGCCGCCGGGACCGCCCGGTCCGCGACCCGGCCCGCCCGGTCCGCCGCCCAACTGCAACTGCTGTGGGGCGCGCTCGCCGTCGCGCCTGAGCTTCTCGCCGTAGGCGAGACCGATGGCGACTCCCGCGAGGTGGGCCAACTGGGCGACCCCGCCCGCGCCGATGCCCCCGGCCGCGCTCACGAACGCCGAGTAGCCGACGAACAGCGTGGTCGCCAGCCAGAGTGGCATCGGGATGATGAAGTAGATGTAGATGGTGAGCTTGGGGTTCAGGACGGTCAGCACGCCCATCACGGCCGCGGCCGCGCCGCTCGCTCCGAGGACGCCCGACGACTCGCCCATCAGTAGCGCAACGCCGACCTGCGCGAGTCCGGCGGCCGCGCCCGCAATCAGGAACAGCGCGGCGAACTTCTTGCTCCCGATGCGGCGCTCGACCACGGGACCGAAGAAGTACAGCACGATGCTGTTGAACAGGATGTGGAAGAAGCTGGTCGGACTGTGACTGAAGATGGACGTGAACCACGTCCAGACGTGCGTAATTTGGTCGGACCGAAGCACGAACAGGAACTCGTGGAGCCCGGGCGCGACCAGCAGGACGACCCACTGGAGCGCGAACGTAATCCACATCAGCCCGAGGAACACGAACGTCATGTTCCCGCGGAAGTAGCCGAGCGGACCGCCAGCGCCGGTGTTGATACCGATTCGGTCGGTGATACCCGACGACCGGCCACCGTCGTTCACGCTGTCGTCGAAACCGCTGTCGAAGACGCCCTCGGGGTCGTTCCACTCGTTCAGCCCCGGACAGTTGTGGCTCTCCGGAAGCCGGTGCGCCGAGCAGTAGGTGCCGCCGCACCGCCGACACTTGTACGGCATGTTTTCGTGCTCGCCGCACGCGTCACACTTCGCCATTGGTGGCTCTTTGGGTCGGGTCTTGAAATGGATTTGGGTCTCGGGATTCGCGTTGCAGGTCTGGGGTCCGGGCGGTGGGATTTTTGAGAGCTGACGGATGGTCTCGGCATCGGACTGGGGATTTTAGAAGTAGTGCGAGTCGGATTCGGTGTGAGTCAGATTCGGTGTGAGTCCACGAGAAGCTAGCTACTTCCGGTACAAATGAGAACCGCACAGCACCGCAGGCCACGCCCTCCCCAACCGATTCGCTCACTTCGTTCGCTTCATCCCTCGCGCGAAAATGTCGGCCCACGAGGCACCGGCGGACACACCGCGTCCGCCGAGCCTGCGCTCACTTCGCTCGCGCAGAGGCCGACAGCGCGCGCCACATTTAAAATGCAAATTCGCGAAACCCCGTCCGTAGGTCACGGCGCGCGCTGGCGCGGGTCGTTGTTTGACCCGCGCCCAAAGCGTGCGAGGGATGAGCGAACGACCAACGGGAGTGAGCGAATCGGCTGGGGAGGCGTGTGGCTCCGGCGGTTGCGGTGCGGTCGCAGTGCGGTCTCATAGGTACCGGGAGTCGCTAGCGTCACGTCGTACCGTCGCGTCGTCGCATCACCTCGTACCGTCACCTCGTACCGTCACGTCGTCGCATCACCTCGTACCGTCACCTCGTACCGTCACGTCGTCGCATCACCTCGTACCGTCACATCGTACCGTCACCTCGTTCAAATTCGCACCCGCCGTCTTTCCCACACCAATCCACAACGCAGAACACCGATTACTCGGGCTTCTTCCCGCCGTAGACCGCGAAGTTGTAGTACTGCCAAATCGAAGTCACCGACTCGAAGCCCGCCTCCCGGAGCCACACCAGTTGGTCGGTCAGCGTCGAGGGGTCGTCGTAGTCGTCGCTGGCCTCCCAGATGTCCATGAACTCCTGTTCTTCCCACCCTTTCGAGCGCACCCAGTTCGCTATCATGTCGCTCGACAGGGCTTCGAGGTGGGGCGCGTCGAACCGAATCACGTCGCCGTTGAGAAACCACCCGCCGGGGACGAGCGCGTCGCCGATTGCGTCGAACAGCGCGCGCTTGTCGGCGGCGTCGAGGTGGTGGATAGCGAGCGACGAGACGACGAGGTCGTAGGCGTCCGACTCCTCGGGGTAGTCGTCGGGGAACGCCCCTTCCTCGATGGTCGCACGGTCGCCGAACGTCGCGAGCTTTCGGTCGGCTTCCGCGAGCATCCCCTCGCTGTGGTCCACCGCGACGACGGAACTCTCGGGGAATCGGGTGAGAAGCTTCGCCGTGAGTTCGCCGGTCCCCGCACCGAGTTCGAGTGCGCGAATCGACGCCCCGCGGTCGTGGGGCGGCGCGTTCAAGAGTGCGTCGTGGAGTTCGTCGTACCGCGGCACGATGGCCTCGATGCCGGGGTCGTAGACGCTCGCGTCCTCGAAGACCTCACCGGGCTTTTTCATGACGTGTCGTAGTCGGCCCACGCACCTATGCTTTTCACGGAGTCATACCCCGGCGAGAAGAATATGCGCGAAGGGTATCCGGTCGGCCGATTTCCCGGTCCTCCCCTCAAGTAGACAGGCGTTCCGAAGGGCGAAACACGTCCGCGAACTGTCCTGTTCCGGAGCGACGAAATTTAACTGTCCGCGCCGCGACAGTGCGAACGTGACAGAAACCGTTCTCATCACCGGCTGTTCGTCCGGCATCGGGCGAGAGACCGCGCTCGCGTTCCTCCAAGACGGCTGGGAGGTGTACGCCACCGCGCGCAACCCCGCCGACATCGAGGCGCTCGGCGAGAAAGGATGCAACATCGCGACGCTCGACGTGACCGACGAGGGCGACATCGAGCGCGTCGTCGAGCGCATGATAGACGAGGAGGGTCGCATCGACTGTCTGGTCAACAACGCGGGCTACGCCCAACTCGGCCCCGTCGAGGACGTGTCGCTCGAAAGCGTCGAAGACCAGTTCGACGTGAACGTCTTCGGTCCCCACCGACTCGCCCGCGCGGTCCTGCCCCACATGCGCGAGCGCCGGACCGGCCGCATCGTCAACGTCTCCAGCATCGCCGGACGGCTCTCGGTTCCGGGCATGGGAATCTACTCCGGGTCGAAGTTCGCGATGGAGGGCATCACCGACGCGCTCCGGCCCGAAGCCGCCGAGTACGGCATCGACGTAGTGTTGGTCGAACCCGGTCCTGTGAACACTGCGTTCGTCGAGCGCGCCGCCTCGGAAATCGAGGGTCTCGACCGGTCGGGTGCCTACGAGAAGCTCTACGGAATCCTCGACGACACGCAGGCCATCGGCGGCGGCGGTCCCGGCGCGATACACCCCCGCGAAGTCGGCGATACGATTCTCGACGCCGCGAACGTCACCGACCCGGCGGCCCGGTATCCCGTGGGACAGGTCGCGAAACTCTCGCTCCTCGCCGGGTTCGTGCCCGCGAAGATACGCGACAAACTCTACGGACTCGTCGTGTCGCTCGCGTCGAAGAATCCGCTGAGTCGCGGCGACGAGGACGATTAATCGAGGAGCGCTTGCGCCCGCCGATAAATCGGCGCTTCGAGCCAGTCCCGTCGATTCGCGATTCGCCGTAACTCCGACTTGGCGCGGTCCCGCGTGAGCACGTCGCGCCTGACCAGCGCTTCGAGGACGATGGGAGAGATTGCGACCTTCGACGCCGCGACTGTTTGGAGTTCGGGGAGCGCCCGAAGGTCGTCGGTCACGAGGAAGTCGGCGTCCAGTTCGTGCGTGAGAACTGCACAGCGGCCCTCCCCGCGGTCGATTCGCGACGATTCGAATTCGGACGCTTCGACTTCGTGAATCGTCATCTGGGCGAACTGGTCCAACACGGACTGTGCCGCCTCACCCGAAACGTCGTCGTACTCCGCGGTCGCCCGCAACTCCTCGGCCACCGCCTCGGTCGTGTGGCAGTCGAACTCCTCGCAAAGTATCGGAACGAGACCGACCGTGGCGAGCGAAACCAACGCGCTCGTATCAGCGACTATCACCGTCGGTCACCTCAGAGGTCGGCGAGGTCGGCGGCGAGGTCGTCGCCTTGGTCGAGGAGCGTCTTCGACGCCCTGACGGCTTCGGCGTCCTGTCGGCCCACGAACTCGCGGAGCGTCTCGAACTCGATTCGGTCGTCGAGGTAGAGTTCGACCACCGCCTCCCGAAACGCCTCGTCGTCTTCGACCGCTTCGAGGTACTCCCGAAGCGCCTCCTTGACGATTTCCGTTCGGTTCTTGTGGGTGATTTCGGCGGCGATATCCGCCCTATCGAGAAGCTCTTCCGGGATTCTGAAATTGACGCGAGTCGTTCCCATCACGGACCACTTCTGTGCAGACGTTGTACGTACACAGCCATAAACGCTTCCGTCGGTGCTACTCCAGACACGCCGCGACGAGTCGGAGCATCTCCTCGCCCCGAACCTCGTCGGCGAACAGCGGCACGCGCTTCACGTCGTGGCCGCGGAACACGTCTTGCGCCTCAGCAAGCGCGTCCTGTTGAACCTTCCACCGTCGCTGGCAGAACTCACACGAGTCGAGGTTCGGCGCGACGAACGCATCCGTGTCGGCCCCGGCCGCAACGTCGGCCAGATTCTCCATCACCTTGTTGACGACCACGGTGCCGACCGGAACCTCGAACTCCCGGAGTCGGGCGAGCAGGCGCTGGGACTCGAAGACGCTCATCTCCTCGGGCACCAGCACGACCCGGAAGTCGGTCTTGGTCGGGTCGCGCAACGTCGCTCGGAGTCGCTCGATGCGATTCGAGAGTTCTTCGAGGTCGTCGAGTCCCTGCTCGGGTTCAACGTCCTCGCCGCCGAACATCCCCTTCATCCCCTCTATCATGCCCTGAAACCGCTGTTTGAGCTTCATGATGCGGCCGACCATCGTGTCCATGAGTTCGGGGAGTTCGAGCAGGCGGAGGGTGTGGCCGGTCGGCGCGGTGTCCACGACGACGCGCTCGAATCGCTCGTCGTCCATGAATTCGAGTAGCTTCTGCATCGCGGCGGCCTCGTCGGACCCCGGCATCGGTCCGCCGAGCAGCGCCTCGGTGGGGTCGCCGCCAAGCAGACCGCCGAGACCGCCCATCGGGCCGCCCGTCTCGCCCGTCTCCGCGTCGGTCCCGAAGGGGTCGGTGTCGTCGCCCGCGAACCCCTCGTTCGCGTCTCCGCCCGCGCTCCCGCCTGCGCCCCCACCTGCGCCCCCACCTGCGCCCCCGAACAGTCCCTGCCCGTCATCCAGAGCGTCGTCGGGGTCGATTTCCGCGGCGTAGAGCGGGGCGTCCTCGCGGATTCGCTCGGGGTCGGCGGGAATCTCGGTCTCGAAGGTGTCGGACAGCGAGTGGGCGGGGTCGGTCGAGACGACCAGCGTGGGCGTGCCGTCGCGGGCGCTCGCGAGTCCCGTCGCGGCCGCCATCGTGGTCTTGCCGACGCCGCCTTTCCCCCCGTAGAGGACGTACTCGGGGGCATCGACCCCCACGGGCACGTCGGCCTCGTCGATTCGCTCGACAGCCTCAACGTCGAGTTCGGTCATGTGTCGTGGGTGGTGTCGGGGACTTGTGTACCCGTCGGTCTCTCTCAGCGGCTTTGGATCGTATATTCGTGGACGCACTTCGGTGAGTATCGCGACCCGCTTTTTCTGTCGGGCCGAAGCTAGCTACACCCGGTACCTATGAGACCGCATTGCAGTGCAATACAACGCATTGCACTGCGCCGCCACCGCACCGCGCCGCCCCGCGCCCCCGTGCCTCCCCGCGTGCGCTTGCGCCCTCGTGAGGGCGCAAGCGCGGCGCGTCCCGTAGTCTGCGTAGCCTCCGAAACGCCAGACTCGTCCGGGCTTCTGCGGTTGGATGCACCGCGCACCGCAGGTGCGCGCGTGGGGAGGTGTGGGGACCCTGGCGGATGAAGGGCGAAGGAGGCGCGAGCGACCGATAGGGAGCGAGCAACGACTGAGGGCTTCTTTCTCATAGGTACCGGGAGTAGCTAGCTTCGATGCTGTGGAGATGAATTTCAGCGTCGGTACTGTGGAGATGGATTTCCATACCGATACCGTCAAAACGTCGCTCGTTTGCTCACCAAATCCCTCACTCGTCACGAACAGCCAGAATATCCGCTTCAGACGCGCCCAAAACCTCGTCCGGCGAAAGCTCCACCGCGTTCCACGCCGGAAGCCGCTCGTCCTCGCCCGGCGGTTCGATGGCGTCCGAATACGTCTCGACCTGCTCGCGCTCGGCGGCCGAATCGTAGTCGAGTCCGTTGAATCCCGCGTCGGCGGCGTACTGCTCGACCAACTGGCTCGCCGCCTCGCGATACCGTCGGGGAAGGTCGTCGTAGTCGGGGGTCACGCCGTGGGCCTCCACCGCCCGGAGGAGGGCGTCGGCGACGTGTCGGCTCATGTCCGAGAGACCGGTCGGTCCCGAGACCGCGCGGTGGTCGTGTTCGTACCGGCCCAGGTCCACCTGCGCGGTGGCCTCGAACCCGGCGCGGGCGAACGCTTCGCCGAGTGTGCCGACCTCCAGCCCCCACCGGCGCTCGACCCTGATTTCGCGGGCGAAGTCGGCGGTCGCTCCGAACTCGCCAGCGAGCGCGTATCGGAAGGCGTCGAGGTAGTCGAGAATCGGCGCGTCCGGGTGGGCGTCGGCGAGCGCCCGGACCAGCGGCGCGTAGAACAGCCGACAGAGCCGCCCGTAGAGCTTGCCGTTCTCGACGCGGGCGTAGTACCCCTTCGAGAAGTCGTAGCCGCTCGCGAGGGGGTAGAGCAGGCGAGCCACGTCCGCACCCTCGTAGGTCTTGGCGTCGGCGTCGTGGACGACCACGTACTCGTGGGTCGCCGACGCGATGCCGAGCGCGAGCCACACGTCCCGGCCCTTGCCCGCCGCGCCGTCGAGACCGCTGTCGGCGAGCAGGTCGCGGACGCCGGGGCCGTTGCACCACACCACGTCGAGCAGGAGGTCGAAGCCCGCGAGCCAGTCGCAGAACGCCGCGACCTTCTCGGCCGGCGCGCGGAGCGGGACGACGACCCGACCGGGCGCGAGCGACTCCAGTTCCGAGAGGACGCGCTCGGCGGCGAGTCCGGCGTACTCGCGCTCGGTCATCGGCACGACCACCGCGGCGCGGTCGGCGGGCGCGTCCGGCACGCGCCCGGTCAAGTCGTGAAGCGTGGCGATTCGCTCCTGTCCGTACTCCATCGCGTTCGAATTGGGCGGGGAGATTGAAAAGCCGAGGGAATCGGCACGGCGGTCCGAGAGCAACGTTGTACTTCGCTTCGGAATACTCGGATTAGTACGGACAGATACACTGATAGGTCTCTATTCGTGTATATCAAATATGGACCCTCGTCACGCGACTGACCTCGCGAACGCTCTCGAATCCGACATCGGCGATGGCCTGCGGACCGTGGCGGTCGGAAACGTCTCCGAGCGCACCTACGACATCTTCTACATCCGCGACGACATCGACGAGATGTACACCGACGAGATGCGCGAGGAGATATTCGGTGAGATGGTCCTCGAAAACATCGCCGAAGCGCGCCAGAACGACCTGTTCCCGCCGCTCGGACGCCTCCGGTTCACCGCCCGCGTCTTCGAACACGGTATCAACGTCGTGGGATGGGACGAGAACGTGGCAGTGTTCGTGGGTCTCGACGGCGACGAGGAACTGATCTCGCAGGCGGTCGAAACGTGTCGTGAGACGCTCTAAATCGGGGGTCGATTAGTGGTTTCGGTCGAGAGGCACGAGACCGAGCGCGTCGTCTCGCAGTTTCCCGACGTGCCCGGCGACGACTGACCGGCGCGAAATCGGCGGTCCCTTTCTCACCTCTCGGTAGGAACGACGCTCAGTTCCCGGAAACCGAGGGGTCCTCGCCGCCCTTCGGGAGCGCGTCGGTCGCGTAGAGGACGACCAGCACCGCGAGAATCACGACGAGACCCCCGCTGAACGTCCGAAACACCGCGTCGTAGGCGTAGCCCGCCTCGATGAACGCGCCGAGGACCGAACTTCCCGACGCCTGCACTATCATCATCGACCCGCTGTAGAGCGCGTAGGCGCTGGCGCGGTTCTCGTCGGGGAGCGAATCGAGGAGGTAGGTGTCCATCGCGGGGAACAGAGAGTGGACGACGTAGCCCAGAATCGCGGTCACGACCGCGACGGCGACCACGCCCTGGACCGCGGTCAGCGCGAGCAACGACGCGATGAATCCCGCGAGAATGGCGAGCAAGAGGGGGACGTGGGGGACCCTGTCGGCGAGTCTGCCCGTAAAGAGGAACGCCGGGACGCCAGCGGCGAACACCACGGTCAGGAGGGTCCGCGCGGTCGCGGCGTCCACGCCCTTCGTCGCGGTGACGTAGGTGACGTAGAAATTGAAGAAGCCGTTCCAGACGAAGCTCGCCACGCCGAGGATGGCGACCCCGGTGACGATGATGGGCCACTGGCGGCGCGCGGCCGCGAGCAGGTCGCGGTCCGCGCTCCCGGCGTCGGGGAGGTCGGTCCGGCGAGCGGTCCGGTAGAAGACGGCCGTCGTAATCGCCGCGACGACCGCCATCGTGGCGAACACGGTCCGCCAGTGCGGCCCGGTCAGCAGCGCCGCGCCCACGAACAGCGGGGCGACCACCGCCGCCACCTGACTCGCCATGCCGTGGATGCCGATGGCGCGCCCGACCCGGTCGGGGTACAGTTCCGTGACCAGCGGGTTCGCGGCGATGAAGTACGCGCCGCTGGCCATCCCCATCAGGAACGCGCCGACCGCGAGCATGACCACCGAATCCGCGAGCGCGGTGAACGCCGACGCGGCGGTCAGCACGCCGCCGGTTCCGAGGATGACCCGGTGGCGCGGCACCCACGTCAGCAGATAGCCGGTCGGAATCCGAGGGAGCGCGCTCCCCAACCAGACGAGCGTGGCGATGAGACCTGCGGTGCCCTCGGTCAGCGCGAACTCGGCCGAGAGCGGGTCCAACAGCGGCGCGAACACCACTCGGGCGAGGTTGACCAGAAACACCATCGAACTCAACGAGACGAGGAGCCGACCACGTGACACGCGTGGGACTACTCGTACCCGATAGTCAAACCTTCCGAAACCGGCGCGACAGCCCCCATACTTTTCGTCCTCTGGCTACAAGCTCTATCGGGATGAAATCAATTCGCCGCGGACTCCGGGCAGGGGAGGTCGAGAAGGACACCTACGGCCGACTCTCGTGTGCCGAGTGCGGCCAATCGCTCTCGACGCGCGACGACGAGGACGTGGTCGGGAAAGTCAAATCGTGTCCCGGGTGTGGGAGCGAGTGGAAGGACCTGTAGGACCGAAACGGACGCCGACGGAGACGAAAGGCTCTACTCGAACACCGCGTCGAACGCGTCGGCCCCGAGCGGATCGAAGCGACCGGCCTCGACGTTCTCCTCGACGTGTTCGGGCCTGCTCGTTCCGACCAACGAGGAGGTCACGCCCGGCGCGCTCCGGGCGAAGTTGATGGCGCGCTGGACGGTGGTGTCGCCTTCCAGTCGGTCGGCAACGTCCTCGGGAATTCCCTCGGCGAGGTCGCCCTGCGCGATGCTCGCGCTGGTGAAGACGTTCAGGCCCGCCTCGTGGGCGAACCAGAGCGCGCTCTGCGGACCCTCGGGACCCTCGTGGGACTCGACGGTGAAGGCGTCGGCCATGAAGACGTTGAAGGGCAACTGAATCGCTCTGAGGTGGGTCGCGGTGTTCTCGGCGGCCTTCGCGGCCTTGCGAGCGCGCGAGACGACTTCCGGAAGCGAGAGGTACTGGTCGTCGCTCTCGGGCACCCGGAACGCGTTCCACGTCGCCACCCCGTAGTGTGAGATGTCGCCCGCGGCGGCGCGCTCTTCGAGTCGAGTGAAGGCGGCTTCGAGTTGGTCGTACACCGCCTCGCGCGACCGTTCGTGAAGTTGTGCTTCGGGATTGTGGACGTAGTAGCAGTCGATTTTGTCGAGTCCGAGATTGTCGAGCGACCGGTCCAACTGGGCGTCGAGGAAGTCGGGCGCGATGCAGTGGCTCCCGCGCGCGAGGCCCTCGCGCTCTACGAGTCCCGTCTCCAGAAACTCCCGGCGGACGTACTCGCCGGGGTCGTCGGGGCGCTCGCCGTCGAACGGCAGGAAGCCGCCCTTCGTGGAGACGAACACCGCCTCGCGGTCCACGTCGGCGTTCTCTATCGCGTCCCCGACCGCGCGCTCGCTCCGCTGACACCGGTAGTTTATCGCGGTGTCCACGACGTTGACCCCGGATTCGAGCGCGGTCGCGATGGCGTCGCGGTACCCGGCATCGACGGCGTCGGTCGGGTCGCCGAGGTACGTTCCGACCCCGAGCGAGGAAATCGCGAGGTCGCCGAACCGCCGGAAGTAGGTCCGGCCGAAGTTGTCGCCGTGTTGGAGTTTGTACTCGTACGTTCCGTCGGCACTCGCCATACTGGGAGGTAGCCCGGCTATCGGGATAAGCCCGCGGGAATTATCCGGCCTCGCGCCAACTTCCACGCATGGACGTGGCGATACTCGGATGCGGATACGTCGGTCTCGAGCTCGGTCGCCAGCTAACCGCGTCGGGCCACCGCGCAATCGGAGTCAGGCGCTCCGAATCCGGCCAGCACGAAATCGAGGAGGCGAGTTTCGAGGCGGTTCGGGCGGACGTGACCGACGCCGACGAACTCGCAAATATCCCCGACGTTGACGCCGTGGTGTTCGCGGCGAGTTCGGGTGGCCGGGACGCCGAGGCGGCCCGCGAGGTGTACGTCGAGGGACTCCGAAGCGCAATCGAGGCGTTCGGGTCGCGAGAGTCCCCGCCCGAGAGATTCGTCTACACCTCCAGCACGGGCGTCTACGGCGACCACGGCGGCGACTGGGTAGACGAGGAGACGCCGCTCGACCCGACGACCGAGAAAACCGAGGTCCTCGCGGAGGCCGAGCGCATCGCACGCGAACTCCCGAGCGAGTACGGCATCGCAGGCACGGTCGCCCGACTCGCCGGGATTTACGGCCCGGGCCGAACCCGAATCGAGCGGTATCTGGAGGGACCGGTCACCGAGGGCTACCTCAACATGGTCCACCGCGACGACATCGCGGACGGGATTCGGTTCCTGCTTGAGCAGGACCTCGCGCGCGACGACGTGGTGCTGTTCGTGGACGACGAACCGGTGTCGAAGTGGACGTTCGCCGATTGGCTCGCCGACGAGTGCGATGTCGAGCGTCCGGCCAAGCAGACCGTCGAGGAGCGACTCGCCGAGGACGACCTCTCCGAGCGCGCCACCCGACGGCTCACGACGAGCAAGCGGTGTTCGAACGCAAAGCTCCGGGAACTCGGCTACGAGTTCGCGTATCCGACGTATCGGGAAGGGTATCGCGACGAAATCGAGGCGCGCCGGGGTGAAACCGATGCACATCGGGGCGAAACCGAGTGAGACGCCCAGTTTCGCGTGTCGGGAAAATTTCTTGTCGGTCGGCGTAGTCATAGAGTGACATGGAACTGCCGGTCGTCCCGGAACCGCTGGTTCGGCAGGTCGCCGAAACCGCCGAAGCCTACGGTCTGGCCTCGCCCGAACTCGCGGGGGCCGCCGCCCTCGGCGCACTCGCGCTGGTGGCGTCGGTCTGGCTGGTCGTGCGCTGGATTCGCCGACCGATGGGCGCGCGACTCAAGCGCGCGCTCGCCAAGCGCGACGAGGTCGCGGTCCTGATGCACCCGAACCCCGACCCCGACGCGATGGCGTGCGCCATCGGCGTCGCCCACCTCGCAGCGGAAGCGGGTACGGACGCGACCCTCCAGTTCGCCGGACAGATACGCCACCAGCAGAACCGGGCGTTTCGCACGGTCCTCGACCTGAACCTCGGTAAAATCGACCACGAGAGCCAACTCGCCGCAGAAGACGTGATTTTAGTGGACCACAACACCCCGCGAGGGTTCCAGGGGGCCGAGTACGTCGAACCCTACGCCGTGGTGGACCACCACCCCGGAAACGGGACCGGCGAGGTGTTCACCGACCAGCGGACCGACTACGGGGCCTGCGCGACCATCGTGGCCGAGTATCTCGAAGACGTTGGCGGCGTTCCGGTCGGCCCCGACGACTCGGAGGCCGACGTAGACGACCTCGTCGTCCCCGCCGAAATCGCCACCGGCCTGCTGTACGGCGTCCAGTCGGACACCAAGCATCTCACGAACGGGTGTACCGAAGCCGAGTTCGAGGCCGCGGCGTACCTGTATCGAGGCGTAGACGAGGACCTGCTCGACCGCATTGCCAACCCCCAGGTCAGCGCCGAAGTGCTGGAAATCAAGTCTCGCGCCATCACGGGCCGAGACGTGCGCGGGTCGTTCGCGGTCAGCGACGTGGGTCGCATCGACAACGCCGACGCGGTGCCCCAGGCCGCCGACGAACTCCTCCAGTTGGAGGGGGTGACCGCGGTCGTCATCTGCGGCAGGCGCGACGACACCATCCACCTCTCCGGGCGGTCGCGCGACGACCGCGTCCACATGGGGAAGGCGCTCGAAGCCGCGGTCGAGGACATTCCCGGCGCGAGCGCGGGCGGCCACGCTCGGATGGGCGGCGGCCAAGTTCCGGTCGAGGGCGCGGCCTACGCGAGCGGGTCGGAAGCCCAGATGTGGTCGCAGGCCGAACTGACCGGCGACATCTTCGCCGCGCTCAACGGCGACGTGTGACCGCGCCGCGGTCACACGTCGCCGGGGGTTGGCGAATCAGGGTCTCAGCGTCGGGTATTGGCGAATCAGGGCCTCAGCGTTGCCGACTCGCGATGAACCGATTGAGCCGCGAGAACTCCGCGAGCGTCATCGGCGCTCGACCCTCGATTTTCTGCTGAATCTGCTTGGCGTCCATCCCGTCCATCTCGGCCGCGATGGTGTCCACGTCGAGGACCGCGGTCGTCATCCCCATCAGGAGGTGGTCGCGGGTCTCCAGCAGGATGGCGTCCTCGGGCGGCGTCTCGTCGTCCGTCGCCAAGATTGCGGCCGCGTCCGACACCTCGATAGTCGGTTCGTCGCCCGCCGCGATGGCGGCTATCGTCTCGCGGTCGATGTCGGTCGCGTCCGCGACCGCATCGACGCCGACCGCCTCGATGACCGCCGTGAGTTCCGAGAGGTACTCGGCCCGGAGTTCCTCGTCCGTGACCGATTCGGGGTCCGCGATGTCGTCGTAGAGCATACCCGAACGCACGCCCCGGCGGTTCAAAGGGGTTTCACTCCGGCTTCCATCCCGGCGAGCGCTCGTCGCGCGTCCCGTCGGTGTCGCCGACGCCCGAGGGGCCGGGCGGGACGGCCACCACGACGACCGTGTCGGTCTCGAACGAGAGACGCTCGTTCCGACCCAGTCGCTCGGTCGCACCGTCGCCGTCCACGTCGAGACGGACCGTGCGATTCTCCCGGAGGTACGTGACCGACCCGTGGCCCACCCCTGACGCTCCGGGCGACCCCTGCGGCGCTCGAACCGCGAACCGCTCGTACTGCCCACGAACCGACACGTCCCAGACGTTGAGCGTGGCGGACCAGTAGCCCGGAACCGGCGCGACCGGCAACCCCGCGGGCACCGACGAGAGCACTTCGCCGAACCACCGGTCTTTCACCCGCTCGCTCGCGTTCTCTGCGGCGTCCGAGAGCGCCTTCTCGGCCGCTTTGCGGGCCAGCTTCCGGGCGACCGTGGCGGTTTCGTTCACCGCCGATTGGGTCGGGTTCTCGGCCTCCGTCCGACTCGTTTCGAACGCGAGTTCGGTCCGGACCCTCACCCAGTCCTCGCGGTCGGCCCGCCGGAGCGGGGGGCGCTCGTCGCGTATCTCGGCCGCGACGGCGTCGGCCGCCGACCCGTTCGTCACCGCGAGCGCGCGCCCCGCGGTCGTGTTCCAGCGCGCGAGTCCGGCCCGGACCGCGCGAGTCCGCTCGGTCTCGGTGAGGTCGAACCGGGGCATCGCCAACTCCGCGACGAGGCTCCGGCGGACCGCTCGCATCGACGCCGACACCTCCGAGTGAAGCCGGTCGCGGCGCTCCGCGAGCGTGTCGTTCGCCCGAGCGTCGAGCGTCCGGTTCGCGGCCCGGAGCGCGAGCGCCGCTGTTCGGAGGTCGGTTGTCTCGGAATCGCCGCCCCCGTTGTCGAGAACCGACGCGACCGAATCGGCGGCGTCGCCGTACGGTACCGAGAAGACGTTCAGATTCCGGGCCGCGAGCGGATATCGGCTCTCGCCGTCGGGTATCGCGGAGACGTGTTCGCCGTCGAGTTCGGCGAGCGTGAGGTACGGCGGCCCGCCCGTGACGCGCAGATTTGCGGGTCTCCCCGGTCCGTCGGCGGGCATCGGTTCGGCTGGCGGGGTCGCGGGTCGCGACCGCTCGCGGAGGATTCGCCGAGCGCGGTCGAAGTCCACCCCGGCGTCGGCGAGCGCGTCGCCGACGCCCGCCCGCGTGTCGTTGGTCCGGTCGGCCCTGTCGCGAAGTCGGGCGACCACCCGGTCGAGGTACGCCGCGCGCGTCGCGACCCGCGCTCGGTCGGCCGCACCGTCGTAGCGGTCGGGCGCTCTGACCAGTTCGTCCCGACGGTTTTCGAGTTCGCGCGCGAGGTGGGTCGCCGGGGGAGCCTCGTCGGAGACCGCCGCCGTCGGCGACGCTTCGACCGAGACGTTCCGGACTCGTTCGCGGAGCGCCGCGAGGTCCCGGTAGGTCCACTCCCGGAGGTCGGCCGGGCGCTCTCCGGTGATGTCGTGCGAGCGCACATCGAGCGTTCCGTCGGCCGCCCGGCGAGCCACCGCGTCGAAGCCGCCGCGGTCGGCGACCAGTTCCTCGGTCGCAGTCTCCGGAACGTCCCGGAGGTTCGGGCCGTCGAGCGCGCCAGCGCGCTCGTGGACGCCCGCGACCGGTCGCGGCGGTGCGGTGACGGCGCTGGCGACGCCAGCGCCGTCACCGCTGTCGCTGCTATCGCCGAGGCGGTGGTCGCCAGCGACACCCACGCGCACGACGAACGTCTCGGTCCAGCGTTCGACGGTTCGCCGGGTCTCGTTGCCCTTCGACCAGGTCCCGACGAGCGAGTGAGTGTGCTGGACGCGCCGGGTCTCGTGTGCCAGCAGATGATACCCTGCGGGCGCGTCGGGCGGCGGGCCGGTCGCGTCCTCGACGCGGGCGTCGGTCTCGACTCGCCGTTCTTCGAGCGTCCAGTTCTCGCCCGGCGAATCGAGCGACGGGCGGGGTTCACTCTCGGTCTCGCGGACCGCGGAGACGAGTCGCGTCTCGACGCGATAGGCCGCTCGCAGGGTCGCGTCGAAGCCGGGGTCGCGCTCTCCCGCCACGAACTCTGCGAACGCCCTGTCGGCGGTTCGGTTCACGCCGACCGGTCGGGTCTCGGGGGCCTCGGCGAGGTCGGCGGCGACGCCGCCCGGCATCGGATTCTCGCCCTGATACCGCTCGTTCGCGGCTTTGAGGAGCTTCGTCCGCCTTGTTCCGCGCTGATTGTGGACGCCCGCGAGCAGGTCCGTGGCTCCCGTGCGGGCGGTCGCCCACGCCAGCGCGCCGCGACCGCCGGGGTCGGCGCTCCCGAACGTCTCACGCTGTTCGCGGAGCACCGCGCCGTTCGTCGCGAGTTCGACGTGGCGGTTCGCGACCACGTTCTCGATGGGCGCACCGCCGTACTGGGCGTAGCCGCGACCCCACGCGAGCGCGTAGAGTCGGGCGGTGAGTCGCCTGCCGAGTCCGGGTTCGAGCGGGGCGCGGTTCAGTCGCGATTCGAATCGCTCGGCGCGCTCGTGGAGCGCCAGAGCGGGGGTCGCGACGGTCAGGTCCGGTGAAATGTCGGCGCGCTCGACCGACCTCCCGTCTCGACTCGCGGTGACGGTGACGTTCTCGATTCGGACCGCGAGTCCCGCGCTTTCGGAGTCACCGGCGGGACTGATTTCGACGCGACGCTTGGCGGTCCGGAGCGCGCTCTCGTTCGGCGTCGCCGGGAGCGAGGCGGTCCCGCGCACGTCGCCCGAGCGTACCGCGACCCCGTCGAGCGCCGACCGAGCCGCGAGATAGATTCGGATCCGGAGGGCGTCGCGGTACGGCGTCGAGTCGTTCAGGACGCCCCCCACCGGTGTGTCGGCGGGTTCGACGACCGGCGCGCGGGCGGCGTCGCGTCCGGCGCTGGCGACCGCCCCGCGAAGGGCAGTGTTGGTCGCGGCGGTCGTTCGGTCGATGGCGGTGCCGACCGAGTCGTCGGTTCGCGGTTCCGGCCCGCCCGAGAGGTTCGCGGTGATGACCGCGCTCCCGACGAGCAGGACGACGCCCACGAGCGCGAAGGGGACTCGACCGCGGCGGTCCTCGGCCAGCCTCATTCGGACCACGCTCCGACTGTCACGCCGACCACGTCCTGACGGTCACGCGGACCCGCCCCACCGAGAGTTCTCGGGCGGCGTCGGTCGGCGTTCGAAACTCGGCTCTGAGGTCCGATTCGACCGCGGGCGCGAGTCCATCGGCGAGCGCCCGGTTCGCCTTCGTCGCGTTCTCGGCCCGGAGCGCCCGCCGGACGCCCGGTGCGCCGCCGAACGCTCGCGCAGTTTCCCGATATCGAGTCGCGGCGCGGTCGGCGCGCGCCGACCGCGCCGCGAGCGCCGTTCGGGTCTCGCCCGGCGGGAACAGTCCGCGAACGACGCCCTGCGCGACCACGCGGGCGACGCCCGCGAAGCCGTCTCGGCGGGCCGCCGAGACGGCTTCGCTCCGAACGGTCGGCAGGTCGCTCGAAACCGAGAGGGTCGCGGCGTGTACGTCGGCGTCAGGTGGCGGCGTCTCGCCCGCGACGACTTCGCCGCCGAGCGTCGAATCGGAGTGCGGTTCCCAGTCGGCGCGAACCTGCGCACTCGTCTCCGAGCGCCGCAGCGTCCGATTCACCCGGTCGGCGACTGCTCGCTCGAAAGCGCCCGCGTCGGCGATTCGCGAATCGCCGACGCGGGCGCTCGTCACCGCGACGGTCGCGAGCAATCCGGTCAGCGTGTCGTGGACGGTTCGGGACGCGACGCGGTCGCTACTCGCCGAATCGCCGACTTCGTACTCGACCTGCGCGGTGCTCGTCGCGAGCAGTTCCGCGGTCCGGTCGGCCGTGTCCGGGTCCGAACGCTGGTCCACCGGCGCGCTTGCGAGCGCGAGCGCGCTCGCGCTGACCAGTAGCACGCAAACGGAGGCGTCGAGGACCGTGCTGATTGCGCGGGTCACGACCACACCGCCACCCGGAGCCGTCCGGGTTGAACGCGTCCGGGACCGACGCGGACGCTCACGACGAACTCGGCGGTGTCGAGAGCGTCGGGAGCGTCGGCACGGTCCGGCACGGGCGGACCCTCGCGCCACGTCTCGCCGTCCGCGGCGAGGGTGAGGTTCAGCCGATAGCCGTCGGGTCCGGCGTGCAGACCATCTGCGAGTCGGTCTGGTTCGACCACTCCGGCGTCCGTGACCGCGCGCTCGACGCGCTGGCCCGTCGGTTCCGCCACATCTCGGTCGGGCGTCGGGAGCGCGGCGTCGAGGACTCCGGCGTAGGCCGACACCGCGAGTCCGACCGCGAACACCGCGACCAGCGCGGCCAGCGGTTCGACCTGCGCCCTACCCGACCAGCGTGACATCGACGCCCTCCCACGAAATCGTTCGGACCGTCAGTTCGTCGGTCGTTCGCCACTCGGGAGTGCGGTTCTCGGCGTTGGCGGCGGCCCGCCGGAGCGCCGCCGTGTCGCCGAACGCGGTTTCGGGCGGCGCGCCCCGGAGCACGTCCCAGAGCGCGGTTCCCCGGCGAACGGGCGTCACCGGTCCGTAGGTGACGGTCGCGTGGCCGGTCTCGCCGTCGTCTCGGAGCCAGATTCGGTACGAACCCACGCGAATCGCGTCGGCCGAGAGCGGGTGGACCGCGGTGGCGGGCCGGTCGCTCGCGGCGACCGAATCCACCGTGTCGGCGACGCTCGCGGCGTCCGGCGGCGGCGCGCGGGGGAGCGTCGTCGCGACGCCGAACGCCACGGTGCTCGCGACCGCGACACCGACCCAGAGATACCACGCA
This sequence comes from Halorussus amylolyticus, assembly GCF_004143485.2. Taxonomy (GTDB): domain Archaea; phylum Halobacteriota; class Halobacteria; order Halobacteriales; family Haladaptataceae; genus Halorussus; species Halorussus amylolyticus. The sequence goes on along the minus strand of NZ_ML974131.1, from coordinate 585,062 downwards.
TCGACTGGTGCGTCGAACATGGGCCGGGTTGGTCCCGGCTTCGGATTTAAATCTACGCCCGCGAAAGCCGGTCGTCCTGCAGGGCGTCAGTCGCGCTCGAAGCGGTCGATTTCGAAGGCGTCGATGGGGTGGTCGGTCGCTCTCTCGGTGGTGAGGTCGGCGAGAATCGACCCCACGACGCTCGAAAATTTGAAGCCGTGGCCCGAGAACCCCGCCGCAATCGCGACCTGCGGGTGGTCGGGATGGGTGTCGATGACGAATCGGCTGTCGGGCGTGTTCGTGAACAGGCACGTTTCGAGTCGCATCGTCGGCCCGGCGGCGTCCGCGAAGTACGCGTCGAGCGGGTCTCGGAGGACGCGCTCGTCGGTCGGCGTCGGCGTTCGGGACATCTCGTCGGGGTCCACCGCCTGCTTTCGGTGATTGTACTTGCCGATTTTGACGCCCGGCGTGTCGTGGACCGGGAAGCCGTAAATCTCGGTGTCGTCGGTGGCGACTACGAATACGGGGAACGAATCGGGCGCGAATCTATCGGGCGAATCCGGCTGAAACCACCCGACGACCTGACGCTCGGGCGTCAGCACCGGGTCGAGTTCGGGGACCATCGTCCCGGTCCACGCGCCGGCCGCGAGGACGAGCGAGTCGGCCTCGAATCGCTCGGTTTCGGTTTCGACCGCGACCCCGCCGTCGTCGAGGGGCGTCCAGTCGCGGACCGGCGTTCGGGCGCGAATCTCGGCTCCCCGAGCCTGCGCGCCCTCGACGTGGGCCACGATGCAGTCTTCCGGGACCAGGAAGCCGCCCTCGGGCTGGAACACCGCGCGATAGTCGGCTGGCACGTCGTAGCCGGGGAATCGCTCGTTGAGTTCCGAGGCCGACAGCACCTCGTGTTCGAGGTCGTGTTCCCGACACGACCGGCGCGCGCCCTCGAAAATCTCGTCGCCGGGCGGTCCCGCCGCGACCGACCCGGTCTCGTGGAGAAGCGTCCTCCCGGATTCGATTTCGAGCGCGTCCCACTCGTCGTAGGCCGACTGGAGTAGCGGGACGTACGACGGGTGTTCGTGGTACGCGAGTCGGATGATGCGCGACCCGCCGTGCGAGGACCCCTGTGCGTGTGGGATGTCGTACCGTTCGAGACCCAGTACGTCCAAACCCCGGTCGGCGAGGTGGTACGCCGCGGCGCTTCCCATCCCGCCGACGCCCACGACGATTGCATCGTATCTGTCATTGTTTGCTGTCGTCATACCTCGAATCTGAGTCGCCCGAACTATAACTCTACGCGAGAGCGAAGCGCGCTCGACGAGCGCGCTACACCGCGAATCCGGCCCCCGCGAACCCCGCGAGGAACGACCCGACGGCGGCGAGGAGCGCGAGACCCACCCGATAGCCGACGAGCGCGCGGTCGAACCCTCGCGCCAGCGCGGTCGCGAGCGCGGCCAGAATCGCCGCAAGCAGGATGACGTACCCGCCGACCGCGAGGCCGAGCGCGGCCGTGGGGAACGGTTCACCGAGCGACCCGCCCGCCATCGCGTCGGCGAGCGCGACGGTCGCGCCGCCGACAAGCGGGCCGAAAATCGCGGCGGTGTTCCGAAGCGTTCCGGTCACGCGCGCAAGCTCTCTTCCAGCCTCGCGCTCGACGCGCTGGAGGTCGTCTACGTGGTCTGCCATCGAGACGATTGCCCGTCCGGCGGGGCGGCCCTCGCGGGCGGCCAGCGCCAGCAGCGAGGCCACGCTCCGGGCCTGCGGACTCGGCACGTCGGCGAGCGCACCGTACTCGCCGAGAAACGCCTCTCGAACCCCGATTCGGAGTCGTCGCTGGACACTCGCGGTTTCGCCGAGCATCTCGCCGGTCCGTCCCGCAACTTCGGGGGCGGCGTCCTCGATAGCCGACTCGACGGCCTTCCCGTCGCTCACGCGTCGTCCGACGAGGTAGAGCGCGTCGGTCAAGTGGGCTTCGACAGCGCGGGCGTCGTCTCGGACCAGTTTGACCGGACGGAACCACGCGACCAACGTGGCACCGAGCGCGGCCCCCGGAACCCCGAGCCAGCGCGTCCACGCCGGAAGCGGAGCAGTTCCGGCGAGCGCGACGAGTCCGGCGACCGCACCCGCGACGAGAGCGGGCCAGCGTCGGTCGGGAACCGAAGGATGGCTCCGAGACACCTCCGGTGGGGGGAACGCGGCGGGCCGCCGGACCAACAGCCACGCGCCTGCGGCGACGAGCAGACCGGGCAGGAGCAGGTCGTAGACTGTCACCAGCACGGGAACCGAAATCGGGAACCCCGCGACTCGCGCCGCGGGAAGCACCGCGACCAGCGCGAGGGGGAGCAGGACGCCGAAGGCGTACAGCGCGGTCGTCGGACCCCGAACGCGCTCGGCGAACGTCGCCATCCGGTCGCGGGTGCCGTCGAGGATGGCGTCCATCGCTCGGTCGAGAGTCCGGTTTCGGTCACTCGCGGGGGCGTCGGCCGCCGCGGCCACGAGCAGGACCGCCCGCCGAAGCGGCGGATTCCAGTCGGCCCACGTCGAACCGAACGCCGCCAGTCCCGACTGCGGCGTGCCCGACGCTCGCCGGACGTGTTCGCGGAGGCTGGCCGCGAGCGGGCCGTGCGAGCGCGCGGCGAACGCCGCCGCGCGCTCGCTCACCGGTTCGATTCGCATCCGGAGGACGAGTCGAGCGACGAGCGCGGGCGCGGTCCCGAGCGCCGCGGTCCGTCGCGCTGTGGCCAGCGCGACGGGGCCGCGCCGGGCGGCGTATATCGCGCCGAGCGAGACCGACCCGACCACCGCCAGCACGAGGATTCCGCAGAGTCCGAGAAGCACGGCGGTCCCGTACCCCGCGCGAACGACGGTTTCGGCGGTCACACTCGCGCCGAGGTACGCCAGCGCGCGTTCGAGGTCGGCGTCGGTCTCGACCGGGAACGGGTAGAGCTGAGCCAACTGTCGGAGGGTCACGATTCGCTTCCCTCGCGGTGGGCCTCGCGCTCGGCGGACGCCCTCGTCACGTCCTCGGGGGTCGTCCGACCCTCGCGCGCCAGCGTTTCGAGTAGTTCCGCGCGGTCGGCGAGCGTCTCGCGGACGCCCGCGTAGCGTTCGTCCGGACGAGCGAGCGCGGCGACCAGCGGACTGTCGCCCCGGTCGATTCGGTCCGTCGATTCTACGGTCCCGTCCCGAACCTCGTACAGCGCCTCGAATCGGTCTCCGTCCACGACCTCCTCGATGCGCCGGACTCGACGACGCTTCCCGTCCGAAGTCCGAGTCGTTTCGAGCGTCACCACGAGGTCGGTGGCAGCGAACGACGACGCCGGGACGCCGAGGTCCGAGACGACGCGCTCGCGGACCGCCGCGCCGCCGTCGCCGTGGATGGTGCCGAGGACCGCGTCGCCGCTCGCGCCGACCCGCATCGCCTCGTAGAGGACTGCGGCCTCCTCGCCCCGAACCTCGCCGACGACCAGCGCCCCCTCGCCGAGTCGAAGCGCGGCCCGGAGCGCGTCCGCCGGGTCGAGTCCCGGCCCGTCGCCGGTCGTCGTTCGGAGCGCCTGCACGTCGCGCCCGCCGCCCTCGCGCTGGAGCGCCGCGACCGGGAGTTCGGGCGTGTCCTCGATGACTACCGTCCGAGTCGGCGCGGGAATCTCCCAGAGGAGCGCCGAGAGGAGCGTCGTCTTGCCAGCGCCGCGCGGCCCGGCCACGAGTCCGGCGGCCGCGCGCTCGACCGCGAGCGAGAGGAAGGCCGCGGCGTCGGCCGGAACGGTTCCGTTGGCGACCAGCGCGGGGAGCGTCCACGCCGTCTCGTCGTGCGCCCGGAAGGCGAACCCCGGCCCGTCGCTCACGGGGTCGGTGACGCCCGCGACCCGAACCGTGCCGCCCGCGGTTTCGGCGGTCGCGTCGAGGGTCGGGGCCGCCCGCGAGAACGCCCGACCGCTCGCGCGCCGGAACCGGGAAGCCAACGTCTCCGCGCCCTCGGGGGTCAGCCTGACGTTCGTCCGCATTCGCTCGCCGTCCACCGTCGCTCGGAGGGGGTTGTCGCCGACCGGCGCGGTCGCGAACACGTCTGACACCGCGGGGTCGGCGAAGAAGTCGGCCAACACGCCGTAGCCGCGGGTGTGCTTTTCGAGGACCGCGGAGAGGTCCGCGACCGGGACGTCGCGGTCGTCGCGGCTTTCGTCTCCGTGGCCGTCGGACACCCGGCGAACCGCTCGTCCGGGCGCGCGCTCGTGGTCGCCCGACACCGCCCCCTCCGCGAGCAGGCCGTGAGCGCGCGCCAAGAGTTCCAGCGCGGTCGCGTCGAACGTGTGTTCGACCGGTTCGAGGTGGTAGGTCCGGAGCGCGCGCCCGGACTCGGCGTAGATTCGAACCGTCGCGCCGGTCGAGAGGGTGCGAGTGGCCGAGAGTGCGGCGTCGGGCGGCGGACTCGCGGCGACCCGCGCCTTGGCTATCGGCGGGCCGACGAACGCCCGGAGCGCGTCGGCGTAGTCCTCGCCTCCGTTTCGGTGGGCGGCTTCCGCTATCCCCGTCTCGGCCGCGATGTCGCTCACCGGACCCGCGCGCCCGATTGCGGCGCGCGCGGCCCCGAGGGGGTCGCGCGCGGCGCGGTCGGCGAGCGCCGCGTCGTAGAACGCGGCGCGCTCGACGAACCGTCCGGCCGCGACGAGGAGCGCGGCGGAATCGCCTTCGTAGGCGCGTTCGAGCGCGCCGGTTCGGGTCACGACGGAATTGGCCTCGCGGTCGGCGAGCGCCCGGATTGCGGTCGCTCGGCAGTCCAGATGCGCGACGAGGTCGCCGCGGCCCGGACACCCCTCGGCGTCGAGCAGGAGGCGGTCGCCCTCGAAGACGGGGTCACAGGTGCAGGCGGCATCCTCGCGGTCACGAAATCGCGCCAGCAGGTCTCGCATGGGGCGAGGTGGTCCCGTCTTCGGATTTAAATCTCCGGGCGCTCGCGACCACGGTCGGTCGCCCGTCGATTCGGACGAGTCGGAGGACGACCCGGTGGGTCTCGCCACCTCGAAGGACGAGCGGTCCGTCGTCGGGAGCGAGTCGCCAACCGCGATTGTTCTCCGTCGGGACCGCCGCGCGCAGGTCGAACCCGACTCGGCGGACGCGATGGCGACCGCCGTCGATTCGGGAGGCGAACGCGTCGCGCTCGTCAGTGTCGGCCGCCGAATTTCCTCCGGGGATTCCGCCGAGCGCGACGAGCGCCACCGGGGCGGTCGTGAGCGACTCGCCCGGAAGCGAGACGGTCAGCGTGCGCCGAGGACCGGGAGTTCCGGGTTCGGCAGGACTCTCCTCGCTGACGAGACTCTCTGCGGCCGCTTCGATGCGGTCGAGTTCGGCTTCGGTGAGGCGCTCGCTTCGGGCGGTCCGGGCCGAATCGAGCGCGCTCGTCGCGGCCGCGACGAGCGCGACGGCGAGCGCGACCGCGAGAACCGTGCGGAGCACTACAGGAGATTCCCGACGCACGCGAGCAGGCCGTCGTCCCCGTCGTCTCGGCCGGGGTCGGTATCGGAATCTGAACCGTCCGAGACGGCAGGGCGGCGACGGGGACGTTCGTATCGACGCGCGGAGTCGCAGCGACAGTCGGAATCGCGCGGTTCGGCGTCCGTTTCGAACGGTGCGGCGTCCGTTTCGAGCGATTCGGCCTTCGCCAACGCGGCGTCGGCCCGTCGCTCGACCGCCTCGTTGACCGCGCGAACGTTGCCGACGTAGCCCCGGAGCGCCTGAGTCGCGGCGTCGAGGTCGTCGGCCCGATTCTCCAGTTCGTCGAGTCGCTCGGCGAGCGACTCGACTTCGCGCGCGAGGTTGGCGGCGTCCCGGAGGTCAGTCAAGTCGCGGTCGGCGTCGGTGAGCGCGCGCTCGACCGCGCGAAGTCGCTCGTCGAGCGCGTCGAGGTCGGACATGCGCCGAACTGGTCCCGGTTTGATACTTAAATGTACGCGTCGTGACCATCGCGCGTCGTCCCCACGCCGCAAAGTTGATTGTGCGTGAATGAAAGGAACCGTGCATGAAAGTCGTCCTGATTGGTGTCGGGCAGGCTGGCGGTAAATTAACCCAGAAGCTTGCCGAGTACGACCAGCGGATGGGGTTCGGGGCGGTCAAAGGTGCGCTCGCGGTCAACTCCGCGAAGGCCGACCTCCGGGAACTCGACCTCGAAACGGTGCTCATCGGGCAGTCGCAAGTGAAAGGCCACGGCGTCGGCGGCGACAACGAACTCGGCGCGGAGGTGATGCAGAGCGACGCGACCGAGGTGATGGACGCCCTAGATGGGCGCATCACCGCCGAAGCCGAGGCCATCTTCGTCGTCGCGGGTCTCGGCGGCGGCACCGGGTCGGGCGGCGCGCCGGTCCTCGCGCGCGAACTCAATCGCATCTACCAGATTCCGGTGTACGGTCTCGGCATCCTCCCCGGACAGGGCGAGGGTGCGATGTATCAGGCCAACGCCGGACGCTCGCTCATGACCCTCGTTCGGGAAGCCGACGCGACCCTCCTCATCGACAACGACGCGTGGCACACCTCGGGCGAGAGCGTGGGCGAGGCGTTCGACAAAATCAATCAGAACATCGCCCAGCGGGTCGGTTTGCTGTTCGCCTCGGGCGAGGCGGTCGAGGGCGTCGGCGAGAGCGTGGTGGATTCGAGCGAGGTCATCAACACCCTCCGGTCGGGCGGCATCGCCACGCTCGGGTTCGCCAGCGCAGAAGCCAGCGAGGACGCCGAGGAGAACATCAACACCGTGACCTCGATAACGCGGCGCGCGCTCCTCAGCAATCTCAGCCTCCCGAACGCCGTCGAAGCCGACTCGGGACTGCTCGTGGTAGCCGGGAAACCGGACGCGATTCCCCGGAAAGGCGTCGAGCGCGCCCGAAAGTGGATGGAGGAGGAGACCGGGAGCCTGCAGGTCCGGGGCGGGGACTTCCCGCTCGACAGCGGTCGTCTCGCGGCGCTCATCCTGCTCGGAGGCGTCGAGCGCTCCGCTCGGGTCGAGGCGTTCATGGAGCGCGCGAAGGAGGCGAGCAAGCAGGCCGAGGAACCCCGCGAAGACCCGGCCGAGATGTTCCACAACGACGAACTGGAAGACCTGATTTAGTCCGCTTTCGTGCGACCTTCTCAGACGGCCGCTTTCGCCAACCGAACAGACCACGACGTAGCTATCTGACCAGCCGACAGGATGCGCCGCGTCTGCGCGCTCGGTGAGCTCGCAGACGCACGCGGGGAGGCACGGGGGCGCGGTGCGGTCGCGGTCGCTGTGCGGTTTCACAGGTACCGGAGATAACGGACGTTCTTGTTGCGGGTGATAGCGACTCTGCGGTCAGTTGCCCCCGAGATCGTAGTCCGAAAACACGAATCAAAAACGAATCGTCTCGGCCGACCCCGAATCGCCTCAGACCAGACTCTCGCCGTCGAACTCGCCCGCGTTGTAGTCCAGTTCCATCAGGTCGAGAATCGTGGGCGCGATGTCGTAGAGGTCCACGTCCAGAATCGTCGCGTCCGGGTCGTCCACGAACAGCGACGCGTTGTCGAAACTGTGCATGCCGTTCCGCGGGCCGTGGCCGAACGAGTCGTCGTGGCCCTTGAATCCGGCCTTGAGGTCGAACCCGTGGTTCGGGATGGCGACGAGGTCGGGCGCGATGTCGTCGTGGTCGCCGTGGAACGCGTCTTCCTTCTCGACGACGCGCTCGCAGACCTTGTTGCCGTCGGGGCCTTCGAGATTTTCGAGGGCCTCCTTTAGCTGGGCGCGCTTGTCCTCGTACTCGCTCTCGGGGACGCTCCCGCGGGGTTCGCGGCCTTCGAGGTTGATGTAGAACCGGCCGGGAATCAGCGAGTAGGCTTCGGTGTCGGTGCTGATGTCGCCGAGTTCCTCGTGGTCGTCGTCCTCGAAGGAGAGCCAGCCCTCCTGTTCGAGCCACGTGTTGGCGTAGAACTCGTAGTCGAGGCTGGTGAAGCCGTGGTCGGAGGCGACCAGCATCGTCACGTCGTCCGGGAGGTTCTTCCGAATCTCGCCGAGGTAGCGGTCCACCTTCCGGTAGAAGTCCACGAACTCCTCTTTGTACTCGCCGTCGTCCTCGTAATGTTTGAAGAGGAAGTGGTTCACCCGGTCGGTGGTCATGAACACGCCGAAAAAGAGGTCCCAGTCGTCCTCCTGAATGTAGTGTTTGAACGCCTCGTACCGGGCGTCGAGCGTCTCGTGGGCGTTCTCGATGAACGCCGATTTGTCGTCTTTGTGACCGAGTTTGGCGTTGGCGTCGATGCGGTAGTCGGTCGAGTCGAGATACTCACGGACGTCGTCCGGGTACGCGCCCTTGTCGATGCCGGGCGAGAGGAACCCCGAAACCATGCGCTGGACGTTGCGCTGTGGCGGGAAGGTGACGGGGACGTTCATCACCGTCGCGTCTCGGCCCGCTTCCTGCACGCGGTCCCAGAGTCGGGTCGCCTGCACGTCTCGACCCATCGGAACGTAGGTGTCGTACGAGCCGATTTCGCGGTCCTGGAAGCCGTAGACGCCGGTCTTCCCGGGATTGACTCCGGTGGTGAGGGAGGGCCAGCACGCCGAGGATTCGGGCGGGACGATACTGTCTATCTTCCCGGCCGAACCCTCGTCGGCGAGCGCGGCGAGGTTCTCGAACTCGTCGAAGTGGTCTTCGAGAAAACTGTACGGCACGCCGTCGATACCGAAGAAAGCAACGCGGGGCTTGTCGTCGCCACGAAGTCGGTCGAAGAGACCCATGTGGCTTCGTAAGACGACCCCCTACATGAAATTTCTTTTCGTAAGGAGCGCCTTCGGCACGAACGATGATGAAGGATTCGCGCCGGAGGCGCACGAGCGTCCGACCGCGCGAGGGTCGGACGGGACGAACTGGCTGTTTCGGAGGCTAGTCAGACCACGGGACGCGCCGCGCGCTCTCGCTCGCACATCGCGAGCGAGAGCGTGCACGCCGTCGGAGCACGCTCCGACGAGCCTGCGTTCGCTTCGCTCACGCAGACGCGGGGAGGCACGGGGGCGCGGTGCGTCAGCGGTGGCGGATGCGGTGCTGTGCGGTCTCATATGTACCGGGAGTCGCTAGCGTTCGCGTTGCGGTCGTTCTACTTCAGAGGAATTAGCATCGCACTGCCGCCATCCTTTCCAGAGCAATTAGCGTTCACACTGCGAACGCCCGCTCTCGAAACGACGAACCGAGCGGACCGGTCCCGAGAGTATTCTATTACGAACTCTCAAACGACTCGAACAGCGCCTTCCGAGTACTCGCGTCGATGAGCATGTCGAGCGTCTCGGCGTGCTTGTTATCGACCTGCCCGAACAGACCGAGCGGCACCCGCGCGGTCGCGGCGTCGGTGTTGCCGCCGGTCGTCTCGCTCGTCTCGAACGCGGTGTCGAGGATGTCGAACGCGTTGGTCCGCACGTCCTCGGCGCGACACGACACCACGATGGTCTCCTCGTGGATGCCGAACACCGCGGCGGTCGAGACGCCCTCCAGTCGGAGCATGGTGTCGGCGGCCTCCTCCAGTGCCGACACCGCCGGGACCGACCCGACGTTCGTGACCGCGAGGCTCGCGCGGCGCTCGCGGTTCGCGATTGCGTCGCTGATAACGTCGAAGGTGTCGCCGCTCATGCCCGGCGAGCGGAGGTCCTCGATGCGGCCGAGGTCGGCGTAGGCGTGAAGGAAGCCCGCCGCCTCGTAGTCGTGCTGGCCGTTCGCCCGGCGGAACTCTCGGGTTCCGGCCCGGACGCCGTGGAGGAGCGCGGTCGCGATTCGCTGGTCGGGCACGACTCGCTCCTGCTGGAGGAGCCGGGCCACCGTGGTCGAAGTCGCGCCGTCGTCGGTCGGCGTGACGGTGAGGATGTTCTCCTCGGCGGTAGGTCGGTGGCGTATCACCGCGACGACCGGGGGGTTGTTCGAGAGTCGCGGCACGCCGCCGCCGCCGCCGACAGCGATTGCGGCGTCGCAATCGGTGAGTTCCTTGGGGTCGTCGGTGATGACCGTGAGTTCGAGGTCGAAGATGTTGGAGAACGTCTTGCTGTCCTCGCCCGTGACCGCGCCCTCGGCGAACAGGCGCGCGGTGACGCCCCACTCCTTGCAGAGCGCCTGCAGGCCGACTGCGGCGGCGAGCGCGTCGATGCTCGGTCCCTCGGGGACGACGAGCGCGACACGGTTCTGGCCCGCGACCGTGTTCTTGAGCGCGTCCACGAGGTCCGGGTCGGGGTCGCGCCGCCATCCGTTGACCGACTGTGCGGCGTACAACACGAACCCCCCCGAGAGCAGCAACAGCGTGGCTGCCATCACTACCATCTCGACACTGTCGAACGGGGACCCGAGCGCCATCGATTCGGGGTGTCTGGCCCAGCATCAAATAGTTTCGGGGTGATTTGGAGAGCTATCGGGGGAGGCAGATTTTGAATACGGAGGGGATATAAGTCGGTATCGTTATTATGCCAGGAGGCATACTCTGAACTATGGGACTGAACAGGGATGCTGAGGACGACATGGACCGGGACGTTCGTGACAACCCCGGCCTGTATGAGGCGTTGGCAGCGAACGCCGACTCGGACGACGACGAGTAGCGGTTTTTAGCGGTCTGGCGTTGGAGTTGAGTACTGCAGTACACCTGCGAAGTAGAGTCGCCAGACGAGGAAGAGTCGGTCTGTTCTATAGAGTGTATCTAACCGAATCTCAGGAACCTTCCGGCGCACCTCATGAGAGCGGATAGACGCTTGTCGAGTCCGAGTTATTGGCCAATCGCCAAGTACGATGCCGTTGTCTCGAAGCAATTTCCGCAGGAGAACCATCGCCGTTCGATGGTTTGCATCAGGGAAGAAATGCTTCCCAACGACCGCGTGCATCCACCCAGCACACTGATCGCATAGTGAAGCAGTAGTTGGGAATTGGGAGAGAACACGCCGGAGATCGTGATTCCGTACCACCGAGATTTGATGATGGAGTTCTTGCGTCGATTCGTGGCCCAGACGTTCATACTCCGTGTCTCCGTTGAGGAATTTGTGGTTCTGGGATTTGAAGTTCTCCGCGTCGAGAGATGAGAGGTCGGTGATTCGAGGTAACTCCACCGGCACAGCGCCGAGTACGCAGGACGTACTCTTGAATCCGACCCTTCGAAAGAATCCATGCTAGAAACCAACGTCCTCGAACGGATTTTTCAGAGTCGAAACCTCGAACCTCGTCGTTTTCGAACCCCTTCAACCACGTCGAACCTGAAACAGCTAAATCATGTCTTCAAGTGCTATCTTACTGTCACAACGCTCCAATAGAAACACTACCGATGCGGTCTGCCGAGACGAAAAACGACCCGCCAAGAAACGGGTTTTCGAGGGCGACGAAACTACGCGAACTGCTCTTCGTAGAGGTCCATCGCGTGTTCGATGGCGTCCTTCGCGGCCTGCTTGTCCTCCCAGCCTAGCGTCTCGACTTCTTTGCCCTCCTCCAAGTTCTTGTAGGTCGAGAAGAACTCGTCTATCTCGTCGCGGGTCTGCTGGGGGATGTCTTCGAGGTCCTCGATGTGGTCGTACCGGGGGTCCTCGATGGGGACCGCGATGACCTTGTCGTCCTGCTCGCCGTCGTCGTCCATCTTCATCAGCGCGACCGGACGGGCCTCGATGACGCACCCGGGGAACGTCTGGTCCTCGACGAGGACGAGCACGTCGAAGGGGTCCTCGTCGTCGTAGTACGACTGGGGAAGGAAGCCGTAGTCGCTCGGGTAGTGGACGTTGCTGTGGAGGACTCTGTCGAGCATCACGCCCGGAATGTCCTTGTCGTACTCGTACTTGTTCCGCTCGCCCTTGAGACACTCCACGACCGCGTAAATCTCCTCGGGTGGGTTCGGTCCGGTCTCCAAGTCTTCCCAGAGGTTCGTCATGTGCGCTCTGAATTCGGTCCGAAGTCGGGAAAGTCCTTTCGGCATCCGCCCGAAAGCCCGGCGACCAAAACCATAAAATCGACAGATAGGTAGCCGTAATTTTTGGAGACCTATTTAAAACACGCGACGGGTCGCGGTACAAATCAACGATAAACTCCGGAAACTCCGACCGAGTTGGGAAAGATTAAATACCATGGTGACAAATCCGCGGGTGTCAGAGTCTATGTCAGAGGCACAGACACTCACAGAGACGAGTACCGCACGCAACCTCACTGCGTTCCAGCACAACATCCTGACCATCCTCTCGAAGGAGGCGATGTACGGTCTCGCCATCAAGCGAGAACTCGAATCGTTCTACGACGAGGAAGTCAACCACGGCCGCCTGTACCCGAACCTTGATACGCTGGTCGAGAAGGGGTACGTCGAGAAGAGCGAACTCGACAAGCGGACGAATCAGTACGAACTCACCGAGGAAGGGCTGGCCGTCGTGGTCGATGCCCTCCAGTGGACGCTCTCGAAGTTCGTCACCGACGACGACCGCGCCGAGCAGATTCGGGACCTCGTCGCCGACAACGAGTAACTACTCGTCGGCGACTTCGAACACGAGTTCGACCGACTCCCCTACGACCGACCGCTGTTTTTTCGTCGGCCACGCGTTCCGCGGGAAGTACTCCGTCAGAAATTCGGTTACGTCCGCGTCGGTCGCCGACTCGACCCGCCGAGCGTAGTGATTTCCCATGAAGTCCGCGAACGCGGCCGCGTTGTCGCCGTGGACGTCGCCGTGGGCTTCGCGGACCCTCGACGCAACCTCGCGGTTGTGTGCGTCCACCGCGTCCCAGTCGTCGGGGTCGCCCGGTCCGGACAGCGACACTTCGACCGCGCGGGACGTGTCGTCGATTCGCTCGACCTGTATCCGCCCGTCCGCGGTCCACTCCGCGGGGTGGAGTACCAGCGTCTCGCTCGCGTCGTCCTCGCGGACGCGCGCGGTGTAGTCGTGTTCGCCGAGCAGGGCGTCGCGCTCGGCGCGGTAGGCGTCGGCCTCCGCGTCGTCCACCGCCTCGCGCGCGAGGCGAGTGAGTCGTTCGGCGCGCTCTACGATGTCCTCGGGAAGGTCGTCGTCAGGCATGGTCGAGCGCCTCGTTCGCGAGTTCGTCGGCCCGGTCGTTTATCTCCCGCGGAACGTGGCGTAGCTCCCAGTCGTCGAACTCGGTCAGGAGTTCTCGGACGGTCACTCTGCGCTCGCGGAGTTCGGGGTCGTTGGTGTTCCACGCGCCCGTGACCTGCTTGACGATGAGCTGTGAATCGCCTTTCACTTCGATACTGTCGAAGCCGTAGTCGCGCGCCGCCCGGAGCGCGCGAATCAGCGCGTCGTACTCGGCCTGATTGTTGGTCGCACGGCCGATGCGGTCGCTCCCCTCGCCAGCGATGCCGTCGCTGGTGACGATGACCCACCCGACCGCCGCCGGACCGGGGTTCCCGCGACTCGCGCCGTCGAAGTAGACGTAGGCGTGGCCGCCCTCCTCGCGCAGGAGCGCTTCGATGTCCGGGGGGTTCGACCCCTGCACGACGACTTTTCCGTCGTAGGCGACCGCGACCGCGCCGCCGTACTCCGCGCGCCACCGCTCGTAGTCCGAGCCGCCAGCAGAGATATCGGCCCCGGCGTCGAGCAGTGTCTCGCGTGCGGCGTCCACGTCGCACTCGATAACGGGCATGGGGTCACGTCCGCGTCACCCGCATAAACGCTTTCCGATGGGGTCTCGTCGGGCGATTCGGCGGGAACGCCCGTCTCCCGTGCCGAGGCGGTTCGCGGCGGCTTCTGTTGGATTTAGAACAATACAATGCCGGCCAAAGCTTTATGTTCGTTGGCAGTACTACTATAAAAGTGCGATGACACGGTCCACTCGCCAGCGGGAGCGCCAAGCCGAGGCGGAGCAAGGGGACGAGGCCAAAGAGGGCGTACGGGAGTGCCCGGAGTGCAACTCCGATAACCTCGTCAAGAGTTCCGACAGGGCGGAACTCGTGTGCGACGACTGTGGTCTGGTCGTCGAAGAAGAACAGATAGACCCGGGTCCGGAGTGGCGCGCGTTCAACCATCAGGAGCGCCAACAGAAGTCGCGCGTGGGAGCGCCGACGACCCAGACCATGCATGACAAGGGGTTGACCACGACTATCGACTGGAAGGACAAGGACGCCTACGGCCGGTCTATTTCTTCGAAGAAGCGGAGTCAGATGCACCGCCTGCGAAAGTGGCAAGAGCGCATCCGGACGAAGGACGCGGGCGAGCGGAATCTCCAGTTCGCGCTGTCCGAAATCGACCGGATGGCGAGCGCGCTCGGCGTCCCGCGGTCGGTCCGCGAGGTCGCGTCGGTCATCTACCGACGCGCGCTCAAAGAGGACCTGATTCGGGGGCGTTCAATCGAGGGCGTCGCCACCAGCGCGCTCTACGCCGCGTGTCGCAAGGAGGGCATTCCGCGAAGCCTCGAAGAAATCTCGGAGGTATCGCGCGTCGAACGCAAGGAAATCGGGCGAACGTACCGCTACATCTCTCAGGAACTCGGACTGGAGATGAAGCCGGTCGACCCGAAGAAGTACGTCCCCCGATTCTGTTCCGAACTCGAACTCAGCGAAGAGGTCCAGACGAAAGCCAACGACATCATCGAAACCACGGCCGAGGAAGGCCTCTTGTCCGGCAAATCGCCGACGGGGTACGCCGCGGCCGCGATTTACGCTGCATCGCTACTCTGTAACGAGAAGAAGACCCAGCGCGAGGTCGCCGATGTCGCGCAGGTCACCGAAGTCACCATCCGAAATCGGTATCAGGAGCAGATCGAGGCGATGGGTATCCACAGCTAATCTCGCGGTTCTCGCTCACTCTTCTGCGATTCTCCGGTGTGCCTCTCGAACGCGGCCGCCCCGATTCGTCGAGCGGCGCGCTCGGCAAATTGTGACCGACTTCGGCTCAGAACCCGAATATCGGAACGAACCGGAAGGTGAGGTACGCGCCGAGCGTGGCTATCGCCGGGACGACGTTCTGCATCAGAACGACGCGGGCGGTCGTCGCGGGGTCGAACAGCGCCCCCGCGTGGGGAACGTCCTCGGGGTCCTCCTCGCCGATGGGCGGGAGTTCCTCGCCCTCTTCGTCGGAGGCCAGCGCGTTGACCGAGACCGGCGAGTCGCCTTCGCCGGTGACCGCCTCGGGGAGGGTCATCGGTCGGGTCGCTCGACCCCAGCCGAGTCCGATAATCGAGGTCGTCGCGATGATGACGAAGCTCGCGGGAATCCCGAGCGCCGAGAGGAAGACGACGAGCGTGGAACTGACCGTGGCGACGACGATGGCCGCGGTCAGCGGGAGTTCGGTGATGTCGCTCCCCATCGTCTCCAGCGTCCGGCGCGCAATCGTGAACGCGCCGACCACGACCGCGACACAGCCGATGAGTATCGCGGGGTTCATCGCGAGTTCGCCGCTGCCGACGAGCGGCGCGACCGCGTTCGCGATGTTCGACGTGCCGGAGCTAAACGCCATCAGGCAGCCGATAGCGACCACCGTAATCGTCCCGACTACCTCCCGGCGATTGGTCGTCCGGTGGAGGCGCGGAATCGGGACGAGTCCCGAGCGGTCGATGTCGAGCAACGGCCCCTCGCTCCGCTCGATTGCGACCATGCGATTGAGTCGCGCGTAGAAGTATCGGCCGATGATTAGCGACACCCAAAAGCCCACGATGGGCGAGACGACCCACCACGTCACGATTTCGCCCATCACGGCGAGGTCGAGCGCGTCGCCCGCCAGACCCAACCCCGCGATAGCCCCGACGGCCGTCATCGAGGTCGAGGCGGGCACGCCGAAGACGTTCCCCACGAACAGCGCGATGCCGATGAAAAACAGCACCGCGATGGACGACTCGGGCGTGAACACGCCGGTATCGACGACGAGTTCGCTCCCGAGTTTCGTCACGACGTTTCGGCCGATTGTCCAGGCACCAATGAAGAAGAACAGGCCCATCAGCGCCGCGGCGGCCGTCTTCGAAATCGCGTCCGCGCCGACCGCGGGACCGAAGGCTGGCCCGGTCGTCGCGCCGCCGATGTTGTACGCGACGAACATCGCGACGACGACGCCGACGATGAGGAGAACGTCCACCATCAGTCTTTCCCGTCCGTCGCGTCGTCTTTCTTGGGAGCGTCCTCCGCGGATTCGAGTTGCTCCTCCAGCGTCTGTTCGACCGTTTCGCCGACCTTCTCCTCGACCGTTTCGCCGACTTTCTCTTCGACGGTTTCGCCGACTTCCTTTTCCACCGTCTTCCCGACGGTCTCCTCGACCGTCTCGCTGACCTTCTGCTCGACGGTTTCGCCGACTTCCTTTTCCACCGTCTTGCCAACGGTCTCCTCGACTGTCTCTTCGACGGTTTCGCCCACTGTCTTCTCGACCGTTTCGCCGACCGTCTTTTCGACCGTCTCTCCGACTGTCTTCTCGACGGTTTCGTTCACCTTCTCCTCGACGGCGGTGCCGACCGTCTCGTCGACGGTCTCGCCCACGGTTTCGCCGACCGTCTTCTCGACCGTCTCGCCCACTTTCTCCTCGACGGTGTCACCGACGGTCTTCTCGACAGTTTCGCCCACCTTCTCCTCGACCGTGTCGTTGACGGTCTCCTCCACGGTTTCCTCGACCGTCTCCTTGACGACCGTGGTCATCCACTCGGGGTCGAATCGCGCCATCTTCCACACGACGTGGAGGAGGTACGACAGCAGGATGCCGAACCCGAACGCGAGTCCGATTGCGTAGTCGGTGACGACTATCAAGCCCACCGAAATCGCAATCAACAGGCCGTACGCGAGGTCCACAATCGTGTCGACGCGCGTCGGATTCATTGGCCTCCGAATAGTTCTTCGCAGCGTTCACTTGTAGGAGCGTTCCGCTGGCCACCACGTCTTAGAAAATACATGCGTATCTCTACAGAACGGTTCTCGGTTCAAGTACTTTGCCAAAGACGGCGTCACCACCGTTCGCCGACTTCGAACTCGGGGTTTTATCTGCCGGTCGGACGAACGAAACGTGATGCTCGTCCTCGGAGACGCTCACGCCGACGACCCCGACAACCGCCGCGCGCTCTTCGCGGCCTATCGGGATGCCGACGCCGACGTGGCGCTCCAACTCGGCGACCTCATCTACTACGACCTCCCGATTCCGACCTACTTCATCGGCGGGAACAACGAGGACTTCGACACTATCGACGCGCTCCGATACGGCCGGGTCGAGAGTTCGGACGTGACGAACGCCTTCCTGCTCGCGAGCACCGCGGCCGAAGTCGAAGGCCTCCGAATCGCGGGGCTGTCGGGCAACTACGCCCCGACCCAGTACGACCGACCGCGGCCGAACCTCCACGGCGAGCGCCGCCGCCACTTCGTCCGCGACGACGTAGAGCAGGCGAAGCAAATCGAGGATGTGGACGTGCTCCTCGTCCACGAAGCGCCCCACGGACTCCCCGTGGACGAGGAGTACGACGTGGGGTGTCCGCACATCGACGAACTGCTCGACGCGGTCGAACCCCGACTCTGTCTGGTCGGCCACCACCACCAGCACGCCGAATCGACGTTCGGCGACACTCGCGTCGTGGGCCTCGCGCCCGTGTGGGAGTCGTACTACACGCTCGATACGGAAACGCTCGAAGTCACGGCTCACGACACGCCGTCGGCGTAGTCACGCCGACGGCGTGAGCGTTGGTCGAAAGGCGACGAAAACCGAACTGCGAAATCGTCTCGGTGGCTCTGCCAGCGAGTAGATTACGGGTCCGAAAGGCTCGCGCAGATAGACTCACAGATGGCGGATTCTAACCCCGTGTTCCGATAGCCTGCAGCGAGATTGAGGTCGACGGCCCAGAATCGGCCTTCGTCGTCCCGGACGAAATCCACCCCGACGCCTCGAAGGTCAGCGCGTTCGACGAGGCGTCGGAGGCTGGCGGTGAGTGTCGGTCTGGCCCGTGCCCTGCCGAGGAATCGTTTGGGGCCGTACAGCTTCGAGGTGACGCGCCTGCCCGCCGTCTGAATGCGCTCCCCGTCGTCGACGGCGTAATACTTGTAATCGACCGGTTCCGTCGAGATTAGTTCCTGGTAGAAGTCCCCCTCGCCGTTCAGTTCGGGCTCCCCGCTCCAGATGGAGTAATCCTTTGCGACGTACTCCCCCGCGGGTTTCTCGAACGTCACCGTCGGCGTGCGAAATCCCACTTCTTCAAGCGCTCGCTGACAGATAAGGCGTGAGCTAAACGCAATCGTCGCAGGGAGATTGTTCCACAGGGGGATTCCCGCTCGTCGGGCGTGACCGAGCGCAGGGAGCGTGACCGGGAAGACTTGCTTGTTGACGAGCAACGAAAGACCGTCGAGGTGATTCCGCGAAATGGTGGACCGAGGGTCGAAAAACCGAACAGTACAGCCGAATTTTCGGAGTCGTTCGGCGACCGCGACAAAAACTGGCTGGTCCGACGCACACAGAATGCCGATTCGGTCTGGGTCGTCCTGCGCCATCCTACCGTCAAATAGTGACTGAACGGGATAGGACTTGGCCCCAAGCGTGAGGGGTTCAACGAGGCCCGAAACCGCCTCAGTAGAACTCTCGAACGAGGTCCATCGCGCCCTCGGGCGCGCCGTCCGGAATCTCGGTCATGTCGCTCGACAGGCCGTGGAGTTCGCTGTAGGGAACGCTCTCCTCGTTCTGGTAGAGGACGCCCTGATACTCCTTGTCGGCGTCGAGAATCTTGTCCTTCGCGGCGTCCCGGTCGGTCGGGTCGTGGTCCTCGTCTGCGAGGTCCACGATGGAGTCACGGAAGTAGTCGTAGGTGTCCACGTCGTTGAACGTCACGCACGGACTGAAGACGTTCACGAAGCCGAAGCCGTCGTGTTCGATGGCCTTCCGAACGATTTCGGCGTGGCGCTGGGCGTCGGTCGAGAACGACTGGGCGATGAAGCTCCCGCCCGCAGACAGCGCGAGCGCGAGGGGGTTGACCGGCGGCTGTTTCGGTCCCTCGGGCGTCGTGGAGGTCTCGAAGTCCTCGCGGCTGGTCGGCGAGGCCTGCCCCTTGGTCAGGCCGTAGATGCGGTTGTCCATCACGACATAGGTCATGTCCACGTTCCGGCGGACCGCGTGGACGAAGTGGCCCGCGCCGATGGAGTAGCCGTCGCCGTCGCCGCCCGCGACCATCACTTCGAGGTCGGGGTTGGCGAGTTTGACGCCCGTTCCCACCGGGAGCGCGCGGCCGTGAACGCCGTGGAGCGCGTAGCTGTGCATGAAGGTGCCGATTTTGCCGGAACAGCCGATGCCCGCCACGACGAACGTGTCGTCGGGGCTGTTGCCGGTCTCGGCCAGCGCCTTCATCATGCCGTTCATCGTGCCGAAGTCCCCGCATCCGGGGCACCACGTCGGCTGTTTGTCGGATTTGAAGTCTGTGAAGCGAACCTCGGAACTCATGCTGTAACCTCCTCCGCCTGAAGCTTCTCCTTGATGTCGTCTGCCAGCTCGTCGGCCTTGAATCTGATGCCGTTGTACTTGTTGACGCGCTTGACCCGGGTCAGCGCGTCGTGTTCGAGCAGATTCGCGAACTGCCCGGTCTCGTTACACTCGACCACGACGACCTCCTCGGCGGCCTCGATGTCGTCGGTGAGGTCGGGTCGCGGGAAGATGTACGGCACCGAGAGGAAGCGCACGTCCACGCCGTCGTCTTCGAGGTAGTCGAGGGCCTCCTGCATCGCGCCCTCGTTCGACCCCCACGAGATGACGAGGTTGTCCGATTCGGGGTCGCCGAACTCTCGGGGCGACCAGTCTTCCTCCTCCTTCGCGGTCTCGACTTTGCGGTTGCGCTTGTCCACCTGCTCGACGCGAACCTCGGTGTCCTCGGTCCGGCGACCGAGCGAGTTGTGTTCGAGACCGGTGGACATGTGCGCGCCACCGGTCGTGCCGGGGAACGCGCGCGGACTCACGCCGTCAGCGGTCGGGAAGTGGGGCTGGAAGCGGTCCTTCTCGTCGGTCCACGCCTCGATTTCGTTCTCGTCGACGACCTTTCCGCGGTCGATTTCGACTGCGTCCATGTCGAACTCCTCGGGGCTGAACGTCTGCTCGGTGACGGCCATCGCGAGGTCAGAGACCAGGAAGACCGGCGTCTGGTACTTCTCGGCGAGGTTGAACGCCTCGACGGTCTTGTGGAAACACTCCGCGACGGTGGTCGGCGCGACCACGAACCGCGGAATCTCGCCGTGCCCGCCGTAGAGGGCCATGTTGAGGTCGCCCTGCTCCTGCTTGGTCGGCATCCCGGTCGAGGGACCCGAACGCATCACGTCGCAGATGACCAGCGGCGTCTCGCTCTGGGCGACTAGCCCGAACGTCTCGGTCATCAGGTCGATGCCCGGACCGGACGTGGCGGTCATCGAGCGCGCTCCGGCGCGGGCCGCGCCGAGCGCCATGTTGATGGCCGAGAGTTCGTCCTCGGCCTGAATCACGGTGCCCCCGAAGTGGTCGATTCGGCCGGTGAGGTACTCCATCACGTCGGTCGCGGGCGTGATTGGGTAGCCCGAGTAGAACCGACAGCCGGCCGCGATTGCGCCCATGCCGATGGCCTCGTCGCCGTTGAGCAGGACGTAGTCGTTGTCGGTGGTGTCGAGGTCGTAGTCGAACTCGTGGTCGAACTCCTCCTGGACGAACGACTGACCCTTCCGGGCGGCCTCCTTGTTGTTCTCGACGATGGACTCGCCTTTGGCCCCGAACTTCTTCTCCAACGCGGAGTCGAGGTTCTCTATCGGGAAGTTCGACACCTCGCACGCCGCGCCGAGCGCGACGACGTTCTGCATGATGGCTCCGCCCGCCTCCTCCGCGAGGGTCTTGAGCGGGACCGACAGGCCAATCATGCCCTCGGGCACCTCGACGTCCTGCATCTCGGTGCGCTCGCCGTCGTAGATGATGACGCTCCCCTCGTGGAGTTCGTCCAGATTCTCGTCGATTGTTCGCTCTGTCAGCGCGACGAGAATGTCGAGACGGTCCACGACGCTCTCGACGCGGTCGGTCGAACTGCGGATTTTGTACGCGGTGTACCCCCCACGGATGCGGGACGCGAAGTCCTTCGAAGTCAGGACGTGTCGGCCCGCGCGCGAGAGCGCTTGCGCGAAGATTTTCCCCGTCGAGTCGATGCCATCGCCAGCTTCGCCGCCGATGGCCCAGTTCAGGTCGTCTGGCATTCCTAGGTGTGCGGTAGCCGATGCCAAATCAAAAGCCTTCTGAAGCGACCCTCGTATTTCCGGATTTCTGTCCGGTTCGAGAGCGGGTCGGAGCGTCGGATTCAGAGCGAGTCGAAACGCGATTCGAGAGTCGCAGGGTCTTTGGTCGTTCCGGCGCAACCTCGCCCATGGACGGAACCGAAGTCGCGGTTCGCTCGGTCAGGTCGGTCGGGTCGGATACGGTCGCGCTGGAACTCGAAACGCCGCCGGAGTTCGACGCCCGCCCGGGCCAGTTCGTGCAGGTCGGCGCGACGGTCGAGGGCGAGGACGTCACTCGCCACTACACCCTCTCGTCGCCCGACTCCGAGGACACCTTCGAGGTGACGGTCGAAGTGGACCCCGAGGGGTCGCTCAGTCCGTACCTCGCAGGCATCGAACCCGGCGAGACCGTGCTGGTCGCCGGGCCGTTCGGCAACTCTTACTACGAAGGCGAGGAGTCGGTCGTCGTTCTCGGGGGCGGGCCGGGCGTCGGCCCCGCGGTCGGCATCGGCGAGCGCGCGCTCGAAGACGGCGGCGACGTGACCGTCGTCTACCAGGACGACGACCCGGCCCACGAGGAGCGTCTGGCTGACCTCGCCAGCGCGGGCGCGACGGTCGCCATCACGACCGACGCGAGCGCGGAGGACGTGGTCGCCCTGCTCGCCAACAGCGTGGGACAAGTCTTCGTCTACGGCTTCGCGGAGTTTTTGGACGAGGCGACCGCGGCGCTCGACGCCGCGGGTCTCGACCCCGCAGAGGCCAAGACCGAGAACTTCGGTCCCGCGCCCTGAAAACAGCTCCCGGACGAGATTCCTTCAGTCGATGTCGCGCTCGGCTTCGATTTGCTCGGCGTACGCGGTCGCCATCCGTTCGATTATCGCCTCGCCCGCCTCGGCGGTTCCCTCTCGGGGGTCGCCGAGGACGCCGTTCTCCGTGACCGCGTCGAATCCCTCGTTTATCATGCGAGTGCCGGAGATTTTGCCCTCCGCGCCGGGTTCGAGTCGGTCGGTTCGGACGAGGTCCGGTTCGACCGCCAGCACGACCGCGGTCTCGGCGGCCCCGGCGTGAATCGACGGCTCTTGGTACTCGACGCCCGCCTCGGCCATTCCCTCGTTCATCAGCGCCATGTTCTCTTCGAGGTCCGCGAGCGCGACCACGGTCGCGTCGATGTCGCGGGCGACCTCGGGCGCGACGGTGTTGACCGGCCCGAAGTTGCCGCCGTGAGTGGGGACGAGCGCGATGCACTCGAAGCCGTGGTCGTCGAGCGACCGGCAGTACGACTCGATGGTGTCCATCAGCGTCTCGGGCGAAATCGTAATCGTGCCGGGAAACTCCATGTGGTGGGCCGAACAGCCGGGCTGAATCGCGGGTCCGGCGAGCGCGTCGCCGAGCTTTTCGGCGATGCGCGCACAGACCGCCTCGCCAGCGAGCGTGTCCATCTTCAGCGGCAGGTGCGGCCCGTGCTGTTCGATGGAACCAACCGGGACGACCACGGTTCGCGTCCCGTCTTCGAGCGCGGTTTCGACGTCCGTCCACGTCATGTCCTCCAACTGCACCGATGATTCGTCGGTCATACACTCGGTCGGTCCGCGCCGGAGCAATTAAGCCTGTGGGAGGAGGTGTCAAACGGCCAGCCTCGGAACCGGCTCAGTGTTCCACGAACTCGATTAGCGCGCCGCCGGTCGATTTCGGGTGGAGGAAGGCCACGTCGTGACCCCACGCGCCGGGCCGGGGTTCGTCGTCGATGAGTTCGACGCCGTGGTCGCGCGCCCGGTCGAGCGCCCCGTCGATGTCGTCGGTCGCGAGCGCGAGGTGGTGGATACCCGGGCCGTTCGAGTCGAGGTATCGCGAAATCGTGCCGTCTTCGAGCGGTTCGAGCAGTTCGAAGTAGCCGTTTTCGAGTTCGAGGAAGACGACCCGCAGGCCGCCGAACGCCTCGTCGTGGGCGACCGGCGCGTCGAACAGGTCGGCGTACAACTCGGCGAGTCCGTCGGCGTCGTCGGTGGCGATTCCGGCGTGGTCGAAGCGCATGTTCGACGGGTCGAGTCGTCGGAATATAATTTCGGTGGTCTGAGGCTCCCACCCTGCCGTTTCGACAGCGTTTATCACGCGCCACCCCGTGGCAGGCCGCATGAACCCCGAAGACCTCAGAGCCGACATTCCGGCGCTCGACCGCACGATTTATATGAACACCGGGGCCGCGGGACCGAGTCCGACCCGCGTCGTGGGCGCTGGCGAGGGCTGTCTGGAGCGCCACGAGTACGAAGCGCCTGCCGAGGAGGGCGCGTACCCCGCGGCGTTCGAGGTGTTCGACCGCACGCGCGAGGCGGTCGCAAACCATCTCGGCGCGACCCCCGAGGAAATCGCGCTGACCCAGAGCACGACCGACGGCATCAACCGCGTGGCGGCCGCGCTCGACTGGGAGGCGGGCGACAAAGTCGTCCGGACCGACCTCGAACACTCGTCGGGCATCCTACCGTGGAAGCGCCTCGCGAGTCGCGGCGTCGAAACCGAGGTCGTCGGAACCGAGGGCGGTCGTCTCGACATGGACGCGATGGCCGACGCGGTACAGGACGCCAAACTGGTCTGTCTGAGTTCGCTGACGTGGACCCACGGCACGCTCCTGCCCGTCTCGGAGGTCGTGGAGATGGCCCACGACGCGGGCGCGCTCGTTCTCGTGGACGCGGTCCAGTGCCCCGGCCAGATGGAGACCGACGTGACCGAGTGGGGCGCGGACTTCGTGGCGGGCGCGGGCCACAAGTGGCTCCTCGGGCCGTTCGGCGCGGGCTTCCTCCACGTCAGTCCGGGCGCGGAAGACCACCTCGAACCGGCTCACATCGGCTACCGGAGCGTCGAGGACCCCAACGCCGAGGAGTACGCCTACGAACCCGGCGCGCACCGCTTGGAGGTCGGGACGGTCTCGCCCGTGCCGTACGCCGGACTCAGAGAGGCGATTCACCTCATCGAGGAAATCGGCTACGACACCATCGAGGGACGAATCGAGCGATTGACCGACCGACTCAAGGACGGTATCGAGGAATCGGACGAGGCCCGCCTGCTGAGTCCGCGCGAGTACGAATCCGGACTGGTGAGTTTCGTGGTTGACGACCCCGAAGCGACCGTCGAACGACTGGCCGAGGAGGGCGTTCGGATTCGGGACCTTCCGTATCCTGATGGCGTGGTTCGGGCTTCAGTTCACGTGTTTAACACGGAGGACGATGTGGATGCGCTGGTGGAGAGAATCTGAGAGTATCTGAGAACGCGAGTTTTAGTTAAGACTGCCCGTGTAATCGTCGCTCACTGCGAGCGCGGGTTGAACGATACAAATAGCCTATTCAGCACACCAGTCAGCAACGTAATCGACTGGTTCCCCGTCGCCGAGACGATACGGCTGGTGTTCGACGAGGAGACTGAATCTATTACCATCTGGGCACGTGATTTCGTAGTCGAACGTTCCTTCCGATTCTCCATCTAACCACGCCCGGACGGTAAATTGGTCGTTAGAAGTACCCTCAAACGCGTCTTCAATCAGCACTTCTCCTAGTGTTCCATCATCAGCAGGTATCGTTTCCTCCGTGCGGAACACCTCCTCACCAGTATCACGTTCAACAGCGACCGTCATCCGCCACTTCTCGGTATCGTCACTCTGTAACAGAACGTCCACCTTCTTCGGTTTCTCTCGCGTTGTCGAACAGCCGCTGAAGGCGCTTGCTGTGACGAGACTACACAGACCGAGGACTGCTCGCCGGGAGGGCATTATCTCGAGATACTGGCAGGATACTAACTGCTTTTCGATTCTCGCGACACGTTCGCACCACGAACTTAGCAAAACCGCCGAGTCAGTCATGGACTAAGATGGACGAACACCGCACACCAACGACTGCTGAAAAGAGCCACAAACCGACCCCCGCCTACACTGCCGTTCCGGGCTGATATTCTCCAAACGTCTCCCGAAGCACGTTACAAATCTCACCGACAGTCGCGTAGGCCTTCACCGCGTCCACGATGTAGGGCATCACGTTCTCATCGCCCTCGGCGGCCTCCCGGAGCGCGGCGAGTCGCGCCTCGACTTCCTCGTCGTCGCGGTCGGCCTTCACGTCGTTCAGGTGCGCGATTTGCTTTTGCTCTTCTTCCTCGGTGACTTCCTGAATATCGACTTCTGGCTCCTCGTCCACCTCGAACTCGTTGACGCCGACGATGATGCGCTCTTCCTCCTCGATTTCGCGCTGGCGCTCGTAGGCCACGTCCTGAATCTGGCGCTGGACCCACTGCTGTTCGATGGCCCGGAGCATCCCGCCCTTCTCGTCCACGGTGTCGAGGATGTCGAAGGCCTCGTCCTCGATGTCGTCGGTCAGGCTCTCGACGTAGTAGCTTCCCGCGAGGGGGTCGATGGTGTCGGCCGCGCCCGACTCGTGTGCGAGAATCTGCTGGGTTCGCAGGGCCGTGCGGACGCTGTCCTCGGTCGGGAGCGCGAGGGCTTCGTCCTTGCTGTTGGTGTGGAGGCTCTGGGTGCCGCCGAGGACCGCCGCGAGGGCTTGGTACGCGACTCGGACGATATTGTTGTCCACCTGCTGGGCGGTGAGCGTCGAGCCAGCGGTCTGGGTGTGGAATTTGAGCTGTTTCGACTTGGGATTCTCGGCGTCGAATCGCTCCTCCATGATGGTCGCCCACATCCGGCGCGCGGCGCGGAACTTCGAAGCCTCTTCGAGGACGTTGTTGTGGGCGTTGAAGAAGAACGAGAGTTGGGGCGCGAATTCGTCCACGTCGAGTCCGGCGTCCATCGCGGCCTCGACGTACTCGATGCCGTTGCCGAGCGTGAACGCGACCTCTTGGGCGGCGGTCGCGCCCGCCTCCCGGACGTGGTAGCCCGAGATGGAGATGGTGTTGAACTTCGGCGTCTGGTCGGCGCAGAACTCGAAGATGTCGGTGATAATCCGCATCGAGGGTTCGGGCGGATAGATGTAGGTGTTGCGCGCGACGTACTCCTTCAGGAGGTCGTTCTGAATGGTCCCGCGAAGCTCTTCTCGGTCCACTCCTTGCTTGTCGCCCACCGCGATGTACATCGCCAGCAGGACGGAGGCGGGCGCGTTGATGGTCATCGACGTGGAGACTTCGTCGAGCGGAATGCCGTCGAACACGGTCTCCATGTCCGCGAGCGAGTCGATGGCGACTCCGGACTTGCCGACCTCGCCCGCCGACATCTCGGCGTCCGAGTCGTAGCCCATCTGTGTCGGCAGGTCGAACGCCATCGAGAGGCCCGACGACCCGTTTTCGATGAGGTACTCGAACCGCTCGTTGGTCTCCTCGGGCGTACCGAACCCGGCGTACTGGCGCATGGTCCAGAGTCGCCCGCGGTGCATCGTGGAGTACACCCCGCGCGTGTACGGTTCCTCGCCCGGGAAGCCCAAATCCTCGCCGTAGTCCAACTCCGCCACGTCGTCGGGCGTGTAGATGCGCTCGACGCGCTGGCCGCCCGTGTCGGTGGTGAACTCCTCCTTGCGCTCGCCGAACCGCTCGACCGTGGGGCCGACCGTCTCCGCTTCCCACTCCTCGCGCGCCTCGCGTATCTCTTCGAGGTCGTCGGCGTCGAACATTGTGTGGACCGACGGGCGGGCCGGTCTTAACGATTGGCGGATTGGTCCGAAAGCGCGGGGGCGGCCCGCCACACCTTTTTAGCCCCCGAAAGCCTACTGGCACCTATGTACGTCCGGGACGCGAAAAACAGAGAGGAGGTGTGGCTGTTGGACCACATCGAGGCGATGGAACTCGACGAGACCGCGTTCCGCTCGCGAGACTACGTCGTCGCCATCGACGAGACCTCGGGCGATAAGGCGGGATTCGGGCGCATCCGTATCCACAAGACCGACGACGGGGAGGTCTGTGAACTCACCAGCATCGGCGTCCTGCCCGAGTGGCGCGAGCAGGGCGTCGGCGCGCACGTCGTAGAGCGACTGGTCGAACACGCTCGCGACCACAGCTTCGAGGACGTGTACTCGCTGACCAGCGCGACCGACTACCTCGCGCAGTTCGGCTTCGAGGGCGTGGCGACCCCCGACCTTCCCGAACGACTCCGCGAGCGCCTCGATACGAAGCGCGACCGCCTCGACCCCGAAGCGGTCGGGATGGTCCTCGACGTGGACGAGTTCGAGATGCCCGACCGACTCCGTGAACGATTCAAGCGCGCCCAACCCCACGAGGACGACGACGAACCCGAGGAGTCACCCGAGGACTTCGGTATCGACCCGAACGAAGTGACGTACAAGTACGACACCGGGCGGTGACGAACGGCACCGGGCGGTGACGAGATAAAATACGGTCCGGGGCGGTGAGCGCCGACGCGTCGGCGCTCACCACCGATAATTCCGGACGATTCGGATAGCGGCTACCGGTTTTTCACACTCCGCCGGTCACCTCGTCGAGTCGATTCACCACCTGCTGGAGGTCGGCCTCGTCCTCGATGGCGTCCCGGACGCGCTCGCGGTGGCGCACCTCGGCCGCGCTCGCGCCGTAGGCCCGGACGTACTCCGCGCGCGAGTGCTCGTCGAACGCGTGTCGGATGGCGAAGTAGCCGTCGGGGACGACCGACCCGCAGACCTTGCACTCGCGGCGCTTGTGGTCGGTCGTCTGATGGACGATGGCCTGTTCGACGCTGTCGAATCGCTCGCCGCAACCGTCGATGCCGCACTCCCAGTCGCTCATTGGCGGATGGTCCCAGTCCCGGACTAAAATCTTTCTGCCCGACGGTTTCGAACGAACGCGTTCGGTTCGACGCTCCCTTCGACGCTCACTTCGGAACGGTCCGCGCTCACTCCAAGACGTTCGGAACCTCGCGGAGCGACGAGACGGTCGCGTCCGCGCGGGCCGCGCCGTCTTCGGGGTCGGCGGCGACGTAGACGCCGGTGAATCCAGCGTTCTGCGCGGGCACCACGTCGCGCTCCAAATCGTCGGCCACGAAGACGTGTTCGTCCGCGGGGATGGCGTCCTCGGCGGCCGCGAAGATGTCGGAATCGGGCTTGGCCGCGCCGACCGCCCCCGAGACCACGGCCTCGTCGAACTCGTCGGCGAGGTCGTGGTGGTCGAGTTTGCGGCGCTGGACGTTCTCCGCACCGTTCGTGAGGACGCCGAGGGGCGCGTCGAATGCGGAGAGCACGTCCCGTGCGCCCGGTCGGAGTTCGGTTCGGGCGACCTCTGTCTCGACGTACGCCGCTGCCAGTTCGTCGAAGTCGGGGACGAAGCCGAACTCCTCGCAGAGGTCGGCCATCGCCGCCCGGTAGGGTTCGGGGTGACACTCCTCGAAGTACTCGAGAAAGGCCTCGGTGTAGAACTCGTGATGGTCGTCGTCGGTACTCACGCCTACGTCGGCCATCGCGTCGTGGAACAGGTCGGCGAAGTCGTCGGGGAGTTCGACCAGCGTTCCGTCGAGGTCGAAGAAGACTGCGCGCATGGCTCCCGGTTCACACCGAGGGGTCAAAAGTGTCAGGACTGGCGAAGTGTCGGAGAGACGGCGTATCAGGACTGGCGATACACGAGGTTCCGTTGAATCTCGTTCGCGCCCTCGTAGACGACCGGGATGCGAACGTCGCGGTAGACGCGGGCGATTCGCCGGTCGGTCAGAATCGAGCGCCCGCCGTGGAACTGCATCCCCTGCTCGGCGCAGTCGGTCGCGGTCTCGGTCGCCTTCGTCTTCGCCATCGCGGCCCAGAGTCCGGCGTCGTCGTTGTCCCGGACCTTCTCGGCCGCGCGGTAGGTCAGCGCGCGGGCGGACTCGAACTCGATTCGCATGTCGGCGAGTCCGTGCTGGACCGCCTGAAAGTCGGCAATCGTCCGGCCGAACTCCTCGCGGTCGTGGACGAAACTCCACGCCTCCTCGATGGCGGCCGCCGCGAGACCGAGACCGTGGCCCGCGACCACGACGCGACCGAAGTTGAAGAACTCCGCGAGCAGCATGAACCCCGCGCCCTCGGAACCGACCAGATTCGCCTCTGGAATCCGGCAGTCGTCGAAGACGATGTGGGCCTGCTTGCTCGCGCGCATCCCCATCTTCTCGGGGATGTGCTCTGCGTCGTACCCCTCGGCGTCGGTCGGCACGATAAAGAGCGAGTGATTGCCGTAGCGATTGTCCGGGTCGTTTCCGGTCCGGGCATAGACGGTGAGCCAGTCGCCCTCGACGCCGTTTCCTATCCAGTACTTCTCGCCGTTCAGCACCCACTCGCCCGCGTCGTCGTCCTTTTTAGCTGTGGTCTCCATCCCCGAGAGGTCGCTCCCCGTGTCGGGTTCCGAGACCGCGAGGCCGGTGAGTTGGTCGCCCTCCGCGACGGGGCGGAGGTACTGCTCTTTCTGCTCGTCGGTGCCGTACTTCTCGACTATCTCCGCGCCGAAGCTCGCGAGCTGGAGCGAGAGCGCGATGCCAGCGTCAGCTCGGAACCACTCCTCTGCGACCGCGAGCATTTCGACCACGTCGAGGCCTCTGCCGCCCCACTCCTCGCCGATGTCTTGGGCGACGAGTCCGGCGTCTCGACCGGCTTCGAGTATCTCCCACGGGTACTCGGCCTCTCGAAAGCACTCCTCGGCGTTCGGTGCGATGTGTTCGGCGGCGAACTCGCGGGCCTCGTGTTTGACCTCGCGTGCGTACTCGGGGACTACGTCTTCGGAAAGGAGTTCCATACGTCGTGAACGTACTGTGGGGAGTTATGTTCGGGGGCTATCGAGGGGGTTTGTTGGCTTTTACGTTGGTTTTGGTTTCTGAAGAGCGTCGAGCAAGGCGGTAGTCGCTTATTTAAATAATCGAATATTTATATATTTCACGAGCCGTGGCTAAAATAGGGCGCATATCGGTCATAGTCTGTAAAATTGACTACCAGTCCCAATCAGGTCATCCTTTATGCATCCACTCTCGTCCCAAGACTGCCAAACCAGAGGATGCAATTGCCAGACCTGCTGTGACCATTGAGGCATAATTAACCAAGATAGCATACTCCTCTGAAACTGGTAACAGCCATATATCCAATTCCAGCATCAGATATATTACGGCCCCACCAATACTCAGACCTGCCAACACGGCAAGCGATGCTGTCAATATTCGAATATCCGTTCTACTAACCACTAAGTCAGCGACTGCTCTCCGAAGTTGATCCTCCGTAGCGACTTTTTCTTTATGGCTTTCTGAATCTTCTGTCGGTACCCACCAAATCCATCCTTGATTCGTCTTTCTCCCACTGAGTCTATTTCCGCGCATCCCTTTAAGATCGTCAAGAACAGTTTCCTGTGTCACAGACTCAATCCTCTCCGAGACTTCCCCAGTAGTGAGCACGGGTTCATTGGAATTCTGAAAGGACTCAAGAATCTTTTGCTGCCGAATTGTTTTGACTTGTTTTCTTGGGTCGCTCATACAATCAGCCCTCCTTGTACTAATTCGTGGGGTCGCGAATCGGTTCTTGTGGTGACGAATGTGTTCGTACGGACACGACTGGACTTTTCATTATAATCGGCCCTCGGTCGTAGGCAGACTACAGTCAACATGGGCAAGAAGACCATGTTCAGGCTGAAGGGCCGTCGTCTCAAGACGGTCATAGTAAATACCATGACAAAACGCCAAAACGTAAATCTACCGTCGATACACAAATCTCGACGCAATGAGTCTGAACGGCGAATAGTGTATGACCAAACTGTGGATCTATTTGGTGATCTCGATGATAGATGACCTACTTGAGTTCGTAGTCGCAAGTGTAATTCTCGTCACCGGAGTGGGTATTGTGTCAGTTTTGTGGGGTGCCGATCCCGAATTCGCCACTTCTCTGATTAGCGGTGTCACTAAGTTGGGCGTCTATGTTTTGGTAATGGGTATTCTGGTAGCAATTCCGCTTTCGTTTTTCAGGTGACTCGGCCACTGACTCGCTAAATTCGGACTAATTTTCATTTATCTTTAAATTGATGGACAAGCCCTTGTATTTATCACACCGATGTTATCAATACCGAAATGCCCAACATATATAATAGTGAGATGTTTCGGAGAAGTCGAACAAGACGGAAAACAACAGGAAGCTAGCGACTCCCGGTACCTATGAGAGCCGCAATGCAGTGCAATACAATGCATTGCACTGCGACCGCAGGCCACAGTCCTCCCCAACCGACTGCGTTTCTCAGTCAGTCGCTCCCTCCGGTCGCTCCTCCCTGCGATACTCATCCCTCGCGCGCTTTGGGCGCGACCACTCGCGGGTCGCGCCAGCGCGCGCCGGGTGGAAAGTCGAGGTGGCGCGAAAAATCAGATATGTCAGGTGATTCCACCGAAGTCCGCCCCGTTCGCCGCTCCTACTCCTCGTCGGGCGCGGCCTCTTCCGGAACCGACCCCGCCACGAGCGATTCGTCGTCGTACTGCTCACGCAACACTTTCTTGTCGAACTTCCCAGTCGCGGTCTTGGGCACTTCCTCGATGAACACCACCTCGTCGGGTGCCCACCACCGGGGGTACTCCTCGCGGATTTGGGCCAGAATGCTCTCTTTCAGCGCGTCCTCGTCGGTTCCCTCGACCGGGACCACGAAGGCAACGGGGCGCTCCTGCCAGCGTTCGTGGGGGACGCCGACGACCGTCGCCTCCGCCACCTCGTCGTGGGCCATCAGCGCGTTTTCGAGTTCGACCGACGAAATCCACTCGCCGCCGCTCTTGATAACGTCTTTCGCGCGGTCGATGATTTTGACGTAGCCGTCCGAATCGACCGTCACCACGTCGCCCGTTTTGAGCCACTCGCCCTCGAAGTCCTGCTCGTTGGCCTCGGGACGCTTGAAGTACGATTGAGTCACCCACGGGCCTTTGATGTACATCTCGCCGAAGTCCTCGCCGTTCCACGGCACCTCCTCGCCGTCGTCGCCGACGACCTTGAACTCCAGTCCGGGCGCGATGAGTCCCTGCTTGCCGCGCTTCTCGTACTGGTCTTCCTTGCTCCAGTCGTCCATCTTCGACTTGAGGTGCGAGACGGTGCCGATGGGCGCGGTCTCGGTCATCCCCCACGCGTGGAGGACTTCCACGTCGTACTCCTCGTCGAACTCCCGGATGAGGCTCTCGGGCGCGGCGCTCCCGCCGATGACGATTCGTTCGAGCGAGGACATGTCGGCGTCGTTCTCCGCGAGGTACTCCAGCAGACCGAGCCACACCGTCGGGACGCCCGCGGTGAAGGTGACGCCCTCCTCCTCGATGAGACTCGCGAGGTCGGCGGGTTCGGGCGCGGGACCGGGGTACACCTGCTTCGCGCCCGCGGCGGTCGCCGAGTACGGAATCCCCCACGCGTTGACGTGGAACATCGGCACCACGGGCATGATTACGTCGGACTCCTCGAACGCCAAGCCCTGCGGCGTCAGGGTCGCCATCGTGTGCCCCCAGAGCATCTGCTGGGTGTACTCGACGCCCTTCGGTTTTCCAGTCGTCCCCGAGGTGTAGCACATCCCCGCCGGGGTGTCGCCCGAGAGGCTCGGCCAGTCGTAGTCGGTCGGCTGGTCGCCCACGAACGACTCGTAGTCGGTTACTGGGTCGAGCGAGGTGTCGGGCACCGCCTCGTCCATGACGACGAACTGCTCGACGCTCTCGAACGCCTCCGAATCGGCCGCGCCTTCGAGCTTTTCGACGAGCGAGGGGTCCACGAACAGCAGGCGGTCCTCGGCGTTCTCCACGATGTACTGGATGTGGTGGTCCGGAAGCAGGGGATTGATGGTGTGAAGCTGTGCGCCCGAGTTCGGCACCCCGAAGTACGTCTCGGCGTGGCGGTGGTGGTTCCAGCAGAACGTGGCGACCCTGTCGCCCGATTCGACACCCGCCGCGTCGAGCGCGTTCGCCAACTGCGCGGTGCGGTCGTCGTACTCGTCGTAGCCGTACCGCTCGATGCCCCGAGCCGTCCGCGAGACGATTTCGGAGTCGGGGTGAAGCTTGGCCGCGCGCCACAAGAACGGTCGAAGGGTCTGGTCTGCGCCTACCATACCGGACTGTCTCGCCCCTGATTCTTATGGTTTGCTACCGTCCCCCACGGTATCCGAATCACTTGGCGAATCAGAATCGTTAACAGCGTCGTGTCGAAACGAGAGAACGTGACCGACGGCGAACCGTTCCGCGCGGACCTTCACGTGAAAGTGCTGGACGAGCGAGTGGTCGAGCGAGCGAAAGCCCGCGGCCTCGACGCGCTCGTGTACGCGCCCCACTTCACCCGCCTCCCCGACGTTCGCGAGCTGTGCGCTCGCTTCTCCGACGACGACCTGCTCGTGGTGCCCGGTCGGGAGGTGTTCACCGGGCGGTGGCACAATCGCAGACACGTCCTCGGAATCGGTCTCGACGAGCCGATTCCGGACTTCGTCTCGCTCGACGACGCGCTCGCCGAACTCGCCCGACAGGACGCCGCGGTGTTGGTTCCCCACCCCGAATTTCTCAACGTGAGTCTCGACGCCGACGACCTCCGGGCGTACTGCGATGCGGTCCACGCCGTCGAGGCGTACAACCCCAAGCACTGGCCCCACCACGACCGCCGGGCCAGCGCGATTGCGGCCGACCTCGACCTCCCGACGTTCACCTCGTCGTACGCACACCTCCGGACGACGGTCGGCGAGGCGTGGACCGAGTTCGAGACGCAAATCGACTCCGCGAGCGACCTGGTCGGCGCGCTCAGAGACGGGGTTTCGCGCCGGGTCGTCCACCGGTCGGGGTGGGGCCACCGGCTTCGATGCGCCGCGGAGTTCGCCCACCTCGGGTGGGAGAACTCCTACGAGAAAATCGACCGAATCCTCCTCTCGGGCACGGAACCGACCCATCCCGACAACGTCGCGTACGACGACCGGTTCGACGGCGTGTACTGAGTTTTCAGACGAGCGTGCTGACGCTCGTCGAGAGGTCCTGAATCCGGAACGGCAGGTCGAGGTGAACGACGGCGGCGATGACCGCGAGTTCGAAGGCGGTCACCGCGACCGTGACGGCGGTCGCCCGCTTGCTCGAAACCGGAACCCCGAACGGGAGGTTGTACTCCTTGCTGTAGGGGTAGAACAGCGCGATGCCCCGCTTGCTCCCGAGCATGTCGAGGACGTAGTGAGTCGCCACGCCTATCCAGACGTAGTGGAGATTGCCGAAGTACACCGGATACGCGTAGATAATCGCGAGCAGCGGCAGATTGTGTAGCGTCTTGCGGTGCTTGCCGAACGCGGTGTCCACGTCCGGGAGCAGCGCGCCCAAGATTACCGGAACCGAGACCTCGGCTATCATCAAAAACGTCGGCACGTCGCCCGCGGGGTGGATGATGTAGCCGAGACCGATGCTCAGGAGGGCCGCGTTGAGGACGTGTCCCTCCTTGTTCATTTCGCTCCCTCTGTCATGTGCGAGTCCTTATCCGGAGGGGTCACAAGGTTTTCCCTCCGGACCGGCGAACTCAGTCGGTCCCCTCGCCCGCCACCTCTCGGACTTCCGCCAACACGTCTTCGAGCGCCTGCCGAGCAATTTGCTCCTTTATCGCGCGCCGGTCGCCGTCGAACTCGTAGCGAGAGACGGTCGCGTACGAGTCGCCGGTCCCCCAGTCGGCGGCGTATGCCACCCCGATGAACACGGTCCCGACGGGCTTGTCGTCGGTCCCGCCGGTCGGTCCTGCGATACCGGTGGTGGCGACGCCCCACGCGGTTCCGGCGGCGTCCCGAACCCCCTGAGCCATCTCGCGGGCGACCGGTTCGCTGACCGCGCCGCAGTCGTCGAGCGATTCGCGGGTCACGCCGACGTGCTGGAGTTTGGCGTCGTAGGAGTAGGTCACGAGGCCGCGGTCGAAGTAGTCGCTCGACCCCGACACGTCGGTCAGGAGCGACCCGACGAGACCGCCCGTGCAGGATTCGGCGACTGCGATAGTGTGGTCGGCCTCGCGCAGGGCGTCTCCGAGGCGCTCCTCGATGGGTGAGTCGTCGGCGTGTTCGCTCATGTCCGTGAGTGATGCGCCGGGCGGGAATGAAAGTGCGGGTCTACACCTCGTCGCGGTCGGTGTAGGTCCACCGTTCGGTGATGTTCCCGCCTCCGTCGAACCGGTGGAAGTCCGCGAAGCCGAACGAGACGCGCTCGCCGTTCTGCTCGCCAGAGAATCGTCCGCGAACCGCGACGGTGTCGCCGTCCACGACGAGACTAGCGATTTCGTGGTTCCCGTCTTCGAGCGGCCGGTCTTCGAGGTAGAACTCTCGGAACGCCGCCATCCCCGAGAGATTCGACTGGCCGGGCCGGTCGTAGGTCACGTCGTCCGCGAACAGCGCGAACACCGCCTCGTACGCCTCGGCGTCGATTCGGTCGTAGTACGCTCGAACCGCCTGCGGGTCTGCGTTGGTCATGTCGGTTCGACGGGAGCTTCACGGGAAATCGTTTTGGAGCGAGCGATACCCGCGGGTCGAAAGAAAGAGTAGGGCCGCGTCCGAGGTGCGACTATGGAGTACGACACGCCGCTGTTCTTTCGCGTGATGCAGTACGCGGCCGATGCGGACCGAGACGTGGTGGACATGGTGAGCGGCAATCCCGACTGGGGTTCGCCGCCCGCCATCAGCGAGGGGCTTCACGAGTACGCCGACCTCGGGGGCGCGGACTTCCAGTACCCCCCGAGCGAGGGCCTGCTCGAACTCCGCGAGGAAATCGCCGACCGCCGGAACGTCGATACCTCGCAGGTCATCGTGACCAACGGCGGCGGCGAGGCGAACTACCTCGCGATGGCGCGGGCGCTGGAGCGCGAGCGCGGGTCGGAGTTCGTCCTCACGGACCCCGTCTATCCGTACTATCCCGGCAAAACCTCGATGCTCGGCGCGACGGCGCGCTACGTCCCGACTCAGGACGGCGGCGCGCTCGACCCTGCAGACGTGCGCGAGGCCGCGAGCGAGGAGACGGCCGCCATCGTGGTCAACACGCCGAGCAACCCCACGGGAGCGATCTACGACGCCGAGACGATGGCCGAACTCATCGCCATCGCCGAGGAGTACGACGCGCTGCTCGTCAGTGACGAGGTGTACGACCACTTCGACTTCTCCGGGAAGTTCACCTCGGCGCTGTCGGTCGATTCTGACCACCGCGTGGTCACGAACTCCTACTCGAAGACGTTCGCCATCACGGGCTTTCGCGTCGGCTACGCTGTCTTCCCCGAGTCGCTGGTCGAGATGGCGAAGACCCGCCACATGCTCACCAACGTCGCGACTACGCGACCCGGCCAGTACGCGGTCCTGCACGCGCTCCGGAACACCGATCCGGCGTACTACGAGGCGAACCGCCAGCTCCTCGAAGAGCGCGTCGAGACGTTCACGGGCGCGCTCGCCGACGCTGGCGCGGACTTTTCCAGCCCCGACGGCGCGTTCTACGTGATGGCTCGGTTCCCCGACTTCCCCGGGACCTTGGAGAACGTCGAGCGACTCATCGACGAGGCGGGCGTGGCGGGGATGCCCGGCGAGGCGTTCGGCGAGTCGCAAGCCGACCGGATTCGGTTCGCGCTCGTGACCCCGGATGTCGAGGAGGCCGCCGAGCGACTGGCCGACTACTTCGCGTAGATTCGTCTAGTGGCCGCATTCGATAGTGGCTCAGCCCTCTCGGGGTAGTCGGACTGGCGGTTACGGGGTCATCGACCGTGCTAGCCGAGTTGCCAGCTATCTGCCCGCAACCGCACGAAGCGTCCGAGAAGGGTTGGTTCCGGCTTCGTATTTAAACTCTCGTGACGGCCGACTCGACAGTCCCTAAATTCCAGCAGGCCCGTCCGACCACAGGACGCGCCGCGCACTCGGTCGCACCTGCGGTGCGGGCGACCGAGTGCGCAAGCGGGGAGGTACGGGGGCGCGGTGCTGTGCGGCGCGGTCCTCATAGGTACCGGGAATAGCTACCGTCACGCCGATGATGACTAATTCGATAGAAGCGACGCAAACACCATCAGTCCATCACTCTTCCCGAACAACTAAGCCCCCGCGAGAACCCCTCCCCGACAACGAATGGCCGACACGACCGACGAACTCGCCGGGGTGGTGGACCTCTTCGACGCGCTGACCCGCGACGAACTCGAACAGGCGTTAGTGGAACTCGCCTTCAAGCAGGGCAAGGATGTCGAACGCGAGGCGTTCACGGCCGAAATCGAACGCGCGATTGCGGGCTATCACCTCGTGGAAACCGACCAGCGAGCGTGGGACGACGGCGACGAGAGCCTGCTGGTCGCGGGTCCCGCGGCGTTTCCGACGGTCCCCGAGAACGGCGCGGACCTGCCGCACATCTTGGACGTGCCCGACCGCGAATTGGACCGCGAGGGTCTCGGCGAGACGGTCGCCGACCGACTCCGCGAGGAGGCCCGAACGGTCGCGGCGGCGGGCGACGCCGACCGAGCGCGCGACCTGCTCGACGTGAGCTACGACCTCGAAGCGTGGGCACCGGTCGAGGTGGGGGACGTGCGCGAGACGCTCGACCGCACGCTCGACTAACGGGCAAATTAAGACGCACGAGTCCGAGGGTGTCGTATGGAGTTGGGTCGGGTGGCCGAGTACGCCCCGCGGGAAGTCACCGACGAGGAGCGCGACGCCGCGGTGGTAGCCCCGGTGGTCGAACGCGACGGCGAGCAGTTCCTCCTGTTCACGAAGCGCGCGGACCACCTCGGCGAGCACGCCGGGCAGATGAGCTTTCCGGGCGGAAGCCGCGAACCGAGCGACGACGACCTGCTGGCGACCGCGCTCCGGGAAGCAGAGGAGGAAATCGGTCTCCGACCGGAGGAAGCCGAGGTGGTCGGGCGACTCGACGACATCCGGACCACGACCCGGTACGCGGTGAGTCCGTTCGTCGCACGCGTCCCCGACCGCGAGTACACGCCCGACGAGCGCGAGGTGGCCGAAATCGCGATTCTACCTGTTTCCGGGCTTCTCGACCCCGAGAACTACGAGAGCGAGCGCCGCGAGCACCCCCAGTACGGCGAGGCGGTCGTCCACTTCTTCCGCGTGAACGGCTACACGGTGTGGGGCGCGACCGGCCGGATTCTGGTCCAACTGTTGGAACTGACGACCGACTGGCGTGCGCCGGAGAAGATTGATCGGGTGGTGGACCCCGACGCCGACGTTCGGCGAGGGTGAAACTGGTGGGCGTTCTGAACGCTTGTCTGTCTCGGTAGAAGTAGAGTGACTACAGACCGCCAGAAAGCCCGCGCGCTCGCCGCCGCCGGACAAACCGCGTCCGCCGAGGTCTCGTTCGTTTGCTCACGTGACCGCGAGCGGGCGGCCCCTTTCAGTTCCACCCCCGCAAGCCGCACTGCGACCGCAGGCCACAGTCCTCCCCAACCGACTGCGTTTCTCGATTGCTCGCTGACGCTCGCAATCTGCGATACTCATCCCTCGCGCGCTTTGGGCGCGACCACGAGGGTCGCGCCAGCGCGCGCCGAGAGGTAAAACTGACTGACAGGTTTCGTTCAGAAGCGACCCTCGCGGGCGGGCAGACGCGGTAAGACTCACGCGTGCCGATACCCTTTTGACCCTCCCACGGGTACGAGTGGCTACATGGTCGCACAGACGATGGATCGAGTTCCGCACGAGTCGTAGACGAGTAACTATTGCTGGAGGTGTTCGCGCGTGCTGACGACTGGCAAGGCCGTCGTGAACACAGGTATCGACGCCGCCGCGCTCAAGCCCGCCGAGTGCGACGTGTCCCGCGCGCGTGACCTCCCCTTCGAGACGGTCACGATAGACTACGAGGGCCGCGAGCATCTGCCCGACGCCGAGACGCTCGCCGACCTCGCGCGTCACAAGGAGGTCCGGCTGACCACGCCCGTCCGCGCCGAGGGGTACGACCCCCTCGGCGACGATAGCCTCTCGGGCGAGATTCCCGAGGGCGTCCGCCGGGTCGCGGTCGCCGGACATCCCGCGTACCTCACCGACGACGAGCGCCGGAAGGCGGTCGCGCCCCGACTCGGTGCCGTGGTCGAGCGCGACCCCGATACGTGGGTCGGCACCGAGGGCGTCGAGCGCGCCGCGCTCGCGACCGGGGCCACCCAGTTCGAACTCCTCTCGCGCTCGACCGACCGCGACGTTCGCGGCCTCCGGGCCGCGGGGTTCGACGGCGAAATCGCGATTTACGCCCCCACGGTGCTGACCGACGACGGCGACACCGTCCTCGACGCCGTGGGCGCGTACATCGGGCGTCGGGGACCCGTGGCACGGGCGCTCCCCGAGGGCGCGGCGACAGACGCCACTGCGACGGGTCGAGCGCGAGAGGTCCTCTCGGCCGCGAGCAAGGACTACGCGCTGGTCGGCACGCCCGGAGAGGTCGCCGAGCGCGTCGATGCACTGAAGCAGGCGGGGGCCGACACCGTGGTCGGCTACCCCGCGCGGGGCGTCGAGGAGTTCTGCTGATTTTCCGAGGGGCACAACGCTAAGTGCCCGACCGACCTTCTCCCGGCCATGAGTTGTACGAATCCGCACGAATCCGCGACAGCGACGAAATCAGGGCGCTCGCTACGGGGACAGCGATGAAGGTCGCAGTCGTCGGCGGCGGCGCAATCGGCGTCACCGCGGCGTACGACCTCGCCGAGCGAGACGCCGAGGTCGTGGTCTACGAGAAGGGTGAGATTGCGGGCGAATCGACGGGCCGGGCCGCGGGCGTCCTCTACGACGCCTTCGCCGCGCCCGAGGACGCCCGCGTCGGCGACCGAGCAATCGAGCGCTTCCGCGAGTTCTCGGGCGAGGGCGACTTCGAGTTCCGCGAGACGCCCTACGTCCTGTTCGCCCGCGACGGCGACGAGAAGCGCGCGGACGCCATCCGCGAGCAGGTGCCCCGAATGCAGGACGAAGGCCGGGACGTCGCGCTCGTGGACCCCGACGAACTCCGCGAGCGGTTCCCGACGGTCGAGTGGGACGATGTCGGCGTCGCCGCGGTCGCCGAGAACACCGGGTGTACCGTCCCGGCGACCTACGCCGAACTGCTCGCGGAGAAGGCCAGCGAAGCGGGGGCCGACGTTCGAACCGGAACCGAGGCCCGACTCGACGCCGAGAGCCTCGAAATCGAGACCGACGAAGGGACCGAATCGTTCGACGCGATTCTGGTCGCCGCGGGCGCACACACCAAGCGCCTGCTCGCCGAGACCGGGATTCAGGTCGCGCTGAAGCCCTATCGAGTGCAGGCGCTGACCGCCGGGTTCGACGACGACCGGCGCGACGACTTGCCGATGGCCTACGACGCCACCGCGGGCTACTACCTCCGACCCCATCCCGACGGCCTGCTCGCGGGCGACGGCACCGAGGAGGTCGAGAGCGACCCCGACGACTGGAAGCGCGACGCCGACTCGGAGTTCGTGGACGTGACTCGCGAGCGACTCG
Source organism: Halorussus amylolyticus (assembly GCF_004143485.2). Taxonomy (GTDB): domain Archaea; phylum Halobacteriota; class Halobacteria; order Halobacteriales; family Haladaptataceae; genus Halorussus; species Halorussus amylolyticus. Next base: position 544,682 of record NZ_ML974131.1, on the reverse strand, counting down.
GCCACCGTCTCGGCGAGTTCGGCGCGGTCCGCGAGGCGTGGGCGGGCCTCTGCGTTGCGACCCCCGACCGCGACCCTCTGCTCGGGGAACTCCGCGAGGGCCTGTTCGTCGCGGCGGGGTGGCAGGGCCACGGTTTCATGCGCGCCCCGGCGCTCGCAGAGGCGGCCGCCGAATCGGTGCTCGGCGAGGACCCGATTCCCGAGTTCGACCCGACGCGATTCGACGGCGACGAGGAGTTCGACATCGTGGAGGGGATGGCGGTCGAATAGCGCCCGTCGGGTCGTGTCGCTCAGAAAATACGGTCTCCGAAGTTGGCACGGCAACCGCGCCGACCGCGACTGGAGTCGCGGTCGGCGCGTTCGCTGGCGCAGTGTCCCCCACGTGACGCGTTCGAGTGCTACGGTCGCGAAAATGAAGTCGGCGAGTCGCTACGCCTCGACCGATTCGCCGTCCTGCTCGTCGGCCTCCTCGGCCCGCTTCGGAACTCGGACTTCGAGCGTGCCGTGTTCGGTCAGGGTTGCGGACGCTTCCTCGGCGTCCACGAGCGCGTCGGCGGGCAGTTCGGCCTGCCCGTCGAGCGAGAGGCCGCGACCGGGGAACAGCATCTCGAAGCCCTCGTGGTAGTCGCGAAAGCGGTCGATACGGACGAGAACCGCGCCGTCGGCGTACCGGACCTGCACGTCGCTTCCGGTCGCACCGGGAGCGTCGAAGACGACGAGGTAGGCGTCGTCGCTCTCCAGCAAGTCCACGGGGAGGGGTTTGGACTCTTGGACCTTGCTCGCGGCGCGGCCGACACGCTGGAGGACCGCACCCCCGACCGACCGGCCGAGTTTCCGGAGATTCATAGCTCGATTTCGTCGAGCGTGTCGGTTCGAGCGCAGTACGGACACTGGAAGTCCGAGACGCCCGTCCCGTCGGGCATGTCGTAGGTGTAGTGGAGTTCGAACATGTCGAGTTCGCAGTCGTCGTTCGTACACGCTACTTCGAGTGTCGCGGGCATGCTCGGACCTAACGCCCGCGTGACCATAAACACGCGGGCTTCGGCGAGAATCCGTCGTCAGTCGCGGCCGTTCCCCCGACCGCGGTCCCCTCCGTTTCCGCGTCCCTTCTCGTCGCCCCTGCCGCCGCGACCCGCCCCCTTTTCGCCGCTCTTTCCGGGGGCTTTCTCTCCGTCTTCATTTTCGTCGTCGTCATCGTCGTCCTCCCCCTCGTCATCGCCGTCTTCCTCCTCGTCATCGTCACCATCGCCGTCTTCATCTTCATCTTCCTCGTTCTCCTCGTCATCGTCACCATCGCCGTCTTCATCTTCATCTTCCTCGTTCTCCTCGTCATCACCTCCTCTGTCGTCGCTCTCGTGGTCTTCGTCGTTATCCTCGTCGCTCCCTCCGTCGTCTGCACGGTCGTCGTCCTCGATTTCGTCGCTCTCGTCATCGCGGTCGTCGTCCTCGCGGTCGTCATCATCGCGGTCGGAGTGTCCGTCGTCTGCCTTTTCGTCCTTCCCGTCCGGCGTGGTCTCGCGAGTCGTCTCCCCAACGGTCGTGGTCGTCCCACTCCCCGAACAGTCTCCGGGTCGAATCGTGACCGAGTCCGTGAGCGACAACGAGATGCGGTCGGGGTCGTTCCGGTCGCCCGAAACGACCTGCCAGTCGGTGAGTTCGCCCTCGTAGGGGTCGCCGTACAGCGCGGCTTCCTCGTTGAACGCGGGGTGGATGGTCACGGCAAAGTCGTCGCCGAGGGGCCGGTAGGCCCCACCGTCGGAGCGTCCTTCGGTCCACGTCCAGTCTATCTGCCACCCATCGGCGGTCTCCTCGAATCGGTCGTAGTTCGACTCGCCGTCGTAGACGTCGTCTCCGACGGCCCACTCGCCGCCAGCGAGGTTTTCGAACTGAAAGGTGACCGACCCGCCACTCGTGCCGTCGTCCAGCGCGTCGTGAATCACGACGAGGCTGAGTCCCTCCGGACCGTCGTAGAGGAAGCAGATGCTCGTCTCGGCCCGCTGGAGGTCGGTCGTCCCGTAGGAACTGTACGCGGGTCCCGAGGGGTCGGTGAACGGGGTCCGGTAGTCGTAGAACTCCTCGACCGTCTCGTCGCCGGACAGCGGCGTTATCGGTACGCACCGGTCGCCCTGCTCGACGACGTGGGTCGCGTCCGCCGACTCGCGGGCGAGGACGTGACGACTCAGGCCAGCGCCACCGAGTCCGGCCCCGAGCGCCGACAGCACGGTTCGGCGCTCGATGCGGTCGGTCGGGAGTGGTCGTTCGGACATCGAGCGTTGCTTTGACCGGTTCGAACATTGTTCCACGCCGCTTACTTTCAGCGACGCTACATTCGCCGTGATGGTGCAACTGCGACGACCACCTCGGTCGTCGCGAACGCGACCGACCCGTCGGGTCCGTGACTTTAGGCGCGATAGAACGACCTGAGAAGGTTCGGTCTCCGTCGGTCGCGTGGCGGCGTTCGCCGAGGCTGCTCGGCGTCGATACGGAAGTGTCGGCGTGTCGATTCAGAACGCGACCACCTTACGCTTTGATAGGTGGTACACGCCGATTACTCCCGGTCGGTCTCCGACCCACTCGACCCGTCGCCCCCGAACGCCGCCCGCCGATGTGTAGTCACCGTTTTACCCGTCGAGCGGCAACGAGACCACATGACCGACCTCGCGACTCTCGACGTGACTCTGGTGGACGGGTACGTCGACGAACCGGCGCACTTCGGCGTCCCGCCGTACATCTCGACGTATCCGCGATACACCGCCGGAGCCATCGTGGACGCGGGCGTCCCCGAGGAGAACGTCACCTACCATACCATCGACGAACTCCGGGACGACTCGCACAAGTGGCGCGACGTGGAGGACGCCGACCTGTTCATTTATATCGGCGGGATGACCGTCCCCGGGAAGTACGTCGGCGGGACGCCCGCCGAACCCGACGAAGTGCGAAAGATGGCGTGGACCGCGCAGGGAACGAGTCTGATGGGCGGCCCCGTCAAGTTTGGCGTGGGCGACGAGAACGCGGGCGGCACCGAAACCGAGCGCGACGACCTCGACTTCGACTTCGTGGCGAAAGGCGACGTGGAGGCCGCGGCCTACGACCTCCTCGAAAGCGGTCTGGAGGGGTTCGGCAATCGGATGCGCGACAACGCCGAAATCGACCGCTGGGCCGAGGCGGGCGCGTTCGTCGTCGAACAGCACCCGAACCATCCCGAGTACCTCATCTGCGAGATGGAGACCTCCAGAGGGTGTCCCTACCGATGCTCGTTCTGCACGGAACCCTTGTACGGGAATCCCGCCTTCCGAGAGCCGCGGTCCGTCATCGAGGAAGTCGAAGGCCTCTACGACCGGGGCGCGCGCCACTTCCGACTCGGCCGACAGGCCGACATCCTGGCGTACGGCGGCGACGGCGAGAAGCCGAATCCCGACGCGCTCCGCGAACTCTACGGCGGGATTCGGGAGGTCGCTCCCGACCTCCGCACACTCCATCTCGACAACATGAACCCCATCACGGTGGTCGAGTGGCCCGACCTCGCGCGGGAGGGCATCCGGGTCATCGCCGAGCACAACACGCCCGGCGACACCGCGGCATTCGGTCTCGAATCCGCGGACCCGCTCGTACAGGACGAAAATAATCTCAACGTCACCGCCGAGGAGTGTTTCGAAGCCGTCAAAATCGTGAACGAGGAGGCCGGGTGGCGTCCCGGCGAATCGCGCGACGACGCGCCGACTCACGGCAAAGAAGCCGCGAACAGGCTCCCAAAACTCCTGCCCGGAATCAATCTCCTCCACGGACTGAAGGGCGAGCGCCGGGAGACGTTCGACCACAACAAGCGGTTTCTCGAACGCGTGTACGACGCGGGCCTGATGCTCCGACGGGTCAACATCCGACAGGTGATGGCGTTCGACGGCACCGAGATGAGCGACGTGGGCGCTGACATCGCCAAGGACCACAAGAAACTGTTCAAGCAGTACAAGACCGAGGTCCGCGAGGAAATCGACAATCCGATGCTCCGGCGACTCGCTCCGGCGGGGACGCGCCTGCCGAACGTCCACCTCGAATACCATCAGGACGGCCGGACGTTCGGCCGCCAACTCGGCACCTACCCGCTGCTCGTCGGCATTCCCGGCGAGCGCGAACTCGGACAAACCGTGGACGTGGCGGTGGTAGACCACGGCTATCGGTCGGTAACGGGCGTGCCCTACCCCCTCGATTTGAACACCGCGACGATGGACGAACTCACCGCGATTCCGGGCCTCGGAAAACAGCGCGCGGGCAACCTCATCGTGAATCGGCCCTACGACTCGCCCGACGACTTGGACGCCGACGTGGGTGTGGACTTGTCCCAGTTCGCGACCGCGAAAATGCCCGAGGGCGCGGACTGACCACGAGCGAACGGGCTATCCCGCGACCCGCGCGGCCACTTTTCTGGCGACGATGCCGGTCGAAATCGAACACCCGACGTACCACACGAGCCAGACCTTGAGCGGGCCGATTACGGTGGCGGTCCACGCGACGTGTCCCACAAGCGGGAGCGCGAACGCGGCGGGCGCGACCGCGACGCTCGGCGCGAGGAACACCCATCGAAGCCAGAGGAACGTGGGAATCGAAATCAGCATGCTCCACGCGGCGGGCCGGAGTTGGGTTTTCATCGCGGACATCCAATCCATCATAACGTCCTGCTGTTCGGCTCGCAGGTCCTCGATGGTATCCTCGTCGTCGCGCTCGCGGGCGCTGTCGAGTCGCTCCCGAAGGTCCGCCATCCGCTCTTGGAGGTCGTCCATCCGGTCCTGGTTGCGGAGCTTCACGTTGAGAATCGCCGACGAGACGCCGGTCGTCCCCGCCAGCAGGAGTATCAGGACTGAGAACGGCACGAGCGCCGCGGCGGGCGCGAGTATCGCGTGGAGGCCGGTTCCCACGGCCGCCTGAATCGGGTCGACGTAGTAGCCCGACAGCAGCGCGAGCGCCGCGAGACCCGCGAGTTTGTCGTAGCGGGTCCAACCGCGTGATTCTGTCGTCATAGTAACTGCTTTCAGCCGTATTCGTATCAATCTGTTCCCGTTTCGGCCGCGGTTCGGTCGCGACCGAACCGCGGCCGAAACGTGCAGTGAGAGCGAGTGAAACAGACACACCAGTAGCTCTCGCACAAGCGACCGAGCGGAGTCGGCCGACGAACTCCGCCAGCGCGCCGTCGCGGCGAGGCCGCGACGGCGCGCTGGCCGAGGCCGGTTAGAACTCCTCGTCGATTATCTCGCCGACCGCGAAGTTCGACTTGACTTCGGTGATTTCGACTTTGACGCGCTCGCCGATTTCGGCGTCGGGCACGATGATGACGTAGCCGCGCTCGACGCGGGCGATACCGTCGCCCTGCTTGCCGATGTCCTCGACTTCGACGTAGCGAATTTCGCCCTCTTCGACGGGGGGTTGCGGTTCCGACGGAGTCGAGCTACCGCCGCTACTCGGGCTCTTCGACGACGACGGCTCCGACTTCGTCTCGGAGTCGGTGTCGTTCGAGATGAGCGCGACGCGATACGTCTCGCCCGGTTCGACCGACCCGGTCTCGATTTCGCGGCGCGGTACTTCGACGACGTACCTGTCGTCTTCGATAGTGACATCCGCACTGAACAGACACAGGAGTTTATCAGAGATCTCCAAGGCTATATGCCTCCGTTCCAATCCAAGTGGTCAGTGCGTAAAGAACTTTACTCAACGCATTTCTCGCGCGCTCGGCCGGTCGCACCGCTCGACGTCCCGAGCATTTATATACGAAGACGCGGCCAACCCTCCGCGTGTCGAATCACAAACTGATAGTCGGCGCGCTCGTGACGGTCGCCACTGCGCTCGTCAGCCTTGGTAGGCCGACCCGTCCGGGCGCTTCGCGCCCTCCGAGTCGTGGACGACGACTCCCTCGTCGGGGTCGGCGGGTTCGTAGGCGTCGCGGACCGCGATGGCCTCCTCCAGTTCCCGGACCGCGCGCTCCTTGAGCGCATCCGCGAGGTCCTCGGCGCGGTCCCGAGAGATATCTCGACCCAGTCCCTCGCACTCGTGGGCGCGGACCATCCCCGCTTCGTCAACCGCCTCGCCCATCGGCTGGCTCGTCCCGCCGAGCGCGACCGAGAACGGGTACGTCTCGCAGATGAGCGGCCGGTCTCCGTGGACCGAGCAGGCTCCCGTACCGTCGTCGTCTTCCCGGTAGAAGGCGCAATCGCCGCATGCGTCAGTCTGGAGCGCCCACTCGAACGTCTCGCCTTCGGCGTCCTCACCGTCACTGTCGAGTCCGTAGGGCATCGGGCGGGCGACGTCCCTCCAATCGTACTCGGTCGCCTCTTGGAGGTCCCGCACCTCGTCGGGAAAGACGGTCGCTGTATGCGGGTCGTCAGCTTCGCTCTTACAACAGGCCCCGCACCGCGTACACTCGAAGCCGATGGTCTCGATGGCGTCGGCTAGCTCGTCGGAGTCGAGGTCGCGGGCGCGCTCCAGTTCGGCTTCGAGGCTCTGCACGACTCAGGGTTCGTCGCCGCGGGCAAAAGGGTGTCGCGGTTCGGCGCGCTCTCCGTCCCACGCGACCTTCCCTTCGACCCAGAGTTTCTGAAGGTGGGCCGCCACGGTACTTCGAGCGAGGTCCCGGACCCCCGAAAGGTCCTTGTCGTAGGCCGAATCGAGAACCCCGTCCAACTCCGTCGCACCGCCTCGCACCGCGGCCAGCACCTTCGCCTCGCGGTCGAGTCGGTGGCGAATCAGTCGCTCGACCGTCGCTCGTGGGTGGTCGATGACGGGGCCGTGACCCGGATACAGCCTCGCGGGGTTGCGAGCGTAGAGTCGCCGGAGCGACGTGAGATACGCCCGAATGTCGCCCTCGTCCGCGCCGACGACCACGCTCCCCTCCGAAACGACGAGGTCGCCGGTCAGGACGGCGTCACCGGCGACGAGTGCAACGTGGTCGGGCGCGTGGCCGGGCGTCTCCATCACCGTGGCGGGGCCAATCGGCGTCCCCTCGCGGAACGTTCGGTCGGGGGAAATCCCCGTCGCGCGCTCGAAGCGGTCCTCGCGGCCCGCGCGCGCCCAGACGGTCGCGTCGCAGGCGTCGGCGTAGTGGGCGACCGCGCCCACGTGGTCGGGGTGAGCGTGCGTGACGAGGACGTGCTCGACCGCGCAGTCGGTGACTGCGCGGTCGAGGTCGTCGGTTCGGGCCGCCGGGTCCACGAGGAGCGCCTGCTCCCGGCCGAGAAGGTAGGCGTTCGTAGTTCCGTCTGGTGCGAGCGTCCCAGTCGGCACGGGGACGCGTTTCGGGTCCATGTGTCGGCGGATGGTCGCAGAGCAAAAAAAGCGTGGGTGAGTCGGAGGAATCTCAGCGGTTCAGGTAGTAGACCTGCTTGCGGGCGTCCTGAAAGCTGTAGCGCGACGCCACGAGGTCGGACTCTTCGAGGCGGTTGAGCGCGTACCGAACCGTGCGGTCGGGCAGGAGCGACTCCTCGGCGAGTCGACCCTGCGAAAGCGGGGCGTCGGTTTCGAGGACTTTGGCGACGAGTTTCGCGCTCGGGGGGAGTTCGCGGAGGCGTTCACGGAAGTTGTCTGGTGACTGCTCGGCAACGGCTGCTTCGTCCGGAGTCGTGCTCATGTTGTGTGGACTCCGAGCGGTAGTGGTAAGTGTTGGCTATATTGGTATCCGTATAATTTACATTCATTAAATGCATATAAGGTCCACTTGGATTCCTTTCACATTTTCGAGGTGGCAAAAATTACGTGGAGAGCGAACGTAGCGCCTGCATGGATGCGATTCCGGAGGAGTTCGGCGACCTGTTCGAGCGCCAGACGTTCGCGAGTTTCGCCACGGTGATGGGCGACGGCACGCCGCAGGTGACGCCCGTCTGGATAGACATCGACGGGGAGGGGAATCTAGACATCGACGGGGAGGGGAATCTGCTGGTCAACACCGCTCGCGGCCGCCAGAAGGAGCGAAACGTCGAGCGAAACCCGAAGGTGGGTCTCTGCGTGATGGACCCCGACGACCCCTATCGCTACGTGTCGGTCCGCGGAGAGGTCGTCGAAGTGACCGAGGACGGCGCAGTCGAACACATCGACGAACTCGCTCGCCGGTACATGGACGTAGACGAGTATCCGAACCACGGCGAGGAGTCCGGCCCGCGCGTCGTCATCCGAATTCGACCCGACCGTGTCGTGACGAACGGGTAGCCGGTTCGGAGTGTTCGGTTCGGAAATCGTCAGTCCGGAAATCGTCGGTTCGTGGTTCTACTCCGAGCGTCGGTCGGTCTTCGGGTCGTCGCCGTGACGGTCGTAGCGACCGAGCACGCGCTTGCAGTCCGGGCAGTGGACGAGTACGATTCGACCTCGTTCGTGGCGGACGAGGTCCTCGACCGCGAGGTCTCGCCCGCATCCGTTGCACGTCCGCATCGTGGGTCCCGAACCGGGTACGACCCCCGCGAGTAAAGCGGTTGGTAACGAGACGGTTCCAGTACCGTTTTAGTCCCCCAGTGGGATACGACAGGTGAGAAGCGTGAAAGGAGAGGAGTGGTATCAGGCGGACGAGGTCGCCGAGGAGTACGAGGAGAAACGATTCTCTCGGGGCGGACGACTCATCGACCGACGGGAGAAACAGGCGGTCCTCGACGCTATCGGCCCGCTGGACGACCAGACGGTCCTCGAAATCGCCTGCGGGACCGGCCGGTTCACCGTCATGCTCGCAGAGCGCGGTGCGGACATCGTCGGACTCGACATCTCGGCCGCGATGCTCCAGCAGGGTCGGAAGAAGGCCCGCACCGCGGGCGTGGCCGACCATCTGGAGTTCATGCGGGGCGACGCCGCTCGACTGCCGTTTCCCGACGACCACTTCGACACGGTGTTCGCGATGCGGTTTTTCCACCTCGCGGACACGCCCGCGGCGTTCCTCTCGGAGATGTGTCGGGTCGCCAAAGAGCGGGTGGTGTTCGACACCTTCAACGCCGCGAGTACGCGGAGCGTCTACAACTGGCTCCTCCCGATGGGGTCGCGGCTCTACGGCCGGTCGGAAGTCGAGACGCTCCTCGACGGTGCGAACCTCGAACTCGTGAGCGCCGAGCACGACTGGATTCTGCCGTACGGCTTCTATCGGAAGATTCCGGGCGCGATTGCGGGACCGATTCGGAAGGCCGACACCGCCATCGGCGATTCGCCGGTCGGCGACCACCTCGCGTCGGTCTCCTACTGGAACACTCGCGTCAAGTGACGCGAGCAGGAGAGGCCGAACTGCTTTTAAGGCTTCGGCGGAATTTTCCGGGACATGAAACTATCCGTGGTGGTACCGACGCTCAACGGGCGCGAGCGGCTCGCGGCGTGTCTCGACGCGCTGGCCGCCAACGCCCCCGAGGCGGAGGTGGTGGTGGTCAACGGCCCCTCCGCCGACGGAACCACCGGGATGGTGCGGAGCCGCGACGACGTGGACGTACTCATCGAGGTCGCCGACAGAACGCTGAACGTCGCCCGAAACGCGGGCCTCGAAGTCGCGACCGGTGACGCAATCGCGGTGGTCGGCGACGACACCGTGGTCGAGGCGTCGTGGACCGACGGGATTCGGGACGCGCTCGCCGACACCGCGGTCGTGACGGGGCCGGTCCATCGCTCGGTTCGCGCCGGAATGACCACCGAGTCCGAGGAGTCCCGAACCATCGGCGGGCGCGAGGTCACGTACTTCGACGGTAACAACGTCGCGTTCACGCGCGAGACCGTCGAAGCCGTGGACGGCTTCGACGAGTACCTCGCGACCGGCGGTGCGCGCGACTGCGCGCACCGCCTCGCAATCGGCGGCCACGACGTGACGTGGTCGCCGGATGTCTGCGTGACTCGAAACGACGACAGTCGCGGTGACGGCGACCGCGACTGGGGGTGGAAGTACCGCGCGCTCGCCTACCGACTGGTGAAAAACTACGGTCCCCGCCCCGGAATCTTCGGTCGCACCGGTCGGGACGCGGTCGCCGACGCGGTCGGAACCGCGACCGACGTGGCTCGCGGCGAAGGACTGCCCTCGAAGTGGTTCGCCAACGGCAAGCGCGTGGTCACCAACATCGCGGTCGGCGCGAAAGACGGGCTGATTTCGCGCGTAAAGGACCGAACAGAGTCGCGAAACCCCAACGGACTCTCCTCGCGAGCCGACCGAGCGGTCGAGCGATACGACTGGCGCGACGACTAACCTCACTCCTCGTCAGTGTCGTCGCGGGAGGTGGCCTTTTCGGGAGCGTCGGCCTGTTCGGGCGAGATGGTCGCCCGGACCAGGGTTTCGGTGGCTCGGCGGAGTCGCTCGGAAATCGCCTGTCGCGAGACGCCGAGTACGTCGGCGAGGTCTTCGAGTTCGACTTCCCTGGGCACGTCGAAGTAGCCCATCTCGGTCGCGGTTCGGAGCGTCTCGGCCTGGCGGTCGGTCAGGCCGAGCGAGTAATCGTCCCGCCCGCCAGCGTCGTACAGTTGTCGGAGGTCGAAGGTCAGCCCCTTCTCCTCGCAGTAGGCGGCGTACTCCCGCAGGCTCTCGCGGTCGGGGAACCGAATTCGGGTTCGCCACCCGTCGCCGACGCGCTTCGAGGAGACGAACACCGCGCCGAGGTCGGCCCACGAGTGGTAGGTCATGAGTTCGTCGCCCCGCGCGGCGAGTTCGACCTGGTACAGTCGCTGGTCGTCCACTTCCGCGAGCACCCGCCAGTCGGTGGCGGTCGAGTCGGCGTCGAGCGCCGATTCGAACGTCTCGAAGTCGTCGCCCGACGCCCAGAGCGTGAGCGCGAACGGCTTCGACCCGCGAGAGGTCTGCTGTTCGACCATCACCTCCATCTCCGGAACCGCGTCGAGCGCCTCCCGAACGACCGGCGTTTCCAGATAGAAATCCGCGATGAGGGTCACGGCGTAGCCTACGCCCCGGAGTAATTTAATTCGAGGGGCCGGTCGAGCGATACGCCGAGCAAAACAGTCGGAACGGACAGAACGGTCGGTGCAAAACGGTCGAAACCGAGGTTCGGTTTTAAGGGAGACGCTGGCGGTACTCGCGACCACATGGAACGTGGTAACTGCGGACCCGAAGTCCACGACCGACTCGACGCGTCGTTCGGACTTCTCGCCCACGCGCACCGCCGGTCGGTTCTCTACGCCCTCCGCGAGGACGGTCCCAAAACGAGGGACGAACTCGCCGACGAACTCGTCGCCACGGGGGTGGCCGACGACCGCGACCGCACGGTGGCGTCGCTCTTTCACACGCACCTCCCAAAACTCGACGACGCCGGGGTCGTCGAGTACGACAGAGACGACGGTGTCGTCTCGCTCGCTCCCGATGTCGAGCGACTCGAACCGTATCTCGACATCGCCGCGCACCACGAAGCCGACGGCTACGAGTGGATTTCGAACGGCGAGAACTGGAGCGCCGGTATCGGCCGAGAAGTCCAGTGAGCGCGCGACACGTCAGGTGAGTTCGCGGTTGCTCACTCGCGTGCGAGACCGTCGATGACCCGCGAGGGGTTCTTGTCGAACACTTTCCGCATGGCGTCCTCGGGCACGTCGAGCGTGAGAATCTCCATCACCGCAACGTTGGGGTGGGAACTCGGTGCGCCGCTCCCGAACAACACGCGGTCGGGGTGTTCCATCACTGCGCGTTCGAGCAGGTCGCGGTACCGGACGTAGCTCGTGTCGAGGTAACACTCGTCGTAGCGTTCGAGCAGGTCGATGGCGTCGGTCATCAGGTCGCGATTCAGCGGGTGGCCGCCGAAGTGCGCGAGAATTACGGGAAACGACCGCGAGAGGAGCGAATCGGCGGCGGCCGCGGGCGGGAAGTCCGTCCCCCCGTGGACGAGGACCGGAAGCCCGACGTCTTCCAGTTTGTCGATGGTCGCCTCGTCGGGGAGTCCGTCCTCGACCGGGTCCAGCTTGAAACCGTGGAATCGGTCGTCGTAGGCGTACTGCTCGACGTCCTCCGGGGAGGTGTGGTGGTCCTGCCGTCGCGCGGTCAGATTCCGAAGCCGCGAGGAAGTCTTCTCGCCGGGGTCGCGCGGCCCGTCGATGCGGGCGAACGCGAGGAACGGCCGCTCGACGCTCCGGCGCGCGACCGCGTTGTTCGCGCTCACGTAGCTCCCCTCCTCGCGCGGGCCGGGGAACACGACCGTCCGCACGACCCCGGCCTGGTGCATCTCGCGTTCGAGTCGGTCGGGACTGATGGCCCGCCCGCGAGTCTGTACCCCGCCCGCGTCGGCGTCGAGGCGGGCGTGTACGTCCACTACCCGAAACCGATGCTCCAACTCCAGCATCGTTCTCGATTTCGGAACTACCCTATTTTTCAGTATCGGTTGTGGTCGCGCCGAGGAGATACGAAGTATCGAGGGCGTGACGCAACAGAGTTACCAACAGAATTATCGACAGCCAGAAAGCCCCCGCCCGGTCGCTACGTTTCAGTGACGGAGCTGTGGGAGTGCAGGCCTCGAAAGCCCCCGCCCGGTCGCGGTCGCTCAGCGACATATCCTCGCTCACTTCGTTCGCTCGGATAGGGGTCGCTGAGACGACCAAGCGTTGCGCGACCGGGCGGCCCCTTTCAGTCCCACCCGCGTTACAAGATTCACTGGCCGTTTCCGGCGGATGGTTCACCGGCCGTTTTCCGGTGAATGTGTCACCGGCAGTTTCCGGCGGATGACTCACCGGCCGGAACCCGCGGCCGGTGACGCCGACCGCCAAGGCAGAAATCTTTATATAGAAGTTCAAACATCTTCTATACGGGGATACACGCATGGCAAATTCAAGCTTTGGACAGCAACGCATGGGCGGCCGACCGATGTTGATTCTGGGTGAAGACTCCCAGCGAACCCACGGACGCGATGCGCAGGCGTCGAACATCGCGGCCGGAAAGGCGGTCAGCGAGGCCGTCCGGACCACGCTCGGGCCGCGCGGGATGGACAAGATGCTCGTCTCGGACACGGGCGACGTGACCATCACGAACGACGGCGCGACCATCCTCGGGTCGATGGACATCGAGCATCCCGCCGCCCAGATGATAGTCGAGGTCGCCGAGGCCCAGGAGGACGAAATCGGCGACGGCACCACGACCGCGGCGGTGCTCGCTGGCGAACTCCTTTCGAAGGCCGAGCAACTGCTCGACGACGACGTACACCCGACGACCATCGTGGAGGGGTACGCCGAGGCCCGCGACATCGCGCTCGACGCCATCGCCGAGCGCGTCCTCGACGCGGAGGCCGACGACGACCTCCTCCGGCAGGTCGCCGAGTCGAGCATGACCGGCAAGGGGACCGGCGACGTGACCACCGAGCGACTCGCCGAAGTCGTCGTGGACGCCATCCGCCACGTCGAGGGCGAGTCGGGCGTCGAGCGCGACAACGTGTCGGTCCACACCCAAACCGGGTCGTCTTCGTCGGCGACCGAACTCGTGGAGGGCGTCATCAGCGACGAGGAACCGGTCCACGCCAACATGCCCCGCGAAGTCGAGGACGCTACGATTGCGGTCGTGGACGAGAAGTTCGACGTGCGTGAGACCGAAATCGACGCCGAGTACAGCGTCGAGAGCGTGGACCAACTCACCGCCGCGATGGACGCCGAGAGCCGCGAACTCCGGGAGTACGCCGACGCGCTCGCCGACGCTGGCGTGGACGTGGTGTTCGATACGAAGGACATCAGCGACCGCGCGGCCGCCTATCTCGCCGACGCGGGCATCCTCGCGTTCGAGAGCGTGAGCAACGACGAAGCCCGCGCCATCGCCTCGGCGACCGGCGCGAGCAGGACCGGCAAGGTCGCCGACCTCGAAGACGCCGACCTCGGCCGCGCCGACGCGGTGCGCGTCCGAACGTTCGGCGACGAGGACCTCGCGTTCGTGGAGGGCGGGGCGGCCGCCGAGTCGGTCACGCTCCTCGTCCGGGGCGGCACCGAACACGTCGTTAACGAACTCGAACGCGCGCTCGCCGACGCGCTCGACGTGGTGACCGCGGCGCTCGATTCGGGCGGCGTGGTCCCCGGCGCGGGCGCGACCGAAATCGCCGTCGCGGACCGCGTCCGCGAGGCCGCGGCAGGCATCGAGGGTCGAAAACAGCTCGCGGTCGAGGCGTTCGCCGACGCGGTGGACGTGCTCCCGCGCACGCTCGCCGAAAACACCGGGATGGACCCCATCGACGCGCTGGTGGACCTCCGGGCCGAAAACGAGCAGGAATCGGGACGCGCAGGCGTCATCGCGGTCGGCCAGCACGGCGAAATCGGCGACCCCGTCGAGGCGGGTATCATCGACCCCGCGGCGGTCAAGCGCGAGGCGGTCGAGTCCGCGACCGAGGCCGCGACGATGATTGCGCGCATCGACGACGTTATCGCGGCGGAGTAGGTTCGAGAAAGTTCGTTTTTTCTTCGCGCAAAACCCGAAAACCGTAGCGTTACAGAAGCCCCGCACCCTCGGGACAAATCCGAGTCCGATTCGCCAGCGCGCCCTCCGTGCCCGCCGCGAACACCGTCTCACCGACCATCGCCATGCTCGCGACCCCGCCAGCGTCCTCGGCGCTGGCGACCGCCTCGCGCACTTCCTCGGTCGCGAGTTCGACTTCCTCTGTGAACTTCCAGCCCTCGCGAGTCACCGCGGCGAGTGTGGGTTCGGCGGAGAGCGCATCGAGCGCGCGGCGACCCGCGCGCTCGATGCGGGCCATCAGGTCGGCGTCGGCCAGCATCTGCTCGGTCGAGATACCACCGAAGCTGACGTACTCGACCGGCGTCTCGCAGTCGTATCGCCGTCGGTCGGTGCCGTTTCCGACGACGAGACCGCCCATCTCTTGAACGAACACGTCGCCGAGTCCGGTCCCTGCGGTGACTTCCGCGCGGTGGGAGATTCCGAGAAGCTCCTCGCGGGTCTTCCCGAGGTCGAACGCGGCGTTGGCCGCGAGCGCGGTGGCGAGGGTGGCCGCCCCGCTCGCGCCGAACCCGCAGCCGATGGGAATCTCGGCAGTGAGCTCCACGCGGGCCGTCACGGAGAGCGCGTCGAGCGCGAGTCCGACCGGTTCGAAGTCGGTCGGGTCGCCGTCCACGGTCACGACCGATTCGGTCGCGCCGCGCGCGACCGAATCGGTGGCGGTCGATACGTCTCCATAGTCCGCGGGGCGAACCTCGGCCACGATGCCGTCCTCGATGGCGAAACTCGCGCCCATCGACTCGTCGCCCGACTCGGTGGGCGCGAACAGCGCGGTGACGCTGCCCGGTGCGAACGCCTTCATACGATTATCTGGCTCGCGGCTCCGTTATGAACGCTCCGTATCGAATCGAGTCCGACGAGGAGAGTCACCGGGCCTTCGCTCGGTCTATCCATCCCGAGATGCGCTTCGCAGAGAGGTCGGTCTCGTCGGCGAGGTGGTCGGCGTCGGCGTCCGCGAGCGCGGCGACGTCGGGGACGCCCGCATCGCGGAGTCGCTCGGCGTAGGCCGGACCGATGCCCTTGACGTCTTCGAGGGGTTCGCCGCCGCCAGCGGTCTCCTCGGCGGCCGCATCGGATTCGGCCGCCTCTTCGTTCTCGGCGGTTTCTTCGTCGGCGACACCCGCCTCGTCCTCGCCCGTCTCCTCGTCGGTCGGTTCGGGCGTCGGTTCGGGTTCGGTGCCCTCGGTCTGGGTCGGCTGTGCGGCACCCGAGGAGGGGCCGGTCGCCTCGGCTGGTTCGGCCGCCTCGTCGGTCTGCGATTCGACGCTCTCGGCTTCGGGTGCCGTCGTCACGTCCTCGGTCGCGATACCCGATTCCGCCTCGGTCTCGTCGGGTTCCGCTTCGATAGTGTCAGTTTCATTAAATTCCGCTTCGGCAGACTCGTCGGCCGGTTCAGTTCGGGTGGCTTCGGCCGCGCTCTCCGTGTCCGCGTCGGGTTCGGGCGACTCGTCGGGGTCTCGCTCGATGGTCACGCCCGAGTCGGTGCGACGCACCTGCGAGCGGTCATCGTCGAGACCGAGCAACGACTTCAGCTTGGTGAGCAGTCCCATTTGCGTGACAGTAGACCCGCGTGGTACTTAAAGTCGTGCCCGGCGCGCTCGAAAGTCAGTTTCCCGAATCGCGTCCGGGTCGGGTCTCGTCTGGGTCAGAGTCGGTCCCGAAGCGCGGCGTTCATCGCGTCCACCGGGGCGCCTCGTCCGGTCCAGCGTTCGAAGGCCTCGACGCCCTGATACAACAGCATCCACGCGCCGTCGATGGTGGTCGCGCCCACCTCGCGGGCGTCCCGGAGGAGTCGCGTGTCGAGCGGCCGATACACCGCATCGAGGACCGCGAGGTCGGCGTGGAGCGCGTCGGCGGGGACCGGCGAGCGGTCTTCTTCCATGCCAACGCTGGTGGCGTTGACCAGTACGTCGGCGTTCGAAACGCGACGTTCGAGCGCGTCGAGACCGCCCGCGGTCGCACCGTCCACGTCGGCCGCGAGGGCTTCGGCGCGCGAGACGGTTCGGTTCGCGACGTGGACGCTCGCGCCAGCGTCCGCGAGGACGAACGCGACCGCTCGGGCCGCGCCGCCCGCGCCCACGACCACGGCGTCGGTCCCGGCGAGGGTAACGTCGTGATGGGCGAACGACCGGCGCACGCCCGCGGCGTCGGTGTTGTAGCCCGCCGGCGACCCCTCGCCACCGAAGTCGATGGTGTTGACCGCGCCGATTCGGGCGGCCATCTCGTCGGTCTCGACGTGGGCGAGCGCGTCCTCTTTGAACGGGATGGTGACGTTCAGGCCCGCGATTCCGAGCGCCGCCGCACCCTCGATTGCGGCCCCGAGGTCGTCGGGGTCGGGTTCGAAGGTGACGTACCGGGCGTCGATTCCGAGTTCGTCGTAGCCAGCCTCGTGCATCGGCGGCGACAGCGAGTGGCCCACCGGATTACCGAGGAGTCCGAACACCTGCATGTGTCCGGGAAGTCGGGGCGGGGCGATAACGACTGTGATTCCGTCGAACTCCCGATTCCAATTACGGAGGAAATTGTTATCAGTGGCGAGCGAGTACGTCGGACTATGGCGACCGAGGAGACCGAGACGACGGTGAATCAGAGCTACGCGGTCACCATCCCGGCCGCAGTTCGGGAGCATCTCGATCTCGAACCGGGCGACCGCCTGCAGTGGAGCATCGACGAAGACGGGCGACTCGTCGCCGAAATCGTTCGCGAGCGCTACGGGCTGGCCGACGATATCGAGCCTATCGACATGGGAGAGACCGACGCGGTCGAAGTGACCGAGAGCTACGAGTGGTCGTAATGCCGAGCGCACTCGTCGATTCCAACGTGTTGTTCGCGTTTCGAAGCGCTCGCGACCAGCACCACGCTCGTGGCGCGGCAATCGTCGAAGCGATGGACCGGGGAGACCTCCCCCGAGGCCAGGTGACGAACTACACGCTTCCCGAGGTCCTAAACCCGATTCTCAAAAACGCGGGCTACGACCGGACCGTCGAAACGCTCGCCTTCCTCACCGAAAGCGGTGGGTTCCGAATTCGTCATCTCGCGCGCGAAGATTTCACTCGGGGGCAGGCCCTCTTCCGACGAACCGAAGGTGTCGAGATTACGGACTCGATTCTCGTCGCCTTTATGCGACGAACCGACACCGAGTACATCTACAGTTTCGACGACGATTTCGACCGCTTCGAGTCCATTACTCGGCTGACTACGGCGACGAATCCGTTCGAAACGGAGTGAGCGCGCCACGACCACTGTCGTCCTGTGAGCGACGGCCGACTTTCGAAGTCCGTATCGGTGAGCTTTAAATCCCCTGGGCGAAAGCAAAGTTCAATGGTATCGTTCGTCCTCGCCGCCGACGGCGCGTGGTCGGGTCTCGACGTGGCGTACTTGCTGGGTGGAATCCTGTTTCTCTACCTCGGTGCGGAGCTACTCGTCAACAGCGCCTCGAAGCTCGCGGTCGGATTCGGCATCAACCCCGCGACGGTGGGCGTCACCATCGTCGCGTTCGCCACGACCGCGCCAGAACTGTTCGTCAGCACGGTCGGCAGTATCGGCATCTCCGACGACATCGGTCTCGGCAACATCCTCGGGTCGAACATCGCCAACATCGGTCTCGTCCTCGGCGCGTCGGCGCTCGTCCGACCCATGTCCATCGACAAGGAGATACTCCGAAAGCACGGTCCGTTCATGTTCGTTGCGGCCGCGCTCCTCGTCGTCCTCGGACTCGACGGCACCCTGAGCGCGTTCGACGGGTCGGCGATGCTGGTGCTGCTCGCGGCGTTCACCGGCTACCTGTTCTACAACGCCCGACAGAACGACGGGGAAGTCGCCGTCACCGAGGACGTCGAACTCGACGGCGACGAGTCCGCGACGCTCCGGGACGGTGCGATACTGGTCGGCGCGGGCGCGTTCCTGCTCGCGGGGTCGATGGGCCTGCTCGAAGGCAGCACGAATCTGTTGCAGGCGTACGGCTTCAGCAATCTGTTCATCGCGCTGACGGTCATCGCGTTCGGCACGTCGCTCCCCGAACTCGCGACCTCGGTCGTGAGCGCGTTCCGGGGCGAGAGCGAGTTCAGCATCGGCAACGTCATCGGGAGCAACATCTACAACATCCTCGCGGTCATCGGGATTCTCGCAGTCGTCAACCCCATCACGGTCAGGACCGGCGTCCAGTCGTTCCACTTCCCGATACTCATCGGGTTCACGGTCGGCGCAATCGCGCTGATGGCCGCGCGAAACCGGATTTCGAGAGTCAGCGGCGTGCTACTTCTGTGCGGATACGCCGTGTTCGTCTACGCGCTGTTCCCGTAGCGGAACACAAGGCCTACTTTCTCGCCGGGAGTATCACGACCGAGAGAAATGTACAGCCGAGTGCGCCATCCGTTGACCGCGGCCGCGGTGGCGGTACTGCTGACCGCCCCGTGGCTCGGTATCTATCTTACCGGGTCGTCGGGTGGGGTGGAGACCTTCACCCTCGTCGCTATCTCCGGGGTCGCAATCCTCGGAGCCTCCTTCATGCTGGCGTGGGGTGCCGAAACCGCGGAGAAGGACGTTCCCAGAGCGTTCGCAATCGCGGTCCTCGCGGTCCTCGCGGTCGCTCCCGAGTACGCGGTGGACGCCCTCTACGCGTGGCAGGCCGGGGCGAACATGGGTACCGAGCGCGGCGTCGAGGCCGGAAATCTCGCAATCGCGAACATGACCGGCGCGAACCGCATCCTCATCGGTCTCGGGTGGTCGGGCATCGCGCTGTTCACCGTCTACCGAGCCGGGAGTTCGAGCGACCACGCGGTGGTCGAGCGCCCCGGCTTCCTCCGGAACAGGGTGGAACTCGACCGGAATCTCGCGACCGAAATCGCGTTCCTGCTCGCGGCGACGGCGTACGCCTTCTTCGTGCCGTTCGGGGGCGGCATCGGTCTGACCGACACCGTCGTCCTCGTGGGGCTGTATCTGACGTACATCGCCATCATCATCCGGGGCGACGTGGACGAACACGACGAGCAGGTCGGGATTCCGGCGTACTTCCAGAGCTTCTCGAAAGCGCCCCGAATCGCCACCGTCCTCCTGCTGTTCTCGTACTCGGGCGCGATGATTTACACCGCGGTCCACCCGTTCGCCCACGGACTCGAAGAACTCGGACTCGCGCTCGGCATCCCGCCGTTCTTCATGATTCAGTGGATTGCGCCGCTGGCCTCCGAGTCGCCCGAACTCATCGTCGTCGCGTACCTCGTCAACAAGGCGCGCTCGACCGCGGGGTTCAACGCGCTCATCTCCTCGAAACTGAATCAGTGGACCCTCCTCATCGGGACGCTCGCGGTCGTCTACTCCATCGCGGCCGGACAGGTCGGGACGCTCTCGTTCGACCAGAAGCAGGCGGCCGAAATCTGGATTACCGCGGCTCAGAGCTTCTTCGCCATCGGCGTGCTGGCGAACTTCAACATCAGCGTCCGGGAGGCGCTCGTGCTGCTCGCGCTGTTCTCCTCGCAGGTGCTCATCGAGTTCGGCGTGCTGCAGACCGTCGCCGAGCCGAGAGCGACCGAACTCAGCATCCTGCTGCTGTACGCCTACACGGTCGTCTACCTCGTCGTCGGGACGTACCTGTTCGTGACCCGGCGCGGCGAACTCCGAGGAATATTCACCCGAACGCTGGCCAACGCCCGAGACGCGCTTCCCGGCGGGTCGGAGAAGCCCGAACACGCCGACTGAAAAAGACGACTCCGGCGCACCGGTCGAACCGCGGCGCGGTTCGACCGGTGCGCCGGAACGTCCGTTCCGACGCGCTTTTCGCGGTCGGCCGACCTACTCTCGGGCGTGATAGCCATCGTCGTCAGCAGGGCCGATTCGGCCTCGGTGCACATCGGTGACCACCTGCTGGACCTCGCCGACTGGGAGACCCGCGAAGACGAGTCGCGTCCCGACGCCGAGGGCGGGGCCACCTACTACCGACGCGAGGGGTTCGAACTCCGGGAGTTCGACGCGCTCCACCTCGAAATCGAGGAGACCGCAGAACCCTTCGACTCGCCCGACCTGCTCGTGTTCGTCTCCCGGCACTCGGGCAACACCGGCCCGCTCCTGACTGCTCACTTCACGGGTAACTTCGGTCCCGCGGAATTCGGCGGCACGGACGGCGGTCTCGCCGAGACGTGCCCGAACGCTCACGACCGCCTGCTCGACGCCTTCGCGGAACACGCGCCCGAGGGCTACGAGGTCGGCACCGAGTGCACCCACCACGGTCCCTCCGAGGTGGGCGTCCCCTCGCTGTTCGCCGAACTCGGGAGCGACGAGGCCCAGTGGGACGACCCCGAGGGCGCGCGTGCAGTCGCCCGAGCGGTCCTCGACTTGGAGGGCGTCGAACCCCACCGCGAGCGACAAATCGCGGGCTTCGGCGGCGGCCACTACGCACCCCGATTCACCCGAATCCTCAGCGAGACCGACTGGGCGGTCGGCCACGTCGCCGCGGACTGGTGTCTCGACGCAATGGGCGCGCCCGAGGAAAATCGCGACGTGATTCGACGCGCGTTCGAAGCGAGTCGGGCCGAGCGCGCGGTGGTCGACGGCGACCGACCCGAACTGGAGTCCGTCATCGAGGACCTGGGCTACCGAGTCGTGAGCGAGACGTGGGTGCGCGAGACCACGGGCCGCCCGCTCGAACTGGTCGAGCGCCTCGAAGCCGACCTCTCGCCCGTCGGCGAGGGGCTTCGGTTCGGCGAGCGCGCGGCCGACACCGAGACGGACGGCGACTACGAACTCGTCTCGCTCCCCGGCGACCTGCTCGCGGAAGCCCAGGGTATCGACCCCGAGACGACCCGCGAGGCGGTCGAAGCCCGCGCGGTCGCGTTCGAGACCGAACAGAGCGGTACCCGCACGGCGGGGCGGGTCGCGGTTTCCGACTCCGAGGACCGCGAGGCGCTGGTCGAAAGTTTGGTCGATGTCCTCGCCGAGAAGTACGATTCGGTCGCGCGCGAGGACGGCGCGGTCGTCGCGCGCGAGACGACGTTCGACGCCGAGAAAGCGCGCAAACTCGGCGTCCGCGAAGGCCCAGCGTTCGGAAAGCTCTCGGCGGGCGAGTCGGTCGCGGTGGACGGCGAGGAGATACCGCCCGAGGCGGTTCGGAGCGAGCGCGTTCGACGCTTCTCGGAGTGAGTTCTGCGAGTCGAGGTTCGGAACGAGACAGGTCTGATTCCCGTAACTATCGGATTCGTCAGACATTCGTCCGACAAAGAGGGGAAAGATAATTACGCTCCGTTCTCAATGCCACTTCAGCATGGACTCGCTAGTCGAAGACGCCATCGAGGAAGCCGAGGAGACAGGGTCCTCTCGGCAGTCCGCTTCGGGGGGGACGAAGGACGTGAATCCCTCGGGGACGATGACCGACGAGGAACTCAAAGACGTTCTCCAAGACCTCCAGACCGACATCACCGTGGTCGGGTGTGGCGGTGCCGGTGGGAACACGGTCAATCGGATGGCCGAGGAGGGCATCCACGGCGCGAAGCTCGTGGCCGCCAACACCGACGTACAGCACCTCGTGGAGATAGAGGCCGACACCAAGATTCTGATGGGCGAGCAGAAGACCCAGGGCCGGGGCGCTGGCTCGCTCCCGCAGGTCGGCGAGGAGGCCGCCCTCGAAAGCCAAGAGGAGATTTACGACGCGATTCAGGGGTCGGACATGGTGTTCGTCACCGCCGGACTCGGCGGCGGGACCGGTACCGGCTCCGCGCCCGTGGTCGCCAAGGCCGCCCGCGAGTCGGGCGCGCTCACGATTTCCATCGTTACGACGCCGTTCACCGCCGAAGGCGAGGTCCGCCGGACCAACGCCGAGGCCGGACTGGAGCGCCTGCGCGACGTGTCTGATACTGTCATCGTCGTGCCGAACGACCGCCTGCTCGATTCGGTCGGCAAGCTCCCGGTGCGACAGGCGTTCAAGGTCGCCGACGAGGTGCTGATGCGCTCTGTCAAGGGCATCACCGAACTCATCACTAAGCCCGGTCTCGTGAATCTGGACTTCGCCGACGTTCGCACCGTGATGGAGAAAGGCGGCGTGGCGATGATAGGGCTCGGCGAGAGCGACTCGGACGCGAAGGCACAGGACTCGGTGAAGTCCGCGCTCCGGTCGCCCCTGCTCGACGTGGACATCTCGGGCGCGAACTCCGCGCTGGTGAACGTCACCGGCGGCAACGACATGTCCATCGAGGAGGCCGAGGGCGTGGTCGAGGAGATTTACGACCGCATCGACCCCGACGCCCGCATCATCTGGGGGACCTCCATCGACGAGGACCTCGACGGCGAGATGCGCACGATGATAGTCGTCACCGGCGTCGAGTCGCCCCAGATTTACGGCCGGAACGAGGCCCAACAGGCCAAGGCCGACCAGCGACTGCAGGACATCGACTACGTGGAGTGATAAGGTCGGTTGTAACTATTTGCAGCAGTCACACTCTCTCGGGTGAACCGGACGTGAAATCGTCCGACGACGGATGGGGGACGGGAACGAATTACAACCGGCCCTATGAGTCCGCGGTCGCCCCGCGGTCGCCCTGTGGTCCCCGTTCGACCGCCCTGACCGACCCTCCGCGTCTCGTTTCCGGTCGCGCGTTCCATCTCCAGCCTCGCGTATCGCCTCTAGCCCCGCGTCCACTCGCCGCGCGAGCGCGGCGAGTGGACGCGCCAAGAGCAATAGATAGAAAAAGCCCGCTCCCGAAGTTCCGATAACATGGATGTCAAGCTAGACCTCACCTCGTACGTCCGCGTGCTGAAGCTCGCCAGCACGCCGTCGTGGGAGGAGTTCTCGAAAATATCGAAAATCGCGGGAGCCGGAATCGTCCTCGTCGGCCTGCTCGGGTTCATCATCTTCGCAATCATGAGCTTCATGCCATCGTAGGTGGTCACGAATGCCAATGTACGCAGTTAAGACGACCGCGAGCCAGGAACGAACAGTCGCAGACATGATTATCAACCGCGAGGAGCCGGACGTTCACGCCGCGCTCGCGCCCGACTCGCTCACGAGCTACGTGATGGTCGAGGCCGACAACAGCGCGGTCCTCGACCGGGTCCTCGAAGAGATTCCCCACGCCCGGAGCATCGTGCCCGGCGAGAGCGATATCTCCGAGGTCGAACACTTCCTGTCGCCGACCCCTGACGTGGAGGGCATCGCCGAGGGCGACATCGTGGAACTCATCGCCGGACCGTTCAAGGGCGAGAAGGCCCAGGTCCAGCGAATCGACGAGGGCAAGGACCAGGTGACGGTCGAACTGTACGAGGCGACCGTCCCGATTCCCGTGACGGTTCGGGGCGACCAGATTCGCGTGCTGGACAGCGAGGAACGGTAAACGTACGCCGAGCGGAGCGAGGCGTTTCGCCGACCGCGTGCGCGGTCGGGCTTTTTTGGTCCAGATTTTTGCGACGAGCGGTGCCGCCGCGTCCGAGCGAAGCGAGGACGTGAGGACACCCGAGGCGGAAAAAGGTGGGCGACCAGATTCGCGTGCTGGACAGCGAGGAACGGTAAACGTACGCCGAGCGGAGCGAGGCGTTTCGCCGACCGCGTAGGCGGGCAAACTTTTTCACCGAGCGCCGAGCCGCTCGCGGAGCGTCTCGGGGTCTCGAATCTGAACCATTCGAAGCGGGTCGCTGTCGCTCCAGCCCGCGGGTTCGAGGTCGAGCGTCGCGGTGCCCAGCAATCGACCGGGGAGCCCGGACGACGCCGTCACGGTGTCGATTTCGTTGACGCCGACCGCTCGCTGTGGCGCGTCAAGCCACCGGTCGTGAGCGACGACCGCGTCGTCGTACAGTCGGTACTCTAAGGTCCCGTACTCGGCGTAGTGGACGAGCGCCCGGAGTGCGACGATTGGGAGTCCAATTGCGGCGGCCACGGTGAGACCCAACCGCGCGCCGCCGAAGCTGAACAGCGCGACCACGCCGACGAACAGGAGACCGAGTCGTCCCTCGCCGCCGAGGAACAGGAACGTGACGCCGCGACCGACCGCATCGAGCGCGAACGCCTTTCGGTCGGGGGTCACGGTTCGCTCGGGGTCGCCGCCGGGGGTCGCTACCGGCGGGAGGTCGATTTCGTCTTCGAGGTGGTCGGCGAACACCGGTCGCCCGCTTTCGGTGTGGTCGCGCCAGAAGACGTAGAGGTCGTAGCCGAGTTTTCCGAGGACCACCGCCGCGAGCGCGTACGTCCCGATTCCGGAACTCTCGGCGTCGTTCCCGACGACCACGACGCCGACGAAAAAGAGGACGAAGACGCCGAAAAGGTGCTGAATTGGCGTCCGAGCGAGCGCCTGCGGCGAGGTCGTCCGATACTGCTCGTCGCGGACGTAGTCGGTCCAGAACTCGACGCCGCGAGCGACGAAGATGGCGAAGCCGCCGACCAACACCTGTTCAATCGCTTCGACCGTGGGGGCAGAAAGCGCGAACACCGCGAAACTGAGAAACAGTTCCAGCGGGCCGAAAAAGACCACGAGCGGGAACAGGACCGGGAGGTTCCGCGGGTACACCTTGGGGAGGAATCGAGTGAGTCGGACCCCGCCGCGCTTGTCCTGCAACGGCTTCGGCGGGCCGGGGGTCTTGGCGTCGTCCGTCTCGGCGTAGCGCTCGGCGAACGGCACTTTCACCGCGGTCCAGAACAGCACGGCCCACATCTCGACGACGTAGAGACCGACCAGCACCGTCGCCGACCACCCGAGCGAGACCACCGCGACGACCGGAATCAGATTCGACGCGACCACCATCGCCTGCGAGACGCGCTGATTCGTGACGGGCGGACGGTTCACACTCGAACGTCTCGGATACCGGTCAAATTCCTTTCGTCTTCCCGATGTGACCGGATTCCGGTCTTCGAACGGCTTTAGTAGGCTCCTTCACTACCTCCCCCCAATGACTCGAATCGTCGTGGTTGACAACCACGGGCAGTTCACCCACCTCGAACACCGGACGCTCCGCGACATGGGCGTGGACACAGAAATCATCGACAACACCACGCCGGCCGACGACATCGACGCCGACGGCATCGTCCTCTCGGGCGGTCCCGACATCGACGACATCGGCAACTGCGCCGACTACCTCGAACTCGACGTTCCCGTCCTCGGAATCTGTCTCGGCCTGCAGGCCATCGCCGAGATTCTCGGCGGCGAGGTCGGCGGCGGCGACTACGGCGGCTACGCCGACGTGACTGTCGAGATTCTGGACGACGACGACCCCGTTGTGGGGTCGCTCGCGCCCGAGACGCGCGTGTGGGCGAGCCACGCCGACGAAGTCAAGGAGGTCCCCGAGGGGTTCGCCTGCACCGCCACCAGCGACATCTGCGGCGTCGAGGCCATGAGCGACACCGGCCGCGACCTCTACGGTGTCCAGTGGCACCCCGAGGTGGCCCACACCGCCGAGGGCGAGGAACTGTTCGAGAACTTCGTCGCGGTCTGCGAGTCGTAACGCTTCGCTCGTCGTTTGCGGTTGCGGTGCGATTTCAACGGCTCAGCGGGAGAGGTGGTCGTTTCGAACGTCAGCTCGGTCGCTTCTGCGTGTAGATAACGGAGCCACAGAAGCGACTATCTCGAAAGCCCTCGCCCGGTCGCGGGCGGCAGGCCGCGACCGGGCGACCCCTTTCAGTCCCGTGAGGAACGAACGGGACGTCGAAAGACGAGCGAAACGAAGTCTTTCGGAAATCCCACCCGAGGTGTGTCACCGGCTGACTCTCGGCGGCTGTCCCACCGGGCGCATTCCCGTGATTCGTTCCACCGACCGGACCCCGAAATCGACGGCGGCGAGTAGCATCTTTTAACCGTCGGGTCTCGTATCTTCCATTCATGACAGCGACGCAGGGCGACCTCGCGAGTCTCTCGCGGTACATCTTCGCCGCCCCGAGCTGGTACGCCAGCGTGGCCTTCGCGCTCGTGGTCGCCGCGGTCGCGGGCGTCGGCGCGTTCGACGCCGGATTCGTACTTGAGGACGCGTGGCAGGGGGTCTTCTTCATCGGCGTTCCGACCGTGGTCGCGAGCCTGCTCACGACTCCCGTAGACCGACGCCTCGGCGGCCAACTCACCTACAATCGGTCCTCGCTCCTCGCGCTGACCTGCGAGGGCGTGCTGGTCGCGGTGATGGCGGGCGCAGGCGCGGCAACCGTCCTGTTTCAGCGACTCGACCAGCAGTTCGTGTTCGACGCGCTCATCGTCGGTCTCGCGTCGGTGTTCGCGCTCCGCCTGCTGGTCCTGCTCGCCATCTCCGGGAAGTCGGTCGTGGTCGCCGCGATTCCGGCGAGCATCCAGACCGCGGCCGCCGCGTTCTTAGTGTTCGTCTACAGCGGGACGATGCAGTACCTCTACCTCGGAGGCGGCCCGCTCGCCGAGACGCTCGTGGAAATCGTGATGAGTCGGGCCGACGAGGCACCCCCGGCGCTCGGCGCCATCGTCGCGGTGGACTTCGTCCTCCTCGCTGTTCTGTGCGTCCTCTACGGATTCGCGGTGTGGGTGTTCGTCCGATTCATCGACCGGCCGTGGGAGCGGAGCCTCGGCGTGAGCATGCTCGACTTCCTCCGGGGGTTCGTCGGCCACATCGCCGAGGGGACCGACGAACTCGAAGACTTCTTCGAGCAAATCGGCGAGAAAGCGGTCGTCCCGGTCACGGTGCTGGCGTTTCGGTGCGGCGATGGTTCGGAGAAAGCCCGGTTCGTCCTGCCGATGATTCACCCCGGGCCGATGGGCGAAATCGGCGGCGGAAACCTCCCTCAGCGCGTGGCCGAGACCGCCGACGGACTCGGCTTCCCGCCCCACGCCACTGCGGGCCACGACTTCAACCTCGTCACGCAGCGCGAACTCGACGCCATCATCGAGACCGCCGAGTCGGCCTACGAGAAAATCGAGTACGGCGACACCGCCTCACCGAGCGTCCGGGCCCAAGCCGGGGACGCGAAGGTCATCGGCCAAGCGTTCGGCGACGACCTCATGCTGACCGCGACATACGCCCCGAACTGCACCGACGACGTGATGTACGCGGTCGGCCTGTCGGCCGCCGCGGAGGCCCGGTCGAGCGGCTTCGACGACGTACTGCTCGCCGACGCCCACAACTGCAACGACGGCATCGAGGACGTCGAAGATATCGGCCACGTCTACCCCGGCAGTGAGAAGTCGTTCGACCTGATGGAGGCCGCCCGAGACGCCGCGACCGACCTCGCGGACGCCCCGCGGAGCGAGATTCGACTCGGCACCGCGTGGGACCCGACCGACTGGGAACCCCACGAGGGAATCGGCCCGCTCGGGGTCAGAGTCGCGGTCTTCGAGGTCGGCGACCAGACCACCGCCTACGTCCTCGTGGACGGCAACAACATGGAACCCGGTCTCCGGGACCGAATCGTGGCGGCCGTCCGGGAGGACGCCGAGGCGACCGACGACCCCGTGGACGCGGTCGAGGTGCTGACCACCGACAACCACGTCGTCAACAAGACCAAGTCCGAGAATCAGGTCGGGGCGGCCATCTCTCAGGACGCGCTCGTCGCACTCGTGACCGACCTCGTGGCCGAGGCCCGCGGCGACCTCGAACCCGTCGAGGCCGGGATGGCGAGCGAGCGCGCCGAGGTCACGGTGTTCGGCAACGACCGGACCGAGACGCTGGCGAGCCACGCCAACGCGGTCATCTCGATGGGCGGTGCCTTGGCCGGTGCGGTCATACTCGCAGCGATGGCCATCAGCGTCGTCATCTTCTTCCTGACGTGAGTCGCACCAATTTTCGGCCTGTGTCAGGTCGTCCCCGATTCGACTCTATTTCCGAGCGTGGCGTACCCCCGACTCGGTGGGAGAAATGACAGCGCACAACGTAGGAGATGAAACGGTCGCGGCGCTCGCCGCCGACTTCGCGGGAACGTTCGTCGTACCGGACGACGACGCCTACGAGCAGGCCCGGCGGGTCTGGAACGGCATGGCGAACGCGCGACCGGCGGTGGTCGCGTACTGCACCGGGGTCGCGGACGTGACGGCCGCGGTCGCGTTCGCGCGCGAACGCGACCGCCCGGTGACGGTTCGAGGCGGCGGCCACGGCGTCGCCGGAAACGCGGTCGCGGACGGCGCGGTCGTGGTGGACCTCTCGGGAACGTCGCCAGTATGCGTATCGAACCCTCTCTGGGAGGGAAGTAGAACTGCGTTTCGCTCCTCGCGTCGCTCTCGGTTCGGCTTCGAAAGAATACTGCATACCACAAGTACCCCTACCTGCGGTGTTTACACACGTACACGGGCCGGGGATATGCTTTGTGGTGTCGTTCGAAAGACGGAATCGAGTTCAGTCCGCGTCCTCGAACAGGTCGTCTACCGCCGCGCGCGCCGCGAGCGCGGCGTCCTCAGCGACTTTCTCCTCGGTGTTGCGCGAGTCGGGGACGTTGAGATACACGTCCACGTCGAGGACGCCTTCCTCGAACGTGACGGTCACGTCGAAGTCCTTCACCTCGGACTGCTTGAACCGCGAGAAGATAACGTTCTCGGCGGCTTCCGCGGCCGTCTGGACGACCTCGTCGTCACGTGGCATTTATGCGCCGCCAGCGCCGCCCATGCCGGGACCCTGCGGGCCACCGGGGCCGCCACCGCCGCCGAGCATCTGCTGGAGCTCCGACTGGAGGCTCTCGAACTGCTCCTGGACGCGCTCTTCCTGCTTTTCGAGCGTCTCGACGCGGATTTCGAGACTGCTGACCTTCTCTTCGAGGTCCTCGGACGCCGTCTCGAAGTCGGTCTCGACGAGGAGTTCGCCGACCTCGCGGTACATCGTGGTGTCCTCGTCGATGTCGTCGAGCTCGTCAAGCGCGGTCTTCGACTCGTTGAGCTGTGTCTCGGCCTGATTCTTCTGGGCGGCGACCTGCTGGGCCGTCTCCTGAAGGTCCTGCAAGTCCTCGAGTTTCTCTTGTGCTTCCGGTGGCAGATTACCCTGCATACGTCGAATCATGCGACCCGGACTGAAAAACCCCCGCTTTCGGTTCTCGGTGCGAGAGTGGCGTGATTTCGTGTTCGACCGTGGCCGACTCGATGTGATTCCGTGTCCGACTGCAACCAACTCGACGTGACTGTCCGCCCAACCGTGACCGCCACTCGCACGGTGCCTATGAGACCGCACAGCACCGCAACCGCACACACAGCAACCGCGGCCGCACGCACCGCAACCCACTCCCTCTCACGCCGAACCAACATTTAAATACGGAGACGAATAACCTCGAATCGTGCTACGCACGGCCCGCGTTTCCCGGCGTTCGACGGCACTCGCTCGCGCTATGCGCATTCGGAGCGACGCCTAACGTCGGGAGGACCTGCCGGGCCGTGACACGCGGCGTTTTCGCGGTGGTGAAACCCGACCGCTCGCTCGCATCGCCCGCGAGTCTCGACCTCGCCGAACCGACACCGAACACACCGATGCACGAACACCGAAATCGGCGGGTTTTACACCCGCGAACGAGGACTGAGTAACATGAGCCACGACGACTTCCCGACCGACAATCCGGCGGTGGTCACGTGCGGTCTGCCGTACGCCAACGGCGACCTGCACATCGGCCACCTCCGGACGTACATCAGCGGCGACGCCTACGCCCGCGCGATGGAGAAACTCGGCCAGCAGACCGCGTTCGTCTCCGGGTCCGACATGCACGGCACCCCGGTCGCGGTCAACGCCGAGAAGGAGGGCGTCTCGCCCGAGGCGTTCGCGATGCGCCACCACGAGAAGTACGCCGAGACGTTCCCGAAGTTCAACGTCGAGTTCGACAACTACGGCCACACCCACGACGAGACCAACACCGAACTCACCCAGGAGTTCGTCCGGTCGTGGGTCGAGGAGGACCACGTCTTCGAGAAGGAGATTCAGGTCGCGTGGGACCCCGAGGCCGACACGCCGCTCCCCGACCGCTTCGTGGAGGGCACCTGCCCGTACTGCGGCGCGAAGGCCCGCGGCGACGAGTGCGACGAGGGGTGTCAGCGCCACCTCGAACCCGGCGAAATCGAGGACCCCGTGAGCACCATCACGGGCAACCCCGCCGAGTACCGCGCCCGCGAACACAAATTCCTGCGACTCTCGGACTTCCAGGAGTACCTCAAGGGGTTCATCGACCGACTGGAGGGCACGAGCAACGCCCGGAATCAGCCCCGAGAGTGGATAGAGGGCGAACTACAGGACCTCTGTATCACCCGCGACATGGACTGGGGCATCGACTACCCGAGCGAAAGCGACGAAGACGGAGACGGAACGAGCGAGGAAGACCTCGTCCTCTACGTCTGGGTAGACGCCCCCATCGAGTACGTCGCCTCCAGCAAGCAGTACACCGAGCGCGTCGGCGCGGACACCTTCGACTGGGAGCAAGTGTGGAAGGCGGGCGCACCCGAACCCGGAGCGTCCGACGAGGCCGACAACGAGGCGTGGACTCAGAGCGACACGGGCGAAATCGTCCACATCATCGGCCGGGACATCATCCAGCACCACACCGTCTTCTGGCCGTCGATGTTGCGTGGTGCGGGCTACAACGAACCCCGCGCGGTCATGGCGAGCGGCTTCGTCAACCTCGACGGGGACGCGTTCTCGACCAGCCGAAATCGGGCAGTCTGGGCGGACGACTACCTCGACGAGGGGTTCGACCCTGACCTGATTCGGTACTACCTCACCACGACCGGCGGCTTCCAGCAGGACGTGGACTTCTCGTGGGAGAAGTTCCGAGAGCGCGTCAACGGCGAACTCGTCGGTACGCTCGGCAACTTCGCCTACCGGAGTCTGCTGTTCGCGGCCCGGAACTACGAGGGGACGCCCGACGCCGACACGTCTGAGGAGGTCAGCGAGCGCATTCGCGAGGCGATAACCGACTTCGAGGACGCGGTCAACGACTACTCGCTCAAGCGGGCGGGCGACGCCGCCGTCGCGCTGGCTGGCTTCGGTAACGAGTACATCCAGCGAAACGAGCCGTGGAATCTGACCGACGACGACCCCGAGAAGGCCGAGCAGGTCATCTACGACTGCGTCCAGTTGGCGAAAGCCGTCGCGGTCCTCTCCGCGCCAATCCTCCCCGGCAAGGCCCAGACGCTCTGGACCCAGTTGGGCGAGGAGGGGTCGGTCCACGACGTGCCCCTCTCCGGCGCGCTCGAAGCGCCGCCCGCCGACTTCGGCGAACCCGACGAACTGTTCGAGAAGATAGAGGACGACCGCGTCGAGGAACTCAACGAGAAGCTCGAAGCGAGCGTCCAAGCGGCGGCCGATGCCGCCGAGGAAGACGCGGACGAATCCGAGGACGAAACCGTGACAGACGAATCCGACACCGAATCCGACATCGACATCGAACCCATCAACGACGACCGCATCAGCTTCGACGAATTCCAGGACCTCGACCTCCGAATCGGCGAAATCGAGGTCGCCGAGCCAATCGAGGGTGCGGACGACCTCGCGCGCGTCGAAGTCGATATCGGCGTCGAGACCCGCCAAATCGTGGCGGGCATCAAACAGCTCCACGACCTCGATTCGCTTCCGGGCAAGAAGGTCGTCATCGTGGCGAACCTCGAAAAAGCCGAACTATTCGGCGTCGAGAGCAACGGCATGTTGCTCGCGGCGGGCGAAGAAGCCGACATCCTGACGACCCACGGCGACAGCGGTCCGGGAACGAAGGTTCGGTAGACTCGACGCCCGAACGCGCGAACGCGCGACCCCGACTCACGACTTTTGCGAGAAGCGCCACGGTCAAGCGACCGGGGAGCATCGCGTCTCGCATGGACGACTCAGCCCGGAAACGCGAAAACGCCGACTCGTTCGGCGCGGTGGCCGACGCCTACCGCGAGAGCGCGATTCACCGCGAGGGCGCGGACCTCGACCTGCTCGCGGAGTGGTGCGACGGAGCCACTCGCGCGCTCGACGTCGCCTGCGGCGCGGGCCACACGGCTGGCGCGCTCGCGGCCTCTCGGGCCGCGAGCGCCCCCGGGTCGGAGACAGAAGGGTTCGCCGCCGACCTGACCCCCGAGATG
>NZ_ML974131.1:501100-512330 GCF_004143485.2 Halorussus amylolyticus | reverse complement strand
ATCGAGCAGTGTGACATCCTCGGGAGCGACGCGGACGCCGGTCTCCTCGCGGAGCTCCCGGACCGCGGCCGCCGCGGGCGACTCGTCGAGTTCGAGATGGCCGCCGGGGACCGCCCAGTCGCCGACGTGACGCCCGAGATGGTCGAAACGACGACCGAGACGTTCGATGTCGCGGGCGCGGTCGCCGACGCCGAGCGACTCCCCTTCGACTCGGGTGCGTTCGACGCCGCGACGTGTCGCATCGCGGCCCATCACTTCCCCGACCCGCGGGCGTTCGTCCGCGAAGTGGCCCGCGTCCTCGAACCCGGCGGGACGTTCGCGTTCGAGGACTGCATCGCACCCGAGGACGACGACCTCGCGGCGTTTCTGAATCGGTTCGAGCGCACGCGCGACCCGAGTCACGTCGAGATGTTCGCCGAATCCGAGTGGAACGCGTGGCTCCGAGACGCCGGATTCGAAATCGGGGAGTCGGTCACGATGGCCCGAGAGATGGACTACACCGCGTGGGTGGACCGGACCGACCCCGGCGACGAGCGCCGAGAGATGCTGGCCGAGTTGGTCCGAACGCCCGAGGCGGCGGAACTGTACGGAGTGACGTTCGAGGACGACGACGTGGCGACGTTCAGTAACCGAAAGCTGTTGGTTCGGGCAGTCCTGCGAGAATGACTGTGGCGGCCGAACCGCGGGGCCTCGACGCGACGAAGGCGGAACTCGATTTCGAGTCAATCACCGGGGGTTTTTGACCGCAAGCCCCGTACGGCCGGCCATGAGAAACGCGAAGATAGTGTGTACGCTGGGTCCGGCGTCCGACTCCCAGCGGACCATCCGGGAGCTGGCCGACGCCGGAATGGCGGTGGCTCGCCTCAACGCGAGCCACGGGAGCCGGGAGGACCGCGCCGACCTCATCGACCAGATTCGGACCATCGACGAGACGGTCGAAGACCCCCTCTCGGTGATGCTCGACCTCCAGGGTCCCGAGATTCGAACCGCGGAGGTCGAGGAGCCGATTCACCTCGAAACCGGCTCAAGCGTGCGATTCGTCGAGGGCGACACCGCCACGCCCGAGGAGGTCGGCCTGAGCTACTCGGTCGCGAACGTCGAACCCGGCGACACGATTCTGCTCGACGACGGTCGCATCGAGACGACCGTCGAGTCTGTCGAGGGCGAGACCGTCGTCGCCCACGTCGAGAGCGGGGGCGACCTGAGCAGTCGGAAGGGCGTCAACGTCCCGGGCGTGGAACTCGACCTCGACGTGGTGACCGAGAAGGACCGTGGCGACCTCGAACTCGCGGCCGAGAAGGCGGTCGATTTCGTGGCCGCGAGCTTCGTCCGGAGCGCCGAAGACGTGTACGAGATAAATCAAGTGCTCGAAGACCACGGCGCGGACATCCCCATCGTCGCCAAAATCGAGCGCCGGGGCGCGGTCGAGAACCTCGACGGAATAATCGAGGCGGCGTACGGCGTGATGGTCGCTCGGGGAGACCTCGGCGTCGAGTGCCCGCTCGAAGACGTGCCGATGATTCAAAAGCGCATCATCCGGAAGTGCCAGCGCGCGGGCGTGCCGGTCATCACCGCGACCGAGATGCTGGATTCGATGATTCACGCGCGCAGGCCCACCCGCGCGGAGGCTTCTGACGTGGCGAACGCGGTCTTGGACGGTACCGACGCGGTGATGCTGTCGGGCGAGACCGCCATCGGCGACGACCCCGTGCGAGTCGTGGAGACGATGGACCGCATCGTTCGCGAGGTCGAGAACTCCGAGGAGTACGACGAGAACCGCGAACAGCGCGTCCCGCCCTCGGACGACGCCCGGACCGACGCGCTCGCGCGGTCGGCCCGATTTCTGGCGCGCGACATCGGCGCGTCCGCCATCGTGGCGGCGAGCGAGTCGGGGTACACCGCGCTCAAGGTCGCGAAGTTTCGGCCCGCGGTGCCGGTCCTGGCGACCACCCCGAACGACAAGGTCCGGAGACAGCTCGCGCTCTCGTGGGGCGTGGACGCCCAGTACACCCCCATGTCGGCGGGCGTCGATACCATCATCGAGGACGCGGTGCAGGCCGCGCTCGACGCCGGAGTCGCCGAGAGCGGCGACACCGTGGTCGTCCTCTCGGGCATGATGTCCGAACTGGAGGGGACGAGCGCGACCAACATGCTGAAGGTCCACGTCGCGGCCGAGACCATCGCCACCGGCCGGAGCGTCGTCAGCGGGCAGGTCGCCGCCCCGGTCGTCCGGACGACAGACGGCGACCTCTCGAACGTCCCCGAAGGGTCGCTGCTCGCACTCGACCCCGCGTTCGACGGCGAGTTCGCGGGCGACCCCGAGCGACTGGTCGGCATCGTGGACGCCCGACCGGGCATGACCGGCTACCCCGCGATGGTGGCGCGCGAACTCGACATCCCGATGATAAGCGGCGCGCCGCTCGACCCCGGAATCCGTGACGGCGACGTGGTGACCCTCGACGCCGAGCGCGGCGTCGTCTACGAGGGCGATATCAGCCTCGCCGACCGACCCTGACGCGACCCTGCCGGGAAGTCCTGAAGGCTTTTGCGGGCGGCGTTCCTACTACCCGGTATGCCTGACCCCGACTCGGAGTGGAAGTACGACATCGACGAGGTGGGCGAGGAGGCCGAACCCGACCTCCCCGACCCCGAAATCCATCCGGGGTCGCCCTCGGCCGAGAACGCCTTCTTCGTCGCTCTCGGCGTGCTCACGATGCTCGCGCTGTTCGCCCGAATCGTTCTGCTGGCGGCCTGAGTAGTCGGTGGGGGTGCGGGCGCTCAGTCGAACGACGCCGACCGAACGCCTCGCCGACACTGCAAAACGTTAACCACCCGGCATTCTAACACACACGCATGGCACCGCTGTTGGATTCGCTCCCGCTGTTGCTGTTCGTCGCCGGCATCGCGCTGGCGATAGCCGAGGCGTTGATTCCGGGCGCGCACTTCATCGTGCTCGGCGTGGCGCTCATGCTCGCGGGACTGCTCGGTCTGCTCGTGCCGCCGCTGGCGGGACCGCTCGTTCTGGGCGCGCTCGTTCTCGGATTCGGCGGCCTCGCGCTCTACGCCTACCGGGAGTTCGACCTCTACGGCGGCAAAGGCATCGCGCGGACGACCGACTCCGACTCGCTGAAGGGCCAGACCGGGCGCGTGACCGAGCGCATCACGCCCCACGAGGGACAAATAAAGCTCCACGAGGGCGGCTTCAATCCGTTCTACGCCGCCCGAAGCATGGACGGCGAGATACCCGAGGGGACCGAGGTGATGGTGGTGGACCCCGGCGGCGGCAACGTCGTCAAGGTCGAACCGCTCGACGCCATCGAAGACCCCATCGACCGGGAACTCCGCCGCGAGCGCGAGCAACGCGAGCGCGAGCGGGAGACCGACACCGAGGAGGCGTGACCGGGGGCGCGACCGACGCTCGGAGTCGTCTCGCGACCTCACGGGGATGTTTTCGTCCGCGTCTCGGTGACAGCGAACAGAATGCTTAACACATCTTCATTCTAACAGCATACGTATGTTGGTTCCACTACAGGCTGGACCCGGCGGCTTGACCGTCGTCGCCCTGCTGTTCCTCGTACTGGTCGTTATCACCGTCTGGCAGTCGGTCGAAATCGTGGACGCGACCGAAAAGCGCGCGCTGACCGTGTTCGGTGAGTACCGCAAACTCCTCGAACCCGGTATCAACTTCGTGCCGCCGTTCGTGAGTGCGACCCACCGCTTCGACATGCGGACCCAGACGCTCGACGTGCCCCGACAGGAAGCCATCACGCGCGACAACTCGCCCGTGACCGCCGACGCCGTGGTGTACATCAAGGTGATGGACGCCAAGAAGGCGTACCTCGAAGTCGAAGACTACAAGCGTGCGGTGTCGAACCTCGCCCAGACCACCCTCCGCGCCGTGCTGGGTGACATGGAACTCGACGACACGCTCAACAAGCGCCAGCAGATAAACGCGAAGATTCGGAAGGAACTCGACGAGCCCACCGACGAGTGGGGAATTCGCGTCGAGAGCGTCGAAGTTCGGGAAGTCAACCCGAGCAAGGACGTCCAGCAGGCGATGGAGCAACAGACCTCCGCCGAGCGGAAACGGCGCGCGATGATTCTCGAAGCCCAAGGTGAGCGCCGGAGCGCAATCGAGACCGCCGAGGGTGACAAGCAGTCGAACATCATCCGCGCACAGGGTGAAAAGCAGAGCCAGATTCTCGAAGCCCAAGGTGACGCGGTTTCGACCGTCCTCCGCGCGAAGTCCGCCGAGTCGATGGGCGAGCGCGCGGTCATCGAGAAGGGAATGGAGACGCTCGAATCTATCGGACAGGGCGAGTCCACGACGTTCGTCCTCCCGCAGGAGCTCTCGTCGCTCGTGGGCCGGTACGGCAAGCACCTCACCGGAAGCGACGTGAAAGAGGACGGCGAACAGCTAGAGAGCATGGACTTCGACGCCGAGACCCGCGAACTCCTCGGTCTCGACGACATCGAGGAGATTCTGGGTCAGATAGACGAGGAAGCCGAGATGGACGTGGAGGCGATGGAGCAGGAAGCCCAGGCCATCAAGCAGGGCGAAGACCCAGCCGACATCAAGAGTCCCGACGAAGTCATCGAGGAGATGGACGAGGAGGCTCCCGGCGTCGAGGAAGTCGAAGCCGAGATGGACGCCGAACTCGAAAAGTAAGCCGAGATTCGCCCTCGGTCGTCGATTCGACGACCGAAGACGAATCCAAGTTTCATTTTCTCGCAGGGAGCGAATAAAAATAGACATATCGGCGACGTTTAGGAAACGTATTACTTGGACCCGTGTGTGGTAGCCGATAGCGCGGCGAATCCGACATGTCGGATTCGCCGACCGGCGTAAACATGGCACGCGAGAACGAGTCCGAGAAGTCGAACCGCCTCGGCGGCGTCGCCGAGCATCCGAACAGTATCGAAATTAGTTGCCCACAGTGCGAAGGGCGATGGACGCATCGCGGTCAGGCCGACCACCTCGAACGGACCTGTCCGCACTGTCACGCGTCGTTTTCGGTCCGGGTCCACGACGACTTCGCGCTCGTCGAGCGCGAGGGATGGGCCGTCGCCGTATCGGTCTCGGCGTCCGGCGACCACCCGACGGCGGGGGTCGCCGGTGATAGATGAGCTTTCGGCCGCGTTCGCGGCCGCGCTCGACGGTCCAGACGTGGAAAGCCACTACGAGTGTGCACACTGCGGTACGGTCGCAGACGAGTGGAGCGACGACTGCCCGCGGTGTGGCGGCGCAGTGATGCGAATCGTGACGTCGAGCGAGGAGGAACGCGTGTGTCAAACACGCGACTGACGACTGCGGCGCGCCACGAGACGCACCCTTCGACCGCACCGAGCGGTACCGACCTCCGTCCGTAATACTCGTTGAAAACCGACCCGGAACGCGAGAATCGCGAAAACGAGTCACCAATCGTCCGGCCACGAACGCTCTCGCCGGTGTGTCGTATTCAACCGGAAAATAACTATTTACATCCAGTGTTTCGCGGGAAACGACCATGGGAGGGAGAGGAGAGTACACCATCGAACAGTACGAGGAGTGCGACACGTCCGCATTCTGTGAGCTCTTCCAGACGGAGTGGTACGAGGTGGACGAAGAGTGGGTCCAATGGCGGTACTTCGGACCGTATGCCGACGACGAGTACTTCGTGGTCGCGCGCGAGAACGGACGCCTCGTCGGGTTCCTCCCGTGCATGACGTTTCCGATTCGAGCGAACGGCGAGGACGAACTCGCGCTCCAGCCCGCGGGGCTTTTCGTCCACCCGGACCACCGCGGGCGAGGTGTGTTCACCCGACTCACCGAACGGCTGGTAGAGCGATGCGCCGACGCCGAACCGTCGGTGTTCTTCAACTTCCCGACCGACGCCGCGGTCCACGGGTTCGAGAAGCACGGGTGGCAAGTCGCGAAGGAAGTGCCGTCGTACTTCCGAATACAGAATCCGGGTGCCGTTCTCCGACACCGCGGTCACGACATGGGTGCAACGGCAACGGCGGCGTTTCGAGCGGCCTCGACCGCGTATTTCGACGAATGTCGACGGTTCGGGAGCAGCGCGTGCGACGCGACGGTGACGCGTCACTCGGACGTTCCCGCCGCCGACCTCGCATCGCTCTACGCCGAGGACCCGCCTCGGGAGATACACGTCCCGCGCGACCCGACGTTCTACCGGTGGCGGTACGACGCGCCGGGATGGAACTACGCCGCTTACGTCGTTCGAGACGGCGGCCCCGTAGCGGGTGCGGTCGTCGCCTCGGACACGCTCGAAACTGGCCTGCTCATGACCGCGATACTGGAGACCCAGCCGATGGGCGCGACCGACAGGGACGGGGCGTTCGAGCGACTGCTCGCCGCAATACTGGCCGACCACCGCGAGACCGACGTGTTCTGGGCGACGAAATCGACGCTCCCTCGGTCGGTCGCCCTGTCTCACGGATTTCTCGGTGACGACGAACCGCCGTTCTGGTGGTTCCGACGACCGCTCACGATGGTCGCCCGCCCCGTGACCGCTGACCCCGAGTCGTGGCAGTTGCACGGGCGTCGTCTCACCGACGCCGCGGACTGGCGACTCACGCTCTGTGAGTGGGACCCGCCGCTGTTCGAACCGAACAACTGCCCCGTTCGAGACTGCTGAGAGCGACGGGCGTTCGGGCGGCCCGGTCTCGGATGATTTCCGAGCGCGAGTCGAACGAAATTTCGGCGGAAGCTATCGGTACGCCGAACGCTTCGAACCGCACGTCTTGCGAACGCCGAGTCTGGCGTCTCAGACGCGGGTCGAAACGTCTCACGCGTGCGAGACACGCGCAAGCGAAGGTGTTTTAATCCTCCGCGACGACCATTCGTTGTAGATGGTTGAGCGCACCGACGTGGATGAAAATAAGCGGGCGACACTTCGACGCTTCGCCGTGTTGGGGGCGGCGACGCCGCTCGCGAAGTTCCGCGACGACGGCGACGAGAGCGAGACCCGCGATGCCATCGCGGGCTACGTCGCCACCACGCCGGGCGCTCACTTCTCGAAGATACGCGACGACCTCAAGCTCGGGACCGGGGAGTCTCAACACCACCTCCGCCAACTCCTCGACTCCGGCGTGCTCGAAAGCCGCCGGGACGGCGACTATCGGCGATTCTACCCGGCCGAACAGTTCTCGGCGTTCGAGCAGGTTGCGCTCGGCTACCTCCGTCGGGACACCGCGCGCGGCATGCTCATCGAACTCCTCCGAGACCCCGACGCGACCGGAACCGACCTCGCCGACGCACTCGACGTGTCGCGCCCCACCGTGAGCAAGTACGCGGCGAGTCTGGAGGAAGTGGGCCTGCTCGACCGCGAGGGCGGCTACGCGGTTCGCCGCCCGGAGACGGTCATCACCCTGCTGGTGCGGTACGCCGACTCGTTCGATGAGAAGGCCGCGACGTTCGCGGGGCAGGCCGACGGTTTCATCTCGTTCGACCCGTAGCAGGGAACGAAGGGCTGGCGGAGACGTCGGCACTCGAAATCACGGGAGACGAGCGACGGCGTGCTAAACCGAGTCGAGAGCGCCGAGAGCAGAAAAAGCGCGCTCGCGACGAGCGCGGACCGCGAACGCACCGGAGTTCGCTTAGACCGAGACCTTCCACGTCGTGGACGACGAGTAACCCCACTTCTCGACGTCCACGTCGAAGTTCCCCTCGGCGATTGCGGTCATGTTCGCGCCGACTTCCTTCGCGGTCAGACCGAGTTCGTCGCCGATGAGTCGGGACTTGAAGTAGGTCTTCATCCGGCCGTTCTCGCGGAGGTACCGGAGGATTCGCTGTTGTTTGTCGGTCAGGGTCGTCGTGCCAGCGGCAGTGGTGCTCATGACTACTTCAGTCTACGGGAGAGTGCGCCTTAGAGGATTTGGTACACGCAGTTAACACGCCGCAGTCTTGCGATTTCACAGTACTTTCGAGTGAACTAAACACCGGCGAGAGGGGGTGTTGGTACGGCTGGTTAATCGGGAGTTTCGGTCGGCCACCGCGGTCCGTTGCAGGCGGACGGGTGTCCGGTCAGACGGGTCGGCGGACGAACGAAACGGTCGGTAACGACTCCTCGCTCGCGAGTAATGCGGGCTTGTGTCGGGAAACGAGCGTCGCCGTCCGGAACGACGCCAACGGCTAGACCGGCGCGAGCGCGCCGTAAACTGTCGTGAGTCGGCCCTCCGTCGCCGTCGGCGACGGAGGGCCGACCTATGCGAATCTGACGGCTGGAACGGAGCAGAAGCTTCTTACGCAGGCGGACTGTCCCTGAGAGATAATGAGCGGTCGTGCAGTCGAAGTCAGCGTCGTCCTGCCCGCCTACAACGAGGAGGCGACCATCGAGCACACGGTCGAGACCACTCTCGAAACCCTGGCGTCGTTTCTTCCGTCGGGGAGCTTCGAGGTCCTCGTCGCCGAGGACGGGTGCGACGACCGGACGCCCGAAATCGCCGACCGAATGGCGGCCGACGACGACCGAGTTCGGCACTTTCACAGCGACGAGCGACTCGGCAGAGGCGGCGCACTGAACCACGCCTTCGAGGCCGCGGACGGCGAGACGCTGGTGTACTTCGACACCGACCTCGCCACCGACATGAAGCATCTCGAAGAGCTCGTCGAGAGCGTGCGGTCGGGCGAGTACGACTTCGCGACCGGGTCGCGGTGGATGCCCGGCGAGGAAGCGAGTCGCCCCGCGAAGCGCGACTTCGCGAGTCGCGGGTTCAACGGCCTGACGCGAACGTTCCTCAGGTCAGACCTCCGGGACCACCAGTGCGGCTTCAAGGCGTTCGACCGGGCCGCGCTGTTCGACGTGCTCGCGCACGTCGAGGACGAACACTGGTTCTGGGACACCGAGGTCCTCGTGCGCGCCCAGCGGAAGGGCTACGACATCAAGGAGTTCGCGGTCGATTGGACCCCGAAGGGCGACACCAAGGTCGATTTGGTCCGGGACGTGTTCGGCATGGGGAGCCAGATTCTGCGATGCTGGTGGGAGTTCTCGGTCCAGCCCCGAATCACCCGTCGGGTGTCCATCACCGCGGGAATCGCCATGACGCTGGTCGCAATCGTGTTGATGGGCGAGTACCTCCCGCTCGGGCAGGTGCTCGAACACATGCAGGCGGCCGACCCGATGTTGGTCGGCCTCTCGGCGCTGGTCTATCTGGTCTCGTGGCCCCTCCGGGGTCGGCGGTACAAGGATATCCTCGAAGAACTCGACTACACGGAGACGACCGGCTTTCTGACCGGTGCCATCTTCATCAGCCAGACCGGGAATCTCGTGTTCCCGGCGCGGTTGGGCGACGGGGTGCGCGCCTACGTCGTCAAGGCGCGGCGCGCGATTCCGTATCCCACGGGGTTCGCCTCGCTCGCGGTCGAGCGCGTGTTCGACCTGCTGACCATCACCGTCCTCGCGGGCGTGGTCCTCGTCGGTCTCGCGCTCACCGGTGTCACCTCCATCGCGGGTCTCCAGTCCACCATCGTCGGGTCGCCCTCCGCAGGCGGCGTCGGCGACAGCGGCCAGACCGCAATCTACGTCGCTGGCGGGGTCGGCCTCGCGGCCATCCTCGCGGTGGGCGTCATCGTCGCGAGCGCCCGGTCGGACCGGAATCTCGTCCGGGAGGTCGTCTCGCGCATGAGCAACGACTCGTACGCCGAGTATGTCGCGCGCGTCATCGAGCGGTTCACGGGCGACGTGCAGACGGTCGCCGGGAACCGGAGCGCCTTCCTGACCGTCGGCGGGTCGAGCCTCGCCATCTGGACGCTCGACGTGATTACCGCGCTGCTCGTCCTCGCAGCGTTCGACGTGTCGCTCCCGGTCGTCACGATGGTCGCGGTCGGCTTCTTCGCGGTCAGCGTCGGGAACCTCGCGAAGGTCCTGCCGCTGTCACCCGGCGGCATCGGTCTCTACGAGGGAGCCTTCACCCTGCTCGTCGCGGGACTGACGCCAATCGGCGCGAGCGTGGCGCTCGCGGCCGCAATCGTGGACCACGCGGTGAAGAACGTCGTCACGCTCGCTGGCGGCGTGGTCTCGATGTTGGTGCTGAACGTCTCGCTGACCGAGGCGGTCGAACAGAGCAAAGACGCGCAGGTGGACGCCGAGACGGCGGAACCGACCGACGACTGACGCCGAGGAGAACAGTCTTTGACTCGTACTGTTCGACCCGAACATGCCCGCGAATCCTCTCTCAGAAATATTCACAGAGTTCGTGGCGCGCGCTGACGCGAGTTCATCTCGCGTCCAGAGCGTGCGAGGGATGAGCATCGCAACGAGCGAAGCGAGTGAGAAGCGCAGTCGGTTGGGGAGGGCGTGGCGTTCGCGGTTGCGGTGCGGTCTTATAGGTGACGTGCGAGCAGGAAGCTACGAAGAAATATACAAAAGAGCACTGAGGCGTCCTGCTCGCACGTCACAAATGAGAACCGCAGGCCACACCCTCCCCAACCGATTCCTCCGTTCGCTCCTTCCAGTCGCTCACTTCGTCATCCCTCGCGCGATTTGTCGCCCCACGAGGGGGCGACCGCACGCGCCATCCAACCACGAAAATTCGCGGAACTAGGTTTCAGAGATTCACCCGTACAGGTCAGTCACGAACGGGCCCAGCGCACCCGCGAGCGCCGACGCGAGCGCGCGCTCGCGGTCGATGACCCCGCCGGTCAGCGCGCCCGCCGCGCCCTGCTTTTTCGCCACGTCGTCGGTGTCGAGCACGTCGTCCATCACCGGGCCGAGTTCCTCGCCGTCCCGGACTCTGTTCGCAATCGAGTCCGGCAAGCGGAGGCGCGGTCCCGACCCCTCGCCGACTCGGGTGCCGTCGGTCACGGCCGCCCACATCACGAGGTAGAGACCGTCGGTGCCTTCGACGTCGGCGACCCCGCCCTCCAGTCCGACCCCGAGGTCGAACGCTCCGGCCGCGAGCGCGTTCCGCGCGCGGTTCTGTGCGCCCGCGACCGTCTCGCGCTCGCCGACCGGCTGTTCGCTCACGCCCGACTCGACCGCGATTGCTTCGACGCTGAGATTCGAAACGTGGCGCAGGGCCGCTTCGGTCGCGTCTCGCTTCACGGGGTTCGTGCTTCCGACGCCGACTCGCATGGCCGGGTGGAGGAGGTCGGGCGACTTGGCTCCTTCGCGTTGGGTCGCAGGTCTCACGCTCGGCCGTGAGTCTGTCCCCGGCGGGGGGGGGGGGGGGGGGGGGCGGGCGGGGGGGGGGGGGGGGGGGGGGGGGGGCAACAACGCCCCGGGGGTGG
>NZ_ML974131.1:496485-501090 GCF_004143485.2 Halorussus amylolyticus | reverse complement strand
CCCCCCCGCGGGGCGGGGGGGGGCCCCGGGGGGGGGCGGCCCTTTCCCCCCCCCCCCCGCCTGTTCGCTTAGGTGTCTGGAAACCGAACGAGCCGTATGGGGATTCAGGGGTCGGTACTCTCGGGAAATCGAAGCAACGCCGTCGTCGCGTGGGCACTGCTCGGCGTGCTGGCGCTCACGGTGGGCGAGAATTTGCTCGACGCCGACCTGCTCTGGGCCGGTCTCACGGTCGCCGCCGGGGTGCTGGTGGCGCTCCCGGCAGCGCTCGCGCGCGACCCGGAGGTGTTGCCGCCGTGGGAGGTGGTGGCGGTGGTCGCGCTCCCCGTGGTGGTCCGGTCGGTCGCATCGGGGCGAATCGTTCAGTCGGCGACGTACCTCTCGGTGGCCGCGCTCGCGCTGTTGGTCGCGGTCGAACTCGACGCGTTCACGTCGGTCGAGATGACCGCGGGGTTCGCAGTCGGCTTCGTCGTCGTGACCACGATGGCGACCGCGGGGACGTGGGCGGTGGTCCAGTGGTATGCCGACCAGCTTCTCGGGACCGACTTTCTCACCACGCCCGACGCGCTGATGTGGGACCTCGTGTTCGCGTCGGCGACCGGCATCGTCGCGGGCGGCGTCTTCGAACTCTACTTCCACGGCGAGCAGTTCCGATTCGAGTGGGGTGAGCGACTGTGAGTTTCGTCGAGACGCTCGGACTCGGCGAGCGCCAACAGACGCGGGTCGTTCGCGCGCTCCAGGTCGTCCTCGTCGGCATCGTGGCTTACGCCGCGTACCGGGGCGAGGTCGGTCTCGTCATCAACGCCGGAATCCCGCTCGGCGTCACCTTTCTCCCGGCGCTGTTGGAGCGCGACACCCACATCTCGATGGCTCCCGGACTCGTGCTGTGGATAACCGCGGCGGTGTTCCTCCACGCGGTCGGCGCACTCGGGGTCTACCAGTCGGTCCCGATGTACGACCAGGTCGCTCACGCGCTGTCGTCGTCGGTGGTCGCGGGCGTC
Source organism: Halorussus amylolyticus (assembly GCF_004143485.2). Taxonomy (GTDB): domain Archaea; phylum Halobacteriota; class Halobacteria; order Halobacteriales; family Haladaptataceae; genus Halorussus; species Halorussus amylolyticus. The sequence continues at coordinate 500,092 of NZ_ML974131.1, read as the reverse complement.
GGCTACGCGACCGTCCGGGCGTTCGACCGTCACTCCGAGGCGGTGACGTTCCCCTCGGCGTTCGTCTTCGTGTTCGTCCTGCTGTTCGTGATGGCGTTCGGCGTCCTCTGGGAGATTATCGAGTTCGGGACGGGACTCGCGTCGGGGGTACTGGGCGGCGAGGCGGTGCTGGCCCAGTACGGCATGAGCGACATCATCTACGACCTCGTGTACAATCAGGTGGGTGCGGTCGTCGTGGCGGCGTGGGGCCACACCCGTCTCTCGGGCGTGACCCGGGACCTCTCGCGCGAGATGGGCGATTCGGACGACGCGGGGAGTTCGGAACGGTCCGGCGAGTGAGCCAATTCGGCCGCCAGAGGTACCACGCTCGGTGTCGGAGTCCCGGTATGCTCGAACTGTATCAGGCCGAGGACTGCCCGTACTCCGAGAAAGTCCGCCAGAAACTTCTCGACCTCGGGGTGTCGTACGTGATTCACAACCCTCGGACTCACGAGGGCGAGGTCCGAAACGAGCAGACCGACGAGCAACTCCGCCAACTCGGCGGCGAGGACCAGATTCCGTTTCTGGTGGACACCCGGCGCGAGGAGTCGATGTACGAGAGCGACGACATCGCGGCGTATCTGGACGAGTACTACGGGTGAACGGGACGAGTGGGTGAGACCGATTTCGGACGGCCTCTTTCGAGGTCGAATCTGCTACTCACTCCGGTCGTGTCAAAATATTCACCTCCTCGGCCGTTCAAATCATCGCCGGTAGCCGCATCCATCGACTTGAAGCCACTCCGAACCCATCCGTCTTCCATGAGCGAAGTCGCAGCCCTGACCCGAGACCTCGTCGCCGTTCCGAGCCACGAGGACGAGACCGAAGCCGGAGATTTCATCGAAGCGTGGCTCCGCGCGGAGACCGACGGCGACGTGACCCGCGATGACGTGGGCAACGTCATCGCGCGAAAGGGACCGAGCGCGAGCGACGCGCCGTCGCTCGCGCTCGTCGGCCACCACGACGTGGTGCCGCCAGCAGAACAGCAGACGACCGCCGACGGCGAGTACGTCGTCGAGGAGCGCGACGGCCGCCTCTACGGACGGGGCACCGCCGACATGAAGGGTGCGGTCGCGGCGTCGATGCTCGCGTTCCGCGACGCCGAACCCACGGGCGAACTCGTGTTCGCGAGCTTCGTCGGCGAGGAGACCGGCGGCGAGGGTGCGACCGGGGCCATCGAAGACGGCTTTGCGCCCGACTGCGCCATCGTCGCGGAAGGCTCGACCAACTACTCGAAGGAGGGCGTGACCGACGTGGTAATCGCTCACAGAGGTCGCCGGGGGAGCACCGTCACCGCGCGCGGGACGGCCGCCCACGCCAGCGAACCCGAGGCGGGCGAGAACGCGGTCTACCGGGCGTGCGACGCGGTGGACGTGATTCGAGGGCTGGAGTTCCCGGTGGTCGAGGTGCTCGGCAACGAGGTCCACGGGAGCATCGCGGTCACCGGAATCGACGGCGGAGAGACGTGGAACGTGATTCCCGAATCGTGCGAAATCGTCGTGGACGAGCGAACCGTCCCCGGCGAGTACGCCGACCTCGAACGAGTCGAGGACATCGAGGGCGTCGAGTGGACGGTGGACTCGGACCTCCCGCCGATGGAGTGCGACGACGCGGCGTTCGCCGACACGGTGCTGGCCGCGGCGAAAGACGCCCAGTCCGGGACGCCCGAACTGGTCACGAAGCCCCACGCGACCGACGCCGGGCGACTCGCCGAGGCGGGCACGACCTGCGTGGTCTGCGGCGCGTCCGAACCCGGCGAAGCCCACACCAAAGACGAGAGCGTCGGCATCGACGTGCTGGAACGGTGTTACGAGATTTACCGGGGGGCCGCCGAACGGCTCTGAATCTGCGTCGGCCGAACCGCTCTGAGGCGGCGTCTCGACTCTCCGGCGATAGTTCGAACCGAAATCCTGCCTTTGATAACCGATGACATCGAAAAATCACCTAATGGCAAGCGAAGCCGCCGCCGACGAGGCGTCCGAGACGTACGCCGAGTTCATCGAGACGGTAGAACGGCTGTCGAACGTGAGCCACGCCGGGATGGTGCTCGGGTGGGACCAGGAGGTCATGATGCCCGAGGGCGGCACGCCCGCCCGGTCGAAACAGCGGTCGGCGCTCTCGACGCTGAGCCACGAACTGCTCACGTCCGACGAGATGGCCGCGATGCTCGACGAACTCGAAACCGAAGACCTCTCGGACGAACGGGAGGCGGTCGTCCGCGAAATTCGGCGCAAGCACGACCGGGCCGCGCGCGTGCCCGAGGACCTCGTGGAGGAGATTTCGCAGGTCTCCTCGGAGGCGATGCCGGTTTGGCAGGAGGCGAAGGCCGAGGACGACTTCGAGTCGTTCGCGCCCACGCTCGAAACGCTGGTCGAACTCAAGCGCGAGTACGCCGAGCACATCGACCCCGACCGCGACCCCTACGAGGTGCTGTTCGAGGAGTACGAGCCGTATCTCGGCATCGAGACGGCCGAGAAGGTCCTCCAGCGACTTCGCGACGAACTCGTCCCGCTCGTCGAGGCGGTTCGCGAGTCGGACGCCGACCTCGCCACCGACACGTTCGACGGGGAGTTCGACACCGACACGCAGGAGGAACTCGCACGCGACGTGCTCGACACCTTGGGCTACGACTGGGACCACGGTCGCCTCGACACCGCGCCCCACCCGTTCTCGTCGGGCAATCAGTTCGACGCCCGCGTCACGACGCGATTCAATCCCGAGGAACCGCTGGGCGCGCTGATGGCGACCGTCCACGAGTTCGGCCACGCGACGTACACGCTCGGACTCCCGCGCGAGCAGTACGGCACGCCGCTCGGGCAGTCCCGGGACATGACCGTCCACGAGTCCCAGTCGCGACTCTGGGAGAACCACGTCGGGCGCTCCGGCGCGTTCTGGGAGCGATTCCTGCCGACGGTGAAAGAGCGGTTCCCCGACCAACTCTCGGACGCGTCGGTCGATGACGTGTACGAGGCCGCAAACGAGGTGTACGAGGACAACCTCATCCGGGTCGAGGCCGACGAACTCACCTACCACATGCACATCGTGGTCCGGTTCGAAATCGAGCGCGACCTGATTCGGGGCGACCTCGACGTGGCGGACGTGCCCGAACGCTGGAACGACAAGTACGAGGAGTATCTCGGAGTCAGGCCCGACACCGATTCGGAGGGCTGTCTGCAGGACATCCACTGGAGTCACGGCGACTTCGGTTACTTCCCGACCTACTCGCTCGGGAGCGTGCTCGCGGCCCAACTCTACGACGCCGCCGAGGACGAAATTCCCGACCTCGAAGCGAAGATTCGCGAGGGCGACTTCGAACCGCTCCACGAGTGGCTGACCGAGAACATCCACCGCCACGGCTGTCGGTACACCACGCCCGACCTGATTCGGGAGGCGACCGGCGAGGAGTACACCGCCGACTACTTCCTCGACTACGTGAAATCGAAGTACGGCGATCTGTACGAACTCGGCGACGACGAGTAGTCGGTCGCGATTTTCGCGGTCGAGTCTCGCGCCCCGGGGGGGGCGCGGCAGCCACCGGTGGTGGGGGGTGTAAGAGAGATAACACCGG
>NZ_ML974131.1:335748-496475 GCF_004143485.2 Halorussus amylolyticus | reverse complement strand
CCCGCCTCCCGTCGGCGCTCTTCCCCCGCGCGCGCCCCCCCCCGCGGCGGGCCCCCCCCCCTCGACCGGTTCTGTCAGTGGGAAAGAGCTATACCCCTGTTCGAACAGCATGGAGTAGAGGCGGACAGAATGGTATCTCCGCGCGCCGTCGATGCGGCCGTCGAAGTCAGCGGGAGCGTCGTCTGCCAAATCCGCGAGGGTGTCGGCGACCTCCCGGACTCCGACGCGTCTCGGGCCGACGAAATTCTCTCCCGAAGCGGACTCGACGACCCGAGTCCGGACGAGTGGTATCCGCTCGTCGAACTGCTGGACGCGCTCGACGCGGTCGGCGACGAGGCGCTGATTCACCTCGGAACGACGATTCCCGAAGGCGTCGAATGGCCGCCGAGCATCGAGACCGCGAGCGAAGGGTTCGCGACTGTGGACGAAGCGTACCGACTGAACCACCGTGGCGGTGACATCGGCTACTACGAGTTCGCCGAAGTGGCCGGCCGCGACCGAAAAGTCATCTGCGCGAATCCGTACCCGTGCGCGTTCGACAAGGGCATAATCGAGGGGACGCTCCGAGCGTTCGGCGGCGAGTTCAGTTACACGCCGATGATATTCCTCCACGAGACGAGCGAGCGGTGTCGAGCGGAGGGCGGAGAAAAATGTACGTATCGCGTTTCGTGGTGAACTCTCGCGTTTCGTGGTGAACTCTCACGCGCCTTCGAGCGTCTCTTTCAGTTTCTCGGCCTCCTCGCGGTCGAGGAACGCCGCGAGGAAGCGCCCGTCCCATCTGCCCTCCTCGACGGCCGCGGCGAAGTCCGCCCCGAGCATCGCGGTGTTGAGACGCTCGCCGCCGAGATGCGTGTGAATCTCGTGGGCAGACGGGTCCTCGTACGCGCCGATTGCGTCGAGTCCGTCGGCGAACGCGTCGGCCGCCTCGTCGGTCAGCACCACCGGTAGCCGGTGGTCGTCCCCCCTCGGAGACTGCTCGATTTCGCCGACTGACGCTACTCCTGCCGTCGTCGCGAGTTCGACCGTCTCGTCGCCGTTCGTGACGGTTATCCGGAACTCGGTCGCACCGTCGGTTTCAGAAGTGGTTTCATCGGCTTCGGAGCCGGTGTGGTCGGTTTCGGAGGTGGAGTCGTCGGTACTGCCGTCGCTCTCGGAAGCGGTGTCGCCGGACACGCCCGCGTTCGACTCGCCGAGACACCCCACGTTGCCGGCCAGCGCGAGGCACCCGAGCGCGAGGACTCGCCTTCGGGAGACCATGTCAGCAGTGTAACTTTATCAGTACTTCAAACGCTCGAAACGACTTCCCCCGCGCCCCCACCGAGACCCGTGATTTGATAAGTCAACGCTACTGAACTAACGTATGGCAGATGCGTACGACGACGTTCTGGACCGCTACGAGCGAATCTCCGCACTGAGAGACGGTCAGGGCGTCCTCTACTGGGACCAGCAGGTCACGATGCCCGAGGGCGGCACGCCCGCCCGGTCGAAACAGCTCTCGACGCTCTCGGCGCTCGCCCACGAGAAACTGACCAGCGACGAACTCGGCGGGGACTTGGACGACGCCGAGCGCGAGGACCTCGACGCCGCTCAGGAGGCCGTAGTCCGCGAGATTCGCCGCGACCACGAACGGGCCGCGAAGGTGCCGGGCGAACTGGTCGAGGAACTGAGTCGGCTTCAGTCCGAAGCCCAAGACGACTGGCGCGAGGCCAAGTCGAACGACGACTTCTCGGCGTTCGAGCCCACGCTCGAAACGCTCGTGGACCTCCGGACCGAGCGCGCCGAACACATCGACCCGAATCGGGACCCCTACGAGGTCATGTTCGAGGACGGCGAACCCGACCTCGGACTCGACACGGTCGAGCGAATCTTCGAGGAACTCAAGGACGGTCTGGTTCCGCTCATCGAGGAGATTCGGGCGAGCGACCCCGTACCGAGCGTCTTCGAGGGAAGCTTCGACGAGGACACCCAGCGCGAACTCTCGGAGGACGCGCTCGACCTGCTCGGCTACGACTGGTCTCGCGGCCGCCTCGACACCTCCGCGCACCCGTTCACGTCGGGCAATCAGTTCGATTCGCGCGTCACGACCCGATTCCACGAGGACGACCCCATCGACGCGCTGACCGCGACCGTTCACGAGTTCGGTCACGCGACGTACAATCTGGGGCTTCGGGAGGACGCCTACGGCTCTCCGCTCGGGCAGGCGCGCTCGCACGGCGTCCACGAGTCCCAGTCGCGATTCTGGGAGAACCACGTCGGCCGGACGGAGGAGTTCTGGGAACTGTTCTTGCCCACCTTCAAAGAGCACTTCCCGGAGGTCGGGGATGTGACGCCCGAGGAGGCCTACCGGGCCGCGAATCGGGTGCGCGACGACAATCTGATTCGGGTCGAAGCCGACGAACTCACCTACCACATGCACATCATCCTCCGGTCGGAGGTCGAGAAGGCGTTCGTCTCGGGCGACCTCGAAGTGAGCGAGATTCCGAGTCTCTGGAACGACAAGATGGACGAGTACCTCGGAATTCGCCCCGAAACGGACACCGACGGATGTCTGCAGGACATCCACTGGACCGGCGGGTTCGCGCGCTTCCAGAACTACACCGTGGGGAGCGTGCTGGCCGCCCAACTCTGGGCGACCGTCGAGGACGAACTCGACGACGCCCGCGGCCTGATTCGGGACGGGAATTTCGAGCCGATTCACGACTGGATGACCGAGAACGTCCACCGCCACGGACGCCGGTACACCACCGACGAACTGATTCGAGAGGCGACCGGCGAGGACCTGACCGCCGACTACTTCCTCGACTACGCCGAGGAGAAGTTCGGCGAGATTTACGGGCTCTGAGAGGGTCGGTCGTCGGGTCCGGAATCCCCGCCGAGTGGAAACGGTTATTTTTCCGGCACGAAACTTCAGAGGTGTGCCCTCCAGACGAACGCTTCTATCCGCGCTCGGAGCGAGCGCCGTCTCCGCGGCGCTCGCCGGATGCGCCGCACTCCCCGACGACCCGCTCGAACCGACCCCGGACGAACCGCCCGAATCGGGCGTGGACCACCGTCCCGACCCCGGCGACCACATCTTCGGTGCCGACGGCGAGTGGTCGAGTTTCGGCTGTAACGCGAGCAACACGCGGGAAGTCGCGGACGGGAAGGCCCCGGTAGACGGCGTCGAAGAGCAGTGGCGCACGGAGGTCTTTCAGATGACCGCCGCCGAGCCAATCGTCGCGGATGGCCGAGTCTACCAACTGACGGTGCGGGACCTCGCGGTGTACGACGCGAGCGACGGGAGTCAACTGTGGACGAAGTCCGGCGCGGGCGGACCGCCGCTCGTCGTCGGCGAAACCGCGTACCTCGGCGCGAACGACAGCCTGCTCGCGCTCGACGCCGCGACCGGCGAGACGCTGTGGGAGCGGACGTTCGAGAAAAACGCCATCGTCAGGTCGCCCGCGACCTACTCGGGCGACCGCCTCTACGTTCCCGCTGGCGAGACGATTCACCGGGTCGATTCGGAGACCGGCGACGTGGACTGGTCGCGCCGACTGTTCGGCACGCTTCTGGGGTCGCCAGCCATCTACAGCGGGTACTCCGTCGCAGTCGCTTCGGAGGCCGGAACGCTGTATCTGCTCGGTCCCGACGGGACGGGCGCGGGCGAGTGGAACCTCCCGGCCGTGCCGGAGGCCCCGCCGACTACGGACACCGACCGCATTTACGTCAACTGTTTCGACGGCCGGACCTACGCCGCCGACCTCGAAAGGGAGTCGAAGGGAACCTTCGCGTGGGACGCGGACTCGGGAGTGGCGAGCGCCGGACTGGCCGTGAAGTCCCACGTCTACGCGACCGGCACGGGGGGTCTCTCCGCCATCGACCCCGACACCGGCGAGCGCGCGTGGAAACACGACACGGGCGACTGGCGGTGGACCGCGCCCGCGCTCGGCCGCGACACGCTGTTCGTCGGCGGCGACGCGCTCTACGCGCTCGACCCGACGCCGTCGGGCTTGCTCGGCGACGGACCCGCGCTCCGATTCGAGGAGTCGTTTTTCGGTCGAGTGGGTCCGGGTCCCGTGCTGAACGACGGCACGCTCTACGTGGTGGCCCAGACCAGCGAAGAGTCGTACCACCTGCTCGCGCTGGAGTGAGTATCGGACCGAGCGCGGTCGGTACGGTCAGCCTATCTCCTCGGACGAGTCCAGTCGCAAGAGAAATCAGCGATTGAACAGGTCTGGAATCGGTTTGTTGGACCAATACCATTATATGGCTGGTGTGCGTTAGCATACCATGTATGGCGACCGCACCGACTGGCGACGACGACGCACTTTTCGACGACTTCCTGTCCGAGCGTGGCCACGAAACCGAAACGGTCGGCTGGCAGACGGATTATAACAAGAAGAAATGCCCCGACTGCGGCGGCCTCCACGACACCGCCGCGAGCGAGTGTTCGGTGTGCGGTTGGCGACCGTAGCGTGCGACGAGGCCCTGTAGTCGATACAGTGTAGCTTTTGCGTTGTTTTCCGTCCCACGCAGTCGTGACCTGCCGGACTGCTCCGCCGACCGACTTATCCACCTCCGGTGAGCGTCTCGCCCCGTCACCGCAGGACGCGACGGTCGGAGCGTTCCGTTTCCGGCCACGTTCAGTCGGTGTCGATAGAAATATATTGTAAGATTTCCGTAGCCTCACAAGAGAATGCCAGAGTGTCAAAACTGCGGGGCGTTCGTGACCGACGCCTACGCGCGGGTGTTCACCCCGCGCGGCGTGGACGAACCGCGCGTCTGCCCCGAATGCGAGGACAAGATTCGAGACGGAAGCGAAGTGCGCGAAGCCCGCTCACCGCGAAACACCTCCTGATAGGGTCGGTCGTAACTATTTTCAGCAGTCGTACGCTCTCTCGGCTGAATCGGGCGTGAAATCGTCCGGTGACGGATGCGGGTCGGCAAAGAATGACGACCGACCCTATGACACGGCGTCGGGGCGTCTTCTCCCCGAACTCCGTCCGGTGCGGAGCGTTGTGTCCGACCGCCCCCCGCGGCGGAACCAATTCACGTCCCTTTATGAGTACGGGGAACATGTGATTGGTGTAATGAGCGACGATACGGACGAACGCGTGACCCGCCTCTTCGGCGGTCCGGGGAGCGGGAAGACCACCGAACTCCTCGACCGAGTCGAGGACCTCCTCGACCAGGAGGGCGTGGGCGTCAAGGACATTCTACTGGTCTCGTACACTCGCGCGGCCGCCAACGAGGTCCGCGAGCGCCTCGCCGAGCGCCGGGACCTCAACCCCCGGTCCCTGCAGGGGTCGGTCTGCACGATGCACGCGAAGGCGTACGAACTCCTGGACCTCTCGCGAAACGACGTGGTCGGCGAGTCCGACAAGAAGGAGTTCTGCGAGGACTTCGGCATCGAGTTCGAGGACGAGTACAGCGGCGCGGGACGGCGAACCGCCCGCTCGACCACGCTCGGCAACAAGATTATCGCGACCAGCCAGTGGCTCCAGCGCACCAGCAGGGACGTGGCCGACTGGTACGACGTGCCGTTCCAGTGGAACGACGAGGAGGTCCGCCTACCGCCGGACATCGACCCCAACGCCCAGGAGGGCAACAAGTACACCCCGACGTGGCCGAGTTCCGACGACCGAATCGACGTGCCCGAGGCCATTCGCGGGTGGCGTTCGTACAAGGGCGAAAACGACCTCGTGGGCTTCGCCGACATGCTCGAACGCGTGAAACAGCGGTCGCTCCTCCCGAACGTCGAGTATCTGGTCATCGACGAGTTTCAGGACATCACCAGCCTCCAGTACGACGTGTACGAGGAGTGGAAGCCCCACATGGAGAAGGTCCTCATCGCGGGCGACGACGACCAGGTCGTCTACGCGTGGCAGGGCGCGGACCCCCGACTCCTGCTTGAGGAGGGCGGCGACGACGTGATTCTCGACACCTCCCACCGACTTCCCTCCGAGATTCTCCGCGTCGTCCAACACGAGGTCCGCCACATCGACCAGCGTCAGGAGAAGAACCTCTCGCCCCGGAAACAGGGCGGGACGGTCGAACAGATAGATAGCCCGTCGATGCTCGACCTCGTTCGAAACGTCCGGTACACCGTGGACGAACACGACGGCACCCTGATGCTCCTGTTCCGGGCGCGTTACCAGATGTTCCGGTTCATCGACGAATTCATCGACGAAGGCATCCCGTTCCGGTGTCTGACCGACCAGCGGATGTGGACCGACAGACTCACCCAGTACGTCCGGGCGGTCGAGCAAATCGACGCCGACGAACCCATCACGGGCCTGCAGGCACGGCGACTCGCCGACATGCTTCAGGACTCGGCGTTCGGAACGAACGAGCGCGACGAACTGTTCGACGCCATCGACGAGCGCAAGGAGGAGGCGGACACCGACGACCTCGCTGAAATCGAAGTCGATGCCGACTTCGTGACCGAGTTCGCGCCGTTCATGCCCGGTCCGGCGTCGGCCGCCGACATGGTCCGGAAGGTCACGAGCTTCCAGAAGAACTCGATGAAGGCGTACTTCCAGAACGCGAAGTACCACGGCATGCCCGAAGACCGGGTCCGAATCGGGACCATCCACTCCGCGAAGGGTCGCGAGGCCGACCACGTGTTCGTCGCCACCGACCTGACCGAGAAGGTGGTCGAGCAGATGGCCGCCACGGTGGACGAGGCGGACGTGCCCGACGACATCGAAGAGTTCACCTCCAAGACCGACCCCGTGCCGACGCTGACCGACAACGAGCGCCGGGTGTTCTACGTCGGGATGTCCCGCGCCCGCGAGCGCCTCGTCATCATGGAGAACCTCGTCAGCGGCGCGCCCACGCTTCCCATCGACGTGCTGCTCTACAACGAGCGCAACGAGAAGAGCGTTGAGGACGTGCTGGCGGAGTTGGAAGAACCGCCCGCCCAATCGGACTGAGTTCGGGCATTTTTGCTCAGTTTGTGGCTTCTATGGCGTGGGAGAGTTGCGACTACGGAGCTACTTCTTCACGATGGACGACAGAGAAGCTAGCTACTCCCGGTACATATGAGAAAGAAGCCCTCAGTCGTTGCTCGCGACCTCCGGTCGCTCGCGCTTCCTTCGCCCTTCATCCGCCGAGGGTCCCCACACCTCCCCACTCGCGCACCTACGGTGCGCGGTGCATCCGACCGCAGGGGCTGGGACGAGCCGGGCGCTTCGGAGGCGACACGAGCCACGGGATGCGCCGCGCTTGCGCCCCCACAAGGGCGCAAGCGCACGCGGGGAGGAACGGGGGCGCGGTGCTGTGCGGGGCGGTCCTCATTTGTACCGGGAGTAGCTAGCTTCGTCTAAAAGAGATGAGTCCACAATCTCCGAAAAAAACCGTCCACTTCGACGCTTCCCTCTAGCTACTCCTCTTCATCAGGCGTCTTCGCCACCTTCCCGACCGCCTTCTGCGCGACCGACCCCGGCACGTCGGTCGGACTCGTCAGATACTCCTCCAGCACGACCATCAGAACCGCGACGCCGACGAACGCCGCGCCGACGGTCGTCTCGCCCGCGAGGAGTTTCTCGACGCCGAGCAGGCCCACCGGGAGGGCGAACACGAGCGTCGCCGCCAACTGAATCGTACCCACGATACCCGGCTTGCTCATTGGGTGTCCTTTCCCTCCGACGCGTTAAAAATCCCGCGAGCGCGGACCGGGGGTTCCGCTTCGATGCGCCCTACCTTCGACGCGACTCCGGAATCCTTTTCATCCGACCGCCACCACAAATCTGGTATGTTTACCGGAATCGTTGAGGAGGCGGGCGAGGTACGGGACGTGACCGACACCGACGAGGGCCGACGGCTCACCCTCGCGGGCGACCGAGTCGCACAGGACCTCGACCGCGGCCAGAGCGTGAGCGTGAGCGGCGTCTGTCTCACGGTCGAGGACCACGGCCCGGGGTGGTTCGAGGTGTTTCTGGCGAGCGAGACGGTCGCGAAGACCTACCTCGGTGAGGTCGAGGCGGGCGACCCCGTGAACCTCGAACGCGCGATGCCCGCCGACGGCCGGTTCGACGGCCACGTCGTGCAGGGTCACGTCGATACGACCGCAGAGGTCGCGGACGTGCGCCAAGTCGGTGAGGATGGCGAGGCGCTACGCGCCTCGGACAAGCCGAGCGGTGAGCAGAGCGAGCCGCGAGGCGGCTGGGAGTACGAGTTCGCGCTCCCCGAGGGGTTCGGCAAGTACGTCGTGGACAAGGGGTCGGTCGCGGTGGACGGCATCAGCCTCACCGTCGCCGAGCGAGACGACGACGCCTTCTCGGTCGCCATCATCCCCGAGACGCGCCGAGTGACGAACCTCTCGGAGAAAGAACCCGGCGACCCCGTCCACCTCGAAGTGGACGTCATCGCGAAGTACGCCGAGCGACTGCTGGCCGACGCGGGATTCGAGGCGTAGGTCCGGGCGAGCCGTCTGATTTCACTTCCAACCGAAGCGGTCGTCGTCCGCGTCGGATGCGTCCCCGACGTCCGAGGTGTCATCGCTCGACGCCGACGCGCTCTCGTCCGGCTCGGTCTCTTCGCGCGTGTCGGTCTCTTCGCGCGTGTCGGTCTCTTCGCGTGCATCGATTTCTTCGCGTGCACCGACTCCCTCGCCGGTCGCGCCGTCGAAGCTCACGCTCCGACCCATGTCGGTCTGTTTGTAGGCGTTCCGGTATCGGGCGATTTTCCGGTAGAGGATGTAGCCGAACACGCCGTCGTACACCAGGATGAATCCGAGGAACGCGACGCCGGGCGACACCGCGATGTCGAAATAGTCCACGACATCGGGCAGGTAGGTCACCGCGCTGTTGTACGTCGCGTGGATGAACCCCGCGATGAGGAGGCCCTTCACTACGATGGGACCCGCGTTCTCGCGGTTGAACTTCGCGAGTCCGAGGTAGTAGCCCGCGAACGCCGAGTAGATGACGTGACCCGGTCCCGCGAGCAGGCGAACCGCGGCGGTCTGGCCCGCTTCGGTGATGGTCTGGGAACCCAGACTGTTGACGCCCTCGATGCCCTGGGTGATGTAGATGGCGTTCTCGATGGTGGCGAAGCCGAGACCCGCCATCGCGCCGTACACCGCGCCGTCGACGACCGCGTCGAATCGGTTGCTCCGGAAGGCGTAGAGCCGAACCGCGAGGAGTTTGACGGTCTCCTCGACCGGGGCGACGACCAGATAGAAGAACAGCACCATCCCGACCACCGGGACCAGCGTCAGTCCGCTGGCGAGCGTGTTGAGGATGGCCGCGAACCCGGCGAACAGCACGCCGAGCAGGAACGTCCCGACGAGGAGACCGAGCGGTTCGGAGGTCGTCACGTCAGCGTACCAGATGTAGAGCGCGAGACCGAACGCGGGAACGACCGACAGCAGCACGAACGAACCGATAATCGGGTCCTGGACCGCGGCGAGTCCGGTCAGGTAGAACTGCGCCGCCAGAATCGCGACCGCGAGTAGAACGACGATTGCCTGCGCGGACGCTCGGAGGCCGCGGTGGATGAGGCTCGAAATCCAGTCTAACCGCGTTCGGTTCTCCCACGTCGCGATGTCGTAGAGGTCCGCCGAATCGGTTGAACCTTCTTCCACCGGGTCGCGTTGTGCTCCCATCGGCGCGGGCTACGTATCCCAGCGTCAACTATCTGACCCCGCGGAGACCTATAACACCTTAATGGAGATTAAATACCATTAACACTAGTAGGGGAGTTCTTATCACGGAGAACCGGACTACAACTCGACCAAGATGACGTTCCGAAGTCAGAGTCGCGGACTCATGTACACGGCCCCGCCGGGACCGGACGACGAGAACCGACGAACACCCGCCGAGAGCGGCGAAACCGACGCGAACACGGCAGAATCGGCCGACGAGACGGAATCGGTCGCCGAGGAAACGGCCTCCGAAGCCCCAACGCCCGACCTCGACCCCGCCACCGGAGCGTCCGACGCGAACTGGACCGGCACGCTCCCCGCCGACGACTGAGAGGGTCGTGCGTAACTATTTTCGGGAACTCTTCGACGGTCTGGCGTCTCGGAAGTCCAAAACACGGGTCTAGGACGGCGCGGCAGAGCAGAATTACGCACGACCCGATAGCCTTCTCGAATCGCCAGACCGATATTCGCGCTCGCCTACCGTTCTGCCATGAGTAGCCTCCGAATCAGGGGCATCTACACCACCGCGCTGACCGAGCGCCTCCGCGGGGCGTTCGACGTGGTGCAGGCCTCCCCGCCCATCCGGCGGCGCTTCGACGCAGATTTCCCGAGCGAGGAGTACGACGCGACGATAGAGACGACCGACGACAGGCAGGGCGTCGGCGTCGTCGGCGACCCCGAGACGGTCGCGTCGGTCGCCGAGACCATCGCTGACGGTCTCGACGCGTTCCGGTGGTCCGACCCCGCCCCGCGCGGCGCGGTGTTCGACGCCGAAGTCACCGAGACGCTCGGCGGCGGCGCGGTCGTGGACCTCGGCGACCGCGAGGGCTACCTCCCGTTCAACAAAATCGACCGGCGCGTCCACGCGGGCGACCGCGTGCGCGTGCAGGTCCACGACCCCGTCGCTCCGTGGGCCGACCACCGGCCCGGACTCGGCGCGGCGTTGCACGCGTTCGGCGGCGTGGTCAGCCTCTCGACCGGTATCGACCGCGTCGTCGCCGACGGCGACGACGCGACCCGAACCGAACTCGCTCGGACCACCGAAATGCTCCCGACCGAGGTACCCGACGAGTGGGGCGTCAAGTGGGAGTACGCCGCCGAGGACGCCGAGTTCGGCGCGATGGACGACGCGCTCGCCAGCGCCGTCGAGCGCACCGAGGAGATAGACGACGCGCTCGGAAAAGAGGACTCGGACTCCGAGGAGAACGCCCCCGAACGACTCGTCGCGCCCGAAGCGACCGAGTGGGTGTGGTTCGGCCGAGAGTCGAGATTCGACCTCGACGCCGACCGCCGGGCGGTCACGACCACGATACCCGGACACCACCGGGTGAAGGCCGCCCACGAGTCGGCGAGCGCCGCGGTGGACTTCGCGGAGGATCTCGGAAACGTGGGAACGGAGTTCCCCACGGGCGCGGCCCTCCGGCAGTTCGGTCCCGCGGAGGGCGACCGAGTAGCGATTCGCCACGGCAAGCCAGACGGCCGATGCTTCTCACTCGGCAAGGGAGAGGTGACGGCCTGCGACCCCGACGAGGGGAGGGTGACGGTCCGCCGGAAGATGTCGGGCGGCGGCCTGTACGACGCGCTCGAAGTCCCCCGCGAGTCGGGCGACGTGGCGGTCACGAAGTTCCGCGAGGGCCGGTGGTGGTACCCGACCGCGTACCGCGATTCCGACGGCGAGACCAAGGGGACCTACGTGAACGTCTGCACCCCGGTCGAACTGTTTCCGGACTCGGCGCGCTACGTCGATTTGCACGTGGACGTGGTGAAGTTCCCGGACGGGGAGGTCCGGCGGGTGGACGACGACGAACTGGACGAGTCGGTAGCAGACGGAGAGGTGTCGGCGGAACTGGCCGAGAAGGCGCGGAACGTTGCGGGGAGCGTGGAGAAGGCGCTGCGGTAGATTCGCCAAATATTACGTCGTTATACGGCATCTAGTAGTCTGAGTATCGTGACCGCGAGTACCAACACCCAGTATCGTTTTTTGACTTCTCCAACGGTCTGGTCTAACTCCTGGCGCTCCAGGTAATCGTCCACCATGAACAGGGCGGTGTTGAGAGAGAAAGCGACACACTGGATGTAACCCCAATTCTGGATGATTTGCTCTGTGGAGTTTCCTGACTCCTCGTCGGTTTCCTTCCGTGATGGCGGAAACGCGGGTTCTTGCTCGACGGTCGAATAGTGCTTCTTATAAAATTCGTGGAGTATCTCGCGGGAGAACGCGTCCGGTCGTTCTCGAACTTCCTCAGCGCTAACGCCGATGCGCTCTGCTATCTCTTCGGCGTTGCTGTGATAGTACTCGTTTCTCGCTTTCGATACTTCCTCTGCGAGATCTCGTAGTTCCTCGTCCGGTCCCTGAAAAAGGTCGAGAGACACTTGTCCCTTGGGGACACTTGCGGATTCGACGCTCTCAACGAGCGGGTCGAACGATTCGGTCGGTGTCGTCTGCCCCATCGAACGGAGGTGTGTCCGTCCGCGTGAAAGTATTTTCTACGGAATCGGCTCCGAATCTCAGAAGAAATCCGAGTTCGGCGACCCTTCCCCGCGACCCCCGCGTCCGCCCTCGTTCCGGTCGATTCCCATCACGCTCTCAGGTTGGTCGATGTCCCAGTCGCCCATCCCGTCGTCGGCGACCCGAACTGTCACGTCGTCGACCTCGTCGAAGTCCTTCACGAGGTCGAGTTTGATGTTCTGTGCGGTGCGCGGGCTGATAGCACACCCCGAACACGCGCCCCCGAGTTCCACGACGACCTCGCCGGATTCGGGGTCGGCCTTCTGGACCGCGCTCTCGCCCCCGTGCATGCTGATGATGGGCATCTGGCCAGCGAGCCACCGCTCGACCTTGGCCTTCAGCGAGTCGTCGTCCTCGGTCATGGGTGTGAGTAGGGGTCGGAGGGGTGGTAGGACTTTGGGTTTATTTCCGGGCGCGTGGTGAGACCCGAGGTTTGGCGGCTACGGCGTGGGGTTTCTGTACTGAATTTTCGGTACAGATACCCGGCCAAATTAGGGTTTTACAGAGCTTCCTGCTATCATTCCACAGATGAGTGCCACACACCTCCCCAACCGACTGCGTTGCTCGCTCACTTCGTTCGCTGTGCTACTCATCCCTCGCACGCTTTGGGCGCGGGTCAAACCACGACCCGCGCCAGCGCGCGCCGGGTTCGGTGGCCGAACAGCCGATATCTGTCAGACTGATACGTCTCCGACCCGGATTCTAAAACAGCGACTGTCTCGCCACGTTCACTCCCGAAGCCGACGCCACGCACCGACGCCGAGTAACGCCGCCAGCGCGGCCGGAATCCCGAATCCCGGGACGCTCCCGGACGACTCCTCGGCGGTCGCGGTGTCGTCCGCGAGCGCGGCCTCCTCGGTCGTGGTCTGAGTCGTCTCGGCGTCACCCGCCGTTTGGTTCGCAGTGGTCGTCAGCGATGGAGGGTTCTTCTGCGATTCGTGGTTGGCCGCGTTCTCGAAGGTGTAGAGCGCGCCCTCGCTTCCCTCCAGTCGCCCCGTGCTGCTGGCGACGAAGAAGCGGTCGGTGGCGAGCTTCGCGGTCCAGAACGCCGCCTCGTCGGGCATGCGCCACCAGATTAGCTCCTCGGGGTTCGCGGGGTCGGAGATGTCGTGAATCTTCACGCCGCCCTGATACCACGAGGAGAACAGTCGGTCGCCGACGATATCGAAGTTGTGCGAGGTGGTCCACGTTCCGCTGATGGTCGGGTCGGGCGAGGGCGGGGCCTCGATAGCCGAGAGTCGCTCGGGGTCCTCGACGTCGGAGATGTCCCAGAGTTCTACCCCGCCGGGGCCACCCTCGCCGTCGGCTTCCCACGACTCCTTGTTGATGCCGAGCAGGGTTCCGTCCTCGTTGGGCATCGAGTAGTGGTCGTTGCCCGGCGGGCGGAGGACGTGCTCGCGGGCGTCCTCTTCGGAAATCTCGGCGAGTTCGTCGCGGGGACGACCGCCGACCTGCGCGACGTACTCCGGATTCGCGGGGTCGCTCACGTCGAGAATCCACGTCCCGGCGTCCCAGTGGGCCAGATACGCTCGGCCGTCGCCGACCCACACGTCGTGAATCTGGCGGAGGTTCGATTCGACCTCGCCCCACGCTTCGTCGCGGTCGAGCATCGACCACCGGCCGATTTCCTCGGGGTCGTCGTCGGACACGTCCACGGTCACGAGGGGGTTGTCCTCGCCGTTGTTTCCGGTCAGGTAGGCCACCTCGTCCCTGAGGTGGCAGTTGTGAATCGGGTAGTCGGTCTCGAAGAAGCCGACCTGCTCGGGGTTCTCGGGGTCGGACACGTCGTAGACCACCACGCCCTGAAGCACCTCGCCGATTTTGGGGTCGGCGGGACCGGCGACGAGCAGCGTGTCGCCCTCGACCTTCACGTCCTGAATCTGACGGAGCGGGCCGGTCTCCCGGTCGGCGAACAGGTCGCGCTCCTCGGCTACGATTACGGGGTCGCTCGGCACCATGATATCCACCACGGCGAAGCCGTCCATCGCGGCGACGTAGGCGAACTCGCCCGCCTCGTCGGGGACGGCCTCCGCGGCCTTCGGAATCGAGACGCTCCCGAGCGGTCGATACGGACCCTCATGGCCCGCGGCAATTCCGACAGTCGAGAGAGCGGCCACCCCGACAGCACCCCCAAGAAATTCGCGCCGTCGCATGGTCGGAGTGACGGTCCGGAGAGAAATAAAAGGGAGGGCGCGAAGCGGGGAGATACGAGTCCGCGAACACCGAGACCCGGTCAGGCGACTCGCGTTCTGTCGCCGGTCCCACCGGTCAGCGCGCTCGCGATAGCCCCCTTCAGCACCACGTCGTCGCCGAGCGTGGTCAACTGCACGTCGGGGACGTTGTTGAACACGAGTTCGTCGAGGCGCTCGCGAATCGGGTCCACGACGAGGCTCTCGTTGTTGAGCGCCACCGCGCCGCCGACGTAGACGACGAGGGGCGCGTAGGCCTGGATGATGTTCGTCACGCCGAGCGCGTTCCAGTGGGCGACCTGCTCGACCACGTGGTCGGCGAAGTCGTCCGCGCCCGCGTACTCGAACACGTCCACCGCCGAGAAGTCGGGGTCGTCGAGCGGGAGCGCGGTGTCGATTCCGGGGTCGTCCTCGGCGAGGAGTTGGGCGTACCTCGGGATGTTGTTGCCCGAGCAGTACGCCTCCCAGTGGCCGTCGCGGCCGCATCCGCAGGTCCGGCGACCGCGCGGGTCAACGACCATGTGGCCGATTTCGCCCGCGTTGCCGTCCCACCCCGCGAGGACGTCGCCATCGACGCACACGCCCGCGCCGATGCCCGACGAGATGGTGAGATACACCATGTCGTCGGGGTTACGGTCGCTGTAGAATCGCTCGCCGATGACGCCCGCCACGGTGTCGTTGTGGAGGTACACCCGGTCGGAGTCGATGAGTTGGCCGACCGGTCCGGTCAACGGGATGCGCTCGATGGTGTCCGGGAGGTTCGCCGGACCGTCTATCGCGCCGTCAGCGAGGTCGAGCGGACCGATACTACCGATGCCCGCCGCGCGAATCTCCGACGGCGGGACGCCCGCGGCCTCGCACGCCGAGCGCACGCAGTCCAGCACGGCCTCCGTGACCGCGATGCCGGTCGGTCCGTTGGGCGTGTCCGCCCGGTGGACGCTCACTATCGCCCCGTCTTCGTCGGCGACTGCCGCCCTGACGTTCGTCGCGCCGAGGTCAACGCCCGCGTAGTACGCCATTCAGGCCGGAAAAGACGGCGGGGGCGCACTTAACTACAATCATTTACTCGGGCGCGAGTAGGCAGACGCGTGCCACGAGACGCCCCCGTCGGCGAGAAAACGACCGAAACTCATAGTGATTGCTGTGACTCTGTACCGGGAGGCAGTCACAGATCGACGGGGTCGCGCCTCGGTACCCCGAAATTTCTGGAGGATACTGAAAATAATCACAGCAATCACTATCAGTCCGACCGGACGAACGTGACCGGGCACGGCGACGACAACATTACCTCTTGGGCGGTCGAACCGAACACCGCCTTGCCGGTGGGCGAGCGCGTGCGACCGCCCACGACCACGCGGTCCGCGCCGACCTCGTTGGCGAGGTCCACGATAGTCTCGCCGTGAGCGCCGACCGCACCCCGGACCTGATAGGTGACGCCCGCGTCCACGAAGTGGTCGGTGAGTTCCCGGACGGTGGCGTGGCGCGCGGCCACCTCGTCGGCGCTGATTTCGCCCTCGGGGTCGTAGTCGAGGCGGTCAATTACGTCGTCGAACTCGTCGCGGGTGAACACGTGGGCCACCACGACGGTCGCGCCCGTGGGTTTCGCCACGTCCACGACGGCCTGTGCGAGGTTCTCGATGCGGTCGGCGTCTCCCGGCCCGACCGCGAGCAGTATCGTCTCCAGAGCCATACGAACACGTTTACGCCCCGATAATTAAACGTATGGGACGGCTTCGCAGGGCGGCGGCGACCGCGACGCGGTCGCCGCCGCTTTGCCGCCCCGATTACTCGCGACCGCTTCGCCGCTCGAACCTACTCGCCGCCGAATTCGAAGTCGTTGGCGACTTCCTCGCGCTTGAGTTCCGAGACCTTCCGGCGAGTCTCCTCGGCGTCGTGTTCCACGTCCGAGAGGCGGTCGTCGAGCACGCTTAGAATCTCGCTCTTGACCTTCTCGCTGTCGAAGCGTTCGCGCATCTGTTCGTCCACGGCCTCGGTGAACACCTTCAGGAAGGCGGCGACCGACCCGACCGCCCACACCAGCGCGCCGAGCAGGGCGACCGCGAGACCGGGTGCGGCGGTGCCGACGACCGACCCGAGCGCCGCGCCGTCGGCCAACTGTTCGTACGCGGTTCCGAGACCGAGCGCCGCGCCCGCCACGACCAGTCCACCGCCGACGAGGGTGGCGACCGCCGAGAGCGCGACGTAGTAGAGCGCCCACCGAATCGAACGACTCGCGTTCATGGGCGTGGACACGAACCCCGGAAGGTAAAACCCACGTGTTTTCATATAATGCGTATTACACGAACGCGACGCCCGGATTCGACCCGGAATCGCCGAGTCGAACGCGTTAAATCGAATCCGGATTCGAGTAAGAATTTCGGAGACACACCGGTCGGAACCTTCTTTATTCGGCTTCTTGTTCGACCACATGCACACAATGGCTGTACTCTGGCTGGACGAAGTCGCTGCGGACGACCTCGAATCGGTCGGCGGGAAGGGCGCGTCGCTGGGGGAACTCACCGGCGCGGGCCTGCCCGTCCCGTCGGGGTTCGTCGTCGCTGCTGGCACCTACCGTCGGTTCATCGAGGAGACCGGCATCGAAGAAGAGCTGTTCGACGCTGTGGACGTGGACACCGACGACTCGGCGGCGCTCGCACAGGCCCAGTCCCGCGCCGAGGAACTCATCCTCGAAACCGAGTTCCCCGAGGGGATGGCCGCCGAGATGCTCGACGCCTACGACGAACTGGGAGACGGCGAGGAGTTCGTCGCGGTCCGGTCGTCGGCGACCGCCGAGGACCTCCCCGACGCGAGTTTCGCCGGGCAACAGGAGACGTTCCTCAACGTCACCCGCGAGGACCTCGTGCAGCGAGTCAAGGAGTGCTGGGCGTCGCTGTTCACCCAACGCGCCATCTACTACCGCCAAGAGAAGGGGTTCGACCACTCGGTAGTGAACATCGCGGTGGTCGTCCAGCGCATGGTGGACGCCGAGAAGTCGGGCGTGATGTTCACCAGCCACCCCTCGACCGGCGAGAAGAAGCTCATCATCGAAGCCGCGTGGGGCCTCGGCGAGGCGGTCGTCTCGGGGTCGGTGTCGCCCGACAACTACGTCGTGGACCGCGAGACCGGCGAAGTCGTAGACGTCACCGTCGCCGACAAGAAGACGATGATGGAGAAAGACGACGAGACGGGCGAGACGGTCGAGCGCGCGGTCCCCGACGAAGACCGCGAGGCCCAAGTGCTGGACGAGGCCGACATCTCCCGCCTCGTGGAACTCGGCGAGCGGGTCGAGGACCACTACGGAACGCCCCAAGACGTCGAGTGGGCCATCGTCGCGGGTGAGGTGTTCATGCTCCAGTCCCGACCCATCACCACCATCGACGACTCCGAGATAGCCGACGCCACTCCCGACGCGGAGGGAATCGCCGACGGAAGCGGCGCGGTCGAAACTGGGAGTAGTGCGAGCGACTCGGGAGCCGAGAACGGCGGAGGCGAGACGGGCGAGCTGCTCGTCTCGGGTCTGGGCGCGAGTCCGGGCATCGCGTCGGGCGGAGTCAGCATCGTCGGCAAGCTCGACCAGCTCGACAAGGTGGGCGAGGGCGACATCATCGTGACCGAGATGACCACGCCTGACATGGTGCCCGCGATGAAGCGCGCCGCGGGCATCGTGACCGACGAGGGGGGCATGACCAGCCACGCCGCCATCGTCTCGCGTGAACTCGGCTGTCCCGCGGTCGTCGGCTGCGGAAACGCCACTGCGACGCTCGAAGACGACCAGCGAATCACCATCGACGGCGATAAGGGCACCGTCACCGAGGGCCAGCGCGACACCGGCGACGAGCGCGAACCCATCGAGGACGCCCGGCCCAAGACCCCGGTCAAGCCGATGACCGCGACCGAGGTGAAGGTCAACGTCTCGATTCCGGAGGCCGCCGAGCGCGCGGCCGCCACGGGCGCGGACGGCGTGGGCCTGCTCCGGATGGAGCACATGATTCTCTCGACGAACAAGACGCCCGCGAAGTACCTCGAAGACCACGGCGAGGACGCCTACGTCAACGAAATCGTGGAGGGCGTGCGCGGGGTCGCCGACGAATTTTACCCTCGTCCCGTTCGAGTCCGAACTCTCGACGCCCCGACCGACGAATTCCGCCAGCTACAGGGCGGCGAGGACGAACCCGACGAGCACAACCCCATGCTCGGCTACCGGGGCATCCGCCGGAGTCTCGACCGGCCCGACGTGTTCGCCCACGAACTCGAAGCGTTCGCACGCCTCTACGAGATGGGCTACGACAACGTCGAAATCATGTTCCCGCTGGTGAACGACGCCGAGGACGTGATTCGGGCGCGAAACCTCATGGTCGAGTCGGGCATCGACCCCGAGAAGCGAACGTGGGGCGTGATGATAGAGACGCCCGCCTCGGCGCTCGGCATCGAGGCGATGGCGGAGGCGGGCATCGACTTCGCCTCGTTCGGCACGAACGACCTCACCCAGTACACGCTCGCGGTGGACCGCAACAACGAGAACGTCGCCGACCGGTTCGACGAACTCCACCCCGCCGTCCTCCAGCTCATCTCCGAGACCATCGGGACGTGTCGCGAACACGACGTGGACACGTCCATCTGCGGACAGGCCGGGTCGAAGCCCCGGATGGTCCAGCACCTCGTCAACGAGGGCGTCTCGTCCATCTCGGCCAACATCGACGCGGTCCGGGATGTCCAGCACGAGGTCAAGCGCGTCGAGCAGAAGCTCATCCTCGACTCGGTCCGGTGAGACCGAATAAGCTCGGCTTACCAGACCCAAAGCCCGGACTACGCGAGTAAACGACTCGATACAATCGCCGCGGTTTATGATGTGCGCGCTCGGATTTCTGACGAATGCGAGTCCGACGAGCAGCGCTCGTCGTCGTCGCGGTCGCGCTCGTGGCGGGGTGGTCCGGCAGTGTGACAGCACCGGTGACGACGTCGGGCGGTGCGACGGCCCCCAACGCGTCGGCGTCGAACGCCGCGACGGCCTCCCCGGAGACCGCGGCTTCCGAGACCGAGACGACAGAGCTTCGAGCGACGACGGCCGAGTCCCGAACCACGACCGCATCCGACGACCTCCCGCCGGGCCTAAACGAGTCGGGCGTCGAGGACCCCGAGGCGCTGGTGGACGCCCACCGGGCCGCGCTCGACGACACCGGGTTCGCGTTCCGGTTCCGAGCGAACGTCACGGTCGGGTCCGCGAGTCAGTTGACCGTCCAGCACGGCGCGGTCGAGGAGGGACTCGCGCCGCTGCTCGTCAACTCCACGAGCGAGCGCGACCTCGGTGACGGTCCGGACGCGGTCGCCACCGAACTCTGGGCCGACAAGAACACCACCGTCGTCAGGTACGACCGGGGCGACGACGAGACGAGCGTCCAGCGATACAATCGCTCGGCCGACGGCTTCTCGGTCCCCGACGAGACGTGGGGCCACCTCCCGCGGGCCGACATCGACTCGCAGGTGACGAACGCGTGGCTCATCGAACTCGCGCTGACCGCGGGCGAGTACGACCTCGACGGAATCGAGCGCCGCGACGGCCGGGAGGTCGCGGTCCTGCGCGCGACCGAGGCCGTCGCCGCCGCCAACGTCACCGAAGTAGATTCGACGGTCGTCGTGGACCGCGAGGGCCGAGTCCGCGAACTCTCGCTCACCGCGACCTACGAGGGCGACCCGGCCACGCGGGCCAGCTACGAGTTCGAACTCACCGAACTCGGCGACGTGGAAGTCGAGCGACCGGTCTGGGTCGATGCCGCCATCCCGCCCGGAACGCCGACGCCCCGCTCGGAGACCGACGCGGACTCGACGACCGCATCGAACGCGACGAGCGCCTCGGACGACCGATAGAACCGACGATTCTCCGCGGGGGGTTCGTTTCCGGAGACTCCGGAGTTTTTTTCGGCCGGAATCGTCGATTCCGGCCGAAGGTGTTTTTCGGTCGCCTCCCGTTCGTGTGTGCGGGGGAAACGTATATGACACGTGACAGCAGCACGTCGCGCCGGGAGTTCGTCAAGGCAGTCGGCGCGTCGGGAGCGGCGGTCGGACTGACGGGCTACGTGGGCGACACGGGGGTCGGAAACGTTCAGAATCAGGGCGGGACCACGGTCCAGTGGGCGGCCGACTCGAACGTGGACGGGGTGGGAGAGGAGATACAGCAGGCGCTGTACGACAACGGCCTGTCGAACGACATCGAAATCGACATCCTCGCCGGGTCGAACGTCACCGACGACCGGCAGGCTCAGTACCAGCAGTGGCTGTCGGCGGGCCGGAGTCAGCCCGACCTGCTGATGATGGACAGCGGGTGGACGATTCCGTTCATCGTCCGCGACCAGTTGCTGAATCTGACCGGACCGCTTCCGGACGACCGGGTGGACCAGATTCGAAACGACTACTTGCAGAACCTCGCGCTGACCGGACAGGCGCAGAACGGCGACATTTACGGGGTGCCCTTTTTCCCGGACATCGCGACGATACAGTACCGCAGGGACCTGTTTGAGGAGGCGGGCCACAGCCCAGAGGACTCGTGGGCGACCGACTCGATGACGTGGCAGGAGTTCTCGAACGTCGTGAGCGACGTGCAGGAACAGACCGACGCCGAGATGGGCTTTACGTTCCAGGCCCAAGCGTACGAGGGGCTGGCGTGCTGTGACTTCAACGAGTTCATGACGAGCTGGGGCGGGGCGTACTTCGGCAATCCCCAGGAGAATCTGTTCGGGCCGGTCGGCGACCGTCCGGTCACGCTCGGCGAACAGCAGGTCGTGGACTCGCTCCGGATGGTCCGGACGTTCATCCACGGCTCGGACGCGAATCAGACGCTCGACGACTACGGAGGCGGTATCTCGCCCCAGGCGGTGTTGCAGTGGTCTGAGGAGCCGTCGCGCCAGCCGTTCACCTCGGGCAACGCGGTCACGCACCGCAACTGGACGTACTCCATCGCCACCAACGGCGCGGAGGACCAGTTCGGCGAGGACCTCGGCGTGATGCCGATTCCCTACGCCGTCACCGAGGACGAGGCCGAGTACCCCGGCACGGGCGGGCCGACCTCCGCGCTCGGGGGGTGGCTCACGTCCGTCAACCCGAACTCGGAGAATCAGGAGGCCGCGCTCGAAGTCATCACGACGATGATGAACGAGGACTTCATGTTCCGACTGTTCGAGCTTCTGGGGTGGGTGCCGCCGAACACCGACCTGCTCGAAGACCAGCGCGCACAGGAAGTCGAGGTCATGGGCCGATACGTGGACCAACTGCGGGTCGCGGCCAACGCCGGACTCCCGCGACCGGTCACGGTGGTCTGGCCCCAGCAGTCCGACCAGATAGCCCAGCAGGTCAACACCGCGCTGAGTGAGGGCGGAAATCCCGAGCAGGCGATGAACCAGCTTCAGTCGTCCATCGAGCAAATCGAAGAGAGCGTCTGAAAATCCGCTCTTTTCGGTCGTCGCGTGATTTCTTGGTCGTCGCGGTGAGTTCGTGCGCTTCCGGGGAGGGTGTCACCGGCCGCGACACAGTTCCGTAGACGCCGGAGAGAGGTGAGCGGCGGCTGACGTGTCGAGGACAGCATTTATTAACGCTGGTCGGCTACCTCCGAGCAGTGACCCATACGAAATCCGGAAAGCGCCCGTGGTTGGGGGCGCTTCTGGCGTTCCTCCTCCCCGGTCTCGGACACGTCTACCTCCGGGAGTGGTTGCGCTCGATGATGTGGTTCGCGTTCGTGGTCAGCGCGGTCCTGCTGTTCGTCCCGATTCCGGACTCCGCGATGGCGACCGCCGAATCCGGGAGCATGGAGACCGCGTGGACCGCGGCGATGGAGGCGACCGAAGACCTTCCGCTCGAAGCGCTCCTCCCGGTCTTCGTGGTTCGAATCTTCAGCGCCATCGACGCCTACTGGATTGCGCTCCGGAATCGCGGCGTCTCCGACGGCGGGGACGGCGAGGAGGGTGCGGACTGCCCGGCGTGCGGTCGGTCGGTGGACGAGGACCTCGACTTCTGTCAGTGGTGTACGACGCCGCTCTCGGGCGACGACGAAGCCACCGAGGCCGCGACGGACGAAAAACCGCTCTGATTACTTCTCGATGATGCTCTCCTCGACGGCCTCGCCGAAGTGGCGAGCGGTGTCCTCGCGGTAGACCTTGAGCTCGTCGCCGACTTCGAGGTCGGTGACCGCGGTCCGGCCCTCGCGAGTGGGTACCTTGATAGTCTCTGCGTTCTGAAGGAGCGTCTCGACCCGGTCGCCGTCTTCGAATTCGACTTCGACCCGGAACATCGGCCGCTTCTCGATTTTGACCCGACCGACAGTCGCCTCGCGGGTGTTGCCGTCGAGGTCCACGACCTGCACCTCGTCGCCCGACCGGAGTTCCGCGAGGTACTTCGTGCCGCCGTCGGGCGTCCGGACGTAGGCGTGGACAGCGCCCGCGTTCACCCGGAAGGGTCGGGACGCGACGTACGGCGATTCGGCGGTCTCGGCGTGGACGAAAAAGAGGCCGCGCGACATCGACCCGACGAGCATCCCCTCGTCGTGGTCCATCAGGCTCCCGGTATCGACGCAGACGCGGTCGGCGCTCCCGGTGCGCTCGACAGAGAGGACCTCCGCCCAGTCGAATTCGAGCGTCTCGCGCTCGGCCTCGTCGCGGACTTCGACCGTCCCGCGAATCTCGTCGGGGCTGTCGGAGTCGAGCAGGACGGCGTCGCTCCCGATTTCGAGCGTCTCGAACGCGGTCTGGGCCTCGTCGGCGGTGGTGACGCCCGCGACGAGGTCGGTCTCCTCGCCGATGCGCGCGATGAGGTTTTCGAGCGGGATGATAGTCCAGTCCTCGCCGACGACGATGGTGTAGTCGGCCTCGGCGGCGGCCTCCTCGGCGAACGCCTCGTACTCCTCGCTCAGGATGCGGACGTACGCGCCCTCCGCGCGGTCGTCGCCCCGGCGGAGCGTCGAGAGGTCCGCAGACCCCGAGAAGTCGGAGGGGAGGTCCACGGTCCCGTCGCCCTCGCCGTCCTTGCCGACGACGTAGGCGTCGGGGTCGGCCCCGGATTCGGCCTCGTCGATTACCTGCGCGTCGCCGCTGGTGAACGCCGCGACGTTCACGTCTCCGAGTTCGCGGACTCGCTCCACGTCGTCGGGGTCTACCAGCACCCAATCGACGCCCGCTTCGAGTCCCGCCGTGATTCGTTTCCGGCGGGCGTCCCAGTCGCCGACCGCGTCGTCGGCCTTGAGCCAAACTGAACGTGTCATACTCGGACGCTTGCGGCGGGGCGGCTTGAACGTGGCGGATGCGACAAGGTCGTGACCGGATTTGACGGGATGGCTACCCCGCCACGCTCGGTGACACAAACCACTGGAAACAGCCAGTGGCACAAACCACCGGAAACAGCCGGTGACACAATACACAGGGTGGGAATGAAAGGGGCCGCCCGGTCGCGGGCCAGAGGCCCGTGGTCGCTTGCACGACCCCTATCTGCGCCGATGCGGTCGTTGCTGTGAGGCGCAGATATGTCGTGCAACGACCGCGACCGGGCGGGGGCTTTCTGGCTGTTCGCGGTTCGTCTTTCTACGACGATTCGTAGCGACCGGGCGGGGGCTTTCTGGCTGTTGCAATTCTGTCGTTTCCATTACGAAGCGGCCGCTCTGAGACGTTCGAACAGAACGTAATCGCGCAGTCAGTATCGAATCCAGCGCGAACCTCCTACTCCAACTCCCCGACTAATCGCGAAAGCGTTTCGAGGTCGTACTGGCCGGGCGCGGTCGCCTCCTCGGGTTCGACCGGCGCGTAGCCGATTCTCGACCCGTAGAGCGGTGCGACCGCCCGCGAGTGCCTGCCCGCCTCGCCCATCGCCATCGTCGCCACGCGCTCGCCCGCCGACGCGAACTCGTGGGTGACCGCGAGCAGGTCGAGCACGTCGCCCCGCGAGTCGGCGGTGACCGCGAGCTTTCCCACGTCGGCGCGGTCGGTCGCGTCGGACAGTTTGGCGCGGAGTTCGGCCTCCGGAGGCGTGCGCTCGAAGTCGTGGACCGACGCGACGACCGCGGTTCCGGTCCGGCGGGCGCGCTCGGCGACCCGGTCGCCCTCGCCCGCGGTGAGGCTTGCGAGTTCCACGTCCACCGCGCCGACGCAGGCGAGTTCGGCGGCCTCCGCGAGGGCGGCGAGGCGTTCCGAATCGTCGTCGGCCTCGCCGCCCTCCCACGCCGCGCGGTTGGTGGCGAGGACGGGCAGGTCGCCGTCGTAGTCGTCGAGCGCCGACAGGGGGTCGTCTGCGAGGTCCATGCGGAACTCCACCGCGTCTGCGTGGTCGCGGGCGCGCGCCTCGGCGCCGAGGTCCGAGACAGAGGCCGCGAGGACGAACTCCTCGAAGTTCATGCATCGAGGTGCGCGTGGCGACCGGAAAAGGCTGTCTGTGCGAACGGGGGAGATCGGCGTCGAAGTCCGGTGTCGGTCTGTTCCGAGGTCCGGTGTCGGTCTGTTTCGAAGTATAGTGTCGGTCGGCTATGGGTCAAACCGGCGTCGCGTTTTCGCGACACCGCTCGTACACGCGTTGGAGCCACGCCCTCGCTTCGGGGCGCGCGGACTCGACGTGGACGGTCGGCAGGCCGGTCGCCGGGTCGTGGCCGACGAGCGTGACCTCGTCCTCGTCGATGGCGAAGGTGAACGGAATCTCGTCGTCCTCGGCCACATAGAGCGACACGGCGTCGGTGGCGGCGACTTCGGCGAGCGTCTCGTCGGCGACGGTCGAGTGAGTTTCGAGCGCGGTCCGGGCGAAGATTCGCTCTATCGACTCCTTGCCCGAGAGGTCCGGTGCGGTCTGCTCGACCGCTTCGAGGTGGGTCGTGCTCGCAATCGTCCCGCGGGAGGTCGCGGTCTGCTCGAAGCGTTCGACCACTCGATTGACGACCTCGTAGGGGTTCGACGCGTCCGCGACCGTCACCTCGGGGTCCCCGAAGAGGTGGGCGTGGGTCGCGAGTTCGGGCGAGTCCACGAGGTCGAGCAACGGTTCGAGTCGGTCGATAGTCTCGATAGCGTCGCCGTACGATTCGGCGGCGGCGAGCACCGCCGCGCCGTAGCGCGTAGTTCGGTACCCGTCTCCCGCGTTCTCCAGCAGGCCTCGCTCTTCGAGCGCCACCGTCGCGCGGTAGGCGGTCGAGCGAGAGAAGTGGGTTCGCTCGACGAGCTCTTGGCGCGAACGCGGCCGGTCGTGACAGGCCGCGAGCACGGGTGCGCGCCGCAGAACGGTCAGCATATCGTCGTCTGGCGCGTCCATACGCGACGTGCGGACGGGGGAGACATAACGTTTCACATACAGAACAACAGCGGGGTGCCGAACAGCCCGTTCACGGCTGAGCAGTTGGTTCATCGGTGGCTATAAGCCCGTTTCGGGGCTGATTGTGAGCAATGTCAGAATTTCTATATCGGGGCGGGAGCGTCCGGCGCGGATTTTCACGCGGGAACTGTGACGAGCAAGCCGGACGCGACCGAGAACGGCACGTCCGATACAACCGACGCGACCGAACCCACGGCAGGGACGACCGCGTCGGACGCTGACGCGGAAACGCCCGGCTTCGGCCCGGCGGCGGCTATCGCCGCGCTTCTCGTCACAGTCGGATTACTCGCGCGGCGTTCGAGATAGCTCGTCGGTTCACTGCCCGTCGAACGTCCGGTGGGACACCACGTAGCTGTCGCCCTCCCGGCGGTAGTCGGTCGCGGTGTACAGCTGAATCCGGCGCTCCTGTCTGGTCTTCACGCAGAAATCGTAGTTCTCGGCGTCGTAGTCGAGGTCCTCGTCGGCCGCGAACTCCCGGTGGGCCGCGAGTCGGTCGCGGTTCACCTCGTCGGCGACCGTCTCGACCGTCGAAACCCGGTCGTCGAACGCCTCGCGGAGGTCCCGGCTGAGTTCGTAGCCCGCCGAGTTTCGCCCCGCGACCATCGCCGCGAGCGTCGTGGTGCCGGTCCCCCAGAACGGGTCGAGGACCGTGTCGCCGTACACCGAGTACATGTTGACCAGTCGGTACGGGATTTCGAAGGGGAAGGCCGCCGACCGCTCGCGGAGTCCGTCGCCGTCGAGATGCTGGCGCGCGCCCTGTACGCCGGTCCAGAGGTCCGAGAACCACTCGTTTCGCTCCTCCCAGAAGTAGGCCGCCTCGTATCGGTGGTCGGTGCCGGGTTCGAACGACCGACTCTCCGCGCCGTTTCGAAACAGGAGGACGTACTCGTGTTCGAGCGTCGGGTAGGCGTTGGGCGGCACCATCCCCGACCCCATGAACTTCGTGAGACCGTTCGCGGGCTTGCGCCACACGAGTCCGGGCAGGTGGGCGAACCCCCGGTCGCGCAAGCGCGAGACGAGTTCGGCGTGGTTCGGATAGAGTCGGAAATCGTCGCCGACGCTCCGGGTCGCGTCGGCGACGTTTATCGCGGCGATGCCACCGGGGACGAGCACCCGCGCGAGTTCGTCCCACACGGGTGCGAGCGCGTCGTGCATCGCGTCGAACGCCCCGCCCCCGTCGCCCGCCGCGAGATGGTCGGCGACATCGGGGTCCAACTCCGCGAACAGGTCGTCCCACATCTCTATCATGGGATACGGCGGCGAGGTCACGACCAATTCGACGGCGTCGTCTTCGAGCGCGCCCATCTCACGGGCGTCCTCGACGTGAATCCGATGTTCGGTGTCCATCCGCTGACGGTGTATCACGGCGGCGACAAAACCTTCTTTCGGTTCCGGAAACGGTGAGAGCGGAACTTACAGTACCGCGGGCGCTTCCTCGGCTTCGAGGAGTTCGTGGTAGCGGTTCCGAATCGTGACCTCGCTGATGTCGGCGACGTCGCTGACCTCGGCCTGCGTGGTCTTCTCGTTCGTCAGGAGCGCGGCGGCGTAGACGGCCGCGGCCGCGAGTCCCACGGGCGACTTCCCGCTGTGGACGCCCTGCTCTTTCGCGGTCTTGAGGAGTTCGCGGGCGCGGTGTTCGGCCTCGTCGGAGAGACCGAGACCCGACGCGAACCGCGGGACGTAGCTCTCGGGGTCGGCGGGCTTGACTTCGAGTTTGAGTTCCCGGACGACGTAGCGGTAGGTGCGAGCGACCTCGCTCTTGCCGACTCGGCTCACGTCCGCGATTTCGTCGAGGCTCCGGGGAACGCCCGCCTGTCGGGCGGCGGCGTAGACGCACGCGGTCGAGACGCCCTCGATGGAACGTCCGGGCAGGAGGTCCTCGTCGAGTGCCCGGCGGTAGATGACAGAGGCGGTCTCCCGGACGTTGTTCGGCAGACCGAGCGCGCTCGCCATCCGGTCGATTTCGCCGAGCGCCTGCTTGAGGTTGCGCTCCTTGCTGTCGCGGGTGCGGAAGCGCTCGTTCCACTTGCGGAGTCGCTGCATCTTCTCGCGCTGGCGCGACCCGAGCGAGTTCCCGTACGCGTCCTTGTTGCGCCAGTCGATGTTGGTCGAGAGGCCCTTGTCGTGCATCGTGTTCGTGGTCGGCGCGCCCACGCGGGACTTCTCGTTTTTCTCCTTCGAGTCGAACGCGCGCCACTCCGGCCCGCGGTCCACTTGGTCTTCGTCCACGACGAGACCGCAGTCCTCACACACCGTCTCGCCGTGTTCGCTGTCGGAGATGAGGTGGCCGCTACACTCCGGGCAGGCCGACGCGTCTTCTCGTTCGTTCTCGTCCTCTACTTCGGATTCGGTCGCGGTTCTGGTCTGGATTCGGGTGTCTGTCATGTCTCTAAGTACGTGAGAGGCCGTGGGCTACCGGGCAGGGAGAACCTGAAAAACCCGGACCTCAGTTCTTGAGCCTATCTTCTTCCGAAAGGTATTTAAAATTTTCGGAATCCGGCATCGTGTTTCGCGTGAACGGCTACCACACCCGCTCGAAACGGCGTTCGCACTTCGGGTGAAGGAAAAATTTAAATGTGGAATCGTCAGGGCGAGAGGTAGTCGGACGATTTAACGGGGTGGACCTCCCAAATTCGGCCGATGACCCCGAACGCCGACCGTCGAGACGGGGCGGACGCGGAGGCGGAAACGGAGACCGACGCCCCCGAGCGAATCGTCTCGCTTGCCCCGAGCGCGACCGAGACGCTCCGGGCGCTCGGCGGTCTCGACCGGGTGGTGGGCGCGACTCACCACTGCCCGGACGCCGACGCCCCGGCGGTCGGGGGATGGCTCAACCCCGACTACGACGCGGTCGCCGACCGCGACCCCGACCTCGTGGTGACCGCCGACGCTTTGCAGGCCGACGTCGCGGCCGACCTCCGCGAGCGCGGTCACGAGGTGTTTCACGCCGCGCCCGCCACGCTCGACGAGGTGGTCGAATCGTTCGCCGACCTCGGCGCGGCGGTCGGCCTGCCGGAAGCGGGCGACGACCTCGCGCGGGGCGCACGCGACCGCCTCGACCGAGTCCGCTCGCTCGTCGCCGACCGCGACCGTCCGGTGGTCTACTGCGAGGAGTGGTCCGACCCCCCGATGGCGGCGGGCAACTGGGTGCCCGAAGCGGTCGAGGCCGCGGGCGGTCGCTACCCCTTCGTCGCCCCCGGCGAACGCTCGCGTGAGGTCTCGCGGACGCAGGTCGAGACCGCCGCGCCCGACCACGTCGTGCTCCACGTCTGTGGCCACGGCGACCGGGCCGACCCCGAACGCGTCGCCGAGCGGGGGTGGGACCTCCCGGCGGTCGAGCGCGAGAACGTCCACGTCGTGGACGACTCGCTCCTGAATCAGCCGAGTCCGCGACTCCTCGACGGCGTCGAGACGCTCGCGGCGACCCTTCACCCCGGCGCGCTCGATTCGTGAGTCGGGCGGGGGGGGGGGGGGGGCGGCCCCCCCCCCCCCCCCCCGACTCCGCGCGACCCAACACTCGACCTCGCACGACCCGATTCCCGACCTCGCACGACCCGATTCTCGACGCCGCACGCGAGTCGTCTGGTCGCTTGAACACCCTTATCAACGCTCCGAACCAACGAATCACCATGAACGTGCTACCGGACACGAGCGTCATCATCGACGGTCGTATCTCCGAGCGAGTCGCAGACGGCGAATTTGCCGACGCGACGATACTCATCCCGGAGGCCGCCGTGGCCGAACTCGAAGCGCAGGCGAACCTCGGTCAAGACAGCGGGTGGGACGGACTGGAAGAACTCCAGCGCCTCGCCGACCTCGCCGACGAGGGCGAAATTGACCTGGACTACGTCGGCGAGCGCCCCGACGCCGAGGAGGCGGGGCGGGCGACCGAGGGCGAAATCGACGCGCTCATCCGCGAACTGGCGGCCGAACACGACGCCACGTTCGTCACGAGCGACGGCGTCCAAAGCGAGGTCGCACAGGCGAAGGGTCTCGACGTGGAGTACATCGCGCCCAAGACCCGCGACGTTGGGCGACTCTCCATCGAGGACTACTTCGACGAGAAGACGATGAGCGTCCATCTCAAGGTCGGCGTCGAACCGATGGCAAAGCGTGGCGACATCGGCGAGATGGAGTACCAGAAAATCGACGACGACGTACTCACTCACGACACGGTCAAGGAGTACGCCACCGAGATAATCGAGAGCGCGAAGCAGAGCCACGACGGCTTCATCGAGTTGGACGAGCGTGGCATGACCATCGTCCAGTTCCGCGACTACCGCATCGCCATCTCCGAACCGCCGTTCTCGGACGCGTGGGAGATTACCGCGGTTCGGCCCATCGTCAAGACCGACATCGAGGACTACGAGTTCGCCGACGAACTCAAACAGCGCCTGCTCGACCACCAGCGCGGCGTCCTCGTCGCGGGTGCGCCCGGCGCGGGCAAGTCCACCTTCGCCCAAGCGGTCGGGGAGTTCCTCGCGGGCCACGACTTCGCGGTCAAGACGATGGAGAAACCCCGTGACCTGCAGGTCGGTCCCGAGATTACGCAGTACACCGAACTTGCGGGCGAGATGGAGAAGACCGCCGACTCGCTACTGATGGTCCGGCCCGACTACACCATCTACGACGAAGTTCGAAAAACCGACGACTTCGAGGTGTTCTCGGACATGCGCCTCGCTGGCGTCGGGATGGTCGGCGTGGTCCACGCCACTCGTGCCATCGACGCGCTCCAGCGCCTCGTCGGCCGGGTCGAACTCGGCATGATTCCGCAGGTCGTGGACACCGTCGTCTACATCGAGGCCGGACAGGTCGAGAAGGTGTACGACGTGTCCACCCGCGTCAAGGTTCCCGAGGGCCTGATGGAGGAGGACCTCGCCCGCCCGGTCATCGTCATCGAGGACTTCGAGACGAAGCGTCCGGAGTACGAAATCTACACCTTCAATCGGCAGGTCGTCACCGTCCCGCTCGGAGAGAACGGGGACGAACGCGAGGAGAGCGGCGTCTCGAAGCTCGCGCGCCAGGAAATCGAGCGCGAAATCCAGTCGGTCGCCCGCGGGCACGTGGACGTGGACGTCCAGGGCCAGAACCGCGCCACGGTGTACGTCACCGACGACGACATCTCCTACGTCATCGGAAAGGGCGGCGGCCGAATCAGCGAAATCGAAAAGCGCCTCGGCATCGACATCGACGTGCGGACCCACGACGAGAACCCGTCGTCCGCGCCCCCGAGCGCGAGTTCGGGGACGAGCGCCAACGGCGGCGCGGCCGCGAGCGCGCAGGGCGAACTCGTCACGCCCGAAATCACCTCCCGGCACGTCGTCATCCCGACCGAGGGCCACGCCGGGGAGACGGTCGAAGTGCAGGCCGACGGCGAGTACCTGTTCACCGCGACGGTGGGCCGGGGCGGCGACATTCAGGTGTCCCGGGGCAGCGCAATCGCCGAGGAACTCGAACGCGCCATCGACATGGAGCGACAAATCACGGTCGTTCGGGCGTAGGGTCGTCCGGCGAGAGACGAGTTTAGAGTCGGTTTCTGACGCGCTCGACGTAGCTGTTTCCGTCCCAACTCCGAACCTCGCTGATTTCGTCCAACAGTCGTATCACCTCGGACGCCGAGAGAACGCCGTTCGCTTCGAGAACGAGCAGGAGCTTCGGCGTGGTGACGAGTTTCACGTCGTCGAGCGAGGCGTGAACGAGACCGACTTTGTTGAATTCGTCGCACAGCAACATCGACGCGGCGCGGTCGTTCGCGAGAACGACCGCGCCGTTTTCGCCGTCGTCCAGCGGGAAATCGGATTCGAGAGGAACCGGGCAGGTCGCGATATCGTCGATTCGGTCCAACACGGCGCGCGCTCCGCGCGCTTGGTCGTCGTCGTACGCCGCGATTTCGCGGAGTTCTTCGACGACGATTTCCGGCAGAGAGACTTCGTACTCGGAGACGAGGAGGTCGAGAAGCGGTCGGTCGGTCGCACATCCGAGACTGACCAGCGCGGAGGTGTCTGCGACGAGCGTCATCTATAGCTCTGCGAGTTCGTCGGTCAGCCCCTCGTCCAACTGTCGTTTCAGCACGCGAAAGTTCGCGGCTTCCTCCTTGCCGACGAGCGATTTCAACTGTTCGAAGCTGATTTCGTCGTCGTAGTAGGCCCCCGCGATTTCCTGTCTGATTTCGTCGTCGTGGGCGACCTCTCGCAGGTACTTGCGGAGCGCGTCAAGGAGGATGTCGGTCCGGTCGGACCCGAACACGTTCGCGAGCGAGTCGGCGCGGTCCACAAGCCGAGACGGTGCCCGGAACTGGACCCGCTTCTTGTCGGCGCTCATGTGTGTATGTTGTGAGCCAAGAACCGTAAAGTTTGAGGCGGATTTCGCGGCGTCACCGAGCGCACCGCCCCCGTTCTCAGTTCGTTAGAATCGGGTTCGAAATATATACTCCCCGTCCGCGAACCCTCGAAACGAGAACGATGTCTTTCCACACACCCGCCGAGACGACACCCAACGCCGAGACGACGCCCGAAGTCGAGATGGACGAGGCCGCCGTAGACGACTTCCTCGAACGCCGCGGGTGGGGCTGTCTCACCCTCGCCAAGGACGATTCGGCGTACTCGATTCCGATGTCCTTCGGCTACGACGGCGACTCCACGCTCTACTTCCAGCTACAGGCAACCGAGAACAGCGAGAAGATGGCGTACCTCGACGCGACCACGACCGCGGCGTTTCTCGTGCCCGAAGTCGCACCCCCCGACTGGACCAGCGTCGTGGCGCGCGGCGAACTCCGCCGGGTTCCCGACGACGAAATCGAGAACGTGTTGAATGCGCTCGCGGACAACGCGTGGTTTCCGCTCGCGCCGTGGGTCGAGGGCGGCGGGGCGACCGACCTGAAACTCTACAAACTCGACGCCGACGAGCTAACCGGGCGGTCCTCGATGGCGTGAGAACAGGTCTGCGCCTCGACCCGATGCGAGTCAGTCGCTCGCCGACGCGTCGGCGCGCTCGGAGAGCGCGCCTTCGACTCCGGCGTACCGACACCAGAGGACGAGCAGGCTCGGCAACACGACCACGCTCGACACGAACGCGAAGACGATGCTCGTGCCGGTCACGAGACCGAATCGCTGGAGCGACGGCACGAGCGAGAGTTGCAGGACGCCGAAGCCGAACGCGGTCGTGGCCGCGCTCGCCAACAGCGCGCCGCCGGTCCCCGCGACGGTCGTTTCGAGCGCCGCGATGGGGGTCGGCGCGTGTTCGAGTTCCTCGACGAATCGCTCGCTGATGTGGACCGCGTAATCGACCCCGATTCCGATTGCGATGCTCGCGATAATGGCGGTCTCGGAGTTGAACGAGATGTCGAGCAGGTACATCACGCCGAGAATCCAACTCAGCGCGAACACCACCGGGACCATCGTAATCGCGCCGAGCGCGAGCGTGCCGTACCGTCGGTAGAAGATGGTGGTGAGGAACGCCACGATGACCCCGAGCGTGATGAGGAACGTCTCCACGAGCGTCGTGAGCAGGCCGTCCTGAACGATTTCGTCCACGATTGGCTGGCCGGTCGCGGTCACGGTGAGGTCGCTCCCGTCGCCGATGACCGACGCCGAAGCGCGCATCTCGTCGGTCACGACGCCGGTGTCCGACCCGCCGCGAATCGAGACCGTGAGCCTGAGCGCGCGGTACTCCCCGTCGCCGGTCCGGTGGACGACGTTCGCGGTCTCGTCGGGGGCCGCCGCGTACATCGCGTCGTACACTTCGGCCAGATTCTCGTCGGGGAGACCGTCGCCGTCGGTGTCGCGCTCGGCGACGACCGCGGCGACCGTCTCGTTCTCGGCCGCGACGCTTCGGAGGACCGAGACCGGGTCATCGACGCTCGGTTGGCCGTTCGCGAGCGTGATGGCGGTCGAGCTTTCGCCGATGCGCTCGCGGCCGTCCGCGACTCTGTCGAGGGTATCGGGCGACGTGACCGGTCCCTCCACGAGTATCTCGGCCTGCGATTCGTCGCGGGTCTGGACGAACTTGTCGTTGAGGAAGATGACGTTCTCCCGGAGGTCGTAGTCGCCGGGCCGAATGGGTTCGGGGACCGAGTCCATCCAGTCGGGGGAGTCTCGCGGGAGGAAATCGACCTGATTCAGCGACGTGTCGATGTTCGTGGCGGCGTAGCCGCCCCCCAAACTCACGACGAGCGCGACGACGACGACCGCGAGCGGGAGCTTTCGCGCGACTGTCGTGCCGACGCCGAGCGCGCGCCCGGCGAAAGTTCCGCCGGTCCCGAACGCGCGTTTTCCGCGGTCGAGGCCCGCGCGTTCGAGCAGTCCTTCGAGTTCGAGTTTGAGCGCGGGGAGGAGTCCCGCGAAGACGACGAACGCCGAGACGATGCCGAACGCGCTCACCATCCCGAACTGCGAGATGGACTCGATGGGGCTGACGAGGTTCGAGAGGAAGCCGACCGCGGTGGTGAACGTGGTCGCCGCGAGCGCGACCACGACGCCCGCGAGGCCGACGCGCATCGCGCGAGCGGGCGACCGGTCTGAGTCCTCGGCTTTCGCCTCGCGGTAGCGCATCACGACGTGGAGCGCGTAGTCGATGGAGAGACCGATGAGCAGGAACGGCACCGCGATGAGAATCTGGGTCACGCCGATTCCGGCCCACCCCATGAACCCGCCCATCCAGACGAGGACCAGAAGCGTGCCGAGGAGACCGAGCGCGATGTCGAGTGGGTCTCGGTACGCGACGAACAGCACGAGCAGGACGAGCGCGAACGCGACGGGGGTGATGAGCGCGAAGCTCTCGCCGGTCGCCTGTCCGGACTCTTCGTCCACGATGCCCGCGCCGAACACGAACGAGTCGGTCGATTCGACGGTCCGGTCGGCGATGGTCTGGGTCGCCAACTGCCCGGCGACCACGTCGTCCGAGAGCGAGTCCCCGCCGTCGGCTTGCTGGAAGACGAACAGCACCCGCGCCGACGCGGTCGTGCTACCGGATTCGTAGTCGGTCGCCAGCAGTCTGAAGGGGTCGATTGGTCCCGCCGCCTGACTGTCGGCGTCGAGGACCGCGAGCGTCACGTCGTCGATTTCGGACTGGGACATCGACTCCAGGTGGGCGATTTGGCGGTCGAGCGTCGGCGGCGGGCCTGCGACAGTCGCGTTCTCACCGCTTTCGGCCTGCTCCTGTCGTATCGCAGTCGTCGCGATTAGATTCGAGAGGCCCGCGGTCGGTTGGTCGTCGCGGAGCGTGGCGGCGACCGTCTCGTTGTCGCGTAACTGCTGTTGGAGGCGTAACGTCTCGACCAGCGACTCCTTCGTGAGGACGTTGTCGCCCCGG
Organism: Halorussus amylolyticus; assembly: GCF_004143485.2. GTDB lineage: Archaea > Halobacteriota > Halobacteria > Halobacteriales > Haladaptataceae > Halorussus > Halorussus amylolyticus. The sequence goes on along the minus strand of NZ_ML974131.1, from coordinate 461,518 downwards.
ACCACCACCTGCATCACGGTGGCGTTGTCCTCGCCGGACGTGAAGTTCTCGCGGACGTAATCGAGTTTCTCGGCCTCGGTGGAGTCGCTCCCGAAGCTCGCGATGGTGAGTCCCGCGTCGATGCTCCCCGCGCCGTACCCCACGACCGCGGTGGCGAGCAGTAACACCACCAGTACGGCCTTGCTGTACGTCGTGATTGCGTCGGCGTATCGCTCGGCGAGGTCCATTGGCTACCCATCCGTTGTCGCCAGGGGTATAAATTATTGTAGATTCCTACAATAACCCTGTGCGGAGCGCCGCCACTCGAAACCCCTTACTTCCGGGGGCGTCTCTGACGGGGTAGATGAGCGCACACGAGGCAGTCGAGGCGCTGAAGCGACTCGGTCTCTCGAACTACGAGGCCAAGGTGTTCGTGGCGCTCCAGCGGCTCGGGACCGGGACCGCCCAGGAAGTGAGCCAACTCTCGGACGTGCCGCGGTCGCAGGTGTACGGCGCGGCCGACGACTTGGCCGACCGGGGACTCGTGGAAGTGGTCGAGTCCTCGCCCAAGCAGTACCGCCCGGTGAGCCTCGACGCGGCGCGCGAACAGCTTCGAGCGCGAATCGAGCGCGAGCAGGAGCGCGCCTTCGAGAGCCTCGACGCGGTCCGGAACGAGCACGCAGACCACACCGACGACGGCGAGGTTTCGACCCTCCACGGCCGCCACACGGTCCACGAACGAGTCGCCGAACTGATTCGCCGGGCCGACGAGCAGGTGGTGTTAGTGGCCGGAACGGCGGACCTGTTCTCCGAGGGGGTCGAGCGCGCGCTCGCCGAGCGCGCGGCGGCCGGGATACCGGTCGTGGTCGTCACGCGCGACCCGGCGGTCGAAGACCGCTTCGCCGACGACCCCATTCGGGTGGTCGTCACCTCGCGCGAGCAGACCGGCGGCTTCACCGGGCGGACGCTTCTCGTGGACGACGCCACCGTCCTGCTCTCGGTGCTGACTGAGGGCGACGACCCCGACCCCTTCGGCGAGACCGCGCTCTGGACCGCCGACACGCGAATCGGTCACATCCTCGCGGAGTTCATCCACGCCGGAATGGAGTCGGGCTTCGAAAACGAGTACCCGTAGTCGTACTGTCGGCTGGCTCTGTTGAATCCCCACTTGTTCAATACTTTCCTCGCTGAAATAGCGTTAGGCAGGTATGCGACTCTCACGAGGACAAAGAGAGTCCGAGGTCGTCGGGTCGGTCAGCAAAGGCATCTCAGGCAGTTCGTGTCAAAAGGAATTTGATAGCGTATCCGCTTACTAGTCATAGAGATGAGAGATATAGAAGAAGATGAAGCGATAGAACGAGCTATTCAATATCTGGTGCATTCGTTCGAATCCTCGGGAGATAACCCGAAACCGGTGATTCTTCACAGTACAAGAGTGGGAATGAATCTTTACGACAGAGAGTATGAGAAGCGCATCGTCATCTCTGGCCTTCTCCACGACCTGCTAGAGGATACAGATGTGACTTCCGACGAGATTCGTTCGAAGTTCGGAGAAGACGTTGCAAATATCGTGGAAGCCACTAGTTTCGACGAGAATATCGACGACTATCTGGAACGGCACTACGACATATATAAGAGATGTTTTGAATTGGGAAGAAGCGCGGTAGCTGTTAAAGCTGTGGATATTTTAGATAACAGTGATTACTACGGCTTGGGAGACTCCCAAGAACTACAAAAGAATCAGGTCAAAAAGATGGAGTATTTCATCGATAAATCTGAACCATATATCGGTGAGGAAGACATATTTCAGGAACTCAATGACAGGGCACCCATTGTAAAAGAGCGAGTGCAGAAAAATAGTAACAGATGATATTTTTGTCAGAATTCAGATCGATTGAAGAGTAGCGACCGGCGGGTCGATGTGCCAAGTGAAGCCTGCTCAACAAACCGGAGTAACCGTGACTTTGGATGGCCTATATTCAGTCGAACTACCGGGTGAAGCCGTATCTCTCTGAGGGTTTCAACGGAGCCTGTCGGGTGTACGTACGTGGAAATCACCGCTATTCGAAGCAGTACATCCGACAGAATCAGCTCGGACGAGTGGGCGCGGTTCGAAAGCCTACTCGGCGCACTGCTGGGCGTCGGCGGCCTCCGGCGTCGTCTCGGTCGCAACGTCGATTTCGTAGAGATTCTGTCGCGCGTCGGCGAAGTACACGTCCTCCTGGACCACTTCGAGCTCTTCCAGTCGTTCGAGAGCGTATCGGACCGTTCGGGCCGACAGCATCGACTCCTCGACGATTTGTTTCTGGGTCAACGCACCGTTGTATTCCAACACTTTGAAAACCAGCTTCGCACTCGGCGGGAGTTCGTCGATGTTTTCGCGCTCGGCCTGAGATACCATCATTACGATTCGAAACTCGCAACCGTCATAAAAGTATTGAGAACGACTGCCACGCGTAATCTGACTGATGTTACCGGTACTCATTCGGTCGTGGCGTCGTGAACCGGTCGATTTCGACCGGACACGTCACCCGAGGATGTATCTGGTCCACGGATGTCGCTCGGCCAGCGGTTGCCCGTCGATTTCGTACTGCTCGATGTACGCGTCGAGACCGAGGATTCGGCCAGCGCCGAACGCCGCGACCGAGAGGAACACCAGCATGTACGCGAAGTCGCCGTTGATGTAGCCGTGGGAGATGTCCCAGTTTCCGAGGTAGAACAGGAGCATCAGGAACGCGCCCCAGAACGCCGCGAGTCGGGTGAATGCACCGACGAGCAGGCCGAGTCCGATGAGGATTTCGCCCCACGGCACCGCGACGTTGACGAACTCCACGAACCACGCGGTCTCGCCCATCGCGACGAACAGGTCCGCGGCGGGACTCCCGTTGGCCGGTGGCGCGTTCTGGAGGTAGCCCGCGGCGTCGAAGCTCCCCGAGAGCACCTTGTCGATGCCGCTCTGGAAGAAGGCGAGGCCCATCATGAGTCTGAGCGCGAGAATGAACCACACGCTCAGCGTGTGGAGTTTTCCTTCCGCGGTGAACCCTGCAATCGTGCTTCGAAGTCGGACTTCTTGGGACGACATATCCATTTCGACACGTAGACGCTTATTAAACGTACTCCTCCAACGAAGGCGACATAATTACCAAGAGTTATTCCGAGGAGATGGTGGTGACCCACCGTCTTCGAGTAGCGCGGTCGCGCTTCGACTCTCCCCGCCGCCAAGTCGGGCCGAAAGGTTGGGTTTTTCAACACGGACCCCTCACTCACGTGTATGGCTACAGCTTCCGAACAGCGAGCGTCCCACATGCGAGGGGTGACGGTGACGGCCGTCTCCACGCTCGCGGGGGTCGCCGCGGCCGTCGCGTCCGCGTGGTTCCTCGGGACCGAACCCCAGAGCCAGCTCGGGCTGGCGGTCGTGGGCGCGTTCGTCTTCGCTCAGTTCCCCGTCCTGCAGGTGCTGGGCATCGACTTGGCGGACTTCTCGACCAAGGACCACCTCTACGTGATGTTCATGACGTTCTCGCTCTGGTTCGTGACGTGGACGATTCTGCTGACCAGCAACGTCACCTTCTAATCATGGCGGACGACAGCATCGCGGTCGTGGACCTCGAACGGTGTCAGCCAGACCGGTGCAGTTACGAGTGCAAGAACTACTGCCCGCCGAACCGCACCGGCAAGGAGTGCATCACGCTCCGGGGCGAAGACGCCGACGAAGGGGGTCCCGACCAGATTCACATCAGCGAGGAAATCTGTCTCGGCGAGACCTGCGGTATCTGCGTCGAGAAGTGCCCGTTCGACGCCATCGAAATCATCAATCTCCCCCAGGAGTTGCAGGACGAACCGGTCCACCGCTACGGCGAGAACGCCTTCTCGCTGTACGGCCTGCCGGTCCCGCTGGAGGGACAGGTCACGGGCATCCTCGGCCCGAACGGCATCGGGAAGACGACGGCCGTGAAGATTCTCGCGGGCGAACTCGCGCCCAACCTCGGCGAGTACGCCGACCCGCCGGGGTGGGAGGCGGTCCTCGACGCCTACCGGGGCACCGAGCTACAGGACTACCTCGATTCGGTCAAGGACGGCGGCGTGAGCGTGGCTCGCAAGCCCCAGTACGTCGATAAGATTCCCGACCGATTCGACGGCCCGACCTCCGCCCTGCTCGAAAACACCGACGAGCGCGGCGTCCTCGACGACCTGCTCTCCCGCCTCGAAATCGAGCACGTGATGGACCAGTCCATCGACAGCCTCTCGGGCGGCGAACTCCAGCGGGTCGCGCTCGTGGCCGCGCTCGCCCGCGACGCCGACTTCTACTTCATCGACGAAATCACGCCGTACCTCGACATCAGCCAGCGAGTGGCCGCCGCGCGCCTGATTCAGGAGATGGCCGAGGAACACGGCAAGTCGATACTCGTGGTCGAACACGACCTCGCCATCCTCGATTTGGTGGCCGACAATCTCCACGTCGCGTACGGTGAACCCGGCGCGTACGGTGTCATCACCTCGCCGAAATCGGTTCGGAACGGCATCAACGAGTATCTCGAAGGCTACCTCGACAACGAGAACATGCGCATCCGGCCGAACGCCATCGAGTTCGAGGAGCACGCACCGCGGCAGGTCACGCGCGCCGACACCCTCGTCGAGTACCCCGACCTCTCGAAGTCCTACGGCGAGGGGGAGTTCGGTCTCGACGTGGAGGGCGGCGCGATTCGCGAGAACGAAGTGCTGGGCGTCGTCGGCCCGAACGGCATCGGGAAATCGACGCTCGCGAAACTGCTGGCGGGCCAACTCGAACCCGATGAAGGCGAACTCGATTTCAGCCTCGACATCGCGTACAAGCCCCAGTACATCGAAATCGACCAGCCGATGCGCGTGGACGCGTTCATGCATTCGATCACCGACCGCGTGGGGTCGTCGTACTGGAACACCGAAATCGCCCAACCGCTCCAGTTAGAGCGCATCATGGAGCAGAACCTCACCGACCTCTCGGGCGGCGAGCGCCAGCGAGTCGCCATCGCGGCCTGCCTCTCGAAGTCCGCGGACCTCTACCTGCTCGACGAACCCTCGGCGTACCTCGACGTCGAACAGCGGGTGCGCGCGACCCGCGCCATCCGGCGGTTCGCCGAACAGCAGGACGCCACCGTGCTGGTCATCGACCACGACATCTACTTGATGGACCTGCTCGCCGACCGCCTGATGGTGTTCGACGGCGAACCCGCCGTTCGCGGCCGCGCGAGCAAACCCAAGGAGATGCGCGAGGGGATGAACGACTTCCTCGCCAACCTCGATATCACCTTCCGGCGCGACGAGAACGTCGGCCGCCCGCGCATCAACAAGCCGGGCAGTCAGTTGGACAAACAGCAGAAGAAGCAGGGCGAGTACTACTACGCGCCCTGAAAACTCGGTTTTCGGTGGGAACGGTTCTTCTCTCGGCTTTTGACTGTTCCTGCGCGCCGGGCAGGAGGCTGTCGGAGTCAACGAAGAACCGAACGGTTTTCGTTCGTGCATGCATAGCCCCACTTAGTGATACGTGTCCTCTTAGTCTGGTTCGGCACCGGCCACGAGAGGCGCGCAAAGCTGTTCGCGTGCCTCGCGGTGGTCTGTCTCGCAGTCGCGACCGTCGGCGTCCTCTCGGCCCCGGCGTATCCCCAACTGACGGTGAACGACCACTCGCCCGAAAACAACACTCTCGTCGCGTTGCAGGGGTATCAGGACGAGGGACGAGCCATCGAGGTGTCGCCCGAGGGCGAGGTCGTCTGGGAGTACGACGAGACCGACGACGTGTTCGACGTGGAGGCGCTGGGTCCCGACCGCATCCAGATTTCGACCGCGGAGGAGATTCCCGACGCCGACTGTCCCGAGGAGTATCAGAACGACGGGTACACTAACTGCGTCCGCAACAGCCTCCGAATCGTCGAGCAATCGACCAACGACACGGTGTGGGAGTACGCGTGGTACGACGTGGAGCTTCACGAACACGAACTCCACGACGCCGACCACTACACCGTGGACGGCGAAGACCACTGGGTGATGGTGGACATGGGCAACGACCGCGTGTTCGCGGTGAACGAATCGAAGGACATCGTCTGGGAGTGGTACGCCACCGACGACTACGAGCGCCCCGACGAGATAGGTCCCGAGGGCGACTGGACCCACGTCAACGACGTGGACCGACTCGAACCCGGCGTGTTCCAGATTAGCCTCCGAAACTTCGACACCGTGGCCGAACTCCACGTCGAAGACGACGGCTCGGTGAGCGTCGAACCCGTGGTCGGACCGGACGACTACCACGAGGAGGGTGAGATTCTCCACGAGCAGCACAACCCCGACAGGCTGGCCGACGACCACCTGCTCGTGGCCGACAGCGAACACGACCGTATCGTCGAGATGAACGCCGACGGCGAAGTCGTCTGGACGTTCGGCGGGAGCGGCACGCTCCAGTGGCCCCGGGACGCCGACCGACAGCCGAACGGGCACACGCTCGTCACCGACTCGTACAACGACCGCGTGGTGCAGGTGAACGAGGAGGGCGAAATCGTGTGGGCCGTGAAAACGGGCGGCCTGCCCTACGAGGCCGACCGACTTCCCGGCGAGGGGAGCAGCGACCGACCCACCGCCGACGATGCGGGACTCGCAGACGCCGAGGAGAATCGGTGGATAGTCGAGCAGTATCTGAACTACGGCGTCTCGATAACCAAGTACGTCCTGCCGACCGGGTTCGGCGAGCAGGCGATTCCGCTGTTCGTGAGCGTGCTGGCGCTCCTCGGAGCAGGAATCGAAGGACTCAGGTGGCGCGGCGTGGGCTGGCTTCGCCGACTCCGCTCATAGAACGATTCGCTGACACGACCCGCAGAGATTCTCCTCTTTCACGTCCACCTCTCGGACGGTGGGCGAGAAGTTCATCACGCACCGCTTGTTGTCGCAGTGTTCGAGACCCATCGTGTGGCCGATTTCGTGGACGACCTCCTTGCGAACCCGGTCGGAGAAGATGTCGCTCGCGCTCCGATTCGAGAAGCCGCCGTCGCTGGAGGTCTGGAGTCGGTAGGTCGAGATGACGCTCCCCTTGCCGTCGAGGTAGGCGAGACCGAAGACGTAGTTTCGTCTGCGGTAGAACAGGTCCTTAGGCGTGATGGCGATGTTCTTCGCGCCCGACCCGATTCGGCCCGCGAGTTCGATGAACTCCTCGGCCCGGTACTGGTCGCGTTTCTCGTCGTGGGCCCCGGTGGGGACCGACTGGGATTCGTGAATCGTGACCTCGCAGTCGTAGACAGAGCGGAGCGCGGCCGAGGCCTGCCGCTTGACCTGCGCGGAAACGTCCCCGACTGGGACGACATCAACGAGCATAGGAACCACTATGCGCGAGCGGCCCATAAACTTCCCGCCGTGGACCCACACACCCGCGACGCCCTCGCCGACCGCCTCTCGGGGTTCGAGACGCTCGTGGAGGTCGGAATCGGCCGCCGGACCGACGTGGCGGCCGCGCTCGCCGACGCCGGAAAGACGGTGACCGCGACCGACGTCCATCCCCGAGAAGTCCCGGCGGGCGTCGCGTTCGTCGCGGACGACGTTTTCGACCCCGACCTCGCGGTCTATCGGGACGCCGACGCCATCTACGCGCTGAATTTCCCGCCCGAACTTCACGGCCCGGCGCGCGACCTCGCGCGCCGGGCCGACGCCGCGTTGCTGTTCACCACCCTGGGCGGCGACCAGCCCGCGGTTCCCGTCGAGCGCGAGACGATTCCGGGCGACACGGTGTTCGTGGCGCGAGAATAATGGCGCAAGAGTAGCGCGTCCGCAGTGAGCGAATCGGACGTTCGGACGCGAATCGAGGAAATTATCGCCGACGATAATGAAACCTAACTTTATTACTTCGAGATGAAACGTTCGCGGTATGCTCATCATTCCCGGGTTCCTGATAAGTCTCGTGACGTTCCCCGGCGTCGTCGTCCACGAGTTCGCCCACAAAAAGGTCTGCGACCGCTACGACATTCCAGTCGCCGAGGTCTGCTACTTCCGAGTCGGCAATCCCGCCGGGTACGTCCTCCACGACGAACCCGAGCGCTTTCGCGCCTCGCTCGCCGTCAGCGTCGCGCCGTTCGTCCTGAACACCGCGCTGGCGTTGGGACTGTTCGGAGCGCTCGCGCTTCTCTGGGGGAAACCCGACGGAAGCGGACTCTACGTCGACCAGTTCGGCGCGCCCGCCTACGGCTTGCTGTGGCTCGGTGCGAGCGTCGGAATGCACGCTTTCCCGAGTACCGGCGACGCGGAGACCATCTGGAACCGAACCAAGCGCGAGTGGCGAAGTGCGCCGCTCGTGTTGCTCGCCTTGCCGGTCGTTGCGGTTATCTACGTCGCCAATCTGCTGAGTTTCTTCTGGCTCGACGCGATATACGCGCTCGGCTTGCTGTTCGTCGCGGTCATCTCGATGGGCGTACTGCAGTAGTCTCCGGCTGGCGGGCCTGCCACGACGTTTTTCCGAAATCCGACCGACGAGTGAAGCGTGTCGGTCGCGCCCGACCCCGCAGAAATCTTCGACCGAGCGGTCGCCGAGGGCGAGCGCCGCCTCGACCAGTCGTTGCTCGAACTCGTCTCGACCAGTTTCATCGCGGGATTCACCATCGTCTTCGGGATGGCCGCGCTCGGCATCGTGGAGGCCGCGGTCGAACCCGAGTTCGACGAGGTCGCCCCAGTCGCAGGGGCGCTCGCGTTCGGCACCGGGGTCGTGTTTCTGGTCGTCGGCCGGGCCGAACTGTTCAACGAGAACTTCTTCGACCCGGTCGCGAAAGCGGCCGACGAATCGGAGTCGTGGCTGGTCGGCCCGCTGGTTCGGCTCTGGACGCTCACGTTCGCGTTCAACCTCGTCGGCGGCGCGCTCCTCGTGGCCCTCCTGTCGGTCGAAGGCGCGCTTCCGTCGGGGACGCCCCACGTCCTCGTCACGACCGCCGAGGAAATCGTCCGCCGTGAACCGTCCGCCGAGTTCGTGAAGGCCATCACCGGAGGCGCACTCGTCTCGCTGCTGTCGTTTCTCTTGGCGGCGGTCAACAGCGTCGGGAGCCGAATCGCGATGGCGTACATCGTGGGCGTCCTGCTGACGCTCGGCCCCTTCGACCACGTGGTCGTCACGATACTTCACGTCCTGTTCGGCGTGTTCCTCGGTGCGAACGTCGGGGTCGGCGCGCTGGTCGGGACGACGGCCGTCGTCACCGCCGGGAACCTCGTCGGAGGTCTGGGTCTGGTCACGCTGAGCCACGTCGCGCAGGTGAAGGGGGCGCGCGAGGACGACTGACACTCAATGAGGATAATCGACTACTCGATTCCGAGCGCGTCCGCGATAGCTTCGAGTTCCGCCTTCCGGAAGGGTCGCTTCGCGCTCTCCGGGTCGTCTGCGACGCCGATTTTCCAGAGGATACCTGCTCGCATCTCCGACTTGGCGGGAAGGCGGTTCGTCTCGATATCGTAGCTCACGGCGTCGCAGATTGCGGCGAGGGCTTCCTTGGTGAAGGCGGTCGATTCGACGCGCTCGTATCTCCCGACTGCCTGGCGAATCTCGTTCCGGAGGTCGTCAACGGTTCGTGTCACACGCCTACTGGCGGCCGGATTCGTTCTGAACGTTCCGATTACGCGTCGCAAGACCCTTGAACGCCGGTTCACTACCCCCACGCATGCAAGCAGACGCGGTCGTGCTGGACATCGACGGCGTGGTCGTGGACGTGGCCGACTCCTACCGGCGAGCAATCGTGGAGTCGATAGAGCGCGTTTACGGCGACACCATCGCGAAGGCCGAGATTCAGGCGTTCAAGGACGCGGGCGGTTTCAACAACGACTGGGAACTCACCTACGCCGCGGCGCTTCACGTCCTCGCGCGCCGGGAGGGACTCGACCTCGACGTGGACGCCTTCACCGACCGAATCCGAGAGTCGGGCGGCGGTCTCTCGGCCGCCGAATCGGTCGTGGACGACGCGCTCGCGGGCAGTGCCCGCGAGCGCGTTCGCGAGGCGTGGGACACCGAGCGCCTCCGGGCGGTGTTCCAGCAACTCTACCTCGGCGCGGACCTCTACTCGGACATCGAGGGCGAGGCCCCCGACATCGACGCGCCGGGGTTCATCCACGACGAACCGGTCATCCTCGACCCCGCGACTCTCGACGCGCTCGCCGACCGACCCCTCGGAATCGTGACCGGCAGACCCGCCGCCGAGGCCGACATCGCCCAGCGCCGGGCCGGACTCGGCGTACCCGACGACCGGCGGTTCACGATGGACGACTGGGAGGAGGGCAAGCCCCACCCACACGCGCTCGTCACCCTCGCCGACCGATTCGACGCCGACTCGGTCGTGTTCGTCGGCGACACCTTGGACGACGTGAAGACCGCGCGAAACGCCGCCGAGGCCGACCCCGACCGGGAGTACGTCGGGGTCGGCGTGCTGACCGGCGGTTTGACCGGTGCGGAAGGCCGCCGGAAGTACGAGGACGCAGGTGCGGATGCGGTCGTGGCGTCGGTCAACGAGCTTCCAGAAATATTGGAATAGCAATAATTTTCCGAGATTGCGTTCAATAGCTGACCTATGAACTGGCAAGACGCCGAACGCGCGGCGTGGACACTCGGACTCGGCGGCTTTCTCGCAATCCTGTTCGGCGCGCTCGTCGCGCCGAACCCGACTGCGTTCTGGCCCTACGCCGCGGTGTCTCTCCTTGTCGGACTTCCGATTGCGCGCTGGTACGTGAACCAGAAGACGGCGTCTCACGACGGCGCTGGCCGACTCACGCTGTTCTTTCTCGCGCTGTTCGGCGTCTCGCTCGTCGGCTTCTGGACGGTCGAGCGCGTGGTCGCCCCCGAAACTGCGCTCGACCTCGCGGGCCGGGTCGTGACGGTGCTGGTCGCACTACGAGTCGCCCGCCGAGCGTCGGGCGACGGCTACGACAGGCTTCGGGCCGCGCTCGGAACGCCGTCGGCGTCGCGGTAAGGAATGTTTAATCCGGCCCCGCGTCGAACGTGGGGTATGCGAATCGCACTTCTCGGCGGAACGGGAGACATCGGACAGGCGCTCGCGCTCCGGTGGGCGCGCGACACCGACCACGAGATTCTCGTCGGGTCTCGCGACCCCGAGCGCGCGCGAGGCAAGGCCGAAGAGTACGAGACCGAACTCGACAGCGTCGGCGTCGAGCGCACGGTCAAGGGGTTCGGAAACGAGATGGCGGCCGACCGCGCCGACGTGGTGGTGCTCGCGGTGCCCGCCTACCACGTCCGGGACACTATCGAGTCGGTCGCCGACCGCATCACTGACGCCGACGTGCTCGTCACCCCGGCGGTCGGGATGAAGCGCGACGACGACGGCTTCCACTACAAGCCCCCGAAGGCCGGGAGCGTGACCGAACTGGTCGCCGACACCGCGCCCGACGGCGTCCCTGTGGTCGGCGCGTTCCACAATCTCTCGGCCGACCGCCTCGCCAATCTCGACGTGGAACTCGACCTCGACACCCTCGTCGTCGGCGACAACGACGACGCCGTGGACATCGTGGTGACGCTCGCCGAGCAAATCGAGGGACTTCGCGCGCTCTCGGCGGGCGGAATCGCGAACGCCGCGGAGGTCGAAGGGCTGACGCCGCTGCTCATCAACATCGCGATGGAGAACGAGGGGATGCACGACGTGGGCGTGAAATTCGAGTAGTGGGCATCGAGTTCGACTGGAGGCCGCAATCAGCCTTATCTCCGCGCGAAGCGTACACTGAGACGAGATGACCAACTGGTACGCGGTCGCGGTCGGCTTCGTCATTCAAGTAGTGGTGGGGACGCTCGGCATCGTCTTCCCCGGACTCGGCCAGCTCACCGCGGGCCTGCTCGGCGGCTTCGTCGCGGGCTACATCGCGGGCGGCGGCTTCGGCGGCGGCGCGTGGCACGGCCTGCTCGCTGGCTCCATCGGCGGCGTCGTCCTCGCCGTCGTGCTCGGAATCGCGGCCGGGGCGCTCGGCACTGTCGGTCTCGGTCCGCTTGGCCCCCTGCTCGGCGGGAGCATCTTCCTCGTCGGGGTGTTGCTCGCGCTAATTCTCGGCCTCGAAAGCGCGATTGCCGGTGCGCTCGGCGGGTGGATTGCCGAGGAATAAGTCCGAGGGAGGAGGCCAGGAGTCCCCAACCACTTTGTCGGTCGCGTCCGTCTTCTTCGATATGGTAGACGCAGACACCCTGCTCCCGAACGGACGAATGCGAGACAGCGCGCTCGCGGGCGACGTGACACAGATTCACCGCGGCGACCAGTACGCCGAGACGGGCGACCGCTTCGAGATTAGCGGGGAGGCGTTCGAGGTGGTCGAAGTACAGGAGCGTCGATTGGGCGACCTGACCGACGAGGACGCGCAAGCCGAGGGAATGGCCGATTTGGAGCAGTACCGCGAGGTGCTGAACCGAGCGCACGACAACTTCGAGTGGGACGACGATAGTGAGGTCGTTCTGCATCGGTTCGAGAAGGCGGACGGCGAGTAATCTTCGGAATTGCCGGGTGTTGGCTTCGAAAGCTCCCGCCCGGTTACGGTGCGGATGCGATTCGTTGCAGTGCGGATGCGGCCTCCATTTGCACCGGGAGTAGATAACGAAACCCAATAAACTGGACCGCAAGTAGAGAGCGGCTAGCTATTCCGGGTATGCGCGACTTTCCACGCGGTCAAAGTCCTCAACGACGGAGGTAGAGACGCGGTCAAAATCCTCAACGACAGAAGTAGAGAGCAGCTAGCTATTCCCGGTACCTATGAGACCGCATCCGCACCGCAAACGCGGGCCACAATCCTCCCCAACCGATTCGTTCACTCACTCCCTGCGGTCGCTCGTTCTCGTCATCCCTCGCGCGCTTTGGGCGCGACTCAAACCACGAGTCGCGCCAGCGCGCGCCGTGATTCTAACGAAGATTCCCGGAATCGACCCCCCAAAATCGCCCTACCGCCGCTCTCGAAGCTCCGCCCGCAGGTCTTCGATGTCCATCCCCTTCATCGAGAGCAGGACCAGCAGGTGGTAGACGATGTCGGCGCTCTCGTGGGCCATCTCCTCGCGGTCGTCGTCTTTCGCCGCCAGAATCAGTTCGGTCGCCTCCTCGCCGAGCTTTTCGAGGACCGCGTTCTCGCCCTTCTCGTGGTCGAACAGCGAGGCGGTGTACGACCCCTCGGGCATCGTCTCCTTGCGGTCTTCGATGACCGCGAACAGTTCGTCGAGCACGGCGTCGGTGTCGCCGTCGCTTTCCGGGTTCCCGCTCATGGTCCCAACTCCGCGACTTCGTTGATATCCTGCAGTTCCTCGAACTCCTCGGGGTCTCGTCGGCCGTGTTCGAACACCTCGTCGCCGACCTCGACCGGGGCGTTCGTCCGGGCGGCGAGCGCGAGCGAGTCGCTCGGCCGGGCGTCCACTACGGTCGTCCCTCGCGGGGTGTCGATGTGGAGGTCGGCGATGTAGGTGTTGTCTTCGAGCGACGACACCACGACGCGGGTGACTCGCCCGCCGAGTTCCTCCATCACGTCGAGCAGGAGGTCGTGAGTCAGCGGGCGACCGATGTCCTCGGCTTCCATCCCGCGGGCGATGCTGACCGCCTCCTCGAAGCCGATGAAGATGGGGAGAATGTCCTCGTCGTCGTCGGGCGCGAGCACGACCACCGGGACCGGACCCTCGCCGGTCATGGCGACTCGCACCGCATCGATGTCGGCGTTCATGTCCCGACCGACGGGAGCCAGCAAGAAAAGTCTGCCCTACTCGCCGACGGGAATCGATTCCTCTGCGTCCGCGTCCTCGAAGAACGCGAGCCCGTGAAGCCGCGAGTCGGGCGTGAGTTCGGGGTGGAACGAGGTGGCGACCACGGGTCCGTCCCGGACCGCGACCGGTCGGCCGTCCCACTCGGCGAGGACCTCCGTCCCCTCACCCACCTCTTCGATGAGCGGCGCGCGGATGAACACTGCCGGAAACGGCGAGTCGAGGCCCGCCACGTCGAGGGGCGCTTCGAAGCTATCCTTCTGGCGACCGAAGGCGTTGCGCTCGACGGTCACGTCTACGATACCGAGATTTTCCACGCGGTCGTCGCCCGCGTCGGTCGCGGCGACGATGAGGCCCGCGCACGTCGCCAGCACGGGCTTGCCCGCCTGCGCGTGGGCGACGATTTCCTCGGCGATGCCCTCCGACTGGAGAAGCCGCGAGATAGCGGTCGATTCGCCGCCGGGCATCAGAAGCAGGTCGCAGTCGGACACTGTCCCCGCGGTCCGAATCTCGGCCACCTCGACTTCGCGGTCGTGGGCCGCTCCGGCCCGGCGGACGGCGTCGGCGTGTTCGCTCACGTCGCCCTGGACGGCGATGACGCCAGCTTTGAGAGTCATGACCGGGGTTACGAAGTCGGGGCGCAAAAAGCGTGCGTCTCGTCACTCCGCGCCGAATCGGGCGAGCGCGTCCCGATGCTCGCGGGCGCGGGCCTCGACGGCGGTTTCGGGGCGTCCGGCCATCTCCTCGTCGAGATTCACCATCAGTCGAAGTCGCGCCGCGAAGTCGTACACCCGACGCCGTACCTCGAATCCCGCGTCGCGTTCGAGGTCGTTCGTCTCCTGATATCCCTCGTAGAGACGCTCGCGGAGGTGTCGCTTTCTGTCGGGTCCGAACGCTGGCCAGTCCACGAGGAGGGCGTCGGTCACGGCCAACTCGGATTCGGCGGTCGCCGCGGTCGGGGTCGCCCAGTCGATGACCGCGTTCGTGACCGGGCGATTGGACGCGTCTCGGTTCAGCAGGAGGTTGCCGAGTCGGTAGTCGTAGTGAGTCACGACCGGGTCGAACGGGCCGTATTCCCGAAGTTCCGCCGCGGCGTCGGCGACCCGGGAGTCCAACGCGGGAGTCAGGTCCGAAAATCGGGTGCCTTCGAGGCGCTCGACGTTGTGGCTCGCCCACGCTTCGAAGTAGGTCGGCCAGTCGTCGAACGTTCGAACGAATTCGAGCGACTGGTGGCCCGCTTCGACGCCCAACAATCCCCAGTCGTCGGCCGGGAGCGCGGCGTGGAGCTCGCCGAGATTTCGGCCCGCCTCGACGCAGACTCGCTCGAACGTCTCGGGCGCGAGGGCTTCGGGGTCGCACTCGAACGTCTCGCCGGGGACGCGCTCGGCGAGGAAGCACGGGGCGTCTGCGAGTTCACCCAACCCCACGACCTCCGGCACGGGAATTTCGGTGCGAGACGCGATTCGGTCGAGGACGAACGGTTCGGCGCGACACCCCTCCGGGAAGTGGTAGGTGCCGACCTTCAGAACAAGTTCGCGCGACTCCTCGCCATCTGAGAGGGTGACGACGTAGACGGCGTTCTTCCCGCGCTCGACTGCACGAACGTCCCGGAGTTCGGCGGCGGGCAACATATCGCGGACCGCGTCCCGGAGTTCGGCGCGAGAGTGAGCGTCACCAGAAATCGAAACGCCGTTGCTGTCTGACATGCGCGGCGCTACAGTGAGACGTCTGATATACTTTCTCCGAGACGAAAGAGCGCCGTTACAGTCCGATGACGTTCAGCATCTGGACGAACAGACCGAACAGGACCCCGAAGGCGACGACGGTCTTAGGGTCGATGCGAATCGCGTTACTGTCCTCGGCGTCGAAGTATCGGACGAGTCCCGCGCTGGACATCAGTCCGCCGCTGTTTTCTCCGCTGCTCATGAGTCACGATGCGCCCTCGGGTCGCCTAAACCTTTCGGAGCGTCTCGACGCGTCCGGGTGGTCAGAACGCTGGAGAGTTGCGGTCGCGGCAAGTCAGCGTCGGTGGGAAACCCTTATGCGCGCGGCGCAGGTACATTCGGCCAGACCACCAATGACTGTCACCCTGAAGGACTTTTACGCCGACTGGTGTGGCCCGTGCAAGACTCAGGACCCCATCCTCGAAGAGATGGAGTCTGACTGGGGCGATGTCGAGTTCGAGAAAATTGACGTGGACGAACACCAAGACGTCGCCAACGAGTATCAGGTCCGCTCGATTCCGACCATCGTGGTCGAGAACGACGACGGCGTGGTAGAGCGATTCGTCGGCGTCACCCAGCGCGAGGAACTCGAATCGGCGCTCGAAGAAGCCGGCGCGTAGAAGCGTACTTCTGGCGTATTCGGTTCCGTGCCGGGATTTTTTCGGAGTGGCTTCGCTCGTTGTTAGCGTTCATCAGCCTCCGCCAGTCGCTGGTACCGTATTCATTTCGAATAGGGTTCATCGGCGTGAAGCTAGCTACTCCCGGTACCTAGGAATTGAAGCCCTCAGTCGTTGCTCGCTCCCTGTCGGTCGCTCGCGCCTCCCTCGCCCTTCATCCGCCAGGAATCCCCACACCTCCCCACTCGCGCGCCTCTGCCGGAGGCGCGCGAGTGCTTCCTGACCGCAGGGGCCCGGACAAGTCTGGCGTTTCGGAGGCTACGCAGACCACGGGACGCGCCGCGAGCGCCTCGTGCGCGAGCAGGCGGGGAGGCACGGGGCGCGGTGCGGTCGCGGTGCTGTGCGGTCCTCATAGGTACCGGGAGTAGCTAGCTTCTCGTGTCAAACACCCCTTTTCCCGCTGAGCACACGTCTCACCGCCAAACACGTCTACGAAATAAAATACGGAGGATCCCCGGTTCACTCCAGTCCCACCTTCTCGGCGTACTCCTCGAAGACCTCCCACGAGGGGTCCACCTCCGGGGGTTCGACGCGCTCGCCGTCCAGATACGCCCCCTCGCCCTCCCGAACCTCGCCGATTTCGGCCGCCGGAATGCCCTCGGCTTCCAGCGCCGACAGGACCGCCTCGACGCCCGACGCCTCGACAGTCAGCAGGAGCGTCCCCTCGCTGGTCGCGGTCCACGGGTCCACCTCGAAGAAGTCGCACGCTTCGCGAACGCCCGGCAGGAACGGCACCGCCGACGAGTCCACGTCGAGTCTGACCCCTCCGGCCCGCGCGAGTTCGACCAGCGCGCCGCGAAGGCCGCCCTCGGTCGCGTCGTGCATCGCCGTGACGGGTCCGGCGGCCGCCGCGGTCAGCGCGTCCCGGACCGGACTCAGGTCCCAGAACCGCTCCTTGGCGTCCGAAATCGTCTGTTCGGGGAGATCCACCGCGTCCTCGAACAGCGTCACCAGAAAGCCCGCGACTTCGAGACCCGGTCCCTTCGTGACGAGCAGTCGGTCGCCCGGAGTCGCGCCGTCGGGCCGCACGAGGTCGTCGGGGTCGCCCACCGCGAGCGCGGTCGCGCCGCCGACCCACGGGTACGAACATCCGCCGTATCGGGCGGTGTGGCCGGTCACGATGCTCACGCCGAGGTCGGTGGCCTCGCGGTCGAACGTCTCCCAGACGGTCCGGAACTCCGCGTCGGTCATCTCGGGCGGGAGGGTGAACGTGACCGCGAGGTGCGAGGGGGGAATCCCCGACACCGCGGCGTCCGAGAGCGCGACGTGGACCGCGAACCACGCCGCCTTCTCGAAGCCGAGCGCGGGCGTCAGCGAGAGCGGGTCGGCGGCGAGGACGACCGCCTGCCCGCCCACGTCGATGACGCCGAAGTCCACGCCGTGTCGCGGTCCGAGGGTCACGTCCCCGCGGTCGGCCCCGAGATTCGGGTAGATGTGCGAGTCGAAGAACTCCCGGTCCACCTTTCCGAGGTCGGTCATTGGCGGCGATTTCGGCGGCCGGGACAAATACGGTGGTGGTTCGCCCGAGCGTCGGAAGCGTCGCCTCGCGATACCCCGAGACGCCTCTCATCTCGGGACACCTCTCACCCCGCGACACTCGCGACCCACCACGCCAGCGTCCCGACGACGAGCAACGCTCCTTCGGGCCGGGAGAGTCGCCACCCGGTCCGGAACAGAACCACGACGACCACCATCTGTCCGCAGAGCCACAGCAGACCGGTCCACGCGTCGGGTGTCACGGAGACCGGACGAATCGCCGCCGTCGCGCCGAGCGCCGCGAGCAGATTGAACACGTTCGACCCGACGAAGTTCCCGGCCGAGACACCGTGTCGCCCGCGGGCCGACGCCGCGAGCGAGGTCGCCAGCTCCGGCGTCGAGGTGCCGACCGCGACGACCGTCGCGCCGATGACCCACTCGGAGACGCCGACGAGACGGGCGAGGTCGGCCGCCGACTCCACCAGCAGGTGCGCACCGACCACGAGGACCGCGAGTCCCGCGACCGCCCGGAGGAGGTCGTGCGACTCGAACGTCCGGTCGGCCACCACGGTCGCCGAGGACGTTTCGGGGCTGCCGTCGGCTTCCGCGCTCGAACTCCCGCCGTCCCACCGAATCAGCACCGCGACGTACCCGGCGTAGAGCGCGACGAGCGCGAGTCCTTCGAGTCTCCCGAGGCGTCCGTCGGCGACCAGCGCGGTCGTCAGAAGGGTCGCACCGACCAGCGCGGTGCCATCTCGAACAACGAACGTCCGGGTGGTCGGTAGTGGCGCGACGAGCGCAACGACGCCCACCAGCAGGCCGAGGTTGAACACGTTCGACCCGACGACGTTTCCGACGGCGATGTCGGTCCGGCCGACGACGGCGGCGTCGAGGGTCACGAGGAGTTCGGGCGTGGAGGTCCCGGCCGCGACCACGGTGAGACCGACCACGAGGTCGGAGACGCCGACACCGCGAGCGAGTCGCGCGGCCGACTCCACGAACGCGGACGCGCCGTACCACAGCGCGAGGACGCTCCCCGCGACGAGGAGCAGGTCGAACGAGAGACTGGGCACGCGCCGTCGTACGGTGCGCGCCCGGAAATCGGTACGGGTGGGTTGGGCATGTCCGTAACGCGGCGGCGCGATGTCCGATTCTTGCGGTCGGTTTTGCGCGCGAACGTCCCCCCGCCTACAATCGACTCAGTCCGCGGTCGAGGTCCGCGAGCAGGTCGTCAGTGCTCTCGATGCCGATGGGCGCTCGGACGAGACCGTCGGTGATGCCCGCGGCTTCGCGCTCGTCCTCGGGGACGTACGACGCC
Organism: Halorussus amylolyticus; assembly: GCF_004143485.2. Taxonomy (GTDB): domain Archaea; phylum Halobacteriota; class Halobacteria; order Halobacteriales; family Haladaptataceae; genus Halorussus; species Halorussus amylolyticus. The sequence continues at coordinate 442,627 of NZ_ML974131.1, read as the reverse complement.
GACATGCTCGCAGGGTGTTCGACGAGGCTCTCGACGCCGCCGAGGCTGACCGCGAGCGTGAACACGTCGAGCGACTCGACGAACGCCCGCGCCTCCGCGCCGTCGCCGTCGATTTCGAACGAGACCACGCCGCCGTAGCCGTCCATCTGCTCGTCGGCGAGGTCGCGCTGGGGGTGGGAGTCGAGTCCGGGGTAGTGGACCCGTTCGACCGCCTCGTGGTCGGCCAGAAACTCCGCGACCGCCTGGGCGTTGCGCTCGTGGTGCGCCATTCGGGCCGGGAGCGTCTTCACGCCGCGAAGCACCAGATAGCAGTCGAACGGAGCCAGCATCGACCCGAGCGCGTACCCCTGCACGAATCGGAACTGCTCGGCGAGGTCGTCGTCGTCCGTGACGAGTGCGCCGCCGATGGAGTCGGTGTGGCCGTTGAGGTACTTCGTCGTGCTGTACGCGACGAGGTCCGCGCCGAGGTCGAGGGGGCGCTGGAAGTAGGGACTCGCGAAGGTGTTGTCCACCGCGAGCGGACAGTCGTATTCGTGTGCAATCTCGGCGATGGCGGCGAGGTCGCAGAGTTTGAGCAGGGGGTTGGTCGGCGTCTCCATCCAGACGAGCGCGGTGTCGTCGGTCATCGCTCGGGCGACGTTCGCGGGGTCGGTCGCATCGACGTACTCGACGCCGACGCCGAACCGGTCGAGGAACTCCGAGAGGAACACCCGCGTCCCGCCGTAGAGCGAGTCGAACGCCACGACGCGGTCGCCGGGCGAGACCAGTCCGAGGCACGCGGTGGCGATGGCGGCCATCCCCGACCCGAACGCCATGCCGTGGGTCGCGTCGTGGAGCGCGCCGAGTCGGCGTTCGAGCGCGTCTCGCGTCGGGTTTCCTAAGCGAGAGTACTTGTAGCCGTGGCTCGGGTCGCCCGCCCGGTCCATCGCGAACGTCGAGGCGAGGTGAATCGGCGAGACGAGGTCGCCGGTGCCGCCGGGTTCGAGATTCGGTTCCTCCCCGGCGTGAATCGCCGCGGTTTCGAAGCCGAGACGGTTGTCGTCGTGAGTCACGGGCCTACCTCGGTGGAAGTCCGGATATTCGTTTGGGTCCCGGAACGCCGGTAGCGAGTGCCGGGCGAACTCTCGTCACACCGTCACGGCCGCCTATTTCCTATCGCGATTATCCATTTATCACTGGGAAAATGCCGGTATCGGCAACGTCGCGACTCGGCGCGAACGCTTTTCGGGTCGGTCGCGACCGCGACCGACCCGAAAATCACGCGCCAACGGAGGTCCGCACGTAGATTTAAGTCCGAAGCCGGGACCAACCCTCCCCGGATGGGACACCGCGCACTCCTCGCGTACCGCCGCGACGACATTAGCTGTCGAAACGACACGGACCACCGCGACGACACGGATTCCAGCGACAGCGCCGACGCCGGAACCGACACCGAACCGAACTCTGACCCGACCTTCGACCTCCACCGCTCGCACTGGGGCGGAGCGAGTTTCGGCCTCGCCCGGCGCATCTCGGCCGAGACGCCGTTCGCGTCCGACACGTCGTTCGGCGTGACCCCCGACCCCGTCGCGACCGACCTCTCTCTCGCCGAAATAGTCGCCGAGCGCCTCGATTTCCTCCACCACGAGGCGTTCTTCCGGGTGGGCGACGACTACGAGACGACGCCGTTCCACGTCCTGTGGTTCGGTCTCGAAACCGACAGCGACCGAGTCGAGCGAAGCGAGACGGTCGGTCACGGCGCGCTACTCGAAGCCAGACCGTGGGGCGTCGAACCGCAACCGAACGCGGGCGACGACTACCTCCGAGGGTGGTTCCGCGGCACGAAGGCCGCAGTCGGTGAGATGGTAGACCACGGGGCCGTGACCCCCGAGGAAGCGACCGACTACCTCTCGGCGCGTGTCGAGTCGTGGGGTGACGACCGGGAGGTGATACTGCCGGAGTGAGTCAAGTGGGTGCGCGGCGGGGGGGGGGGGGCGGCCCCCCCCCCCCCCCCGCCGCGCACCGCTTTAGTGGGTTCGTCGCCTACCTCCGGCAGTGACAACTGCAGACGGCGACCCCGCCGACGGACTCGGAGACGCCGAATCCACAGCGCGGCCGACGCTCAACCGGCCGAACCCCGAGACGGCCCGCGACCGGGTAGCCACGGCCATCGCTACGGGCGACATGATAACCGTATTCGGGCGGTGTACCGTCGAGTACGACGGCCGGGCGTCGAGCCACCTCGGTCCCGGCGACCGACTCGTCGTTCTCAAGCCCGACGGCACGGCGCTGGTCCACACCGACGAGGGCCAACAGCCCGTGAACTGGCAACCGCCGGGCTGTACCCACGAGTCGAGCGTCGTCGAGGGGGAGTTTCGAATCCGGAGCCACCGGGAATCACCCGAGGAGGAACTGCTGGTCGCGTTCGACCGGATTCAGCAGGTCACGACGTTCGACGTGACCGACGCCGAGGACCGCTCGCTCTCGGGCACCGAGGAGGACCTCCGCCAGCGCATCCTCGACGACCCGGACCTCGTGGAGCGGGGATTCCGACCGCTCGCCACCGAGCGCGAGACGCCCGCCGGAGCGGTGGACATCTACGGACGGGACGCCGACGGCGCGACGGTCGTGGTCGAACTCAAGCGCAGGCGGGTCGGCCCCGATGCGGTGGGTCAGCTCTCGCGGTACGTCGAGGCGCTGGGCCGAGAGCTACACGCCGACGCCGAGATTCGCGGGGTTCTGGTGGCCCCCTCGGTGACCGAGCGCGCGAGGGGACTGCTGGCCGAGAAGGGCTTGGAGTTCGTTTCGCTGGGACCGCCGGAATGAATACTTTACCTTCGAGTAGTCGGATTTGACCGGAAGAGCATCGAAGGTATTCGATGGAAGACGCGGTAGAAAGCCCCCGGGCGCTGGACTCGAGGGCCTCGCTGCGCGCTTCAGTCGGTCGCTTCGCTCCCTCCTTGCAGTGCTTACTTCGGCCGCCTTCGTCCAGCGCCCGGCCCCTTTCAGTCCCACCAAAGAGGAGTGTCACCGGGCGTCCGACGTGGACTACTCCACGTCGCGCTTCAATTCCGCGAGCGCGTTCATCGCCTCCAGCGGCGTCATCGTCGCCACATCCACCTCGCGTAGCCGGGCCGCGAGTTCGTCTCTCGCGCCGTCCGTGACGGCTTTCGGGGCGGGTTCGGCGTCCGAGTCGTCGGACTGGTCGCTGGATTCCACGTCCGTCGCGTCGCTCTCGGCCAGCAGTCTCTTCGAGCGCTCGACCACCGGGTCGGGAACACCCGCCGAGCGGGCGACCTGCACGCCGTAGGAGGCGGTGGCCGCGCCGGGGCGAACGTCGTGGTCGAACGAGACTTCGTCGCCGGTCTGGTCCGCGGCGAAGTGGAGATTGAACGCGCCCGGGAGTTCGTCGGCGGTCTCGGTGAGTTCGTGGTGGTGGGTCGCAAAGAGGGTGAGCGCGCCGATTTCGTCGTGGAGGTACTCCGTGACCGCGCGGGCGATGGCGAGACCGTCGGTGGTGCTGGTGCCTCGACCCACCTCGTCGAGAAGGACCAGCGAGCTATCGGTGGCGCTCCGGAGAATGGCCGCGAGTTCGGTCATCTCGACCATGAACGTCGAGCGACCGCCCGCGATGTCGTCGCTCGCACCGACCCGGGTGAAGATGCGGTCCACGGGCGCGATGCGGGCGCTCGCGGCCGGAACGAAGCTTCCGGTCTGAGCGAGGACGGTTATCAGCGCGACCTGCCGCATGTACGTCGATTTCCCCGACATGTTCGGGCCGGTGACGACCGCGAAGCGGTCACCCGAATCGAGGTGGGTGTCGTTCGGCACGAACGAGCGCTGGGTGCGCTCGACCACGGGGTGGCGTCCGCCCTCGACGTGAGTCCCCTCACCGCCGATTTCGGGGCGGGCGTAGTCGCGCGTGGCGGCGACCTCGGCGAGGCCTGCCAGTACGTCGAGCTCCGCGAGCGCGTCGGCGACGGCTTGGACGCGCTCCGATTCCGCGGCGACCTCCCGCCGGACCTCGCGGAACAGTTCGTGTTCGAGGTCGTCGGCCCGGTTCTCGGCCCGGAGAATCTCGTCCTCGCGCTGTTTGAGTTCGGGGGTGTAGAACCGTTCGGAGTTTTTGAGCGTCTGTCTGCGGTTGTAGTCGTCGGGCACCGCGTCGAGGTTGGGGTTCGTGACCTCGATGTAGTAGCCGTGGACCGAGTTGTGCCCCACCTTGAGCGAGTCGATGCCGGTGCGCTCGCGCTCGGTGGCTTCGAGGTCGTCTATCCACGCCTTCCCCTCGCGCTCGGTCGCGCGGAGGCGGTCGAGTTCGTCGTCGTAGCCCGACTTGATGACGTTTCCCTCGGTGATTTCGCGTGCCGGGTCCGCTCGGATGGCGCGCCCGACGAGGTCCCGAACGTCGGCGAGTTCGTCGAGATTTTCGCGGAGTTCGGCCAGTTTCTCGGCCTCGAAGTCGGCCAGCGTCTCTCTGAGGTCGGGCACCACGTCGAGCGTGGCCTTGAGCGCCCGCAAATCGCGGGCGTTGGCTCGACCTCGCGAGATGCGCGCGACGAGTCGCTCGATGTCGTACACGTCCCGGAGATGGTCGCGCGCACGCTCGCGCTCGCGGACCCGGCCGGTCCACTCGTCGATGGCGTCGAGGCGGGCGTCGATTCGGTCGGCGTCGAGCAGGGGCCGCCGGAGCCAGTCCTTGAGCTTTCGGCTCCCGAGCGCACAGGAAGTCTCGTCGAGCACCCCGAGCAGGGTCACGTCGGCGTTCCCGTGGACGGTTCGGCGCTCGAACAGTTCGAGGCTGGAGACCGCCACCCGGTCGAGGAGCATGTACTCGCGGGGTTCGTAGCGCGTGAGGCGGTTCAGGTAGTCGAGGCGGCTGTCAGCGTCTCCGTCGTCATCGCTGTCATCGCAGGTCGTTTCCGCGCCGCCGCGGGTGTACTCGGCGTAGGCGAGCAGGGCACCGCACGCCCGGATTTCGGCGTCCTCGGCGAGCAGTTCGTCGGGCGACCCGAAGTAGGCGTTCACCCGGTCGGTCGCCCCCTCGGCGTCGAACGCCTCGGAGTCGTAGGGAGTCACCATGCAGTCCGCATCGAAGGGGTCGGCGGAGGCGTCGGGTTCCACGATGGCCTCGGCGGGCGCGAACCGACTCACCTCGTCCGCGATTGCCTCCTCACGCCGGGCGCTCGTGGCGTAGAAGTCGCCGGTCGAAACGTCGAGGAACGCGAGTCCGTACCGGCCGGGGTCCTCGGTCAGGCACGCCACGAAGTTGTTGTCGTCGGTGTCGAGGAGTTCGTCCTCGGTCAGCGTACCGGGCGTGACGATGCGCGTGACCGCGCGCTCGACCACGCCGGTCGCCTCGTCGGGGTCCTGCACCTGGTCGGCGACCGCGATTCGGTAGCCCGCGTCGAGGAGCGTCTCGATGTACGACTCGGCGCTGTCGATGGGGATGCCCGCCATCGGGTACGTGCCGGTCGAGTCCTCGCGCTGAGTGAGCGCGATTTCGAGCAGTCTGGCGGTGGTCTCGGCCGCTTCGCAAAATGTCTCGTAAAAATCCCCCACTTGAAACAGCACGAGCGAGTCGTCGTACTGCTTGCAGAGTTCGTAGTACTGGCTCAGCATCGGCGTGAGTTCGTCGCCGCGTTCGGCCATCTTCTCGGGTGGCCCCAGCGCCGCGTCCATGCGAGAAGTCACTCGCCGGAGGCGGTTATGCTCTCCGAATCGGCTCATGAAATCCGACGACAGGAACCACCGGCACAAACAAGTACGTGTACGTCCAGACGTACACGTATGGGAACGAAGAGCCTCACCATCACGGACGAAGCGTACGACCGGCTGAAGGAACACAAACAGGACGATGAGAGCTTCACGGACACGATTCTCCGACTCACCGGACGCGACCGAGACGTGATGAAGGGGTTCGGCGCAATGGGCGACATCGAGGGGTTCCGCGAGGCCGTCGGGAAAACGCGCGACGAACTCGACGCCGACCTCCGGGAGCGCGCCTGATGCTGGCGTTCGACACGTCGTTTCTGGTGGACTACCTCGACGGCGCGGACGCCGCCAGCGAGTTCCTCACCGCCCACGAGGACAAGCCGTTTTTCGCACCCACGCTCGCGCTCTTCGAAGTCTACCGGGGTGCGGCGCGAACCGGCGGACGCGAACAGGTCGAGCGAGTCGCGACCGGACTCGATTGGGTCGAACCGCTTCCATCGACCGACGCGGCCGCGCGAGAAGCCGCGCTCGTAGAGGCCGAACTCCTCGACACCGGGACGCCGATAAATCTCGGCGACGTTCTCATCGCGGGCGTCTGTCGGCAGAACGGAGCGAAAATCGTGACGCGCGACGGCGACTTCGACCGCATCAGCGGACTCGAAGTCGTCGAGTACTGACGGGCGAGTCGCATCGTCCAAGCATTTAGGTCACAGCATTCCGAGGAGCGGCAACAGCAGGCACAGCACCCAGAACACCGCGCCGAGCGCGACCAGCGGTGCTTCGCCCGCGCCGTCGCGTCGGGCACACCCCGCCGCGACGAGTCCGACCGAGACGAGGAGCGCCACCCGATGGACGGCGAGCCGAATCGACACCGAGTTCACGCCGAGCGCCGAGAAGTCGAGGACGAACGCCGCACCGAGACCCACGACCGCGAGCGTGAACGCCATCGTTCGGCCGAGCGGCCGGGACGCTCGGGCCGCGACGAGCGGGATTCCGAACGCCAGAACGGGATAGAGGACGCCCGCGAACACCTTCGGTGACGTGGTCGGCAACACCCCCTCCAGCGCGACGCCAGCGGTTCTGACACCGAGATACAGCGCCGCGAGCGAACCGGGGAGGAGTACCCGCTTGCCGTTCTTCGCGAAGACGGCTTCGGCCTCCGAGCGCGCCTGCTCGACGGAGTCGGGAAGCGCCCGCCCGAACGATAGGCCGACGACGATGCCCGCGAGCGCGAGTTCGACCGCGGTTATCCAGCCGTCGTTGCCGCCGCCGCGGTTGCCGTGGTACTCGCGGCGAACCTCGCTCACGTACGGTTCGTCGAGGAACTCCGACTCCACGATTCGGGCCGACCCCTGTACGCTCGTGACCGTGTGCCTGAGTCTGAACCAGTCCCAGTACTCGCCGTGGGCCTGCAGCGCGGTCCAGTCGTCGTCGGGGTTGGGCGCGTTGTACGCTCGGATATGCTGTCGCGTGCCCAGATAGTTCCCGGAGTGAAGCTGATAGTCCGGCGTCTTCCACATTCCGGGACCGCCGTGGGGCCCCGCGTCGATGTACGTGTAGCGAGTCGAACCGCGAGCGCTGCTCCACTCGAATCCGTCGTCGGTCACGACCACCGAGTGGGTGCTGGCGTCGGCCTCGGTCTCGTTGTCGTCAGTGCGGTTCCATTCGAGTCCCGTCTGGTCGGCCAGCGACCGCCGAACCTCGTCCTGGCCGCCGTGGATAACGAGATTAATCGCGAGCGTTCGGTCCTCGACCGACCGACTCTTGCTCGTGTAGGGCCAGAGCAGGCTCGCGTTCTCCCGCGGTTCGACGAGCGCGTCGGCAGGAGGTGAGGTCCCCGACTCGGTCGCCGACCCGAAGTGGTGAATCGAGCCGGGGAGTCCGACCACGAGACCGAAACCCACGAGCGCGAGCAGGGCGACTGCAGTTCGGACGGGGGTCATCGGTTCACGACCGGCTTCTCAGCCGGGTGTTAAGAATGTACCCCCGGAACTTCGAGGTCGATAACAGCGTTCCGCCCGCGTCCGTTCGGACGCGGGCGGAACGCCTAAATCGCGTCGTGAGCTACGGACGGTCGTGTCGGACGCTACATCGGAACCGTCGGAAACTCCGGACAGACCGGTCGGCCTCGAAGACAGCGACGAACTCGACGCCTTCGTCGCCGCCCACGACCTCGCCCTCGTGGAGTTCTACACGGAGGGCTGTACGCTGTGTCAAGCAATCGAACCGGTCCTCGGAAACGTCGCTCGCGCGACAGCGGCCGCGGTCGGGACGTGCAATCCGCGCGACGACACCGGACTCGTCGAGGCGTACGACGTGCGGAGCGTCCCGACGCTGTTGCTGTTCGAGGACGGCGACCTCGTGGACAGAATGGCGGCAGGGTTCCTCGGAGCCGAGGAAATCGTGGCGTTCGTGGAGAATCGGGGACGCGAGTGAGTATCGCGGGTCGGTACCGGTCGCCGTTTTTCGCCCGTCAGTTCCCATCGCGAATAGCCGACTCCACGGCCACCTCGGCGATGTTGCCGCCGTACTCCGCGGTTCGGACCAAACTGTCGAGGACGCGAGTCAGGAGGTAGGCGTCGGTCGGCGGTCGCTCGGACGCGGTCGCGCCGCGCTCGAACACCGCGCGCTCGATGGCTTCGAGGTCATCGACCGCCTCGTCGCGGCGGTCGAGGACGCCGTGAGCGTCCTCGACCGCGGAATCGCCGAGGACCGCCTCGGTGGCGTCCTCGACCACTCCTCTCGCGCTGTCGGCCGACTCCCGGATGCGCTCGGCTACCTCGTCGTCCACTGCCTCGTCGGCGTCGCGGTCGAGACGCCGGGCGACCGTCGCGATTCTGACGGCGTGGTCTGCCACGCGCTCCAGTTGGCGGGCGGCGAGATAGCAGTCGAACAGTTCCGAACGGCCCACGCCGAGGTGGTCGATTTCCTCGAAGTCGGTCAGCGACCGATTGAAGTGGCGCGCTAGCATCTCGAACAGGCGGTCGGCCTCGTCGTCGCGGCCCGCGACCTGCTCGGCCCCGCCCGCGGCGTCGGCGACCACCGCGTCGGTCGCGGTTCGGTGCATCGAGAGCGTGACGAACTGGAGTTGAATCACCGACTGTCTGACCGACACGTCGCCGGGGTCGAGGAGGTTTCTGACGACGATGCTGGCGTCGTCGGCCTCGACCACCTCGGTCCCGATGAGCGTCCGCGCGAGCGCGCTGGCGGTCCGGCGCTGGTCGTCGGTGAACGCCTCGACCGGGGTGAGCGCCACTTCGTCGAACCCGGCGGCGTACGTCGCTTTGAGCACGCGTTTGACGACTTCGGGGTCCGACTCCGCGATTTCGACCCGAGCGGTCGCGAGGTCGCCGCCGTCTGTCCGGGAACTCCGAACGACGAGCGAACCGTCGGTGTGGGTGTAGAGGTGGACCTCGCACCCGGCTTCGAGGTGGTGGGTCTCGGCCCATCGCTTCGGAATCGAGACCGTGTAGGTCGAACCGCCGACTTTCTGGAGTTTTCGGGTCTGCATCCCGGTGTCGCCCAGCACGGGAATCACCCGAACTTCCCGGTGATGTAGTCCTCGACGCGCTGGCTCCTGGGGTTCTCGAACACTTGGTCTGTGTCGCCGTACTCGACGAGGTGGCCCCCCGTGAGGAACACCGCGGTCTGGTCGGAGATGCGCGCGGCCTGCTGCATGTTGTGGGTCACGATGACCACGGTGTACTCCTGCGCGAGGTCGCCGATGAGGTCCTCGATTTTCGCGGTCGCGATGGGGTCGAGCGCCGAGGCGGGTTCGTCCATCAAGATGACTTCGGGGTCAACCGCGAGACACCGTGCGATGCAGAGGCGCTGTTGCTGGCCGCCCGACAGTCCGAGCGCGTTGTCGTCGAGTCGGTCGTTGACCTCCTCCCAGAGCGCGGCCTGCTTGAGCGACTCCTCCACGAGTTCTTCCTCGCGGGCCGCGTCGTCGCGTCCGGTGAGTTTCGCGAGCAGGCCCGTTCGAACGTCGCCGTGCTTGCGCGGTCCGTACGCGATGTTGTCGCGGATGGACTTCGGGAACGGGTTCGGCGACTGGAACACCATTCCGACTCGCTTTCTGAGTTCGACGAGGTCGATGTCGTCTTCGTAGATGTTCCGCCCTTCGAACGTGACGTCCCCGCTGACCGTCGCGGCTCGAATCCGGTCGTTCATCCGGTTCAGACACCGGAGGAACGTAGATTTCCCGCATCCGGACGGCCCGATGAGCGCGGTGACGCTTCGCTCGGGAATCTCGATGGAGATGTCGTGTAGCGCCTGCTCGTCTCCGTAGTGGACGTCGAGGCCGTCCACCGACAGCTTCGGGTCGCCCTCGAAGTCGTAGGCCGTCCACTCGGCGCGAAGCTCTTCGTCGCTCTCGCCGGTCGTCGTCGTTCTCGGTTCGTCGGTCATCTCGGGGTCGATGGATTTGGTTTCGCTCATGCGTTCAGTCTCCGTCGGAAGTAGATTCGAGAGGCGATGCCAATCGCGTAGAACGACAGGACGACCACCAGCAGGACGAACGCCGTCGCCCAGCCGAACTCCGCCGCGTTTTCGGCCGAGACGCCCGCCGTGATGGTGGCGTAGAGCTGATACGGCAACGCTGGCGCGCTCTGGAGGAGCGCGTCGTTCGCGACGTACGGTGCGGCGCTGGTGAACTCGAAGGAGCCGAGCACGTCGGGCGCGTCGTCACGGAGTCCGCCCGCCATTACGAGGAGAATCGGCGCGGTCTCGCCAGCGATGCGACCGACGCCGAGAATGACGCCGGTGAGGACGCCCGGCAGTGCGGCGGGGAGAACCACGCTTCGGATGGTCTCCCATTGGCTCACCCCGAGCGCGGCGCTCGCGTCGCGGTACTCGTCGGGGACCGCCTTGATAGCCTCTCGCGATGTGATGAGACACAGCGGCATCAGCATGAATCCGAGTACGAGCATCCCCGAGACGAGCGACGTGGAACCGCCGAGTCGGGGAACGAGGAACGCGTACCCGAACAGGCCGTACACGACGCTCGGGGTACTCCACAGCCCGTTGGTCGCGATTTCGACCGCGCCGACGAACCGGCCCTGTTCGGCGTACTCGGTCAGGAAGAGTGCGGCCGCCACCGCGACCGGAACGCCGGTGATGACCGCGCCGACGACGAGCCAGACGGTGCCGACGATGGCGGGATACACGCCGTTCACGATGTCGGGCTGGTAGGAGTAGCCGTTCGTGACGAACGGCCACTCGAACGGGACGAGCGAGAATCCTTGGGTCGCCGGGCCGACGCCCTTCAACGCGATGAACGCCAACAGCCCGGCGAGGACGGTGAGGATGCCGACCGCGTTGATTCCCACGAGCAGGTACGCCCCGGTCTGGCGTCCGCGACTCCCGTACCCCTCGTAGGCTTTCGCCGCGGCCCACGAGGCCACGAGCGTCGCCACGGCGAGTACGAGCGGCGCGACCATCGCGCCGGTGAACGTCGCCGAGAAGCCGACCGGCTCCCACGCGAATCCGGGGGCGAGAACGTCGCCGAGCACGAGCGCGGCTGCGCCGACGGCAACACCGCCAGCGGGAAGCGTCGAGCCGATATCCTCGGGCGTGAGCGCGACCGCGAACAGCGCGACGACGAACGAAACCGCGGCGAGCGCGAACCACCCGAGCGTCCCGAGTCCGAGCGTCTGAGACGCGACGAGACCCGCGACGACGAACGCGCCGACGCCGAACAGCGCCGCGGTGACGAGACCGGGGGTATCGTCGGGATTCGTTTCGAACGCGCCGGTTCGGGAGCCGACCCCGAGGACGACGACGCCGACGCCCATCGCGAGCGCGCCGAGCGCGAGGAAGTCGTACAGGCCGACCCCGAGGAGGGTTGTCTCCTCGGTGAGGATGCGCGCGACGCTCAAAAGCGATAGGACGAACGTTACGAGACCCACGCCGACGACTGCCGAGGCGAGTCGCTGTGCGGTGCCGGTCCGCTCGGCGGCCAGCGCCGACTCGTCGGTGTGGCTCATTCGCCACCACCGAGCTTTCGCTCCATGCGTATCTCGACGCGTCTGGCACCCACACTGAGAATCAGAACGGTCACGAACAGCACGACGCCCGCGGTGAACAGCGCGTTCATGTGAAGCCCGTCGGCGTTACCGTACTGACTCGCGATGAGGCTGGTGAGCGTCTCGGTGTTGTCGAACACGTCCTGAAGCGGGTCGGGGAGTCGCTGACTATGGCCGAGGATGACCGTCGCGGCCATCGTCTCGCCGACCGCTCGACCGATGCCGAGCAGGACGGCAGCCGAGACGCCCGAGAGCGCCGCCGGGAGCGTGATGGATTTCATGGTCTGCCACTCGGTACACCCCATCGCAATTGCGCCGTCGCGCATGCTCGCGGGGACCGACGTGAGCGCGTCGTCCGCGACCGAGACGACCGTCGGGAGCGCCATCAGGCCGATGACGAGACCGACGAGGAACAGGCTCCCGAGGTTGGCCATCTCCAAGTTCGTGAACAGGAACGTGTTGAGCGTCACGAACCCGAGGTAGCCGTACACGATGGACGGGATTCCGGCGAGGATTTCGACCGCGGGCTTGACCGTCTCGCGAACCAACGGCGGCGCGATTTCGGCCAGAAAGAGCGCCGCCGCGATGCCGAGCGGTGCCGCGATGAGTGTCGCGATGACGGTCGTCACGAACGTCCCCCATATCATCGGAATCAGCGAGTAGACGTGTTCGCTGGTGCTCCAGTACGACTCGACGCCGGGCAACAGCGTGACACCGAACACCGTGATTGGGTCGGTGAAGCCGAACAATCGGACACCCATCAGTTGTAGCACCGGCCAGGCTTCGAGGAACACGTAGACCGTGATGAGGCCGAGAACGACGACAGTCGAGACGGTACCGAGGAACGTCAGCGCACGCGCGGTCTCGGCTTGGTGAGCGAACCAGCCGTAACCGGTCGCGGCGACGAAGCCGACGAGCGGGACAACCGCCATCGTAGAGTCCAGTACGAACATGACGAAGGCAGCGAGCAAGCAGACGCCCCCAACTGCGAACAGGGCCGCGACGTCGCGGTCGCTCTCGACGACCCGTCGAACGCGCGCGTCTCGGTCGAACAGCGATGAATCGGTCATTTATTGAATCACTGGAAACAAATACTGGGCTGCGTTCGGTCGCGCGGTTCAGTTAGTTGGCTCGGGCAGCAGTCCGAGTTGCTCCTCAAGTTCCTCGTCGGCAAGGGGGAGGTAGTCTGCCGTCTCGACGAACATGGTCTGACCGTAGTCGTGGAGAAGCATCCGGATGAACGACGCCTCCTTCTCGGAGGTCCCGTCCCACGTGTACGTATGGAGCGCACGCGAGAGCGGGTAGTCGAGCGTCCCGAAGTCGTCGGGGTACTCGTAGAGGGTGCCGTCTATTTCGAGGTCGATGGCGGGCGTGGAGTCGTCCACGAACGCGAGCGCGATGTACGCGAGCGCGTTGTCTGCCTCGGTGACGACGGTCTTGACTTGTTGGTTCTGGCCGTGGCGGCTGTCGACGCCCGGCATGTCGGCGTCGGGGTCGCCGAGCACGTTGTTCCGGAACGAGGTGTCGGTGCCGGAGCCTTCCGCGCGGCCGATGGCCTGAATGTCGCGGTCCGGGCCGCCGAGTTCCGACCAGTTCTCGACCTCGCCGCGGTAGATGTCCTGGATGTCCGAGAGCGTGAGTTCGGTCACGCCCGCGTCGTAAATCTCCTGACTCACGACGATAGGCTGGGCGTCGATGGCGACGATGTGGTCGGTGAACGGTTCGAGTTCCTCCTCGCTCCGGTCGGGGAACTCGGCGCTGACCGGCGCGCTCGCGTCGCCGATATCGACCTGCCCGCGCTCGAGTTTTTCGAGGCCGACGCCGGTGTGGTTCAGGCCGATACTCGTGTAGAACGGGGGCGTTCCCGGTTCGCCGCTGGGTTCGAAGCCGTAGAGGCCCGCCCAGTAGTCGGCCATGTTCTTGTCGGTCTCGATGTCGTACTGTCCGGGACCCCAGTACTCCTCGTCGTCGGCGGGCGCGTTGCCGTTCCAGAGCGACCCCGCCTGACTCGTGATGGGGTACACCGTCGAGGAACCGTCGGCCGTCAGCGGCGCGATTTGGCCGCCCTCGTCGGAGGACTCCTCTTCCTCCTCGGTCGGCTCTTCGGTCTCCTCGTCACTTCCGGAGTCGTCGCTTCCAGAATCGTCGCTCGCCTCGGTCGTGTCTTGACCGCCCGAGCCACCGGAACATCCCGCCAGCGCCGTCGCACCCAGAGCCCCGGACGCTGCGAGGAACTTCCGCCGTGATACTATGTCGCTCAGACGCTCCGAATCTTGCGTCATCGGATGAACGGGTGGGAGAGACTACTAAAGCGGTTTATAATAGCTGAATAATCGGGTACGTCCCGGTACGTTCGAATCAGATGCGAACGGAGCCGTACGAACCACACTATGCTGACTATATTCCAGTATGGAGACCTGTATATACCACTGACGGAAGCTATAATGGGCAGTCGCGGAAAACGCGGCTACATGAGCCACGAAGACGACGGCAAACCCATCGTCGGCCGGTCGGTCGAAGACGCCGTGGACGAAATCGTCAGCAGGGACGACGCCTACGACCCCGATGTCGTGCGGGCGACCCTCGACCGCGTGGCGACCGACGACGTCGTGAGCCACGACGCCGTAAGTGAGGCGCTGGGGGACGCGTCGATGGCCGTCTCGACCGCCGAGACGCGCACCGAACTCGCGGGCATCGCGCTCTCGGACGCCCGGGACGAAGCCGAATCGGTGTCGGACCTCGACACCGTTGCGGCGCGACTCGACGCGTTCGAATCGCGGGTGGAGTCGGTCGAAAACCGGGCGACGCTACTCGGTACCGACCTCGAACGGTTGGTCGAACGCGCCGGGGAAGACGGCGCCGTGTTCAGTGTGGCGACCGGAATACGCCGACTCGCGTCGAACGCCGAGCAAGTCCAGCGGGCCGCCGACGAACTCAAACTCGACCTCGAATCGTTCGAGGAATGGGCGACGGATTCGGAGACTCGGGTCCGCGAACTCGAAGCGGACGCCGACGCCGTCGAGCAGTCGCTCGGCGACCTCGCGGCCGCGATAGACGAGATGGCGGCCGCCGTCGAGCGAGACGCTCCCGAATCGGGAGCCGAACCCACCCAAACCGGCGCGACGTGGGCCGACGTGCGACTCCGCCACCGAGTAATGGCGCTGTTGCTCGCGGACGTTCGGGCCGAACTCGCCGACCTCCGGACGTGGAGCGAGCGCGAAGGCACCGACGCCGAGGGACGCAGGGCCGACCTCGACGACTCTCTCGCAGACCTCGACGAGCGACTGGACGTCTTGGGCGCGCGATTGGACGACCTCGACGTTCGCCTCGCCGACCTCGCGCGACCGGAGTGGACCGACCGCTTCGGCGAGCAGGTCGCGGCGTTCGAAACCGCGACAGACGGCTTCGAACCGCCGCTCGACTGGGCGGAGGTCGAGGCGACGTTCGGCGAGCATCGGCCCGAACCCGAGCGCGACGGGTCGCACGAAACCGGAGATTCCGGCCGTCGGTGAGCGGCTTTTCCCTCTGTGGTCCGAAGGCGACCCATGACCGACGCCGACGAGACGCTGGTGATGTACTCCGATTACGTCTGCCCGTTCTGCTACCTCGGGAAGGCCGCGATGGAGCAGTACCTCGCGGAGGCCGAGAACCCGCCCGAAGTCGAGTGGCGCTTCTACGACCTCCGGGCGAGCAAGCGCGACGAGTCGGGCGACATCGACCACGGGGCCGACGACAGCAAGGACGACGCCTACTTCGCGCAGGTCCGCGAGAACGTCGAGCGACTCAGAGACGAGTACGGCGTCGAGATGGTCCGAGACTTTTCGCGCGACGTGGACTCGTGGGACGCCCAGCAGGCCGCGCTCTACGTCCGCCGCGAGTACGGCGAGGAGTCGTTCGCGGCGTTCCACGACGCCGTCTTCGAGGCGCTCTGGCAGGACGGCCGGGACATCGGCGACTCGGACGTACTCGCGGAGATTGCGGCGGATGTCGGTCTCGACCCCGACGAGATTCGGGCCGCGACCGAGGACGCCGACCTCGAAGCCGACCTCCGGGAGCGGTTTGCGCGGGCACAGCAGGCCGGAGTGTCGGGCATCCCGACGTTCGCCTACGACGGCCACGCCGCGAGAGGGGCGATTCCGCCCGCGCAGTTCCGGCGACTCGTGGACGGCGTGTGAGAGAAGGTCGTTTCGTGATGCAGAGTTTTGAGTGACGCTTCGTGAATTTTTGCCACCAATCGTTTCGTGAATCTTCACTTCCGAATGGGAGCGAGCGAACGAAGTGAGCGAGGGAGTCTTCTAGGTACCGGGAATAGCTAGCTCTGTTCTCGTTCGCCGTTTTGTTGTTTGTTCGCCGTTTGCTGTTTGTTGATTCCGGTTTCATTTGCTCGTGTTTTCGAGTGAAGCTAGCTACTCCCGGTACATATGAAACCGCACAGCACCGCCACCGCAGGCCACACACCTCCCCAACCGACTGCGTTTCTCGGTCAGTCGCTCCCGTCGGTCGCTCCTTCCCTGCAATACTCATCCCTCGCACGAATGATGGCGCTCCACAAGGGAGCGCCAGCGCGCGCCGGGATGCTTGGCGAGATTGAAAATCGAAGGGAAGCCGGGTTTCGAGCGAGACCGCTCACACACCCTTCATGCTCGCCCGAACCAGATTCCCTGTGAGAAGCGCCACACTCGTCGCGAAGAAGAGCGCGCCCACCGGCGAAGCGAGGTCGGCGAACAGCCAGTAGACCGGGGCGGCCACCTCAGGGACCATCGACGCCGCCACGAGTCCGGCGATAGCGGGACCGCAGAAACAGAGCGCGGTCGGTGCGGCGATGGCCGCCGACCCCGCGGCGGTCCCCGCCCGGCCGTCGGTCGGGGTCGCGCGCCACCGGGCCGCGAACAGGGCGGCGTTCAGGCCGACCAGCGCGGCGAGGAGTCCCACGAGGAGGACCGTCCCGACCGAGAGCACGCCGCTGACCGGCGTGGTTCCGATTGCGTCGTGGAGGTGGAACTCCACCGCGGGCCAGTAGACGAGCGGGTCGGCGACCCGCGCGGTCGTCACGAAGTCCTCGGTCAGATTCGCGCCGCCGGGGTCGGGTGAGAACGTGACCATCCCCATCGAGAAGCCGAACAGGAGCGACGCCGCGAACCCGATTCCGGCCCCGAACCACTTGGCGGCGCGGTCGGCGAGCACGTCGCTGAGCAGGTCGCTCGCGTCCGTCCAGACCACGTACCCCACGGCGACGGGCGTGGCGACCGCGAGCAGGGAGCCGAGCGGATTGGTCAGCGGACTCGGAACGAGGACCGGGTAGGCGACCCACAGGCCGAGCACCATTCCGAGTCCGGCGTACCGCGGGCGTTCGGGCCAGCGCCACCGCCCGACGGCGAGGCTTCCGACCAGCGTGGCGAGTCCGACACCGAGCGTCGGCGGGCCGTACCACGCCCGACCGATTGGGGGTTGGCTCGCCGCCAAGGTTTCGACCGACGAGAGGTGGACGAAACCGATTGCGCCGACCACGCCGAGCAGGACGCCGTCGAAGACCCCGACCAGCGCGAGTTCGGGGGAGACGTATCGTCTCGCGTACGCGCTCGCGGCGACGAGGAGGACACCGACCGTGAGCATCCCGAGTGCGACCCACGGTAGAAGCGGCGACCCCGGCCAGCCGCCTTCTTCGGGGGATGTCCGAGGTCTGCGCCGGTCCGAGAATCCATGTCAGAATCTCGGTTTCAGAGGAGTATGTATCCGTTGGAATCGGCGGCGACTTCCCGATTCGACGTCCGGGGCGTACTTCGACGCCCTCGAATCGCCGAAAAGCACGTCAAACTGGGAGTGGACGGTTCGGTATGAACACCACCGACTCGCTCGCGACCTCGCTCGACGACTTCGACCGGCGCGACTGGCAGACCGAGACCGACTTCGAGCCGGTTCGCTTCGCGATGGTCGGACTCGGGTGGTGGACTCGCGACGAAGCCATCCCGGCGGTCGCCGACTCGGAGGTCTGCGAGACTACGGTGGTCGTAAGCGGCGACCGTAAAAAAGCCGAGGAAGCGGCCGAGGAGTTCGACGTGGCTCACGGTCTCACGTACGAGGCGTTCCACGACGGCGAAGCGACCGACGCCTACGACGCGGTGTACGTCTGCACGCCGAACGCCCTCCACCTCGAATTCGCCGAATCGGCCGCCGACTTCGGGAAGGCGGTCCTCTGTGAGAAGCCGATGGAGGCCAGCGCCGAGCGCGCCCGCCGGATGGTCGAGACCTGCGAGGACGCCGACGTTCCCCTGATGGTCGGCTACCGGATGCAGACCGAACCCGCGGTCCGGCGAGCGCGCGAACTCGTCCGGTCGGGAGCCATCGGCGACCCCGCGGTCGTCCACGGCCACATGTCCCAGCGCCTGTTGGAGATGATTCCGAACCCCGACCAGTGGCGACTCGACCCCGACCTCGCGGGGCCGGGCGCGTCGGTGACCGACCTCGGCGTCTACCCCATCAACACCGCCAGATTCGTCCTCGACGCCGACCCCGCGGAGGTCTCGGCGTTCGGCTACTCAGAAGACGAGGCGTTCGCCGACGTGCCCGACGAGCGCGCGACCTTCCAGATTCGGTTCGACGACGGGACGCTGGCGGCGTGTTCGGCCAGCCAGAACGCCCACGAGTCGAGCCACCTCAAGGTGGTCGGCACCGAGGGCGAACTCGCAATCGAACCCGCGTTCATGGGCGACGCATATCGGGGGTTCGTCCTCGAAGTCGAGGGGACGCGCGCTGACGTGGACTACGAGCAGGTGGACCAGATGTTAGAGGAGTTCGAGTACTTCGCCCATCAGGTTCGGACCGGTGGCGAGATTCACCCAGACGGTCGGCACGGACTCGTGGACGTGGAGACGATAGAAGCGGTGTACGAGAGCGCGGAAAGTAAAGAGACAATAGAGGTCTCGACGTGAAGCCTACACGTCGAAGCTCTCGTCGATGTGTTCAGCCATTTCGTCGTCCCTGTGTGTCCGTATTTCTCGGTCGGACTTTTCGTTCGCCCACTCCAATACGTTCGTCACTTCGACTTTCGGCACTACTGAACTGTCGATCCGCTGGTAGTCCTTTTCGCGATACTGGACGTTCAGAAAAACGATGACTGGAATATGTTCGTCACCATCGTAGACGTGTTCGAAGTAGGTACAAAACAGACGCCACGTTCCGGCACGGGCGGTCCACGTGTACTTTCGGCCGGTTAGCCGTTTGTAGAGCTTCGAACGCGGGGCGTGGGTTTCGATATCGGAAACGGTACGGCCTGCAATTTCTTCGATTTTCGACTTTATCTGTCGTTGGTGGTTCTTGTCCAAATCGCAGACGTTCTCGGAAAACACGGGAGGGAGATAGACGGCGGGCTGTGTCATTAAGAGAGCACACGGCACCGATATCGTAAAAATTACGCGACTTACAGCTCCGATAAACTTTCGACGACTTCCTCAGTATCCATCAGAACACCGTCCTCGTCGAGTTTAGCGCGAGTCTCTTCGTCTACGTCGTCGCAACTCCCACTTCTGTCCGTAGTTTCGCTTGGAGAATCGTCGTCGAGAGAACTCATTGTTTCGATGAACGTACTTTACCCACAAAAGGATACCGGTAATTCACTTAAAAATGTAGCGTTCACCCGAGCACGTACCGGAGCATCGGGTACTTCTCGACCAGCGCCTCGCCGCCGAGTTCGTACTTTTCGATGAGCGCGTCGAGTCCCACGATGCGGCCCGCGCCGAACGCCGCGACCGCGAGGAACACGAGCATGTACGCGAAGTCGCCGTTGATGATGCCGTGGGCCACGTCCCAGTTGCCGAAGTAGAACATCAGCATCATGAACGCGCCCCAGAACGCGGCGAGTCTGACGAACGCGCCGACGATGAGCGCGAGACCGATGAGGAGTTCGCCCCACGGCACCGCGACGTTGACGAACTCCACGAACCACGCGGTGTTACCCATCGCCGCGAACACGCCCGCCATCGGACTGGCGTCCGGGACCGCGCCAACGAGGTAGCCCTGCGCGCTGAACGGTTCGGCGGCCACGATTTTGTCCCATCCCGAGTAAAGGAAGGCGTAGCCCATCATGAGTCTGAGCGCGAGGACGAACCACGCGCTCAGGCTGTGGGCCTTTCCGCGGACCGTGATGCCGCCGATGGTGCTCTCGAACTCGTTCGCGCCGCCTTCGATTTGGGTAGTGGCCATTGTGGTTCACCTACATGTAAACCATGGCTCCGATGGGGCATATAAGGGGAGAGCGATTCCCAGAATCGGAGAATCGGGAGAGGGCGGCCGAATCGGCGACTCTTCGAGTCGCCGATTCGGAGAGTGGAGTGGTCGCGTTCAGTCGGCGTTCACGGGACACGACTCCTCGGCGTACTCCACCTCGGCGACCGACTCTATCGGGTCGTCGCCGCAGACCGGACACTCAGGATTCTTCCGGAACTCGACCTCCTCGAAACTCATCGCCATCGCGTCGTAGAACACCATGCGACCGTCGAGGAGGTCGCCCGCACCGAGCAGGCACTTCACCGTCTCGGTCGCCTGAATGCACCCTACGGTCCCCGGGAGTACGCCGAGGACGCCCGTGGTGGCGCAGTCGGCGACCATCCCCTCGGGAGGCGCTTCCGGAAAGAGGCACCGATAGCACGGTCCCTCGGTCGTGAAGGTGGTGACCTGTCCCTCGAATTTGTAAATCGCGCCGTGGGAGAACGGCGTTCCCGAGAGCGTGCAGGCGTCGTTGACCAGATAGCGCGTCCGGAAGTTGTCGGTCGCGTCTACCACGAAGTCGTAGTCGGCGAGTAACTCCTCGACGTTGTGGGGTTCCACGCGCGCGTGGTGTGTTTGTACGTCCACGTCGGGATTGAGGTCGGCCACGAAGTCGGCCGCGGATTCGACTTTCGGACGGCCCACGTCGCCGTCGCCGTGGATTATCTGGCGCTGGAGATTGCTGAGTTCCACGTCGTCGTCGTCGGCGACGCCGAGCGTCCCCACGCCCGCAGCCGCGAGGTACTGGATGACTGGTGAGCCGAGACCCCCCGCGCCGACGACCAAGACGGAGGCGTCCAGCAAGGCCTGCTGGCCCTCCGGTCCCACCTCGTCCATGATGATGTGCCGGGAGTAGCGGTCGAGTTGGGTCGGGTCGAGCGAGAGACTCATACCCGACAGTTGGGCGGTTTCGGGTATAAATCCGCGGACTGGCCCGACCGTAGTTTCGCGACTCCGAACTCACAAACAGAGGTCGAACGGAACGTCCACGCTCCGGAAACAGGACGTCCGTGCCTCTCGACGCTCACAGCCAATAATAGACAAATAAAAGCAATATTATTTGCTGTATTATTTTATTTCTACTATATAATTTTTTATATCTTCTTCTAATCCATAATTATATTACTCTTTAATTCATTGCAGAAAATGCATGCGAGAAAAACAGACCAACGAAGACGAACAGTCCAACGACAGCTCGTTCTCCCGACGACGAGTCCTCAGCACCGGTGCGACCGGAGTCGCTGCGCTCGGTATGCCCGGTCTCGCGGCTGCGAACTCTAGGTTCAAGGAGTCCGACGCGTCCGTGTTCGACGCCGAGAACTGGGAGGTCACCGCCGACTCTCCCGACTCCCACGTCGATACCCGAGTGTACGTCGGCCCGCACAAGAACGCTCAGCCGTTCCACGCCGAGGGAAACGACGAAGTTAGCGCACAGGCCACCACGCTCAGCCAGAAGATTCGTCTCGGTACGATTCCGGACGTCGTGCCCGTAATCGGCGGCTCGGACCTCTTCATCAAGGTGTCGGCGACGTTCGGCCTCACCGAAGTCAGTGCGGACATCTCCGTGTGCGTGGACGACGCGTGCCTGTCGATTGCAGGTGCCGGATTCACCTACAGCGAGTCAGAGGTGTGCATCGACGGGAAGGGTACCATCAAGGGCATCCCGGTCGAACTCGAAGGCTGTCTCACGTTCAACCCCTCGCTCAACCCTGTCGGCCTGGAAGTCGGCGGCAGCGTCACCGGCTGCCTCGGTCGCAACCTCTGCGACACCGACTGGTCGCCCAGCAACGGTTGGGACTACGGCCGCACGTGCGGTCTCTGCAAGACGTTCTCGGTTTCGGCGACCCTGTAGTCGGACCGAACGAATCGCTTTTTTATCGAGGCGCGGCGTGAGACCAGCCGGAGCTATTTAATACCAATGATGAACATCGGATAAAAATTCATAATGCAGCGCGTCGAACGTTCTATTCGAATATGTCCACCGCTACGACAGCCCCCGACTCGCACCAGCGAACGCTCGCCGGAATTGTGGTCCACCCGTTAGCATTCCTCTTCGGCATCTTCGGCGCGGGAATCATGTACCTCCTCTCGGACGGCGGATTCTCGAAGTCGAACGCCCGCCACGCGCTGAACTGGCAACTGTTCTTCCTGATTAGCGTGGTAGCCCTCGGTGCGGTCTTCTTCACCATAAACTCCGACCTCATCGGAGTCATGACCGGGTTCCTCATTATGGGCCTGTTCTTCGCGGACTTCGCGTTCTGCCTGTGGGCGACGGTCAAGGCCATCGGTTCGGAGTCGTGGGCGTACCCCTTCTCGCCCGACATCGTGTAGTCCGTCAAATCCGGTCAAGTCGAATCCGATTTTCGACCGCGACGACCGCCCACGGTCGCGGGCAGTCCTTTGCTGTACTGGCGGTTCAGATTTATATTAACTGGGAACGAACTGCCGAGCATGGTCGAGGTTGACCCGCTCGTCATCGCAGGTCTGGTCGCCCTGTTCGGAATCGGAACCGTGGTCGGTGCGCGCAAGCCGTACGGCAGGTACAAGACGATTACCGACATCATGACCGATTCCGAGGGAATAGACGCACCCGGTGAGGAGACGACCCTCCGCGGCCCGGTTTCGGTTACGGACCCCGCGGTTCCGGAGCGACCCCCGCCCGAACCGGCCGACGAGACCGACGACCCGGCGGCACTCTGGGCGTGGCGGGTCCGGCGCAAAGTAAACACGGGCGGTGACCGAAGTGGGACCCGTTGGAAGACCGTCGAAAGCGGGCTATCGGTCGGCGACTTCACGGTCGAGCAGGATTGGGAACACGTCGAAGTGGACGGCGAGTGGCTCACCGACGCCGAGACCGGAGACGAAACCGACGACCCCTTCGATTCGCCGAATCTGTATCTCGGCGACCCCGAAAAGAGCGTTCCGCTCGGAGAACTCGACCCGTTGAACAGACTCCTCGAACGATTGGGCGTGACGGGCGACGACGGAATGCTGTCTGATTGGGAGTTCACCGTGAGTGCCGGACGGAAAACCATGACTCCGGACCGGTATCAGGCGACGGTGATACGCGACGGCGACGAACTGCTGGTCCGGGGAGAACTGGTCGAGACGGCCGACGGATACGCTCTCCGAGGGACCGACGAGACGCCGCTACGGGTCGTCGTCGGACGTCTCGAAGAGAAAAGCGAACGACTCCGCGCCGAAGCGCTCAAACGAGCGCTGTTCGGAGTCGGACTGATACTCGTGGGTGGGGCCGTCGCGCTGACTGCCCTGTGAGCGAAGGTCCGAAAGCGACGTTCGGCCGCGGCTATCGGACCGTCATTTCGTAAAAAGATGCGCTCGAAACGGCCGCCAGTCTACTTCGCGCGACCCTGACCGCTGTTGTTGCTCGGGCGGTTGTGCTCGGTGCCCTTGCCCTTCTGCTGGAGACCGCGGTTGTCCTGTCCGGCGCTGGTCAGTCCGCGGAACGCACGACCGTTGTGCTGGGGTTCGGCAATCCAGCCGAGGTCGTCGTCGTTCTGGATGGCCGGGTGCTCGGGGTCGAGCAGAATCACTTCGAACCACTTCTGGCTCCCGTCCTCGCCGACCCAGTAGGAGTTGAGCACGCGGAGGTTCCGGTACTTCCGGCTGGTGCGCTCCTCGGCGATGCGCTGGAGGTTCTTGCGTCGGTAGATTCGGTTGACGCCGGTGCGCTTCGACCGGCGGCCAGCCTTGAAGCGCTGCTTGCGGGCCGACCCCTTGCGAACGCTGGCTCGCGCTACGACGACGCCCTGCTTGGCCTTGTAGCCGAGTTCGCGAGCCTTGTCGAGGCGGGTCGGGCGCTCGATGCGCTCGATAGCGCCTTGCTTGCGCCACTCTTGCTTTCGTTGCCACTGGAGTTCGGCGAGGTCGCCGTCGCCGGGGTCCTTCCACGCGTCCTTGATGTGCGAATAGAAGCTCTTTGCCATGGTGTATCACCACGGGCGTTGTGTGGTTCAGCCCGCGCGGTGCGCGAACGCACTGCGCGGGCCACATTCCGTCCCGTCGGCAGCGTGCGCGCAGTTCTGCGCGCACGCGGCCGACAGGTGCCCGCTGGTGCCCGTCCGCCAGCGAGTTACCCAGATTTCTCGTTGTTCGGCTTTAAGGGCTTCGTCTTCGGTTGCAACCGTTTTCTACGCTCCCATCGACCAACAGGCCGTTTCCGAAATATAGCTAGCTGATAACTAAGGACGTATTCCACCTATCGAAAGGTATGACGCACACTCAAGCGCATTGTCAGCACAGGGTCGACCGACATCGACGACGAAACGGAGGCCGATAGCATGGCGATTCTCGAACTCGCCATCGCGTTCTTCGTCCTCGCAATCATCGCGGGCGCACTCGGGGCTGGCGGTGTCGCGGGGCTGTCGATGGACATCGCCAAGTGGCTGGTCATCGCGTTCCTCGTCTTGGCGGTACTCTCGTTAGTCCTCTAAGACGTACTCGCGGACGGTCTCGAACGCGCCGTCCGCGATGTCGGCCGCGAGCGCCGCGGCATCCACGTCGCCGACGAGTCGCGGGTACTTCCGGTGGAAGTATCGAGCCACGTTCCGCACGTCGCGTTCGAGGAACTCCGCGGCGTTCTCGTGGTCGGTCGGCGTGGCTTGGGGCCAGTCGAAGATGGTGATGCCCTCGCTACTGACGAAGACGTTGTACTCGCTCATGTCGGCGTGGACGAACCCCTCGTCGTAGGCCGTCGCCATCTCTGAGAGAATCAGGTCGAGGACCGGAACCACCTGCTCGTCCTCCAACCTCGTTCGCGATAGCTCGACGCCGTCTATCTTCTCCATCACGATGGCGTGGCGGTTGTGGTCGATTGGCCGAGGGACCGATACGTCGGGATAGAGCGCTTCGAGCGCGCCGTACTCGCGCTCGGCCGCCTTCCGCGCGGTGTAGAGCCACGAGACGTGTTCGCGGTCGGAGGTGTAATCGCGCTCTTTCATCACTTCGCGGAAGTTGGTGAACCCCTCGCGGTGGTACTTGAGCGCGAGCGGCTTGTAGGACTGGACCTCGTACACGTCGCTCTCCTTGCCGACGCCGAGCGGCGCGCCGAACCCCTCGACGGACTCGCGCTCGGCGAAGGTGTGGAGCGCGAGCGCGTCGTACCCCTCGAATTTGAGCTGGTAGCCCTCGTACTGAATCGTCTTGCGCTGGACGAGGTCGCGGGCGAGACACCTGTCGAGCCGATACGCGACGTTCTCGGGCGTGAGCCGCGAGAACTCCGGAATCTTCTCGCGGGCGACCCACTCCGAAAACCGCATCCCCTGCTCGATGCCCGACAGCAGGTGGAAGTCCTCGGGCTCTAACTCCGCGAGCATGCCCGCGACGTTCTGGACCATTACCCGCGAGTAGACGCCCGGCGGGTAAAAGCCCCGCGCGTCGGCGTCGGTTCTTGCGAAAGCGGACCCGAATCGTCCCGAACCGCGGTCGTCTCGCTGTGTGCGTCGCGTTTCGAGTCACCACCCGCCCGACGTATAAATGAAATAACGCGATAGCAAATTCGGTTTGGCGGGAGAACCGCCCGACTCTCTCCACCAATCTGAGAAAGGCGTAGCCCTTCGAAATCGTCGTTTTCGGGGTGCAGGAACAGAACGGCGGTTCGGCCGTCGGGCTTCAACGAGCCGTTTCGAGGGACCGGTGTGTCACCGACCGAAGGTTCCGGTGAACTGCGTCGAGTCGCGAGTCGTCGCGTCGAGCGCGCCCTGTACTTCCGGTCGGAGCGCCCCCGCCTCGACACCCAGTTCCTCGTCGAGCACGTACAGCGTGAATCGGTACTCGTGAGTGTCGCCCTCCGGTGGACACGGCCCGCGGTACCCGAGTTCGCCGAAGTCGTTTTCGCCCTGTCTCGCGCCGTCGAGGTCCGGAACCGCCTCCGATTGGGGTACGTCCTCCGAGATTTCGACGGTGTCTGGCGGCACGTTCCAGAGGAGCCAGTGGGTGAACGTCCCACCGGGCGCGTCGGGGTCGTCTACGACCACCGCGAGCGCCGCCGCGTCGTCGGGCACGTCGCCGACGGTGAGTTCGGGCGAGCGGTCGTCGCCTTCGCAGGTGTACGCCTCGGGAATCGACTCGCCGTGAGTGAACGCCGAGGTTCGGAAGGAGAGTTCGGACATGGGACTCCCTCGTCGGGGAGACGGCGCGAGAAGTGATAGCCGTGGTGGCTGTCAATTTCGAAGTCCGGAACAGTCGCGGCGTTCAGAACAGGTCTGCGTCCGCCGACCCGTCGTCGCCGTTTCCGGGTATCGCTCTCGCGATGGCGTCGGCGAAGGTGTCGATACCGCGAGTCTGGTACCACACCCGTCCGGGTCCGGTGAACTCCATGACGAGGCCCTCGCCACTGAGGAGCGTGGATTTCAGCCCGCCGACCCGCCGAGCGTCGAACTCGACCGACCCCTCCCACGCGACGACGTGTTCGTTGTCTACGACGTACGACTCCCCGTGGTCGAGGTCGACGGTTTCGATGCCGCCGAACGCTTCGACGAAGACGTTCCCGGTTCCCTTGAGCGCGAGCGGCGTGATGCTCGCGCCCGCCAGCATCGACTTGAGTCCGCCGAACTCCGAGTCGATGTCGATTTCCGGGTCCGAGGCGAGATACGCGCCGTCGACTGCGTACAGGGTGTCGCCGTCGAGTTCGAAGTGGGTGATGTCCCCGGGCGTTGGCGGCGAGAGCGTCACCGTTCCGAGTTCGCTCTCGGCGGTAAATTCGTTGGCGAACATCGACTCGCCGCCGAGCATCGACTTGGCGGAACTCAGGATGCCGTCACGGCTCGAAGTCGTCTCGATTGCTATCGACGGCGTATGGCTAACCATCGCTCCGGGTTCGGCCATGATAGTTTCTCCGGCGGTGAGTTCGACCACGAGGTGGGCGTACGAGGGTCTGTGAGTGAGTTCGAATTCCATGGTGGTTCAGGACGGCGTCTCGTCCGACGTTCGCTTGTCTCACTACCGGCGTAATACTTTCGGGAAAATCGGGCGCGTTCGTCGCTACGCGTCGTCGTTCGAGGGTTCGTTCGTCCGGTTCCGACCGAACAGGCTGGCGCACACGTACGCCCACGTCCGAGTTCGCTTGGCGCGCTTGTCTCCGAGTCGCTTCGGATTCATGGTTGTTTAGGCACGCCTAAAACACTTAATGCTTGCGCTCGATTTCGGGGCGTCGGATTCGGAGACAGCCATTCGCAATCCACAAGTCCTCCTCGCGCGAACCCCCGGTATGGCGCTGTCCGACCGCGAGTGGCGGCTTATCCGCGAGGAGTCGTGGGACGGTCCCCTGAACATGGCGCTCGACGAAATCGCCGCCGAAACCGCGGCCGACGGCGGTCCGCGAACCGTGCGAGTGTACCAGTGGGACCCGAGCACGCTCTCGCTCGGCTACCGTCAGGACCCCGAAACGGTCGCGTGGGAGTTCTGCGACCGCGAGGGAATCTCCGTCACCCGGCGGCCGACCGGTGGCGGCGGCATCTACCACGACCGATACGCCGACATCTCCTACTCCATCGTCGCGCCCGCCAACGAACTGCCGGGCGACCTGATGGACACCTACGAACTGCTCTGCGAACCCATCTTCGACGCCTTCGAGCGACTCGGTATCGATGCCCGATTCACCGGCGAGAAACTTCCCGCTATCCACCAGCCAGCGTGTTACCTGCGGGAACTCCACCCCGCCCACGACGTGGTCGCTGGCGACGAGGCGCGGAAAATCAGCGGGAACGCCCAGTACCGCCGGAAGGACGCTATCATTCAGCACGGGTCGCTGAAGTTCGACCTGAACGCCGACCGGCATCTCGGGACCTTCTCGGCCCCCGACACCACGCCAGCGGAGTTCCGCGAGCGCGTGACGACGATGCGAGAGCAAGCGGGGGTGAGCCGTGAGAAGGCCGTCGAAGCCGTCGAGGAAGCCCTCCGCGAGTGGGCCGACGCCGAGGAGGGGTCGTGGACCGACGACGAACTCGAACGCGCCCGCGACCGAGCGGAGACGAAGTTCGCGAGCGAGTCGTGGGTTCGGGACCGCGAGGACCCGACGGAGTGAGGCGACTACTCGTTACGAGAGCGGTCCGGTGAGTCCCGAGGCGGCTTGAATCCGAGTCGTTCGAGGAGTTTACGAACGGATTTCGGAGCTTTGTGGGACCGATGGGCGCTCGGCTCACGGTCAGAAGCATCGGACATCTGTGTTCGAGAACCACGATTCTACCGGACAGTAAGACAGTTATCCATTACAACCCGAACGTCTCGTGTTCCTCACCGAACTCGTCGGTGATGGCCTCGTGAATCTCGCTGACCGGCGGGGTGTCGCGAGTTGGGTCGAGCGGGTGTTCGCCCACCCACTTGTACCGAACCCTGCCGTCCGAATCGAGGAGGAAACACGACCGGCGCGACCGGGCCGCGACCTTGAACACCCGGTAAGTCACGCCGAAGGCGTCGGAGATGTCGAGGTCGCGGTCGGCGTAGAGGGGGAACCCTAAATCGAGGTAGTCGATGAATTTCCTGTGCGTGTACGCCCGCGACCGACTGACGCCGACGACTTGGACCTGGTCGCCGCTGGCGAACCAATCGTAGTCTCGAAACGAACACCACTCCTCGATGCAGTCGGGAGTGAAGTCGTTGGTGTAGAACGAGAGCAACACCGGCGTCTCCTCGAACAGTTCCGAGAGCTTCGTCTCGGTCACCTCGCCGTCGGGGTGGACCAGCGGCGCACCCACGTCCGGCGCCGTCTCGCCAACCTCGATACCGCGAGAGTCGCCCATAGCGGGGGGTATCACCCGACCGTCTTAAAAATTCGCTCCGAGACACCTTCGAAGCCACTATAGCCCCCGAATGCCTGCCCGCACACATGAAAGTCGGAGCGCACGAATCCATCGCTGGCGGCGTGTACAACGCCGTCGAGAGCCAGGTCGAGGACGGCGGCAACTGCGGCCAAATTTTCACCCACTCGCCCCAGGTGTGGCAGGACCCGAACATCGGCGACGACGAGGCCGAGCAGTTCCGGTCGCTCTCGACCGAGAACGGCGTCGGTCCGTGGGTCATCCACTCGTCGTACCTCGTGAACCTCTGTACCCCCAAGGACGGTCTCCGCGAGAAGTCCATCGACAGTATGCAAAAGGAGGTCGATGCGGCCGCCAAGCTCGACGTTCCCTACGTCAACGTCCACCTCGGCGCACACACCGGCGCGGGCGTCGAGAACGGCCTCGACAACGCCGCGAGCGCGCTCGACGAACTCGATATCCCCGACGGCGTGACCGTCCTCGTCGAGAGCGACGCCGGGTCGGGAACCAAACTCGGCGGCGACTTCGAACATCTCGCCGCGGTCCTCGACCGCTCCGAGCAGGACTTAGACGTGTGTCTTGACACCGCCCACGCCTTCGCGGCGGGCTACGACCTCTCCAGCGAGGAGGCGGTCGAGGAGGCCGTCGCGGAGTTCGACGACGTGGTCGGTCTCGAACACCTCCAGTGCGTCCACCTCAACGACTCGAAACACGAGTGTGGCACCAACAAGGACGAACACGCCCACATCGGCGAAGGGTACATCGGTGATGAAGGAATGTCCGCCTTCGTCAATCACCCCGACCTCGAAGACGTACCCCTCGTCCTCGAAACGCCCCACGAGGACGGCCGGGGCTTCGCGTGGAACATCGAGCGCGTGAAAGAACTCCGAAACGGAAACTGAGCGTCCCGGCAGCGACGAGAACCGAGCGTCCCAGCTATTTTACGGATATCGCGAGAAGAGACGGTATGCGCGCACAGTCCAGAGTCCTCCAAGCAATCGGCCTGCTCGCGTTCGTCGTCGGCTTCGCGGGCTACACCGTCTTCGGCTGGCGGTTCGGCGGGAACGCAGACAGCGCGGTGACGTTCGCGCTCGCGGTCGGCGCAGTCGCGCTCGCAATATTGACGCTCCGAAATCGGTGACGCTTACGGAATCACGAAGAACAGCGCCCAGAGCGCGACCATCCCGGCGGCGAGCGTGGCCGCGATGTCCTCGGTGCGCCACGCGACCGCGGCCGCGACCGCGGCCGCGAGCAGGCGCGGGTTCGCGGGTGGGAGCGACATCGACCCCTCGACGTAGACTAAGTCCGGCGCGACCAACGCCGCGAGGACTGCCGCGGGGACGAACCGGAGCGCGCGCTCGACGCCCTCGGGAACGTCGTCGAGACGGCCGAACAGCGCGATGAACGAGAGCCTGAGCGCGTAGGTCGCGACGCCCGCCACGACGATGATGGCCCAGAGCGTGACCGGTCCGTAGTCGGTTCCCGGCATCTACGCCACCTCCTCCACCAGCAGGCCGGTGGCGATGCCGACGACGGCCGCGGTTATCAGTCCGAGATTGTACGGGAGACCGTTGGCGACGATTGCGACCGTTCCGCCGACGACCGCGGCCGCCACGGTCGCGCGGTCGGTGACTGCCGGGATGAGGACCGCGAGGAAGACGAGCGGGACCGCGAAGTCGAGGTGCCAACCGTCGGGAACGCCCGACCCGAGCGCGATTCCGGCGACGGTGGCAATTTGCCAGACCACCCAGAGCGGGACCGCGATGCCGAGGTAGTACCACCGGCGGGACACGTCCCCGTTGCGTTCGAACTTGAGGAGCGAAACCGCGTAGGCCTGGTCGGTCAGGAGGTACGACAGGAAGCCCTTCCACTTGGCGGACTGGCGCGCGAAGTACGGTGCGATAGACGCGCTGTACATCACCATCCGGAGATTGATGACGAACACCGTGAACACGACTACGACCGCGGGCGCGTTCCGACCGATGAGTTCGGCCGCCGCGAGCTGCGAGGCTCCGGCGAAGATGACGACCGACATGGCGAGCGCCTCGATTGGAGGGATGCCCGCGCCGACCGCGGCGACGCCCGCGACCATGCCGAACGGGGCGACGCCGAGCAGAATCGGCGCGGCGACTCGAACGCCAGATAGAAAGTCCGCACGTGGAGACGACACTACGAAATCGTAGGCGGTCGGCGGGGTATCAACCTTGGCTTCGCGGCGAAGTACAGAGGCGTCGCGCTACGCCGGAAGCCCGCGAACGCAATCGCCGGGAGAGACGCCGTTCGCTTCGGCCCATCCGGCGTTCGTCTCGACCACGAACCGGCCGGGTCCGGAGGTCGAGTCGTACGTCAGGTAGTACGAAATCGCCGATTCGGGCGCGTCGAGCGTCTCGATTTTCGTGATTTCGCCGTCGCTGGAGACGAACACCACGTCGAGCGCGAAGTTCATGTTTCGCATCGCGATGCCCTTCGACCCGGCTTCGTCGTACGCTAGCACGAGGCCCTCGTCGGGAGCGAGCGACCCGGTGCGACTCAGACCGACGTATCGCTCGGTGAACGTCTCCGCGACTCCGACTTCGAGGTGACCCTTCTCGGTGCCCTCGCAGTCGGTGACGCGAATCTCGCGGTCGGGAGCGACCTCCCCGCCGACCGGGAGGAGTCCGGTGTGAAATAGGACTACTGCCGCGACCACGACCACGCCTGCGACTCTGAGGGCGTACCGCGCGAATTCCGTTCGGTTCACAGCTACCTCTCGCGGGAGCACCGCCTAATCTCTGTCGTCAGAACTCCGCGAGCGATTCGAGCCACCGCGAACGACCGCAGAAGTCCGGGCTTTGAATCGCCCCACTTTTCCACCCCCGGTTCGTAGGTCGGCCGACAACCGTGCGACAGTTCTCCGCCGACTACCTCCGGGACACGCGCCGAGGAATGTGGGACGACCGCGAGGCGCTCGCCGACCTCGAACTCGGAGGTCGCGAACGCGTCCTCGACGTGGGATGCGGCACGGGCGAACTCGCCCGCGTCCTCGCCGAGGAATCGCCCGGCGAGGTGGTCGGGTGCGACGCCGACCGCGCCCTCCCCGTGGTGGCAGGTGACGCGCTCCGACTCCCCTTCCGCGACGACGCCTTCGACCTCGTGGTGTGTCAGGCCCTGCTCATCAATCTCCCCGACCCCGCCGCCGCGGTTCGGGAGTTCGGTCGCGTCTCGTCGGACCTCGTGGCCGCGGTCGAACCCGACAACGCCGCGGTCTCGGTCGAATCCACCGTCGAGACCGAAACCGGCCTCGCGGCGCGCGCGCGCCGGGCGTACCTCGACGGCGTCGAGACCGACGTGACCCTCGGCGGCGAGGGCGTCCGGGAAGCGTTCGAGGAAGCAGGTCTCTCCGGAATCACCACCCGGCGACACTACCACATCCGACGCATCGAACCGCCCTACGCCGAGCGCGACCTCCAATCGGCCCGCCGAAAGGCGAGCGGTGAGGGACTGGCCGACGACCGCGAGACGCTACTCCGTGGTGACCTCTCGACCGAAGAGTACGACGACCTCCGAACCGACTGGCGCGAGATGGGCCGGTCGGTCGTCGAGCAGATGCGAGACGGCGAGTACCGCCGGGCCGAGGTCGTTCCGTTCTACGTGACCGTCGGGTCGGTGTGAAAACTGATTCGCGCCCGAGATTTTACATACGAAAGCGCGACCAGACCCCCCGTGACCTGAGACTCGCCGCGCGAGGGTCGAGGCGGGTGCGCCGTGCGCCCTCGCGCGAACGACCAATGCACGGCCTGTTCGCCACGCCATCGACGCCCGTCAGCGAGTCGCTTCTACACCACGTCGCCGCGGACGGTTGCCCCTTCCTGGCGCTTCCGGTAGGACTCGACCGCCTCTGCGGCCTCCTCGGTATCGCCTTCGTCCATCCCCAACATCTCCAGCGCGTCGGGGAGCGTCGGGAAGACGAGTTCGCCTTCGCGGAGCTTTCGGAGCGCCTCGTCGCTCCGCTGGCCCTCGGCCCAGAGACACACCCCGCGCGGGTCGAGAATCTGCTCGTAGGCTTCGCGAGCCATCGCGCCGCGGAGCCGTTGGGTCACGTTGTCCTCGAAGCTCGAATTACACACTTCGAGGTGAATCGGTTCGCCTTCGGGTAGGAGGTGGGCGGCCAGACACTTCTCCGGTGCGGCGTGACCGCTGTCGTTGGCCCGAATCAGGTCGGGATACTCGTCGGCCCACTCGGCGCGCACCGTCTTGCCGACGCCCTCGACACCGTGGGACTTCCGGAATTCGGCCTCGCGGTCGGCATCGCCACCGAGCAGGATGTCTTTGGTGACGTACACGTCGAGGCGGTCGATGGGGTCGAGACCCAGCGCGGCGTCGCCGTACACCCACAGCTCTCGGACGGGAACGGGCATGGTGTCTCCTTCCACGCTGGCGAGAATCTCCTCGACGCGCTCGATGGCCTCGTCTCGGTTCATCGGTCACGAGTTCGTCGCCGCGGGGCAAAACGGTGACGTTCGGACTGAAGTCTCGAATCGAGGCCTCAGTTCTCCGCGGGCACGGCCTGTTGGTCGTACTTCTCGCGGAACTCACTGAGCAACTGGCCCATTTTGGCGTACCAGTCGTTGAGCATCCGCTGCATGTCGTCGGCGACCTCGTCGGGGTCGGTCGGCCGGTAGACGTGGTAGTAGCCGCCCTGTTCGTAGTTGACCTGCTCCTTCTGGACGAACCCCGTCTGGAGGAGTCGCTGGATGGAGCGATACGCGGTCGAGCGCTCGCGGTCGACGCGGTCGGCGACCTCGTCGATGGTCAGCGGTGCTTCGCTCTCGACCAGCACGTGGAAACACTCGCGGTCGAGTTCCTTCAGGCCGTGGATGCACTCCAACAACCCCTCGCACTCCATGTCCTTCTGGAGATATTCGGCCATCGAATCTGCCATCTGTATCTGCCCGCGGCTAAGAACCACGCACGTAAAATGTTTTGCATGCATTGCACAACACTGCTCCGCGGGTGGCGTCGGCTCAGTCGCTGGCCGACGCCGACGCGTAGAGGTAGTTCCCGATGCCGTCGGAGAACACGATTTTGAACAGGTCGGTTCCGACCGCGACCGGCACGGGGACGCCGATGAGGTAGAACAGCGCGGGCATTCGAATCAACCCCCCGCCGGCGCCGAGGAACCCCGACAGCAGGCCGGTCGCGAACGCGACGTCCAGTATCACCCAGAGCGACACCTACACGCCGCCGCGCAGGGTCAACATCGGGGGAATCCGGTACGACTGAATCTTCTTCGCGATGTCGGGAATGTCGTTCGTGTCGGCGTGCGCGGTAGCGTCGTGTTCGACGCCGCCGCCACCGTCGCCTTGAGCGATTGGCAGGTGAAGAACGCGCCGATACCGCCCAACAGGACCACGTAGGTAACGCTGATGATGGCGTCGGCGGAGCCGTCGGCTTGGAGACCGACGACGGCTTGCTTTCCGATTTCGAGTCCCGCAGTGGTCCCGAGTATCATCGCGACGCCGAGTTTGTAATCGACTTGCTCGAGGTCGCGGTGTTTGAGCGTCGCGATGACCGAGGTCCCGAATAGCACGCCTATCATGAGTCCGAAGACCACGAACAGGCCGAGCAACGCCGCACTCATACCGAACAGTTCGAACATCAGTTCTCACCGACCACCGACTGTTTTACCGCCGGGCCGACCGCGCGTTCTAACGCGCCGTATCTCAGATAGAGAACTGCGACCTCCACCACCACGAGTCCGACGAGTCGCATCGCTTCGAAATCGACCGTGAGCGGTCCTTCGGCCGCTACCATGCGCGTTCACGTCTGTTAGGGCCGCGAGCCAGTTATGTTCGAATCATACTATTCTGTCTGATTTCGTCTACCCGTCTAGTGCCAGTATCGGTTTTTGGGAGCCTCACGCACTATTACATTCGTCGAACTCCTGTGTGATGTATACGAATACGCCATCTCTTCGCGGGTTTCGACAAGGTACTCACCGATACCGATAGCTTCGTCGTATCCTTCTCGGCCGGTATTGGAAGCTTCTTTCAAGATTGCCCAGGAGACCAAGCCCGAACACTCACAAGGCCAGTTGGAGCGCGAGGACG
Source organism: Halorussus amylolyticus (assembly GCF_004143485.2). Lineage (GTDB taxonomy): Archaea > Halobacteriota > Halobacteria > Halobacteriales > Haladaptataceae > Halorussus > Halorussus amylolyticus. The sequence goes on along the minus strand of NZ_ML974131.1, from coordinate 407,779 downwards.
CCGTATCCGCCGCGGGCGCGAACCCGTTCGCGCCCGACGACCCCACGCCGACGACCCACACCATGAACAGCCTCGCAAATCCGGCGATGAGAAGCGTCAGCAGTGCTGTTGGCTCGACCAGCGCGTTGGAGAGCGGAGTCGTTCGATTAGTCGCTCGCGGTGGGTGCGACGCTCGTCTCGGCGGTTCTGGCGCGCCAGAACGCTTGGACGTACGCGCCGACGAACATTCCGGCAATGGCCCACAGAATCGGGACGTTCCCGACGCCGAGGCTGGCGTAGGCCGCGCCCGGACAGATGCCCGAGACGCCCCACCCGACGCCGAATATCCCGCCGCCGACGAGGACGTTCCGGTCGAGCGACTTGAGTCGGCGGGTGTAGGGCTTGCCGGTCAGCGGCGCGCGGTCGAGGACTCGCGTCCCGAGCGCGAAGGTGAACGCGCTGACCACCGCGGCCCCGCCCATCACGAAGACGAGCCCGAGGTCGTCAAACTGGAGGAAGTCGAGGACGACCTCCGGGCGCGCCATGTGGCTGTAGCCGAGACCGAATCCGAATATCAGCCCGCCGAGAAGTATCACCGGCATGAACAGCGGGTGTCGCCCGTCGGCGTCTCCGCGGTCGCTCGCGGCGCTCACGGCGACACCCCCGCGGCCTGGACCAGCTGAGCGGTCCCGATGGCGACCGCCATGAACGTCGCGACGTTGACGAGCGAGGTCTGAGAGACCGACCCGACGCCGCAGACGCCGTGACCTGAGGTACACCCCTTGCCGAGTCGGGTGCCGATACCGACGAGGACGCCCCCGCCGAACAGCCGCCACCACTGGACATCGGTCGTCCACGCGCCGCCCTGAAAGGCGAGCGCGTAGACGCCAGCCCCGAGGACGATGCCGACCGTGAACACGATTCGCCAGTCGCGCGAACCGAGGTACTTCGGCCGATTGAACCGAGGGAGGTTCGAGGCGTACGACCACGTCGATTCGAGAAACGTGCTCGCGCCCGCGATGATGCCCGTTCCGAGGTAGATGACCGCGACGCCGAGACCGATGAGGAGTCCGCCGACTGCGTATCGCTCGACGCCGTTCGGGAACAGTTCGGCCGCGGTCACGAGGGGTATCAGTTCCATGCTCGTTGGAGGTGTTTCGGGAGACGACTCGGTTTCGGTTCAGTCACTGGTCAGCGCGTCCTGACTCGCCGCGCAGTTGTTCGGACCGAGTTCGAGTTCGAACGCCTCCTCGTCGTCGGTGTCGCGCTGGCCGAGGTTGGTCGCGATGATGTCCTCGTAGTTGGCTGGGCGAGGCGGCATGTCCGAGAGGACGAGGTCCACGAACTCGGCTTCGTCCATCGTGAGCGCGTCCATCTCACCGGTGAGGTCACCGATAGTCGCGGTGTAGGTGCCGTCTTCGGCGGGCGTGGCCGCGTCGCTGAAGTGCGCACCGCCGACAAGAGTGTCGTCGTCGAGCGCGAGGACGCGCTCCTGAAGCGACTCATAGAGCTGTCGGGCCGCGTCGGGCGCGCCGTCGTCGCCCTCTTCGAGGTCCGGGCGGGCGACGGACTCGATAAAGAGACCGTCGCCGGTCAGGAGAACCGCATCGTCAACGAGGTAGGAGGTCATCCCCGAGGTGTGGCCGGGGGTGTACACCGCCTCGATTGTCGCCTCGCCGACTTCGAACACGTCGCCGTCGTCCGCGACAGTTACTTCGTCCGCGTAGGTGACGCCGCGTTCGACCGAGGTCGCCGGAACGACTCCCTCCACGCCCGCGTCGGCGAGCGTTCGCACGCCCGAGACGTGGTCGGCGTGAATGTGGGTGTCGATGGCGTACTTCAGGTCCGCACCGAGCGCCTTGGCGTCCTGTCGGTACGTGTTTGCGAACGTCCGAAGCGGGTCCACGACCGCGGCCTCGTCGCCCGACACCACGAGGTAGCCCAGACAACCGCTCGACGGGCGCTGGTACTGGGCGACGAGCGCGTCGCCGCCGTGGTCGAGTTCGGTGTACTCGTAGATGGACGCCCACCCGTTCATGCCCTCGGCGAGACTGACCGCGTCGCGACCCGCCTCGACCAGCATGCCCGCGATGTACTCGCTCGACCCCCCTTTGGCACACACCACGACGAGGGGGTCGCCCTCGGGGATTCGGTCGAGGTCGTCGCTGACGCCGTCGAGCAGTTCGAAGTACGGGACGTTGACGATTTCGACCGAGTCGCCGTCCACGTGCCACTCCTCGAACTCCCCCGACGCCCGAACGTCGAGGATGGTGACAGGCTCTCCGTCGTCGATTCGGTCTTTCAGCGACTCGGGTCCGATGGATTCCACGTCCACATCGGTCGTGGGAAACGCGTCTTCGTTCATTGTTGTCGGTCGCGTCTACCGGACGGTCGGCCATAAAACTTTGCATAGTAATTCAAAAATTGTGCAATACTACTCCGGGCGAGTGGCATACGGAGATATGAATAACCTCGATTTTTGGCCTATATCGGCCATTCTATCGGTGTTTGCGTAGCGCGCTCGTGACACACACCGGGCAATCGAGTACGAGTTCCACAAACCGACGGTTTTTGTGGTCGCAAAAGGTATTGTGCTACAAGCCCAATATCTCGCGCAGATAGAATACAACATGAGCACGGAATACGAAGTCACCGAGACGCGCGACGTGAGATGACCCTCGAACTGATGGACTACGGAGACGATTTCTACGACGGCGTGCGGACCGGCGTGGGCGCGGCCACCGCGCTCGAACACATGGCCGACGCCGACATTCAGCTTCTCGTCTGAGTTTTCGCTCGTCCCCGATTCGGTGCGGCGCGACGGTAGTTTTGTGCCGATTTGACTACAGCAATCAATTCCAGTACGGGACCGGTCGAGTCCGAGACCCGTAAGATAGGCCGAGCTGACGCCACCCCGACAGTTTCGCCGACCGAGGTATATAAACACCGAGAACAATCAACCCCCACGCTCACCCGCACACAATCCCTTTTTGACGTATGGACTCCGACAGGACCCAATCCTCTGAGGGACTCGACTCGATTCACACCGCGAGACACGACTGGGAGGCGAGCGATTCGGTGGTGGTGACGGTCGCCCGAGCGCTCGCGGACTGTGACGCGGTGGACCCCGCCGAACTGCCGCCGCTGTACGAGTCCATCGACACCGATGCGCTCGACGCGCTGTTTCGCAGGTCCGGACACACCGACAGCGACCGAGACGCCTTCGTTCGGTTTTCCATTCCCGACTCGACGTATCTCGTGACCGTCCGCGCCGACGGATACGTGTGCATCGCCGAGCGTCTCGACTCGGTCACTTCGTAGCGACCCGCAGTCCTCCGACCGCCCCAAATTAATAATAAACATGTTCCGAATCACAGCTCTTATTATCTAGTGCTCTAATCTTATCAATATATGGTGCAACACACGCGACGACGAGTACTCGGGACGGTCGCAAGCGCGCTCGCCGCCGGTTCGCTCGCGGGGTGCGTCGGAGAGTCAGTCTCCAGCGTCGCTGGCGGCGGCGACTCCGAAGACGGGGACGCGACCGCGCAGGCGTCGTTCTTCGTGTTCGGCGACTTCGCGTCCGCGGTCGCGGGCGACGCCGCGACCGCCGAGACGCTCGTTCCGGTCGGCCAGCACGGTCACGGGTGGGAACCGGGACCGAAGATTCAGGGCGACGTGCTCGAATCCGACCTGTTCGTCCACGTGTTCGAGGGATTCCAGCCGTGGGCCGACGACATCGTGACGAACCTCCGCGAGGACGACGCCGAAACCGCAGTCGTCACGGCCGGAGCAGGCGTGGACCTGCTCGACGACGGACACGACCACGGAGGCGAAGACGACCACGACGAAGAAGGCAATCACGACGACGAACACCACGACGAAGACGAAACCGAAAGCCACGACGACGAACATCACGACGAAAACGAAACCGAAAGCCACGACGACGAACACCACGACGAAGACGAAGACGAAGACGACCACGAACACGACGAGGACGGCGAGGACCACGATGACCACGCCGGAAAAGACCCTCATTTCTGGCTCGACCCGATGCGGGCCGCGCAGGCTGTCGAGAACATCCGGAAGGGGTTCGCCGACATCGACCCCGACAACGCCGACGCCTACGCCGACAACGCCGCGGCGTACGAATCGCGACTCGACGACCTCCACGAGGAGTTCGAATCGGCGCTCGATGGCGCGTCGAAGGACGTGGTCCTCGTCGCGGGCCACGACGCCTTCGGCTACCTCGCCGACCGGTACGGCTTCGAAGTCGAGGCGCTGACTGGCGTCTCGCCCGACGACCAGCCCACGCCCCGAGACATCGAAGACGCCCAGCACATCATCGAAGAGCACGGCATCGAGTACGTGGTCGCCGACCCGTTGGAGTCCCAGTCGGCCGCGAACCAGCTCGTCGAGGAGACCGACGCGACCGAGGTGCTTCCGATGACTTCGATTCCCGGCCGAATCGACGAGTGGACCGACGAAGGGTGGGGCTACGTCGAGGTCATGCAGGAAATCAATCTCCCGACGCTGAAGACCGCGCTCGGGGCGGAGTGAGAGCCGTGTCCGCCACTGACGACCACGACGACCGAAACGCATCGGACCCCGTCGTTAGCGTCGAGAACGTCACGTTCGGCTACGGCGGCCAGCCGGTCCTCCAAGACGTGTCGCTCGAAGTCGAGTCCGGCGCGTTCCTCGGCGTGGTCGGCCCGAACGGGTCGGGCAAGTCCACGCTGCTCGAACTCGTCCTCGGTCTCCGCCGCCCCGACTCGGGCGAGGTCCGCCTGTTCGGCGAGTCCTCGGCGTCGTTCGACGACGGCGAGCGAGTGGGCTACGTCGCCCAGAACGTCGCGGGCGCGGTGCGGAGCATGCCCGTGACTGTCAAGGAAGCGGTTCGAATGGGTCGGTATCCCCACCGCCTCGTCGGTCGATTCACCGAGTCAGACCGGCGCGCGGTCGCCGACGCGCTCGACCGCGTGGACATCGCCGACCTCGCGGACCGACGGGTGGGTCGGCTCTCGGGCGGTCAGCGCCAGCGGGTGTTCATCGCACGGGCGCTCGCGGCCGAGGCCGACCTGCTCGCGCTCGACGAACCCACCGTCGGGGTGGACGCCGAGTCCCGCGAGGCGTTCTACGACCTGCTCGCCGACCTCAATTCGGACGGCCTGACCGTGATTCTCGTGGAACACGATATCGGCGTCGTGACCGCACGCGCGTCGGAAATCGCGTGTCTGAATCGCGAGCTCTACTACCACGGCGACCCCGAAACGTTCGCCGACGCGGGCGCGCTCGCGGAGGCGTACGGAACGAATCAACGCATCCTTCACCACGACCACTGACATGCTCGAACTCAGCACTCTCACGAACGTCGCGCTCCTCACCGGCTTCTTCGAGTGGTTTCTGACCGACGCCTACGGCACGGTGATGGACCTGCTCGCCGAGGTGTCCGGCGTTCGCGTGTTCGGCTACCCGTACATGCAGCGGGCGTACCTCGCGGTCGTCTGCATCGGAATCGTCGGTCCGCTGGTCGGCACGTTCCTCGTCCACCGCGAACTGTCGATGATAGGCGACACGCTCGCGCACACCGCGTTCGCCGGGGTCGCGGTCGGCCTGTTCGTCAACTCCGCGTTCTCGCTGTCGGTGAATCCGCTCGCGACCGCGCTCGTGGTCGCGGTGGTGACGGCCCTCCTCGTGGAACTGCTGGTCGAGTACACCGAGGCGCACTCGGACACCTCGCTCGCCATCGTGCTGACCGGCGGATTCGCGGTCGGGAGCGTGCTCATCACCGCGACCGACGGCGGCATCTCGGTCGGCATCGACGCCTACCTGTTCGGGAGTCTCGCCACGGTGTCGAAATCGAGCGTGGGTCTCCTGCTGGCGATTACCCTCCTCGTCACCGCGCTCGTCGCGGCGACGTACCGCCCCCTGCTCTACGTCACGTTCGACGAGACGGCGGCCCGCGCGGCGAGCATCGACGTGGCGCGCTACAATCGGCTGATGGTCGTGTTGACCGCGGTCGTGGTCGTGAGCGCGATGCAAATCATGGGCGTCATCCTCGTCGCCGCGATGCTCGTCGTTCCGGTCGCTGCGGCCGCCCGGACCGCCCGGACGTTCAAGCAGTCGCTCCTGCTCGCAGTTCTGGCCGCGGAGTTCGCGGGCATCGTCGGCGTGACGATTTCGTACCACTACGGGGTGGCCGCTGGCGGGTCCATCGTGCTGGCCGCAATCGGTGTGTACGCGATGACGCTGGCGGGCGGCGTCGTTTCGGACGTTCGAAAGCGAGTGGTTCCGAACGGTCGCCGCGGCGACCGTTCGGAACGCGTCGTGGAGGCCGACGGCGGGGACGAGCGAGAAACGTAGATTCGAGGCCGTTCGGTAGCTGTCGGGCTTCGGAATCTGCGATTCCGAAGCCGCGTTTCCGGAGATTCTATATCGCGATAATCAATTTACGAGTCCCGAGGCGAAACCGTCAAACGCCCGGAACCGAAACTCTCTGGCGATGGACTGCGACAAATGCGGCCGCGAGGCGGTCATGCACGCCGCCTACTCGGGGTTGCACCTCTGTGAGGACCACTTCGTCTCCTCGGTCGAAAAGCGAGTCCGCAGGCGGGTCCGGGAGGACAACCTCGTGCCGGACGACGCCACGCCCGAGAACCCCGAGACGTGGGTCGTCGGCCTCTCGGGAGGCAAGGACAGCGTCGTCCTCACCGACATTCTCTATCGGACCTTCGAGAAGGACCCCCGCATCGAACTGGTCGCGCTGACCGTCCACGAGGGCATCGAGGGCTACCGCGACGAGAGCGTGGCGGCGTGCGAAGAGCTCTCCGAGAATCTCGGCATCCGCCACGAACTCGTCTCCTACGAGGAGGAGTTCGGCGTCCGGATGGACGACGTGGTCGAGTCCGACCCCGAGAACATGGCGGCCTGCGCGTACTGCGGGGTGTTCCGCCGGGACGTGTTGAGCCGATACGCCGAGAAACTCGGCGCGGACAAACTCCTGACCGGGCACAATCTCGACGACGAAGCCCAGACCGCGATGATGAACTTCTTAGAGGGCGACATCGCGCAAATCGCCAAGCATTTCGACGCGAGCCTCGGCGGGTTCGACGAGCGCGAAGGGGGCGCGCCGTCCGCGAGCGCGGACGGCGCGCCCACGCGTGAGGAGGGCGACCACTTCATCCCGCGGGCCAAACCCCTCCGCGACGTGCCCGAAAAGGAGGTCGCGCTGTACGCCCACCTCGAAGACCTCCCGGCGCACATCACCGAGTGCCCCCACTCCAGCGAAGCCTACCGTGGCGAGATTCAGTCGCTTCTCTACAAATTGGAGGAGAACCATCCCGGAACACGCCACTCGATTATGGCCGGATACGAGGAACTGGCCGCGCTGGCCGCAAAAGAGTTCGGCGCGCGCGAAGAGGGGAGAGTCGAACTGAGCGAGTGCGAACGGTGCGGGTCTTCGACCACGCGAGACCTCTGTCGGAAGTGTTCGCTGCTCGATTCGATTCACGCAGCGTAGCGCGGTCGCTCGGAGCGAAACGAATCAAAAACACCCCGACGCGGTGTCGGACGAAGGCTCCGAATCCCTCAGCGGATGACGTCGAGACCGTTGTTCGTCTCGACTTCGTCCTGCCCGCCGTCGCTCTGTGCGCCCCACGAACTGCCGCTGGACCCGCCGCTTGCGGACCCGCCAGTGCCGCCGAGGCTACTCCCGCCCTCGATGCGCTGGCTGGAGTCGAACGAACTGTCGTCGATTTCGGACATCTGCGAGCGGGACTCGTTGGCCTGCTGTTGGGTGCTCGGACCGAGCACCTGTGCGCTCTGGACGCCGGTCATGATGGCCATGACCCGCACCTTGCCCTTGTAGTTGTTCTGGATGCGCGCGCCCCAGATGACGTTCGCGCTGGCTTCGAGTCGCTCGGTGATGTTCGAGGCGATGGACTCGGCCTCTTTGAGCGTGAGGTCCGGGCCGCCCGTGATGTGGACGAGTCCGCCCGACGCGCCGCGGTAGTCCACGTCGAGAAGCGGGTGGTTCATCGCGTCCCGGACGACCTCCTCGGTCTTGTTCTTATCTTGGGTCTCGCCGACCAACATCACCGCGACGCCGCCCTGATTCATGATAGAAGTCATGTCGGCGTAGTCGAGGTTGATGAGGCTCGGCTGGGTGATGGTCTCGCTGATGCCCTTCACCGTCTCGGCGATAATCTGGTCCATCACCGAGAACGCCTTGCCAATCGGGAGGTTCGGCACGTAGTCGAGCAGACGGTTGTTGTCGAGGACGATGATGGAGTCGGCTTCGTTGCGAAGCTTCTCCAGTCCTTCCTCGGCCTTGACCGTCCGCGCGCGCTCGACGTTGAACGGCGTCGAGACCATCCCGACGACGATAGCACCCTGTTCTTTGGCGATTTTCGAGACCACGGGGGCCGCACCCGTGCCCGTGCCGCCGCCCATGCCTGCTGTGACGAACACGAGGTCTGCCTCGCCGAGTACCTCCTTGATGGTACCCTGGGCCATCTCGGTCGCGCGCTCACCCATCGAGGGGTCGCCGCCCGCACCGAGACCGTTGGTCAGGCTCTTGCCGACCAGAATCTTCGTGTCGGCCTCAATCATCTTGAGGTGCTGTTTGTCGGTGTTGATGGCGACGGTGTCGGCACCTTCGACGCCAATGTTGTACAACCGATTGACGGTGTTGTTGCCCGCGCCACCACAGCCGACGATGACGATTCGGGGGTCGCCGAACTCGTCGCCGTCGGTGGACGCGTCCATCTCTCGGCTCTCTTCTTCAGCGTTCGTTAGGGCCTCCTGCACGATATCCTGCATGATTACACCTTCGCCCACGACCGTTTCCCAGTCGTCTGGTCGGTCGTTTCCTCTTGTTCGTTCAACATGTCTCGAACGGCGGCCCGAATCGCCTCGCTACGATTCGGGAACTCCCCCGTCTCGACCATCTGTTCGACCTCCTCGATCTGCTGCTTTGGTATTCGGAGTGTCACACGCTCCATAGTTCATATTCCCCTTTGTGGTAAGACGGCGCACGGACGCCGCGCACCTGTCTTACACGTATAACCGGGTAAACACCGCGTTTACCCGGTTTCAACCGGTGTGTAAGACGGCCGTCTTACGTAGACAAACCCACATAGTCAGAAGTTAAATAGTTAACGGCCGTTAGCACCGAAGTGTCTTACGACCGGTCGAGAACGTCCGCGGCGGGCGTCCGTCGGCCGCATCCCGGACAGAACGACCAGTCCGAGCGCACTTCGTCGCCGCACTCGCAGAACACCCGCCGTGCGGCCTTCTCCCCGCAGTTCGGGCAGTACACGTGGTCGTCGGACAGCGACTCGCCGCACTGGCCGCAGTCGTGTGAGGACTCGGCGGGTCGCGAGCGACCCGCCGAGCGGCCCGCGTCCGACACGCCCCGAGAGTCAGCCTCCGCGTCGTGTGCCCGGACGGGCGCGTCGGTTTCGAGCGTGACGTTTACGTTCACGTCCTGCGCGCCGCCCGCACGAGCGGCCGGACGCGCGGCCTCCCGCTCGGCGAGCCGGTCGGAGACGAGTTCGTCCACGCGCTCGGCCAGAATCGCGTCGAGGCTGTCGTCGGTCGCGCTCGACGCACCGGTCGGCCCCTCGTCGCGGTCCGAACTCGGGTCGGTCTCGCCGTCGAGGTACGCCCGGAGCGCCTCGCGCATGACCTCGCTCTTGGAGTCGTCGAGCGCCTCAATGCGCTCGATGAGGTCGTCGTCCGCGCGGAAGGTAATCTTGCTCATTCGACTGTTCGTGTCGAAGTACGAACCCCTCGGTACTTCAATCTTCCCGAGATGTCTGACGCGGGTGACACCCGCACGAACGTTCGCGCCGGATTGCATCGCGCTCCAGTCGGGCAGTTCGCGCGCGAGCGGAAATCGAATAATAACCCTTAAGTCCGACAGCGGCCCTACTTCGAAATGCATCCGCCCTTAGCTCAGACTGGTAGAGCAGTCGACTGTAGATCGACTTGCCCCCCGTTCAAATCGGGGAGGGCGGACTGATTCTCTCGGCGCAACGCGAAGGAGCGAAGCGACCGAGCTGCGCCGAGGTATCAGCATACTCCGAGCCGATTTGAGCCTGTGAGTCGCATGCCCGCGCAGCCGTAGGCGAGCAGGAACGTCTCACATCGTTCAAATCGGGGAGGGCGGACTTCTTTCCCAGTCGTTCCGTAGTCGAGAACGGTACTCGTTTTACAATTCGTCTTCCACGGAGTCGTCGGACTTCGCCGACCCCCCACCCGACTGCGTCCGCAGATACCGGTACCCGCCGACCGCCACGCCCACACCGACACCCATACCCGCAACCCCGGTCACCCACGGCGGCGACCCCGAGTCGAAGTCGAGCGACCCGGACCCTGTCTCCGGAATCTCCGCGGTGTAACGGTGGACCTCCCCGGCGTCTATCGACCGCGAGGCCGTGGCGTCGAGGCGGGCCGCCTCGTGGTCGGAGACGAGGGCTTCGAGGGTGTACTCGGTCGCCAAGTCGCCGACGACGCGGACGCGATACGTGCCGGGCGAGAAGCCGTAGCGGTAGCGCATTCGGCTGTATGCGCCCGCTCCGCGGTCCATGTAGGTCGCCTCGTCGCGGCGGAGCGGCCGGTCGTCCGGTCCGACGACCGTCATCGACACGTCGGGCGAGTCCACGAGGAAGAGCGCGAGACAGAACATTGCATCTCGGAGGCGGTCGCCGCTCCGCTCGACCAGCGTGGAGGGGACCGGCGCGGACTGGGCCGCCACCACGCGGTCGCGGCGATTGAACACGAACTCGTCGTACGTGTCGTTGTACCGTCGGACGGTCGGCCGGTCGCCGCTCGTGTCGATTTCGACAGTTCGGGGCGACTCCGCTCGGGCGTACCGGCTCGCGGCGTAGTTCGGGTCGTAGACGAGCAACCGAGTCACGTCCGAGTCCCGACGGTAGTCGTAGACCAGCACCTGATGGGCCAGGCGCGACCCCGCGTTGAACAGCGTGATTCCCGCGGTTCCGAACTCGTCGAGTACCGACGTGACGCGGTCGATTTGAGTCTCGTAGCGTATCCACTCGGGGTGGACCATGCTCCGGCGGCCGATCCACGAGTGGATGTTCAGAAACTGCGTGAGCTGATAGAGGTCGATTTCCTTGCTCACCGGCGCGGCGTCCGACTCGCCGACCGGTTCCTCGGGGTGGGTAAGTTCGCTCGCGACCGCCCGGTCGAACGGGAGGGTCGCGGGGTTCTCGTAGTACTGCTGTGCCGCGAACACCATGCCGTAGCAGTGGCCGTTGGTCGCCGACTGCTGATTGACCGAGACGTAAATCTGCTTTCCGATGGCGTCGAGGAGCGCGTTCGGGAGGCCGAGCACCTCCACGCTCATCGCGGTCCGAGCCGGTTCGCTCCATCGCTGGCCGACGACCCGCCGGACCTGCTCCTCGGCGACCTCCTCGTGGTCGTGTTCGGGATAAGTCGGCTCTCGGGTGGACCAGTTTCGAAATCCGAATCCGTGAATCGCGGGGTCGAAGCCGTCGCGGCGTCGGGCGCGCATCGGGGGCGCTCGGACGTTCTCGGGCGCTCGTTCACGCACGCCCGGGGATCCGCGAGCGCCGCCCACCAGCGAGACGGCGGCCGTCGCTTGGAGAAATCGCCGTCGCGTCGATGTGGGCCGCATTCGAGTGAGTCCACGTGCAGTGGTCACTTATCTCTAGGGAGTCCGAGAAGACGCGGCTCAAACGCTCCAGATAGCCGCGATGCCGAGCGTCGTGACGACCGCCAACAGGAGTTGGAGGGGCGCGCCGACCTTGATGTAGTCGGTGAATTTGTAGCCGCCGGGGCTGTACACCATCAGATTCGTCTGGTAGCCCATCGGCGTCATGAACGCGGTCGAGGCCGCGAACGTGACCGCGAGGACGAACGCAAAGGCGCTCGCGCCGATTTCGCCCGCGGTATCGACCGCGATGGGGAGCAGGAGGACCACGCTCGCGACCGGCGTGATGACGTTCGCCAGCAGGCCGGTCAGGAGGTAGAACAGCGCGAGAGTCGCCAGAACCGGAAGCACACCCGCGGCGGCGGTCACGTAGCCCGCGACGAACGCCGCGGCCCCGGTCTCCTGCATCGCGAGTCCGAGCGGGATGACGCCCGCGAGCAGGAAGATGACCTCCCAGTTGACGGCGTCGTAGGCGTCAGCGGGTCGAATCACGTCGGTCACGACCATCGCCACGACGCCCCCGAGCGCCGCGATGGAGATGGGGAGGAGGCCCGCCGCCGCGACCGCGACCACGCCCGCGACGATGCCGACCGCGAGACCGGCTTCCCGGCGGTCGATTGGGTCGGGTTCGGCGCGCGCGCCGTCGCCCACGGTCTCGGTCACGACGAGGTCGCCCGTCTCTTCGAGGTGGTCGAGACCGACCTGCGTGGCGTGGAGCAGGAGGCCGTCGCCCTCGGTCAGCACCACGTCGGCGACGTGTTCTACGAACAGTTCGTCGCCGCGCCGGACCGCGAGAACGGTCGCGTCGTATCGCTCGCCGAGTTTCGTCTCGCCGACCGCCCGCCCGTCGAGGTCCGACCCGGCGGCGACGACCACCTCCGCGAGCGTCCCCCGACCCTCACCGAGCGCGAGTTCGGCTTCCGTCACTTCCGCGCGCGGGAGTCGTCTGAGGTCGGCGCGCTCGACGAACGCCCGGACCGACTCGTCCTCGCCCCGGACGGTCAGCACGTCGCCGCCCTCGATTTGTCGGTCGGTCCGAGTGGCGACGAACGCCTCGTCGCCGCGAATTATCTGGAGGACTTTGAGGCCGTTCGTCCGGGCGTCCGAAATCGGCTGGCCGACCAGCGGCGACCCCGGTGGGACGTACACTCTGGCGAGTCGCCCCCGGAGGCCGAACTCCTCGGTCAGGTCGTGAGGCGGAATCCGAGACGGGAGGAGCCACTGTCCGACCGTGAGGAGGTACGCCGACCCGACCGCCAGCACCAGGATTCCGAGCGGCGTGAACTGGAACATCGAGAACGGCGTTCCGGGCACGCCGAGGTCCGCGGCGACCGAACTCGCCAGCACGTTCGTCGCGGTGCCGACGAGGGTGAGGGTCCCGCCGAGCATCGCGGCGTACGACAGCGGAATCAGGAGCTTCGACGGAGAGGTGTGGCTTCGGTCGGCGAGGTCAGTCACCATCGGGATGAACAGCGCCACGACCGGCGTGTTGTTGATGAACCCCGCGAGCGGCCCCGTCAGGCCGACCGTCGCGGCGAGGAGTCGGTCGCGGTCGCCGTCCGTGAATCGGGCGACGAGGTGTTCGAGTCGGCCGACGATTCCGGTTCGCTCGACCCCGGCGCTCAGGATGTACATCCCGACGATGGTGATGGTCGCGGGGTTCGAGAAGCCCGAGATGGCCTGCTCGGCCGAGACGTGCGTGAACTCGCCGAACACGACGAGCGAGACCACGACCGCGATTGCGGTGGTGTCGGTCGGAATCGCTTCGGTGACGAACAGCGCGACGGCGACGGCTACGAGTCCGAACACGACCGCGATGTCGAGCGTCAACGCCGCGCCTTCGGCTGGCATCGTCCGAATATCGAAGAAGGGTCACGTCAGCCTTGCGGTGGCCGTGCGGACTGCGGTAGTTCGGCGAACTCCGACGATTTACGCCAGTCCGAACGTCTCGGGGTCGCGTTTGCCCAACACGTCCAGAACCGCGTCGTAGAGGTCCCACGCTTGGGGGCGACTCCGACCGCGACTCTCCCGGTCGCCGACCCACCGATACCGAACGACGCCGTCGTGGTCCACGAAGAAGCACGCCCGGCGCGCTCGCGGCGCGACCCCGAACGCCCGGTAGGTCACGCCGTAGGCCTTCGCTATCGAGAGGTCCCGGTCCGAACAGAACGGGTAGGTCACGTCGAGGTAGTCGATGAACTCCCGGTTGGTGGTGGGTCGAGCGCGGTTGACGCCGACGACGCGAACGCGGTCGTCGGCGCTGAACCAATCGTACTCGCCGAGCGCCGCGCGCTCGGCGAACGTCTCCAGCTCGAAGTCGGTCGGCTGAAACACCAGTAGGACCACGCTCTCCTCGCACAGCGACGACAGCGACACCTCCGAGACCGTTCCGTCGGGGGCCGCCAACCGCGCGGTGAACGCCGGGGCTTTCGAACCGACGTCGGGAGCGGCCGAATCGTCCATCGTTCGAGCTATCTTCGGGCGGTCGCTTAAAGCTACGTCAGACGCCGACTCCGACTGATTTATGCGATTCGACTCGGTAGGCCGTCTCCATGGTGTCGCCACTCCTCGCCGATTCGCTGGTCGTCGTGGCGCTGGTCGGGTTCTACGGCGGTCTCGCGCGCGACCTCTCGGCGACCGCCGACTTCCTCGACCCGCGTCTCGGCGTCGGTCTCTCGCTCGGCGCGTACGTCGCGGGCGGGGTCGCCGCGCTGTTGGCGCTGGCGACCGTCGCGGTGGAGGTTTCGCGGGCCGGACCGAGCGCGGTCGGTGCGGCCGCGACGGTGCTCGGACTCGCGGCCGCGTTCGCGGTCGCGTTCGGCCTATTCTTTCGGGTCGGTATCGCGGTGTACGCGGTATTGGTCCGGGTCGGACTGAATCTGACCTGAGGCCTCGGACACTTGCGCGAACAGTGTCGGTTGCTGTCACGTCAACGTTTAACCGAGCTGATTGCGTGGTGTCTCGTATGCAAACGCGCGTACCCGAGTCCGAGTTCGCGGACCGTCTCGAAGCCGTCCGAAAGCGAATCGCCGACACCGGAGCCGACGCTGGCGTCTGGTTCGGCGCGACCAGCATCGAGTACCTGACCGGGTTCGGCCACATCCAGACCGAGCGCCCGGTGGTCCTCGCGGTCGCCGCCGACCGCGTGGAGATTACCGTCCCGCGATTGGAAGTCGAGCGCGTCGAGACCAACCCCCGAATCGACGCGGTCCACCACTACTTCGACTACCCCGGCGGCGCGCCGATCGAGGTAGCGGCCGAGATGCTGTCGGGTCTCGGCGCGGACTCGGTCGCCACGGACGCCGACGGCGCGCCGGGCGTGATGGGCTACGAGGGACCGAAGCTCTCGGAGTTCGTCGAGGTCGAGACCCAGAGTTGGGTGGACCGGATGCGGTGGGCGAAGTCCGACGCCGAAATCGACCTGATTCGCGAATCGGCAAGATGGGGCAACCTCGCCCACCGCTACCTCGCGGATTACACCGAGGTCGGCGCACACCCCGCGACCGTTAGCCAGCGCGCGTCGATGGAGGCTTCGCGCGCCATGCTCGATACGCTCGGCGATGAGTACGTCCCGCGTACGCGCGCAGACGGTCCCGCGATGGCAGGCTACATCACGGGCGAGCAGACCGCCCTTCCGCACGGCCACACCGCGAACCGTCGCCTGCAGGAGGGCGACGTGCTGGTCACGGGTGCGAGCGCAAACGTGGACGGCTACCACTCCGAACTCGAACGCACGATGTTTCTGGGCGACCCCACCGACGAGCAGGCCCACTACTTCGAGCTCATGCTGGAGGCCCAGACCATCGCTATCGACGCGCTCGGGCCGGGCGTCTCCATCTCCGACGTGGACGAGCAGGTCAGCGACTACTTCGAGGAACAGGGCGTGTCAGACCTCGCACAGCACCACGTCGGCCACAACATCGGACTCGGCGGCCACGAACCGCCGTACATCGACCGCGGGTGGACCGTCCACTGCGAGGAGCAGGAGGGCCGGGACCCCGCGGACGCCGAGATGGAAGTCGGCCACGTCTACACCATCGAACCCGGCATCTACACCGACGAGTACGGCTATCGCCACTCGGACACCATCGCAATCACCGAAGACGGCGTCGAGTGGCTGACCTACTTCCCGCGAGATTTGGAGTCGAATATCATCGACGTGGAGTAATCTGTCGTCGTTTCAAAATCTCGATTTTTGTTCCCGGCGCGCGCGAGCAACGCGCGCGAGGGATGAGGACCGCAACGAAGTGAGGACCGCAAGAGGCTGGGGAGGTATGAGGTGCGGTCTTGATTGGCTCAAGGGGTAGCTAATCATCTCAGCTGGCGTCCTGTACGACGATGCTGTCCCACTGCACTTTAGCGCAACTGTCGCATTGCATCTCGCGACGTTCCCTCGGAAGCCCGGCCGAATCGCTCATCAATCTATAACCGCGATACAGAAACCGCTCGCGAAATCAACCAACCGAGATAGAGAACAAAAAGAAGGTCACGGTAGAGTCCGAACGTCTCGACCATGACCGACTCGACACGTCGGCGATTCCTCGCCACGACTGTCGTCGCCGCCGCGACCGGCCTCGCCGGGTGCGCCGCGAGCCTCTCGGGCAACGACTCCGAACCGACCGACGACTACTCGCTCCCGGCGGCCGAGTCCAGCCTCGAAATCGGGATGGGCGGCCGGAACGTCTTCGACCCCGAAATCGCCCACCTCGAAGTCGGCGGCACGGTGACGTGGACCAACGATTCGGGCAACCACTCCGCGACCGCCTACCACCCCGACAACGACCGCGACCGCCGGATTCCCGACGACGCCGACTCGTGGGACAGCGGCGTCATCAGAGAAGTTGGCGGCACGTTCGAGCGCACGTTCGACGTGCCTGGCGTCTACGACTACTACTGCACGCCCCACGAACCGCTCGCGATGGTCGGGACGCTCGTAGTCGGCGACCCCGCTCCCGCCGACCAACCCGGCTTGGAACCGCCCGGTGACGACTTTTCGAGCGCGACGACCGACACGCTCGAAACGCTGAACGCGAAGGTCCGATCAGGGTTAGAATAGCAAATTTGTTGTTGAACGCGATGAAGGATAGCGGAGAGAAAATATCGGATTTTGTTCGTCACAGTCGAGAATGGCAAGCGGTTAATTATCAACGGTCCGCTTAAACAATCATCAGAGTATAGTATAATTTATAAGTAATAGAGTTACTTAACCATCATATTATATAATTTACCACTTATATTTTGAGTAGGGTTTGGAGGAAGGAGAATAGTACGATACTTAGTGTGAGAAGGAGAATTGGGAATCCAAACTCGTTTCTCATAATAAGCGGAACCGATAAAATAGCGAGTGCCAAGGCAGCGATAGAAGAACGTATTGAACGAAGATGTACATAATACATCTCTGTTTCTGTATCCATGTATACTGAAAGAGTGGTGTGCGATATACGATTTTCTATCTGTACTGGTCCGCCTCGTTGTCAGAGAACATCCTCGGGATCCGATGGGTCAGCAATACTCCAGTACGTAGAAGCCCCAAGTTTAAGATTCAACGAGATACCACCTCTTCCTCCCTCAATACTCTGTATAGTTCCTGTAGGTTCGTAGCCGAAAGTATGCGAGTACGAACCCCAGAGTGTCGTCGGTTCACCTCCGTCCCGCAATCTGAATTGCCCGGTCAAACTGACCGTTGCCTTAGGGATTGCATCACAGGTAGCAACACCGCCATCTTGATTAACGATATCAACAGTCCCAGCGAGCGCATTCGAAGCAACGTCAGACTGAGTAAATCGGGCGGTATGATCTGTAGACGCAGTTACTGCGGGTTCGCCAACATCGGCCCAATCGCTATCGTTGAATCCAATTCCAATGGCGTCATCGACGAACCAGGAATTCCTGAAAGTGGTGGCACAACCCCGGAGTATCATACTGACGCCAAGTACCACGTCACCATCGTAAGTACTGAGCGAAGTAATAAGTTCAGAGTTAGATTCCTTTGGGTCCTTGTACGAGTACTGGGGAGTAACGTCTGAATCGTCGTCGGGGATTTCGTTCACTTTGAAATCTTGACTTTTTTGGACGATGGGGTTCAGTCCAAAACCTTCGAAACCGTCTTTAGCACCTGCAGCGCCGTCGTCTTTAACGGCGTTGTGGAACTTGTTATTAATTGCCTCCAGAGGAAGACTCTCTGCTTTGTCTTTCGCGTTAACTGAACCAACGGTGCCAAGTGCGGCTGCTGCCGCTCCTGCGGACATCAAGAACTCTCGTCTTTGTTGCATTCCATTTTCTACTAAGTATGAACCATATATAAATAAGTCTATTAGATAAATTTATAAATTATTTTATAAATACATTTAATGAAATATCAATAATATATTATGAATAATTTTTATAAGTTATTTTATAGATATGTTTTTAATCAATTAGGGAGAAGACAGAGTTGATGGTCGAGGCGTTCGCGGTCGCGAGCGGAAAGGGCGGCACCGGCAAGACCACCACCACGGTCGCGCTCGGGATGGCGCTCGCCGACGAGTACGACGTGACCATCGTGGACGCCGACACCGGGATGGCAAATCTTCTCTTTCACACCGGCCTGACCGACGCCGACGCGACCCTCCACGACCTACTCGTAGCGGACGGAAACGAGGACGGTCGAGACGACGTGACGGTCGAGGACGCCGTTTACGACCGGTTCGGGATGCGTATCGTCCCCTGTGGCACCAGCCTCGACGCCTTCGAGGCCGCCGACCCCGACCGACTCCGCGAGGTGGTCGCCGAACTCGCCGCGGACGCCGACGTGCTCCTTCTCGACTCGCCCGCCGCGCTCGGGTCGAAAAGCGCGGTGCTTCCAATCGTCCTCGCCGACCGCGCGGTGGTCGTGGTCCAGCCCACGATTCCGGCGCTCAGCGACGGTCTCAAAGTCCAAGAGTACGCCCACTCCTACGGCACCGACACCGCGGGCGTGGTGTTCAACAAGGTTCACGACCCCGACGCCGCCGAGAGCGTGGCCGAGAAGGCCGAGCGTTACTTCGACGGGCCGACGCTGGCGACCGTTCCCG
Source organism: Halorussus amylolyticus (assembly GCF_004143485.2). Lineage (GTDB taxonomy): Archaea > Halobacteriota > Halobacteria > Halobacteriales > Haladaptataceae > Halorussus > Halorussus amylolyticus. Next base: position 389,050 of record NZ_ML974131.1, on the reverse strand, counting down.
ACGCCGACGCCGCCCGGTCGGCCCGGCGCGCGGGCGAACCCCTGCTCGCACACGCACCCGAGAGCGCTGCCGCCCGCGCCTACCGCACGGCGGCCGCGGACCTCGACGTGCGAGCGGGCGAATCGGACGACGTGGCAGACCGCTTCCGGAGCGCGGTCGTGCCCGAGTCGCCATGAATCTGCCGCGGGGCACGCTCGTCCGGTCGCGGGTCGTCGGCGACCCGGCCGCGGCGCTCTCGACCGCGCTCGACCGCGAACTCACGGGCTACGCCGTGTTCGAACCGCAGGACGCGCTCTTACTCGACGCCGACAGCGAGGGCGTCGTCACCTTCGACGACGGGGTGCCGGTGTGTGCGTACCACACCGGCACGGGTCGCGGCGGTGCGAACGCGCTCGCCGACCTCGCGGTTCCGGGACCGTACAGCGTCGAACTCCGCGAACTCCCGGCCGACGACCGCGAGGCGGTTCGGGGCGAGTCGGACCTCCGAGTCGCGCCCGGAACCGCGGCCGACCGACTCGCGGGCGACCCCGACCTCGCGGAGCGAACCCGCGCGGCGGCCCCGTCGGAACGGGGCCGCCGCGACGAGACCGGCGGCGAGTCGATGGACGCCGTCGAGGCGTTTTTGGACGACGACGAGAAAATCGACGCGATTCGGAACCGCGCCCGCGAGGAGGCGAGAACGCGGGCCGAGCAGTGGGGGTTAGATAGCGAACTGGAATAGCCCGACACGCTCCATTCCAAGACCACTAAACCCCGTTCCCGACGACCCGATGACAAGAGCTTTTGTGCAGGTGTCAGTACGTCGGGGTGTATGACCGCCCTCGAACTACGGTCCCTCCACAAGCGGTTCGGCGACGTGGTCGCACTCCGCGGAGTCGACCTCACCGTCGAGTCGGGCGAGGTGTTCGGCTTCCTCGGCCCGAACGGCGCAGGCAAATCGACAACTATCGACATCGTGCTCGACTTCCTCAGGCCGACCAGCGGGAGCGCCAGCGTGTTCGGTCTCGACGCCCAATCGGAGGCCAAGCGAATCCGGCGTCGAATCGGGGTGCTTCCCGACGGCTATCACCTCGACGGCCACCTCACCGCGCGCCACCATCTCGAATTCGCCATCGACTCGAAGGACGCCGACGACGACCCGGCGGCGCTTCTCGACCGCGTGGGTCTCGGCGACGTGCTCGACCGGCGGGTCGGCGGCTTCTCGAAGGGGATGGCCCAGCGACTCCTGTTGGGAATGGCGCTCGCGGGCGACCCCGACCTCCTGATTCTGGACGAACCCTCGACCGGACTCGACCCGAACGGGGCGCGTCGGATGCGCGAAATCGTGCGCGAGGAGGCCGACCGCGGCGCGACCGTCTTCTTCTCGTCGCACATCCTCGGGCAGGTCGAGGCGGTCTGTGACCGCGTCGGCATCCTCGCCGACGGCAACCTCGTCGCGGTCGATACCATCGACGAGCTACAGGACGCGGTCGGGTCGAAAGCGACCATGACCGTCACGCTCGACGGGTCGCCCGAGGGCGTTCTCGCCGAGGTCCGGAACCTCGGCGGCGTGTCGAACGTCTCGCTCGACGGCGACGGAACCACCGTGTCGCTTTCGTGTCCCGACCACCGAAAGGTCGAGGTCGTGGACGCGCTCCGGGGCGACGGCGCGACCGTCCTCGACATCGAGACGAGCGACGCGTCACTCGACGACCTGTTCGCGGCCTACACGGAGGAACGAGCATGAGCTGGCGCATCGTCGCCGAGCGAAACGCCCGCGACCCGTACCGCTCGCGATCGCTGTGGGTCCACCTCGGGGTGTTCGTCGTGCTGTTCGGGGTGGCGGGCTACCTCACCTCGTCTCAGTCGGGGGCGCTCGCCGGAGCGCTCGTCGGTCTCGTCGCGTTCTTCGTCCCGCTGGTCGCGCTCGCGGTCGGCTACCAGTCGGTGGCTCAGAGCCGACAGAACGGCGGCCTGCGCGTGGTGCTGTCGTACCCCCACACCCGCCGGGAGGTCGTCGTCGGAACCGCAATCGGTCGCGCGGTCGTGATGGCGCTGCTCGTGACCGCCGGGTTCGTCGCGGCCGCGCTCGTCTCGCTCGTCGGCGGGGGAGTCCCCGAAATTGGCCCGCTCGCAGTTGCGTGGGCGCTCGGCGTGCTCCTCGGGGCGTCGATAGTGAGCTTCGCGGTCGGACTCTCCGCGAGCGTCCGCACCACCAACAGGGCCGCGGTCGGTGCGTTCGGGACGTACCTGCTGTTTCTCGGTCTGTGGGGCCAGCTTCCGGGGCTGGTGCGGTACGTCCTCAACGGCTTCTCGCCGCCGCAGGGACCGACGCCCGAGTGGGCACTGGTGTTCAATCAACTGAATCCGATTACCGCGTTCCAGGTGGCGGGCCGCGAACTCGTCTCGGGGACGCCGCTCCCCGGCGACGCGTTCTACACGACCGCGTGGTTCGGCGTGCTGGTGCTCGTACTGTGGCTCGCCGTGCCGCTCGTCGCGGGGATGGAGCGATTCGAACGAAGCGACCTGTAGGCGGGGTTTTCGACAGTCACTCGACCGGCCGAACGACCGCCGTCCACGCCACCGATTGCGCTTCGCCGGTCACCCGCACGTCGAACGCGACCGCGAGGACGTGGGTCTCGCCCGCGCGCTCTTGGACGACCACGCCTTCAGCGGACTCGCACGGCCCGAACTGTCGGTCCGGGCCGTCCGGACAGTTCGAGTCCCGCCACGCCTCCGCGGCCGACCGATTGTACTCCACCCGATACACGGTTCCCGACTCGACGCGCGACGACCGGAGCGCGTCGAGTCGAGGCTCCAACTCCGAACGCACCTCCTCAGTCGCGGCCTCACGGTCGTCCCACGCGAAGTTAGTGGGCACGTCGGCGGTCGAATCGTGGACCGCGCGCGTGAGCAATCGGTCGGCGTTCTCCGCTGGCGCGTCGAACCCCTCGCTCGCAGTCACGTCGGCGTGGTAGCCCAACTGGACGTACGCCATCACGACCGGTGCGAGCGCGACCGCGACGAGCGCGGCCGCGACGAGGACTAACTGGGCGCGGTCGGTTCCTTGTTTCATGTGGGACTGTTTGTCTCGTTGGAGTAGTCGATTCAATAATTGCAAATAGCTATGAATAGCCAATCACGATATGGGAGGGTGACGCCGGTTCTTGATGCGCTATCGGCCGGTCCACGTCATTTTTGATTTGGGCAGGTACAGTTCATCCCCTATCACATATATAATTTCTCTTAGTTTCAATAATTTATTGAGTAGATGGAACGAGTATGTGAGTTTCCGGAGAGTTAAGATATGCGATGGAAAAATGTGCGTAACTCTGCGTATGCCGCACCGTACCGGTCGTAGAATACGCAGTGACCTGACTGAGGAATGTGAACGAGCCGCCCATCGTGTAGATCCGCTGCAATATCTAAATCCACGGCCCGCTGTTCCGGGTCAGCGTCGGCTTTCAACACCAGTGCCGGACACGTGATCTGCGGAAATGCCTCCGCCAAGTCGGGATATCCTTCTCGAGCTATCTCGGCGATATGGGGACTACACTCGGAATCTGCAACCGCCAAGCGACGAGCTAACTTCGGTTCGCGGTCGGTGTAATCGGTCGCGATGTCCGTGACCGACTGATCCTCCCAATCACGTACCTGTTCACGGACTGTGGTCGCTCGCTCGTCAGGGCCCATCTCCGGGTCACCGTACATTCCAGCAGGATCCTCGAGGACGACCGCACGCGGGAGATCCGGATAGGTGGCGGCGGCCCAAGCCACGGTTGAACCGCCCATCGAGTGTCCGAGTAAAATCGGATCTGTGAGGTCGAGTGCGGTCACCAAGTCCACAAGGTCGGAAACTCGGTTCTCGATTGCGTAACCCGTCTCGGGACCATCAGATTGGCCATGTCCGCGAGCGTCGTACAACACAATCTCATACTCATCGGCGAGGTCCGTCGCCAACTGTGTCCAGCACCGTGAATCGTTGTAGAATCCGTGGGCCAAAACCAACGGTGGCCCGTAGCCCGTTCGGTAATACTGCAACTCGATTCCATCTGTGTGGACGGTGTCTGAAGTCCACCCATCGGGAGATTTCATACCACATCGCTATCAAGAATCAAAATAAATCCAACGGATGGGCAGAGCAGCGTATCGAGATCACGTCCTCACGCATACCACACCCAAATCGTCACGTCGCCGTTCGCGGTCGTCACGGTCGCCGACCCGACCGCGACCCCCGCGGGCTTGCGGAAGCCGACCGCCCCGTGGGGCGTCGTCACCCGGAACAGCAGATTGTCGGGGAGGATACGCGCGACCCGGCGTTCGAGGGCGTCGCGCTCGCGGTCGAAGGCGTCGGGCGAGGCCGCGACCTCCGCGAGTCGAGTCGCTTCCCGGTGGCGCGGGGACTCACCAGCGAGGACGGTCGCACCGTCCTCGGCGTAGAGGTCGAGTTGGGCGCTCCGGTCGTCTGGCGGCGAGACGCCGAGCGCGAACCCCATCGCGACCGCGAGAATCAACACGACGCCGACTCCGGCCTCCACGACCGACAGCGAGAGCTGAGCCTTATTCATCGACGGTCACCGCCACCATCTCCTTTCGGGTCTCCGTGGGGTAGTAGGTCACTTCGACGCTTCCGGCCGAAAGCGCGCCGTCCGATTCGAACGAGAGCGTCGTGGTCTCGAACCCCGAGAGGTCGATTTCGAACTCGCCCGACAGTCCCGATTCGTTCCGGAGGACGACCCGGTCGTTCGCCCGGACTGCGGTAACCGTAGTCCCGTCGGACGGATTCAGTGCGATGTCGGCGCTCGACGACCGGCGCGGGAGCGTGAGTTCGGGGTCTGACGCCGAGAGGTCGGGGTCGAGCGTCACCGACTCGCGCTCCTCGACCAAAACGATTCGTCGAATCGTGGTCCCGCCGGTCGAGTCGCCCGCGTCAACGAGCGTCCGGTCGCCGAGGCGAACCCGTACGTCGCGGTCCCCGACGACCGGGAACAGCGTCCGGAGTTCGGAGGCGTTCACGCCCTCGATTTTGTCGGCGGCGAAGACGTTCTGGCGGGCGGTCAGCGGCGACTCCGCGCCGACGAATCGCTCCGAGAGCGCGACCGCGACCCGGCGCTGGTCGGCGTCGCGTTCCCCCGCGACGAACGCTCGGTCGGCCATCCCGAGGCTGACGACCGTGACCGTGGTCACGAGGAGCAGCGCGACTGCGAGCGCGGGGAGGTTCATCTGCGCGCGGTTCACCGTCGCTCACCCGATTCGAGTTCGACCGTCAGGCCCTCGGGCGCGCTCCGAACGACGACGAGCGCGGAGTCCCGACTCGACCACTCGCCCTCGACCGATTCGACCGTCTGCGGGAGCGCGAGGCGAACCCGTCCGCCGACGTCGTCTCGGGGGTGGTCGAGGACGAGCGTCCGATTGTCGGCCCGAATCGAGTACGCCCGTCCGCGGAGCGTTTCGGGGAGCGACACCTCCGTTCGGGCCTCGACGCCGGTCCGGGTCGCAGCGCTTCTCGCGACGCCGGGTACCGCCTGCTGGACGCGCTGGGCCGACTGGGAGAGGACGCGCTCGCCGACCTCGGCACCTGCGGCGGTCCGGTAGTCGGGGACGACGCCGCCGTACAGCGTGGCCCCGAGGACCGAGATGTAGAGGACGACGATGCTCGCTTCTAGCGCCTTACCGACGACCGGCGAGACCCCGCGAGTTCGCGGGTCTGCCCGCCGACGCTCACCCATGTGCCACCCCCAGTCGCATGTCGTGGACGACCACGTAGCCGACTCGCTCGCCGGGGAACCGAGCGACCACGCTCCGTTCGTCGTCGCCGTCGAACCGCTCGGTCGTCACAGTCGCGTTCATCGACTCGAACTGTCGTCGCCATGCGTCCGGATTCGCGGTTTCGATTGCGACCCGGAAGGTGTCGTTGCCGAGACGCTCGCGCTCGTGGGTCACGTTCGTCCGGAGTCGAAAGGAGCCGCCGCCGGTCGCCGAGACCGACGCCGACCCGTTCAGTTTGGGTGCGCCGACGACGAGAACGCCCTCGTCGTCCTCCCCGTCGTCACCACCGCTCCGAGACGCGGTAATCGGCGGCGGGGTCCGCATCTGGCCGCCCGTCTCGGTGCCGCGGACGACCGCGCCCGCGAGGAACGTGACCCGGCGGTCGCCCGCGGAGAACACGAGCGCATCGACGCCGACGGTCCGGACGACTCCAGAGTCGTTCAGCACCCGAAGATTTCGCTCGACGGTCCGGACCTCGCCCTCGGTGAACGACACCTGTTCGCGGTGGACACCCGTGGCCTCGACAGGTTCGAGCGCCGCGTCGAAGTCGGCCGCCACGCGGTTGGCGTCGGCGGTCGCGGCGTTCTCCTCGACCACGGTTCCGATGCCCGCGGTCAGCGACCCGAGCGAGACGACGACGATTCCGAGCAGGAGCGCGACGCCGACGACGTTGGACTGGGCGCGGGCGTCGGAAAGTCGCCGTCGCGCTTCGCTCCGGCACAGTCGCCGAGACACTCGTGTCCGACGTGCCGATGGCACGTCGGAGCGACTGTCTCGGCTCATACCATCCCCACCCCCGCGAACACGAAGTGGGCGACCGCGACCAACGCGGCCGAGTGGAGCAGCGCCTCGTAGCGACCCCTGCTCGCGTACCCCGCGAACCACCCGCAGGCGAGCATCGTGGCTTGGGTCACGACGTAGAAGCGGTGTCTATCGCGGGCGGGGTCGACCGCGTCGGGGTCGAGCGCCATCCCCGAATCTGCGGTCGAGACCGACGACAACTGCGAGAAACTGTCGAGGACGTAGCCATCGACCGCGACCATAATGGCGACCACGAGCAGGGCGGTCGTCCACCCGACCGCGACGTAGACGAGCATGTTCGAACGGAGCGCCTTTCGCTCGTGGTACAGTCTCCCGATTTCGACCTGTAGCGTCTCGAAGACCGCCTCGGCGTCGCCGCCCGAGTCGAGCGCGCCCGTCACGAGACCGATGGTCTGGTCGGCGAGCGGCGTGCCGACCCGGCCGACGAACCGCGAGAGCGCGTCGGCCCGGAGCTCTCCCTCGCGGGTGGTCAGGTTCGCGTTGAACGCGAGGTCGGCCACGTCGGGGTTCAGCGCACCGAGGTCAACGTCTCGGGCGACCCGCTCGACGGCTTCCGAGAACGGTCGGCCGAGGCTGACGTGGCCCGAGACGGCGTGAACGAAGTCCTTGATTTCGCGGTCCTTCGCGTCGTCGAGGTTGGCCCGCCGGAGCGCGACCAGTCCGACCGGGAGCGCGAACGCGACGTAGCTCAGAAGCGCCACGTCCACCGGTCCGTAGCCGACTCGCCGGAGAAGTCCGCCGAACGCGAGCGCGACGGGCGCGAACGCGCCCGTCGCGCTCGCGGGGTTGTGGAGCGACGTGGCGAGCGTCTCGAGGAGACCCGGCGGTCGGTCGTATCCGCGCCCGGACTGGTCGGGCGGTCGGAGCGTCTCGACCAGCATCGCCGCGCCCGCGCCGACGACGAGGATGAACACCGCGCTCCCGTAGACCAGAAGCCCGCGAGTCGAGGTGGTGCCGAGCGGCGTCGCGACCGGTTCGCTCAGTCCGGGCGCGAGGACGCTCATCACCGTCAGCACGATGACCAGCAGGGCGGGCATCACGAGCAGGACGATGAACATCTCCGCGATGAGTTCGAGGAAGTCGCCCGCCTGCTCGCGAGTCCGGGACTGGCGATGACTCAGCATTCGGCTCTCCATCTGGAGGTACTGAGCCAGCGCGTCGGGTCCCTGCTCGGCGTGCTCGCGGAACTTCACGAGGAACGGAGCGAGCGCGTCCCGCGAGGGCGTATCGCGCGCGACGATTCGAAGCCCCTCGCCGAGGCTTCCGGTGAGGGTCGCCTTGTTGAGGGCCTTCCGGAACGCGACCGCGGTCTCGCCGTAGGCCTCCTCGCGGTCGGCGACCTTCCGGAGCATCGCCGCGCCGTCGTCGCTCCCCGACGCGAGCGCGTGGAGATACCGGACCGCGCCGGGCAGGGTGCGCTCGATGTTCGACTGGCGGGCGCTCGCGGCCCACTTGAGGTAGAGACTCCCGAGCGCGACAGTGGCGCGTTTCGCGGCGAGTCCGACTGCGCCTCCCAAGACGACGGCCGTCGCGGACCGCGAAACCGCCGGGAAGCCGACGACTTCGAGACCGGGGACGCCTCTGCGGACGAACGCCGCGACCGCGCCGAGCGTGGTGTCGGGAACCGCGGCGACAACCGCAAACGACCAGACGCCGACGAGCGCGAACGCGACCCACGACAGGCCGTACGTTCTGGAGAGGTACACGTCGAAGCTCGCGGTCACGGTGGTCGCGCGGTAGCGCTTGCGGTCGGCGTCGTGGCGGGTGCTGTCGGCGTGGCGCGAGAAGATGGCGTAGAGCGCGCGGTCGAGGACCGAAAGCGGGCGGACCGAGTTCGAGTTAACCGCCGTGTTCACCGTCCGGTCCTCCGAGTAGCGTTCATAACGCGAGTTCGTTCGTTTTTATATTTAAAATAAAGGAATTATATTCGTGATTGAGAGAGTACAGAATACTCACTGCCCGCTAGTCTTCCACAACGGAGACGCTCACTCGCCCGTGTTGGTGGCTCGCCCGATACTGATTCCGACGACGACGCCACAGACGAGGACTCCCCAGAGAAACAGCATTTTCGCATACATGTAGTCGGTCGCGAAGATATCTGACTCCTGCGGTGTGAACAGGACGAGAACTGTGAGAACACCGAATACGGACTGCCAACCGCTTCGACCACTGAAAACAGTTCGTCCGAGGAGACGAGGAAACTGCACGAACCCGACCGAGACGACGCCCAGCAGCGCCGTGGCGAGTATCCCGACCCAGAGTTCGTCGTAATATTGCGCCGTCGCGCCCCCGAGAAGGAGGCTACCGAGAAACGCCAGTATCGACCCGACCTTCGAACGGAGAGGCATGCGTTCGAATTGCGCTCGAAAAGTTTAATTCTTTTATGAATGCCTCCAGAATAGCTCGTTCGGAGGGTACGAGATGGGCGTCGGTAACGTCGTTGCTAGCCGAGAATAGCAGAGGTCGAAATCGGTACAGGAGAGGAGTATTCGAAGCCACCACGTCGGAAATTAATACAAAAAGCGAAGCTGTATCCGACGTATGAAAGAGGATTCGAAGCACGCAGTGGCGGCCGCACTCGGTCTTCTCGTAGCGTTCGCGGTGGGTATGCCAATCGCAACTTCAGGCCCTCTCCGGCCGGAGATGTACTATCGAATCGACGTGGTTGGTGCGCTGGCTCTCGCGTGGATTTTCCTCGCCGGTACGTTTCCGGGGAGTGAGACGAACGACTGAAAGTTCAGCAGGGCCGCACCGGACGATTAGTTCGACACGCCGTAGTAGCGAAGACACCCCACGAGTGCCACCCCAACCCCGAGTACGACGCCGTTGATGCGTCTGCGCGGGGCGAACAGTATCGCGGCTCCGGCGACGGTCAGACCGGCGGCTATCCAGAAGACGGCCTCCCACCGCTCGGACGGATTCACGAACGGTTCGACCATCGTAAGCACTCCCGCGAGAACGAGGAACGCACCGGACACGATACCGGTCCCGTTGACTGATTCGTCCGAAGGGGTGTAGAACAGGAAGACGGCGATTGCGCTCAGACCGAGAACTATTGACACTACTCCGGTCCAGAGCGTGTCCGTCGTCTCCGGCGACGTTTGGTTCATTCCGGTGGTCGTTTCTTTCGCGTTCGGAAAATATGATTTGCGGAGTCGGACCCGATTTCAGACACTCTCCCGCTTCGCCCGCTCCACCGTCGCGGCCTCGTTCGTCTGCAAGTCCGAGAGGAACGCGAACAGTTCTTCGAAGTCGTCCATCCCCTCTCGCTCCAGATACTGGACGTACCGGTGCTTCCGGTGGAACTCGGCTTCCACCTCCGCCACCGTCCTGTCGGTGCGCTCGGCGAGGCGGTCGAAAAAGCGGAGGCGACGGGCGCGCCCGTCGCCTCCGCGCTCCGAGTTCGGGTGGTCGGACGCGTCCGAACGGTCGGACGCCAGATGAAACTCTCCGTGCGTATCGCGCCACGCGACCGTGTTCCAGTACACCGTCGCGTCGTCTTTGCGAATCGTACCGCACCGCGCGCGCTCCGAATCGAGACTCTCGAACTCCGATTCGGTGAGGAGTTCGACCACCTCGCCAACGTAGCGTTCGCCCTCGACTCGCCGAGGGAACACCACGAGGTCGAGTTCCCGGAGGAGATACGGCGGCAAGCCCTGCTCGACCACCCGATTCACCAACTTCTCAACGTCCTCGGCGTGTGTGGTGCCGATGACGCCGTGGCCGGTGTTGAGCGTCTCGGCGAAGGTCTCGAAACTCGCGGGCGTGTTTATTTCGGCGATGACCTCCACGTCCGGGTTGAGGTAATTGCACTCGGTCATGAGGTCGGCCATCGTGACACGCTTGTAGTCGCTCTCGTGGTCGCGCGTCGTGAGTGAGACGCCCGTTTCGTGTGGAAGCCGAACCTCGCGCGAGCCTTCGTCGATAGAGATGGGTCGGTCGCGGTAGGGGATGAACGGCATATGCGCATTCATCAAGGTGGTCTTTCCGGCCCCGGTCGGTCCGGAGTAGAGGACGACGCCGTGGTGTTCGTACGCCTGCCAGAGCAGGGTCACGATTTCGGTCGAGAGGCTCCCCGATTCGAGCAGGTCGACGGGCGTCATCGCTTCGGGGGCCTGCTTGCGAATCGAGATGTGGGGGCCGTCCTCGCTGATAACGCCGAGCGCAACCGCACACCGGATGGTCGTGCCGTCGGGCACGCCCTCGGGTCGGAGGTTCACCTTCGCGCTCGGATTCGAAGCGTTGAGTTCGGTGCCGTCGGCGGCGGCCATCTGCGTGACGACGTTGACGAACTCGGTCTCGTCTTCGAATTCGAGGTTCGTCGGGACGCGCTCGCCGTGGCCGATTTCGCGCCCGCGCGGAACTACTTTGATGCGCTCGCCCACTCGGTTGGCCTCGATGTCTTCGAGGAGGTCGTCGCGTATCGGTATCGTGAGTTTGCCGTGGCCCACGAAGTCTCGCATTACGTAGTACACCAGGTCCGAGAGCCGGTCGGTCGAGAAGCGGTGATTGACCGGCGGGACCGCCAAATCGTACTCCGCGAGCGCGGTCCGGGCGCGATAGGCGGCGGCGTCGAGCCACGCCCGCGTGTTTCGCGCGGTGAGCCGCCGCGAGAGGAAGGTTCGTGCGCGCTCACGCACGAACCCCGCCCTGTCTTCGACTACGCCGTCAACGTTGGTCTCCCAGATTCGGTCCTTGCACTCGGCAATCAGTTCCTCGTCGCCCGGCAGGAGGTCGGGTTCTTGGACCGCGTACTTCGTGGTAAACGAGTCGTTCGCCAGCAGGTGTTCGCGGTAGACCACGACCGGAATCCGGAAGGTCCGGAATTCGACGGTGTGGGTCTCGACGCGTTCGCTCGCGAATCGCTCCAGAAAGTCGGCGTCGGCCGGAAGGTCGGTGTCGGCGGGCGCGTAGTCGTCGGTGTGGACCACCAGATTCTCGCTCGCGGTGTCGGCGACTTCGATGCCGTCGTCGAGCGCGAGCGGCGTGAGGTCGCCGAGACACCGCAGATTCCGGAGCGCGTAGTACTCGACTCGCCTGCGCGCGCCGGGCGGGAGGTCGGTGAGTCGGTCCACGATGCGCCGGTACTTCGCGTCGAATCCGGCCGCCATGCGCTCGGTCGCGCCCTCGCGGGTGAGCGGCCGGGCGAGATTCGCGGTCGAGAAGTGGTCTTCGACACGAGCGAGCGCGTCGTCGCCCGCGGGCGAGAGAAACGGTTCGCGGACGAGGTAGTCGAAACCGTCGTCGGTCTCGCGGATGGTGGCGACCACGTCGGGGTGGAGTTCGGTCTGGTCGCGGACGCGGGGGGCGTACCACGCGTCGGGGTCGTCGGGCGGGAGTGGCGGCGGGACGCGCGGCGTGTCGGAAGTGTCGAGCGGCGTGTCGCTCGCGGTCGAGGTCTCGGCCATACAATTGGTTCGCCATTCTATTTTACTTAAATTTTAGTAATACAACGAAGTGGCCGGGGTGCAAAACGCTTAAATTATCATAGAATCACTATCGGAAGAGCCATGCGCCAGACGCTCCTCGCCGATTGCGTCGCTCGTTCGCACCCGTTGAGCACCGTTTTAGACCCGGACGAGAACACAGCACTTCCAGCAGACCACGGCACCGAATCGACGATTGGCGACTGGTCCGACGTGTTCGACTCCGAAGACGCGTTTCGCGAGCGCCTCTCGCTCTCGGGCCACACCGTCGCGAGCGTCCGCGAGCAGTTCGAGACCGGAGGCGAAGAACCCGAATCGATTCCGTCGGCGTTCGAAACCGCAGAGCGAGTCGTAGACCGCGCGGTTTCGCCGGACGCTGGGGACACCGAAGCCCTCCGAGACCGACACGAAGGTCGCGCGTTCGTCCACCTGCTCGCCCCGTTGGTCGAGGCCGGAGCCGCCGGTCTCGAACTCGAAGGCGACTTCGAGCGGTCGGCGGTCGAGTCGCTCGAAAACTGCCTGTTCGAGCGTCTGAGCCAGGTCTTCCGTCATCCCCTGTTCGTCCTGTTCAAAGCGTATCAGCGCACGGCATACCCCGAGACGGACTTCTCGGAAGCGACCGACTCGACCGCAGTGTACGAGGAGTTCGTCGCGGAACACCGCGAGACCGACTACGAGCGAATCTTCGAGACGTACCCGGTACTGCTGAGACTCCTCGGAGTCGTCACCGACCAGTGGCGGCGGTCGGCCGAGCGTCTTCGGAAGCGTATCTCTGCCGACAGGGCCGCGCTCGAACGGACGTTCAACGACGGGACCGAACTCGGGCCGGTGGCCGACGTGGAACCGCTGTCGGAAGACTCGCACGGCGACGGCGAAATCGTGTTCGCGGTTCGATTCGCCGACGACTGTTCGGTCGTCTACAAACCGCGGTCGGTCGGGGCGGCAGTCGCGTTCAATCGACTGCTCGGGTGGACGAACGAACGCACGGAGGGTCCGGACCTCTACGCGCCGACGGTTCTCGACAGAGGAAGCTACGGGTGGATGGAGCATCTGTCACAGCAGCCGTGTGAGCGTTCGGACCAAGTCGAGCGATACTACAGGCGGATGGGCGAACTGAGCGCGTTGGGATTCGCACTCGGCTCGACCGACCTGCACCACGAGAACATCGTCGCGGTGGGCGAGACCCCGGTACTCGTGGACCTAGAGACGATACTCTCTCCGCGATTCGAACGCCCGTCCTCGGCGTCACCTGCGGTATCGTCGTTCATCGAAGGCTCGATACTCGATACGCTTCTCGTTCCGTTTTCGAAGCACACCGGCGCGGACAATCACGAGCTCATGACCAGCGGACTCAGCGAGCTGACGAACGAGACGCGGGAGACGAAGCGACCCAACTTCCGGAGACCGAACACGGACGCGATGGACATCACGTTCGATAAGGTGTACCACTTCGACGGTGAGAACCTCCCTCGCCTCGACGGTGAGGTCCGGGGGGTATCGGAGTATCTCGCCCCGTTGAAACGCGGATTCCGCGACGTGATGGCGGCAGTTCTGGACCACCGCGACGAACTGGCGAGCCCGGACGGGCCGCTCGCCGCCTTCGAAGGCACCGAGATACGGTATCTCGTCCGCCCGACGGGTGCGTACGCGTCGCTACTCGCCGAGCGTCGATACGCTTCTCGGCTCCGGTCGGGAGTACGCCAGTCGCTGACGATGGAGTCGCTCTACGAGCAGTTCGTTTCGGACGCCGAGAACCCGGGACTATCGGACCTCGTGACGTGCGAGAAGGCGGCGCTCTTGGACGGTATCGTCCCGCGGTTTACCGCCGAGGCGACCGGGCGCGAACTGAGAGACGGTCGCGGGAATCCGCAGGGCGTGTTCACGGACGACTCGCCGGTCGAACACGCATCCCGGCGAATCTCGTCTCTCGACGCACACCAGGTCGAGACGCAGTTGCGGCTCATCGACCTCACGTTAACCGATTCGCAAGTGTCCGACCCCGTTTCCCCGCCGTCGGAGGGACCCTCACGGTCGGTGTCCGACGCGGATTCGCCGCGGGAGTTCGTCTCGGCGATTGCGGACTTGTTGGACGAGACGGCGACGCGGTACTCGGACGGGAGTCTCCGGTGGGCGGAGTTCGCGCGTTCGTCGCCGACGGACCACGTACTCCCGCGTGAACCCGGACTCGGTCTCTACGAGGGGTACGCCGGGGTCGGCGTGTTTCTCGCGGCCGCGGCCGCGGTGTACGACGACGACCGACTGGCCGAGCGTAGCAGACGCGTGTTGCAGTCCGTTCGAGAGGCGTTCGAGAACGAAACCGACCGAGCCGAAACGCTTCGAATCGGCGGTGTGACCGGAACGGGGTCGGTCGCCTACGCGCTGGTGACCGCAGGTGAACTACTCGGTGACGCCGGCCTCGTAGAGAGCGCGCGCGAGGTAGCGAATCGGACCTCCGCGGACGAAATCGCCGAGGACGTCGCGCTCGACGTGATGGGCGGTTCGGCGGGCGAACTGCTCGCGCAGTTAGCGGTGTACGAGCGGACCGGCGACCGGGGTGCGCTCAGACGGGCGCGCTGGTGTGGCGACCGCCTGCTCGAAGCGACGAGCGAAACGTCGGCGGGGTTTCAAGTCCCGACGAGCGAGGAGACGGAGACGCGGTTCGCGTTCGCACACGGCGCCGGGGGTATCGGCTACGCGCTCTCGAAACTCGGAGGCGTGACCGACGACGAGGCGTACGCTCGCGTCGGGCGGGACGCGCTTCGGTTCGACACCTACCTCTGGCAGCGCGAGAGCGACGCCGACGACGAAGGCACCGGCGAATCGGGGAGTCACACCGGAACCGTCTGGGGGTGGTGCAACGGCACCGCTGGCGTCGGAACCAGTCGCGTAGGCGTTGCTGACGCCGGAATGCAATCGGTCGGGGACTTCTCGGTCCTCCGGGAGAGCCTTCGACCGGAGTTGAGTCAGGAAGACTCGCTGTGTTGTGGGTCCGCCGGTCGGGCGCTCTTTCTGCTGGACGCTGGCGACGTGCTCGAAGACGAGTCGCTCACGGAACGCGGCGAAGAACTGTTCGAGAACACGCTCGATAGAGCCGAACGCGAGGGGCGGTTCCGACTCGCGAACCACCTCCCGCTGCTTCCGAAGTTCGGCCTGTTCACCGGGCTGACGGGTCTCGGGTACGTCGCGCTCTCGCTCGACGCGCGAGAACGCGACTGCGAGATTCCGAACGTGACGCGATTAGAGTAGCGTTTCGAAGACGGTGAAAAATTCAGTTTTGGACCGACGCTACATACACGCCAGCGAACCGTGGACGCACGTACCCCTGTGCGACGACGATTCCGGTTTCGGCTCGTCGGTTTCTGGTTCGTACTCCGCTTCGACGGCTGTGATGGTATCACGTGACATTGCATGAGAATCATGCGCTTCAAAATATATAAATGTTTTCGATTTATAGTGCGGAAAGATATCGGAACAGTTGGCGATGGCTTCGGAGAGTCGGCCATCGGCCTCGGAACCACGAGAGTGTGACCGGAAGACCGAACTTCTAAGTTATCAATCGCGCTACCTACCCGTGTGGACAGCGACAAACTCCGTCCGGTCGTCCTCGCGCTCCTCTGCGTACTCGCGCTCGGGGCCGCCGCGGCCACCCTGAACTCGACGGTCGAGACCGACTCGGGCGGCGGCTTCGGCGTCGGCGACCCCCAGACGGGGACCGGAGCGTCGAACAGTAGCGACACCGGAGCGAGCATCGGGAACAGCTCTGACGCCGCAGCGTCGGTCCCAATTGACCTGCCGTGTTACCCCGTCCTCGACGAACTGTGGGCTATCGGACTCATACTGGCGGTGTTCCTGCTCGGGGCGGCCCTCGCCTACCGACGATTCGGCGGCCTCGGCTTCGTGGCCTACGTCGGTCCGGTTGGGCTCCCGGTCGCGTTCGCTCACGCGCTCCTCACGCTCTGCTCGGACCCCGGTCCCGGGGAGCTAACCGCTGGACTGATCGGGTCGAACAACAGTTCGCTCCCCCCGGGCGGGAGCGGCGCGGCCGGGTCGGGGTCGGGAACGACGCTGACCGACCCGTCGGTCCTGCTCCTGCTCGGTCTCGGGGTCGCACTCGTCGCGGCGGTCGCGCTCCTGTTCGTCTCGTCGAGCGGCACCGACCCCGACGACCCCGAGGAAGTGTTCGAACCCGACGCGGACGAGGACGTGGCCGCGGTCGGACGTGCGGCGGGCGCGGCCGCCGACCGAATCGAGGACGCGACCGACGTGGCGAACGAGGTGTACCGCGCGTGGCACGAGATGACCCGTCACCTCGACGTGTCGAACCCCGAATCGAGCACGCCCGCGGAGTTCGCGGCCGCCGCGGTCGATGCCGGGATGGCGCGCGAAGACGTTGCCGAACTCACCGCGCTGTTCGAGGAGGTCAGGTACGGCGGCGAATCGGCGACCGACGACCGCGAGCGCCGGGCGCTCGACGCGCTCCGGAACATCGAAGCCGAGTACGCCGACGTGGACGGCGAGACGAGGCGCGACGAACGCGACCAAGGAGGCGAGCCGTGAGTACCCGCCCGATTCTGACCGGAATCGGTGTCGTCGCGGTCGCGCTCGGCGTGCTGATGGTAGTCCAGCCGAGTCTCGCGACAGCAATCTCCGCCGACTACGCCGCGGTCCTCCTCATCGGCGCGCTCGCGCTCGTGCAGGGGGTTCGAATCGCGCAGTCCCGGCGCACCAGCGAGATTCGCGGCGCGGAGACCCCCGACGTGGAGACCGTCGAGACGATGCCGACGCCGGGAGCCGAGTTCGACGAGCGAGTCGCGAGGATGCGGTCGGGACCCCGCCGGACCACCATCCGCGAGCGGGCCGACCTCCGCGACGCGCTGCTCGACGCCGCGGTGTCGGCGGTCGCGCACGCCGAGAACTGCTCGCGAGAGGACGCCCGCGAGCGAATCGACGCCGGAACGTGGACCGACGACGTGCACGCCGCGGCGTTCCTCGGCGGCGACGACGCTCCGAACCCGCCGTTCCGGTCGAAACTTCGACTCGCGTTCAGCACCGAGTCGGTCCACCAGTTCCGACTCCGCCGGGCCGCCGACGCCGTCGCTCGGGTGGCGGGCGTCGAATCGAACGACGAAGTCGCAATGAGCGCCGAAGAAGACACCACGGAGGTCGAGTCGTGACGACGATTCGAACGACGAACCGGTGGCGCGGGGTCAGCGCGATCGCGCTCCTCGCAGGCGGTCTCGGCATCCTGTTCAGCAGTCCCCTCGTCCTGCTGTCGGGCGTGGTCGGCGTGGCGTTCGCGGCCTACGCCCGGACCGCGAGCGCGCCCGCGGTCGAACTCGACGTGACTCGGACGCTGAGCGACGACGACCCGCTTCCGGGCGACGAGGTGACGGTCCAGTTGACCGTCGAGAACGTCGGAAGCGCCACGCTTCCCGACCTCCGAATCGTGGACGGCGTCCCCGACGCGCTCGCGGTCGTGGACGGGTCGGCCCGCCTCGGGACCGCGCTCCGGCCCGGCAAGACCGCCCACCTCACCTACGCGGTCGAAGCCGAGCGCGGCGACCACGCTTTCGACTCGCCGCTGGTCGTGGCGCGGGACTTCAGCGGCGCGACGGAGGTCGAGACCGCCGCCGACTGCGAAACCGCATTGACGGTCGTCCCGAAACTCGGAACCACGGTGGACGTGCCCCTGCGCGCTCAGACCACCCAGTACACCGGTCGGGTCACCACCGACACGGGCGGGTCGGGCATCGAATTCTACGGCACGCGCGAGTACCGCCGAGGCGACCCGCTCGCGCGAGTCGATTGGAATCGACTCGCGCGCACGGGCGACCTCACCACCGTCGAGTTCCGCGAGGAGCGCGCCGCGAGCGTGGTCGTGGTGGTGGACACCCGCGACGCGGCGTACCTCGCTCGCGGCGAGGGCGAGCGAAACGCGGTCCAGTACGGCGTCGATGCGGCGGGCAAAATCGCGACCAAGCTCCTCGACGCGGGCGACCGCGTGGGCCTCGCGGCGCTCGGCCCGCGGACGTGCTGGCTCGGACCGGGCGCGGGCCACGACCACCGGGCGAGGGCGCGCGACCTGCTGGCGACTCATCCGGCGTTCTCGCCGGTCCCGTCGGACGAGACGTTCTACCCGACCTCTCGGCTCAAGTGGCTCCGGAAACGACTTCCGGCGTCGTCGCAAGTGCTGTTCCTCACGCCGCTGTGCGACGAGTTCGGCGTGAAGACCGCGCGGCGACTCGACGCGCAGGGCCACCTCGTGACCGTGGTCAGCGTCAATCCCACCGCCGCGGGGACGCCCGGCGAGCGACTCGCCCGGACCGAGCGCACCCGGCGAATCTCGGCGCTCCGGTCGAGCAACATCCGGGTCGTGGACTGGGACCCCGACGACCTGCTCGGGGTCGCCTTAGAACGGACCGCCCGGAGGTGGCGGGCGTGACCGCCGAAATCGACCGCTCGCCCGCGCTCCTGTCGGCCGCGCTCTCGGTGTCGGTCGCCGCGATTTCGGCGGGCACGACCGCGTTCACGTCGTCGGTCGGTCTCGCGGTCGGCGGCGCGGGCTTCGTCCTCGTCGCGGCCGCGGTCGTCCGCGGGTCGCGCCGAGCGGTCACGCTCGGCGCGACCGCCCTGCTCGTCGGCGCGCTGGCTGGCGGCCTGACGACCGCACTCGCCCACCTGCTCCTGCCGGGCGTCATCGCGGCGGTCCTCGCGTGGGACTTCGGCGAGCAGGCCATCAACGTCGGCGAGCAGTTGGGCCGCGAGGCCGACACCGCGCAGTTGGAGGCGACCCACGCCGCCGCGAGCACGGTCGTCGGCGTCGGCGGCGGCGGACTGGGCTACGCCATCTATCTGGGTTCGTCGGGCGGCCAGCCGGTGACCGCGCTGGTGTTCCTGCTGGTGGCGGTCGTGGTGCTGACCTCGGCGCTCCGGAACTGACCTGCGCCAGCGTCCCGTCGTTTGTCTGTGTCCGATACCGCCACTGTCGCTTCGCGGCGTCCGTACCGAATCCGAAACGAGGCGTCGGGGGCTACGTTCGACTGCCGAGTCGATAGATGTAGCGACCGAAACGGTCCGTTCGAAGAGGGGTGTGTGGGCGATTTTTTTGCCGCGGGAGCGTATCGGTTCGCATGGAGGGACTCCGCTGGGTTCGGATGACCGACGACGAAATGAGCGACTTTCTCGGACGCGGGGGGACGGGCACCCTGTCGTTTTCGACGGCAATCGACGACCCGCCGTTTTCGATACCCGTCTCGTACGGCTACGACGAGGACGCGAACGCCTTCTACTTCCGACTCGCGTTTCCGGAGGGAGCGACGAAAGAGGGCGTCGTGGACCGTCCGGTCTCGTTCGTCGCGCACCGCCGGACCGACCGCGGGTATCGGAGCGTCGTCGCGGCGGGAACGCTCGAAGAGGTGACCGATATGCCGTACGATTCGAGCGCCGTGCAGGGGATGTGGGCCGTCGAGATACCCGAAATCGACATCTTCGACCGACCACCGGAGGACGTGGCGTTCCGCCACTTCCGGCTCGCCCCCGAGACGCTGACGGGGCGAAAGGAAGTGCGGTCGAACGAGTCGTAGAGGCACATCGACGGCCGGAATGGCTCTCGACTCGGTTTCGAAGACCGATGCGGGGTCCGGCGTGGAGTCAGTCGTACTCCAGCCGTCGCAGTTCGTACCGGTACGTCCGGCGGTCTTTTTTCACCACGAGATACTGGCCCTCTCGGGTTCGTTCGAGAGAGTCGAAGTGTTCGCCGAGATTCCCCGGATTCAGCGAGTCGGCCGGGTCCTCGACTTCGAAGTGGAGCGTGGCGGTCTCGCCGCGGACGTCGTCGGCCTGCTTGGCTTCGACCGCGAGCGACTCGCCGCTGTTTCGAACGCCGACGTTCCCCGTGAGTTCCCACGTGTGGTCGGTGTAGCGTACTTCTCTCCCCGCGATGTCCCCCCAGTGGGTCTCGACCATGAGTTCACTTGTCCGCGAGAGTCTATCGACTTTTCGGCGGGCAGAGAGCGGTCGAATCCGGCGTCGTTCGCCACTCACCCCCGCGACTCGCGCCGAACTCGCCGGAGTTGGCGCTCGACCTTCCGGGCTTCGTCTTCGGCGTTCGGGTCGAGGTCCCGGAGTTCGCGCTCCTCGTTTTGCTCCGAATCTGATACGTCCGCCCCCGTATCGTCGTCAGGCTCCATGCTGGCGGGTGGTCTCGGAACTGATATAAAGATGTGCCAACCGCGGTGAAAGTGAAATTCGGGCGAAACCGACTACGCCGCGCCTTCCACGGTCGGCACTTCCACCTCGTCCAGCACCCGGTCCACGATTGCGGCCTTCGCGACGTTGTTGACCTGCGCGTCGGGCGTCAGCACGACGCGGTGGGCCAGCACGGGGTGGGCCACGCGCTTGATGTCGTCGGGCGTGACGAACTCCCGGCCCTGCATCGCGGCGCGAGCGCGGGCCGCTTCGAAGAGTCGCTGGGTCCCGCGCGGCGAGACGCCGACTTCGACCCGGCGGTCCTCGCGGGTCCCGCGCGCGACGTTCGCCATGTACTCCAGCAGGTCGTCGTCCACCCGGACCGATTCGGGGACGCTCCGGAGGTCGGTCACGAGCTGTTCGTCGAGCACCGTCCCGATGGAGGGACTCTGGGCGCTCCGCCCGGCCCGCCGCCGGAGGAGTTCGTACTCGCCCTCGGTGTCGGGGTAGCCGATGGAGGACTTGACCGCGAAGCGGTCCACCTGCGCCTCGGGGAGCGGGAAGGTGCCCTCCTGCTCGACCGGGTTCTGCGTGGCGATGACGAAGAACGGTTGGGGGAGGTCGTGGGTGTCGCCGTCCACGGTGACCTGAGCCTCCTCCATCGCTTCGAGGAGCGCGGCTTGGGTCTTGGGCGGCGCGCGGTTGATTTCGTCCGCGAGGACGACGTTCGCGAAGATGGGACCCTCGTTGAACTCGAACTCGCGGGTCTCCTCGTTGAAGACGTGCGTGCCGGTCACGTCCGCGGGGAGGAGGTCGGGCGTGAACTGAATGCGCGAAAAGGAAAGCCCGAGCGCGGACGCGTAGCTTCGGGCGGTCAGCGTCTTGCCCGTGCCCGGCACGTCCTCCAGCAGGACGTGGCCGCCCGCCATCACGCCCAACAGTACGGTTTCGAGAAACTCCCGGTCGGCGATGACCGCGCCGGAAATCGCGTCGAGGACCGACTCACACTGCTCGCTCGCCTCGGTTACGTCCATACGCTACGTCCGAATGCCACTCGCTTGAAGGTGACGGTCGACTGAGGTTTGGGCGGTAAATCGAAACCACTAAGGCGGAGACGGCGGTAGATTGGGGCGAGCCGAGATAGCCTAGCCCGGCCAAGGCGGTAGATTCGAAATCTACTGTCCTCACGGACACGGGAGTTCAAATCTCCCTCTCGGCGCTTCTTCCAACCTCACATCGAACAGGATGTTCTCCGTTCAGAACAACAGCGAGAAGTTGTGCATCCCGAGGAAGCCGTACCACGCGCCCGCCGAGCAGTAGGTCACGACCCGAAACGCCGCGGGGTAGTCGTCGGGTGCCCACGAGTCGGGGAGAACGCGGGCGAGCAGTTCGGCGCTCTCGGCCAACAGCGCCACGCCCGCGACGGCGACGATCACGGTGACGAGGACGCCGGTCACCATCCCGAGTTCGGCCATCATGGTCCGGGTGAACCACATCGACTCGTACACGTCGTCTCTGAGAGAGAGCACCGTCACGGTGCTGACGGCGTCGAGCGCCTTCCCGGCCACCAACACCGCGAGCAGTCCGGGCCGGGTCGCGCCGACGGCGTACCGGCCGCTCCCCGCGACGTACACTCCCGGTTCGGAAACGCCCGGTTCAGAGACTCCCGAGTCGGAGCCGTTCGACACGTCCGGCCCGACGCCAGTTCCCGTCTTTGTTATGCGCCGGACAAAACCCGAGAGGATTTCGACTACCTCGATTCAGGCCCGAGTTATTCGAGGCGACCGCGAGGTAACGACTCGCTACTCGGTCGCGACGGGCCGACCGGCGGTTCGGGCAGGCCGACCGTCGAATCAGGCGTTGAGCCGCCAGATTTCGTAGTTGAGCAGGGTGGCGAACCCGACCCACGCGAGATACGGCACGAGCAGAATCGCGGCCCGCCTATCGACTCGCACCGAGGCCCACATCGTCGCGAGGATGGCCGCGAGCAGCGCGACGATGACGACGAGACCGCCGAAAATCTCGCGCGACCCGAAGAACACGAGCGTCCAACTCGCGTTGAGGAGCAGTTGGACGCCGAACGCCCCGAGCGCGAACCGCCGGATTCGACTCGTTTCCCGATTCGTCCCGCCGCCCCGCCAGACGAGGTAGAGCGCCACGCCCATCAGGAGGTACAAGGTGGTCCACACCGGGCCGAACAGCCAACTCGGCGGCGTGAACCCCGGTTTGGCGAGGGTGGGATACCACGTCGCCACGTCCCCGGCGGTCAGTACCGAGGGGACGATTCCGGCGAGTTCGCAGAGCAGGATGCTCCCGAGGAGTGCAGGCCACGCGATTGGTTTTCGTCGAACGGCGTCGATGACGCTCATGCGTCGAGATACGGTTTTGTGGAGAGTAAAAACCGGGGTTCGACGTGTAGGTCGTGAGGGAGTGGAGTTTGAAAGTCCTCGTCTGATATTCAAATAAGACGACCACTCCGACGAAGACCAGCTCGAAAGCCCCCGTCCAGTGACAAATAAGACGACTACTACAGCAGAAGACACCTCGAAAGCCCCCGTCCAGTACCAAATAAGACGACTACTACAGCAGAAGACACCTCGAAAGCCCCCGTCCAGTACCAAATAAGACGACCGCTACGAGAGGGACCACCTCGAAAGCCCCCGCCCGGTCGCGGTCGCTCAGCGACATATTTGCGCCTCACCGCACCGACAGCACCGGCGCAAATAGAGGTCGCTGAGACGACCAAGCGTTGCGCGACCGGGCGGCCCCTTTCAGTCCCACCCGGCAGAATGTGTCACCGGCTGTTTCCGATGGTTTGTGTCACCGACCGTTCCCGGCGGAATGCGTCACCTGCTGTTCCCGATAGAATGTGTCACCGGCCGATATCCCGACCGATTCGGCCGACGGCGGCGACCGCTGTCGCCGCCGTCGGCCGAACCGGGTCAGTCGTCGGCGACCGGGGCGTCGAGGTCGGCGTCGGAGTCGGTCTGGTCCAGCAGTCGGTCGAGTGCGTCCACCATCGCGGTGACGCTCGCCCGAGTGATGTCGCCGTCGCTCGACCGGACCGTGACGGTTCGGTCGTCGCGGCTCATCTCGACTTCGACCGTGACCACGGCGTCGGTGCCGCCGGTGATGGCGTCCACGTGGTACGATTCAAGGGTCGCGTCGGCCGCCGAACCCACGGCTTCGCGGACCGCCGCGACCGCGGCATCGACTGGACCGTCGCCGGTCCCGGAGGCGACGCGCTCCTCGCCGCGAACGTCGAGTCGCACGCTCGCGGTCGGGAGCGGGCCGCCGCTGGTCGCGGTGAGCTCCCGGAGTTGGATGTGACGGTCGCGCTCGCGGCCCCGGACGTCGTCGGCGATTGCGAGCAGGTCGGCGTCGGTCACGCGCTTGCCGCGCTCGGCGAGTCGCTGGACGCGGGCCACGACCGCCGCGAGGTCGTCGTCCGCGACTTCGACGCCGTGTTCGGCGAGGGTGGCCCGCGCTCCGGCGCGGCCGGTGTGCTTGCCGAGGACGAGGCGGCGCTCCCGACCCACCTTCTCGGGCGGGTAGGGTTCGTACATCCGGTCGTCTTTGAGCGTGCCGTCGGTGTGGATGCCCGACTCGTGGGCGAACGCGTTCTCGCCCACGACCGCCTTGTTGGGCGCGAGCGGCACGTCGGTCGCGTCGGCCACGACGCGGGCGAGGTCGTAGAGTTGGGTCGTCTCGGCGGTCTCGACGCCGTAACAGTGGTCGAGCGCGATGGCGACCTCCTCTAGGGCGACGTTGCCCGCGCGCTCGCCGATGCCGTTCACTGTGGCGTGGACGAGATCCGCGCCCGCCGCGATGCTGGCGAGCGCGTTCGTCACTGCGAGGCCGAGGTCGTCGTGGGTGTGAGTGCCGGTCGGCCCGAGCGCCGAGAGTCTGGACACCGCCTCGTAGGTGTGTTCGGGTCCGGCGTGGCCTACCGTGTCACAGTAGCACACGCGGTCGGCCCCGGCGTCGAGCGCCGATTCCATGAGCGTTTCGAGGAAGTCGAGGTCGGCGCGAGAGCCGTCCTCGCCGAGGACCTCGACCCAAAGGCCGTGGTCGCGGGCGTAGGCCACGAGGTCGGCGGTCGTCTCGACGACCTCCTCGCGGGTCGAACCCACCTTCCCCTCGACGTGGCGGTCGCTCGCGGGGACGACGAGACCGATGCCGTCCACGTCGCAGTCGAGCGCGGCGTCGATGTCGGATTCGACTCCGCGCGCGAAACTGGTAATGCGCGCGTCGAGACCCAGGTCGGTGACCTTCCGAATGGTCTCGCGCTCGCCCTCGCCGGTGCAGGCGCTTCCGGCCTCGATTACGTCCACGCCCGCGGCGTCGAGCGCGGCGGCTATCTCGGCTTTCTCCGCGGGTGCGAGCGAGATGCCCGGCGCTTGCTCGCCGTCGCGGAGCGTCGTGTCTAAGAGCTGTACGTCCCGGTCTGAGAGTGGAGTGCTATTCGGGAAGCCCCCGAATAAATCGTTCACGGGTCATGCGAAACCACGACAGGGTCTCTCGCGTCGAGGGGGTTAAAGGGGCCTTTGTGACAGAGCCACCTGTCGGACCGGCAGTAGGCATATTACGATGCAATACGTTGTATTGCGCATGGAGAACGTCACCACTCGGATGAGCGACGAGGAACTCGACCTCGTGGACAGACTGGCCGAACAGCACGACGGAAGCCGAAGTGACGCGATTCGGGCGGCGCTCCGGGCGGGCGCACGCGAAGAACTCGTCAGGGTTGCACTGGATCGATACCGAGACGGCGCGGTCGGCATGCGCGGAGCAGCAGATATCGCTGGCCTGACCGTCGCCGAGATGATGGCCGAGGCGAACGACCGCGGCGTCCTCCTGAACTACGACGAGACCGACCTCGAATCCGACGTGGAAAATCTGCTATGAGCGAGGACGCGACCAGACGGGTGTTCGTGGACGCCAGCGTGTTCATCACGCTCGCGGAAATCGACTACACCGACCTGCTCGCGGGATTCGACGGTGAGGTGGTCGTCCCGTCGGCGGTCGTTCACGAGGTCTCGGACGACCCGGCCGCGAGCCACCTCGCCACCGCGACAGAAGACTGGCTCCGAATCGACAACGCGGTCGAAACCGCCGGGATGGAGTCGGTGGTACACGCCGCGACGCACTTGGACGCGGAACTCGACGACTACGAGGGCGACGTGGCGCTGCTCGCGTTCGGCACGACCGCTGAGAATCCGGTGGTCGTCACCGACGACAAACCGCTTCGGAACGCCTGCAAGGCGCTCGGCGTTCCGCTCTCGGGGTCCGTCGGCGTCCTCGTCGCGTCGGTCGAACGCGGGACGCTCGCCCCGGCGGAGGCGAAGGACGCGCTGGTCGCGATGGACGAGGTGGGTGCCCGCCTGAGCGCGCGCCTGCTCAGGCGCGCGGAGAAGCTAATCGACCGCGCCGGCGAGTGAGTCAGCGTTCGAGCCGGATTTGGTCGCCGATTTCGACTCCGTTCGCCGCCCCCGCCGGAAGCTCGATTAAGCGGTCGGCCTCGGCCTTCGCCATCCCGGTCCACGCCGAGAGGCGCGCTTTCTTCTGGACTTCGCCGTCGCGAAGCCACAGCACGTCGAGCGCGAAGGGGACGAACACCATGTGCACGTCTCGGCTCGCCACGCCGTCGAACTCGAAGACGAGCGCGTAGTCGTCGGGAATCGACCGCCGGAACATCAGGCCCTTCGCCCGCGAAAAGAACGAATCGGCGGTCTCGATTTCGGTGGCGAGGGTCTCGCGCTCGCCGTCGGACTCGCGTATCAGTCGCACGAGAGGAGGTGTTCGCGGCGGCGAGAAAAGCGTTTTGTTGGCTCCGAGGCCGGGGTTCGACGGGCGGCGCTCGGTGACACGTACCACCGGAAATCGGCCGGTGCATCAGCCGGCGGAAACAGCCGGTGACACGGTCCACCGGAAACAGCCGGTGACATCTTCAACGTGGGCGGGACTGAAAGGGGCCGCCCGGTCGCGTCCAGTTTAGTCGTCTGAGCAGGCTCTATTTCGGGGCGGGCGGTGCGGAGAGCCCCGAAATATCCTGCTCAGCGACCGCGGCCGGGCGGGGGCTTTCGAGGTGTTCGCCGCGGCCGGTACTGTCGTTCGTAGCGACCGGGCGGGGGCTTTCGAAGTGTTCACCGCGGTCGGTACTGTCGTTCGTAGCGACCGGGCGGGGGCTTTCGAGGAGAACGGCATCAGTTGATTGCGGTCACTGAAGGCCAGACAAACTGTTCCAAAATCTCGGGCATGTCCTAGCCACACGTTTTTATCCGAGAACGCCCCACCCACCAGACGATGACGAAGACGCCCGCCGGAACCACGGTCGGGGTGGACGACCCTTACGACCACGTCGGGGTCTGCGACCACCTCACCGACGAGGGGAAGTGCCGGTACGCCTTCGAGCACCCCCAACACGACCCCGAGTTCGCCCGCGAGCGCAGGGAGGACGACCTTCGATGCCCCGCCGCCGACCCCGATGGCGACTGGGACTGGGACTCGTGCCCCCACTTCCGGTGCCGAAACCGCGACCGCGAGTGTGTCCGATGCGGACTGGGCGAGCGCCGGATGGCCCACTCAGACGAACGACCCCTGCTCGAAGAACACCACCTCTCGTACGCCGGTGAAGGAGAAACGCTCGGCCACGAAATCACGGTGTTCCTCTGTCGGTGGTGCCACGCCAAGGTCCACAAGTCGTGGGCGCGCATCGACGACGACGCGAACCCCGACCCGGAGGCCATCGCCGAAAAGGAAGGTCGCCGGAGTCGAGAACAGCGCGAGACCGCATTCGAGTCGGCCGCCGAGCGATACGACCCGGACGGCTGAATAGCGGCGAGCGACGACGCGAGTAGTGCGTTTTTGCGCCCCGGGCGCGAAGACCTGAGCATGAACCACCCCACGGAACTCGGCCACATCCACCTCAAGGTGCGCGATGTCGAGCGCGCGGTCGAGTTCTACACCGACGTGCTCGGTCTCGACGTGGTCGAGCGACCGGGTCGCTTCGCGTTCCTCTCGTTCGGCGACCGCCATCACGATGTCGCGCTTCAGGAGGTCGGGGCGGAAGCCTCGGGTCCCGGCGGCGGCGTCGGCCTGTATCACGCCGCGTTCGAAGTCGAGGACGCCGAGTCGCTCGCGGCGACGTACCGGCGTCTCCGAGAGCGCGGCGTCGAGGTCGCGCCCGTGGACCATCGAATCAGCAAGGCGCTGTATTTCGACGACCCCGACGGGAACGGTCTGGAGGTGTACCTCGACACGCGCAAATCGAACGACCGGTGGGAGTGGGGCGGCGAGAACGTCCGCTTCGACCCCGAGACGTTGGTGGAGTGAGTGGTGTCGGAGGAAAATTCCCGCGGAGTCGCTACGACCGCAAGTGACGCACCCAGTAACAGCCAGAAAGCCCCCGCCCGGTCGCGGTCGCTCTGCGGCATATCTGCACCTCTCCGCAACACCCGGTGCAGATAGTGGCCGCAGAGACGACCAAGACGAGCGCGACCGGGCGGCCCCTTTCAGTCCCACCCACCGCGAAACTGTCACCGGCCGTTTCCGGTGGATTGTGTCACCGGCTGTTTCTGGCAGTTGCGTCACCGGTCGTCACCCGATGGATGCGACCGCTTCGCAAGCTAATTCCCGAGCGTCCGAACCGAGAACAGAACCCCTAAGCGCGGACCGGAAAAATTCTCGAACATGCAACGCGACCCACAGGACTTCGGGCGCGTCCTCTCCTCGATGTGTACGGAGCCACACCCCGACGCCCGCGATGCCGCCCGGCGGTTCCTCGCCAGTAATCCGGGCGACCCGACGACCTACCCCGCGGTCGCCGAACTCGAACGCGAAGTCGTCGAGACGCTCGGCGAGGTGACGGGGCTGTCCGACCCCCACGGCTACGTCGCCAGCGGCGGGACCGAAGCGAATCTGCAGGCCGTGCGCGCTGCGCGAAACCTCGCCGAGACCACCGACCCGAACGTCGTCGCGCCCGAGAGCGTCCACTTCAGCTTCCGGAAGGCCGCCGACGTACTGGACGTCGAATTGCGACTCGCCCCGGTCGGGAGCGACTTGCGGGCCGACCCCGCGAAAATCCGGCGACTCGCAGATGAAGACACCGCGCTCGTGGTCGGCGTGGCGGGGACCACCGAGTACGGCCGGGTAGACCCGATTCCCGCGCTCGCGAACGCGGCCGCGGCCGTGGATGCACTCCTGCACGTCGATGCCGCGTGGGGCGGATTCGTCCTCCCGTTCACCGACTGGGCGTGGAGCTTCGCCGACGCATCGGTCGATACGATGACGATAGACCCGCACAAGATGGGCCGCGCGCCGGTTCCCGCCGGAGGATTTCTCGCACGTGACGAGGCGATTCTCGACGCGCTCGCGGTGGACACACCCTACCTCGAATCCACCTCGCAGGCGGCCCTCACGGGGACTCGAAGCGGCGCGGGAGTCGCGGGCGCACACGCCGCGCTCTCGGCGCTCTGGCCCGACGGATACCGCGAGAACGCGGCGCGCGGCCGAGAGAACGCCGAGTGGCTCGCCGACGCGCTCGAATCGCGGGGCTACGACGTAGTCGCTCCGGTGCTTCCGATTGTCGCAGCCGACATTCCCGAGACGACGGTCGAGGCGCTCCAAGCCGAGGGGTGGCGCGTCTCCCCGACCGGGGACGGGGAACTCCGGGTGGTCTGCATGCCCCACGTCACCCGCGAGATGCTCGAATCGTTCGTCGCGGACCTCGACTCGGTGTGACCTGGAAACATCTTTTTCCCGCGCTCCGTCGTGGTAGCGCCATGACCGACGCCGCGACCGACGAGCGGTCGGGGTCCGAATCCGCAGACTCCGGCCTCGGGGACACAGCACTCGAAGGTTCTGACCCCGAACACCCGGAACCGCCGGACCCGCCCGAGGGCTACCGCGAGCCGACCACGTTCAGCTACCCGACGCCGTGGTTGCTCGTCGGGTCGTTCGCGCTGCTCGTCGGAGCGGCCGCTGGATTCGGGGCGCTGATGGCAGAGATTCGGGGCGTGACCTCCTTGGAAATCAGTTTCGGCCCGAACGGAATCGCGGTGGTCGCGCTTCTCGTCGTCGGGACCGTCGTGGTCCACGAACTGATTCACGGTCTCGTCTCCCGAGCGTTGGGGTATCGGGTCCGGTACGGACTCGCACTCAACATGGGCGCGGCCTACGCCGCCGCGTTCGGCCAGTTTCAAACTCGGCGCGACAATCTGCTCATCGCGCTCGCGCCGGTGGTGGTGTTCACCGTCGTGCTGGTCCCGCTGTTGGCGGGACCGCTTCGAATCGCGCTCGCGGCGTTTCTCGTGCTGGTCGTCAACACGTCGGGTGCCGTGGGCGACCTCTATCTGGCGTACCGGCTGGCTCGGATGCCGGAGGGGACGCTCCTCTACGACGCCGACCTGCGCCACTCCTACGTGTACGTCCCCGAGTAGACCGCGTACGACCGGTTCAGGCCGATGTGTTCGGCATCGTATCGGTCCGTTTGCCGCCCGGACCGCGCCATTTCTCGCGCGAAAAATGTATACTTTCGAACTGCTTTTCGGCCGAAGGCGGAACAGCTAAAACCACAGTTTGTCATCTTTGAAGCGTGTACAGCGTCGGCCTCCCCCTACTCGCGGAGATTCCCGGTCTCGGGTCGTTCGAGTGGATTCAGTACGTCGTCGAGACCGCGACGGGGTGGGTCGGCCTCGCGATAATCTTCGTCTACTCGTTTCTCATCGCGTTCGCGCTCCCGGGCGTGAGCGAGGTGGTGCTGGCCGCGCCGCTCAACCTCGGACTTCCCGAGTGGCTGAAGCTCACGCTCATCATCTTCGTGAGCGGGGTCGGAAAGGCCGCCGGGAGCCTGCTGGCGTTCCACATCGGACAGGAGGCCAAGGAGTCGGGGATAATAATCGACGCGCTCCGACGCTCCCGGTTCGACGTCATCGAGTGGTCGGAGAAGAACACGGTCAAGATAGCCCAGAAGTGGGGCTACCTCGGGATGGCGCTCGCGCTCTGCGTGCCCTTTTTCCCCGACACTATCTCCATCTACGCCTTCGCGGTCCTCGAAGAGGACTACGCGAAGTTCGCGCTGGCGTCGTTCGTGGGGAGCGTGGGGCGACTCCTCGTCACGCTGTTTCTCGTCGGCTCGACGGTTATGCTCATTTGAACCCCGATTCGGGTCACCCGGCCCGTGGTTCCGCAACGAGCCGCGATTCCGCAACGTCTGGTCGGCGACATCGGACGGTCCGACGACCGGAATCGCAAGGCGCACGCCGCGACGGCGCGCCGTCGCGGCGTGCGTCCGTCCCGTAGCCTTTTAACGCTCACGCCCCGAACTGGCGGATAATGACCCCTCAGGCTGTCCAGCAGGAGGACCTCGCGGTCGTCATCGGGCTGGAGGTTCACGTCCAGTTGGAGACGAACACGAAGATATTCTGCGGCTGTTCGACCGACGTGGCCGACGACGAACCGAACACCCACACCTGTCCGGTGTGTCTCGGCCTGCCGGGCGCGCTCCCGGTGCTGAACGAGGCCGCGGTCGAGTCGGCGGTCAAAGTCGGGAAGGCCATCGACGCCGACATTCCCGAGGAGACCACCTTCCACCGAAAGAACTACTTCTACCCCGACCTCCCCAAGGGATTCCAGATTACCCAGTACGACGCCCCCATCTGTCAGGACGGCCACCTCGAAATCGAGGAGGGCGGCGAGCGCCGGACCGTCGGCATCGAGCGCGCCCACCTCGAAGAGGACCCCGGAAGCCTCCAGCACCAAGGCGGCAACATCGACACCGCCGACTACACGCTGGTCAACTACAACCGGGCGGGCGTCCCGCTGATGGAAATCGTGACCAAGCCCGACTTCCGGGGTGCGGGAGAGGTCCGGGCCTTCCTCGCGAAACTCGAAGAGGTCCTCGAATACCTCGGTGTCTTCGACAGCCAGCGCGACGGGAGCCTCCGCATCGACGCCAACCTCAGCGTCGTGCCCGAGAGCGAGGTCGGCGACGACGGCGCAATCGACGACGAGACGCTCGAAGCCGCCAACCGAACCGAGGTCAAGAACATCTCCAGCCACAAGGGCGCGGAGAAGGCGCTCTCCTACGAGGCGACCCGACAGAAGAACGCGGTCCAGCGCGGCCGCGAGGTCGAACAGGAGACCCGCCACTGGGACGAAGCCCGAGGCATCACCGTCTCGATGCGCTCGAAGGAGGAGGAGAAAGACTATCGGTACTTCCGTGAGGCCGACCTCCCGCCCCTGCGAGTCAGCGACTGGAAGCAGAAGTTGGAGATTCCCGAACTCCCGGACGCCCGGCGAGAGCGGTTCCAGTCGGAGTACGGCCTGAGCGAGGAAGCCGCGAGCAAGCTCACCTCGACCAAGCAAGTCGCCGACTTTTACGAGGACGTGGCGAGCGAGTACGACCCCGACCTCGCGGCGACGTGGGTCGCCGACAATCTGTTGGGCGAACTCAACTACCGCGACATGGAGATTACCGACGTGGCCGACCGCCTCGGGGAGTTCAAGCGCCTCGTCGCGCTCGTGGCCGACGAGGAAATCACGACCAAGAACGCCGAGGAGGTCGTCCTCCGCGAGATGTTAGACGACGGCGACGACCCCGAGACCATCATCGACCGCGAGGGTCTCGGCAAGGCCGACGAGGGCGCAATCGAGGGCGCGGTCGAGGACGCCATCGCCGAGAACCCCGACGCGGTCGAAGACTACCACGCTGGCGAAGGCGGCGCGCTCAACTTCCTCGTCGGGCAGGTCATGCAGAAGACCGGCGGGAGCGCCGACCCCGGCTCGGTGAACGGCCTGCTACGGGAGCGACTCGACGAATAGATTCGAGCGGCGCGTGGAGCGAACAGGCGGTGCGTGGGCGGACTCGCAAGGGGCGCGCCGCGCTCGCGCCTCGACCCCTCGCGGCAGTTCTCAGGTCACGGGAGCGTTTGGCCGCGTTCTCCGATTTAAACCTTCGCGAGCGAGGTTCGAGTCCCGGTCAGTCCGCCGTGGTCGGCTTGGACTCTTTCTCCACGACGCCCTCGCGCCACCGGCCGAGTCTGAACCACAGCACGCCGACGACGAACGACCCGATGGCCGACGCCGACCACGACCACCAGAGACCGGTCACGCCCCACCCGAGACCGGAGATGGAGACGCCCGCGAACGCCACTGTCCCCTGATACGCCAGCAGGACCGCGAGCGGAATCCGGAGTACCCACCGCGAGAGGAACGAGAGCGCCATCGCGACCAGCGTATCGCCCGCGCCGCGGAAGCCGCCCTGCACGACCATCAGGCCGCCGAAGAATGCGAGGAACGGCCCGATGATTCGGAGGAAGACGACGCCCTCCGCGACGACGCCGGGGTCGTCGATGAATATCCGCATCGCCTGGGCGGGGAACGCGAACATGAGCGCCCCGGCACCGAACAGGACCACCATCGTCCCGGCGGTGGCCTTCCACGTGACTTCGGCCGCGCGGTCGGGCGTGTTCGCGCCGAGGTTCTGGCCGACGCCGGTCGCGGCGGCCTGCCCGACCGCGCCCGAGACGGTCCACGACACTGACATCAGCCTGACGCCGACGCCGTACGCCGCGGTCGGAATCGGGCCGAACCGGGCGACGAGCGCGGCCATCGCGACTGCGGCGAAGCTTCTGGCCGCGCCGTCGATGGTGGCGGGGTACCCGATGCTCACGAGCTTCTTCATCACGGGCCAGTCGGGACGGAGGTCTTCGAGCCGAAGCTTGACCCCCCAGTCGCCCTTGAGGAGGATGGCGACCCCGAGCAGTGCGACGAGGACGCGCGAGATGAGGGTCGCGACCGCCGCACCCCGGGTGCCCCACTCGGGGAACGGTCCCCAGCCGAGGATGAAGAACGGGTCGAGAATCACGTTCAGTCCGGCGGAGAACACCATCAGCCACATCGCGGTCTTGGTGTCGCCCGCGCCCCGAAGCACCGCCCGGAAGACGAAGAAGAGGAACGTGAACGGGATGGCGACGAACAGTACCTCGATGTACGCCAGCGCGTCGGTGTACACCTGCCCGCGCGCGCCGACGAGCGTGACGAGCGGTTCGCGAAACGTGAACCCGATTGTCGCGAGAGTCAGCCCCGCCGCGACCGTTATCATGAGGGTCTGGGCCACCACGTTGTCGGCCTCGCGGTCGTTGCCCGCGCCGACGTGCTGGGAGACGAGCGCGACCGACGCCGCGGTCAGCCCCATCGCGACCGAGACGAACATCCACGAGGTCGGAAACATCAGCGAGACGGCCGCGACCGCCTCGGGACTCACCCGGCCCACCCAGAACATGTCCGCGAGGTTGTAGAACGTCTGGAGGAGGTTTCCGGCCACCAGCGGCCACGCGAGGCTGGTGAGTTTCGGGGTGATGGCCCCGGTAGTCATATCGACGCGGCTGTCTGCCTGTTTCGACACGGCTCTCATCGGTCAATCGGGTAAGAGGTGCTTAAGCGCGTGGATTCTCGGGCAGGGTTGCCGGGTCTTTGAACGGGTCAAACTTTATCAGTATCGGGTTGGGTATCGATAACGCGTCAATTGAACCTCTCCCGTTCCCGGTTTTGTATCTCTCCCGTACACCCTGTTTCGTATCTCGTGGTCGGTTTCAGTAGTCGTCGGATTCGGTATCCCCCTCTTCGTTGGATCTCACTGGCCGGAGCAATAGCTTCGTTCCTATCGCAAACAGGTATCCCGCCGTTCCGAAGACAAGTGCGAAGCTCAGTGCGGCGATCACCGCTAGCAAGGTATTCATGCCGTAAGAGTACAGCGAGTAGGTCGTCGTGAGCGTGGTTGGCGACGTTGTTGCTCCGGCACAGCAAAGGTTTCTAGCGACAAACGAGTTTGTCAGTCCTCCAAAGAGAGGACCGAACGAGATGGTCCAACTCGCGAGCAATCCCTCTTGTCGATATCCGATAGCCCCAGAGAGAATGACCCAGCCGATGACGACACCGACTCCGGCTACGGGCCGACTATTCAGGAGAAAGAGAGGATAGAACACCTCAATGAGTCGCGGTGTTAATTCGGGTGCCAGTCGGCGAACGAACGAGACGCCGACGAACGACACGAGACTGAGACCGATAGTGGCGAGGAAAACCCATTTCAGTGAGTTCCAGCCTCGACCAAAGAGTATTGAGGTGAAAAACGTACTCGGCATTTCAGAATCGTGATTCATTCGCTTCGGGAATATGTGTTACGAAGATTCAATTTTTCCGTTCTCACGCTCGGCGAATTGCTCATGTCCCTAGATCATCGCCAAATGTGATTCCGTAATCTGCGATTTGGTAGGCACCGGTTCCACAAGAATCGGTTCCGATCCAACCATCGTTACAGCCCGTATCGTAGGCGTAATAGTAGTCTGTCGTAATATTCGTGATCCACGCGTACTCGCCGTCGTACCAGTACGTTGGCCCGCCGGAATCACCGTCACCCATGTCGACCCACGTGTACACTCCATGGCCGTCGTCGAAGTTCGTACACGTGAGACTCTCTTCGTAGTTGACCGAAGCAAGCCGCCCGTTCGTTTTCCCAGTGTTCACTCCCATGTGATTGAGCATCGGACGGTCACTTTTGGACTTCGAAACCCAGCGATCCAACGTCGCTTTGGTGACGAGACCCCGAATTGGTGGGTAGACATCGTTGTCGTCGATTGTGTTGTCCACGGAAACGTCAGAGTACGGGGTGATTCTAATAAAGTCACCCTTCTTATCCGCGAATTCGACCGTTCCAATGTTCTGTACCGTCCCATTGAGATCCGTCACTCTAGCCGTCCGACCTTCGATATCAGAACTATTGTCATCACAACTGCTCCAGAACACATGTGCACAATGTAATAACTCGTCGGAATTTATGGGACAGCAAACAGTTCCGTAAGAGCTGGTTTCCTTGCACCCGACAGCCTCACCTCCTTGAATGTTTGTGTTCGTCTCGGTGTTTGTACAGTTTCCCTTCCTCTTGTTCTCAGGTCTTTCACCGACCGTGACGGGTACTTCGTCGAATCGGTTCGGAAGTACGTTTGAAAGGGTCTCAAGTTCGTCTTTCTCGGTTGTGACCTGAATCTGCAGTCCACTCTGGCCGCCATAAGTCTCGGGCGAGCGCACAAGACCGATAGAAAATATAGAAGAGTTATTACGGAACTGCTTGCTAAATCGGTCCCTAGCTTGTGCGGCGTGCTGAGTGTGTTCATACCAGTCTTTTTCGACGCTCATGTATTCGTAGACTTCTCCGCCAGCGATGAGCTTTGGTACTTGTGTCGTCTGGGGAGAGGAGGCTCTAGCATAGGTCGCCGTTCCAGTGACACTGGCGGTGATTCCGAGCGCTTTTAGAACTTTTCTCCGAGATGGTTTTTCTGACCCCATATTACCATATAATATAGTATAAAATGAAAAAGTTACTATTTTTATTATTGTTATTTAACGTATTCTGCTTCCTGAAGAGTCCACCGTTATTTTGATCTCGCTCACGCGCGGGTGCGTGAGCGCGCCTTGTCCCGCCGCCCGCTTGCGATTTTTCTCCGGCGAAAGCTTTACCCATCCCGTTGTCCTACCGGGAACACGATGACCGACCAGCGACACCCGGAGCGACACCTGAACTCGGGGCGAACCCCGAGCTCCGGGCGACCTTCGGGAGGTGAGGCATGGAACTGATAATCACGGAGAAGGACAACGCGGCGCGGCGAATCGCCGACATCCTGAGCGGCGAGTCCGCCGAGGCCGAGCGCAAGAACGGCGTCAACGTCTACAAGTGGGGCGGCAAGCGGTGCATCGGCCTGTCGGGCCACGTCGTCGGCGTGGACTTCCCCGACGAGTACAACGACTGGCGCGACGTGGAGCCAGTCGAGCTAATCGACGCGCCCATCGAGAAGAAGGCCACGAAGGAGAACATCGTCAGTACCCTCCGCGTGCTGGCCCGGAAGGCAACCCAAGTTACGATTGCGACCGACTACGACCGCGAGGGCGAACTCATCGGAAAGGAGGCGTGGGAAATCGTCCGCGACGTGAACGACGACGTGCCGATTCACCGGGTCAGATTCTCCTCGATTACCGAAAACGAGGTCGTGGACGCCTTCGAAGACCCCGACGAACTCGACTTCGACCTGGCGGCCGCCGGGGAGGCCCGACAGGAAATCGACCTCATCTGGGGTGCCGCACTCACTCGGTTCCTCTCGCTTTCGGCCCGACAGTTGGGTGACGACTTCATCTCGGTGGGTCGGGTGCAGTCGCCCACGCTCAAACTCATCGTGGACCGCGAGCGCGAAATCGAAGCCTTCGACCCCGAGGACTACTGGGAACTGTTCGCCGACCTCCTGAAGGCTGAAGAGGACGAAGACGCCGCGTTCGAATCGCAGTACTTCTACCTCGACGAGGACGACAACGAGGCCGAGCGCGTCTGGGACGAGGAGACCGCCGAAGCCGTCTTCGAGGCGCTCGAATCCGCGACCGAGGCCGTGGTCGAGCGCGTCTCTCGTCGGACCCGGACCGACGACCCGCCCGCGCCGTTCAACACCACGCAGTTCATCCGCGCCGCGGGGAGTCTGGGCTACTCGGCCCAGCGCGCGATGAGCATCGCCGAGGACCTCTACACCGCGGGGTACATGACCTACCCCCGGACCGACAACACCGTCTATCCGGACGACTTGGACCCCGAGGAACTGTTGGGGACCTTCGCAGAGAGCTACCACTTCGACGAGGACGCCGAACTGCTCCTCGAAGCAGACGAAATCACGCCCACCGAGGGCGACGAGGAGACCACCGACCACCCGCCGATTCAC
Organism: Halorussus amylolyticus; assembly: GCF_004143485.2. GTDB lineage: Archaea > Halobacteriota > Halobacteria > Halobacteriales > Haladaptataceae > Halorussus > Halorussus amylolyticus. The sequence goes on along the minus strand of NZ_ML974131.1, from coordinate 352,110 downwards.
CCGACCGAGGACATCCCCACCAAGGCCGACTTGAGCGACGACGAGTGGGAGGTGTACGAACTCGTCGTCCGGCGCTTCTTCGCCACGGTCGCGGATTCGGCGGAGTGGGAACACCTCAAAGTGGTGGCGGGCATCGAAGCTGACGGCGACACCCACAAACTCAAGTCGAACGGCAAGCGCCTGCTGGAGGAGGGCTACCACGCGGTGTACCCCTACTACAACACCTCCGAGAACTACGTACCCGACGTGACCGAAGGCGAGACGCTGGCCGTCACCGACACCCGCATCGAAGACAAGCAGACCCAACCGCCCCGGAGATACGGCCAGTCGCGGCTCATCGAGACCATGGAGAAGATGGGGGTAGGGACGAAATCGACCCGCCACAATACCATCGAAAAACTCTACGACCGCGGGTACGTCGAGAGCGACCCGCCGCGCCCGACTCAGATTGCGAAGGCCGTCGTGGAGGCCGCAGAGGAGTTCGCGGACCTCGTGGTGAGTGAGGAGATGACCCGCGAACTCGAACAGGACATGACCGCCATCGCGGAGGGCGAAGCCGACCTGAGCGAGGTGGCCGACGAATCGCGCGAGTACCTCCAGCAGGTGTTCGAGGACCTCCGCGAGTCGCGCGAGGAGGTCGGCGACCTGCTCCAGAAGTCGCTGAAGGCCGATAAGATTCTCGGGCCGTGTCCCGAAAGCGGCCACGACCTGCTGGTCCGCCAGAGCCGTCGCGGGTCGTACTTCGTCGGCTGTGACGGTTATCCGGACTGCGAATACACCCTGCCGCTTCCGAACACCGGCAAGCCGCTCATCCTCGACGAGACGTGCGAGGACCACGACCTCCACCACGTCAAGATGCTCGCGGGCCGCCAGACGTTCGTCCACGGCTGTCCGCTCTGCAAGGCCGAGGAGGCCGACGAGGAGGAAGACGAAGTCATCGGCGAGTGTCCCGAGTGCGGTGCGGAAGAAGGCGGCGAACTCGCAATCAAGCGCCTCCAGAACGGCTCTCGGCTGGTCGGGTGTACTCGCTACCCCGATTGTGACTACTCGCTCCCGCTCCCGCGCCGGGGCGACATCGAAGTCACCGACGAGCGGTGCGAGGAACACGACCTACCCGAACTCGTAGTTCACAGCGGCGACGACCCGTGGGAACTCGGCTGTCCCATCTGCAACTACAGGGAGTTTCAGGCCCGCGAGAGCGAGTCGGGGAGCGACCTCGAAGCGCTCGACGGACTCGGCGCGAAGACCGCAGAAAAGCTCGCGGACGCGGGCATCGAGAGCGTCGCGGACCTGAAAGAGGCGGAGGTCGAGACGGTGGCGTCCGAGGTGCAGGGCGTGAGCGAGGACAGGCTTCGGGGCTGGCAGGCGAAGGCGGACTAGTCGTTCCACCGAATCTCGTCCCACCCTTCGAAGTGTTTGATTCGAAGTTCGAGTTCGAATCGTTTCCAGCCACATCTCTCGTGCAGAAACTGGACGAGCGAACCAAACTCGGAGTTATCGAGTTTGATGCCGCGGTCGCCGTAATCGAGCACGAAGTTCTGTGATCGAACGGTTTCGTACGCCTCTTTTGCGGCCCCACCCCTGTGACGCGGATACGATGCGCGGTCGAGAATCACGTCCCGTGGACGCGGATTACCGTATGCGTGGTCCGACACTAACACGCGTAAAATCGCACAAATGAGGTCCGTGTCGCTCATATTCGAATAACATTATAGACAGGATATAAATATTCCTACTTTGATGTAGCTAACATCTGACTCTGATAATGGTAGAATAGGACAACAGTTATAGTGTTGTGAGACATTTGTCTTCGTATGAGCAGTGAATCCGAGGACGCCGCCGGACGAGGCGAAACCGGGACGAGCATGCGCGAAAAGCGACTCGCGTATCCGAGCGGTTGGCTCTACCTCTGTCAGCACGAGAGCGTGCACTTCATCATCGACGCGCTGCTTCAAGTCGACCCGAAAAAGGAGTTCAACAAGACCGAACTCGCCGACTTTGCGGGCATCAGCACCCAAAGTGTCAGACGGCACATCGATAAGCTCGTCGAATTGGGCGTCGTCGCCGAAACTGCCGGAGGGAAACGGTATCACTACAATCTGGAGAGCGAGGTCGGAAAGCGTATCGCGGAACTCAACGGCGAGATAAACGCGATTGGCGCGGGTCGCGCGGACCCGACCGACGAGTAGCGTGCCACCGAACGCGAGAAACGACGCTCACGGACGTTCCGACCTGTTGTCCGCCTCTCACCACTCACTTCCCGATTCGAAGCTGTTTTAGCGCCCCCTGAGGTTAGGTCGAACAATGACCGCTCCGTGGGACGACTGGGACCACATCGTGAAGCTAGACCCCGACAAGACGCTCGTGGAAGGCGAGACGTTCGAGGACGTGTGCGCGACCGGGACCGACGCGCTCGAAATCGGCGGCACGCTCGACATGACCACCGAGAAGATGACGCGAGTCATCGACGCCTGCGCGAAGTACGACGTGCCGGTGTATCAGGAGCCGAGCAACCCCGCGGTCGTGGTGGACGACGAGGGTCTCGACGGCTACCTCGTGCCAATCGTCCTCAACGCGGGCGACGTGTCGTGGGTCACGGGCGCGCACAAGGAGTGGGTTCGAATCGACGACGTGGACTGGGAGCACACCGCGACTGAGGCGTACATCGTCCTCAACCCCGATTCGAGCGTGGCACAACTCACGGAAGCCGACTGCGACCAGCGCCCCGAGGAGGTCGCGGCCTACGCCGAAGTCGGCGAGCGACTGTTCGGTCAGGACATCGTCTACGTCGAGTACTCCGGCACGTTCGGCGACCCCGAGGTGGTGGCGGCCGCGGCCGACGCGCTCGAAGACGCGACCCTGTTCTACGGCGGCGGCATCCACGACTACGATTCGGCGTACACCATGGCTCAACACGCCGATACTGTCGTCGTCGGTGACCTCGTCCACGACGAAGGCGTAGACGCCGTCCGCGAGACCGTCGAGGGCGCAAAGGACGCGAAGAAGACGACCGCCGAGTCGGTCTGAGCGGGCGGGGCGAGTCGGTCCGAGCAGCGGTGGTTCTCCGCACGAAAACGCGTCTCGGTCGGTGTTCGTCGTTCGTGAATGCAAAATAGTATCATTCATGTATTCACAGCGCCAACATCGAAAGATGAGCGCCATCGAAACGACCGGCTTGACGAAGTACTACGGCGACACTCGCGCCGTCGCGGACCTCGACCTCACTGTTCGAGAGGGCGAGGTGTTCGGCTTCCTCGGGCCGAACGGTGCGGGCAAGACCACGACGATTCGGACGCTGCTCGGGTTCCTCTCGCCGACCGACGGGAGCGCGACCGTCTTGGGCAGGGACGCGACCGACGAAGCCGAACTCATCGAGGCCAAGCGCCACATCGGCTACCTGCCGAGCGACCCCGGCTTCGACGACGGCGTGACGGGCCGACGGCTGATTCGGTACCACGCCGAACTCAAGGGCGACGAGCGAAGCGCGGAGCTGTTGGAGCAGTTCGACCCGCCAGTCGAGCGCGAAATCGGCGAGTACTCCCGTGGCAACAAGCAGAAACTCGCTATCGTGCTGGCGTTCATGCACGACCCCGACCTCGTGGTGATGGACGAGCCGACCTCGGGTCTCGACCCGCTGATGCAGGACCGCTTCTACGAGTTCGTTCGGGGCGAACGCGACCGCGGCAAGACCATGTTCTTTTCGAGTCACATCCTGAGCGAGGTTCGGAAAGTGTGCGACCGCGTGGGCATCATCCGGGACGGGAGCCTCGTCGCGCTCGAAGGCGTCGAGGAACTCCTCGACAGGAGCGGCAAGCGCGTCCGAGTCAGCGTCGAGGGAGCGCTCGACGCCGACGACTTCGACCTCGCGGGGGTCGGCGACCTCGAACTCCGGGACGGCGACGCCTCGTTCGTGTTCACGGGCGAGTACGACGACCTGCTCGGCCACCTCCAAGGGTACAGCATCCGCGATTTGGAAATCGAGGAAGCGCCACTCGAAGACGTGTTCATGCAGTTCTACGGCGGCACCGACTCGCCGGCGGTGTCGGCGCGCGCCGAGGCCGCTGGCGAGTCGCGGGGAGATGTCGGCGAGACCGCCGCCGAGTCGCAGGAAGGTGACGGCGATGCTTGAAATCGTCCGGTACGAGGCCGAGCGCCGCATCACGGGGTCGCTCGTGCTGTCGGTGTTGCTCGCCGCGATGTCGCTGCTGTTCGTCGCGCTGTTCCCGTCCATCACGACTTCGGGCGCGGACTTGGACGCCTACATGGAAAGCCTGCCGCCAGCGATGCGCGCGGCGTTCGGCGCGTCAGGCGCGTTCTCCATCACCACAATCGAGGGGTTCCTCGCGGTCGAACTCTATCAGTTCTTCTGGCTTCTGATGCTCGGCATCTACCTCGCGTATCAGGCGGGCGGTCTCATCGCGGGCGACGTGGAGCGCGACCGGATGGACGTCCTGCTCGCCGCGCCGGTCTCGCGCCGCCGGGTCGTGGTCGAGAAGTTCCTGTCGCTGGTGCCGGGCGTCCTCGCGCTCAATCTCGTGGTCGGCGCAGTGGTGTACGTCACCGTCGCCGCCATCGGCGAGTCGATAGCCATCGCAGACCTCGCGATGGTCCACTTGCTGTCGATTCCGTACCTGCTCGCGTGCGGGGGAATCGGTCTCCTACTGTCGGTCGCGGTGAGCGACTCGGACATCGCCAAGCGTGGCGGTCTCGGAGCCATCTTCGGGCTGTTTCTGCTCGACACCGTCAGTCAGTCGGCCGATATCGGTTGGCTCGGCGCGATGAGTCCCACCCGGTACTACGACCCGACCGGCGTGCTGGTGGGCGGCGAGTACGACCTCGCGGGCGCGGCGATTCTGCTCGCGATGACCGCCGCGCTGGTGGCGGTCAGCGCGTGGTGGTTCCGCCGGAGGGACGTCTGAGATGCGGGCCGCAGAGCGCCGAGAGCGGAGGGTTCGATGAGGGGCTTCGACGACGACGAGCGCGAACGCATCCGGCGCGAACTCAGAGAGACCGGACGGGACCTGTTCGCACGCCACGGACTAGAGAAGACGACCATCGCGGACCTCACCGACCCGGTGGGCATCGCCACCGGCACGTTCTATCGGTTCTACGACTCGAAGGACCGACTCTACTACGAGGTGCTTCGCGAGGAGGGCGAGCGACTCGCAGAGGAGATAATCGGGAAGTCGCTGGCAGTCGAAGACGACCCCGAGGACGCCATCGTCGCGTTCCTGACCCTTCTCTGCGACGAGATGGAGACGAATCCGCTGGTCCACCGCCTCGTCGTGGACGACGACCTCCGGAGGCTGACCGAGCAGTTCACCGACGCGGAGATGCAGGCCGAGCGCGACGAGTCGATGGCGTACCTCACGCCGTTCATTGAAGCGTGGCAGGACGAGGGAAAACTTCGGGCGGGTGACCCGGAGGTGCTGGCTGGCGTCCTCGGGATGGCGAAGTTCGTTCCCTACCACCGCGAGGACTTCCACGACGACGAGTACTACCGGGACGTTCGCGAGACGTTCATCGAGACGCTCGCCGCGGGGTTGGTTCGGGGCGTCGGGGAGTAGCTTTTTTGGTGGCTGCTAGCACACCTCGGATACGGTTATCGTGGCTCTCGGCCGAGTTCGTTCCACGGAAATGACCGCGTTTAAGACCGACCCGCGAGAACCAAGCGGTATGCAAGACCGCACGTACACGGCCGACGCCGAACCCGGCGACACCGTAACCGTCGCTGGCTGGGCGCACGAAATTCGAGACCTCGGCGGCATCGCGTTTCTCATCGTCCGGGACAACTCCGGCAAGATTCAGGTCAAGTTCGAGAAGGACGAGATGGACGACGACCTCGTGGAGACCGGCCTGAACGTCTCGCGCGAGAGCGTCGTGAAGGTCACGGGCGACGTCGAGGAGGAACCGCGCGCGCCGACCGACGTGGAAATCGTCCCCGAGTCGCTCGAAGTCATCGCGCCCGCCGACCCCGAACTCCCGCTCGACCCCTCGGGGAAGGTGGACGCCGACCTCTCGACCCGACTCGACAACCGCACCCTCGACCTCCGCAAGGAGGAGACGAAGGCAATCTTCGAGATTCGCGCGGAAGTCCTTCGGTCGGCCCGCGAGGCGTTCCGCGACCTCGGCTGTACCGAAATCAACACGCCGAAAATCGTCGCCACTGGGACGGAAGGCGGCACCGAACTGTTCCCCATCACCTACTTCGGCGAAGAGGCGTTCATGAACCAGTCGCCCCAACTGTTCAAGCAGTTGATGGTCGGCTCCGGACTCGAACGCGTCTTCGAGGTCGGACCCATCTTCCGCGCCGAGGAACACAACACCCCGCGCCACCTCAACGAGGCGACCTCCATCGACTTCGAGAGCGCCTTCTTCGACCACGAGGACGCGATGGACGCCTGCGAAGCCGTCGTGAAGGCGGCCTACGAGGGCGTGGCCGAGAACTGCGAAGACCAACTCGAAGCGCTCGGCTACGACGACTTCGAGGTTCCGGACGGCGACTTCCCGCGACTCACCTACGAGGAAGTCATCGAGCGCATCAACGCCACGGGCGAACTCGACGAGCAGTTGGTGTGGGGCGACGACCTCCCCACCGAGGGCGAGAAGGCGCTCGGCGAGGAGGTCGGGTCGCACTACTTCGTGACCGACTGGCCCAGCGAAATCAAGCCGTTCTACATCGCCGACTACGAGGACGACCCCCAGCTCTCGAAGGGCTTCGACCTGATGCACCCGAACATGGAACTGGTGTCGGGCGGCCAGCGTGAACACCGCTACGAGCGACTCGTCGAAGGCTTCGAACAGCAGGGCCTCGACCCCGAGGCGTTCGACTACTACACCAAGATGTTCAAGTACGGCATGCCGCCCCATGCCGGATGGGGACTCGGCGGCGAGCGTCTGGTCATGACGATGCTCGGACTGGAGAACATCCGCGAGGCCGTCATCTTCCCGCGAGATAGGCAACGCCTGTCGCCGTAGGACTGTTCAGAGTCGCTTCGCGGCCTCGGCGTCGTTTTCTGTATCTTCGACCGAGAAAATACCCGACTCACCGAAGCGGATTATAAACGTTATACGCCCCGCCCCGAAAGCCACGGCCATGACTAACGAGTCGGCGCGGGCGTTCGTTCCCGGCCACGTCACCGGCTTCTTCAGCGTCCACGAGGCCGAGGACCCCGAGCAGGCGGGGTCGCGCGGCGCGGGGCTGACGCTCTCGGAGGGGGCGACCATCGAGGTCGAACGCGCCGCCGAGACCGGGATGCAGTTGAACGACGACTTCGCCGCTATCGAGGCGGTCACGCGCGTCCTCGACGCGCTCGACGCGGAGGCGCGCGTGACCGTCCGGACCGACCTCCCCGTCAGCGCGGGGTTCGGCGTCTCGGGCGCGGCCGCGCTCGGGACCGCCCTGACCGCGAACCGGGTGTTCGAGTGCGGGCTTTCGGAGAACGAACTCATCGCCATCGCCCACGCCGCGGAGGTCGAAGCTGGAACCGGACTCGGTGACGTGGTGGCCCAAGCGCGGGGCGGCGTGCCGATTCGACTCGACCCCGGCGCGCCCGAGTACAACCGAATGGACGGCGTGCCCGCCCGGACTCGCGTGGAGTATCTCACGCTCGGCGAGCGTCCGACCGCCGAGGTGCTGTCGGGCGACACCCGAGGCCTCTCGGAGGTCGGCGTGGACATGCTCGTCAGTCTCGTGGAGAAGCCGACCCTGCCGTCGCTGATGGCCGCCTCGCGGAAGTTCGCGGAGGTAGCTGGCCTGCTCACGCCCGAAGTTCGGGCGGTCATCGAGGACGTGCAGGCCGAGGGCGGCGAGGCCGCGATGGCGATGCTCGGCGAGACGGTGTTCGCACTCGGGACGGGGCTGACCGACGCCGGATACGATGCCCGCGCTTGCGAGACGCATCCGGCGGGCGCGACGTTGGAGGTGGAGTGAACGACGATGACTCGACGCACTATCACGACGGACGCCACCGGACGAAGTGAGCGGTCGCCCGAACTCGCCACGGTCGGAGTGCAGGCGATTGGCGAGGGGGATTCGGCCGCGGCCGCTCGAGAGGGCGCTCGCGACCGGGCCGCGACCGTTCGGGAGTCGCTCGCCGAGGTTTCGCCGAGCGAGCGAATCGACACCGTGGAACTCCGAGTCGAGGATTCGACGCAGGCGTTCGACCCTGACACCGACGCGCCGTACCGCGCAATCGAGATGCGGAACTCCGACCGGAGCCGGTCGTCGTCACCGAGTCGGTCGAAGTCGTGTACGAACTCACCGGCGACTGATTCGGAGTCGAGTCTCGAAGTTCCGCCCCGTCGAGAGCGCGAGAGATAGGTCGATTTTTCCGACTCCCCCGCGGAGGGTCGGCCATGACCGACATCCCGGAGGACCACCCGCGTTACCAGTCACTCCTCACCCGTCACCGAATCGAGGAGGGCGTCGAGAAGGGTATCACCAGCAAGCAGGGCCTCATCGCCGAGGGGAGGGGCGAAGCCTTCGACTACCTGCTCGGCGAGGAGACGATTCCGAGCGCCGACCGGGCCGAGCGCACCGCGGCGGCCCGACTCCTACTCGCCGACCGCCCGGTGCTCTCGGTCAACGGCAACGTCGCGGCGCTGGTGCCCGGCGAGACGGTCAAGCTCGCCGAGGTCGTGGGGGCCGACATCGAAGTGAATCTGTTCAATCGAACGCCCGAGCGGATGGAGGCCATCGCCGACCACCTTCGGGACCACGGCGCGAGCGACGTGAAGGGTCTCGCGGCGGACGCCCGGATTCCGGGGCTGGACCACGAGCGCGCGAAAGTAGACGAAGACGGCATCTTCGCCGCCGACGTGGTGGTCGTGCCGCTGGAGGACGGCGACCGGGCCGAGGCGCTCGCCGAGATGGGAAAAGTCGAAATCGTGGTGGACCTGAATCCGCTCTCGCGGTCGGCCCGGACCGCGGCGATTCCGATTATCGACAACATCATCCGAGCGGTGCCGAACATCGCAGAACACGCTCGCGACCTGCAAGGTGCGAGCGACGAGGAGTTGGAGCGAATCGTCGGCGAGTTCGACCGCGAGGCGGCGCTGGCGGAGGCCGAGCGCGCGATTCGGGGAGGTGACCTCCGCTGACACTGTACAAATCTGTTCGATAGACACCCTTATTGTGTATGACACGGCGTAACACACTGATGGACGCGGTTGTGCCCATCCTGAAGCGTCTGTCATCCCGGGCTTGCACCCCGACACCACTGCTTTGTCACGCTCCTCCGGAGTCGATTCGTCCGCCAGTCACTCGCACCACGCCGAGCGCGTGTTCGGTGTGGGCCGTCTCGTCCGCGCGCGCTCGGAGCGCGCGCCGAGCAGTCGCTACTCGCTCGTCCAGAATCGCCCACGGCGGTCGGTCGTAGCCGTCCATCCCGGTCGGCGACGACGCGACGACCAGCCCCCGGAACGCCAGATTGACCGGGCACCCGAACCATTGATTCGTCTGGGCAGCGTCGAGGAGCGCGAGCGACCCGCCGGGTGCGAGCATATCCGCCCACCGATTCACGGCACGCCCGGGGTCACCCAGCATCCCGACGACGAAGGTGGCGAGAATCGCGTCCGGCGACTCGCGAAACTCGATTCCCGTCGCGTCGGCTTGCACGACGTGGACGTTCCGCCAGTCCTCACGCTCGATTCGGTCGCGAGCGCGTTCGAGCATCCCCCGAGTGAAGTCCACGCCGACGACCCTGCCCGCCGGACCGACGCGCTCGCGGAGGTGTTCGAAGTTCGCGCCCGTGCCACATCCCATCTCGACCACGGTGTCACCGGGTTCGAGCGCCAGCGCGTCCGCGGCGTGCGCGCGCAGTCGCCCGAGTCCGGGCGTCGCGCGCGCGAGGAAATCGTAGAGGTCGGCCCACCGGCCGTAGAACTGCTGGGCCGCGGCGGTCGAGTCGTGTGCCATGCGAGCGCGTACGGCGTTCCGGGACAAAAGGCTGAGCGCGGGACGACTGCGACGGAGGCGGTCGGCCGTCGTCCTGATGACTCCTCGCGTCGTAACGCCCACGCCACGACGGTCGCACTCACCGAGAACGAGGTGGACAAAGAAGTGGTAGACAGCGACGGGACCCGTCTCGGGACCGTCTCCGAGGTTCGCCACGGCAGGGCGCACGTCACCGCCGACCGGCACGTGGTCGAGGAGTTCTGAGTCGGCGACGAGGACGCTCCAAATCGGCTACAACAGACTCCGAGCCATCTCCGAAACCACCTCGGCGTCGTCGCCGAGCAGGTAGGTGATGGGTTCGATGCCGTACCCGCCGGTGTGGTAGAGGACCGTCGCGTCGGGGTGCTCGCGCAGGGCCGCCCCGACCACCGCGTCGAGGTCGTCGTACTCGGCGTCGAACTCGGCGACCTCGTGGCCGCGCGCTTCGAGCGCGGCCACGAGGTCGGGGTCGTATCGAACGTTGAGCGCGGCGCGCGCGTCGCTTCCGTTCCGTCGGGCCGCGAGCAGGAGCGACGCGACGTGTTCGCTCACGCCGAACTCGGGGTCGGCCGGGATGGTCGCCTGGCCCTTCACGTCGAAGATGCGCCCCGGCACGCCCGCCACGTCGTCGATGCCGTCGGCGTCGGGCGTGCACTCACAGAGGTTCGACCCCACCGCGGGGATGAGCGACGCGAACCCGCTCGCGCTCTCGACGATGGTCAGTCCCCGGCGGAGCGACGACCGGACCCGCTCGGTCACGCGGAGTTCGCCCTCGGGGTCGTGGACGTTGAAGTCGCCGCCGTGACCCGAGAGTTCGGGCATCGCCGTCTCGTGGAGTTCCGCGAGGAGGTCGCGGTCCTCCAGTCGCCGAACGAGAACCTCGATTTCGACCAGCGCCTCGACGCGACTCATCGTTCCCTCCGCGAGTCCGCTGCTGACGCGAGTGACCAACTCCCGGACGCGCTCGTCTCCGAGAACGCGGTCGTTTCGCTCGACCTCGCCGTTGGCGTACTTCGACACCGCGCTCTGGCTGATGCCGAGCAACTCGGCGACCTCGCTCTGAGTCAGGCCGCGCTCGCGGAGGTCCTCGGCCAGCATCGACCGGACCGTGGGAAGGAACTCCTCTACGACGACTTCCTCGACGAATCTCATGTCCGGTCGGCCTCCGTCTCCGACCCGGCCTTCTGGTCGCCGCCGAACTCGTGGTCGCTCTGGATTCGGGAGGCTTGCGGCCCGGACTGGTCCTGATACTTCGACCCGCGCTCGGCACCGTAGGGTCGGTCGGCCGGGTTTTTGAGTTCGGTGAACGTCAACTGCGAGACTCGCATGCCGGGCGCGAGCGCGACGGGTGCGGTGCCGAGATTCGAGAGTTCGAGGGTTATCTGACCCTGATAGCCGGGGTCGCAGAGTCCGGCGGTGGCGTGGACCACGACCGCGAGCCGTCCGAGCGACGACCGGCCCTCGACGTGGGCGATGAGGTCGTCGGGAATCTCGACGCGCTCCTTCGTCGTTCCGAGGACGAAGTCGCCGGGGTGGAGGATGAACTCCTCACCCTCCTCGACCACGGTCTCGGTGACGTACTCGGATATCTCCTGTTCGCTGTCGGGATGGATGCAGGAGATGTTGGTGCGCTGGAATTCCAGGAACTCACGGCCGAGTCTGAGGTCGATGCTCGCGGGCTGAATCTGGAGGTCGAGGTCGTCGAGCGGTTCGACCGCGAGGTCGCCCTCCTCGAGTCGGTGGAGGATGTCGGCGTCCGAGAGTATCATACTCGGGGGTTCGCGCGAAGCGGTGTAAATGGACCGGCTTTTGCGCGAGACCGTCCGGGGGCGATTGGAGGTATCGCGTTCTGCGTTCGCGCTCAGGCGAGACCGAAGAGGAAGACCACGAACGCGACTCCGCCGCCCGCGAACGCCGCCGCGCCGGTCGGAAGGTCGCGAGCGTGCTTCAGTCCGAACGACCAGACGTACCCCTGCCAGCACGCCCCGACCAGCGACAGCAGGGCGGTGTCGCCCTGCGCGCGCTGGCTCATCGACTCGATTTGCGAGGCGAGGCGTTCGGGGTTCGAGGTCGCGAGGTCGATACCGCCGAGTCCGGTGTACAGCAGGCCGAGACCCACGACGGCGACGACCGCGCTCGGGACCATCCCCCACGCCGCAACCGCGAGGGTGTCCGCGAACGACCCCGTCCCGCCGAACGCCGCGGAGGCGACGTGGAGGGCCACGGCGTAGAGCGGCCAGCCGAACAGCATCCCGACGAACACCAGCGGGAGTATCTCGCTGAAGGCGTCCCAGACGAGGTCGCCGACTACCACGGTCTGCTGTTTCGGCTCGTCGCAGTCGGCCTGTTGCATCTCCTCGGCTTCGGTGTCGGCCTCGCCGTCGCAGACCCAGTCGGGCGGGCGGTTCTCGTTGGGTATCTCGGTCGTCGCGGTCAGGCGTTCGCTGAACAGCCATCCGAACGCGCCGACCGAGGTGGTGATGACCACCGCGACGAGGAGGACGACGACCGCGGCGCGACCCAGACTGAGTCCGGGCGTGCGGTCGGCGAAGAAGTCGTCGGGGCGGAGGAGGGCGTCGAGGACCATACCGGAAGCGACCGCCGAACCTCATTAATTCTGTTGATTTTCTGTCTTTTCGGGGCGGGCGGCCACCGCGAGTAGCCACCGATTTAACGCCGGGGAGCGTCCCCCGGCACATGAAACAGGCCATCGTCGCCCGGACCGACATCGGAATGGGGAAAGGGAAACTGGCGGCCCAAGTCGCCCACGCCTCGCTGTCGGCGTACGAGGAGACGGGGAGCAAGGCGCGAAAGCGGTGGAAGGGCGAGGGGCAGAAGAAGGTCGTGTTGAAAGGAGACAGCGAGAGCCAACTGTTCGAACTCGCCGAGAAAGCGCGGGCAGAGGGCCTGCCCCACGCCATCGTCCGCGATGCGGGCCACACCCAACTCGACCCCGGGACCGTGAGCGCGCTCGCGGTCGGTCCCGCGGACGACGACCTCGTGGACAAAGTGACCGGCGACCTCTCGCTGTACTGATTTCCTCGGAGCGTTCGTCTCCGTAGTCGTAACCGTCGCTTCGCCGACCACACCTCCTCCGAGTTCAGTCGCTGTTCGTCGCAGGAAGCCAGATACAAGCCGACCGACCACCAAGACCGAGCGAATGCGCGAGTCGTACCCAGTCGAGCAGGCGGTCGGCATCGAACGCTTCGTCAGCGACACCGACGGCATCGGCGGTCGCATCCGAGTCGAGGACGCCGACTTCCGAGTGCGCGAAGTCGAGCGATTCGACGCCGAACCGACCGACGCCGACCCCGGCGCGTACCCGTATCTCGTCGTCCGGGGCACCCTCCACGGGTGGGACACCAACGACTTCGCGAAGCGACTCTCCGACGCGCTCGGAATCAGCCGCGAGCGCGTCTCGTGGGCCGGGACCAAGGACAAACACGCCGTCACGACGCAACTGTTCAGCCTCCGGAAAATCGACGCCCGGGACCTCGACGACGTGGCGATTCGCGGAGCCGACATCGAAATCCTCGGACGCGCGGGGCGGGGACTGGAGTTCGGCGACCTCGCGGGCAACGCCTTCGAAATCGTGGTCAGAGACGCCGGGAATCCGGAGAACACTGCGGCGATTCGAGAGGAACTCGAAGCGTTCGGCGGCGGCAAGCCGGGTACCGTGGGCGTCCCCGACTTCTTCGGCCAGCAGCGATTCGGGAGCCACCGCCCTGTCACCCACGAGGTCGGCCTCCACGTCGTCCGCGACGAGTGGGAGGAGGCGGTCCGGGCGTACGTCGCGAATCCCTACGACACCGAACCCGAAGGGACCCAGAGCGCCCGCCGCGAGGTTGCAGACGCCTTCGACGACCGCGACTGGCGGGCCGCGCTCGACGCGCTCCCGCGGCGTCTCGGCTTCGAGCGCGCGATGGTGAATCGACTGGTCGAGCGCGACGGCGACGACCCCGAGGACTTCCGGGCCGCGCTCGAAGCCGTGCCGTCGAACCTCCAGCGGTTGTTCGTCAACGCGGCCCAGTCGTACGCCTTCAACCGAATCCTGAGCGAGCGACTCGCGCGCGGTCTGCCCTTCCACCGGCCGGTCGCGGGCGACGTGGTGTGTTTCACCGAGCGGGTCGATGGGCTGACCGTCCCCGACACCGACCGCCTGCAGGAAGTGACCGAGAATCGGGTCGAGACGGTCGCGCGCCACTGCGAGCGCGGGCGAGCCTTCGTGACCGCGCCGCTGGTAGGGACCGAGACCGAGTTGGGAAAGGGCGAACCCGGAGAAATCGAGCGCGAGGTGCTGGCTGACTTGGACCTCGAACCCGGCGATTTCGACCTGCCGGGGGAGTTCGACTCGACCGGGACCCGGCGACCGATTCTGGTCCGGACCGACCTCGAAGCGAGCGTGACGGACGATGCGGTGACGTTCGAGTTCGCACTTCCGAAGGGGTCGTACGCGACGGTGATTCTGCGGGAGTTCATGAAGACCGACCCGGCGAACGAGTGAGTTCGATTTCTGTTCGGGTGACAACCGTGATACACCGCCCGTCGGAGACGACTGCTATCGGCCCGTCCACGACGGCCGTTTCGGCGGCGACACGGACCACGGGACGCGCCGCGAATTCGCTCGCACAGCGAGCGAATTCGCATGCGGGGAGGCACGGGGCGCGGTGCTGTGCGGTGCGGGGCGGTCTCATAGGTATCGGGAGTAGCTAGCTTCACGCCAACTGAGTCGTTTCTGGCTCTGGCTGAAGTAGAGCGGTCGAATTGCTTCTGCGTGCTGTGAGTCGGCCGACACCGTTTCCGACTCGCTCGTAGCCTCAAACCATATCCCGACCGGCGACGTACGCTTTCTGCGACCAATCAGGGGGATTTCCGAATGAGCTACACACCGGCGACGAGAAGCGAGCGACTCCAGCGCCAGATAGACGACGCCATCGCCGACGGGTGGAAGATAGAGACCGAGACGCCCGAGCGAATCGTCCTCGTGAAACGAACCGTGGGCGACCTCGGGGTTCACATCGTCCTCGCCATCCTGACCGCGTGGTGGTCGTTCGGCCTCGTGAACGTCGTCTACGGCGGGTACAAATATCTGAACGACTCCCAGCGCCGCGTCCTGCGCGACGACCGGGGCTGTCCCGAGTGCGGGGTGTCGGTGCCCGCGGGCGCGAACTACTGTGCGAACTGCGGGACCGACCTCGCGGAGACGACCCCGGAGTGAGTCGGCGAGGGGGACTAGGTCTGTGAGATGACCGAACGACCACCGGGAGGCGACCCAAAACACCGAGGTTAAACCCCGCGCTCGGCTACGAAGATTCATGGAGTGTCGGCAGTGTGGGTCATCGCTCGAACGCCCCGGCGACTACTGTCTGGTCTGCCGGTCGCCCAACGCCGACGCCGTGGTGCTCGACCTCGCGCGCGACCACGCCACGCTCACGATGCTCGACGGCGAGGCGGTCGTGGGCGAAACCGGGGTGACCACCACGCCCGAGGACGGCGGCGAGGCGGGCGTGGTCGAGCTCCGGAACTTCGCGGGTCGAATCGCCGACGAGGTCCGACGCAAGCGCCCCGAGGAGGTGTACGCCGGGGGCGACCGCGAGGTGCTCCGAGCGACTCGCGGGCAGTTGCGCTACTCGTTCTATCGCGTGACCGACGACGACCCGGTCGAGGGGGTCCTCTCGCGGCGCGGCGACCCCGCGCTGAAAGTGGTGGACGCCGCCCCGAGCGAGAAAATCGGCGGGAGTCACTCGACGCTCATCGCCGGACGGACGGGCCGGAAGGTGATTCACACCGTCGCGGGCCACCCCCACGTCAAGAAGATAATTCCCGGCCCCATCGACGCTGGCGGGTCGGGGAGTCGGACCGGCGTGCGCGCGAAGGCGACCCGTGCGGGCGAGAACGGCAACGTCCGCCTCCTGTTACGGGACGGGTCCAGCGTGCAGGAGAACCGCGTGGTCACCACCGCGAAGGACCGCGAGATGGGCGAGCGAGTGCGAGCCGATTTGAACGACGTGCTCGCGGAGGCGGAGTTGCAGTAGCGATACGCTCGGCCTATTCCTCGAAATCGCGGCGTAACACAGGAGTACGTGGCGCGTAGCGTCGAACGCCGGGCGTTACGCCGAGCGCGAGAGGACGAAGTCACGGCCTTCCGCCCCAATCTTCTTGGACGAGGTAATTACATCTAATTACGAAATGGTGAGCCACTACGACGCGGTCCTCGCGGCGATACCGCTGCTTTCGGGGGGCGGCTTTCTGGTCGGCCAGCTAACGGGGTTGCCGGGCGCGATTGCGGGGCTGGTGGCCTCGGTCGCGGTCATCGGCCACGAACTGTTCAATCCGCCTATCGAAGAGGGGTGAGTCGTGGGGGGGGGCCCCCCGGGGGGGGGGGGGGGGCCCACCACGGAAGAGGGGCGGGGGGAGGAAGGAGG
>NZ_ML974131.1:117866-335738 GCF_004143485.2 Halorussus amylolyticus | reverse complement strand
CCCCCCCCCCCCCCCCCCCCCCCCCCCCCCGGGGGGGGGGGGGCCCCCCCCCCCCCCCCCCCCCCCCCCCCCCACGACTCAAAGCCTTTATCAGCGCGCCGGAGTAAATTCGCAGTACTATGGCCGAAGACACTCAGAGCCGAACCGGGAGCGCCGGTCGGTTCGGCGCGCGATACGGGCGGGTCGCCCGCAAGCGCGTCGCCGAAATCGAGAGCGACATGCACGACGACCACGCCTGTCCCGAGTGCGGGTCCACGACCGTGGACCGACAGGGCACCGGCATCTGGCAGTGTGGCAAGTGCGACTACAAGTTCGCCGGCGGCACGTACCGCCCCGAGACGCCCGCGGGTAAGTCCGTCACGCGGTCCATCCGCGCCGCGCTCGCAGACGACGAAGAATGAGTTACAAGTGTTCGCGGTGTAAGCGCGACGTCGAACTCGACGAGTACGGCGGGGTCCGGTGTCCCTACTGCGGCCACCGCGTCCTGCTGAAAGAGCGAAGCCGCGACGTGAAGGAAGTCGAAGTCAATTAGCGGGATGGGCGAGAGACCCCACGACGCCGCGTTTCGATTCGAGTACGAGACGCCAGCGCGCGCTCGCGTCGTGGCCCGCGCAGTTTCTCAGGAGGTGGGAGAAATCGGTGGTGACCGCTCGGTGGCGACCGTCGAGCGCGACGAGTCGGCAGTCGTCGTCCGAGTCGCCGCCGACGACCTCGTGGCGCTCCGAGCGGGATGCAACACGTGGCAGTCGCTGGTGTCGGTGGCCGAGCGGACCGTCGAAGCGGTGTAATATCGCGGGATTCCGGGGCAGAAGTGTCAAAGTTATTGACTTCGTCTGACGTACGTTTATGGTCCTTCCGTGGGGGTTCACAGATAATGAGTGACCCGGACGAACGAGTCGAGGAACTCGAAGCGCAGGTGGACCGACTCGAAGCGACCGTGCAGGGACTGACCGAGGAGCTAGTCGAAGTCAACGACCGACTCGAAACGCTGGAGTCGTCCGAGCGCGCCGACCGTTCGGATGGGTCGGCGCGCTCGGACGAGTCGGCGCGTTCGGCCGCGTCTGAGAGCGCGTCTCGCGCTCCCGAACCCGAAAACGACGAGTCTAAGACCGACGAGACCCAGACAGAAGACGAGACGGAAGACGATTCCGGGCTGGGCGACGACATCATCGTCGCGTAGCGCGGCCCGCCACGAGCAACCATGCACATCAAAACGCTCGTCCTAGACAACTTCAAGAGCTTCGGTCGCAGGACCGAAATCCCGTTCTACGAGGATTTCACGACGGTCAGCGGTCCGAACGGCTCCGGAAAGAGCAACATCATCGACAGCGTGCTGTTCGCGCTCGGTCTCGCCCGGACGCGGGGCATCCGAGCCGAGAAACTCACCGACCTCATCTACAACCCCGGCCACGCCGACGGGAGCGAGGAGCGAAGCGGTTCGCGCGAGGCCAGCGTCGAGGTCGTCCTCGACAACGCCGACCGGACCGTAGAGCGCGCGCAGGTGGTCAACGCCGCCGGAACCGAGAGCGTCGGCGACGTGGACGAAATCACCATCAAGCGCCGTGTCAAGGAGACCGAGGACAACTACTACTCCTACTACTACCTCAACGGACGGTCGGTGAACCTCTCGGACATCCAGGACCTGCTCGCTCAGGCGGGCGTCACCCCCGAGGGGTACAACGTCGTCATGCAGGGCGACGTGACCGAAATCATCAACATGACCCCGTTCGAGCGCCGCGAGATTCTCGACGAAATCGCGGGAGTCGCTGAGTTCGACGCCAAGAAGGCCGACGCGCTCGAAGAACTCGAAGTCGTCAAAGACCGGGTGGACGAGGCCGAACTCCGCATCGAGGAGAAGCGCGACCGCCTCGAACAGTTGGAAGACGAGCGCGAGACCGCCCTCGAATATCAAGGCCTGCGCGACGAGAAAGAGGAGTACGAGGGCTACCTCCGGGCCGCCGAACTCGAAGAGAAGCGCGACGACCTCAGCCACACTCGCGAGGACATCGACGAGCGCGAAGACGAACTCGCCGCGCTCCAGACCGAGTTGGACGAGAAACAGGGGAAGGTCATCCGACTCGAAGACGACCTCGAAGAACTCAACGCCGAAATCGAGCGGAAGGGCGAGGACGAACAGCTCGCGATTAAGAGCGAAATCGAGGAGGTCAAGGGCGAGATTTCGCGGCTCGAAGACGCCATCGACACCGCCGAAGAGAAGATTCAGGACGCCGAGAACACTCGCAGGCAGGCGTTCGTGGAAATCGACCGCAAGCAGGAGACGGTGGACGAACTCGCGGGCGACGTTCGGGACATCAAAATCGAGAAGTCGTCGGTGAAAGCCGACGTCCAGCAGAAAGAATCCGAGTTGGCGGACATCGAGGCCGAAATCGACGCCATCGACACCGAGTACGACGAGGTGAAGGCAGAACTCGCCGAGAAGAAATCCGAACTGGAAGACCTCAAGAGCGAGAAGAACGACCTCCAGCGCGAGAACGACCGCCTGCTCGACGAGGCGCGTCGGCGGTCGAACGCCGAGACCGAGACCGAAGCCGAGTTGGACGACGCCCGCGAGCGGATTCCCGAACTCGAATCGAAGCTCGACGACCTCGAAGACGAACTCGCGAAGGCAGAGCGGAATCGCGCCCAGATAGACGAGGTGGTCGAGGACCTCAAACAGGAGAAGCGCGGGCTTCAGGACGACCTCGACTCGGTCGAGGACGAACTCCAAGCCAAGCAGAGCGAGTACGCCCAACTGGAGGCGAAGGCCGACGAGACCGGCGACTCGTCGTACGGCCGGGCGGTCTCGACCGTGCTGAACGCCGAGAAGCCCGGCGTCCACGGCACGGTCGGCCAACTCGGCGGCGTCTCCGAGAAGTACGCCACCGCGTGCGAGACCGCGGCTGGCGGCCGGATGGCGAACGTCGTGGTGGACGACGACGGCGTGGGCCAATCGTGCATCGAGTACCTCAAATCTCGGAACGCGGGCCGGGCGACCTTCCTGCCGATGACCGAGATGCACAACCGGAATCTCCCGTCGGCCCCGAACGCGCCGGGCGTGGTGGACTTCGCGTACAACCTCGTGGAGTTCGACTCGCAGTACTCGGGCATCTTCTCGTACGTCCTCGGCGACACGCTGGTCGTGGAGAACATCGAGACGGCGCGGGACTTCATGGGCGACTACCGGCTCGTGACCCTCTCGGGCGAACTGGTCGAGAAGAGCGGCGCGATGACCGGCGGGTCGAAGTCGGGCTCGCGCTACTCGTTTTCGAAGTCGGGCAAGGGCCAACTGGAGCGAGTCGCCCGGCGAATCAACGAACTGGAGGACGAGCGCCGGTCCGTCCGCGAGGACGTACGCGACGTGGAGGGCCGACTTGACGACGCGCGCGACCGCAAGAGCGACGCCACCGACCAAGTTCGGTCCATCGAGGGCGACATCGAGCGCACCGAAGGCGAACTCGACTCGGTGCGCGAGCGCATCGCCGACCTCGAAGCCGACCTCGAATCGATGGCGGCCGACCGCGAGGCGGTCAACGAGCAGATGCAGGACCTCGAAGCCGAAATCGACGAGCGCGAGGAGGCGATTGCGGCGGTCGAAGACGACATCGCGGAACTCGAAGACGAACTCGCCGATTCGCGGATTCCCGAACTCACCGCGGAGGCCGACGACATCGAGGCCGAAATCGACGACTTGGAGGACAAGATAGACGACCTCGACGGCCAACTCAACGAACTCCAGTTGGAGAAGCAGTACGCCGAGGACGCCATCGAGGACCTCCACGACGACATCGAAGCCGCCCAGAACCGCAAGGCCGAACAGGAAGAGAAGATTGCGGAGTTGGAGGGGAAAGTCGAAGACCAGGAGTCGCTCCTCGAAGATAAGCGCGAGGCGGTCGCCGAACTCGAAGACGAACTCGCGGAACTGAAAGACGAGCGCACCGACCTCAAAGACGACCTCCGGGCGGCCCAACAGGAGCGCGACGAGAAGAAGTCGGAGGTCGAGTCGGTCCAGAATCGGCTCGAAAGCCTGCGCCGGGCCGAAGACCGCCTCGAAGCCGACGTGGCTGAACTCGAAGAACAGGTGGGCGAGTACGACGCCGACGAGATTCCCGACCTCGATTCGGTCGAGGAGAACATCGCGCGACTCGAACGCCAGATGGAAGCTCTCGAACCGGTGAACATGCTCGCCATCGAGGAGTACGACGACGTGAAGGCCGACTTGGACGACCTCGAAGACCGAAAGGCCGTCCTCGTCGAGGAGCGCGAGGGCATCCGCGAGCGAATCGACTCCTACGAGGACCAGAAGCGCGCCACCTTCATGGAGGCGTACGAGGCCATCGACGACCAGTTTCAGGACATCTTCGAGCGCCTCTCGAACGGGACCGGCGACCTCCACCTCGAAGACGAAGCCGACCCCTTCGACGGCGGCCTCACGATGAAGGCCCAACCGGGAGACAAGCCCATCCAGCGCCTCGACGCGATGAGCGGGGGCGAAAAGAGCCTGACCGCGCTCGCCTTTATCTTCGCCATCCAGCGGTACAACCCCGCGCCGTTCTACGCGCTCGACGAAATCGACGCCTTCCTCGACGCCGCCAACGCCGAGCGCGTCGGCGAGATGGTGGACGAACTCGCGGGCGACGCCCAGTTCATCGTGGTGAGCCACCGGTCGGCGATGATGGAGCGCTCCGAGCGCGCCATCGGCGTGACGATGCAGGGCGACAACGTGAGCACCGTGACGGGTATCCAGTTAGGCGAGAGGGATGGCGAGGTGCCCGCCGATGACTAGCGAGACTCCGAAGGAGTCTCGAAACGCGAGCGGCGAAGCCGCGAGCAGCGATTTTCGGGAGGAATCTCGGAACGGCGAGCGGGGAGGAGCGCAGCGACGACCCGCGAGCAGCGAGGAGCTTCGCTCTGACGGCGTCTCGGCGAGCGGAGCGAGTCGAGGCTCGTCGGAGCTTCGCTCCGACGGTGGCGTCCCGCTCAACATCGCAGGCCACGAGGAAGAAAAGCGCAAGCGAGAAGCCGAGGAGTCGGGAATCCTCGACGAAGTCGCCGCCGACGCTCCCGACGCGGACGACGAGGCCGAACCGGTCGAACTCCTCGTCCAGTTGGCCGAGGACGGCGAAATCGAGCCGTGGGACATCGACATCGTGACGGTGACCGACAAATTCCTCGACCGCCTGGACGCCGCCGACCTCCGAACGTCGGGCCGGGCGCTGTTCTACGCGAGCGTCCTCCTCCGGATGAAGAGCGACGCCATGCTCGCCGACGACGACGAGGAAGTCGAGGAGGAGGCGTGGGACGAGTGGGAGCCAGGGATGGAGCCACCGACCGAGGGCGACTTCCCGGCCCACGACCCCATCGACCAGCTCGAAGCCGAGATGGAGCGCCGACTCGACCGCAAGACTGCGCGCGGAAGCCCGGAGACCTTGGACGAACTCGTCCGGGAACTCCGCGAGCGCGAACGGGGGTCGTGGTGGAAAGAGTCCCGAAGCTACGACACCTCCGGGTCGCCCCAGGGGTTCCAGCGCGGCACCCAGACCCTCGACTACCGGGCCGACGACGCGATGCGAATCGAGGACGAACCCTCCGCCGACGACGTGACCGGCACCGCCCACGCCGAGGACATCGAGGTGGTTATCGACGACGTGCGCGCGGAACTCGACACCCACTACGACGCCGGGCGGACCGAGGTGCTGTACGCCGAAATCGAGACTGTCGGCGGGTCTCGCATCGAGACGTTCCTCGCGCTGCTCTTTCTGTCCCACCGCGAGACGGTCGTCCTCGAACAGGACGACCTGTTCGGGGATTTGTGGGTCCGGAACCCCGACTCGGTGGACGACGCGACGGACGCGGACGCCGACGACCCGGAGACGGAGACGCTCGCGGACTGATTCGGGAGTGAGCGGCGTCGGCGACACGCTTATCAGCAGTCGAGTAGTATGTTAACACATGACACCGGAACGGTTCCGCGAGCGCCTCGAAGAGACCGAGGGGCGGGTAGACCGCGAGACCCTCGCGGAGGCGCTCGAATACGTCCGCGGCAGGTAGTTTGAGCGAGTGGCGTCGAGACCAGAAGGTCCGCAGCGGTCGCTCGGACGAAGCGAGGACCGCTCAGTCGAGGTACTCGCCGACGAACGCATCGACGCGCTCGCGGGTCTCGTCGGGAATCGCCTCAGTCGGCGTGTTGATGGTCCCTTCCAGTGCGTGCCCGCAGTCGCAGTCGCGCTCGTCGGGCAGATTTCGAATCGCGTGCTCGACGACTTCCTTGATTGCGTCCTCGTTTTCGGCGGCGTTCTCCAGCACTTCCTGGAGCGTGACCTCGCTGTCGCGCTTCCACACGTCGTAGTCGGTGACGCCCGCGACCGTCGCGTAGCACATCTCGGCCTCGCGGGCCAACTTCGCTTCGGGAATCGTCGTCATGCCGATGACGTCCCAGCCTTGGTCGCGGTAGAACTCGCTCTCGGCGCGGGTCGAGTACTGCGGGCCCTCGATACAGACGTAGGTGCCGCCCTCCTCGCACTCCGCGTCGGTGGCGACCTCACACGACTCGGAGAGGTGCGAGACCATATGCGGACAGTACGGTTCTGCGAACGGCATGTGGACCACGATGCCGTCGCCGAAGAACGTCGAGTCGCGGTGCTTGGTCCGGTCGAACGTCTGGTCCGGGACGACGAGCGTCTGGGGCGGCAGGCCCTCGCGGAGGCTCCCGACCGCGTTGCTCGACAGCACGCGCTCGACACCGACCTGCTTGAGCGCGTGGATGTTCGCCTTGTACGGCGCGTTGGTCGGCGTGTGCTGGTGGTCCGGGCCGTGGCGCGGCAGGAACGCGACCTCCTCCCCGGCGAGTCGGCCGATGGTGACGGGCGCGCTCGGGTCGCCGAAGGGCGTCGAAATCTCCTCCTCGCGGGTGTCTTCGAGCGGTAGCGCGTCGTAGATTCCGCTTCCGCCGATAAAACCAATCGTCATGGCTTACAGTCGCGTCGGTGGGTACTAAACGGCTATCCTTTCGACTCTGGGCCGTGGATGATGGCGTGGCGTCGCTTTAGCTCGCGCTTTTCGTATTCGTCGCCAAGCATCGCACCTAAAACCGCGAACCCGATTGTCCCGGCGGGACCGAAAACCGACCCGAACGCCGCACCAGCGAACGCGCCGCCGACGCCTCCGATGCCGGAAGTGCCACCATCTACATCGTCCCAGTCTACGTTAGAACCGCCGTCGGCTATCGGTTCCGGCGACTGCTTGGCGGGATTGGTCATGTTTCTGAGTACATCCTCGATGCTCATAAGTTTCAGTATTACTGTGGCCGTTTGACCGGTGAGAAGTCCGAGTATCACGAACAGCAACTGCGTTCGAAAATCGAAGCTCTGGACTTGACTAATTGCCTCGACGACCGAAACCAAACCACGCCATAGCCGTGGTTGTAGTTTAAACAGAATCGCCTGAAAGAGTATCCAACCGCCGATACGGGCGGGAAGCGGAGCTTCTTGCAGTTTTCTGAGAAACCAATCCTTTCCCGCGATGATTCCACGAACCACTTGTGTTAGCCAGTCGGGCACTCGCTCGTGCATACACTCGCACCGAGTTGGTCCCGCCCTCGTATTTGAATCTCGGGGAAGAGAACAGTGAGAAATCGGGACGGCTAAGCCCCTTCGTCAGGGGTTCGCACTGTCGTTCTCCACTAACCGCCACGCCTCATCCTCGTTCTCCAACACTCCCCGGCGAGCCATCTCGTTCAGCACCTCGTCCATCCGGTCGGGTTGGGCGATTTCCATCTCGATGCGCTCGATGTCGTGGTACTCGCTCAGGTGGTGGCGAATCTCGTCGGTCGTGAACGTCTCGCCGTCGGCTTTCCCCATCACGCCCGCGGTGAGGTCTATCATGTCCTCGATGAAGTTCCACGGGTAGACGACCCACGCCCACTCCTCAAGACGCTCGCCGATGTAGTCGGGTTCGAACTCGCTGGTCTGGAGGAGTTGGAGCGTTGCGGTCCGAACTTCGCCGGAGTTGCGGTCGGTGACGTACTCGTAGGCGCGCTCGATGGACCCGCCGGTGTCGGCGATGTCGTCGATGATGAGGACGTCCTTATCCTCGACGCTCCCCTCGGGCATCGGGTAGCGTACTTCGGGGTCGCCGGTCTTCTGGGCGGTGCCAACGTAGTGTTCCATCTTGAGGCTGGTGAGGTCGTCGAGACCGAGGAAATCACAGATACACCGTCCCGCGAACCACCCGCCGCGGGCCAGCGCGACGACCACGTCGGGTTCGAACGAGTCGCGCTTGACCTGGTCGCTCACACCGCGACAAAGTCCGTAGATGTACTCCCAGTTGGTAATCGTGCACTTGAACTCGTCGGGGAGTTCGCTCATTTCACCTTGCGATTCGCACCGCAGCACACTTAACGGTTTACAGGTGGGTCTCGCGAGATTCGGTGGCTCGACACGGCCGACACGCCAACTGCTATGGGCGTCGAGTTCGTCGGACCATCCATGCGAACTCGACGCGCCCTCCAAGTGGACGCCTTCACCGACGAACCGTTCGCCGGAAACGCCGCCGGAGTGGTTCCCGACGCCGACGGCCTGACCGACGCACAGATGCAGGCCATCGCCAACGAACTCGCGGTCAGCGAGACCGCCTTCTTCCGCGAGAGCGACGACGCCGACCGGCGGATTCGGTACTTCACGCCCACGACCGAGGTGGACCTCTGCGGCCACGCCACCATCGCCTCCCACGCCCATTTGCTCGAAGATGGCGTCGTCGAACCCGGAACCCACACCCTCGAAACCAACGTCGGCGTCCTCGACATCGAGATTCGCGAGGACGGCGCGGTCTGGATGACCCAAGACGACCACGAGATTCGACGGGTGGACCTCGACTACGAGCGAATCGCGGGCGCGCTCGGCATCGACCACGCCGCGCTCCAAGACGTGGGCGCGGACCTTCCGCTCGCGGTCGCTTCGACCGGCCTGCCCTTCCTCGTGGTCCCCGTGAACTTCCTCGAACACGTGAGCGCGATGGACCCCGACTTCTCCGCAATCGAGACCATCAGCGAGGAGGTCGAGGCGGCGGGCATCTACGCCTTCACCTTCGACGCGCTCGGAGCCGACTCGACGCTCCACGGCCGGATGTTCGCGCCCGCCGCCGGGGTTCCGGAGGACCCCGTGACCGGTACCGCGAGCGGCGCGTGCGGGGCGTACCTTCGGGAGTACCGCGCCTTCGACGGGGAGTTCCCCGACGAGATGCGCTTCGAGCAGGGTCACTTCGTGGACCGGCCGGGCTACGTTCAGGTCCGCGTCGGCGACGAAGTGCAGGTCGGCGGGCGGGCCGCGACCGCACTCGACGGCGAACTCCGAGTCCCCGAGCGCGACGACGAGGACGAGATTATCGAGGTGTAACTCCCGCCGGGTTTCGGTCGGTCGCTTTCGGTCCTCGAAGTCGCTTTCACGGCTCCGAGTCGCTCCGCGACTCGGAGCCGTTCGGCCAATCGAAGCCTCAACACCGATATGTCCGGAGTCCGAACGCCCGAGCATGGTACGACCCGATTTGGACGGGCGAACCGCCTTGGTGACCGGGAGCGCGAAAGGCGTCGGCAGGGAACTCCTGTTCGCGCTCGCAGAATGCGGCGCGTCGGTCGCAGTCCACTACCGGTCGAGTTCGGACGCCGCCGAGCAGGTCGCCGAGACGGCCCGTGAGCGCGGCGCGCCCGCGGCGACCACCGTGCAGGGAGACGTGGGCGACCCCGACGACGTGGACGCGATGTTCGAAGCGGTCGAGGCAGACCTCGGTCCGGTGGACGTGCTGGTCAACAACGTCGGCCCGTTCGCGCCCCGCCACTGGGAAGACATCTCGTTCGAGGAGTGGAACACCGTCCTCCAGGCGAACGTCAACGGCACCTACCTCTGCTGTAAGCGCGCCCTGCCGAAGATGCGCGAAAGTGGGTGGGGCCGAATCGTGAACATCGGCTACGCGAGTTCCGAGAAGGGACTGATGTCGGCGAAGAACGCGCCGTACTTCATCGCCAAGCAGGGCGTGCTGATGTTCACCCGGATGCTGGCGAGCGACACCCAACACGACGGCATCACCGCAAACGCGGTGTCGCCCTACGTGGTCGAGAACTCCGACGAATTTCCCGACGACCTGCCGCGGGGTCGCCCGGCGGGGTTCGGCGATATTGCGCAGGCGGTGCTGTTCTTCTTGGAGGACGAGAGCGGATATATAAGTGGGGAGAATATCGAAGTGGACGGCGGGTGGTTGCCCGAGAAGGTGTGAGCAGCGAGAGGGCTCAGTAGTTGTCTAGATTCCACCGCTCCTGTTCGGGCGACCAGCCCTGTCGACCCTGCTCCAGTCGGTGAGCCTCGTCGATGAGTTCCTCCTGCTCGCGCACCACGTCGGTCATCGTCAGCATCCCGACGATTTCCATCGACTCCACGACGGGGAGTTTCTTCACGTCTTTCTCGTGCATCGTCCGGACCGCCTTGCGTATGGTCGTGTCTGGGGTAGTGGTCACCAGCGAGTCGCTGGCCGCCTTCGAGACCGGAACCTCGGTGAACGGTCGCTCGGATAGGTAGCCCACCTTCAGCGCGTCGGTCTCGGTCACGATTCCGACGGGCGTCCCGTCTCGCTTGAGGACGACGCTACCGACGCGCTCGCGGAGCATCCGGCCGACCGCCTGCTGGAGCGAGTCGTCGGTCTCGACGGTCACTACGTCGGTCGTCATCGCGTCTCGAACGAGCATGGTCGAGACGTGGTGCGAAGGGTACGTTTTTGTTTGGGTCGCAGTCGCGGTTACTGGCTTCCGAACGTCGCCTCACCTGCATCACGGAACGCTTCCTCGCCCCATTCCTCCTCCCGAGTCCGCGTTTCGAGGTCGAGGGTTTCGCAGTGCTTGCGGTCCGGCGTTTCGTCGCCCGAGCTCGTTGTTTCGTCCGATTCTGAACTGGTCATTTTTACGAACGAGAGAGTAACTTGGTCAGATGCTCTTTCGAGAAGAACGAACTCGGCTTGTCCATGTGGACGCCGATTTCGCCCGAGAACGCCGACAGTCCCGCCTTCTGGACGCCCTCGGGAAGCGAGTAGCACTTTCGAATCCAGTGACCCAGTCGTATCTCCGTACTCAAATCGTCGCGCCACGCCGTCTCGTAGTCTGCCAGCGTTGCAGGGTCCTCGGGGTCGATTTCGCGGGCGGCGTGGTCGGCCGCGGTCATGCCGTACAGAATCCCGCCGCCGGTGAAGGGCTTGGTCTGGGCCGCCGCATCCCCAATCAGAAAGCCGCGCCGACTCGTCACCGAGTCGGCCGGGCCGACCGGAATCATGCCCGCGCAGAACTCCCCGGTCTCGATGTCGTACTCCGCCGTGAACTCCTCGAACAGTTCCTTCGCGCCGGGTTCCGAACCCGGCGGGGCCGCGAGACCGTACTCGACTCCGGCGTCGCTTCGGGGGATGCGCCACGCGAAGAATCGGGGCGCGGTGAGGTGAACGTCAACGAAGTCGCCGGGGTCGTCCTCCGCGCTGAATCCGAGGACGCCCTGTAGCTTCTCGCCGGGTTCGGGCAGGCCGAGTTCGCGACGGACCCGCGAGACGGGTCCGTCGCATCCCGCGACCATCCGGGCCTCGAACGTCTCGGTGCCGTCCGGCCCGGTCGCGGTGACTTCCACCCGGTCGGCGTGTTCTTCGACCGTCGAGACGCTGTGGTTCTCCCGGAGGTCCGCGCCCGCCTCGCGGGCCGCCTCGGCGAGGTGGCGGTCGAGACCCACCCGGTCGATGACGTTCGAGACCACCTCGCGCTTGTAGAAGGGGTAGTCGTCGCTGTCCGGCCCGCCGACGTGGAATCGCGCGCCGTACACCTCGTTCTGGAGGAGGTCCTCTCGCGCGCCCTCGGGCGTGAACCCCCAGATGTCGGTGCTGACGTGGCCCGAGCACGCGAGCGGTTCGCCGACCGACCCGCGTTCGAGCGCCAGCACGTCGTACCCTCGCTCGGCCGCCCGGCGCGAGAACCGCGACCCGGCGGGACCCGCTCCGACCACGACGAAGTCGTACATTGATTGCCTGTACGTCGCTCCGTCTCAAGTATTCTACCCTTCGAGGCGCGTACCGGTCGATAGTCACTCTTCGAGGTTGGGCGGTCGCTCCTGACGGGCGAGCTGTCGCCGCCGAACGTAGTGGGCCATCGCCGAGAGCGCGAACGCCGCCACGATGAGCACGCCCCAGACCTCGTCGGGAATCGCCTCGAACGGCGGGATTCCGAGGAGGTCGCCGACCACCAAAATGCCGCTCACGACCGCGAGACCGAGGTAGTACCGAATCCACGGAAACTCGTCCTGCGGTCGGAGGTACCCCTCCAGTTGGGCCGCGTTTCCCGAGAGTTCGACCACGCCCCGGTTCTGGTTGTAGTCCACGATGCCCGCGTCGGCGAGTTTCGGGAGATGCGTCTGATACAGCGACGTGTACACCGACTTGCGCTCGTTGGCCGACAGCCCCTCGACCGTGGTGTCGTTCTCCCACGCCGCGACCTGTTCTGCGAGTTCGCTCAGCTCGACCGGCCGGTCCTCCTGCTTGAGGTAATGAAGCGTGTACCGCCGCCGCCGGTTCTTGAGTACGTCGAAGATGAGATCTTCGGACAGTGGTTCCTGTTCCGGTGAGTTATCAGCCGAGCTCATGCTACCGAAGTCGCTCAATCGCTTGTTGCCCCGGTGCCATCGCCACCCATCGTATCACGGTACGCGGATTTCACCCGGACCGCACTTTGTTATCCAGTACTTAGCCCGGCCAAATTGTAAGGTATTTTTAAATTACGGCCGGTAATGGGGGAGTTCCCGGAGTTAGTCCGACGATACGTCGGGACCCCGGAGAAGAGTTCGGGTGCTCAGTCGTCGGTCGGAGGCGCGGCGGGTTCGGGTTCGCGGTCGGCCCGGGGGCCGTCGAGGTCCACGTCGGGGAGCAGGTCACGGAGGTACCGGCCGGTGTACGACGACTCGGTTCGGGCGACTTCCTCGGGCGTCCCTTCGGCCACGATTTCGCCGCCGTTCTCGCCGCCCTCCGGCCCGAGGTCGATGACGTGGTCGGCGTTCTTCACGAGGTCGAGTTCGTGTTCGATGACGACCACGGTGTTGCCCTTGTCGGTGAGTCGCTGGAGCACCTCGATGAGCTTGCGCTCGTCGGCGCTGTGGAGGCCGGTGGTCGGCTCGTCGAGCAGATACAGGGTGTCGCCCGCATCCTTCTTGCCGAGTTCCTCGGCGAGTTTGACGCGCTGGGCTTCCCCGCCAGAGAGCGTGGTCGAGGGCTGACCGAGTTTCATGTAGTCCAGCCCTACGTCCTTCAGAAGTTTGAGTCGCCGGGCGATTCGCTGGTCGTGTTCGAAGAAGTCGTAGGCCTCCTCGACCGACATGTCGAGCACGTCGGCGATAGTCGCGCCCTTGTAGGTCACGTCGAGGGTCTCGTCGTTGTAGCGCGCGCCGCCGCACTCCTCACAGGGGACGTACACGTCCGAGAGGAAGTTCATCTCGATTTTGACGGTGCCCTGTCCGCGACACTCCTCGCACCGGCCGCCCTTGACGTTGAACGAGAACCGACCCACCTCGTAGCCGCGCTGTTTGGCGAGCTTCGTCTCGGCGAACAGGTCGCGGATGTGGTCGAAGACGTTGGTGTAGGTCGCGGGGTTCGACCGCGGGGTTCGACCGATGGGCGACTGGTCGATGAGTCGGACCTTCTCGACGGTGTCGAGACCCTCGATGGCGTCGTGGTCGCCGGGGTCCACGCTGGTGTTGTCGTTCATCTCGCGGGCGAGTCCCTTGTAGAGGATGTCGTGCATCAGGGTGGACTTACCCGACCCCGAGACGCCCGTTATCGCGGTGAACTGGCTCACCGGAATGTCAACGTCGAGATTTTTGAGGTTGTGCTGGCGCGCGCCCACGACCGTGAGCGCGTCGTCGCTGTCCCGGCGGTCGTCGGGCACGGGAATCGCCTTCCGCCCGGCGAGGTAGTCGCCCGTTATCGACTCCTCGCACGCCTTGATTTCCTCGGTGGTCCCCTGCACGACGACTTCGCCGCCGCGCTTGCCGGGGCCGGGACCCATGTCGATGACGTTGTCGGCCCGGCGCATCGTCTCCTCGTCGTGTTCCACGACGATGAGGGTGTTGCCCAAGTCCCGGAGTTCACAGAGCGTGTTGAGCAGTCGGTCGTTGTCGCGCTGATGAAGCCCGATGGAGGGTTCGTCCAGCACGTAGAGGACGCCGACCAGCCCGGAGCCGATTTGGGTGGCGAGCCGAATCCGCTGGCTCTCGCCGCCCGAGAGGGTCGAGGCCTCGCGGTCCAAGGTCAGGTACTCCAGTCCGACCTCCTCCATGAAGCCGAGGCGGGCGCGAATCTCCTTGAGAATCTCCTCGGCAATCGTGGTCTCGCGCTCGTTCAGCGTCTGCTCCAGCCCTTCGAAGTGGTCGAGCGCGTCGCCGATGGACATCTCGTTGACCTCGGTGATGGAAGTGCCGTCCACGTACACCGACCGGCTCTGGTCGTTGAGTCGAGTGCCCTCGCAGGCGGGACACTCGGTGACGGCCATGTATTCTTCGATGTGGTCGCGAGTGCTGTCCGAGTCGGTTTCGAGGTACCGGCGTTCGAGGTTGGGAATGACGCCCTCGAATCGCTCGTCCTTCTCGCGGATGCCGTTCTTGGTCCGCCACTCGAAGTGAACCACGTCGTCGGTTCCCCAGACGAACGCCGCTTGGACGTCCTCGGGGAGGTCCTCGAACGGTGTCGAAACGCTCACGCCGAAGTGGTCGGCCACGTTGTCGAGCTGGCGCTGGTAGTACGTTCGGTTGTAGCTCCACGGCTCGAACACGTGCTTCAGCGGCTTGCTCGGGTCGACGACGACGAGGTCCTCGTCCACCTCCTTCGTCTCGCCGATGCCCTCACACTCCGGACACGCGCCGTGGGGGCTGTTGAACGAGAAGCTCCGGGTCTCTATCTCCCGGAAGTCGATGCCACAGTGAGTGCAGGCGAGGTCCTCGGAGAACTCGACCACGAGGCGGTCGTCGGCCTCTCCGGCGAGGTCGCCGGTAGACCTCGCTGTCGCTCCGCCGATGGCGTCGGCCGCCTCCTCGGGCGGGTCGGGGAGGATGACCTTGAGCGCGCCGTCAGTCTCCTCCAAGGCGGTCTCGACGCTGTCGGTGATTCGACTCCGGGCGTCCTCTGAGACCCGTACCCGGTCCACGATTACGTCAACGTCGTGGTCGTAGTTCTTGTCGAGGTCGGGCCTGTCCATCGTCAGGTCGTACTCGTCGCCGTCAACCTCGACTCGGCTGTACCCCTCAGAAACGAGGTCGTCGAACAGGTCCTCGAACGCGCCCTTCTGGTCGCGGACGACCGGCGCGGCGATTTTGGCCTTGGTGCCTTCCGGCAAATCGAGGACGCGCCGAACCATGTTCTGGGCGCTCTGTTCGCCGACCTCCTGTCCGCACTCGGGACAGTGTGGCGTCCCGATGCGGGCGTACAGCAGGCGGAAGTAGTCGTGGAGTTCCGTCACCGTACCGACCGTCGAGCGGGGGTTGTTGGCCGCGTTCTTCTGGTCGATGGAGATGGCGGGCGAGAGACCTTCGACGTTCTCGACCTGCGGTTTGTCCATCTGCCCGAGGAAGTTCCGGGCGTACGCCGACAGGCTCTCGATGTACCGGCGCTGGCCCTCGGCGTACACCGTCTCGAACGCGAGCGAGGACTTCCCCGACCCCGACAGCCCCGTCACCACGTTGAACTTCTCGCGCGGAATGGAGATATCGAGGTCCTTGAGGTTGTGCTCTTCGGCCCCCCGAACGTCGATGTAGTCCTTGCTCATTCGTGCCGGGGTAGGAAAGCGAGGCGTGAAACGCTGTCGGTTCGATGCGATACCGGGGTGAAAGTGGTCGCCGATTTCGGGGCGTTCGGCGCGACGAACGCCGGATACGCGTCGAGGAGCGCGGCGACTCCCGCCGCGGTTCGCCCCCGTCGCTGGCCGTGCCACTTTTTACCACGGACGCCCTCGTTCCACGCGAAGGGGTGACGTACGACAGCGTTTCGGCCCGCCTGCTCGCAGGCGGGCCGATATCGCCTCTTCCGGTCGAATTCGGGGGACGCCCACACGCCAGTAACGCCATGGAACGCGGACGGGGGTGGGGTTCGACCCGACGTTCGCCGTCTTTCTTTCGACGCGAGTCCGTGAGCGACGACCACCGTCGAGCGCATCGCCGCGCTTTTCCCTTCAGTTCGCGTACGCGTCGGCATGAACGCCGAGAGAGCCTTCGCAGGCGCCCTCCTCGCGGTCTCAGTGTTCCTCTCGGTGCTCGTGATTCGGCCCTTCTTCACCTACGTCGCGCTCGCGGTGCTGTTGGCGTACACGCTCTTTCCGCTCCAGCGACGACTCTCGCCGCGATTCGTGGCGGCCCTCGGACCGCGCTTCGGCCCGCGAGCGTCGGCGATCGTGCTGATGGTCGCTTCGACCGTGCTGTTCGTGCTTCCGTTCGTCCTGCTCCTGCGAGTGGTCGTCCAGCAGGCGCTCGCCGTGGTCGAGGGCGTCCAGTCCGGCGCAATCGACGTGGGGTTCGTCGGGGAGTTCTTCGAGAGCGACCTTGGACAGGAGGTCGTGGCGGCCGCCCAGTCGGGCGTCGGCGAGGTCTTTCAGGGCACCATCGGCGTCCTCGGCGGCGCGTCGAACGTCGCGGTCGGTGTCACTGTGCTCGGGTTTCTGCTGTACTACCTGCTCGTGGGCGGCGAGTCGATAGTCGCGTGGTTCCGAAAGGTCACCCCGCTCGCCCACCACGTGCAGGACGAACTCATCGCCGACCTCGACCGCCTCACCTACGCGGTCCTCATCACGACGGGCGTCATCGCGGTCGTGCAGGCCGTCCTCACCGGCATCGCGCTCGCGGTCCTCGGCTTCTCGAACGTCGTCTTCTGGACCGTCGTGGCGGTCGTCCTCGGCATCCTGCCGTTCGTCGGGTCGATGTTCATCTGGGGACCCGCGGCGCTCTACCTCCTCGCGACCGGGAGCGTCCTGCCGGGTGCGGGACTCCTGCTCTACGGGTTCGGCGTGGTGAACCTCACCGACAACTACCTCCGGCCGGTCGTCGGCGGTCGGAGCGCGAACCTCAACCCCGCCATTCTCGTCCTCGGCATCTTCGGCGGTCTCGGGGTGTTCGGCTTCACCGGCATCTTCGTGGGTCCCATCGTCCTCGGATTCACGCGGACGCTGGCCGTCGTGGTGGCCCGCGAGTACGCGTGAGAGCGATTGCGTAAGTACGGTTGCGTGCGAACACGAAGACGCTCGCGGGCGAGACGCCCGCGAGCGTCCCCCGAGAGGCGGTCGTCGCGGCTTCGATGGTCGTGGACGCCGTCGGGGAGAGTTAATAAGAGGGAATCCGGGCCGACCGGTCGCTCCCCGTCACGAACGGCAGGTCCACCACCGACGCCAGCACCTCCTCGCCGCCGACGCGGGCGGTCAGAATCGGCGCGTCGTCGGCGACGTCGAAGTCCACGAGCGCGAACGCGATTGGCTCGCCGCGCGAGGGACTCGCGACCCCGCGAGTCACCTCGCCGACGGCCTCGTCGCCCGAGAAGACGGCCGCGCCCGGTTCGGGGACTGCATCGACTCGCAGGCCGACGAGTCGCTTGCTCGGTCGGCCGCGATTTTCGACGCGCGAGACGACCTCCTGGCCGACGAAACATCCCTTCTCGAAGTCCACCGCGTTCCGCACGCCGAGGACGTTCGGAATCCGACCGTCGAGTTCGGTGTCGAACAGCGGCGTCCCGGCTTCGAGCGTGAGCGATTCCCACGTCGTCCGGCCGAACGGCGCGGCGTTCAGGCCGTGAGTCAGCAGGGCGTCGTAGACGACCGCGGCGTTCGGACGCTGTTCGCCCTTCTCGGTCTCGATGGTCCCGGTGGTACAGACCACCTCGTAGCCCTCCTCGCCGGTCGGGGCGTCGGTCCGAATCACGGTGACACCCACGTCGCCCATCCGTCCGCGGACGAACGAGAGGTGGCCCTCGGGCGTGCTCGCGCCGTTGAGGACGCTCGCTATCTTCTCGGTCGCGTTCGGGCCGTGGACGCCGAACACGCCGAAGTCGTCGGTCGCGGCCTCGATGTCCACGTCCTGAATGAACACCTTCCCGCGCCACTCGTCGGCGAGCGACTCGGCTTCGCCCGGCGGGACAAAGAGGAGGAGTCGGTCCCCGGCGTTGTAGACGTACATGTCCATCTCCACGCCGCCCTGCGGGTCGAGCAGGAGGGCGTAGACCCCCTCGCCGTCGTCGGTCGGGACGCGGTTCGACACCACGTTATCGACGTACTCGATGCGGTCGTCGCCCGAGACGACTACGACGCCGTAGGGCATCTCGGTCACGCCGACCACGTTCCGGACCGCGCGGTGGGCGCGCTCTGGCCGCCCGTAGTCGGCCGGGACGCGACGACCCCCGACCTCGGTGAACGCCGCGCCGAGGTCCGACTGTTGGTCCTCGATGACTGTCATGGCTCGGTGTTGGACGCGAGGCGGGATTAAACGGTCGGAATCCGCGAGATTGTGGAGTGGCGAATCGGTTTCGCTCGCTCCGGACGCTAAACGGGGTTCGAGAGGGGACAGAACTTCGGCCCCGACTCAGAACGGAAATCGTTCGATGACGCGGTCCACGAACGACGGTTCCTGGTCGGCCTCCTCGGGGTCGGGAACCACGCGCTCGTCGGGCGTGATGAGAGTGCGGTGGTCGCCCGAACTGGCGTGGATGAGACCGTCCTCCTTGAGGTTGGCGAGCGCGGTTTCGAGGTCGTCGATATCGACATCGACGTCCGACCGGAGTTCGAACACGGTCATGCCGTCGTCGTTTCTGTCCACGAGCGCGTCGAGGACCGCGACCTCGACCGGCTCGCGGTTCCGATACTCCCGCTTTGCTTTCATACCCGAGCGTACGTCAGGCGGGTTCTTACGCTTATCCCCGCGTCGAAGCCGGGGGTATTAAGCCGCGAAGCGACGACGGTCGGGTATGGAAATCAAGTCTCGCCACCACCTTCGGAGCGACGGGGTGAGCGACATCGAAGAACAGGTCGCCGCGAACCTCGGGGTCGAGTTGGACGCCGACACCTACGAACTCGTGGAGTTGGAGGACTCGGAGTTCGACCTCGTGTTGGTCGACGGCGAACCCGCGGTTCTCTACGTGGACGACCGGCCGTTTCTGACCGTCCGGGGCGCGAACGAGTACCCGCCCGAGTCCCACGTCGTGACCGTGGACGCGGGCGCGGTGTCGTTCGTGAGCGACGGCGCGGACGTGATGCGACCCGGCATCGTGGAGGCCGACGCCGACATCTCGGAGGACGACCTCGTTGCCATCGCCGAGGAGTCCCACGGTAAAGTCCTCGCGGTCGGACGCGCGCTCGTGGACGGCGACGACATGGTGGGCGACTCCGGGAAGGTCGTCGAGTCGGTCCACCACGTCGGCGACGACCTGTACGAGTTCACCGTCTGAGCCGGCGGTTTGCGGTTTTTCGAGACGGTCGCCGTTCACGGGGAGTCCGACTGGCCGTCACACGACGAATGCAAAAAGAGAGAGTTCGGTCGGCCGCGCCGAGACCGCTACGCCGACTCGATTCGACGAATCGAGTCGTCTTCAGGCCGAAACGGTCTCGGTCCGGGTCGCGGTGTTACCGCTCGAATCCGTGACGGTGAGCGTCACGTCGTAGGAGCCGCTCCCCTTCTTCTCCTCCAGTTGGTCGGACCCCGACGCGCTCGACCCGCTGACCGAGGTGGTCGCGGAATCGACGGTCGAGCCGCTCTGAGTCAGTGCGAGTTCGACCGACGAGAGGTCGCCGTCGGCGTCCGAGACCGACCAGTCGGCGTCGAATCGTGCCCAACCGCCGTTACTGCTGTCGGCGACGCTGAGAGTGTCGATGGCGGGGGCGGCGTCGCCACCGTCACCGCCGTCGTCACCGTCATCGCCGTCGTCACCGTCATCTCCGGCGAGCGCGGCTTCCACGTCGAGCAGGCCCGCGCCCTGCTCGTTGCTGCTCAGTCCGATGTCCTCGGCGGTGTTCTTCAGCGTGTCCCGAGCCTCGGCGTTGGTCGCGCCGTTCGCCATCAACTGAGCGCCCGCACCCGAAACGTGCGGGCACGACATCGACGTGCCCGAGAGGGTGTCGTACTCGCCGCCGACGTAGGTCGAGTAGACGCTGCCGCCCGGTGCGGCGAGTTCGATTTCCGAACCGGTCGAGGAGAAACTCGACAGCGAATCGTCCTCGTCGGTCGAGGAGACGGCCACCGCGTTGTCGTACGCGGCCGGGTAGCCGACACAGTCGTTACACGGACCGGAGTTGCCCGCCGAGGAGACGACCAGCACGCCGTTTTCGTAGGCGTAATCGACGGCGTCCCGTAGCGCGGTCGTGCCGGAACTCGCGCCGAGGCTCAGGCTGACGACGTCGTAGCCTTGGTCGGCCGCCCATTCGATGCCCGCGGCAACGTCGGAGAACGACCCGCTGCCGTCGTCTCCCAGCACCTTCCCCGCGTGGAGGGTCGCCTCGGTCGAGACGCCCACGACGCCCTCGGAGTTGTTCACCGCGTTCGCGATACCCGCACAGTGGGTCCCGTGGCCGTCGCCGTCCTCCCACGTTCCCTTGCCGCTGAAGTCCTTGCCCTCGCCGAGGTTGGCTTCGAGGTCCGGGTGGTCGGACTGGATGCCCGTGTCGAGGATGGCGATGTCCGCGCCCGACCCGGTGTCGCCGTTGTCGTGTGCCACGTCGGCGTCCACGCGGTCGATACCCCACGGCAGGGTCTGAGCGTGGGCGTGGACCGTTCCGTTCTCCTCGACGTAGCGGACGTTCGGGTTGTTCCGTAGCCCTTCGGCCGCCTGCTTGGGCATCTTGGCCGTCACGATGTCGAGCGAGTCGAAGTCCCGAACCGTCTCGTCGGCCTTGTCGAGTGCGGCCTGTCGGCCGCGCTGGGACGCGAACCCGACGTTGACCTCGACCCTGTCGTTCGCGCTCGCGCTCCCGACGATTCCCGCGCCTGCAATCGAACCGCCCGCGATTTTCAGTACGTTTCGCCTCGAAATACCCATTGTCTTATCCGACATCCTGTGAAAACAAGAAGTCCGTATTTTTAAATATTTCTGTGAATATAATAATAAATTCTTATTAGCACGAAGTTTAGTCGGGGGCGGAGTCACCTCCCGACGGCAGTGCGTCTGACGTAAGAACTATACCCTTTCGCTCGGCCCATGTGCCTATGGGCTTCATGAGCAAAATCCTCGGGGAGCGTGACTCGACCACCGCCGAGGACTACGTCGAACTCAACCTCGACGACTTCGAGACGGCGTCGGGCGATGCCGCGATGCAGGTCCACATCGCCGAGATACAGGGCCAACAGGACGTCATCGCCATCAAGGACGCCGTCTACGACGGCGACCTCGTGGTCGCGGACATCACCCGCCTCCGGACCGAGGACACCACCGTCGAGCGCATCACGAACGAACTCCAGCAGGTCGCCCGCGAGGTAGACGGCGACATCGTCCAGAAGGGCGACGACCAGATTTTCGTCACCCCGACCGGCGTCAAAATCAGCCGCGAGAAGCTCGGGCGCGCGTGACCGAGTGGCGGGGATTCTGCGGGCGGCGGCGATTCCGACGTCGAAGTAACTGAGCGCTTCTCGGTTGGAATCGACTCGAACAGAAGGAGCGGGGCCGCCTACACGTTGTCGGGGGCGTCGGCGTCGTCCTCGACGGCGCGCTTCATCGACTCGCGCCGGGACTTGGCGTCTCGGCCGGTGGCTTCGAGCAGGAAGTCGTTTTTCTTGCTGACCGCGTCGGCCGCGGCGTCTGCGTTCCCTTCGGCGATGACGTCCTCGGCGGGACGCTCCTCGAAGTGGACCGCGAGTTTGTCCTTCTTGCCGCTGTACTGGGCCGCCCCGGCGAGAATCTTCTCGAAGACGGGGTTGTCGGGGTCACCGACGACGTAGAGTTCGTGGCCGTTGTGCTCTTCGGTCCCCGTGATTTCGCCGAAGTAATCCTCGATTTTCGCCTTCATGTCGGGGATGCGGTCTTCGAGATGCTCGCCGCGTCGCATCTTGTACTCCTTCATCGTGTCCTGCCTTTGGATTGGGGGATGTATACCCTTTTCGCGTCGTTCTCGTCCTTGAATCGTGCGATTTCACTCCTGTGCGATGTAGCCCTTTCGACACTCGGGACAGATGTCGCCCGCGCGAAGCGACGACCCCGCCACCGTGTCGCGGTGGCCGCACGCCGGACAGACGAACTCGGCGTCCACGCCGGGGTCCTCGGCGGGTCCGTCGGGCGTGGGGATGCTCCCGCTCGACGTGAATCCCGCCGAGAGGTCGGCCCGACCGGAGCGCTCGGCTCCGGTCTCGGCGTCCAAGGTGTCGCCCTCGGCGTTGACGAACTCTACCTCCTCGGACTCGTCTTCCTCGACCGCGGGCGCGGACTCGGGGGTGAGACCGCCGCCGAAATCCACGTCCGCGCTCGCGCCGTCGGCGGGTTCGGCGTCGAACCCCTCGTCTTCCCGGTCCACCTCGGGCCAGTCGGTGTAGCCGCCCTCCGAGTCGGCTTCGGCCGGGTGGGTCGTGTCGGCGTCGGGCCACTCGCCGGGTTGGCGGTCGTCGTCTGCGGCTTCCTCGTCGGCGTCGTCGAGGATGACGCCGTCGTCCTCCGCGGCGGACTGAGGCTGTTCGAAATCGTTGTTCACCGAGGGCGACGACACGTCGCTCTCGGCGGCGCTCCGGGTCCCGCCGGGACCCGGAGCGCCGCCTTCTCCGGAGCCGCCGCTTTCGGCGGAAACGTCGCCTCCCGACGCGGCGACCGGCGAGTCGGTCGCCGCGTCGTCGCTCTCGGACGGACTCCCGGACCTGCCGGGCGTTTCGAGCGCCGTGACCTCCTTGTTCTCGCTCACGACGCTCCGGTCGCCACACCGGCCGCACTCCTTGAACTCCCGGACGGTGACGACGACTTCGCTTCCCTGCTCCTCGCGCTCGCGCTCGATTTCGGCTTCCCCGTAGGTGTGGCCGAGGAGCGAACACCTGAGACTCATTGTACGTTCCCTTACGTTCATCAGTGGTAAATCCCCGTGTTTCGGCGTACGACGCCCGTCTGACGGCTATCGATATTCCCTTCCGAGTGGCGACCGAAACGCGACGTATGTCCGAAACGAATCGGAAGTTCCTGCTGGCGAAGCGCCCCGAAGGTACGCCCGACCGCGACACCTTCGAGTTGGTCGAAGAGGACCGGCCCGAACCCGGACCCGGCGAGGTCACGGTCCGGACGCTCTACCTCTCGGTAGACCCCTACATGCGCGGCCGGATGGACGCCGGAGAGTCGTACGCCGAACCGTGGGACGTGGGCGAACCGCTTCAGGGCGGCGTGGTCGGCGAAGTCGTCGAGTCGAACGGCGCGAGCTTCGAACCCGGCGACGTGGTGACGGGGAACCTCCAGTGGGCCGACTACGCCACCGCGAAAGCGAGCGACCTCCACCCCGTGAACCCCGACCTCGGCCCGATTTCGACCGCGCTCGGCGTCCTCGGGATGCCGGGCCGGACCGCCTACTTCGGGACCCGAGAGGTGGCCGAACCCAAAGCGGGCGACACCTTCGTCGTCACCGGCGCGGCGGGCGCGGTCGGCTCAGTCGCGGGCCAAATCGCGAAGCTCTCGGGTGCCCGCGTGGTCGGCTTCGCCGGGTCGGACGAGAAGGTTGCGTTCCTCGAAGACGACCTCGGCTTCGACGCTGGAATCAACTACAAGCAGACCGACGACTACCGCGCGGCGCTCGACGAGGCCGCTCCGGACGGCGTGGACGCCTACTTCGACAACGTCGGCGGTCCCATCACCGACGCGGTGTTCACGAAGCTCAACGTGGACGCCCGTGTGGCGGTCTGCGGCCAAATCTCGCTGTACAACGCCGAGGAGATGCCGATGGGGCCGCGAAAGCTCCCGCAACTCATCTCGACTCGTGCGCGCGTGCAGGGGCTTCTCGTCGGGGACTTCGCCCCGCGATTCGAGCAGGCCACGCGCGACCTCGCCGAGTGGGTCGCGAGCGGTGAGGTTCAGTACCGCGAGACGGTGACGGAGGGACTGGAGAACGCTCCCGACGCCTTCCTCGGCCTGTTCGAGGGCGAGAACATCGGCAAGCAGTTGGTGAAAGTCGGGGAGCGCGGGGAGTAACGCGAGGGCCGAATTTTGATGGCGGTGCGGTTCAACAAGTGACTCCACCGCGAGCGTAGCGAGCGGACCAAGGAACCCTCGACGGACGAAGAGGCGGCGAAGCCGCCTCGCCCGCGACGGAGGGGGTGACGCCGTGTTTTTCATCAACGTTTTGCCAGCGGAAGAACGGCGAGCCGTTGGCTCGCCGTTCTGGAGTGCAGCAAAAGGTTGAATGGACTCGCTGGGATTTGAACCCAGAGCCAGACGGTCCGGGCGTGCGGCGCAGAGCGCCGTTCCGGGCGTGCGACTGGCAGGGCTTCAAATCCACTCGTCGAGAACAGATTCGCGGCGCGGACTCCTCGCTTCGCTCGTCGTCGTTGCGCCGCGAAAATCTGATGGACTCGCTGGGATTTGAACCCAGGGCCTCTTCCTTGCGAAGGAAGCGATCTACCGCTGATCTACGAGCCCGCGAACGCAACCAATCGTAACGCCCGCACTTATTAGAAGCTTATGTTTCGACTCCGGCGCGCAACAGATGCGCACGGCCCGCGACCGCACCCAGCACGAAGCCCGTGAAGTGGGCGATGAGCGCGACTCCCGGCGCGGCGGTGAGCAGGGTCACGCCGAGCGCGAGCGCGAGCAGGAGCGCGACCCGACCTCGGCTACCGAGCGGGAGCTTTCGGAGGACCGCACCCGTGACCGCGTTGCCCGCCAGCAAGTACCCGAGCAGGCCGAACACCGCACCGCTCGCGCCGAGGACCGCGGGCACGGGACCGGTCGTGACGAGACCGGAGAGCGTGACCTGCGCGACGCCCGAGAGCATCCCGACAGCGGCGAAGAAGGCGTGGAATCGCCACTTGGTCGTGACGCGCTCGACCGCGAAGCCGACGAGCACGAGGACGAGCGCGTTCGACAGCAGGTGGCCGACGCCCGCGTGGGCGTACACGCTCACGACGAGCGTCCACGGGCGAGCGTCGATGGGGGGCGAGAGCGCAAACAGGCCGAACGCGAGCGATTCCGAGACGAACCCCACCACCGACTGGGCGGCGAAGACGACGGCGAACACCGCGAGCGTCTCGACTGTCGGGCTTCGACTGCGTGACCGTTCGGGTCGCCGGGACGCGGTTCGATGGCTCACGGAGAGGACTTCGACGTGATGTGACAAAAAGTTGCGGTCGCGCGACGGAGTCGTGCGCGCCACGCGTGGCTGGTCGGTGGGAAAGAGAGTCCGCCGAGGTCCGGCGGAGAGAGGTGTAGACCGCGCAGCTCGGTCGCGAAGTTAGTCCTCGAGGACGATTTCGATGCTCACGTCGTTCGGGACCTGAATCCGCATGAGCTGGCGGAGCGCGCGTTCGTCGGCGTCGATGTCGATGAGACGCTTGTGGACGCGCATCTCCCAGTGCTCCCACGTCGCCGTCCCCTCACCGTCCGGGGACTTGCGGGTGGGAATTTCCAGCGTTTTGGTCGGAAGCGGGATGGGCCCCGACAGCGAAACGCCGGTCTTGTTGGCGATTTCGCGGACGTCGTCGCAGATGTCGTCGAGGTCTTCGGGGCTCGTACCCGCCAGACGGACGCGTGCTTGCTGCATCGTCAGTTCTCGTTGACGCTGAGGACTTTGCCAGCCGCGATGGTCTGACCCATGTCGCGGACGGCGAAGCTACCGAGTTCCGGAATCTCGCTCGACGGCTCGATGCTGAGCGGCTTCTGGGGTCGCACGGTCACGACCGCGGCGTCACCGGACTGGATGAAGTCGGGGTTCTCCTCGGCGACCTCACCGGAGGCCGGGTCCATCTTCTTGTCGATGGATTCGATGGTACACGCGACCTGCGCCGTGTGGGCGTGGAAGACCGGCGTGTAGCCGTCGGTGATGACGCTCGGGTGCTGCATCACGACGATCTGGGCCTGGAACGTCTCGGCGACGCTCGGCGGGTCGTCGGCGGGACCACAGACGTCACCGCGGCGGATGTCGTCCTTGCCGATGCCGCGAACGTTGAATCCGACGTTGTCGCCGGGTTCGGCCTTCGGGACTTCCTCGTGGTGCATCTCGACGGTCTTGACCTCGCCGCCGACGTCGCTGGGCTGGAACGAGACGTTGTCGCCCGTGTTGAGGATGCCGGTCTCGACACGTCCGACCGGGACGGTACCGATACCGGAGATGGTGTACACGTCCTGAATCGGCAGGCGGAGCGGCGCGTCGGTCGGCGACTCCGGCGGTTCGAGGCTGTTGAGGGCGTCGAGGAGGATGTTGCCGTCGTACCACGGCGTGTTCTCGGACTCCTCGGCGATGTTGTCGCCCTCGAACGCCGAAATCGGGATGAATTCGGCGTCGTCGGTGTTGAACTGGACCTGCTTGAGGAGCTGCTTGACCTCCTCGACGACTTCCTTGTACTTGGCCTCCTCGTAGTCAACGAGGTCCATCTTGTTGATGCCGATGATGAGCTCGTTGATACCGAGGGTACGGGCCAGGAAGACGTGCTCCTGAGTCTGGGGCGCGACACCGTCGTCGGCCGCGACGACGAGGACCGCGTTGTCGGCCTGACTCGCGCCCGTAATCATGTTCTTCACGAAGTCGCGGTGGCCGGGGCAGTCCACGATAGTGAAGTCGTAGGCGTCCGTGCTGAACTCCTGGTGGGCGATGTCGATGGTGACACCGCGCTCACGCTCTTCGGCGAGGTTGTCCATGACGTAGGCGAATTCGAATCCGCCCTTGCCCTTCTCCTCGGCCTCTTCTTTGTGCTGTTCGATGACGTGCTCGGGTACGCTCCCCGTCTCGTAGAGGAGTCGTCCCACGAGCGTACTCTTTCCGTGGTCGACGTGGCCGATAATGGCCAGATTCTGGTGTTGTTCGTCGCTCATTTGTATCTCACGCGCAGACGCGCTCTATCGGAATCTTTTGGCAGAAGCAGTTAAAACCATTTCGATACGCTGTGCTACCTACCCCGACGCCTTCTTGCGGTTAGTGGTAGACAGTCACACGATTCGGGTCGGAGACTGTCCGCGAGTCGAAATGAAATCGGCCGTTCGAGGGTCGCCGAATGTGCCGTCCGAACGCCGTCGAGTCTATCGTTCGACCACCGTCACTCGCCGAGTCTGTTCACGTCCGCGAGCACCGCCGACGCGGTCTCGGGACCGCCCGCACCCCGCCCGCTGAGATTCAATCGGCCGGCGTGTTCGGTCTCCAACTGAACGATGTTCCGGGTCCCTGAGACCGCGAGCGTGCCGTTCTCGGGGACGAGTCGCGGGCCGACTCGGACGCCATCGGGCGTCGCCTCGCCGATGAGCCGAATGGTCCGACCGTCCTCGGTCGCGAGTTCGAGCGCGCTTCCGGGAAGGTCCTCGATACCTTCGACGTCGGCGTCGTCGAGCGAGTACTCCCGGTTCCCGAGGACGTTCGCCAGAATCACGCACTTGAGCGCGGCGTCGGTGCCGTTCACGTCGAACGACGGGTCGGCCTCCGCCACGCCGAGGTCCTGGGCCTCCGCGAGGACGTGTTCGTAGCCGAGACCCTCCGCGGCCATCCGCGAGAGCACGAAGTTCGCCGTGCCGTTGAGGACGCCGCGCGCCGCGGTGATGGTGTCGGGACCGTAGCTGTCGATGGTCGAGA
This sequence comes from Halorussus amylolyticus, assembly GCF_004143485.2. GTDB lineage: Archaea > Halobacteriota > Halobacteria > Halobacteriales > Haladaptataceae > Halorussus > Halorussus amylolyticus. The sequence continues at coordinate 307,993 of NZ_ML974131.1, read as the reverse complement.
GGACCGGAATCGCACCGCCCACGGTCGCCTCGAACCGGACCCGGCCCGCGCTCTCGCGTTCGAGTGCGCGCAGGTCGGCGTACCGCTGTGCGACCGGTCCCTTGTTCGCCAGCACGACGTGGCGGTCGCGTTCGAGCGCCGCGCGCACGTGGTCGAATCCGGGTTGAGCGTCGCCGAGCGTGGTCGGGGTCGCCTCGATTAGCGCGTCGTACTCCGCGTCGAGCGCGTCCTCGGGCGCGCCCGAACCCACGCGACCCTCCGCATCCTTGGCTTCGAGCGCGGCCGACACGTCGATACCGCCCGGGTCAACTGCGGCGCTCGACGAGTCGGCGAGCGCGGTCACGGTGTGGCCGTACCCGCCCGCGAGTTCGGCGACCGACCGGCCGACCGCGCCAGCGCCCAGAATCGCTAATTTCATGCCGACACCTCCAGTTCGGCCAACGGTTCGACCACGCGGAGGTCCTTCCGGTCGGCCACCTCGTTGACCGCGTCGAGGGCCTCGCCGGTCGCACCGGTCTCGGCCGCGAGTCTGAGTCGGGCGCTCGACACCTCGCAGGTGCCGTTCGGAGCCGACAGCGACACGTCCACGACCGAAGCGTCGGCCCGCGATTCGATGGTCGAGAGCGTCTCCGAGAAGTCGGTGTCGATGACATCGCCCACGAGCAGGACCGTCACTTCTTCGCCGTACCGCTCGGCCCCGGCCTGAATCACGTTGACGCCCGCGTCTCGGAGCGCCGAGACGATGGCGTCGAACTGCTCGGGGAGACATTCGAGGTCCACTTCGACCGGAATCCGTCCGCGGGGTGTGAGCGACCCGCGTTCGTGAAAGACCGAGAGAAGATTGCCGCCGTTGTCCGCGATTGGTTCGAGCGCACGGAGAAGTTCGCCCGGTTCGTCCACCAGTTCGAGCCTGACCGTGTGCGCTCGCAGTTCACCAGCGCTTGCGTCGTCACTCATCGTTACTCGTCATCACGCCCGGTCGGATATAAGACTTCAGGCGGTCACAAATAGTGCAGCGTCGAAACGGTGGTCCGTTTCGTTTCTCTACTCGTTCGGCGCGCCGCCCGAGGCGTTCGGCCGGCGCCTCCGACCGGCGTACACCACTGCCCAGATTCCCGCGGTGACGGCGACCCACAGAACGGTGACGAGACCGACCCAGAGCAGGGTGACGACGAAGGACATGACGTTCGCGAGAACGTATGCGAACGGCTCACTTGAGTATGCGCCGCGTACGCCCGACCGGCCGAGAGACAGGCCGTGCTTGACTCGTCGCGGTCAAAACAGACGGGAGCGAATCGACCCGTCGAAACCGAATGGGCCGTCGAAACCGAGTCGAACCGCCGAAAGACGGCGGGCGACGAAAGAGTCGGTTAGAAGTAATCGACTGCCTGCGGGAGTTCGAGCTTCATGCCCTTGCGCTCGCGAATCTCCATGATGGTCTCCTCCTGGAGATTGTCGGCCATGACGCGGAATCCGGCGTTCTCGGTGTTCCACGACGCGCGACCCTCGGTCGCGCTCCGGATGTCCGACGAGAATCCAATCATCTCGTCAACCGGCGCGATGCCCTCGACGACCATCAGGTCGCCCTCCTGGTACATGTCGTCGACGCGGCCGCGGCGACCCTGAATCTCGCCGGAGGCCGACCCCATGTACTCGTTGGGCACGTCGATGCGCACGTCCTGAATCGGTTCGAGGAGTCGAATCTTCCCCGCGACGAGCGCGTTGTGGACCGCGTGTCGGACCGCAGGGATGACCTGCGCGGGACCGCGGTGGATGGTGTCCTCGTGGAGCTTGGCGTCCTTCAGGCGGAGGAGCGTCCCCTGAACGGGTTCGCCCGCGAGCGGACCGTCGTCGAGCGCCTCTTCGAGACCCTCGATGACGAGCTCCATCGTCTCGTTGAGGTGCTGGATACCCTTCGTGTCGTCGATGAGGATGTTGGTCCCGTGAATGTGCTCGACGTTCTGTGAGGTGTCCTTGTCCATGCCAGCGTCTTGGAGCGCCTCGCGGCGCTCCTGTTCGGGCATGTCCATCGACACGTCGCCCATCTTCACGGTCTCGACGATGTCCTGGTCGAGCGGCTGGGCCTCGATGTAGAACCGGTTGTGGCGGTTCGGCGAGATGCCCTCGATGACCTCGGTGGCCTGCTGGATGGCCTCGCGGAACACGACGATGGGTTCGCCGGTGTTGACCGGGATGCCCTGATTGCGCTCGATGCGCTGGGTGATGACTTCGAGGTGAAGCTCGCCCTGCCCGGAGATGAGGTGTTCGCCGGTGTCCTCGTTGATTGTGACCTGAATCGTGGGGTCCTCCTTCGAGACCTGACGGAGCGTCTCGATGAGCTTCGGCAGGTCGTCCATGTTCTTCGCCTCGACGGACTTCGTGATGACCGGCTCGGAGATGTGCTCGATGGACTCGAACGGCGTCATTTCGACGCTGGAGACGGTGGAACCGGCGATGGCGTCCTTGAGACCGGTGACCGCCGCGATGTTTCCGGCGGGAACTCGCTCGACTTCCTCGCGCTCGCCGCCCATGTAGATGCCGACGCTCTGGACGCGGTTCGTCCCGGCCGTTCCGGAGACGTAGAGGTCCTGGCCCTTCTCGATGGTTCCCGAGAAGACACGACCGGCCGCGATTTCGCCGGCGTGCGGGTCGATGCCGATGTCGGTGACCATCAGGACGACTTCGCCGTCCTCGTTGACCAGACGCATGTCCTCGGCGAGTTCGGATTCGTCGTCGCCACGCCAGACGCGCGGGATACGACGGGGCTGGGCCTCGATGGGGTCCGGGAAGTGCTCACAGACCATGTCGAGGACGACGTCCGAGAGCGGCGTCTGCTCGTGAAGCTCCTGGCGCTTGTCGGCGCGTTCGAGCTCCATGATGTCGCCGAAGTCCATCCCGGTGCGCTGCATCGACGGCATCGAGACGCCCCACTTGTAGAGCGCGGACCCGAAGCCGACGGTGCCGCCCTCGACCGAGACGGTCCAGTCGTCGATGTCGTCCATGTCCTCGGTCATGCCGCGAATCAGCTCGTTCACGTCGTCGATGACGCTGAGCAGGCGGCGCTGCATCTCCTCGGGACCCTCCTGAAGCTCCGAGATGAGGCGGTCCACCTTGTTGATGAACAGCGTGGGCTTGACGCCCTCCCGAAGCGCCTGTCGGAGGACGGTCTCGGTCTGAGGCATCGCGCCCTCGACCGCGTCAACGACCACGAGCGCGCCGTCGACCGCGCGCATCGCGCGGGTCACGTCGCCACCGAAGTCCACGTGGCCGGGCGTGTCGATGAGGTTGATGAGGTGGGCGGTGTCCTCGTACTCGTGAGTCATCGAGACGTTCGCGGCGTCGATGGTGATGCCGCGCTCCTGCTCGTCCTCCTCGGTGTCCATCATCAGCTGTGTCGCCTCTCCCTGGTCGGCAATCATGCCGGCACCAGCGAGAAGGTTGTCAGTGAGCGTCGTCTTGCCGTGGTCGACGTGTGCGGCGATTGCGATGTTCCGGATGTGCTCCGGCTCGTCCATCAATCGCTCGCACTGTTCGACGATCTTCTTTCGTCTACCCATTATGGATGTTCTACCCGTAGGAAGTTGAAAAGCGTAGTGTTTCCCATCCGCCAAACCGCACGCAGACCCTGCGAAATACTCACAACCAACGCAAGAGTCTTACTCGCCGAGACCTTGGCAAGAGTACGCATGGAGGTGCACGTTCACGGTCCGGGTCCGGCGACGCCCTTTCTCCGCGCTCGCGACCTCTTCGAGACCGGCCACGACCTCGACGCGCCGATTCACGTCCACGTCCGGGAGAGCCCCGACGAGCGGACGTGGACCGCCCACCCCGAGGACAGACACGTTCTGAACATCTCGCGACAGGCCGCCACCAGCGCGATGGCGCGCGAGCTCGCGCTCCACGAGTACGCCCACATGGCGCGCCACGAGCAGGCCCACCCCTCTCACACCCAGTCCATCGAGGAGGTGCTGTTTCTCGCGCTCTCGGGCGAGTCGGTCGAGCGCAGGCGCGTCACCCAGTGTTACCAGATAGCGAACCACATGAAAGACATCTACGCCGACGACATCACCCTCCGGGTGGGGCCGACGGACAAACTCGTCTCCTTCCTCGAATCCGAACTCGCGGCGTCGGTCGCCGACCGACCGAAGGGAGACCGTCACGCCCCGAAATCGGGGCGTGACGGTCTCCGTCTCACGAGCACTGCCGACCCCGAGATGACCGCGGTCAACGCCGCGTTCGCGCTGGCACTGGTCGAGCGCCACGACCTCGTGGATTCGGACCACAGATTGTACGACCTCGCGCACGCGGCCGCGAACGACGCGCCCGAGGTGGACGTGGACGCGTTCAAGGACCGATTCGTGTCGCTGGGTCCCGACCCCGACGAGAGCGAGTATCGCCGGGACCTCGTGGACGCGACTCAGGAGTACGCGGTCGGCCGGGGAAATCGGGCCGCCGACTGACGGCTACTCCCAGTCGAACCACGACGATTCGGCGAGTCGGACGCTCGCGACCGCGAGGAGTATCCCCGCCACGACGTCGATTCCCCAGTGGATACCGAGATACATGGTCGAAATCACGACGCTCGTCGCGATGACGGTCGCGACGTACCACCACCCGCGGTAGATGTCGCGCGTGCGCGCCGCGAGGAGCGCCACCGTGACCGACAGCGACGTGTGGAGCGACGGAAACACGTTCGTGTTACTGTTGACCTCGGCGGTCAGGAGCTGGTACTGCGGATACGTGCTGAACAACAGCCCGTCTACCAGTTCGGGCATCAGATTCCGGGGGCCGTACGCGATGAACGCGATGTAGCATATCACGCCAAGCCCGTAGTTGAGACCGTAGGCGACGATGGTCCGGCGGAGCGGCCCGGTGTCCGCGAGCGCGAAGTACGCGACCAGCGGGAACAGCAGCAGGAACGTGTAGCCGTACACGTAGATGAACGAGAAGTACGCCGTGAGGGCGGGGTGGAAAAGCGCCGACTGGAGGTGTGCGACGAACTGGCCCTCTATCGCGTGGATGCCGCCCGTGATGTTCCAGCCGACTATCCACGAGAACTCGGGACCGAGGTCCCGGATGACGCTGTTGAGAACGAGCAAAACGGCCAGCGCGACGAAGTACGGGAGAACCGCTCGAATCCGCCGTCGGGCGTCGCCCGGCGTGCGAACGAGCCGCTCTCGGCCGACGAACGCCACCGTTGCAACGACGAGCATCGAGAGAACGATGGCTAGAACCAACCCCAGCACGCGAAATGCAAACATACGCTACTCACCGGTTTCGAAGCGACCCGTCTTTGGCGTATCGGTATCCGGCGTCCCGGAACGCGGCGTGGGCCTCGTCGGTGTCGAGGTCGCCGCCGGAGCCGAAGAACGGAACGACCGGGTCCTCGCCGTCCCATTCGAGGTCGGGGGCGGCCCAGTCGGTGACCGCGAGCGGGGTCGCGGCCGGAACCGCGTAGTCGTCGAACACCTCCGAAACGATTGTCCCCTTGTCGAGGAGGCGCGCGACGTTCTGGCGGAAGCGCGGATTACCGAGCGGCGCTCGCTCGACGTTGAATCCGAGGTGGTAGAACGAGCGGGACGCTTTCGAGACGACTTCGACGTCGTCGCTCTCGGCGACCTCCGGGACGAATTTGGGCATGATGGTGGACGCGGCGGCGTCCGCACGCGCCTCCGTGAGCACCTCGATGGCGGCGTCGTTCGACGGCACGACCTGAAGCTGAAGCGTCTCGAACGTAGCTCCGAACCGGGAGGCGACTTCGTCGCCGTGGAGGAAGTGGTCGTCGAACCGGGAGAAGACGACGCTGTCGGCCGGTTCGCGCTCTTCGAACTGGAGCGGTCCGCTTCCGACCGGATTGGGGTTGTCCCAGACGACCGCCTCGGTCGTCTGGCCGCCGAGACCGATGCCCGCGAAGTTCGCCTCCGACGCTTTCGACTCCCACTCGGCCTCCGGGAGGACCGGGACGGCGAACGCGCGGACTGCGACCTCGGGGTCGCAGTCCGCGAACGCGAACTCGACGGTCCGAGAACCGACCGCGCGAACCGTCTCGACCAGCGAGACGCGCCCGCGGAACCGCGGTGCGGGAATCGGGTCCTCCTCGCGACCGAGCGACGTATCGGCAAGTAGTTCGTACGTGAACGCCACGTCGTCGGCGGTGAGGGGTTCGCCGTCGTGCCACGTCAGGTCCTCGCGCAGGTCCACCCGTGCGGCCGGGCGGCCGCCCTCGGACGACCACTCCCAGTCGGCCGCGAGCCACGGTCTGACCTCGCCGTCGTACCGGCGGCCGAGCGAGTCGTACAGCAGTCCCACGAACGTGCCTCGGTTGCGGAACTCGCTCGCCAGCGGATTCAGATTCTTGGTCAGCCTGTCGTCGGTCGTCACGAGGTCGAGTCGGTCCGGGTCGTCGGTTTCGGCGTCGAGTCCGAGGATGCCGAGCGCACGCCTGAGACCGAACCTATTCCACCCTACGAACCTATCGGTTCGAACCGCCCAGATGTCGTCGGGGAACGCCACGACCGAGAACGGCTGTTGGCGAGCGACGGCGCGCTGGAGTTCGGACAACTGCCGACGGCGGCGGTCGCCCGAACTCCGGCGCTGGGCGTCGAGGAGGTCGTCCACTTCGAGGTCGGTGAAGCCGAACGGGTTCTGCCAACCGGGCTCCTCCACGAAGTCCGAGTGAAGGAGCGGCCGCAGAAAGTCGGGGTCGTCGTACCCCGGATGGCGAGCGACGTAGAGGTCGAAGTCGTTGTTGATGAGTACGTCCCGGAGGAGTTCCTGTTCGTCCATCGGGGTCACGGTGGCGCCGATACCGACCGCTTCGAGGTTGTCGGCGACGTCTCGGGCGATGTGAATCCCTCGCGGGTCGATGTCGGCCGGGACCGTCTTCACTTCGAGGGAGACGTCTCTCGGCGAATTCCGGTTCGCCATGCTTCGAAACTGCTGGAGACAGCCAGCGGTCGCCCCCGTGGAGACACCGGCGAGTCCGGCCAGCAACCGCCTTCTGCGACCGTCGATTCGGTCGAGTCTATCACCTGCAACCATGTTGTAGACGTACCATCCAACTACGGTCAGGGTAGTTACAAGTGAGACGGTATAGGTTTGACGATACGGATAGCGCGCCACGTCGCGGACCGCGACCCTCCCCGAACCTCTGACGCAGGCGGCCCGGAACTACGTCGTGAGACGCAGACGCACCAGTGCGTCGTCGCGCTTGCGCGGGAATCGGTCGCCGCGCGGGCGACCGTCCCGGTTCGACGTGATGGCGTAGAGGTCGCCGTCCGGGCCCTGCTCGACGTGGCGCACCCGACCCAGAACGTCCTCGAAGGTGCGGTGGGAGGTGGCCGCGAGCGCGTCGTCGTACCACGCGTCGTCGAAGACCTGTGCGTCGTCGTCCCGGGGAGGGGTCTCGCCGTCGCGGTTCAGGGTCACGAGGTTGACGTGCTGGCCGATGAGCGTCCCGACGACCAGCCGATTCGTCCACTCCGGAACCGACTCGCCGGTGTAGAACACGCACCCACAGATTCCCCACGACTCCTCGCCGGTGTTGGCGAGCGGATGGGCGTACTCGTCGGCGGCGGCGTACTCGTCCGGGAACCGCACCTCGGGCCAGCCGTAGTTCTCGCCCGCCCGGAGAAGGTTCACCTCGTCGTGGCCGTCGGGACCGTGTTCCGTGATTAGGGGGCGAGCGTCGGGAAGCCACGTGATTCCCTGTGGGTTCCGGTGGCCGTAGGTGAAGACTCGCGGGTCGCCCACGTCGGGGTTGTCGGGGTGCGGGTCGCCGTCGGGCGTGAGTCGCAGGACGCTTCCGGGGAGCGAGTCGGGGTCTTGAGCGAGGTCGGCCTCCCCCGCGTCGCCGACCGTCACCCAGAGGTAGTTCGCGGGACCGAACGCGATTCGGCCGCCGTTGTGGACCGTGTCGGCCGGAACGTCGTCCAGAATCGTCTCGGCCGTCTCGGCCGGGTCGTCGGCATCGACGTCGTACCGGACGATACGGTTCACCTTGCCGTCGTCGGTCTCCGCGGTGAAGTAGACGTAGACGTACGGTGGAGCCGGATACTCCGGGTGGACCGCGACACCGAGCATGCCGCCCTCGCCGCCCTCCACGAACCACGTCTCCCAGTGTTCCTCGTCGTCGGGACCGGGCGGAAACGCCTCGGCGTCGATAATCGAATCGGGTTCGGTCACCGTCTGGAGGTCGTCACCGTCGAATTCGAGGACGCGGCCCGTCCGCTCGGTGACGAACAGTTCGCCCGACGGCGCGAACGCGAGGTCCCACGGGATTTCGAGGTTCTCGACCAGCACCTCGGGTTCGACCGCGGCGGGGAGCGGCGGGTCGGTCGGTCCCGCCCAGTCGGGGTCGTAGTCCTCCCAGGTCGTCTCGTCGTGAGTCACCTCGTAGTCGTACTCGGGCGTGGTGGTCCCGTCTTCGATTTCGACCTTACCGCATCCGGCGAGGGCCGCCGCACCCGCGACCGCGAGAAACTGGCGTCGCGTCGCATTCGGGGTTGAGATTGGGGTCGGGGACTCGTCCATACGCGAGTGTGATTTAGGCACGCCTAAAATCTATCTATCTCCGCCGGGACCACGTATTTACCCGACGCGACCGTACTCGGTCGCGTGTCCCACACCAAAGTCGATTCACGCGATGTCGAACCGATTGCGGACGGACTCCGATTCCTCCGCGACCCGCTCGACTGCGAAAAGCTCGGCGTGTCCGTCTTGGAAGCCGACCCCGGCTGGACCGGCAAGGAGCACGACCACGCCGAGGACGGTCAGGAGGAGGTGTACGTCCTCCTCGACGGGTCGGCGACCGTCACAGTCGACGGCGAGGACGTATCGCTGGAGTCCGGCGAGGCTCTCCGAATCTCGCCCGACGCGACCCGCCAGATTCGGAACGGCGACACCGAGAGCACGTTCGTTCTGGTCGGTGCGTCCGGGGAGTGACCGCGACTCGAAGCCGGACGGCTTCGAGTCGCGCCGCTCGGGGCGAAGCGACCGTCCGCCGAGCGAGAGTAGAAAATAAAAGCGAGCGTTAGCGGGCCGCGGCCGCGACGCGCTCTTTTTCCTCTTTCTGGTTGATAGCGTAGGCCTGCACGTCGTAGTCGGCCGCGCCGATGAGCTGAGTGGCGAGCGCGTCGGCGGCGTCGGTCGAGGTCTTGAACGACGCGCTTTGGACGCCCTCGGCGATGAACTTCAGCGACTGGTCAACTCGGCGCTGCGGGGCCACGTCCACGGCCTTCGGGACCGAGATGCCGCCGTACTTCAGGCGGACGGTCTCCTCGCGCGGGGCGGCGTTCTCGACGGCCTCGACGAGGACCTGAATCGGGTTCTCGTCGGTCTGGGCGTGAACGCTCTCGAAGGCGTCCCGGACGATTTGGAGCGCCTGCTGTTTCTTGCCCGTGTTCTCCTCGGTCTGCATCAGGCGGTTGGTGAGTCGCTCGACGATGGACACCTCGCTCTTCTGGAACTGCTTTCCGGCGTGGCGGCCCATCGTGTGGGCGACCGGCGTGACCGTGATGTAGCGTTCGGTCGAGGGGTCGCTGTACTCGATGTCGGTGACGTCCCACTCGCCGAACAGCTTCGCGGCGGCGGTCTCCTCGTCGTCGGTGCCGACGGCGTCGTCGGGTTCGGGTTGGTCTTCGGCAGCCATGATTATCGCACCGGTTTCTCCGCGTTTCCGCGAACCAGTTCTTCCATGCTCACGCCGTTGACCTTCTCGACCTTGTAGTTGACACCACCGAGGTCGCCCATCGCGCGGCCCTTCGCGCCGCCGATGCCCGCGATGGTGACCTCGTCGTGCTCGTCGATGAACGAAATCGCGCCGTCACCGGGACAGAACGCGGTGACCTGCTTGCCGTTCTTGATGAGCTGGACTCGGACGCACTTCCGAATCGCAGAATTGGGCTGTTTCGCTTCGACGCCCACCTTCTCTAGGACGATACCTCGGCCCTGCGGCGCGCCTTCGAGCGGGTCGGACTTCACGTTGAGGCCGCGCTCGCGTCGGGCGTAATCTGAGTCGGACCATCGGTAGTTCTGACGGTCCTTTTTTAGCTTCCGTGCTGCGTACTTGCCGTTCGCCATATGGCGTGAGCTATCCGGCGGAGCTACTTAAGCCTCCCTCTTTCGAGACGGAGTTACGCCCGCAGGTCGGCCGAGAGGGGTCGATTACGGAATCTGAGCGCGTTTCAGCGAACCGCTCTGCTCGCATCTTAGGCCCGATTCGTTCTGTAGAGCTAGTGGCTTGGGGTGAAACACGGTCAACGATTCATCCCGTTCGTTCGAGCGATTCGTAGCACGCTCTAAACCGCAGTCGAGACAGAGAAATCCCTCCCCCCTCGCGGGCGCTCCGTGGACTGGTCCACCGGCTGACTTCCGGTGAACCGTTCACCTCGGCGCGCGCTGGCGTCTTGTCGAACGGAGTGAGACAAGGCTCGTGGGAGGTCGTCTCCCACGGCGCTCCCTCGTGGAGCGCCATCAGTCGCGCGAGGGATGACTGAGTGACGCGCCGGAGGCGCGAACGAGGGAATCGGTTGGGGAGGGCGTGGCCTGCGGTCGCGGTGTTGTGCGGTCCTCATAGGTACCGGGAGTAGCTAGCTTCTCCGACACAGCCATCGCGTCGAGTCGAGGAAAATTACCATCACGTCGAATCGAGGAGAGTCACCGTCACGTCGAGCAAATTAGCCACTCCCGATATTGAGGAACGCCAGTCGCCCGCTTCGTCCGCAGTCGTGGTTACTCTGAGTCGCGAAAAGCAGCGACCGACGAAGGGAAAAATCCGAGCTACGTCAACTGGATGTCGTCGATGTCGTAGTGTCGCTTCGCGAGTTTCTCGGCCGCGAGGATGTTCCGGCCGCCCTCGCCGATGGCGACGCCGGTGTCGGCCGAATCGACCTCGGCGTAGGCCACCGTCTCGTCGTCCTCGCTGACGGTGACGTTGTACACCGCCGCGGGGGCGAGCGCGTTGGCGACGAAGTTCTCGGCGGTGTCGGCGTCCTCGACCAGCGTCACGTCCTTGCCCAACTGGGCTTCGACCTTCCGGACGTTCTCGCCGCCCGACCCGATTGCCCGGCCCATGTCGCCGGACTTGACGAGGAAGACGACGCGCTCGTCGGTCTTGGCGTCGTCTTCCCCGGCGTCCGCAGCGTCGAACACCACGCAGTCGCGAGCCGTCGCGCCCGTTTCGTCCTCGAAGAGCGCGATGTACTGGCGGGCCGTATCCGAGAGCGTGACGCGCATCTCAGTCGGACGCTTCGGGTTCGGCGTCCTGGGAAATCGACCCCATCCGGAGGTCCACGTCGCCGGTGCCGAGCTTGATCGGCTTGCCGACGATGACGTTCTCGGTCACGCCGTTCAGGTCGTCCACTTCGCCGTGGATGGCGGCGTCGAGCAGGTGATTGACCGTGACTTCGAACGCCGCGCGCGCGAGAACCGAGTCCTTGTTCCCGGAGATGCCGTGGCGACCGATAGATTCGATGGTGCCCTGATTCGTCATGATGTCGGCCACGAGCATCAGGTGGCGGACGTTCACGTCGTCGAGACCCTGCTCTTCGAGGGTGTCCATCGTCTCCTCGATGATGGCCTCGCGGGCCGCCTCGATACCGAGGTTCTTGTGGACCTCGTGGATGTTGTTCGAGGTGGTCCGCGTCGCGTCCACGCCCTCGATTTCGATAACGTCGCCGAACGCCGAGCCTTCGGTGTAGAGGACGAACTCCTCGCCGGATTCGAGGTCCTCCTTTCGGATGACGACCCGCGAGATGTCCTCGATGCCCTTGAACACGATGTCTCGGAGCTGTTCGACCAACTGGAGCAGGTCCCGATAGCTCGGCTCCTGCGGGCCGAACTCCACGACGGTTCCCTGCTGATTGGCCTTGACACCGAGTTCGTCCTCGATGATGTCCGCGATTTCGTCGGGCGCAATCATCCGCTCTTCGAGGGTGTCCTCGTTCAGGTCGATGGACACTATCATGTCGGCGACGTTCGTCGAGATGTCGCCGAGCGCCAGAATCTTGGTCGCCTCTATCTGCCAGACGACCTCGTGGGCCTTCTCGCGGTCGGTGGCGTACTCGCCGTCGAGGTGGACGGTCATCATCGGCGTGTCGGGGGTCTTCCGAGCGTCCACTAATTCGATGAGTCGCGGGAGACCCTGTGTAACGTCAATCTCCGCGACCCCTGCGTAGTGGAACGTGTTCATCGTCATCTGCGTTCCGGGCTCTCCGATGGACTGAGCCGAAACCGTCCCTACGGGGTCGAGCGGGTCCACGCGGGTGTCGAGATATCGGCTCTCGACCGCCTTCGCGATGTGGTCGGCCTGCTCGTCGGTGACGCCGTCGCGGTCTTCGATGGTGCGGTACACCTCGTCTTTGAGTCGTCGCGGGAGGTCGGTGTCCTCCACGACGGCCTCGGTGTTCTCGGATACGTCGTAGTCGGTCATGGTTGATTGGAGTTAGTCGTCGCTCTCGACCTGTCGTGCGTCGGCGTGCTCCGAGAGGTTCGTCGGCGGGCGCTTCTCGCCGACGAACTCCCCTTTCGCCGCCTCGTCGTCGAACTCGGCGTCGAGCACGCGGTCTGCGATTTGGTCCACCTCGATGTCGTTGTCGTCGTCGGACGAGACCAACACCGGACTGGTGCCGTCCTCGCCGAACTCGAACTGGACGATGGTGTCGCTCGTGTCGCGCACCGTGCCGTCGTACTGGGTTTCGAGCTCCGACAGCGCGTTGATGAGTCGGCGCTGGAGATACCCGGACTTCGAGGTTCGGACCGCAGTGTCCACGAGACCCTCGCGGCCGCCCATCGCGTGGAAGAAGAACTCCCGCGGGTTCAGCCCGCCGGTGTAGGAGTGCTCCACGAAGCCGTGGGCCTCCGCCGAGAGGTCGTTGGGCTGGTAGTGGCTCAGGGTTCGGTCCTCGTAGCCGCGGTTGATGCGCTCGCCCCGAACCGCTTGCTGGCCGACGCAGCCGGCCATCTGCGTGAGGTTGAGCATCGACCCACGCGCGCCGGACTCGGCCATCACGACCGCGGGGTTGTCGTCGTCGAAGTGGTCCTCCGCGATGTCGCCCGCAGAGTCACGCGCCTTGCCGAGCGTCTGCATGATTTTCATCTCGAGCGTCTCGTCCACCGTCCGGCCGGGCAGCGATTCGAGGTTGCCCGCCTGGTAGGTCTCGATGAGTTCCTCGACGCGGTCGTAGGCGTTGTCGATGGCTTCGTCGATGCGGTCCTGGGCCTCGGTCGGGACGGTCTCGTCGTCGATACCGATGGAGAACCCGAAGTGCATGATAGAGCGCATCGCGAGCGCCGCGACCTCGTTGATGAAGATGCGGGCGCGCGTGTTGCCGTAGGTCTTGCAGATGGTGTCGACGATTTCGCCGCCGAAGCCGCCGACCTCGTCCTCGGCGATGGTACCTTCGACGAACTGGCCGTTCTCGATTATCACGTCCTCGCCGACCGTCCCGGTGAATTCGAGCGAGAGGTCGCTCGGCAGGAGCTCCGAGAAGATGTCGCGGCCGGACCAGTAGGGTTCGCCGTCGTCGTGACCCGACGGCTCCGGAAGTTCGTCGATACGAGTCGCCCGGAGCAGGTCGAGCGCCTGCGTCTCGTTGAAGTGCGGATTCTCGTTGGTGAGCAGGTAGGTGCCCGAGATGTGGTCCTGAATCGCGCCGATGATGTTCTCGCCGAAGCGTGGAGACAGGATTTGTTCCTGCACGCGCATGAGCACGCGCGCCTCCGCGCGGGCCTCCTCGTTCTGGAGCGCGTGCATGTTCATCTCGTCGCCGTCGAAGTCGGCGTTGTACGGCGGACAGACGACGGTGTTGAGCCGGAACGTCTTGTACGGCATCACCACGACCTCGTGGGCCATGATGGACATCCGGTGGAGCGACGGCTGACGGTTGAAGATGATGATGTCGCCGTCCACCATGTGGCGGTTGACCTCCCACCCGGCCTCGACCTTGGTCGAAAGCTCCTCGCAGTTCTTCTCGGTCACTTTGAGTCGGCGGCCGTCAGGTCGCTTGACGTAGTTCGCGCCGGGGTGGCCCTCGGGACCGTTGGCGACGTACCGACGCGCCTCCTCGACGTTTCGCTCGGTCACGTTCATCGTCTGAGTCATCTCCCGAGCCACGCGCTCGGGGACACCGACCTCGTTCAGGCTCAGTGTGGGGTCGGGCGAGATGACCGTCCGGGCCGAGAAGTTCACGCGCTTGCCCGACAGGCTCCCGCGGAATCGGCCTTCCTTGCCCTTCAGCCGCTGGCTGAGCGTCTTGAGCGGACGCCCGGAGCGGTGGCGGGCGGGCGGCGTGCCCGAAATCTCGTTGTCCATGAAGGTGGTGACGTGGTACTGAAGCAGTTCCCAGAGGTCCTCGATGATGAGTTGGGGCGCGCCAGCCTCACGATTCTCCATGAACCGCTGATTGATGCGGATGATGTCCACCAGCTTGTGGGTCAGGTCGTCCTCGCTCCGCTGGCCGTTGTCGAGCGTAATCGACGGACGGGCCGTGACCGGCGGCACCGGCAGGACGGTCAGAATCATCCACTCGGGTCGCGAGCGCTCGGAGTTGATGCCGAGCGCCTCGACGTCCTCGTCGGGGATGTCCTCGAACCAATCGCGGATGTCCGAGGGCATCAGCTTGTTCATGTCCTCCTCGGTGAGGTCGATGTCGAGCGCCTTTTCGAGCGCCTTCCGGTCGGACTCGCGCGGTCGGAACTCGCCCGACATGATGTCGTTGACCCGCGAGAGGTCGATGCCGGTCTGGTCGGCGAGCTCTTGGGGCGCGATTGGCTCGCGTCCGTTCTCCTCGTCGTCGTCCCCGTCGGGACTTTTGCCCTGCATCGCGGCGGCAATCTGCTCGGAGTACTCGCTAGTGAGGACCTGCTGGACCTCGTAGTAGGTGGTGGGCTTCTCGTGGTTGATGTCGTACTGGACCTCGCCGCAGTACGGACACCGGTCCTTCTTGCGGGCCTCCCGGATGGCGGCCTTCGTGACGTCGTTGACGTCGTTGCCGAGCTGTTTGGTCCGGGTGAGCTTCGAGGCGTACTGCTCTTTTTCCTCCTCGGTCAGCAGGAGGCGCGAGCAGTTCCGACAGGTGCCCCGAAGCAGGCGGCGGATGAGCTTCGTGAACCCGACGTGGATGACGGGCGCGGCGAGTTCGATGTGGCCGAAGTGGCCGTTGCACGACCCCGAGTGCTTCCCGCACGTCTTGCACTCCAGTCCGGGGTCGATGACGCCGAGTCGCGGGTCCATCAGCCCCATGTCGATGGGGAAGCCGTCGTCGTCGTAGGTGTCGGCAGTGATTATCTTCGTGGCCGACATCTCTCGGTACTCTTCGGGGTCCATCAGCCCGAAGCTAATCTCGCCGATTTCCTTGGGTGTTTGTCCTGTAGCCATGGTTTAGACTGCGTCCTCCAGTTCGAGTCGCGGGGCGATGCCGAGCGCCTTCATCTCGTCGAGCAGGAGCTTGAACGCGTAGCTCATCTCGATTTCGTGGATGTCGGTCTCCTCGTCGCAGTTCGGGCAGTAGACGCGGTTCTGCTCGACGTTCTCGACCGCACTCATGCCGCAGTTCGCACAGACGTAAATCCACTCGCGGTCAGATTCGTCCAGCAGTCGCTCCTTGAGGGTCAGAGCGGCACCGTGCCCGATGAGCACGTCGCGCTCCATCTCCCCGACACGCAGGCCGCCTTCGCGGGCGCGACCCTCGGTGGGCTGGCGCGTGAGCACCTGCACCGGCCCGCGCGAGCGGGCGTGGAGCTTGTTCGAGACCATGTGGTAGAGCTTCTGGTAGAAGATGGTCCCGATGAAGATTTCGGCCTCGATTTTCTCGCCGGTGACGCCGGAGTACATAATCTCCTTGCCCGACGACTTGAAGCCCTTCTCTTCGAGCGCCGACCGAAGCTCCTCTTCGTCTTCGCCCGTGAACGCGGTTCCGTCCACGCGTCGGCCTTCGAGCGCGCCGACCTTTCCGCCAATCATCTCCAGCACGTGGCCGACCGTCATCCGGGACGGGAGCGCGTGAGGGTTGATGACGAGGTCGGGCACGACGCCCTCCTCGGTGAACGGCATGTCCTCCTGGGGCGCGATGTGGCCGACGACGCCCTTCTGTCCGTGCCGGGACGCGAACTTGTCGCCGAGTTCCGGGATGCGCTCGTCGCGCACCGACACCTTCGAGAGCTTCGAGCCGTCCTCGCCCTCCATCAGGGTCACTGTGTCCACGACGCCGGACTCGCCCGACCGCATCGTCACGGAGGTCTCTCGGCGCTTCTGCGGCGAGAGACCGCCCATGTCGTCGGGCTCTTCGAGGAACCGGGGCGGGCTGGTCTTGCCGAGCAGGACGCTGTTCTCGTCCACTCGGGTCTCGGGGTTGACCAGTCCGTCCTCGTCGAGGTGGGTGTACGCGTCTTCACCGCGCGCGCCGCGCACGTCGTCGTCCGGAATCTCGAAGCGGTCCTCCTGTCCGCCGGGGTATCTGCGTTCTTCGCCCTCGTAGGTCCGGAAGAAGTGCGAGCGAGCCAGCGCGCGGTCCACCGAGCCGCCGTTCATGACGAGCGCGTCCTCGATGTTGAACCCCTCGTAGCTCATCACGGCGACCGTGAAGTTCTGGGCGGCGGGGCGGTCGTCGTACCCGATTTGCTCGGTGGTCTGGGTCTTGACCATCGAGAGCTGCGGGTAGTGGAGCAGGTGCTGGCGTGTGTCGGGCCGGATGCGGTAGTTCGCCGCGGGAAGCCCGAGCGACTGCTTAATCATCCCCGACCCCATCGTAATCCGGGGCGACGCGTTGTGCTCGGGGTACGGAATCATCCCCGCGCCGATGCCGAAGATGAGCTGCGGGTCGACTTCGAGGTGGGTGTGGTCCTCGTTGAGGTCCTCGCGGTCCACCGCGACGTAGATGTCCTCTTCCTCCTCGGCGTCGATGAACTCGACCTTGCCGCGCTCGACGAGGTCCTCGAAGTCGAGGTCGCCGTTCTCGACCGCCTTAATCTCCTCGTCGGTGATGAGCGCCTCGCCGTTCTCGATGACGAGGAGCGGGCGGCGCGCGCGGCCCGCGTCGGCGTTGATGATGACTTCGCGGGTGCGCTCCTTGATGGACACGTTGACCATGTCGGACACGTCGCCGCGTCGGCGAGCGTGGCGCACTTGTTCTGCGAGCTGTTCGGGGTCGGGATGCGTCCCGACCAAACTACCGTTGACGTACACTTTGGCTTCTCGTCCCTGACTCATGTTAGTCGTCCGCGCTTGCGGTTGGTTCGACGCCCTCGATTCCGGGGATGCCTTCGACACCCATCGACGCCAGTTCTCGTTTGAGTCCCTGTTCGTCCTCGACGTTCTGCGACAGTTCCATCGCTTGGGCGAAGTTCTTCACCAGCCCACAGTTCGGCCCCTCCGGCGTCTCGGAGGGACAGATGCGACCCCACTGGGTCGCGTGGAGGTCCCGCGCCTCGAAGTGGGGCTGAGACCGACTCAGCGGCGACCGGAGCCGCCGGAGGTGTGACAGAACCCCCATGAAGTCGGTCCGGTCCACGAGCTGAGAGACGCCCGACCGGCCGCCGACCCAGTTCCCGGTCGCAATCGGGTGTTCGAGCCGCTCGGTCAGCACGTCCGACCGGACCACGGTGTTGACCGAGAGCTGACGGTTGCGCATGTTCGCGCGTTCGAGCTGGTACTTCACGTCGCGTGCCAGCTTGTTGAGCGCCGTCCGGAACAGGTCCTTCATCAGGTCGCCCGACACCTTCAGCCGCTTGTTCGCGTAGTGGTCCTTGTCGTCGGGTTCGCGGCGCTGAAGCGCCAACTCGAAGCACGCCTCGGCCATCCGGCAGAGGTAGTACGCCTTGTTGATGCGCACGTCCTCCTCCTCGACGCCCTCCTCGTGGAGGTGCGGCAGGAGGTAGCGGTCGATGACGTAGTTCGCGCGCTTGAGCTGGTAGTTCTTGCCCTGCCCGGAGGCGACTCGCTTGCCGAGCGACTCGATTGCCTCCTCCTCGGTCTGGACCTCGGCGGCCTCCAGATTTTCGAGCATGAACTTCACGATTTCGGGGTCGTCCGAGACGCGGTGGACGATTTCCTCGTCGGATTCGAGTCCGAGCGCCCGGACGAGCGTGACGAAGTTGACGCTCCCCGAAACCGAGGGGAACGACACTTCGAGCAGGCCGTCGCGGGTGCGCTCGACCAGCACGAGGGCGCGATAGCCCCGGCGCTGGCTGAACGTCTTGGCGACCTGAATCTCGTCGCCGTACTTGGTGTCGTACTCCGCGAGAATCTTGTTCGGCGCGAGGTCCTCGCTCGTCATCAGCACGCGCTCGGAGCCGTTGACGATGAAGTAGCCGCCGGGGTCGGCGGGGTCCTCGCCGATGTCCACGAGTTCGTCGTCCGAGAAGCCCGCGATGTTACACTTCTCGGAGCCGACCATGATGGGCATCCGGCCCACCTTGGTCTCGGTCGAATCGACCACTCGCTCGTCCTCGCCCTCGCCCTTCACGATGGACATCTCCATGAACACGGGCGCGGAGTAGGTGATGTTCCGCAGGCGGGCCTCCTGAGGGTAGAGCAACTCCTCGCTCCCGTCGGCTTCGCGCACGCGCGGAGTCACCACACGAACGTCGCTGAGTTCGACGTGGACCGGCTCTTCGTCCTCCTTGTCGCCGATGTCGGTCTCGATTGTCTCCTTCTCGTCGACGACCTGTTGCATCCCCCGGAGGAGGAACGCGTTGAACGAGCGGTAGTGGTGTTCTGCGAGTCGTTCCTTCGAAAAGTACTCCTTCGAGATTGTGCGTCGGTTTTCCCTATTCATTATTCTACGACGAGTCGGTATACGGTCGCGATGTCTGTCGTTCGGGAGTCGCGCACGATTTTGATTACGTCGCCGACCTCGGCGTCGTCGGGGAGCGCCGGGTCGGTGCGTTTTATTTTGGGTAAGTCGGTTGATTGGATGTTGTACTCCTCCAACAGGCCGTCTAACTCCTCGTCATCGACGACGCTGTGGTCCGGGACTAGGTTGTGTTGGCTTACGTCTACCATGTGTGGCGGTGGGTTCTCTGGGCGAATGGAGAAATGGCTGTCACGAGATACTACAGGGTATTACACGCGAGGGTGATTTAAGACTTGCTAAGTCGAGCGCACCACGAGCTATTCGACCCCGCCGTGTCGGGGAATCCCGACCGCGACGAGGTGTCCGTTAGTCACGTTCACTCGACGGAAGTATAAATCGTTTGGGGCGGCGGGACACGTCCGCTCGGGCGGGCCCTCGCTCGATGCGACTCGAATCCACGTGACTGCACGCCACGCCGACTCCGTTTGGGAAGTCTTAAGTTCGATAGGGCACAAGCAGAAGATGCGTTCGAAAGCCCGGGTGGTGTAGTGGCCCATCATACAACCCTGTCACGGTTGTGACGCGGGTTCAAATCCCGCCTCGGGCGCTTTCTGTTGACGCCAACTCGTGAGCGAGGAGCACCGCGACAAGCGAACGCTGGCGTCAGCGAAGCAACTTCGAAGGGATTTGAACCCTAGAAGTCGCACGCCCGGAACGGCCGAACAAAGTGAGGCCGCATGCCCGGACCGTCTTCGTCCGGTTCAAATCCCGCCTCGGGCGCTTTCCTGATTCCAATTCGCCAGCGAGACGTTATTCTGTCACCACTTAGAGAGTCCGTCATCGAGGGTCTCCACGAAGCGGAGAGAAACGACTCGACATCACCTTGTAGTCAAAATAGCCTAAACTTATGTTTGAAGAGAATGAAAACTGAAGCATGGTCAAAGGTGCAGTAAATACGAAGGACAAAGGCGACGAGACGGAGGCGAAGGTCATCCACGAGCTGATTTCGAACGGATACAGCGTTTCGGTACCGTTCGGAGATAACGACAAATATGATCTCGTCGTAGACTGCGGAGAGGGTCTACAACGCATCCAATGTAAAACCGCCTGGACAAACAAACCAGACACGATGCGTTTCAACACACACTCTCAGACCACGAGAGATGGGAAGTATCACGAAAATACGTACGATGGGGATATCGACGCGTTCATCGTCCGGTACCCGAAAAACGAGCGCATTTACTGGGTCGACATCGAGGAAGCGACCGGACAGAAGATGGAACTTCGCTTCGAGGGCGAGATTGACCACCCGTCTATCAATTGGGCTGAGGAATACGAATTTCGAGGGCGAATTCCATAACCTGAGGCCGGAAAGTGTGTCGAGGTATCACACCCCAATAGCGGAGCAAATCGGCACGCCTTAATACGGGCCGCCGAAATGAACGAGTGCACTACGAAAGCCCGGGTGGTGTAGTGGCCCATCATACAACCCTGTCACGGTTGTGACGCGGGTTCAAATCCCGCCTCGGGCGCTTTCTGCTGACGCCAACTCGTGAGCGAGGAGCATCGCGACGAGCAAACGCTGGCGACAGCGACTGCGAAACCGAAATCGACCACCGTTATAACCGCGTTCCACAGACGCGTGGACATGAACAGACGCCGCATCGGCACGAGCCTCTACGCGAGCGTGCTGTTCACGGTTCTCGGTCTCGTCGCGTGGCTGACCGGCCAGCCGTTCATCTTCCCGAGCCTCGGGCCGTCGGCGTTCATCCTCGCGTTCGACCGGCGGGGCGAGCGCACCTCGACGTATCGAATCGTCGGGAGTCACTTCATCGGCGCGGTAGCGGGGCTGCTCGCGTACACGCTTATCGCCGATGGCGTGTCGCTCACGAGCACGCCCGCTGGCCTGTCGTCCGACGGCCTTCGACTCGCCGCGAGCGGCGTCGTCTCCATCGCGGTTACGAGTTGGGGAATGATAGCGACCGACACGAATCACGCCCCGGCGTGTGCGACGACGCTCATCGTCTCGCTCGGATTATTATCGACGCCGCGACAGGCCGCGACCATCGTGGTGAGCGTCGTGATTCTGGTCGAGGTCCACCGGGCGTTCGTCGCGGGATTCGACCGAATGAAGCGGTATCTGGAATCGTGACCGGAGCAGACCGCGGTCGCGGTCTGCTCCGGTCGGGCGTGAAGTGAACGACGGCCGATACTCTCTCGAATCCGGACATACCACCAAGGGCAAACGTTTTGAAACCCCACTGAGAGAGATGTAGGTGATGGCTACAGGTCGTGACACGCAGTTACCCCTCGCGGCATGGGGGCTCGCAGGGGTACCAATACTGGCGACGTTCGTCCAGACGACGTTGGCGGTCGCTGAGACGACACTGGGCTCGGCGGGTCTTAGCGGCGTGCAGGACGCGATTCGCTCGGTCGCGGTGTTCGACGCCGCCGCGATTCTCATGTGGCAGAGTCCGGGGCTGGTGTCCGGACTGTTCGTACTCATCGCGGGCGCGTGGGCCGCACAGGGCGTAGCGCAGTTCGGGCGGCACAACCGCGACGTGACGTTCGCGGCCGCGGGACTCGTCTCTGTGCTGTTCTTCGCGCTGTTCTTCGGCGTTTACTTCCCGATGTTCGGGTCTGACGTACCGCTCGTGCAGGTCCTCGGGTTCTTCGCAGTTCCGGTCGTCGCGTCGGGCGCGGCGGTCGGGTCGGCGCTCGGTCACGACTGGGACGAGAAGGTAGTCGAGGAGAAGTCGGCCGAACTCGCCGCGGTCGCGTCGGACCTCGACCGGAAGCGAGAGGCGTTCGAGGAGGCGTATCGCCGACGAATCGGTGACCTCGACGCGCTCGCCGATATCGCGCCGAACGGGGTCGAGCGTGCCCGAGAACGTCGGCGAGAGTTCCGAGAGCGGTGCGACGGTCTCGAATCCGACGTGGCGGCCGCCGGCCGCGGGTCGGCCGACCAACTCCGGGCCGAGGCGTCGTCGCTCGCGAGTCGCGTCGAGAGTCTCGACCCCGAGACGGAAGTCGGTCGCATCGAGGACGACCTCCGCGAGCGGGTCGCGTCCGGCGTCAGAACCACCTACGGTACGGTCCAGTGCTGGTCGCGGTACGACCGGTCGTACGAACTCGTGAACCTCCCGAGTCGGTTCCGAGACGTAGAGATTCAAGCGTTCGACACGGCGGTCCACGTCGGCCGAATCGACGAAGCGTTTCTCTCGCGTCTCGACGAGGGTGCCGACCTCGAAACCGTCGCGCAGGCGGTCGGCGAGGTGGACGACCACGTCGGGCGCATCGAGGCTTACGTCGGCCAGTACGAATCCTCGTTCGCCGAGCGTGCCGACGCGGCCGGGTCCGATATCGAGACGGTCGAGACCAAGTGCGACCGATTCGAGGGCCGTGTCGCCGACCGACTCTCGGAGTTAGTGGTCGAGGGCCGCGACGGCGACCTCCCGAGCGTGCGGGGAGTCCGCGAGCGACTGGATTCGGGACGGGACGCGCTTCACGACTGTCGGTTCGACGAGGCCGAGCGTGCGGCCGAGGAGGCCGCCGAAGACGCGAGCGAGGCCGTGACGCTCGTGGAGTTCCTCTGGAGCGTCGTCGGCACCATCGACCACCGCGGCGAGCGCGTCTCGCTTCCCGCGAGCGTGGACCCGACGGCTATCGAGCGGCTTCGCCCGGCGTTCGAGCGCGAGTACGGCGTCGAGTTTCGGGTCGCCGACGGCGCGCTCGAACTCACGTACCGGGAGCGGGCGGGCGAGACGGAACCCGGTGACGAATCCGAGGGCGGTTCCGAATCCGGAGTCGGCGGAGAAGTCGCCGCTCACGAACGGGGCGAAGCCGACGTCCGAACCGAGTCCGACGGGCAGGTCGAGCGGGCCCGACCCGAGGAGGTAATCGACTCGGTGCTGTTCGTGTTCCGCGAGCTGAAAACCGCCGGGCGGGCGACCGACGGCGACCACGCCGAAATCCAGACCGGCGAACTGCCCGAGAGCGTCGCCACGCCCGCAGTGCTGACACAGATACGCCGGTTCGGGCAGCGCCAGACCGACGTGCTCGAAACGCTCGACGTGCAGGAGAACGCGCCGCCCGGATTCATCGAACTCGTTCCCAAGGAAGGGACGTCCGTCGAGGCCGCGGCGGACGCGCTTCACGAGCGATACCGGGAGCAGTACGGATAGCGCGAAGCGCGGATGCAGTAGAACGGGACGGGAGCACCGACCGCTCGACACAGAATACACAACAATGACAAAGTGCAGAATCTGCTACCAGACGAAGGCCGAATGGCCGGAGAACAGCCTCGACGACCACCTGCTCGAATCCCACGCGACCGACGAGACTTCGATTCGCGCGGTGTACAGCGACCGGTACGAACGCCTGTTCGAGAACGGCGCACCGGTCGAAACCGACGACGAGACCGACGCAGACTCCGAGGCGGAGTCCGGGTCGGAACTCGGACCCCTCGACGACGGAGGCTTCGATAGCTCGGTGAGCGACGACCTGCTCGACGACACCTACGGAAAGAAGTGGTACATGATAGGCGTCGGCGGCGCGGGTAACAACATCATGGACGCCATCTTGCTCCGGAAATCGACGCTGGAGCGCAACAACGAGGACCGGTCGCTGGTGTGGCGGGGCGGTCTCGCGGGCTACGGCATGCTCAACACCAACATCGCCGAGTTGGAGCAGACCTACTACGCCCAGGAACTCAAGGAGTACAGCAGAAACGACCTGCTTCCGAACGCCATCATCGGGTTCGGCAAGCACGACTACTCCGGGATGGGGCGGCGGTGGGACAACGGCGAGAAGGTGGTCCGGGCGGACTTCGAGGACGGCAATCCGTTCCGCGAACGGTGGGACATGGACCCCCAGCACATCCGGGACGCCCAGGCAATCATGTTCGTCCACAGCGTCACGAAGGGCACCGGGTGCGGTTCGACGCCCGCGCTCGCCGAACACGTCCGCGAGGAGGTGCTGTCCGACGACTACGTCATCGACAAGGCGATTCTGAGTTCGGTCGTCATCCCCTCCGCGGAGGACAAGTTCGGCGGCCGGGCGCGGACCAACGGCGCGGTCGGACTCGCCCGGATGTCCCAGACCGCCGACGCCATCATCCCGTTCAACAACGAGCGACTGCAGGACGTGCAGGGCGACGTAAAGCCACGCATCGACGGCATCGAGCGGTACAATCCACCCCAGTACACCGAACTCAACAAGCCGCTGGTCGCGTTCCTGGAGGCGTTCACCATGTCCTCGACGCCCCAGATTATCGACCAAGACGCGACCATGTCGATTCAGGGCGAGGTGTTCGACGTGTCCGACAGCTTCCGGCCCGTCGAGGACAAGTACCCGCTCGACCTCGACCGCGAGTACACCCCCGCGGTCATCCTCGCGCCCGTGTTGGGCCGGTCGCGGGACGCCTCGCTCGACAAGTCGGGCCTCGAAATTCTGGTGCGGAACGCGCTGTTCCACAACAAGCTCTCGGACTTCGACCCCACGACCGCGTGGGGCGGCACCTTCCTCATCTACGGTCCCGAGGAGAAGATGGAGAGCATCTCGCCGTACGTCAACGACAACACGCTCCGTGAGATAATCGGCGGCGAGGAGATGCTCGACGTGGGAGACGTGAGCGGTGCGGAGTCCATCGACATCCACATCAGCCAGATGGTCATCCCGTACCTCGACGACGTCTACCTCTGGGGCACGCTCTGGAACCCCCGGATGCCGTCGCTCGAAGCGATGTACGAACACGCAAAGAAACTCAAAGAGGAGGGCAACAGCAGACAGGCCGAGAGCCTCCGGGACATCTGGCACCTCGTGGACCCGCTGTTCTCGTGTCTCGGTCGGGAGAACATGGCCTAATCATGGAGGTGCTCGTCCCACTCGGTGCGGCCGCGGCATCGCTGGTCGGCGTCGGCGTCCTCGGTCTGTTCGGGCGCGACTCGAACGACGACGGCGGTCTGAGTCGAATCGCACGGCGACTCGACGCCCGAGAGGACCCCGACGCGGTCGAGCGAAAGCTCGACGCGCTCGACAGAGCGATAGACACGCTGATAGCCGACGCCGACCTCGACCGCCACGTTTCGAACCCCCCGGCCGCCGACGCGTCGAGCGTCGAGAAGGCCGAGGCGCTGTCGCGGGCGGTCGAGCGCGACCGGCTCTCGGTCGGCCCGGCGGCAACGGCGGGGTCGGAGGGTGAGACCGGTGGGACGGTTGCGAGCGCGGCCGCCGCCGTCAAAAGTGACGCGTCGCCGTCTTCTCCCGCGGCCCGTCGGTTGCTCGACGCGACCGCGGCACCGGCCCGTGCGGACCGCGGCGAACTGACCGACCTGCTCGAACGCGCGGTCGGCGCGCTCGACACGCAACGCGAACTCGAACGCGCACTGGGCGACGTGTCCGAGGGCGACGAGTTCGCGCCGAGCGAGGCCCGACGGGTCCGAAATCGGCTCGACCACCCCGACAACGCGGTCACGGCGGGGGTCCGGCGGCTGGCCGCGAAGGCCGAGGAGAGCCACGCGACCGCCGAGAACCGCGAGACTGAGTACGAACGAATCGCCGACGCCACCGACACGCTGACCGAGAGCGCGACCGAAGCGACAGACCTCGACGTCGGCCCGAACAGCGGTCGGCCGGTCGCCGAGCGGTTGGGCGTCGTCGCCGACGCGGTGAACCGCGACGAACTCGGATTCGGTGCGGGCGGGAGCGGCCGCGTCCCCGCGGCCGCGGCCGAGGTTCGGCGGTCTCGAAACCCCGAGAGCGCGATTGCGAAGCGTCTCCTCGACCGACTCGCGTCGCCGAAACTGGGCGACGTGGAGGCCGCGCTCGACACCGCGGCCGAGCAGTTGGACGCCGCGACCACGACCCACAGCATCGTCTCGGACCTCGACCGCGATTCGGTTCGAAGCCTCGCCGACGCCGTGGCGGACCGACTCGACGACTAATCGGGGCCGGTCGCCGACGCGCTCGCCGTGCGCGTCGGCGACCTTCGAGGGATGCTCGACCGCGCCGACGAGTCGAATCGGGTCATCCCCTACGCGATTCGGAACGAACTCCGATTTTACGACCGGACGTTGCTCTCGGAACTCGGCGGGACGGGCGCGGCCAGCGGAGGTTCGAGCGAGAGCGCGGACGTGCCGCTCGCGCGAGTCGCCGAGCGCCGCGAGGACCTCGAAGACAGGTACGTCGAGGGTCGCCGCGACCACAACCACAGCATCCCGCTCCACTTCCTCTCGCTGGTGGACGCGCTCGCGGACGAGGCCGAGCGCGCGGCCGCGACCGGCGACGACGCGCGCGCCGCCGGACTCTGTGCGGCCGCGGACGAAACCCTCGACCACGTGACACAGCTCTACGAGCGAAACGAATACAGCGTCATGCTGAGACGGCTCCGTGGATAGCCCACCCGTAAGATATACATCATATATCTAAGTTTTGATTTTCGCCAGATATATGTACGAGCTTTGTAGATAAAGTACCGACGTACCGACATGGTATACGTATTTGCTGGCACAGGGCAAGCAGGGAGCGCAATCGTAGACGACGTGTTCGGGCACCGACGCGTCTCTACACCTGCATCTCCCCTCGTGTTCAATTCGACCATTCGAGACCTCAGAAATTTATCAAATATCGACGAGGAGAGTCAGTACGGCATCGCCGAGCGACACGGATTGGTCGAACGGGGCACGCCGGGGTTCGAGGAACAGGTCACAGGTGGGTTCGGTCGGAATCCGGTGGAGGCCGACTCCGTGATGGAGGACCACCGCGGGGAACTCGTAGAGACGCTGGCGGCTCACTTCGACGAGCCCGACGGAACGCCGGGCGACATCCCGTTCGCGTTCGTCTGTCTCGGACTCGGCGGCGGAACCGGGTGCGGTATCGCGCCCCACGTCGCCGACGCCATCAAGGAGTACACCGACGGCGTGGCACAAATCATCGGAGTCGGCGTGCTTCCGAACACGGACGGACCGGTCGCCGAGGACGACGACGAGCAGATAAGCGCGGGCCGACAGGCGTGGAACACCATCTACGGTCTCGACCGACTGGAGGAGTCGGTCGATGGCATCGTCCTCGTGGACAATCAGCGACTCGCCTACGAGAACGCCGCCGAGGGCCGATTTTCGGAGTACAACGAGTACGTGGCGTCTGGTCTCGTGGACCTCATCTCGGGTTCGACGCTCGAACGAATCGACCCGAGCGAGTACGACGAGGTGGACCCGCCGGTCGTGGACCTCCAGGACGTGGTGACGTCGCTGTCGTTCGACACCCGGGGCACGAACTCCCGGCCGGGGTACGCGACCATCGGGCGGTCGGTCACGATGACCAAGTCGCTGGTCGGCTATCTCGTCCCGTTCGTCGGCGACCGCGAGGTCGATAGCAGCGCGCTCTCGCGACTCGCGGCGAGCAAGCAGACGCTCTCGGGCGTCTCGCCGAGCGAGGCCCAGAAGGCAATTGGTCTCATCCGAGCACCCGTCGAACACATCTCGAACGAGGGCAAGCGCATCGAGACCTCGACCATCCGGCGGTTCCTCGAATCGCAGTGCTCGGAGGTCAACCTCGGCGTGGCGCTGACCCGCCGGAACCTCGCGTCGTTCACGTCGCTGTTCACGTACGAGCGCGACCAAATCGACCGAATCGCGGAGATAGAAGACCAAGCCGACCAGTACGAGGCACAGAATCCGATATGAGACGCGAACGCTCTGTCGTGGGTCTCGCGGTCGTCTTCGCGCTCGCGGTCGCTCTCCAGTCGGCCGTGACCGGAGCCGACGGCGGGACGACCACTTCGGCGCTGTCCGCACAGATACACCAGCAGGCGGACGCGACGTACGCCGCTGTCACGCTCGCGAACGACATCTGGACGCCGCGGGTCGCGGGACTCGGGGTCGGCCTCGCGGTCGGACTGGTGGCTGGTGGGGCTGGCGCGTACCTGAAGCGAGGTGACGCGTAGTGAGGCGGCGAATTTTCGTGGCGTTTCTCGCGGTGTTGCTCGTCGCACAGCCTGCGGTCGCGGCCGACTACCCGGACGTGGAAACGGCCTGTTCGGAGGCCGGCGGGGGCGAGGTGCTAATCGGCGTCCTCCCGGGGGCTGACACCCCGAGTGACGGGCAGGTGCTGAACGACACCACGACGCTGTACGCCGGAACCACGCTGAAGGTCGCGCTCTGCAAGAACGGCGAACTCGCGAACACCCAAGGGTCGGAGTGGTCGCTCGCCGATTCGCCCGGACTCGAAACACTCGACCGGAGCCAGTCAGACGTGACGGTTCGTGTGACCGGCGACGAGTCCGAGACCGACGTGCCGAGCCTCGTGGAGGACAAAGACGACCTCGACGGCGTCTCGATTCGCGTCCAGCAGCCGCCGACGGTCGAGTCCGAACTCGCGGACAGTTCGATAGCCTTCGGAAGTGCGGACGCCGCGTCGGCGTACGCCGAGAGCGAAACCGAGTACCTCGACGCGCTGGCAGACTACTCCAACGCGACCGAGCGACTGAACGACACGGATGTTTCGGCGGCTTCCGACGACCCGGAGAACTCGACCGAGGAGCTGTTGGACCCGCTCAACGAGAGCAGCCAGTCGGTCGCGAATCACACGAACGAACTCGAAAACCACCTGTACGAAACTGCGTGGAACTCGAGCGGCGGTTCGAACGCGATACTGGCGTTGGAGGCCACGAACGACCGCAAGCGGGCCGCGGACGCCGACGCGCGTGCGGCGAAACAGAACTACCTGACGCGACTCGAAGCGGCCGAAAGCGACGCGCGGTCGACCGTTCTCCTCAATCTGGTCGGCGCGGCGGTCGTCGGTCTCGTGGTCGGCGGGATTCCGGGGTGGAAGCTGACCGCGAGCAAACTCGAAGACATCAGATACGACCGGCAAGTCAACTCGAGCGTGACCTACGGGCCGCGCGTGCTCGCGCGAGCGGGCGGCCTCGCGCTCGTCGCGCTCCTCGTCACGGCGGCGGCGCTATTCGCGCTCGGCGGACTCACGGCACTCGGAGGGTTACTATGAAACGCGAACTCAAAGCGGCACTCGGTATCGGCGGTATCGTCCTCGTGGCGGCAGTGGTCGGAATCGGCCTGTTCCTGTTTACGAGCTCCCGACTCGGCGTCGGCTTCATCGCAATCGGGATTCCGGCCCTGCTCGTGGTCGGCGTCGGCGTCTACGTGCGCGGCGTCGTCTCCAAGCCGGGAACGTCCCAGTCGGACTACGCCAAACAGCAGGCGACCGACACCGCGACCGCGCTCCGGGACTTCCACGCGGAGTTCGACGACCTTCGCGGTCGGTACCCGGCGTGGGACGCTTCGGGCGTGGAGTCGTCGGTCGAACACGTCGCGAACGACCTCGAAGAACACGGCGTCAGCTTCGACGCCGAGTCGGGGTCGTACTCGATGAAGCGGTTCAGTTCGGCCGACATTCAGGGACTGGAACAGATTCGCTCGGACATCGACGACCTCGGCGAGACGCTCGCGTCGTCGTTCGAGTTGTTCGTCCGGGACGAGCTTCAGAGACTCGACGAGACGCTCCTCAGACTGGAGGGTGCCGACCTCGCGACGGTCGGCACGTGGGAGGGTCAGCAGGCCGCCGACGACGCCGACGACATCGGCGCATTCGAAGACGTGCTGGCGTCCCACCGCGAACAGGCCACCCGGACTGTCGAGCGCGCGAGCGAGGAAGTCGAGCGCCTGCTCGCGGACGTGGACGGCCCGGTGGACGAGAACCGCGTCCGCGACCTGCTCGCGGACGCAGACTCCCGCGCGTCGGCCGACGACCACGCGGGCGCGGTCGATTCGGTGCTCGACGCGCAGGCCGCGCTCGAAGGCGAACTCTCGGGGCGGTTCGAGGCCGACCGCGAATCGGTCGAGAATCTGCTCGAAACCGTCGAGTCGTCGGTGGTCGATGACTACGTGGACGCTCACCACGTCGAGCGGGTCCGAGACATCGACGCCGCGATGGCGTCGCTCGACTCGGCGCTCGACGTGAGCGACCTCCGGAAACACCAGGACGACCTCCGGGAGACCGCGACCGCGATGGTCGAGGAGATGGCCGCCGACCTCGAAGCCGACCTCTCGACGCTCGCGGACGCCGACGTTCCGGCCGACTACTACCAGCGACCGTCGGCCGCGACCCAGGATTACGTGGCCGACCTTCGACGGACCGACTCGCTCGACGACTTCCGAATGACGTGGACCGGCGCGGTCGGCGACCTGTCGAGCGCGCTCGACCAGGTGAGCGAGAAGGCGTCCGTCGCCGAGTCGTACGCAGACATCGAGGCGGTCATCGACGAGGAACTCCGGACCGACGCCGAGGTTTCGGGTGACGACCTCCCGGTCAAACAGGTCGGGCGGTTCATGGACCTCTACGCCCGCAACAACCCGGACGTGACCTACGACCCCGCCGGGCCGACGCTGTCGTCAGCGGGCGACGGCGAGATGTACGACGTGACGGTGTTCGCGCAGTTCGACCAGGGCGGTCCCAAGCGCGGCGTGACCGTCGAAATCGACGGCACCGGCCACGCCGACAGCGAGCGCCGCGAGACCCATCTCGCCGAGGAGGTCACCTTCGAAGACGTGCCGTACGGCGAGTACACGGTTCGGGCGGTGCCGGGTC
This sequence comes from Halorussus amylolyticus, assembly GCF_004143485.2. GTDB lineage: Archaea > Halobacteriota > Halobacteria > Halobacteriales > Haladaptataceae > Halorussus > Halorussus amylolyticus. The sequence continues at coordinate 277,598 of NZ_ML974131.1, read as the reverse complement.
CCGACGATTACCGGACTCCCGAGGAGAGCGTGACCGTCGAGGACGACGCGGAAGTCGAACTCACGATGGAGGAAGTCGGCCTGCGCGAGCAGGTGTGTGCGGGCGTCGAGAGCGACATCCGCGAGTACCTGCCCGAACTCACCGACGATTTGAACGAACAGTACGACGACGAAGGCTACCTCTCGACGTCGATGTCCTACCCCATCACGGACGACTACGTGCCGTGTCTGCTCGCGCTGTGGGCCGAGCAGGAGGACCTGTCGGTCACCATGACCGACGAGGGCGTGGTCGCGTACGACCGCGTCCAGTCGAATCAGGAGGTGGAGATGGTCGTCGAGCACAACCTCGACGCGGGCGAGTCGATGTCGTTCGACGACCTGCGCGACCGATTCCTCTCGGCACCGCTTCCCGACGACGTGATTCGGGAGACGGTCGCGGACGGCGCAAAGGCCGAGTCGGTCGAACTGACGCCGAGCGGTATCAGGAAGGATGAGTAACATGTCACAGAAGGCAGATACATACACGCGGTGGACGGTCATCGCGTCCGGCGAGGGTGGCGGGCGAATCGCTTCGCAGTTTTTCACCCGGTCGGACAACCCCGGTATCGACGACCGCATCCTCGTAATGAACACGAATCGCGCGGACATCAGAAACACCATCAGTCGGATGGAGACCCATCTCGACGACGGCGAGGACCCGTGGGCCAACCACGCGCTCGAATTCGGCTCCCAGCAGGGCGCGGGGAACTTTTTCGTGATGGGTCAGGAGGCCGCCCGCGAGGACCTGGACCGAATCGTGGGGAGCATGAGCCAAGTCGGGACCGCGACCGACGCGTTCCTCCACACGGCGACTCTCGGCGGCGGGACCGGAAACGGGTCGATACCGTACATCATCGACCAGTTCAAGAGCGGTCTCGACTCCGACGCCCACGAGGGGTGGATGGACAGCACCATCCACACCGCGCTCGCGGTGTGGCCGTACTACTACGAGGCACCCCAGCGCCAGTTCAACGCGGTGTGCGGTCTCTCGCGACTCCTCCGGTCGTCGGACGGGAGCCAGAACGCCGACATGGTGTTGCTGGCGGCGAACTCTCACCTGAGCGACGACGAGACCACGGGCACCGACTACAGCGAGGTCAACGACCAGATAATCTCGGCCATCGACCTGATGATAGGTGCGGGCCGCGAGACGCGCGGGGTCATCGACGTGCAAGACTACGTGACGGTTCCCTCGCAAATCGGCGCGTACCACTTCACGCCCGCGGTCGCGACCGACCTCAACGGCGACCTGTTCGAGATGGAGTACATGTTCGACAAGGCCGCCGAGAACGCGTTCGTCCCGATGGACGTGGGCACCTCCCGGGTCACGTACGCGGTCGTTCGCGCGCCCGAGTCGATGATACAGAACGGCGACATCACCGAACCGGACGTGCAGAACGCGTTCAACGACTGGAAGCGCAAGCACGGCCTGCTCGGCGCGTCGGGCATGACGAGTCTGACCCCGAAACAAGAGCGAGGTACCGACGTCGACGTGCTCCTGTTGCTCGGCGGGTTCGATTTGGACCCCCTGCTCGACCACTCGTGGGAGGAGTACGAGGAGTACAAAGAGAGCCTCCAGTCGGGTCGCTCGCTCGGCAACGGCCAGCTTTCGGCCACCGAACTCGGACGCATCGAGGAGAATCTGACCGAGTACATCGAAATCAACGAGGGGTAGCCATGCCAGGCACGCGTCACTCACGACTCGAACGCGCGGGCGCGGTCGTCGTCGCCGCGCTCCTCGTCTGCTCGATGGTCGCGGCGGTCGCGGGCGTCGGGAGCGCCCACGGCGGCGACCACGTGACCCGCAACGGCGACACGCTGGAGATAACCCTCGGCGCACAGCACTTCGACGGCGACAACCGGAACGTCACCGTCAGCGCGGCGGGTGGCTCTGTGGACCGAAACGCGAGTGCCGGAGCGGGCGAAGCAACGTACAGCGTGCCCGTCGCGCGACTCAGCGAACCGCAGACCGACCTCTCGAACGCGAGCGTCACGGTGAAACCGCAGAACGGAAGCGCCGTCACCGAGCACGAGAACCTCCAGTTACTCACGTTCGACGGGTCCGCGTCCGCGAAGCTTTCGGGCGCGACGCTCGAACTGCCGGTCACGCAGGCGCTCGGCTACGCCGACGGCGGCGGTGCCGACGCCCGACTCGACGGCGAGACCGGGCCGGTCGATGCGACCGTCGAGTACCGAAACGGCACCGACGTTCTCGCGGCGTCGCTCGCGCCCGACCGCCTCGACCTCCCGCTCGAACAGAGCGCGACGATTCAGGTCTCGAACGGAAATTCGACAGACGTGAATCTCCGGTCGCTCGTGACCGGTGCGACCGAAATCGAACGCGACGGCAACGAGACGGTCGTCGTGAACCCGTTCGTGGTCGCCGACACCGACTACGACCTCGTGGTGACCACCGAGAACCCGACCGGGACCTACGCGGCGACGGTGACGGCGAGCGGGACCGAACTCGCGGTCACCGACGAGGCGCTCGCGAGCGCCGGGGCCCTGAGCGTCTCGGCGTATCACGGCGGCGACCCGCTGTTCGAGGACGCCAGTCCCGAGGGCGGCGAGACCGAGACGATGACCGCGACCGTGGCGTCGAACGGAACCGCGGTGAACTTCAGCGACGAGTCGCTTTCGGCCGACGGCGCGACGCTCTTGATGCACGTCGTGGACGAGGAGTCGGCGGCGGTGAACGCGACCGTCTCGGTCGAGAACGGAACCCTCGACCTGAGCGGAACCGACTATCGACTGCATCCGAACGGAAGCTATCGACTCATGCTCGCGGGCGACCGATTCGTCCGCGCAGAAATCGACGGACCCGAACCCGACAACAGCACTCTGAGCTACGCCCCGGCCGACTCCTCCACCGGCGAGAGCGGCGACGCCGCGAACGCCGACGGCGATTCCGGCGGGACGTTCGCGGCCGTTCCCGGCGGCCTACTCGGCGTGGCAGCCATCGCGGGGACGCTCGTGGTACTGGGCGCTGGCGCGGGTATCGCACTGATTCGAAAGCGCCGAACTCCCTCGGTGACGACCGGGAGTTCGGCACCCCCGGCCGCGGCCACCGACCCCTCGGTCACCGTCACCGTCGAGGACGCGGGGACCGGCACCAACCTCGATGCGAAAGTGACCGCGACTGCGAAGAACAACTTCACGAACGGTCATCAGGACACCGAGGAGACCACCGTCTCGGACGGAGCGGGGTCGCTCACGCTCGAACGCGGGACGTGGATTCTCGAAGCCGAGACCGGTGGCGTCACCGAACAGAAGACCGTGAACGTCCGGGGCGACAAACAGGTCGGCTTCGAGTTCGGGCCGAAGAAAGCCCGCGTGTCGGTGACCGACGACGACGGCGAACCCCTGTCGGACATCCCCGTCACCGCGACGCTCGACAACGGCGACTCACGAACCGAGCGGACCGACGACCGCGGGAGAGTGGGGCTCTCGGTTCCCTTCGCGGCGACCGAAGTCGAGGTGTCGGCCGACCACGAGAAGTACGAGAGCGACGCGGCGACGCTCTCGTTGGGCGGTTCCGCGCCGGTCGAGGACTCGCTGACGCTCCGACAGTTGACCGGGCGACTCGACGTGACCGCGACCGTCGAGGGGACGCCGGTCGCGGGGCTTCCGGTCGAGATTCGGCCGGAGGAGGACGCCGTGGCCGAACTCGGCGGGACCCACCGGGCGACCACCGACGAGTCGGGAGTCGCGACGTTCGACGACCTGCTCGTCGGCACCTACGAGGCCCGACTGGAGTTCTCCGGCGGTGGAAACGCCTTTTCGGCCCAGTCGAAGCGGGTCGAGGTCCGCGACGGCGGGCGGACCCGCGAGACGCTCGACTCGCCGTTCGAGTTCACCCTCGGACGCGCCGAGCGCGACCGAATCACCTCGATTCGACAGGACGTGGAGTCGCTCGCCGCCGCGAGCGGACGCGACGTGGCGGTGCCGCGGTACTACGGGAGCGTCGTGACCGCGCTGGTGGACACGGTCGAGCGCACGTCTCGGCAGGGTCATCGCTTCGCCACCGCGGACGCCGACCCCGACGCGGTCGTGGCGGCGCTCCTCGACGCGGCCGAGGAGGCGGTCGAACTGATACACACCGCGATGACCACCAAGCGGAACACCGACCTGTTCGGGGCGTGCGCCGACATGCCCGACGAGTGGGTCGAGTGGTCGGGGAGCTTCGACGCCGACGCGCTGTTCGAACTCCTCGAAGACGACCGGACGAGCCAGCGCCAGACCGTGCTCCAGCGGCTCCGGGCGGTGGACGACCGAATCGACCGCGAGCGGTCGGACCTCGCGGTGGTCGCGCCCGCCCGAGAGCTGTGGGACGGCGTCAAAGAGTTCGTCAACTCCGAGCGGGGCGATGACCGGGTTCGCGGGGCCGCGGTCGCGTTCGTCGCAATCGGACTGCTCGACGGCGTGGACGAACTGTTCGACCACGACGAACTGCGGAGCAGACTGGAGCGGACGGTGTTCTAACCGGGAGGAAAACATGGCAGGAAAACACAAGCGCGCCCGATGCGTGTTCGTGGTCGTCCTCGTCTGCTGGTCGGCGGTCGCTCCCGCGACCGCCGCCAGCGCGGCGACCCAAGACTCGTCGCCCGAGACGGCCGACGAGTACCTCGAATCGCTCCGGGCGCTCGAAGGACAGGAGGCGTTCGAGGAGTACAGCGAGTTCGAAGTCGTGCGCGCACAGGCCGTCTCGGCCGTGCAGGTCGGCGAGTTCACCGACGCGAAGGCCGACCGAATGGCGCTCGTCTACGACGTGCTGGTGAGCTTCGACGAGGCGTACGAACTGAGCCAGTCGGGCGAGCGCGCCGAGAGCATTGACCGCGCGAACGAGACCGAAGCCCGTTTGGAGGAGCTTCGGTCGGCGGGCGGGAGCCAGTACGCCGCGCTAACGTCCATCGCGCTCGACCGTTTCTACCAGAATCAGGGCGAGACGCTCCACGACGAGGCGCTCGCGGCCAACGACACCCGGGTCGCGCTCGAACTGATGGGAAGCGCCGCGACCGCCTACCAGCGCGGCGGCGCAGTCGAGGAGTACTCGAATCTGGTAGTCCAGCGCGAGAGCCTCCAATCGACGTACGAGAGCGACGTGGAGACCGTGAACGAGTCGGTGGCGGCCGCAGACGCGTTCTTCGCCGACTGCGGCGAGTCGTGCACCTCGCCGGTCGGCGCGCTCACGACCCACACCGTCTCCGTGTTCGACCACTACGCCGACGCCAGAACTGCGAGCGACCGACTCGGTACGGCGTCGGAGGCCACGGCCGAACACGGCCTGTCGGACCGGTCGGAGACGGTCGGAACGATGAGCGAGCGCGCCCAATCGACCGTGTTCTCGCTCGCGGTCGCGAGCGTAATCCTCGCGGTCGGCTTCGCGCTCGTGGTCGCGCTCGTCGCGATGGTCGTCGCCCACCGCCTCTCGGCGTGGGCGAAGGACGTGGAGGACTCCCAAATCGGTGACATCGTGCTGACCGAGGAGGTCGTCCATGGATAGCCGCACCGTCCTCGTGGTCGCGGTGGCGCTGATGGTGGGTCTCCACGGCTTCGCGGGGAGCGCGGCGGCCAACATCGACGGCACCGTCCAACTCGCCGACGCCGCCGAGGGGTCCTCAGGGACGACGACTCAGACGGTGACCCACACCTTCACCGCGAGTTCGAACGAGAGCGTGACCGCCAACGACCGAATCCAGGCCGACGGCGGCAACGTCGTGTTCGAATTCAGTGAGTGGGAGGGTAACGGGCAGAGCGGCGAGGGAACCTCGTGGAACCTCGTCGCGGGCAGCGAGTACGAGGTCACCTACGAAGTGACGGTCAGCGAGAACGCCGCACCCCAACGGTACGTCGAGAACATCTTCCAGAGCGGTCCCTACGAGGAGATAGACGTCGAAGTCGTCGCACCGCAAATCGACGGCATCTTCCAACAGAACGTGGACCTCGCGTTCGAATCGCAGAACGAGGGGACGGCCGAACACGAGGTAGACATCGACAACGTCGGTAGCGGCGAGATGCGCCCGACTGATATCACCTTCAGCGGCGTGCCAAGCGGTCTCAGCGTGGACTACTCCGGGCTTCCGAACCGAATCGACGCCGGTGGGAGCACCACCGCGACCCTCGAACTCACGGCGGACTCGTCGCTGAACGAGGGCACCTATCAGTTCGACGCCACGGTGACTGACAACCTTGGCAACACCGAGACGTTCCCCGTCGAAGTCCAAGTCACAAAGCCCGCCGTCCTCGGCGTCGACGACGACGAGGTGGACGTCGGCGACGTGCTCGTCGGTACCGACGAGACGACCGAGTTCACCATCACCGAGGAGGGCGGCTCCACCGGCATCTCGGGTGTGGACTCGCAGGTCACGTCGTCCGACCAGCACGGGTCGATAGACTTCAGCGGCCTGCCCTACGTCAGCACCTCGGCGGGCGGAAGCGACACCGCCGAGGTGACGATATCGGCGGGCGACAACGCACCCCAGCACAGCGACCTCGAATTCGACGCCCGACTCACGCCCGACAGCGAGAACGGCGTGGGCGAGGAGGTGACGTTCACGGGACGAGTCATCTACCCCGCGCGGTTCGGCGACCTGTCGATGTCGGACACCGAGATGGTGTTCGACGAACCCCAGTCGGAAGTGAGTTCCCACACCCAGACCGTCACGGTCGATGTCCCGAACGACGGCGACCAAGAGCTGAACGTGTTCGGCGCGAGCGCCGGAATCGACGACGCCGACGTGAGCGCGAGCGTCGTGGACTCCCCGGACACGATACAGGGACAGGAGTCCGGCGAGGTCGAAGTCGAAATCGAGGCCGACCCCGGAACGCCCGAGGGGAGCTACCCCCTGACCGTCGAGGTCGATTCCGACGAGGACGGCACCGAGAGCGTCACCTCGGACGTGGAGGTCACTCACGACGTGGAACTCGCGGTCGAGCGCACGTCAATCGAGTACGGCGACGTCATCGTGACCGAGAACCTCACCGAGAGTACCGACATCGCGGAGGCGCTGGAGTACCGCGACGTGTCGAACCTCGAAATCACCAAAGAGTCGGGTCCCGACGAGTGGCTCACGGTCGTAGACCGCCCGCCGGAGACGCTGACCGCGGGCGAGACCGCGCCGCTCGTCGTCGCGGTCGAGTTCGACACCTCCGCGGAACTCTACCGCGAGTACACGTGGGAGTTCGAAGTGACCGGCGACGACATCGAGTCCGAGACCGTCACCGTGACCGCGACCCCCGAGCCGGTGTCGTTCGAGGAGATACGCGACCCGCTCGCGGAGTACACTGACGGGAACGACTGGCGGAGCGACACCGCATCGGGGATGGTGACGACGCTCGACACGCTCGAAGGCGAGCTTCGCGAGGGCGGGGACGTGTCGCGGACCGACCTCACGACCTCGATTGCGGCCGGACGGAGTACGCTCCTGTTCGTAGAATCGGTCGAGTCTGCCAGAGACACGATGGAGAGCGACGGCAACGAGGCGGCTCAGGACGAAGTCGTTCGAGCCGCCGCGACCTACAATCTCCTCGACAGCTACATCGACGAGTACGACGACGACGAGCTACAGTCGTCGGCCGGGGAGTCCCGAGACGCGGCCGAGGAGACCGTCAACAACCTCGTGGACGAGCAGACCACGTACTACGAGTCACAGCTCGAATCCGACGACGTCTCGATGATAGAGCAAGCGAACATCAACCGTCAGCTCGCACAGCTCGCGTCACTCCAGGGCGACGAGGAACGCGCGGAGGAGCTCCGAGCCGAGTCCTCGGCGGCGTTCGACGAGTACAGCGAGACGGTGGCACAGGGCAACGAACAGCGGCAAGAGGCCCGCGACGTGCGCGAGGAGATGCGCGACGGGACCGTGACGGTCGTCGCGGGACAGCCGCTCGTGTTCAGCCCGGCGAACTGGGACGCGTTCACCACCCAGTCGTCGTCGGTCCTCTCGGCCTACGACGACGCAGCGGCGTCGTTCGAGGCCGCCGGAGCCGACGAGGAGGCCGACCGCGTGACGAGCGAGCGCCAGCAGGCCGCGAGTCAGCTCCAGCTCGCGCGCTACTCGCTGTACGGTTCGACCGCAGTCTCCGGTCTGCTGTTCGTGGGACTGCTGGGATACCTCGGTCGGAACACCTACGCCTACGTCCGGGACGCCCGCGAAGCGGTCAGCGGCGACTTCCTCGTGGCGTCGTAGGCGGTTCTCGATTCGATTTTCGACGACCGCGCTTTTTACAGCCCGGAAAATCGCTCGCGCTACACGACCGAATCGACTGACTTCTGAGCGGAAAATTCGTACCGACGACTACTGCACCGCGAACGACGAAGCGACGTGAGTCGGCCGAGAGTCGTCGGTCCCGTCGCCGTCCGCGCGCTCGACGCGCCACTCGTCGAGCGTCGATTCGGACCAGCCGTCCTCGTCGGCGGGGGCCGGGCCGCGGAGCGTCAGTTCGGTCTCGTCGTCGTCCGTGGCGAGGGCGACCGCGACCGAAACGTCGGGGCCCTCGGCCTCCACGTCCACGAAGTGAGTGAACGCCTCGTCCGCATCGAGGCGCTCTACCGACTCGCTCCCCGCGTACATCAGGTCGCTGACCGCCTCGCCGGTCGCCTCGACCGACACGTCCGAAACGGGCGACCCCGAGGCGTTCTCGACCACGAGGACGACGCTCCCGTAGCCGCCCGAAACGCGGGTCTCCTCGCCGACCGACGCCGCGAGCGCGTCGATACCCTCCGGGTCGTCGGCGTCGGCGTCGGGAACGTACCCCATCGTCCCCCACCGTTCGGGGTCGCGGTCGTCGTAGGCGTACTCGACCGCGGTCTCGACCGCGGTCCCGGACAGCCCCCCGGATTCGACCGGGCGGGTCCACTCGACCGTCTCGCCCGGCGGGACCCGAAGGTCGGTGTCCCACACGCCGAATCCCTTGACACCGATTCGAGTCACGTCACACCCCACGTCGCGTCGATTGGTGAGCGTGACCGCGAGACGGCGACCCCCGTCGTCGGCGTCGAAGCCGACTTCGACCGCGAACTCGGCGGGGCCGACCGCGAGGCTTCGTCCGTCGATTCGGGCGTCGGACGCGTTCTCAGCCGTGACGGTTCCGGACGGAAGTTCGACCGGTCCCGTCTCGGCGAACGCGTGTCTGCGTACGAGGGTGGCGCGCTCGCCCGGCGCGAGCGCGCCGACCGCGGCCGTCTCGGAGGGGAACGACGCCCGAACGTCCTCGGCGGTCTCGTCGCCCTCGTTCTCGATTGTGAGACGCTCGCGCACGCCCTGCGTCCGGGCGGGGTCGGTCGATTCGACGGTTCGGTCGGCCGAGAGGACCGCACCGGTCGGGTCCGGAGTCCTGCGCTCGGCGTCGGTCGCCGCGTTCGACGGTGCACCCCCGGTCGGCGTGCGCGCCTGTGCGTCCTCGCTCGTCGCGCTTCGAGCGACCGGTTCGGACGGCCGCTCGTGCGCTGGCACCTCGAACTCTCCGGCGTCGAACGTCGCCGACTCGCGCGCGCCGAGTCCGTCGAGACTCGCGTCCACTCGCACCTCGCCCGGCGCGGTCTCGGGTCGGAGCGCGAGAACGAGCGCGCCCCCGCCGGGGAGTTCGACTCGGCGCTCGACCCGCCCGCCGACGCGGTCCCCTTCGACTGCGAGGTCGTCGGCGAGTTCGGCGTCGGTCGCGTTTTCGACCCGAACGTCCACGAACGACCGGTCGGTCGCCTCGATTGCGAGGTCGGCGGCACGGTCGGGGAGCGACACGTCGGTACCGGTCTCGCCACGCTCGGTTCGAACCGTCAACGGAACCGTCCGTCCGGGGTCGAACTCGGTCTCGACGGTTGCGGTCGCGGACTCGCCGGACCGGAGTCGCTCGAAACGAGCATCGCCGGGCGACACCGAAACGCCGTCGAGGGGCGTCTCGCCGTCGTTTCGGACCGTAACGGCCAGCGTGGCAGTGCCGTCAGCGACGGCGTCGAGTTCGGCGGTCACGTCGAGCGCATCGGTCGGCGATGCGCTCGACGCGACCGGGAGCGACGCCGACGCCAAGGTGCTGTCGCGGATACCGACCGCGACGGTCGCGGTCTGGTCGGCGGTCACGGTGCCGACCGACACCGACAGGTCGGCAGACTCGCCCGGTGGGAGGTCTATCGAGCGGTCGCCACCGGCGAACACGACGCCCTCGCCGTCGATTTCGAGCGCGGCCGAGACGGGGTCGTCGCCGTCGTTTCGGACCGTGAAGTCGAGTTCGTCGGCCGCGCCGGGGACGAGTTCGGCGTCGTCGATTTCGACCGCGAGCGCCTCGGACGGGTCGCCAATGGAGCGATACACCGAGACGGTGCCGTCGGCGACGACGCAGAACAAACTCCCGTCGCTCGTGGGGTAGACATCACCGCTCGGGAGGTCGGTGACCGGTCCGTACGTGCCGTCGGGCGCGAGCGACACCAGTTCGCCATCGGCGGTGAACAACAGGGCGTCGTCGCCGCGCTCGGGGAGGTCGGTGACCGTGAGTTCGCGCTCCCACTGCCGGTCGCCGGTCTCGGCGTCGATTCCAACCACGCGCTCGTCTTTGAGCGAGACGACGATGGTCTCGCCGACGATTCCGGCCGACTCGATTGCGCCGTCGAGGTTTCGGTCGAACCGCTCGCTCCCGTCGGGGTTCCGGACCGCGAGAAACGACCACGCGACGAACACGAACGCGCCGTCGGTCGCGAAGAAACCGGGGTCATCGGTCACGTCCGCGTGAGGGTCGGACGCGTCGAACCGCTGGCTGCCGGTCTCGCCGTCGAATCCGAGGAAGGCGTCGTCGTCGGTCACGACGCCGAGCACGTCTGCCCCCGGAAGCGCGGCCAACGTCTCGGCCGACGGGAGTTCGACCGACCAGACGCGGGTGCCCGCGCCCGAGAGCGCGGCGACGGTGTCGCCTGCCAGCGCGTAGATTCGGTTGCCGACCGCGAGGTCGGCGACCGGGTCGTCGAACTCGGTCGTCGTTCTGCCGTCCGAGGAGACGACCGCAATCTCGCCCGCCTCGGTGCCGAGGACGACGCGGTCGGCGTCGGCGGCGACCGCGGTCACGGTCGCGGACTCGAACGACCCGGTCGGCGCGTAGTCGGTCGGTGGCGTCACGACTCGTTCCCTCCGCCTGCAGGCGGGCGAGCGGGTTCGCCGTCCTCCGGGGTGTCTCCCGATTCCTCGCCGTCACCGTCCGCGGGCGGCGACTCCGAGGAGTCGCCGCCCGCCGCGCTCGCGAGCAGGTCGCCGAGTCCGCCACCGCCGCCTCGGCCGAGCGAGATACCGTGCTCCTCGGCCTGGTCTTCGATGTAGCGCTGCATCTCCGGGTAGCCTTCGAGGTCGTCCAACTGCTCGCGCACGCTGGAGACGTACTGGCGGACCGTCTTGGGTTCGGTGTCGTCCAGCCACTCCAGCAGGTACTCGGTGTCCGGGGTGATGGGGTCGCGGTCCGGGTCCACGATGCTCTCGACGAACTCGCGCTGGAGGTCGCTTCCGAGCACGCGGTCGGCGATTTCGGCGGGCGTGTACCCCACCGACGCCTCGCCGAGTCGCTCGAAGTCGATGTCGTCGGCGTTGGGGAGCGACCGGAGATTCACCTCCCACACCTGCGACATAACTTTCGCGTCGGGTTGGGGGATGAACTGCTGGATGGGGAACCGCCGGGTCGCCGCGGGGTCGATAGTGAACGGCATGTTGGTCGCGCCGATGACCAACAGATTGTCCTCGATGTCGTTCATCTCCTGGAGGAACGCGTTGGTGAGCGACCGCTCGTGGCGCTGGAGGCCGTCGTCGCTCCGGTCGGGAATCAGGGTCTCGACCTCGTCGAAGAACAGGACCGCGAACCCGCCCTGGGCGACCTGGTGGGCCTGGTCGAACACCGCCTCGATGCGGCGCTCGGACTCGCCGGGGTACCGCGAGAGCACGTCCCCGCCCTTGATTTCGAGGAACTTCACGTCGCCGTACTCCTCCTCGATGTCGGTCTCCTCTTTGGCCTCGTGGGCGATGGCCTCCGAGACGAGGGTCTTTCCGCACCCGGGCGGGCCGTACAACATCATGCTCCCGCCGCGGGCCGCGAACTCCTCGCCGTATCGGTCCTCGACAGCGCGCTGTTTCTCGGGGTCGAACATCGCCAGCATCGTCCGGGCGGTCCCTTTCACGGTTTCCAACCCGGCCACGTCGTCCTCGAAGCTCTTGGTCGGCTTCTTGGGCGTGATGTCGATGTCCACCTCCTCGCGGCCGCCCTGTTCGCCGCCCGAACCACCCTGTCCGCCGCCTTGTCCGCCGCCGGAACCGCGAGCGCCACCCGCGGCCCCACCGCCGGAGTGATTCACGCTCGGGTCGGGTTCGTCGGCGAACTCCAGTTCGGTGGCGTCGGTGACTCGCAAGGTGGTGTAGTCGGCGGGTTCGGCGTCGTTGACCGTGAACTCGATTCGCTGGCCGTCGAAGTCGGCCACCTCCTCGATGCCGGGGTGGAGGAGGTACTCGCGACTCCGGAGCGCGGCCGCCAGCGATTCGTCGTCGAGACCCGGCGCGTGGAGCGTGGCCTCCCTGCAGACCGGCACCGACCGCAACTGGGGCGAGGTATCCACCAGAAAGCTTTCACCGCGGTCGATGCCACCGAACAGTTGCTCGACGCTCTCGTTCAGATACACCTTGTTGCCGATGCTGTCGGCGAGGCGGTCGTCCTCGGGGTCCACCCTGAAGAAGACGGGGACGCCTCGGTGGCGTATCTTCACGACCTCCGTCGATGCGTCGAGTTTACTTCGACCGACGACGACGTGAGAGGTCGGCTGGTCTCGTTTCAGTATCGGTGTGAGGTTAAGAGTCATAGTTCGTTGGATAGCTTCCTGACCAATCTCGCGGCGGTCCGCCGCGCGTCTCTGGCTTCGTCGTCGATGCCGCCGTCGGGCGGTGCAATCCAGTCGGTCACCGCGACCGCGTGGCCGACGACCGAGCGGAGGTCGGTGACGACTTCGCGGAGTCCGAGCAGGGCGTCGGCGAACGCGGGCCAGCCCTGCGCGTCGATTCGACCCGCGAGTCGGCCGCAAGTCTGTCGTATCGCGTCGAGTCGGTCGCCGAGCCACGGGTACAACACGTACCAGTTCGCCGCGGCCGGACCGGCCGACGGAAGCGGGACGAGGAGCGTTCCGGCGACGGTTTCGAGGCGACCGCCGTCGAGCGCACGAACCGCCGGGTCGGCCTCGTCACGGGCCATCGGGTCCTCGCGCTCGTAGGTCCGGCGGAGCACCGACTCGACCGCCTCGTCGTCGTCGGCCGACCGGGGCCGCGACAGCGGCGGCACGGGAAACGCGACCACGACTAGTTCCACGAGGTCGGCGAGGTCGGCGAGCGCCCGCTCGACGCACCGCCGAATCGGGCGCTCGTCGTCGAGTCGGCGGTGGCGACGGAGCGCCGTGAAACGAGCTTCGACCGACCGGACCGTCCCGACGAATGACATCGCGTACATCGACTCACGCGGTGTCGTGTAGCACCTGGTCCACGCTCTCGACGCTCTCGCTGACCTCCTCTATCTGGCCGGTGTTGTCCATGAGGTCGTCGAGGAACTCCTCGTCGGACTGCTCTTCCATCTTGTCCTCGGGACCGAAGGTGTCGGTCAGCCCTGTGACGATGTCCACGAAGTTGTCGAGTTGCTCGACCGCATTCTGCGGGAACAGGTCGTTTTTGAGCGCGAGTTCCCGGAAGTCCTCGCGTATCTCGGCCATCGTCGCCTGCACGGTCTCGAAGTCCTCGACGAGTTCGCCGAGCTTCTGAGCCTGTCCGGCGGATTCGGCGATGTCGCCGTCCTCCTTGACCTTCTCCATCGACTCGTACATGTGGTAGCGCTTGCGCAACTGCTTGAACCGCTGGTACTCGGTGTCGTCGAGTTCGGATGGATGGCGGCCCGCGAGGTGGCTCTGTATCTCCTGTTTTATCTCGGCCTTCTTGTCGCTCGTCCGTGACGTGAGGTTCACGTCGCTCTGAACGTCCTGTTCGTGTTTCTTGAGTCGTTCTTGGGCGTCCTTGACCCGCTGGACCGCGGTCTCGATACGGTCGATGGAGGTGTCGAGTGTCGCGGCCCAGTTGTTGAGCATCTTCGGGTTGTTTTCGAGCGCCTCCGACGGCGACTTCAGCACCACGACGTCGCCGCCGTCGTCGCCGATTTCGAATATTTCCTCGCTGGCGAGATAGTCGATGAGCGCGCTCGCCCCCGTCTCGCCGCGGACGTACGTCTCCTCGGCGTTGACGAGCGCGTCCACCGCAACGTTCCGGGAAATCGTGCCCTCGCCGACTTCGTTTATCGTCAGCGTCTCGCCGAGTTCGTGGCGCGTCAACTGCGCGACGACGTCCTCCCAGTTGCCCTGCGCCGACTGGTCGTCTCCGCGGTCGGCGACCTCCTTCGGGAGTCGAACCGGTTCCTCGGTGCTGTTTCGCGGTCTAGCCACGACGTGTTCGCCCTTCGTCTCGAATTCGGTGTATTTCTGCATTGTTGTCTATTTCTCCGGATAGGCGTTCAAAATTCTTCTTCTATCTTTTCGCGGGTCGCAGCCTCGATTTCCCGCTGGACGTACTCGTTGGCGTCGGGGTCGGTCGCCAGCGTGAGCGCGTCGATGTCCGAACGGACGGTCTCGACCATCTGACTTGGAGTCGAAGCCATCGAGTCTGCGAGGACCTGACGGGACAGCTCCTCGGCGTGCGAGTCGATTTTTTCGTCGAACTGCTCCTCGTGGACGGCCATCCCGGCGTCCTCGTCCACGACGATGCCGGGATACGACTCGCCGGTCTCGCCCGACCCCTCCGCGAGCGTCGTCTCGACGTGTTCGACCACCGTATCCCGGAGACCGGGTTCGCGTTCGAGAACGTCGGTGCGCTCTTTGATTTCGGTCACGAGGAGCTGTCGGTACTCGCGTTCGGGCATCACGTAGCCGCTCTCTCCGAACGCCTCGGTCACGCGCTCGGTGAGTTGGTCGGCGAGCTTGGTGGCGTACTCGTCGATGGCGGTCTTGACCAAGTACTCGCCGTCGAGGTCGATGATGAAGTCTTGCGTCTCCAGATACCGAATTACGTCGGCGGTCGCCGAGACGCTTATCTCCTTTTCGAGCTCGCCGTGAGTCAGTTTCCCCTTCGTGGCGCGCTGGCTGAGACGAGCGGCGACGCCCGCCTCTCCGGCCTGCTCTTTGAGCTGGGAGCCGATGGTGTAGTAGTCGCGCTCCCCGGTCGCGATGCGTCGGACCAGATTCCGGTCGGCGAGTTCGTCGGTGAAGAAGTCGATGTCGTCGATGGCGAGGTCGAACCGCGACCGGAGTTCCTCGCCGGTGACTACGAGCTGCTGGCGAAACAGCGTGGTGAGTTCGGTGGCGATATCCTCGCCGTTGCCTGTTCCGAACGGGTCGTAGTAGTACACCCCGGTTCGGAGCCGCTGGAGCTTCGAGTACTCGTCGCCCGCTACGTTCTCCATCGCTTTTTTGATGTCGGTCGCCGAGAGCGAGCTCGCCTTCAGCGGACTCTTGTCGGCGCTCTCGTACTCCGACCGGAGTTGGTCGGTCACTTGGTCGACGTACAGAAACCCGTAGTTCTGTAATGCGACCGACATACAGATGTCCGAGAGAACGTCGGTGTCAGTGGGACGAAGTGGCATCGGTAATTCCACGTTTTTGCTACATACTAAAGTTTGCGACGTTTCCCGCAAAGACACCGAATGGCGCGTTCACAGAGTCGAAAACCGACCACCCGATAACGTCAAATGTCAATACTTTACGCATTGCTTCGAATATCTCTCGGCTGGGACCCTCGCGAAACGATACCGTCGATTCGGCCTGCGCGACTCACGACAGCCAGATTGCCACCCACCCGCCGAGACCCACAGCGAGTAGCGCGCCCGCCAGATTCACCGCCGCGTTTCGAATCGCGGCCCGACGCTCGCCGTCCTCGTACAGTAGCACCGTCTCGACCGCGAAGCTCGAAAACGTGGTAAATGCGCCGCAGAAACCGACCCCGAACGTCGCCGAGAGAGCCGACCCCTCGGCCGAAACCACGGTCAGCGCGCCGAGTGCGAAGCTCCCGAGGACGTTGACCGCGAGGGTGTCCGCGGTCCGACCCGAGAGCAGGACGCCGACCGCGTACCGGGCGAGCGCGCCGAGCGCGCCGCCCGCACCGACCAGCAGGACGATATTTGCACCGAGGGCGCTCATCTCGACACCTCCCCGGAAACCGCGGTCCGGACGACCGCACGCCCCGCGAGGACGGCCGCGAAGCCGAGCGCGTAGTTCGCGCCGACGTTCGCCACCGCGAACGTCGGCGACAGCGCGGCGGTCTCGACCGCGAACGTGCTGTACGTGGTGAACGACGAGAGAAAGCCGGTACCGACCAGCAGGCGGAGTTCGGGTGTGAGCCGCCCCGTCAGCCGGACCTCGTAGAGCACGACGCCGAGCGCGAAGCTCCCCGCGACGTTGACCGCGAGCGTGCCCCACGGGAATCCGGCGGGGAGCGCGACCGCGACGGCGTGGCGGGCGACCGCTCCGGCGAAGCCGCCCACCGCGACGAGCAGGAGCGGGCGCAGTCGCTCTCTCGCGGCGGCGTCGGCGACGCGCGTCGCCGACGCCGCCGCGGTTTCCGGACCGCTCTCGGCGCTCGAACCGTTCTCACCGCCCGGACCGTTCTCACCACCGGCCTCGGCTGGCTTCCCCGACTTCGTCATTCGACTCTGTCCGTGACCAATCGCGGAGTCGAAATACCGCTTTCGGAGCGCTCATCCGAGGTCCGAAGCGCACGGGCTTCCACCGCCGTGGGGCGTCCCGCGCTCGCGGATTCGGACCGCGTGGACGCTCTCTGTCGCGTCGTCCACGACCAGCGCCTCGCCCGGATTCTCGGGCAGACGCTCGTCGAACGACGACGAGACGTAGGTCGGGCGGGCGTCGGCGAGCGCGCCGAGGTCGGCGTGTGAGGTGAGGCGGTGGGCGACCACAAGGTCGGCCTGCGAAATCGCCACCGGAGGGAGCGCGCTCGGTCGCTGTGTCGCCGCAACGAGACTGACGCCGGGTTGGCGGCCCCGAGTCAGCACTGTTCGGAGCGCGGGGTCCGCGGTGCCAGTGAAGAAGGCGTGGGCCTCGTCCACCAGTAACCACGGAAGTCGAGCCGGAGTCCCGCGAACGCAGCGGTCGTAGAGACCGCTCGCGACCCCGCGCACGACCGCGTTCGCAGGAGTTGGGTCGAATCCCGAGAGGTCGAGGACGACGCCCGCCCCCGAGTTCGATTCCGCGTCCGACCTGCTCGGCGACCCGTCGCCGAGCAGGTCCGAAGCGGCCAGTCCTTCGGGTGCGAACGCGTCCCACGAATCCGCGAGCGCGAGGTGATTCTCGGCGGCCCGGCGGGTCGCGCGCTCGGCCTTCGTATCGGCGGCCGCGACGAACTCCCGCATTCCGGCGAGGGTCGCACAGGCTCCGGCGGCCTGCCAGACGAGCGCGCCGACCGCCGAGTCGGGTGCGAGACCGAGCAGGTCGCACCACGCCCGCGGCCCGAGCGCGTCGGCGGGCACCCGCGGGCACGAGACGACTTCGACACCGACGCCCGCGAGCGACGAGAAGACGCCCATCGGGTCGGCGACGACGGGCAGGACTCCGGACGCCCGGGTGAGTTCCTCCGCGAGCACGCCGAGGGTGTACGATTTTCCGTAGCCGCGCTTGCCGACCACGAGACCCGCGTGCGGGCGGTTGAGGTCGATGCGGACCCGCGCGCCGGGGCTTCCGTCGCGAGCGCGGTAGGCTCCGAGGTGGCCGGTGGGAGCGTCGGGGGTTGCGGAGTCGTCGGAGTCGCGGCGGCCGAGCGTTCGGGACACGGGGAGGGTTGGTCGCGCTTTCGAATATAAAAGTTTGCGCGAGGGTTTAAATCAAAAGCCGGGACCAAGCCTGCTCATGACGTGCCTGCTCGGCTACTACGGCTACTTCGACAGTCCGCATTTCGACACCTTCGACCGCTTTCACAGCGACAATCGCGCCATCGAAGGGCTTCCAATCCGCCTCGTCATCGCGCTCGTGGTCGGGGTCGCCAGCCTCGGCGTGATGATGAACATGCTCTCGGGTCTCAACGGACTCACCGTGACCGAACTCGACGCCCAACCCGAACCCGACGTTATCGGTCCCGACCAGCAGAGCGTCGAAATCGCGGTGGTGGACCCCGACGGCGCGCCCGTCTCGGACGCGACTGTGGTGGTCAAAAGCGACACCGCGACCATCGACGGCGTGGCGACCGGAACGACCGGCGACGACGGAACCGCGAAGCTCTCGCTCGACCCCGAACTCGGACCGAATCAGCAGGAAGGGAGCTTGGAGGTGACGATAAAGCCGCCCGCGGGGAGCGACTACGCCGACGACCGGGAGAACACCGCGATACTCGTGCTGGACGACTATGACTAGACGCCAAGCGCGAGAGTCGGTTGGCTACGAGTAGCCGTCCCAGTCTATCCACTCGTGTTCCCATCCGGTCTGTCGCTCGCGAGCGCGCTGGGCGCGCTCGCGGTCCTCCCGGACGGTTCGGTTGCGCTCGATGGACCCCGAATGCTCGCCCTCCACGAGGAGGGGCGCGAACAGGACGGAGCCGAGCGGTTGCGTGTCGTCGGCCTCTCCGTCACCATCTCGCGGCGATGCCGCTCGACCGTCCGCGGAACGGGGTTCCGCGCCCTCCACGATTGTAAGCGACTGCTGGCCCGCCCCGAGCGGGATGACCAGTCGCCCGCCGGGTGCGAGTTGGTCGCGGAGCGCGCGCGGCGGTTCGACCGCGGCGGCTTCCACGAGGATGCGGTCGAACGGCGCGTACTCGGGCAGTCCGTCCGCGCCGTTTCGGCGGTCCACGAACACGCCGTCGTAGCCCGCCGATTCGAGGTTCGCGCGGGCGTCGAGGACGAGGCCGCGGGTGATGTCCACCGCGTGGACGTTGCACTCGCCCACGATTTCCGCGAGGACCGCCGCGGTGTAGCCCACGCCAGCGCCGACGACGAGTACCGAGTCGCCCGGTTCGGCGTCGAGGGCTTCGAGCAGACGCGCCGCGGTGCTGGGCGCGAGGACGCGAGTGCCTCGGTGTTCGAACGCCCGGTCGGCGTAGGCGAGCTGGTCGTCGTCTACGAACTCGTGGCGCGGGACCGTCCGCATCGCGGTGCTGAGGCTGTCGCTGGAGACGAACCCCTTCGAGGGGTGTTCGAGGCTGTCTACCATATCGTCGCGCAACACCGCGAGTTCCATACGTCCACCCTGGCGTCGGAGGGTCTTGAATCGCCCGGCCACGGTACGGTCCGGCCCCGCGACTCGTCGCGGGGCCGGACCGGACGAACGGCCGGTCAGTCGCTCGGTCGGTGGCCCGCGATGGCCTGCTGGTCGGTGCCGGGAACGTCCCGAATTTCCACGTCTTCGAACCCCGCATCGCGAAGCCACTCGGTGAACTGGGTCTCGGTGTAGGTGTCGCCGCGCTCGGTCTGGGCGAGCATGTGCGCGCCGAAGAGGGCGGCGTCCTCGGCGCGGCCCCGCACCGTATCGGTGAGAACGACCGCGCCGCCGGGGTCGAGCGCGTCGTAGGCGTGGCCGAGAAATCGGCGGTTCTCGTCGGGCGAGAGCGCGTGAGCGACCCGCGAGCAGAACACGAGGTCGAAGCCCGTCGGGAGTTCATCGGTGATGTCGCCTTCGGCCAGTTCGATTGGCTCGTGTTCGAGGAATCGACGGTCGATGTCGATAACGTCGGGGCGGTCCACGAGCGTCACGTCGAACCCCCGGCGGACGAACTCCTTCGCGAAGAGACCCGGGCCGCCGCCCGCGTCGAGAACGCGCTCGGCGTCGGGGTTCCGGTGGACCGCGGCGGTGACGCTCGCCCGTACTGCGGCCTCGTCGGCGTTCGCCATCGCGCCCATGAAGTTCACCGTCCAGTCATCGGGCGATTCGGGCGGTTCGCCCGTCGTCATCGTCTCGGGGAGGCGAATCCACCGCTCCACGCAGTCGAGCGTGTGGGGGACGCTCCCGATGGAGCGCACGTCCGCCTTGGCGATGAATCCGAGCGCGCGGTTCGTGATTTCGTACTCGCCCTCGACTCGCTTCAGATAGCCCAGTTCGACCATCGCGTCGAGGGTGATGCGGGCGGCGCGCTCGGTGACGCCCGCCGCGTCGGCGACCGCCTCCGGCGTTCTGGCCTCGGTCGTCACCGCGTCGAGGACGCCCGTCTCGCGGGCCGCGCGCAGAAGGAGCGCTTCGCGGTAGTCCATGTCGGGAGCGTGGCGGGCCGTCGGCTTAATCCTCCTGCATCCGGACGAACCGGACCCGTCCGCGCGTCTCGCGGTCGAGCGACCCGTCGGCGCGCCGACGGGCGAACACGAGCCGCTGGTCCGCAGTTCCGACGGGCGCGAGCAGGCGGCCCCCGGGTCTGACCTGTTCGACTACCGCGTTCGGAATCTCCGAGGCGGCGCAGGTCAGATACGCCGCGTCGTAGGGCGCGTGCTCGGGCCACCCCTCGCGGCCGTCGCCGACCCGAATCGAGACGCCGCCGTACCCGAGGCGGTCGAGTCGGTCGCGGGCCGACTCGGCGAGCGAGTCGTGATACTCCACGCTGTAGACGTTCTCGGGACCGACGACGGCGGCCGTGACCGCGGCGTGGTATCCGCACCCGGTGCCGATTTCGAGGACGGTCTCGCCGGGGTCGAGGTCGAGCGTATCGACCATCGTCGCCACCATGTGGGGCGCGCTGATGGTCTGGTCGTTCCCGATGGGGAGCGGCCGGTCGTCGTAGGCTCGGTTCCTGTGGGTGGGCGGCACGAACTCGTGGCGCGGAACTCCGCGCATCGCTTCGACTGTCGATTCGTCGAACGACTCGCGGGCCGCGAGTCGCTCGACGAGGCGGTTGCGAGCCTGCTCGAACGTCGGGTCCCCACCCCCGGACATCTCAGTTCACCTCGCGGCGCATCGAATCACCTCGCGGCGCATCGAATCACCACGCAGACCACGCCGACGAGGTCTCGTCGTCGGCGTAGAGCCGTTTCACGTCCTTTGCGACCGCGCTGTCGCCTTTCTCGCCGAGCGGATTGAAGTAGTAGCCCTCCGCGTCGTCGCGGAGCGCGATGGACTTGACCTTGAACTTCTCGTCGCCGAACTCCTCGGACTCGCCGACGACGAACTCGTGGTCGCCGGGCACGTCCATCTTGAGGCTCGTCGAATCGTCGTGGCTCCCGTCGTTGGGATTGACGGTGACGTTGACGCGGACGTTGTCCACCGCGCGAGTCCAGAACGTCTCCACGTCCTTCACTTTCGCTTGCTCGCGGCGCACCTCGTCGCCGAGTTGGAGGTCGGTGATTCGCACGACCATGATGGCCTCGGGCGTTTCGAGGACGAACTCCTCGCCGACCGCGACCGTCTCCTCGGGCGGCGCGTCGGCCGTCGCGGTGAACGATTCGCCGTCCTGAGACACCACGACGTCGCGCTCGACCTGCTCGTCTTTCTCGACCTTGGTCTTGTGGACGTGACTGCACTCCGTGCATCGCACCGTCGCGTGACCGCTTCCCTCCTTCAGCACCTCGTGGACCGTCTCGGCGTCGGGCGAACACGAGGGGCACGCCACGGGGACGCGCTGGGCTGTTTCGCTCATATACACCCCGCTACGGACCGCGTGCGTAAAAACGCGTGGAGTTGGGCGGAAGAAGTCGCGAAGTGGGGGTCAAGGAACTGACGAGCGCGGGTCGGGCCGGTCGCGACCGGCCCGACCCGCGCTCGTCTGGAGAGGGCCAATCGCGCTCGATACGGAGAACGAAAATGGGGTGCAAACCGGACTCAGGCCGCGAGTTCCTCGGCGACGGCCTCAGCCGACAGCAACTGCGGGTCCACGATGAAGTCGGCCTGTCCGCGCGCGAAGTCCGGCAGACTGTCCCCGGCGTACACCACGACCCGAACGTCGTCGTTCAGGTCCTTGGCGACCGGGATGGTGGTCGCGCTCGCCGCGAGCGTCAGAACCACCGCGTCGGCGTCGGTGATTCCGGCCTCCTCCAAGGCGGGCCGGGTGCCGAACTCCTCGATTCGCGTGACTTCGACGCCCTCGCGTTCGAGGGCGTCGCCCAGTCCGTCCTCGTCGGGACCGACGACTATCGCCTTCATCACTCGTACTCGATGGTCGCTGGCGGTTTGTGGGTTACGTCGTAGACGACGCGCGCGACGTTCTCGTGAACGCCGGTGATGCGACTCTGGATGCGCTGGAGCGTCTCCCAGTCGATTTCCTGGGCGCGAGCGGTCATGCCGTCCCGGCTTTCCACCGAGCGAACCGCGACCACCCAGCCGTGGACGCGGTTGTCGCCCTTGACGCCGGTGGCCTTCCCGATGACCGCGGCGAACGCCTGCCACGGCTCGTGTTCTTCGAGTTCGTCCTCGACGACGTGGCACGCTTCGCGCGCGACTTCGACCTTCTCGGGCGTGACTTCGCCGATGACTCGGACCGCGAGGCCCGGACCGGGGAACGGCATGCGCTCGGCGACGACTTCCTCCAGACCGAGTTCGCGGGCCACCTCCCGGACTTCGTCCTTGTAGAGGTCACGAACCGGCTCCACGATGCCGTCGAAGTCCACGACCTCGGGGAGACCGCCGACGTTGTGGTGGGACTTGATGTTGCCCTCGCTCTCGATGCGGTCGGGGTAGATGGTCCCCTGCACGAGCTGTTTCGCGTCGGTCTCGCGCGCGACCGTCTCGAACTCCCGGATGAACTGCTCGCCGATGACGTGGCGCTTCTCCTCGGGGTCGGTGATTCCCGCGAGCGCGTCGAAGAATCGGTCTCGAGCGTCCACGATTCGCAGGCTCTCCATGAACGCGAACGTCTCGCGGACGCCCTCTGTCTCGCCCTTCCGCATCAGGCCGGTATCGACGTAGACCGGGGTGAGTTGGTCGCCGATGGCCTCGTACGCGAGCGCGGCCGCGACCGACGAGTCCACGCCGCCCGACAGCGCGATGATGGCGTTGTCGTCGCCGACTTCCTCGCGAATTTCTTCGACGGCTTCCTCGACAAACTCCGCTGCGTTCACCATCAGGCCTCCACCTCCTCTCGGGCCGCGGCCGAATCATCCGTCTCGCCGTCGAGGACCGCGTCGAGCAGGCCGACAAACGGCGGACTCGCGCGAGTCGGCCGCGACCGGAACTCGGGGTGGAACTGCGTGCCGAAGAAGTACGGGTGGCCGTCGAGTTCGAGAATCTCCATCCGATTGCCCGACTCGCCCGAGAACACGAGGTCGGTTCCCTCGAACGCGTCGAAGTACTCGGGGTTGACCTCGTAGCGGTGACGGTGGCGCTCAGTGCAGGAGGTGCCGCCGTAGACGCGTTCGGCGAGCGTTCCGGCTTCGATGGTGGTCTCGTGCGCGCCGAGTCGCATCGTCCCGCCGAGGTCTTCGAGGTCGTACTGCTCGGGCAGGAGGTCGATGACCGGGTGGGGCGTGTCGGGGTCGAGTTCGGCCGAGTGTGCGCCCTCTAGTCCGAGGACGTTTCGTGCAAACTCCACGACCGCTAGCTGGAAGCCGAGACACAGTCCGAGATACGGCACGCCGTTCTCGCGGGCGTACCGGACTGCCTCGATTTTGCCCTCGGTTCCGCGGGAGCCGAAGCCGCCGGGGACTACGATGCCGTCGGCCTCACGGAGGCGCTCTTCGTGGTCGTCGTCCATCTTCTCGGAGTCTACCCACAGGACGTTCACGTCCACGTTCTTCTCCAGTCCGGCGTGCTTGAGCGCCTCGTTGACAGAGAGGTAAGCGTCTTCGAGGTCGTACTTGCCGACCAGCGCGATGTCCACCTCGCCGTGGGTGTCTTGGGTGACGAGCTTTCGCCACTCGTTGTCGCGGTCGGCCTTCGGAATCGCGTCCTCGGCGAGGTCGAGACGGTCCATCACGTACTCGTCAAGACCTTCCTCCTCGACCATCAGCGGAACGTGGTAGATGTCGGCCACGTCGGCGTTCGAGAAGACGGCGTCGGTCGGTACGTCGCAGAACAGCGCGATTTTCTCCTTGGTGGAGGCGTCGAGTTCGTTCTCACACCGCCCGACCAGAATGTCGGGCTGAAGACCGATACTCCGGAGTTCCTTCACCGAGTGCTGAGTCGGCTTGGTCTTCTGCTCGCCGTTTTTCGAGTAGGGGACGAGCGTGACGTGCGTGAGAAGAAAGTCGCCCTCGTCTTCCTCGTGGGCGAACTGCCGGAGGGCTTCGAGGAAGGGCATCCCCTCGATGTCGCCCACGGTCCCGCCGACTTCCACGATGCACACGTCGTGGCCCTCGGCGGCCTCGCGGATGCGGCGCTTGATGTCGTCGGTGACGTGGGGGATAATCTGGACCGTCTTCCCGAGGTAGTCGCCCGCGCGCTCCTTGTCGATGACGTGCTGGTAGGTCTTACCCGTCGTGACGTTGTGGTCGAACGTCATGTCGATGTCGAGGAAGCGCTCGTAGTTCCCAAGGTCGAGGTCCACCTCGCCGCCGTCTTTGAGGACGTACACCTCGCCGTGCTGGAAGGGGTTCATCGTCCCGGCGTCCACGTTGAGATACGGGTCCACCTTGACCGCGGTCACGTCGAATCCGGCGTTGGCGAGCAGGCGGCCCGTCGAGGCCGCGGTGATGCCCTTGCCGAGGCCGGACATGACGCCCCCGGTCACGAAGATGAACTTGTTCCCGAGAGAAGGGTCGTAATCGGTTTCGGGTTCGGTCGGCATACCGAGTGTCGGCGAGCGTCGTTCAAAACGATTTCGGAGCGCGAGTCGGTCGTCACGCGATGTCACAGAAACCGGCGTTCTGTCGGGGTGTCACCCGAGGCGCTCGACCAGAAACCCGCCCACCGCGTCGGCCACCTTCGCGTGTTGTCCCACGAAGAAGTGGTCGCCACGTATCTCCACGACCTCGTGGCCCAACTCTCGCGCGCGCTCGACCACCGGCTCCCAGTTCACGGTGTCGTCGCGCGTGCCGTACACCACCTGTACCGGGGCCTCGATATCCGAGAGCGCCGCCACGGCGTCCAAGTCCTCCGCGAGTCGCGGGGTCGGCGCGAGCAGCGAGACGGCGTCCGGCTGTGGCTCGACGGTCGCCGCCGCGAGCGCGGCGACCGCGGTCCCGAAACTGAAGCCGAAGATGCCCACGCGGTCGTAGCGCTCGTCGGCCCACCGGAGCGCGTTCCGGGCGTCCTCGCGCTCGCCGTACCCCTTGTCCCAGTCGCCGTAGTCGAAGCGCAGGCACGCGATTTCGCGGTCGGTCAGAAACTCGCTCACCGCGGTCAGGCGCGCGTCGCCGCGGTGGCCGCGGTGTTGTGGATGGGGCGGGCACGCGACGACGATTGCACCCGGGTCGGCGTCGTCGGGCGTGTCGAGCGTGGCGCGAACGTCGCGTCCGCCGGGGAGCGGGAGGTCTTCGGAGTTCACGCGCGTTGTTTGCGGGGGGATTTAGATAAGGATTGCACTCGGCTTCGGGTCGCGAGGTCGAGAACGCGTGGCCCGCGAGGCGACGGGAACCGGCATCGACGCGTCAGACGACTGTTGGAGAGGTGAGGATTTTAAGGGTACGGTCACCAAAGAGGGGGTATGGGAGTACTCTCACGCATGTCGTACGTCGTCCGGTCGAAGATAAACGCCATCCTCAACCGGGCCGAGGACCCGTCGGAGACGCTCGATTACTCCTACGAGCAGATGCGCGACGAGCTACAGGACGTGAAACAGGGCATCGCAGACCTCACGACCCAGAAGAAGCGACTCGAAATGCAGAAACGCAAGCTCGAGGAGAACGTCGAGAAGCACAACGACCAGGCTCGACAGGCCGTGGAGGCCGACCGCGAGGACCTCGCGCGCCAAGCGCTCGAAAAGAAGAAGACCAAGATGAACCAAATCGAGGAGCTAGAGGGCCAAATCGCGAACCTCCAGAACACGCAGGACAACCTCGTGGACAAGAAGAACCAGCTCCAGAACCGCATCGAGGAGTTCCGCACCAAGAAGGAGAGCATGAAGGCGCGCTACGAGGCCGCGGAAGCTCAGACCCGCGTCTCGGAGGCCATGACCGGTGCGGGCGACGAGATGGAAGACGTCGGGCGCGCAATCGAGCGCGCCGAGGAGCGCACCGAGGACATGGAGGCCCGCTCGCAGGCGATGGACGAACTCCAGGAGTCGGGCGCGTTCGAGGACGCCCTCTCGGACAAGGACAGCCTCGACCGCGAACTCGAAGACGTCCGGACCTCCGGCGAAGTCGATGCCGAACTCGAGACCCTGAAGTCCGAGATGGGCAAGGGGTCGTCCGACTCGGGCGGCTCCGGCGGGGAGACCGATATCGAGGCCGAACTCGAAACCGAGACCGAGACCGAAGCCGACGTCGTAGACGAAGACATCGAACAGGAACTCGAAGAGATTCGAGACGAAGACGAGAGCTAGATTACCGTCCGGCCTGGGCGAATCGCTCGGCCAAGGCCGCATCGGGTGCCGTCGTTATTCTGACCGTGTCGCCGTCGCGCTCGACGACGTAGTGGACGCTCGGCGCGTCGTCGGACGCCGGAACCACCAGCGTCCCGTTCGCGCCAGTCTTCGCGCCGCGAGCGTCGAGCATCCCGCGCCACGTCTCCGCGAACTCCGCGGCCTCGGTCTCGTCGTCCCAGACGGTTACCCAGTGAGTCGCGCTCGTGGCCTGCTCGGTCGCGTAGTACATCCTGTCGTTCGCCCAGCCGTCGGCGGCCGCGGCCGCATCGGCGTACGACACGTCGTTGATTCTGAGCGCGTGGCGAATCGCGAGTTCGCCCACGGTGTCCTCGTGGTACGTGGTTAGCTCGCCGAACTCCTGCGAGGAGTTCGGCGGGGCCGGAAGCGGCGCGCGCGCGCCGCTTCCGGCCGACGCGTCGGGGTGGAGAAGCTCGGCGGTCGAGTTCGGCGGCCGCCGAATCGCGGCGCTTCGCTCGTCGGGCGACCCGCCGCTCGCCCGATAGTACTCGTGGCCGTAGTAGTAGGGCGCGCCCGCGATGCTGTGGGGCCACGCCGGGCGCGCGAGCGTTCGATTGTAGTCGCCGACAGAGTAGCCGCCCCCGGCGTACGCATCGACGTACTCGCGGGTGGTCCACATCGCGTCACCCTCGACCACAGCGGTCGCGACCAACTGGGTGTCGGTCGTCCACTCGCCGAAGTGAGTCCGGAACTCCTCGCGCGAGGGCGAAATCAGGTCGTGCTGGAACTGGAGCGCGTGGACGAACTCGTGGGCCAGCACCACCTCTTGAGCGATGTCGTACTTCGCGAGGTCGGACGCGTTCATGAGGTGGATGTGGACGCCGTCGGCGCGTTCGACAGCGTAACCGAGCGGCATCCGGCGGTCGGTCGAGGCGTTCGAATAGAGTTGGAGGGCGCGCGCGCCCTCGGGGCGCACGTCGGCGAACTGGTCTCGGAGGTCGGTCTCCGGGCCGTCGGCGTCGTCGTACTCGTGGAGGACGATTTCGTCGGTCGCGGTCAGGTCCCGGAGCGATTCGACCCGAGAGAGGACCCCCTCAGGGTCGTAGTCGGGGTCGAACCCCTTCGTCACCACGCGCTCGTCTTCGTCGCTCTGCGTGGTCGTTTCGTTCCCGTTCGCGGTCGTCGTACTCGTTTCGGTTGTCGTCTCGGTCGTTACCGTCGTCGGACCGTCGCGTTCCGCAGTCGTCGGGCCGACTGCCGTCGATTCCCCGTCCCCCGGTGTCGAGGCGCCGAGCGCCGGGGTCGCACCCGCGAGCGCGAGCATGACCGCCAGCACCACGGCGACTCTGGCTGACCGTGCCATGCACTCACGGACGGGCCGCAGAACCAAAAAGCTCCGCGGCGGAGCGGCCCCGCGGATATTTCCGTCGGGTCACCGTCCAGTGGGAGTTGGTGAACCTCTCGCGGGCGATGCTCTAGTTCATCCTCAGGGACATGGACCGCGAGGACGAACCCGAGTGGGACTGACGACCGGCGAGAATCGGGTATCCTGAATTGTCGCAGACCACGGGACGCGCCGCATCTGCGTTCGGTCGCCTCTGCGGTGCGGGCGACCGAACGCAGATGCAAGCGGGGAGGCACGGGGGCGCGGTGCTGTGCGGGGCGGTCTTCATATGTACCGGGAGTCGTTCGCTTTTCGGAACTGAGAATCGTTCACTTCTCGGAACTGAGAGTCGTTCACTTCTCGGACTACACATCGTTCGAGAGGCTACCCCAGACTTGACGACCTGCACGATAGACTGCTACAGACAGCACTTATCCCGACCCGCCCCCAATCTCGGAACCGAACGCACACCGTGCCGACCATCACCATCCCGAAACGAATCCGCGACGAAATCCTCGCACACGCCCGCGACGGCGCGCCCGAGGAAATCTGCGGCGTCCTCGCTGGCGTGCGCGAGGGCGACCCCAGTGACGACGACCCGGAGGCGTCACACCGCATCGAGGCGCACCATCGCGTCGAGACTCACCACCCCGCCGAGAACGTCGCCGACTCGCCCCGGACGCGGTACGAAATCGACCCGCGCGAGCAACTCGACCTGCTGGAATCGGTCGAAGCGTCGGGGTCGGAGGTGGTGGGGTTCTACCACTCTCACCCGCGAGGTCCCGCTGAACCGAGCGCGACCGACGCGGCGGCGGCGACGTGGCCCGGCCGGTCGTACGTCATCGCGTCGCTCGGGGACGATGGTGGTGCTTCTCTCGGGTCGTGGCGCTGGACGGGCGAGGAGTTCGTGACCGAGACGGTTCGGGTCGTTGTATCGGAGTAGTCTGACTCTCGACTAAAGCATCCTGCTCTCGCTCTCGACGTACTTTTTTGACCGAAGCGTCCTGCTCGCACGTCACAAATGAAGACCGCACGGCACCGCAACCGCGGGCCACACCCTCCCCAACCGACTGCGCTTCTCGGCCTTCGGCCTGCGATGCTCATCCCTCGCACGAATGATGGCGCGCCACGAGGGCGCGCCAGCGCGCGCCGACTGTGGATGGACGAGGAGGACGCGGATGAGAAGGACGAAGTTTCGAGAGAGGAAGTCCGAGAAATCTGAATCCCGGTTTCGGCGTCTCAGTTCGACCGCTGAGCCGACCAGACCGCGACCAGACCCAGCAGAATCGCCGGAATCATCGGCAACACGAGATACGCGAATCGGAAGGGCGCGACCGGCGGAAGCAGGAGAATCACGGCCGGGACGACCAGAAAGCTGAACACGATGACGCCGACCAGTACCCACCCGCGCCAGTCCCACTCCTCCTTCCCGCGCTCGATTGGAGCGGCGTGGTCGGTCGTCGCGTCCGAATCCCCGTCCTCGCGGTCGCTCTCGACCTGTCCGGGCCGGTGGGTGTAGGTGTCGTCGGTCATTCCCTACCGTACTCGCTGTCGGGGAGCACCACGACTTTTCCGAATCCCTCGCGGTCTTCGAGCATCTCGTGGGCGCGGGCGGTCTCGCTCATCGGCAGCACCTCCCGAATCGCGGGTTCGAGGTCGCCCGACCACACGAGGTCGAGCACGTCCTCGGCTTCCCCGAGGGTCGCCATCGTGGACCCGATGACGTGGAGTTGGTTCCAGAAGATGCGATTGATGTCGGTAGTGGGATTTCCGCCCGTGGTCGCGCCGCAGGTTAGCACCCGACCACCCTTCGCGAGGCTCTTGAGCGAGTCGCGCCACGTCGCCGCGCCGACGTGGTCCACCACCACGTCAACACCGCGCTTGCCCGTCATCTCGCGGATTCGCTCGGCGAAGTTCGCTTCCTCGTAGTCGATGACGTGGTCCGCGCCGAGTTCTCTGGCGCGGTCGAGTTTTTCCTCACTGCTCCCGGTGGCGTAGACGTTCGCCCCGGCGTACTTGGCTATCTGGACCGCGGCGTGACCGACCCCGCCCGACGCGCCGAGAACGAGCACGTCCTCGCCGGGTTTCACCTCGCCGCGCGTGATGAGCATCCGCCACGCGGTCTGGAAGACGAGCGGCGCGGCCGCCGCGGTCCGCCAATCGACGCCTTTGGGGACCTCGATGAGATTGTCCTCGGGCACCGCGGCCATCTCGGCGTGGACGCCGGGGACGTGCTCGCCGATGACGTGGAAGTCCACGCACATCGTGGTGTCGCCGTGGCGACAGTACTCGCACGTCCCACACGAGACCGCGGCGGCGAGCGCCACCCGGTCGCCGGGTTCGAATCTGGTCACGTCCGCGCCGACTTCGAGGACGACGCCCGCGCCGTCGCTCCCCGGGATGTGAGGCATGTCGAGGTCCATGCCGGGCAGGCCCTTGCGCGTCCACACGTCGAGGTGGTTCAGCGCGCCCGCCTTCACGTCCACCAGCACCTCGTCGCGGTCTGGCGTCGGGTCGGGGAAGTCGCCGTACTCGATTACGTCCCGGTCCCCGTGGTCGGTGAACTGGACCGCTTTCATGTCCGAACCGTTGGCTTCCGGGGGTAAAACTGTACCTCTCCCCGGAGTTTGCCGCCGAGAGCCTCGACTCACACTGTCGCCGACAGTGTCACCCCTCGGTGCTGACGCTCATAATCGTTGTTGCCGGGTCGAGGACCACGGTCCGCCTGCCGAGACACCGCTTTTTTCGAAAAGCGTCAAACATATATACTACGAGTCATCTTTTATATGCATGTCAAAATCGACGGGAATATTCGCCGAGCAGGAGCTTACTGGGACCGTCTCCCCGGCGGAACTCGACGCGCGAAAGTCGCTGGTCGGATTCGGTGAAACCGACGCCGAGAACGTGGCCGGCGTCCGAGAACTTCTCGACGGCCGGGACGACCCGATTGCCGAGCGACTCCGGGACGCGTACGCCGACCACGACGACATCGACGCCGACCAGACCGCGGCGCTGGCGGAACTCGGCGTGACGCTGACCGACACCGCCGAGGCGTACGACGCCGACCACTTCGCCGAGCGCGCTCGATTCGGCGCGGCCCACGACGAACTCGGGCTTCCGTCGTCGGCGTACCTCTGTGGCCACACACGGCTGTTCGAGGCGGTTCTCCCCGCGCTGGCCGAGACGCTTCAGGCCGACATGGAGCGGTCGGTCCGGGAACTCGCGCCGAGCACAAGGGGCGTCGAATCGGGCGAAGACGGCGATTCCGAGTCCGACGAGCTTTCGGTTCTCATCGAGCAGGTGAACGCCCACGTCACCGAGCGATTCGAGCAAGTGACCTCGCTCGCGCGCCTGTTCGCGCTCGACGCGAGCGTGGGACTCGACGCCTACGAAGTCGGCGACGACGCCGACCTCCGCGCGGAGTACGAAGAACTGGTCGAGGAACACGACCGGATGGAGCGCGAGATGAAGAAGGCAGAGGCGGTCCAAGAGCAGGCCCAAGCAAACGTGACCGACCTCAACAAGTCGGCACAGGACGTGACACAGAGTTCGCAGGAAATCAGCCAACTCACCAGCGAGCAGTCCGACCAGATGAACCAAATCGCGACCGAGGTGTCGAAACAGAGTGCGACCATCGAGGAGGTCGCCGCGAGCGCCGAGGAGGTCGGACAGAAGAGCCGCGAGACCCAGCGTCTCGCCGAGGAGGGCCAAGAACTCGGTCAGCGAGCCATCGAGGCGACCGGCGAGACCGACGAGGCCCGCGAGAGCATCGTGGCGGACGCCGAGGCGCTACAGGAGGCCGTGGACGAAATCGGTGACGCGGTGAGGATGATAAACGACGTGGCCGACCAGACGAACCTCCTCGCGCTCAACGCCTCCATCGAGGCCGCTCGTGCCGGAGAGGCCGGGGACGGCTTCGCGGTCGTCGCCGAGGAGGTCAAGAATCTGGCCGAGGAGTCCCAGACCCGCGCCTCAGAAATCGAGTCGATGGTCGAGCGAATCGAGGACAGAACGCAGAGCACGCTGATGAGCCTCGGCGAGAGCGAGCGGTCCATCTCCGACACCGTCGAGGCGGTCGAGAAGACCGGCCAGAAGCTCGAACGCATCGTGGACGCGGCGACCGAGACCGCGACCGGGATGGGCGAAATCACCGACGCGACCGACGAGCAGGCCGCCAGCACCGAGGAGGTGGCGAGCATGATAGACGACGCCGCCGACAAGGCCGAGCAGGTGTCCGACGAGGTGGACACCATCGCCGCCGCGACCGAGGAACAGTCGATGATGGTGTCGGAACTCGACGACGTGATTTCGAAGCTCTAGCCCGTGTTCTTCATCCCGGCCGCGATTCCCGTGACCGTCAGCCTGAGCGCGCGCTCGTCGTCGGGCGTCCGGTCGGAATCGGCGAGCAGATTCACCTGCAGGAGGTTCAGCGGGTCCACGTAGGGGTTTCTGCGCTCCAGGCTCTCTTCGAGCCACTCGCGGGTCAGGAGTCCGTCGCGGCCCGCAATCGCGGTCACGAGTTCGACCGCGCGGTCGTACTCCGATTCGAGTTCCGGGAAGAACTGCTCGCGGAGGTCGTCGGGCGCGAGTGCAGCGTACTCGGTCGCGATTTCGAGGTCGGTGCGGGCGAGCGCCAGCGCGGCGTTGTCGAGGGTGGTCCGGAAGAACGGCCACTCGTCGTACATCTCCCGGAGGGTGTCGAGGTCGCCGCCCGATTCGAGGAACGCGTCCAGTCCGGCGGCGAGCGAGTACCACCCCGGAAGGATACACCGACTCTGCGTCCACGAGAACACCCACGGAATCGCCCGGAGGTCCTCGACCGACCGCTCGCCCGACCGGGAGGCCGGGCGCGACCCGAGGTGGAGTTCCTCGATGACCTCGATGGGAGTCGTTTGCTCGAAGTACGACACGAATCCCTCGGTTTCGAGCAGGCCGCGGTACGCCTCGCGGGCGGCGTCGGCCGCGACATCCATCGCGTCGGTCCACTCGCCGGGCACGTCCTCGGCATCGGTGTCGAGCGCGCGGTGGCGGGCGCGGAGTTGGGCGTCGAGCATCTGCTCCAGATTGCGCTCGGCGATTCGGGGGTTGGCGTACTTCTCGGCGATTGCCTCGCCCTGCTCGGTGAACTTGACCTGTCCGGACACCGTCTCGGGCGGGAGCGCGAGCAGGGCGTCGTTCATCGGACCGCCGCCCCGCGAGATGGACCCGCCCCGGCCGTGGAACAGTCGGAGCGACACGTCGTAGTCGTCGCAGATGTCGGCGATGTGCTTCTGGTTTCGGTAGAGGCTCCAGTTGGCCGCGAGGAAGCCGTTCTCCTTGTTGGAGTCCGAGTAGCCGAGCATGATTTCCTGCGTTCCGTTCCGGGCGTCGAGCGCCGCGGCGTACGCCTCGTTCTCGAACAGCGTGCCCATGATTCGGCGCGCGCCCGACAGCGCGTACTCGGTTTCGAGCAGGGGCACTACGTCGAGTCCCGAGTGTCCGGGGAGAGCCACGATTCCGGCCTGGTCGGCCAGAAACAGGACTTCGAGGACGTGACTCGCTTCCTCGGTCATGCTGATACAGTAGGTGTCGATGGCCTGCGCGCCGTACTCGGCCTGCCAGTCGGCGGTCCGCGAGAAGAGGGAGAGGACGCGCTCGGCGGTCTCCGAGAGGTCGGCGGTGTCGTCCACGTCTATCACGGGGTCGTCCTGCAGGATGGCCTCGGTCAGGACCTCGACGCGCTCGGCCTCGTCGAGAGTCTCGTATTCGATTCCCTCGCGCGCGAGCGCCTCGCCGACCGCCGCGGTGTGATTCTCCTGGTGGTCGCGCAGGTCGAGACTCGCGAGCGTCAGCCCGAACGTCTCGACCTGCCGAACGAGCGAATCGACCTCGGCTTCGGCGATGACCTCCGCGCCGTTTTCGCGCAGGCTCTCGGCGATTGCCTCCACGTCGGCGAGGAGTTCGTCTGCGTCCTCGTACTCGCCGGGGCGCACGTCGCCGACCCTGTCGAGGCGCTCGCGCATCAGCCTGAGCTTCTGGCGGTAGGGTTCGTCGGGGTAGCGTTCTCGGGCCTCCGAAGCGACGGTCGGCAGGCGCTCGCGGTCGGCGTCGAGACGCGCGCGCAGGTCGTCGCCGAGTTCGACGCTCCGGTCGTCCTGGCTCAGGACGCCCGAGAGGCGTTCGAGTTCCGTCCGGTAGCGCGACACCGCGACCTCCCGCTGGCGCGCGAGGGTCTCGGCGGTCACCTCGGGCGTGACGTAGGGGTTGCCGTCGCGGTCGCTCCCGGCCCACGACCGGAACTCGAACAGCTTCGGAATCCGAGCGTCCTCGAACCGGTCGCCGAGTTCGCGTTCGAGTTCGTCGTACACCTCGCCGACCACGTCGAACAGCACGTTTTCGAGGTACCACTGGACGTTGAGCGCCTCGTCGGTCACCTCGGGGCGGCGGTCCCGGACCTGCGGGGTCTGCCAGAGGCTCGTGACCTCGGATTCGAGGTCGCGCTCGACGCGCGCTCGCTCGCGGTCGGTCAGGCGGTGTTCGTCGAGCGTTTCTAAGTCGCCCGCGACCGCTCGGAGTTTCGCCTTCACGGTCTTCCGACGCGCCTCGGTCGGGTGGGCGGTGAACGTGGGTTCGACCAGCACGTCGTCGAGGACGCCCCGGACGGTCTCCGTGTCCGCGCCCGCCTCCGCGAGCGCGTCGGCGGCCGCGGCCACGCTGTCCGAGAGGGTGCCCGCTTGGGACCCCTCGCGGATGGCTCGGACGCGCTCGCGCTCCTCGGCGAGATTTACGAGTTCGAAGTAGGTCGTGAACGCCCGCGCGACCGCTGCCTCGTTCTCGGACGAGAGGCCGTCGAGCGTGATTCGGAGCGAGTCGCGCGAGTCAGTCTCGCCCTGCCGGTAGTCGATGGCGGCGGTTCGGGCCGACTCCACGAGGTCGAACGCCTCGCCGGAGGCTTGGGCTTCGAGCACGTCGCCGAGGAGCGCGCCGAGTTCGCGCACGTCCTGACGCACGTCTCTGGCGTGCAATTTCATACCACACCATTCGGGGCGAGGGGGCTAAAGTGTCGGGACGACGCGAAAATTGCCACTCGGAGGTGAGTGAATCACGATATAACTCGCCAAGAATCCGATGATTTAAATTGGTTCTTTCGGATGAAGTTCATATGCCGGTTCAGGAGTTTATTGGAATTGGCCTTTCTTTAGTTGCAATTCTAATAGCATTACATACTAAATACAAACAACGAGAGAAAGACCGTCTAAGAGATTTAGCTGGGAAACTGAAGACCATCCGGGAGAATTTAAAATATATCCCTAAAACTTTGCAAAACCCACACTCACATGAAGATTTAGATCTGAGACTGTATGAAATTCCTAGAGATATGCTTGCCTGCCATTATAAAACAGGACAGGATGAGGTGACAATATCTGTCAAAATTGAAACTGGCTACGGCGAAGATTCAAAAGAATTGAACAATTCAGAAAAGATTTTTGACAAATACATTAACGGAGAACGTTTCCATATCCGATTGAGAGTGGGAAATCCAGACGAATTCTATGCTTCTGACCGCCAGTTTTTGATAACCGACCCATTTAGCTATTCCTCGTACTTTTATGATCAGGTTTCGGATGTGGAGCAAGAATTTGGCGACGTGATTGAGGATTTTGATGAGGAATTACTCAAAAATTTAAAATCTCATCTGAGGTCCATGCTCAGACAGCATTCCAATCATCTCGTTGAGGAGTCGCAATCGTTTTCATTGAACGTTAGCGATTTTGAATCAGCTGAGGAGTTGGGAGAAGAGGTTTTTAAAGAGTTATATTATTATAATGATCTGGAAGACGATATAGAAGAGCTGGAAAGGAAATTGGAAGAATTAGAGTCGTTTAGAACCACTATTTTACAAACTAGCTATTCTTAAACCTATTTATATTTAGTTTTGGAAAACCCGCTATACAATTCTCGGCAGCGTTGAGCTTTCGCTTGATCAACTGTACTCGCGCCACCGATACCCGCAGTCCTGACACTTGAAAAACCGCGTCGGCGGTTCGTCGGCCGCGCCGGTCTGCTTGATAGTGTACCACGCCGTGTCGTGACCGCACTTGTCGCAAATCACGTCGTTGGCGGTGGGTTTGCCCTCGAAGTTAGCGTCCTCGCTCGTCTCGATGACCTCCGAGTCGCCCTGCTCTTCGGTGCTGACGAACTCCGCCGCCTTCTCCTCGTCCTTGCCGGTGGTGTGCTGGCAGTCGTCGTTCGCACACACCATCTTCGACCCCATGGACTTCATCATCGAGCCGCATTCGTCGCAGAATTGCATGGCCGGGGGTAGACGACGGCTACTGATAAGCGCCACGTTCCGGCGGGTCCGCGACGACGCGACCGATTCGCTGTCGCCTGCTCAACGCCGTCGCGCTACTCGCCGTCGTCGTCCGCGTCGAATCCGAGGTCGCCGAGTTCCGTCTCGTCCACCACCATCGGGCAGTCGGCCACCCGGAAGTGGTCGGTGTCGGGCATTTCGAGGATGTCGGTTCCCTCGTGCGTGCAGGCGAGTTCGGGCGGGTCGCCGAAGTGCGGACAGCCGTGACACGTTCGCTTCGGAATGGTGCGAACGTCGCGGCCAGCGAACCGCCCGGTGGCGTCGGGTTCGTCGGGCGGCACCGCCACGCTGATTCCGTCGTCACCGTCGCCCTCGGCCAACTGCTCCCAGAGCTTCTCGCCGTCGAGTTCGCCGACTTCGACCGACTCGAACGGGTCGTCGTCGGTCGCACGGCGTCGGCGACGGCGTTCGTCCACCTCGGAGGCGACGCCCGAGAGCGGGCCGTCCCGAGGGGGCCGGTCGTCGGCGCGCTCGCCCTCGCCCGCCCGCGACCGGATTTCGTCGGCGAGGTCGCCGAGCGGCGCGTCGCGGTTCGGGGAGTCGTCGGCGCGAGTCGAGGAATCGTCGCCGCCGTCGGTCATTCGTCGTCCTCCAGCATGTCGTCGAGCGCCGCCGAGTGGTCGGCGGCGTCGCTTTCGGCCACGCGGTCGATGTCCCAGTCGGCGCGCTCGCCTTCGAGCGCGGGCGGGTCGCCCACGACGAGCGTGTGCGACCCGAAGAAGCCCTGTTTGGGCTGGACGTCGTTGAACGTGCTCGCGCAGTGAGGGCACTTCGGAGAGGCGAGCAGGCCGACGTGAACCGTCTGGCCGCAGTGGCCGCACGCGGCGCTCTCGACCCCGCGACGATTGGCGAGCGTAGCGAGTTCGTCGGCGGCCGCGCGGGTCGCGTGGCGGGCCGACAGCATTTCGACCTGGTCGCGGAGGTCCACGGTGACCTCCGCGAGCGTGGTGAGTTTGGTCTCGACGTCGTCGGTCGCGTCGGTCAGATACTCCAACACGTCCTCGTAGTTCTCGAAGCCGGTCTCGACGGTCTCGTCCAACTCGGCGACTCGCTCCGTGAGCGAGTCGAGTTCGGCCGCGAGGTCGTCGGCGCGGTCCGCGACCGACGCGGGCGCGAGTTCGGCGTGGTCGTGGTCGCTCGGGGCCTTCCCGTCGGTCTCGCGCTTGACCTGAATCACCCGGTCGCGCACGTCCTGAATCTTCTCGTCGAACTCCTCGCGCGCGTCCTCGACTTCAGTCTCGAAGTCGTCGTGAGTGGCTTCGAGTCGGTCCACGAACTCCCGGCGGAGCGCCTCGATTTCCTCGGACGTGTCGAGAGTCTGAGACGCGTCGGGGCCGTCGCCGTTACCGGTTCGGAGTTGCGCGAGCAGTTCGTCCCGACTCACCCCCAACTCCTCGGCCTTCGAATCGAGCCACCCCTCCAGCGAGTCGCCGCCCCCGGGCGGCGACTCGCTGACATCTTCGCCAGCCATTCGGTTGGAGTTGAGAGAGCGCGGACTTAATGGTTGGCCTCTCTGTCGGACGGTCCGCTCGGAGTCGGGGCAGAAAATGACGGATACGCGGCAACTCTGTTTCGGTCGGTCAGACCTCGGCGTCTTCGACTAGTTCGGCCACGATTTCCACCGTCTCGTCGTCGGCGGGCCGGTGGGGCTTTCGCGGGTGACCCGCGGGCGCACCGCGCTCGGCCATCGCGGCCTTCGCGCCGGGCACGCCAAAGCGTGAGGTGACCGCGCGGTTGAGTTCCACGAGACTCGCGTTGAGTTGGCGGGCCGCCGCGTCGTCGCCGCCGACGTGGAGTCGGTGGATTTCGCTCGCGCGCTCGGGCGCGACGTTCGCGAGGCCGAGGATGCCGCCGTCCGCGCCCGACGCGAGCGCGTGGGCGTAGACGCTCCCGCTCCCCACGAGGAGGTCGAACTCCTCGTCGTCGGTCAGCGCGCGCTCGCGCTGGAGCGTCGTCAGGTCGCCCGACGAGTCTTTCATCCCAGCGACGTTGTCGTGGCTCGCGAGTCGGCCGACGACTTCGGGGTTCAGCTTCACATGAGTGTACGCCGGGACGCTGTAGAGGTACACCGGAATCGGACTCTCGTCGGCGACTTCGCGGTAGTAGGCTTCGAGTCCGTCGTCGTCGTGGCCGTAGTAGAACGGGGTCACGACCAGCGCGGCGTCCGCGCCCGACTCGGCCGCGAGTTCGGTCTGGCGCAGGGTCTCGCTGAGTCCGGGGTGGCCGGTCCCCGCCAACACGGGCCCGTCGGCCTCCTCGGCCACGATTCGAGTCACGCGGTCGCGCTCCTCGACGCTCATCAGTTCGGCCTCGCTGTTCGACCCGCACGGGACGATGAAGTCCACGCCGCGGTCTTCGACCCACGCGACCAGTTCGCGGAGTCGGTCGGTGTCGAGTTCGCCGCCCTCGTCGAAGGGCGTAATCAGGGGAACGCCAGTGCCTCGCATACGGAGTCCTCGTCCCGACCGGCCTTGAATCTGGCCGACGCGGAAATCTACGCCCGGCCCGACGCGACCGCGGCGACCCCGAACGCGACGATTAGCGTGAGGAGCGTCCACGCGAGCCACCACCCGTCGGCGACCGGACCCCTCCGGAGGGCCACCGCGAGACCCGCGGTGACGACGCCGTACGCGACGATTGTGCCGCCGGTGACTCGCGCGACGCGCGAGTCACCGGCGGCTCTTTCCGGGTCGTAGTTCGCCAACAGCCACAGATTCCCGCGAGCGATACTCACGCCAGCGGCGAGGAGGGCGAGGGCGGTCGCACCGACGACGAGCGCGCTCGTGTTCACGGTCGTCGGTAGGTGCTGAAAAGTCATAAATTTGAACCCTCGGCCGACGGGTTCGAACGACGAACTGCGTTTGGTCGCGAAGTACCGGACCGAGACGTCCGCCGAGCGTCTGACGCACTTTTAAGTCAGCGCCGTACACACGCCCGACTGGGCGCGCACGACGGCCTCTCCCCCATCCTCCCACACGCGCGCCCGGCACACCACCACACCTTCCCCCCTCTCCCCCCTCATCCGCTCCCATTTTGGACCGCCACAGGAGTCGTGCGATTCGGGAGTGCGGTTGCGTAGGCGACGCGTAACGACCATTACAGCGCCGGACAGTCACAGCCTACGACCGCTACAGACGGCCCATAACAAAGTCCGAACTCGCCGGAGAAGGGAACGCGCCCGACGGTTCGGGCGCACGCGTGCAGCAGTCTCCCGGTCGAGCGACCCGACGACGCCGGAGGCCCTGGCGGCGAGTTGGCTTCTCGCCACAGTGTCACCAATCCTCCCACGAAAGTTCTCGTCTCGGGTGCCGACGACCCCGCGCTGTCCACTCGCCCTCCGCTTTTTCATACTGTCGGCTGTACGTCCGTGGAAATCACCGCTGAGGAGTGGACGTTCCCTCGGCTCTACCCTCGTCTTCTACGCACCGCTGTTCGAAGCAGTACAGCCGACAGTCTCAGTCGGAAGCCGCGGCACTGTCGCCCTGCAACTGCTCGCGCGCCGCCGACAGCGCGTCGCGGTCGGCGATGACCGCGAGCCTATCGCCCGCCTCGACGGTGGTCTGAGGCAGCGGAATCGTCATCCGCTCGCGTGCTCGACCGTGGGCGTAAATTCGGGCGTTCTCGGGGAGTTCGATTGCGGTGACCCGGTCGCCGACCACCGGGGAGCCTTCGGAGATAGTCATCGTCGTCAACTGAAGCCCCTCGGTGAGGTCGGCGATGACGTTGAAGTCGCCGCCGAGGAGCGCGGTCTTCGCGCTCGCTGCGCCGAGTCGCTCGGGGTACACCACCTCGTCCACGTCGTCGGCGAACTTGTGGTAGATGTCGCCCCGGTAGTCCTCGTCGATGCGCATGACGGTCCGACAGCCGTAATGTTTGCCAATCATGCACGCCGCGAAGTTGACGTTGAGGTCGCCGGTCAGCCCCGCGATGGCGTCGGCGGTTTCGAGGTCGGTCCCTTCGAGGACGTCCTCGTTTGCCCCGTCGCCCTCGACGACCAGAAACTCCTCGGAGCGCGCTCGGTCGGCCTTCTCGGGGTCGTTCTCCACGACCGTGACCTCGTGACCTTCCTCTTTGAGAATGCGGGCGGTGCGCAGGCCCACGCGGCCCGCACCGACGATGACGAATCGCATGGACGCCTCTACTCCGGGAAGAACCAAAAGGGTTGGCGCGGGTTCGAACGCTCTCGACGGGGCGAAATTCGCGGCGGGATGAAGTCTGCGACGCGCGCTTACCGCGAGGTCTCGCGACCGTCTACCAGTTCGGTCACGGTCTCGTAGAGGCGCTCGGCGTCTCCGACGGGCTTGGTGAGGTAGGCGTCGCAGTCGAGGTCGGGCGACGGACTCGACGCCGAAATCACGGCGACTCGGCAGTCGAGCCCCTCGGCTCGGATTTCGCCGAGGAGGTCGTCGCCGCACCCGTCGGGGAGTCGCCGGTCGAGCAACACCACGTCGAGGTCGGTGTCGAACAGTTCGCGGGCGTCGGCCGCGCTGTACGCCGTCAGCACGTCGTACTCCTCGGAGAGAATTTTCGCGAACCCGTCGGCGAGCGGGCGGTTGTCGTCCACCACCAGTACGGTCGGGTCTTGAGTCATACTCGTATTGTCAGGCACTACGCTCTACTCGGCCGATGGAACCCCACGCATAACGAATGGGCAGTTCGTTGCAGAGCGTTGCAACCGTTGCAGTCGCGGCCTCGGTTCGTCCCGCAGGACCGGCGGCCCTTTCGCGGTCTTTCGCCGGCGATTCAGCGCGCGGTTCTCACGCGACACGTCTGGCCGAGTCCCGGCGTATCGGGTCGTTTCCACCGCGCGAGAATCGGACGTGTTTATTTATTTCGGGAGCGCAAACCACCGATTGTCATGTACGACACCGTGTTGCTTCCGACCGATGGAAGTCGAGCTATGGAACGCGTCGTCGAACACGCCCGCGACATCGCCGCGCGCCGGGACGCCGCGGTCCACGTCCTCTACGTCGTGGACGACCGGGCGTTTCTGACTCTCGACGACGACCGGATTCCGGGAGTGACCGACGAACTCCGCGACGAGGGCGAGCACGCGACCGCCGAGGCCGCCGAAGCGCTCGAAGGCGACGGCCTCGACGTGACCGCCGCGGTCCGGAAGGGCAACCCCGCCGACGAGATTCTGGCCTACGCCGACGAGGCCGACGCGGACCTCGTGGTGATGGGCACGCACGGTTCGGACCCGACTCGCGACATGCTCGGAAGCGTCTCCCAGAAGGTGGTCACGCTGGCGTCCGTTCCGGTGCTAACGGTGAACATCGGCGACACCTCGGCGTAGGGCGGGTCCTCGAACTACGTCTCGGACCGCCAGATGGCCGTGAGTACGTCGTCGCCGTCCCGAACCGTGTCGAACTCGTAGCCCCTGTCGCCGAGTTTGGGGTAGAGGTGTTGGGGGGCGCGGTCGTTGCGCTGGACCAGCACGGTCCGGTCGTCGAGGTCCGCGAGCGTTTCGAGCGTCTCGGTCAGGGGTTTCGGCGGTCCCGCCGCGCGCACGTCGAGCGCACGCCGCGGCCGGTCGGTCGGCGCGTCGGTCCGTTTGACGCCTCTCGCCGCGAAGTCGGCCTGCTTTGAAGTCACGTTCTCACGGATGGTGCGCACTGCTACCACGTTTATCCCGAATCCGTTCGCCGGTCGTCCAAGTCACCCGGGCGAGGTACCGAACATGTTCGGGAGGACTTATGCGAGTGCGGAACGAGAAGCTTCGAACACAGATGCCGACCGCGAAACTCCACATCACGCTGCCCGAGAGCGTCTGGATTCACCAGCTATCGACTGCGCACCCCGACACCGATTTCCGCGTGCTGGCGGCGTTTCCGGCCGACGCCACCGGGGTCGGACTCCTCGAACTCTCCGGGCCGGACCTGCCGAGCGTCGTCGGCGAGATGGAGCGCCACGACGAAATCGTTCGGCTCGACCTCCAACAGGCGTCCGAAGACGCCGCCCTCGTGGAGTTCGAGACCACCGCACCGCTGTTGCTGTTCTCGGTTCAGGAGTCGGCGATGCCGCTCGAACTCCCGTTCACCATCCGCGACGGCGAGGCCACCGTCGAGGTCACGGCCTCTCGCGACCGCCTCTCGGCGTTCACCACGCAACTGGAGGCGTTCGGCATGCGCTTCGACGTTGAGTACGTCCGCGAGATGGTCGGCTCCGAGAGCCTGCTCACCGACCGCCAGCGCGACCTGCTCTCGGCCGCCGTCTCCGAGGGGTACTACGACACCCCGCGGGAGTGTTCGCTGACGGAGTTGGCCGAGACGGCGGGCGTGGCGAAATCGACCGCGAGCGAGACGTTGCATCGTGTGGAAGAGAAGATAATCAAGCAGTACATCGAGGGGTAAGCGACGGTCAGCCCGCCGGTCGGCAAAGTCCTAGGTGACGGCGAAGCCCGAGGTGGAACCGTTCGTCCGAGGTGGAGACACGACGGTTCCGAAGCCCAGACAGCAAAACGCATTTGTCGGCGAGTCAATAACATCGGACGATGCCCTCCGCGAATACGCCCCAGAGCGAGTCGGCCGAGAGCGACCAAACACAGTGGAGGAGACGACGGTTTCTCGAGAAGACCGGAGTCGCAGTAAGCTCTCTCGCGACCGCGTCCAGTCTCGCGGGGTGTCTCGACCGTCGCGAGCCGAGCGACTCGTCGGCAATCGAAGCGATAGAGGCGACCTTCGACGCGCTGGACGACATCGAAGGCTACGCGGTCGAGATAGGCGGTAGTGTCGAGGCGAGGGCGAGTGGTGAGACCTCGACGACAGTTCTCGACGGGGAGCAACGAATCGACGAGACGGCTCGCCGGTCCCACGCGTTCGTCGAGACCACCACCAATCGCGACGAACAATACCTCGACGACGAGACCCTCTACGAGCGATGTGACTCGTCTCGATACACCAACGTCGATGAGGTGTGGTATCCGACGGAAACGAAGGTGGATTGGGCGAAAGCGACGCTTCTCGGCTCCCAACAGTCCCTGTTGGAGATATCGGAGGTGTACGACCGCGGGACGGAGGACCGCTTCGGAGGCGAGGCTCGCGTCGTGGAGTTCGCGGTCAACCCCGAGAAATACGACCGATATCAGCGACGGCTCGGGGGCGCAGACGAAAACACTCCGACTCCCGACACCGTCTCCCTCACTCAGTGGCTGGTCGAAGACCGACCGGTTCGAGTCCGAACCGAAGTCGAACGGGGGTCGTCGTTCGGTCCCACGGTGGAGGAGGATATCCGATACGACGTGACCTACGAACCCGTCTCGATAGAACTGCCGGACATCGTCGAGGACGAAGACGCCTGTCCCGAAATCTGAGACGGGACCCTACGCGGTTTCGGCCAGTCGGCCGGCGACCGCCTTCGCCTCCCGAATCCGCCCCGGAATCCCGGCCCGCGCGGCGTAGTTCGTACACAGATGCACGCCCTCGGGCATCGAAACCCGGTCGAGCGCGGTCCAACTCCGGTCGTAGGCTGGCATCCCGCGCTCCAGTCGATGCACCGACAGCGCCCGCGCCGACTCGCCCGTAATCGCCTCGAACTCCCGGGCCGCCACGGATTCGAGTCGGTCGTCGCCCCACTCGACCAGCTCGGGATTTCGCGCACCGCCGAGATAGCAGGTGTAGACGCCGTCGCGGTCGAGCAGGCTGGCGTTCCACGTCGTCCCGAGGGTCCGAAACGACTCGTCGTACTGGACCTGATAGCCCGCGCCGGTCAGGTCGGCGTCCGAGCGGAGGTGGACCAGCACCTGCGGATTGTACCGCAGGTCGTCGAGCGCGGCCGCCGAGTCGGGCGCGAGGTCCCGGAACAGGTCGGCAGTCACGTCGGCCGGGGTGGTGACGACGAGGTCGCGGACCGCGACCTCGTCGTCGGGCGTTTCGAGGACGAACCGCGGCCGGTCGCCTTCGTCGCCGCCCTCGCCCGTTCCGGCGCGCCGAACCCCCCGGACCGGCGCGCCGAGGCGCACGCTCCCGGCGTGCGCCTCGGCGAGCGCCTCGGGAAGTCGCTGGAGTCCGGCGTCGAACGACGCGATTGGCGGCGGGTCCCGGCCGCTCAAGGCCTTTTTCGCGACCGAGAGGAGGACGCTCCCCTCGATGCCCGCCGAATCGAGCGCCCGCGAGAGCGAG
This sequence comes from Halorussus amylolyticus, assembly GCF_004143485.2. Classification (GTDB taxonomy): domain Archaea; phylum Halobacteriota; class Halobacteria; order Halobacteriales; family Haladaptataceae; genus Halorussus; species Halorussus amylolyticus. The sequence continues at coordinate 233,328 of NZ_ML974131.1, read as the reverse complement.
TATCCCATCGGCATCTCGTCGGGGTGCGAACCGTAGAGACCGCCGTACAGCGGCCCGAAGTAGTTCCGGGCGACCTCGGAGCCGAACGTCCGGGTCAGGAATTCTTCGACCGTCTCGTCGTCTCGGGGCGGTCCTGTGAGGGGTTCGAGCAGGACGCGGAGCTTCGCGGGCCACGAAATCAGGTCGGTCGCGACCGCCTCGCGGGGCGTCTGTGGCACCCGTCGGAGCTTCCCGTGGTGGTAGACGTAGAGCGGCACGTCGGCGGCCTCCCGGAGTTCGTCACCGAGTCCGAGCGACTCGACGAGTTCGGCCAGAGTCGGCGTGAGGCGAGTTCGCTGCGGGCCGAGGTCGAGGACGCGGCCCTCGACCCGACGACTTTGCACGACCCCGCCGGGTTCGGAATCGGCCTCGAAGAGGTGGCTCTCGACGCCCATTTCCCGGAGGTAGTGGTGGGCCGCGAGACCGGTGAGTCCGCCGCCCACGACGCCGACTGTCATCGTTCCAGCAGAAGGTCGAGGGCGGTTTCGATGTCGGTGCGCTCGGCGTCGGCGAGGTTCGACGCCCACTCCTCGATTAGCGTGTTGGCGAGGTCATCCGCGAGGCGAGCGACCGCGGCGCGCTCGGCGGGCGTTACCTCGCCGCTGGCCGCCAAGCGCGCGAGCGCGGTGTCGAGTTCCCGCCGGGCCACGCGCTCGCCGCGCTCGCGGAGGTGGGCGACCGCCGGTTCGGGGTCGGGCGAATCGTCGGATTCCGGCGGTTCGCGCTCGGCGACTTCGGTCACGGATTCTGAGTCCGAGTCCGACGCCCGAAGCGACTGTCCCGAACGTGTTCGGTCGAGCGCGGACATCACGCGACCCCCCGCGGGAGCGGCCCGTCGTAGCCCTCGGGAACGAACGCACAGAGCGGGTCGCTCTCGAGCGGGTCGCCGGTGTACGCGTAGGCCCGCGACCTGCTCCCGCCACAGACGTTCCGGTAGGGACACGCGCCGCACTTGCCCTTCAGGTCGTCCTTCTCGCGGAGCGATTCGAACAGGTCGGCGTTCCGGTAGATGTCCACTACGCTCCGGTCGCGGACGTTCCCGGCCGACTTCGGCAGGAAGCCCGAGGGGTACACCTCGCCGACGTGGCTCACGAACGCGAAGCCGTCGCCCGCGGTGATGCCCATCTGACGGCGGGGCGGCCCGTCGGCCGCTTGGACGGCGACTCGGCGGTAGTGAGGCGCTTCGGTCGTCTTGACCCCGAAGGGCCACACCTCACGGTTGTCGGCCAGCCACTCCATCACCGATTCGGCCCGGTCGGGTGTAATGGGGTCGAGCGCCGCGCCCCGGCCCACCGGAACGAGGAAGAAGACGCTCCAGAGGACCGCGCCGAGGTCGGCGACGAGGTCGGCGATGGCGGGCAGGTCCGAGACGGTCTGCTTGCAGACGGTGGTGTTGACCTGCAGGGGAAGTCCCTCGTCTCCCGCGGCGAGCGCGGCCTCCATCGTCTCGGCGTAGCTCCCGTCCTCGCCCCGGAAGGCGTCGTGGGTCTCGGGGGTCGCGCCGTCGATGCTGACCGCCATCCGCCGGAGGCCCGCGTCCGCGAGGTCCTCGACCGCGCTCCGGGACAGCGAGGCGGTCCCGCTCGGTGTCATCGTGACGTGCAGGCCGATGTCGGTGCCGTACGCCACGAGGTCGGTCGCGTCGTCGCGCTTCAGCGGGTCGCCGCCCGAGAACACGACCAGTTGGTTCTCGCCGAACTCGCGGGTCTCGTCGAGGAGCGCCTTCGCCTCCGCGGTCGTGAGTTCGTCGGGGTGGCGATTCACCTCGGCGTCGGCCCGGCAGTGTTCGCACGCGAGGTCACAGGCCTGAGTCAGTTCCCAGATGAGGACGAACGGGCGCTCGTCCGTCTCGACTCGCGCGGGCGGGCCGCCCGCGCGAGCCGATTGGCTGGACCGAGTCGATTGGCCTGCACGAGCCGATTTCCCCGACCGACCGGCTGGCTCGGACATGGGCGGATTACTCCACGACGATTGCGCCTTTCATCCCCATCGCTTCGTGGGGGACACAGACGTACTCGTACGTTCCCGTCTCCTCGAAAGTGTGTTCGAACGTGTGTCCCGCTTCGGTGACCTGCTCGCTCTCGAACGAGCCGTCCTCGGCGACGACGTTGTGCGCGTCGCCGTCGCCGGTCCATTCCCAGACGACCGTGGTTCCGGTCGAGACGGCGACCGCGGCCGGGCCGAACGCGAAGCCGCCGCCGTTGCCCTCCGCGCCGACCATGACCGTCACTTCGTCGGCACCGGTCTCGTCGGCCACGCCGTCGTAGTTCTCCACGTCGTCGAACCACCCGCCAAAGTCGTAGTCGCCGCTCGACCCACTGGAGTCGTCGCCGCCGCTCCCGTCGCCCCCCGAATCGTCGCCCGACCCGCCCGCGTCGCCGGAACAGCCAGCGAGCGCAGTCGAAGCGACGCCGACAGCCGCCATCTTCAGCACCGTCCGCCGGTCGAATGTGTCGCGTTGGGTCGTCATGCTGTGTTCGGCAGTTGCAACCCCGCGTAAATACCCGTATCTTCGATTCTCGCCCGGTGAAAATCGTCCGAACACGTTCGGGGCCACGGCTACCCGCGCCGCGACGGAACGTTCGCACATGCCAATCCCGCGCCCCTTCGCGACCGCCGACGCCGACGACGAGACGTTCGACGGGTACGACGAGTTCGTCCTGGCCCACCTACCGGACCCCGGCCCGTTCCTCGACGGTGCCGACGTGCTGACCGGCGACGACCACGTCGCGTTCCACCGACTCACGCGCGACATCTTCGAGGAGCGGGGCGTGTACGACGCGACGTTCGGCTACAACCTCGCGCGTCTCAATCTCGACTCGCGCCACCCGAACGCGGGCTTTCGCTACGCGGTCGCGCCCGACGACGCGAGGGTCCTGCTCGCGGAGTTCACCCCGACCACCGAGTTCTGTCCGCAGAGCGACAGCCTCACCAAGGGGTCGTTTCGCGCGTGGAACGGACTGGCCGACCGCCACGAGTACGACCGCGTCTCGGTCGCGGTCGCGCCGCTCCACCACGACAGCACCCGGATAAACGAGACGCTCGGCGATTTCGAACGCCAGTATCGCGGCGAGGGGACCCCCGAAAACGAGTCACGGAGAGCGAACAACGAACCGGACGACGGCCCGGCGACCCCGTTCTGAGGTTTCGGAAGGTCGAACAGTCCACCGAGGGTGGGAATTCCGAAAGACCCGTCTTTCGGCTTCCCGTTCGTTCCTCACGGGAATGAAAGGGGCCGCCCGCTGGCGGGCCGCAGGCCCGTGATCGTCTCTGCAGGCCACTATTCGGCGAGCGTTAGCGAGCCGAATATCCTGCAGAGCGACCGCCAGCGGGCGGGGGCTTTCGTAGCAGTCTCCGAATCCGCGACTCTCGAAAATCAGCGTGCTCTCGGCCGAACACCTTCGGCGCAATCGCTACCGAAGTCGGCCGACCATCTTCGAGCATGACCAGAACCCTCGACACCCGCGACATCGACAGCGAACCGTTCGGCGCGATTACGGCGGCGCTCGGCGACCTCGGAGACGACGAGGCGCTCGTCCTCGTCAACAGCTTCGAACCCGAACCCCTGTACGCCGTCCTCGACGCGAGGGGGTTCGACCACGAGACCGAACGGGTCGCGCGCGACGAGTGGCGGGTCGAAATACGGCGACGATGACCGCGATTCCGGGCGGCATCGACGCCGAGCGCGGACCGCCGATGGTCGTCCCGCTCGGCCACTTCGTGGTGGGGTTCGTGTTTCTGGTCGCTGGGAGCGCGCTCGGAGTCGCCGGAGTCGCGGGAGTCGGTCCGGGATTCGCCGAACTGGCCCACGTCCACCTCCTGCTCGTCGGGTGGGTGTGTGTCACCATCATGGGCGCGATGACCCAGTTCGTCCCGGTCTGGTCGGGCGTCGAACTCCACTCCCGGCGACTCGCGGCGGCCGCGCTTGGTCTCGTTTCGGTCGGGGTCTCGGGGTTCGCGGGTCTGCTGGTGGCGGGCGAACTCGGGTGGCTCCCGGTCGCGGGCGTGGCGATGCTCGCGGGGTTCTGGACGTTCGTCTACAACGTCGGCCGGACCCTCCGGAGAGTCGAGGACCTCGACGCGACCGAGCGCCACTTCGCGCTCGCACTCGGGTACGTCCTCGTCGTGACCGCGCTCGGACTCGTCCTCGCGCTCGATTTCGCCCGGCCGACGCTCGCATCCGCGGGACTGGCTCGCCCCCGAATCGTTGCGGCTCACGCCACGTTCGCGGTGTTCGGCGTGGTTCTGACGACGGTGATGGGCGCGCTCTCCCAACTCGGGACGATGTTCACTCAGACCGAGTTCGACCGAGCGGACGACGCGCTCAGGCGAGTCGAGGAGTGGACCTACCCGGTCGGAGTCATCGCGCTCGCGCTTGGACGCGGGGCCGGCGTCGAGCGGGTCGCGCTCGTTGGCGGCGCGCTCGTCCTCGTCGGTCTCTCGGCGTTCGCCGCGGTCCTCTGCCGGAAACTGGCCGAGAGTCGCGTCGAGCGCACGCCGATGCTGTCGCGGTACGCGGTGGTCGCGCTCGCGCTCCCCGCGTGGGCGCTCGCGACGATTCCGGCGTGGCTCGCCGACCCCCTCGACCCGGCCGCGACGTTCGGCTACCCGGTCGCGGGGCACTTCCTGCTCGCCGGAGTCGTCGGGTTCGTCCTGCTCGGGACGCTCTACCACGTCGTGCCGTTCATCGTCTGGATTCGCCGGTACAGCGACCGCGTGGGACTGGAGCGAGTGCCGATGATAGACGACCTCTACGACGACCGCCTCGCTGGACTCGACTTCTGGCTGACGCTCGGCGGGCTTTCGCTCGTGGTCGGCAGCGAAGTCGCACGAATCGAAGGGGCGGTTCTGGTGGGCGGCATCGCGACGACAATCGGGTTCGGGGTGTTCGCCGCGAATCTGGTCGGCGTCGTGGTCAGGCACGGCCCGGAGTCGCTTCGGGTCGGGTTTCTCGGCGGGCGTGAGTCGGCGTCGGACTCCGACGCCGACGGGCCGTTTTCGTGAGGACGTTTCGAATCCACTCGCTTGCTCGGCGCGCGCGAGGTCTTCGGGAGCGACGACGGAGCGACCGAATGCTCGGCGGACGCGATTTGTCCGCCGGTGGACGAGCATCGGAGGCCGAAGCGAAGCGGAGGCCGAGAAGCGCAGGAGGCTGGGGAGGTTCGAGGCCGGTGCGGTGGCGGTGCGGTTTCTCATAGGCTCAAGTGTTAGCTAGCTCCTCCGGTTCCCGCGTGCTTTCTGACACCTTCTCCGGCCCGACCACCGTCTCCGACGACTCTTCGGAACCAAACCACTACACCCGCCGTCGACCGACGCCGAACACGTTCGGGACAACCCCGAATAGCCGGCCGCGACTACCTTCACCCGTCATGCCGACCTTAGACGTACGCGAGATGCCGCCGCCGAAACGACACCCCAAGATACACGAGACGTTCGCGGCGATGGACACCGGAGAGACCCTCGAAATCGTCAACGACCACGACCCGAAGCCGCTGTTCTACGAGATGCAGGCCGAGGTCGAAGCCTTCGACGCCGACGGCTACGAGGTTGAGCGCGAAGGGACGGAGAAGTTCGTCGCGAAGTTCCCCAAGAAGTGATGGTCGAGACAGTCAGTTTAGACGACCTCGAAGTCGCGCCGCGAGAAGTCGCGTTCCCCGGTTCGGAGCCGAAAACGGTGCGCCTCTCGCTCGACGCTGGCGAGGAGGTGCCCGCCCACCGCCACCCCGAGCGCGAAATCGTGGTTCACCTCGTGTCGGGCCGACTCGACGTGCGTGTGGACGGCGAGGGCCACGTCCTCGAACCCGGCGACCTCCTTCGATTCGACGGCCGCGAGGAGGTGTCGCCCAAGGCTGAAGTGGACAGCGTGGCGGTACTGGTGTTGGCTCCGCGTTCGGACGAGTGAGTCGAGCAGGCGTCGATTCTGTTTTTTCGGACGCGTCGGTTCTCGGCTGTTTGTGTCACCGGCCGTTTCTCGGCTGTTTGTGTCACCGGGCGCGCCCTCCCCCGCCCGCCAGTTCGGGCGTCCGATATCGGTGTCGTGCATCGTCCGAACACGTTCGCCTGCGTTTCCAAATTTCTGGAACTGCGGCCCGATTAAAAGCCCCTCGACGGGGAACGCCGAACTGTATGAGAGTACGACGAGAGACACTTGCGAAGATAATCGCGGGCGTGTTCGTCCTGAATCTGGCGGTGATGGGCGTCGGCGCGTGGTACTCCTACGAGGAGTCGCCGCCGATTCCGAAAGAGGTCGTCAGTCCCGACGACGAGACGCTCGTGACCGCCGAGCAGGTCCGGGACGGCAAGGTGGCGTTCCAGTCGAACGGACTGATGAACCACGGGTCGATTCTCGGGAACGGCGCGTACTACGGCGAGGACTTCACCGCCGATGCGCTCGACCTGAAGGTCGAGTACATGCGCGAGTACTACGCCGACGAGGAGTACGGCGCGTCCTACGCCGACCTCGACGAGAGCCAGCAGGCGACGGTGGACGTGTCGGTCGAGAGCGACCTCGGCGACGGCGCGCCCGGCGACACCATCGAGTACTCCGCCGCGGAGGCGCACGCCCACGAGCAGGTGCGCGAGGTGTACGTCGAGCGCTACCACGAGGGAAGTCCCGAGCGCGGTGTTCCGGGAGGGATGATTTCCAGCGAGGAGGACGCTCGCCAGTTCGCCGACTTCGCGCTCTGGACCGCGTGGTTCTCCCACACTGAGCGACCCGGTGCCGAACACACCTACACCAACGACTGGCCGTACAACCCCGCCGCCGGAAACGAGGCCACCGGTGCGGCGATGACGTGGAGCGTCATCGCCATGGTGCTGCTCGTCGCGGGGGCCGGATTCGGGGTGTGGCTGTACAAGTCCATCGAACTCCCCGAACCCGATACCGAGGGCGTCTCGGTCCCCCGACCGAGCGAGGTGAGCCTGTTCCCCGGGCAGGCCGCCGCGCTCCGGTTCGCCGTGGTCGGTGCGGGCCTGTTCGTCGGGCAGGTCCTGCTCGGCGGCCTGCTCGCGCACTACTACGTCGAGCGCGACGCCTTCTTCGGCATCGGCGAGGCGCTCGGCATCGACTTCCTCTCGCTGATTCCGTTCGCCATCGCCAAGACGTGGCACATCGACCTCGGCATCCTCTGGATTGCGACGCTGTGGCTCGGTGCGGGGCTGTTCCTCCCGCCCCTGCTGACCGGCCGCGAACCGAAGAATCAGGGCCGGTACGTCAACGGACTGCTGGCCGCGCTCGTGGTCGTGGTCGTGGGCGGGCTCGCGGGCATCTGGTTCGGCGCGAACGGCTACTTCGACGGCGCGCTCTGGTGGATTCTCGGCAACGAGGGGCTGGAGTACCTCGAAATTGGCCGTCTCTGGCAGGTCGGCATCCTCGTCGGCTTCCTCGCGTGGGCGGTGCTGACCGCGCGCGGTCTCAAGCCCCTGCTCGACCGCGAGCCGCGCTACGGACTCGCGCACATGATTCTGTACGCTGGTGGCTCCATCGCCCTGCTGTTCTGCGCGGGCTTCCTCTACACGCCACAGACCAACATCGTCGTCACGGAGTTCTGGCGGTGGTGGGTCGTCCACATGTGGGTCGAGGGGGCCTTCGAGTTCTTCATCGTCGCGCTGGTCGGCGTCACGCTGGTCAGCATGAACCTCCTGAGCAAGCGGTCGGCCGAGAAAGCGGTGATGGTCCAGGCCCTGCTCGTGATGGGCACGGGCGTCATCGGCGTCTCGCACCACTACTGGTGGGTCGGCCAGCCCGACATGTGGGTGCCCATCGGGAGCGCGTTCTCGACGCTCGAACTGATTCCGCTCGTGTTCATCCTCTACGAGGCCATCGGCCAGTACCGCGCGATGGCGACGAGCGGCGAGTCGTTCCCCTACACGCTCCCGTTCATGTTCATCGTCGCGAGCGGCGTGTGGAACTTCGTCGGGGCGGGCGTGCTCGGGTTCTTCATCAATCTCCCCATCATCAACTACTTCGAACACGGCACCTACCTCACGGTGGCTCACGCCCACGCCGCGATGTTCGGCGCGTTCGGCTTCCTCGCGCTCGGGATGGTGACGTACATGCTCCGCATCGCGGTGCCCGAATCGAAGTGGCGCGAGACCAACCTCCGGCGGGCGTTCTGGCTCTGGAACGTCGGGCTGGCGCTGATGGTCGGCCTCTCGCTCCTCCCGGTCGGCTTCCTCCAGTTGGAGGTGGCGTTCACCCAGAGCTACGACGCCGCCCGGAGCCTCGCGTTCTACGAGGGCGAACTGGTCCAGCTCCTGTTCTGGGCGCGGATGCCGGGCGACACGCTCCTCATCCTCGGGACGCTGGTGTTCGGCTACGACGTGGTCCAGAAGGTGCGCGTCCGGCGCGACTCCACCCCGAGCGACGCGCCGGGTGACGCCCCGGTGGTGGCCGAGTCGGCGCTGGACGACGACTGACGCTCCGGTTTCGAGATTCGTTTTCGCTCCGAATCGCAGTGTCACCCTTTTCTCGCTCGTCGCAATTTCGCCCCTCTCCTCGTCGCAGTTCCAGCCCCTTTTTCCGCTCGCGGGCGGCGTCGAGTCCCTCGACGCCGCCCGCTGTCAGATTTCGAGGTGTATAAACCGCCAGCCGAACCGATTCGTCGGCGTTCAGAACGCTGAGAATCACGACCTCGCTTGAAGGTGGTACAGCCACCAGTACCACACGTGAGGTGACTCCCAATGCCAGCGACTTCCCGGCGAACCGTCTTGCAGGGCATCGGCCTCGGTGGTGCGGCATCCCTCGCGGGATGTTCGAGCGACGCGACACCGCAAGCGACCGAGACGACCACGAACCAACAGACGACGGCCGAAACCACGTCCCAGCGGGTCGCGGCCGACCCGACTGACATCCCGGACCCGATAGACCGGAGCGAACCCGAGACCGTCTCGGTGACGCTTCGCTCGGAGGAGGTGACGGCCGAAATCGAGGACGGCGTCACGTTCGACTACATGACGTTCGACGGTCGAGTCCCCGGACCGATGGTCCGAGTCCGGCGGGGCGACACCGTGGACCTGACCTTCGAGAACGGCGAGGAGAACGAACTGCCCCACAACGTGGACTTCCACGCGTGCTACGGACCGGGCGGCGGCGCGGACGCCACCACGATTGCGCCGGGCGAGAGCGCCCGCCTGCGGTTCAAGGCGACCTACCCCGGCGCGTTCATCTACCACTGCGCGGTCCCGAACATGGACACCCACATCTCGGCGGGCATGTTCGGCATCATCCTCGTCGAACCCGAGGAGGGGTTGCCCGAGGTGGACCACGAATTCTACCTCGGCCAGCACGAACTCTACACCGACAAGCGCGCGGGCGAGGAGGGCCACCACGCCTTCGACGTTGCGGCAATGGCCCGCGAGGAACCGTCCTACGTCGTGATGAACGGCGAGCAGTACGCCATCACGCCCGACGGCCACGGCGCGATGAGCGTCGAGACGGGCGACACCGCGCGGGTGTACTTCGTCACGGGCGGCCCGAACCTCACCAGCAGTTTCCACCCCATCGGGAACGTCTGGAAAGAGCTGTATCCGAGAGGTTCGTTCGAATCCCCGACGCAGAAGCACGTCGAGACGACGCCCGTTCCGCCGGGCACCGCGACCGTCGCGACGATGGAGTTCCCGGTTCCCGGCCCGGTTAAACTGGTGGACCACTCACTGACGAGAGTGGCTCGAAAGGGGTGCATGGCGGTCGTGGCGGCCGAAGGCGAGGAACGACCCGAGATATTCGACCCCGAGCCTGATGGGTGAGGTGGAGCGTGTGGCGAGTCTCTTTTTTATGGTTGTCGTTGCGTGGTGGCTGTGAAGATGGGGCTCAAGGCGTGAGAACGATGTAAAATACGGAAAGCCTAGGCCGGGATTTGAACCCTAGGTTCAATATCCTCGAAGTAATTGATATAGTCGAGAGATGAGCGACCCACAGGCCAGAATCGAGACCCTTGTCGACCGCATCGAGACTTCGGAAATCATCACCGATGCCGACCGCGAGAAACTCTTGCTGTTCAACCGGCGGATGAAGCTCCTCGACTCCGAATACAGCGACCACCGCCGCGAGAAGCTCCTGCGCCACTGCACGCGGATGGCCGAAGAAGTCGGTGGACTCGCCGCGGCCCTCAACGACCGTGAGACTGCCGAAGACCTCGTCGTGTGGATAAACGAGACCTACGACAACGAGAACACGAAGCACGACTACCGTACCGCGCTCCGCGTGTTCGGAGGTCGTGTGACTGAAGGCGATATCGAAGAGAAACCCGACAGCATCGCGTGGATACCGTCGGGCACGAGCAACAGCTACGACCCGGTCCCGGACCCCGCAGACATGCTGGAGTGGGAAACCGACGTACTGTCGATGTTGGACGAAACGCGGAACGCTCGTGACGCGGCGCTCATCGCCGTTGCGTTCGACTCCGGTGCACGAAGCGGCGAACTTCAGAACCTCACGGTCAGTGACGTAAACGACCATCGTCACGGGTTTCAGCTTCTGGCCGATGGAAAGCAGGGACAACGAACTGTTACGCTCATCCCGAGCGTGCCGTATCTCCGTCGCTGGTTGCGAGACCATCCCACAGACGACCCTGACGCACCGTTGTGGTCGAAGTTGCATGAGCCAGAGGACATCAGCTATCGGCAGTTTCGGAACATCTTCCAGGACGCCGCCGACCGTGCTGGCGTCACCAAGCCCGTCACGCCCACAAATTTCCGAAAGTCGAACGCGACGTTTCTCGCCAAGCGAGACAAAACCGAGGCGTTCATCAACGACCGCCAGGGCCGCAAACGTGGAAGCCCCAAGACGGCCCACTACGTCGCTCGTTTCGGCGGTGAAGCGGACGATGAGTACGCGCGCTTGCACGGCATGGAGGTTGCGAGCGATGAGCCTGAGCCGATTGGTCCCGTCGAGTGTCCCCGGTGCGAGAAAGAGACGCCGCGGCACGAGGAAGAATGCGTCTGGTGTCACCAAGCGCTGGAGTACAGCGCCCCCGAGACGAGACGGGAAGAGCAACAGAAAGTCCGTCGGGCCGTTTTCCGACTCGCACATGAGAACCCAGACCTGCTCGACGATTTCGAGCGTACCCGAGACCTCATGACGCTGTTCGAGGAACAACCTGAACTCTACGAAGACGCCGGGGAGTTCGTGGAAGCGCTCTCGAACGACTGACTGCACGTTCATCATGGCTTTTTCTCGCGTTTCAGTTCGTTGAGCAAGCGCTCGATTTCCTCAATGTCGCGTGACTCACCGCCATTTGCGAGAAGCGCAAGAGCGTAGCTCCGGCCTTCTGCATCCCCGTAGGCGAGAACCCGCACGAGCAAGGCCCTGTTCTCACGGACGAACTCGCCGACATCAGATTGCTCTGCTTCACTCATTAGGTCTCACCCCCCTCGGTCTGGGTCGCCGTCTGGTGTAGGGAATCGTTGGCGAAGATGAGACAGCTTATCGAGCAGTAGAGATTCTGCTCTCCGACGAGAGCAAGAATCCCGACGGCATTGTCGCAGTGCCCACAGGACGGCGCAACGAGTTGGTTTGAAGTCGAGTCGGATGCTGCGTTTGTGTTCGACATTTCTCGGTGTGGTTGAAGCCTGAGCGCAATTCACCGCCATCCCAATACGCACGTGAGCGACAGGCTCGGACCGCCCTGCACGTAGACCATACTCTTAATGCCGTTCAAAGACGTAGGAGAAGACGGCCGACTCACATCACTGGGTCGTGTCCCTCGGTGTCTCGTGAACGACATATGGGATAGCGAGGTTCAAGCGATTGCATGACGGCGACTGTCACGCCCTCACATGACCAGTCGCCGTTTTTGTGAATTCAGGTACCGATGAGCGGTTGCGAGGTTCACCTCCGTCTGTGTGAGTGAGTCATATCGCAGCGACCATAAACCCTGCGAGTGGCCTTCTCAGACGCTATACCCCGCATATTGCACCAGGTACTCTATACGGGGTATGTTATAAGATGGCGAGAGGCTGTCAATGGCGCAAAGATGAAAAACCATACCTTCGACCACTCTATCACAGTATCTCAATACCTCTTCCACTTCTTAGACAGCATTATTATCGTGACCAATCTATAACAGTTGTTAGAACTGTATTCTTATCGGAGAACAGAATCCGGTACTCAAGCGGTTGTGTATGAGTATCGTGTTTTATCTGGAATCTTACTGATTCCCTTTCGAATATACCCCTTCGATTCAGGTGTTCCCGCATGTACGAGGATAATTTCCCCATCTATTTGTGGACGATAGTTTCTTCCATATCACTCACAGCTCGACTCCTGTGTTACCCGCACACTCGCATGGTTGCTCACGGAGAGCTGCACGAGTTCACCTGAGTACACAAACTCACGTTTTTCCGTCCCACCAGAAAAGCGAATAGTACCCTCGGTCTGACGAACTCGCCGTCCGGATGGGAGTTCCAGTTCACCAGAGACCCCAATCGTATACTGAACAGGACCTACACTTTGAGGTCCGTTTCGAATAATCGCGACACGATTATCGAGAGGACAGAAGTCCTCGTTTCTGCTTTCACCCCCATCTTGGTCTCCACCGGTTGTCGTATTCATATCCGTGGGACCGCACGCCACGTCGCTCGGATGTCTTTCGGTCAAGAGGTCACGCGCGTGAGTTTCCGCTCCGTTGTGATAGATGGTGTACTTCGAGATGTGACGCTCGGGGACGACGAACGCCACGAGATCTCCGGTATACTGATAACAGTCGTATCCCCCACGGGTTACGCCGTGAACACGGCATTGGTCAATGTCGTCTTCGGCGTCGGCAGTGACGTGAGCGTTATTGATGGGTGCCTGTGTGGCATGGTCAGTCTGTTCAAGCTGGCCTGTAACTGCGAACTGGTATTGATATTGCTGGTCAGACGGCGCGTTGATAGCTAGCTCTTGCGTTGCTTGGTCGGTACTTGCAAGTCCTGTACTGCCGAGCGCGGCAATGCCCCCGGCCAATTTGAGTAGCGTTCGTCGTGCTGTGTGTGTCATTGGTCTTCTCAGCGTAGCGTTCCTTCCACCGATGCTCTCGCGGGAGCACAATTTCGCCCTACACCCGCCCACCTGTCCCAGTACCCCCGAACGAATCGAATACAACCTACTGGTTAATAAAATGCCAATTTTGTTGTCTTGATTCCGTTAGATTCTCTCCTCATCAATGCTGCGAATGTAGTAACACCGCCAGCACGCAATCCCCGAATCATCGGCATCACACCCATCAGCGTGCGTGAAGCCATGCGCATCCGCACGCTCCCGTGGCGTCATGCGGATGCTTGCTGGGTAGCCCTTCGATTCGGGTTCACGGGCACGCTCCGGTTCGATATCACGGTCTCCGTGTCGGACACAGGGACGGCCACCATCAGTTAGAGCAATACGCTCGTCAATCTGTTCGGTTCCAGTATAGGCCATCGCCGCGCCGAGCAGGACGGGACCACCGCAGACCGCCACCGCGACCATGTGCTTACACGCGGCGTCGTCATCCCCGAAATGGAACGCCGGGCAGTCACACGCGAGTGGGATGTAGAGTCCGTCGTAGTCCTCGTGGTTCGCGACCGTCACACGATACTCATGGTTGAATTTCTCTACGCCATAGCTCGCGTTCGTCACGCGAATTTTGTGCGGTGCGTCGATGGTGAACTCCCATTCAGTCCACCGGACGCGTTTGGCCGTGCGACCGTCGAAGGTTAGTTCCTGAACGATGCGCTTTTGCCGGTCGGTTGTGTTTTTCCTCATGGCTTCTCCTACCTGAGAAGCCACAGTCCGCGTGCCTCACCACGCGGGCGTTCTTCCGAGCAGAGCGCCCCGAGGGACTGGTACTTCTCATCTATGCCTACAACGGCATAGGCCAAAAAGGTGCGCTTGGCGTTCAGAGCGGGTAGTTAGAAATTTATGCCTTCGTGGGCAAAGGTTATGAGAGAGACACTCGAACCCACACGTAATGAACAATGATCGCGAACGAGACGACCACGGCCAATATGCAGATCGCAAAGACCCCTTCACTATCATCGAAATCATTGCTGGCCGTTCCGACCCCTACGCGCCGCTGACTGCTACGGAAGTTGCGGAGTCGCTTGGGTGGGCACGGCGCACAGCGCTCAATAAACTCACCGAACTACACGACCGTCACATTCTCTCTACGAAGAAAGTTGGCGGACGCGCTCGCGTCTGGTGGCTCCATCCGGGGGTTCGAGTACCGTATACGCAACTCCAGTATTCAGATGCCGTCACACAACAGGACCTCCTCGATGGAGCGTGGGCTATCACAGATATTAGCGAAGGATACGACACGAAGCGGTCGTTTTGGCAGACGGCGCTTGAACCTACAGTAACTAGACTCGGTGCATTTTCCGTTGATGGCGGTCGACGCTGGACGCTCACTAGAGAATGAACTATAGGAACGCTGGCAACCCTCTCGCTATAGAATGATGTCCATCGGAGGCGCGGTTGGCCATTTAGCGTTAAGTGAGCGTGTGAACTTGCGTAAAATCGGTTCTAATCAACAGCAAAAGCAAGGGTGCTTCAGCAGGTATTAACATCTCGCTTTGAGGAGGCAGAACCGTAACTCAGCGAATGTAGTCGGTTCTAGGTAGTCACGCAAACGGCGGTACTCCTATTTATTGTCCAGCGAAAGTCAAACTCATGTCCACACACATATGTTCCAGTAATTCATGGTCATTCAATAATGGTAAGAAAATCATCGAAGAGAAGCAACTTCTGACAGATTTGGTTGAAATCGCTACTGCGTATCAGAAACACGGTGGTGGAAATCAGTATATGTCGGAGCGAGCAAAGCGGTTAGACCCACTTGGCTGGCAACAGGAAGTTTCGACAAAGTTTGAGGCCAAGACTGTAGATGGTACGTTTTCTCGTCGGGGGAGTTTTGATGCATACAAAGACGGAGTTCTGGTCGAACACGAGAAGGGTGAACAGATGCGAGCAAACTGGCATCTGATGAAGATGGAAGCCGCTTATCGTGAATCAAATGGTCTCGACGATAGCCTAAACGTCGAAGTAGGAGTTCTGCTAATTCCAGACTACGTGAACTTCCCGACATTGGGTCGCACGCAGAACGACGTTCACGCGGTTTTAGCGAATTATTTCGATTTCTCGATTCCTCTTTTTGTTTGGGAGTACCCTACTGTGGAATAACATCCAAGAGCAGGTAGCTAATGCTATCATAGGCTCACTTACAAGGAGATGATTTTGTGAATATAGGTTCCTACAAATTTACATTCGAGACTGAGCAATGAGCAGTATTGAACAGAATAGTAATAAATAATTTATATATTTTATGATACTGGTTTTGCGGTCTCTCTGATTGATGAGCTTACCCCCCGCATTAAATGAAGTGAGCACATCGCTCAAAACACCCCTGCCCCATTCTGAATTTGCGAGAACCATTAAACACAGTCGAAGTACTACCCCCACCGTGTTTCTCAATGCTTCGAAGCCCCGTGTGTATCGAAGATCCCCACTCGTAGATGACGCCCAAATCAACCTAACATCTGATACAGAAACTCATAAGCCACGGCGTTGTGTTGCTTTCGTACATGGATTCTGAGCAGGATACGCTGCCGGGTGCCGACGGCGCAGGGGACGCCACCGACACCCTCAACCTCGATACGCTTCGGAGCCACCTTTGGGAAGCGGCCGACATCATGCGCGGCAGTATCGACTCGGCAGACTACAAAAACTATATTTTCGGGCTGATGTTCCTCAAGCGCCTCAGCGACCGCTTCGAAGAGGAAGCCGAGGAGTACATCGACCAAGGCATCGACGAGGACATCGCGTACACCGACGAGGACCTCCACGAGTTCTACATCCCCGACCGCGCTCGGTGGGACCACATCCGCGAGCAGAGCACCGACATCGGCGCGACCATCCAGAAAGCGTTGGAGGCCGTCGAGAACGAGAACGACACCATCGAAGAGCGTGTGCTCACGTCGGTCGACTTCAACGACAAAGAGCGCTTGCCCGACGACATGCTCGACGAGCTGGTCACGCACTTCGACAAGCTCAACCTCCGCAACGAGAACCTCGACGACCCCGACATCTTCGGCCGCGCCTACGAGTACCTCATCCGGCAGTTCGCCGACGACGCCGGAAAGAAGGGTGGCGAATTCTACACGCCCCGTGAAGTCGTTCAACTTATCGTCGAGTGTGTGGATCCCCAACCCGGCCACCGCGTGTATGACCCGTGCTGTGGCTCTGGTGGGATGCTCATCTACTCGGCGTACCACATCCGCGAACACGGCGGACGAATGGACCAAATCTCGCTTTACGGCCAAGAGCGCAACCTCAACACGTGGGCCATCGGCGAGATGAATATGCTCCTCCACGGCCTGCCGGGCGAGGAAATTGCGAAGGGTAACACGATGACCGAACCGAAGTTCAAGGACCCCGCTTCGGGCGGCCTAATGCAGTTCGACCGCGTCATCGCGAATCCGATGTGGAACCAGAAGAAATGGGACAAGGAATGGATTGAGGACAACGAACCGTACAATCGCTTTCCCCACGGGCTTCCGCCGAAGAATCGCGGCGACTGGGCGTGGGTCCAACACATGCTCGCCAGCCTGAACAAGACGGGAAAGGCGGGCGTCGTGATGGACAACGGCGTCCTGTTCCGCAGTCGCTCGGAGGGTTCGATTCGCCAGAGTGTGCTGGAGGACGACCTTGTGGAGACCGTCATAGCACTTCCCGAAAATCTGTTTTATAACACCTCGTCGCCAGGTTGTATACTGATTCTGAACAAAGACAAGTCCGAAGACCGCAAGGAGAAGGTCCAGTTCATCTACGCAGAGGACCAAGAGCTTCGAGAATCCGGCGTGCGGGTGTTCGAAGAGCTTTCGAACCAAAACGAACTCACCGACGAAGGTGTAGCCTACATCGCCGAGACGTACCAGCAGGGCCGTGAGGAGAACCATCACAGCCGACTTGTCGACCTCGATGAAATTGAGGAGAACGATTGGAACCTGAACGTCCCGCGCTACGTGGATACGACCGAACCGGAGGAACCCATCGACGTATCCGAGAAGCTGCGTGAACTGGACGAATTGGAACAAGAGCGGCGTGAGACGGACGAGAAGCTTCAGCAGTACATGGAGGAATTGGCGTACCGATGAACGAGGAAGCCATCACTGAGAGGTCGAACGAGAAGTCTTGTGAAGGCTACAAGGAGGTTCAGCTGGGTCCGAAGACGCTCACGATTCCAGAGGAGTGGGATTTCCTTTACTTCAACGAAGCCATCGAGCGCAACCCTCGCTATGATAAACCAAACCGCGAGACATTCGACTTCGTACCGATGGACGCCGTGAACGAGGAACAGCGTGCCATCGAATACTGGACGGAGCGTGAGAAAGATGATTGCACGACAACGTGGTTCAAGAACGGCGATACCATATACGGGAAAATCACACCGTGCGCCGAGAATGGCAAAATCGCGTTCGTCAAGGATGTAGATACTGAGGTCGCTTCCGGCTCGACCGAGTTCTTAGTGTTCCACCCGAAGGAGGATGTTACGGACCCGATGTTTGCGTTCTATCTCACCAATATGCCTCAGTTCCGAAGTGTCACGATTTCACTCATGGAAGGTTCGACGGGTCGTCAGCGGATTCCCAACGATATTTTCGAGAATAATATTCGAGTTCCGATTCCGTCAATTTCGGAGCAGTATCGTATCGCCGACCTTCTCTCGACTGTTGATGAGGAAATCAAGCAAACAGACGACATCATCAATAAGGTTAAAGAACTGAAACAAGGCCTAATGCAGGATGTCCTGATTCACGGAATCAGTCACGACGAATATCAAGCGCGATTCTTAGGTCCCCGGAAGTTAGACATCCCTGCCTCATGGAAAAAAGCACGACTGGAAGATGTCACCGAAATCATAACACGCGGAAAGCAGCCAACCTACGTCGAAGAAGGTGGTGTCCCTGTTCTTAACCAGTCTTGCATCTACTGGGACGGGTTCCATCCCGAGGAACTGAAACGTCTTGATGCGGAAGTCGCCGGAAATTGGAAGGATAAGTATTTCGTGAAAGAGGGCGACGTACTTGTCAATTCTACTGGAAAAGGAACGCTTGGCCGTGCTCTCGAATGGTCACGGGAGTCTGGCAACTACGCACTTGACTCCCACATCACTCGTGTCCACCCAGACGAATCCGTCTTAGACCCGACGTACTTCCGATTCTACCTCGAATCGAACCACGGCCAGAAGATGCTGTACGCCTTCTGCGTTGCCGGTTCGACTGGACAAATCGAACTTTCGAAGACTGACCTTCAGACAATGCCCATTTTGGTTCCCCCAATTGAGGAACAGCGAGAGATATCTGAAGCATTCCACCGAACGAATAGAAAGCTTCAACGTGAACAGGACAAAAAGGAGATACTGAAAGAACTCAAACAGGGTCTAATGCAAGACCTCCTCACCGGAAAGGTCCGCGTTGACCCCGAGAAAGCCAACACCTAACCAAAGTCCTATGGCCGACTACGAATACGACGAAGTCGAACGCCCCGCGCTGGACGCCTTCAAGCGCCTCGGCTGGGACACCATCGACCAAACACGCGAAGAGTGGGCTGACCCCCGTGACTCGCTCACGAACGTCATCCTCGAAGACCGTCTTCAGTCGGCCATCGAACGTCTGAATCCGTGGATAAACGAGAACAACCTCCACAAGGCCGTCCGCGAACTCCGAACCCTCGACGCGGTGGACGCGATGGACGCAAACGAGCAGATTCACGAAAAGCTCGTGCGGTACATCTCGCTTGAGCAGGACCTCGGCCACGGCAAGAAACATCAGACGGTCAAATTCATCGACTTCGAGAATCCCGCAAACAACGACTTTCTGGTCGTGAACCAGTTCCGCGTCGAAGGCCCGACCGAGACCATCGTGCCGGACCTCGTGGCGTTCGTGAACGGGATTCCGCTCGGCGTCATCGAATGCAAGCAGTCCGGCCCAGAGTCCCGTGAGAAGGCGGTCACGCAGCTCCTACGCTATCAGAACCAGCGAAGCGACATCCCCACCGCACGCGAAGGGGCCGAACGGCTGTTTTGGTACAATCAGTTCAGTATCGCCACCGCGTACGAGGAGGCGGTTGCGGGCACGTACGGCACGCCACGCGAGGAGTACAAAGCGTGGAAGGACCCGTACCCCGCCGACGAGGCCGACCTCCGCGAGCTATTCGACACCGAGTACGTCTCACCACAGCACACCCTGCTGTACTCGTTGTTCAAGCCCGACCGCTTGCTCGACATCCTCCGGCACTTCACGGTGTTCGAGGAGAAGACCGGCGGCCAGAGCATCAAGATGGTCGCGCGCTACCAACAGTACCGCGCCGTCGAGAAGGCGCTCGACCGCATTGAGAAGCGCGAGGCCGACGAGGCTAACGGCGGGGTCGTCTGGCACACTCAAGGGTCGGGCAAGTCGCTCTCGATGCTGTTCTTGGGCCTGAAGCTCCGGCGATTGAAGCCGAATCCGACGCTCGTGTTAGTCACGGACCGGAAGGCGCTCGACCGCCAAATCAAAGGCACGTTCGAGAGCTGTGGGTTCCCGAATCCGAAGCGGGCCGAGGGGATTGCTGACCTCCGCGAGAAGCTGAGCCACGACGCGGGCGAGACCATCACCACGCTCATCCAAAAATTCCAAGAGCACGGCGAGGAGGAACTGGACGAATTCCCCACGCTCTCGGAGTCCGAGGATATCTACGTGATGGTCGACGAAGCTCACCGCACTCAATACAAGTACCTCGCCAACAATATGCGGTCGGCGCTGCCGAACGCCTTCTATGTCGGCTTCACGGGCACGCCCATCGAGAAGGACAAACGCGACACCCGCCAGACGTTCGGTAACTACATCGACACGTACACCATCGACCAATCCATCGAGGACGGGACGACCGAGCGCATCCTCTACCAAGGGCGTCTCGCCGACATCCACCTCGACGGCACGGATTTGGATGCGGTGTTCGACCGCGTGTTTTCGGACCGCTCCGAGGAAGAGAAGGCCGAAATCAAGCAGCGGTATGCCCAAGAGCAGGACCTCGCCGAAGCGCCGAGGCGCATCAAGACGATTTGTCTCGACCTCCTCGACCACTTCGAGGAGAAAATCGCCGACCCGTTCACGGGAATGATAGTCACGACGAGCCGCCGCGCCGCCATCACGTACAAAGAGACGTTGGACGACCTACACGGCCCTGGGTCGGCGGTCGTTATCTCCGGCGACCACAACGACCCTCCGGAGCTGAAACGCCACACGCCCTCCGACGAGGACCTGCGCGACATCAAAGAGCGCTTCGAGGACCCCGACGACGACCTCCGGTTCCTCATCGTTTGCGACATGCTGCTCACGGGCTATGACGCGCCCATCGCACAGGTGATGTACCTCGACAAGCCGCTCAAAGAACACTCACTCCTCCAAGCTATCGCCCGCGTGAACCGCCCGTACGAGGACAAGAACTACGGGCTGATTGTGGACTACTACGGCGTCTCGGACAACCTCCAAGAGGCGCTCCATCAGTTCAGCCAGAAGGACGTGGAGAAGGCGCTCACGCCGCTCGAAGACCAGCGGCCGAAGTTAGAGGCGGCCCATCAGCATGCCGTCTCGTTCTTCGGGCACTGTGACCTCGATGACCGTGAAGAGTGCGTCCAAGCCCTCGAAAACGAGGACACGCGCATCGAGTTCAACCGGGCGTTCAAGCAGTTCTCGAAGATGATGGACATCGTCCTTCCGGACCCGATAGCCAACCCGTACAAAGAGGACCACAAGCGCCTCGCGAAGATTCACGCGAAGGCGAAAGAGCGCTACCGCGACGAGGAGATGAACCTCGACGGGTGTGGCGAGAAGGTTCGTGAAATCATCCACGACCACATCACGGCGTCCGACATCGAACCGCTCAACGAGGAACCCGTCTCTATCCTCGACGAAGAGGAGTTCGCGGCGAAGCTCACCGACTTCGACACTGAGGAAGCCAAAGCCAGCGAGATGGAGAACGCGCTCAAACACGAGATTCGCGTGCGGTTCGACGAGGACCCCGTCTTTTACGAGTCGCTGAAAGAGAGGGTCGAGAAGCTCATCGAGCAGTACCGTGACAAACGACTGAGCGAGTACGAGCGCGTCGAAGAGTACCGACGGCTCATCGACGAGATGCGGTCACGCCACGAGTTAGCTCGCGAGAAGGGACTGAACGACGCGACGGAACTGTCATTCTATCACGCGTTAGAGACAGTCCTGACGACGGAAAAAGACGATCAACAGTGGATAACGACATCAGAAGCGGAGTTAGTCGAACTCACCGAGGAGATCGTCAGCATTCTCCAAACACGCCGTGTGGTCGATTGGAAGCGCAAACCGAATGTCCAAAAGGAGATGCGACGGGAAGTGAAGCTCTATCTGTTGAAGAATCACGAAGTGAGCGCCGACGAGATTGAAGCGATTACCACGAGAGTTATCGAACTTGCGCGTTACCACTTCGAGTAAGACCTCGCCTGTTCCATGTCCACGACGATGCACGAACTCCACATTGGGCAAGTCACGGTCCCCTATGAAGTTACATGGAGTGCGGACCGCTCGACCATCGGGATTGCACTCGACCAATCGATGGAGTTGACTGTGACCGCCCCGCCCGCAGCCTCACACGAAGACATCAAGGACGCCCTTGACGACCGGAAGGAATGGATTCTCCGCACGCTTGCGGGACTGTCTGAGCAAGCGCATCCACCCACACAGAAAGAGTTTCTGAGCGGTGAGAAACTTCGATACAACGGACGGCGCTATCGGCTGTGTGTTACGCATGAAGAGCGTAGCGACCCGTCTCTATCGTTTGATGGGAGTACCTTCGACCTCCGAGTGCCAACACGCCTCGACGGGCAAACACGATACAATCGGATTCACAGCGAGGTCGTAGACTGGTACGTGACCACGGCGCGTGAGCAGTTTCCGTCGCGGGTTGAAAAATACCGGACGAAGCTCGCGGTCACACCAGACGAGGTTTCCGTCGCGGACCTTCACGCGAAATGGGGTGAATTTCAGGAGGGCGTGGTACGGCTCAACTGGCGACTGTTGCTCGCACCCACCGATATTCAGGATTACGTGGTCGTTCACGAACTCGTCCACACCGACCACGACACACACTCCGAGCAGTTCTGGAACGCGGTCGGCACACTCATCCCGGATTACGAGCGCCGCCGAGAGTGGTTGCGCTTACATGGGAATACACTCCAAATTTGATTCTGTCGTCACAGCCAACGCGGAAGACGCTACTCGGTCGGGGCGAAATCCGCTACTGTCGTCTGCTCCTCAAATGCCTGAAGTCGGGCGTAGTCCTCGTTTCTCACGATACTCGTCGTATCGACCGAGTCTGCGCCCACGGCGTCGGCAAACGTCAAATCCATCGGTCGACCAATATGTGCGTGAAGGCCAGCTGCGTGAGCGGCTCGAACCAGTGCGGCGGAATTTGATACTTTCCATGGGTCAGACCCACCGACGAACAGCACGTCGGCGTCCACATCTACCGCCAATTCACACGCTTGGTCGGGTGTCATCCCATCTTGCACAGCCACCGCCCAAGGATAATCGAACCCTCGTGCAGCAAGGCGGTTCGCCCACATTCGCGTCTGGCGTTCGCTTGCTGCCGCATCGCCCCGCACGTCGGGGAGTACGACGAACTCCGGGTCGCGATGCATACGGTCATTAAGTTCGTTGAGTCGCCGGAGAAACGGGTCGGGGTCCCATTCCTCGTCGTTCACGTCGGCAGCGTACGCCCCATTGTCGAGGATGTACGGCCAGTCGTGTGCTGTCATTCGGTCGGGATTCCACGCTGCTCCGTGGTCACACGACGGTGCGACCTCACGGATGCGTCTCATCTTTCGCGGTGATGGCACCCCGTGATAGATGCATCTCACGCCTGCCCATCACCTCCGGAATCAGCACTCTGCTGTCCCGCGTTTGGTGGTCCCTTGTCACGCTGCCCGCCGCCAGAACGATTTAGCCGGTCGTCCGGCGGTGTTCCGGTCAGAAGGCGACCAGCCATCCGGACGTGTGCTGGGAGATTGCCGTACTTGGCTACCCCCAAAAATCGATAGCATGTGACGTGCGGAAGCTTCGGCTCTGCGTCGTCTGAGTCGTCTGTGGTGAGATTCTGCGACCCGCTCCAAAATTGTTTGCCCAACGCCCAGTAGAGCGCGAGTTTCCAGTAGTCACGCGACTCACGGCGGCCCGCAGGAACCTGCTTGGCACAATCGTCTGCATCAGTGAGTCCGTTTGAGGTGTCTGTCTCAGCTACCTCGACGAGCGTTGTGATTTGCTTCCCGAAGTACGTACGTGTGTCCCTCCCCGCTGCCGGGTCGTAGTCCGCCGTTTTGGTCCCGGAGGCCGTCTTTCCGCCATCGGCAATTCTCCGTCTTTCAGGAACCCACCGACCGTTACGCTGATGGAGGCGTTGGAGATAAACGATGTTGCCCTGCTCGCAGTCCACGCTCCAGTACTGCTTGAGCGTCGCATGCGGGCAGAGCCACGGCACGCCAAAGAACACGACATGGAGATGGGGAAGTCCACTGTCGGTAAATTCCAGCGTCGAGATGTAGTCGAGTCGTCGTCCCGGCCGTGACGGTCCTCCCTCTGGGTCGTACGTCAGGAAGTCGCCGTGCAGTCGCCGGAAATTCTCCAGCAGAGCGTCCGTCGCACCCGCAATCGAATCGTGTCTGGCTGGGTCCGTCGTAAGCGTCACTGCCACGGCTGTCTCGTACCTGGCTGTTGCCCGGTCCCATGCCATGTCGTACTTTCGTTTCAGGGCACGGGCACGGTCCGCCGCATTGAACCGTGTCTTGTACGGCAGAAAGAGATACTCCGGGCCGGACCCCCGAACCCGCTCCAGCACTTTCACGACATCGCTGATAGACTCCAATTCAGTCCACAGCTCGCGGTGGAGGTCTCTCTGAAGCGACTCCGCGTTGATTTTCGTCACCTTCGACAGGAGCGTTTGAGCACGTTCTTTCGCATACCGGTCGTGGGACCGGTTTTCGACTGTGTTACCGTCCTCCCCGTCGCTGTCTTGCGTTCCTCTCTTTTGCTTACTAACGGTACAAGTGAAGTGTTCGAGGGTCGGCTCCACCCAGAGATTCGCCCCACGTCGGTCGATTTTGAACCAGTTGTGGCGCTTGAAGAATCGACGCGCGAGCTGGTAGTCCGCCGAGCTGTACTCGCCGGGTGCGTAGTCGAATACGTCGCAGACGATTTTCGAGAGTGGCGTGCCTTCGGGCGTACGACGCACGTAGCGCGCCAATTTCGTTTTCGCGTGTTCCCGTGAAGTTCCGCGCCAGGGAATGTTCTCCGTGGTGTCACGACCCCCGGTTGTTTGACACCCAGTCGGCATCTCGGGTGAGGGGCGATGGTCGGTCACGCATCCCCCCTCCGATGCGGCGGTCTCGATTGACGCGGCCAAGACGGGGAGAAGGCTGTTGCTGTGGGGGTAGTGTACGTGAGATATGAAGAATTTCTTACAAGCCTAGGCCGGGATTTGAACCCGGGCTCTCGTCCTTACCAAGGACGCGCTTTACCGCTAAGCTACCCAGGCGCACTGCGTCGCCTCGCATTCAACGATAGGCCCGGAATCCACTTTAGGCGTTTCGATTCGCATTAGGGGTCGGTCGCCGACGTCCGGGGTTCGTCGGCGGGACCGAGTCGGCGCGGCGAGGGCACGTCGGCCATCGCCTGTGCGACCTCCTCGGGGAGCGAATCGGGCGGTTCCGGGCAATCGTCGCCGAGCGAGTCCGCGAGGTCGGCGGCGTACGCGACCAGCGAGTCGGAGGGTTCGACGCCGAACGCGGTCGTGCCCGCGAGGACCGCGAGTTCGAACACGTCGGCCTCCAGCGCGTGCGGCGACGTCGTCCGGCCCTGCTGGCCGTCGGTCTGGTCGCGGCCGAAGGATTTGACGGTCTCGACCGCCTTGTCGGCGGCCTCGGTGCTCGCCAGGAGCGAGAAACCGCGGGCGACCATTACGTCGGCCGCGAGGATGCCGATGTTGCTGTCGGTGTGCGGGAGGTCGCGCTCCCACGGCCGGTCGTGGGCGAGCGCGCGGGTGAGGCGAAGCCCTTCGTAGATGAGTTGGACACCAGCCGCGCGGTCGTCGATGCTCCCGCCGTCGGTCCCATGCGGACCCCCGACCGCGCGTGCGGACGAGAGCGCGAGCACGCCCGGCACCATCGCCGAGTCGTCCAGCAGTGCGTGAATGCGCTCACGGAGAGGGTCCGGCGCGACATCTCGCACCGCTCGTCGCCCCGCGTTTCGTGCCCGGACAGCCGCTTCCATTGACCGAGGGTAACGACGGCACCGGCAAAGACCTTTGGAAACCGACTCCGGGAGAGCTTTGAAAACCGGCTCCGAGGTGCGAACGTGATTCGAACCGACGACGCCGACGGCGTCCGGGTCGTGTCGCTCGCGCGACCCGACCGCCGGAACGCGCTGACCCCCGAGGGACTCGACGCGCTCGAAGACGCAATCGCGGCGGCCGACGCAGATGCGACTGCCGACGGCAGTGCTGATGCCGACACCGCCCCGTCGGTCCTCTACATCCGGGGCGACGGTCCGGCGTTCTGCGCGGGCGCGGACCTCGACGTGGTGGCTAATTTGAGCCGCGAGGAAGCCGAGACGTTCGCCGAGCAGGGCCAGCGAGTCGCCAACGCCATCGAGTCGGCCGAGTGCGTGGTCGTTGCCGGAATCGACGGCCCGGCCCGCGGCGGCGGCGTGGAGTTGGCGCTGGCGTGCGACCTCCGAGTCGCCACACCCGGCGCGACATTCGCCGAACCGGGTGTCGAACTCGGACTGTTCGGCGCGTGGGGCGGCACCGCCCGCCTGCCCCGAATCGTGGGCGAGGGCGAGGCGCTCGACCTCGCGCTCTCGGGCCGAACTATCGACGCCGAAACGGCGCTCCGGATGGGTCTCGTCTCGCGTGTGACCGACGACCCGCGGGCGGTCGCCGACGAAATCGCGGGAAACGACTCCGAAACCCTGCGCGCGATTAAATCGCGGGTCCGGGACCGAAGCTCCGTCGCCGACCAACAGGCTCGGGAAGTCGAGACCTTCGGCCGCCTCGTGGCCCGCAACGCCGAGCGCATCGCCGACAGGCGATGACGCTCGGCGAGAGAGACCGACCCCCTCGAACGTCGAGTTCCGCGGTCGAACCGCTTTTGTCGCGTCCGGACCACCCACGAGACATGAACGCCGGAGACCTCCGCGAGGTGACGGTCGGGAACTGCTCGGACCTCTACTACCTCGACACCGGGATGTACGACACCGACGAGTACGGCGCGGCGTACATCTACGACGCCGCCCGTCCCGCCATCGTGGAGACGGGCATCGGCACCAATCACGACCGAATCCTCGACGCGCTCGACGAACTCTCCATCGCGCGCGAGGACGTGGCGGTCATCGCACCCACGCACGTCCACCTCGACCACGCGGGCGGCGCGGGCTTTCTCGCCGACGCCTGCCCGAACGCCGAGGTGATGGTCCACGAAATCGGCGCGCGCCACCTCGTGGACCCCTCGCGACTCGTCGCCGGGACGAAGGCCGCGGTCGGCGACCAGTGGGAGTTCTACGTCGAACCCGAACCCATCCCCGAAAATCGCGTGGTCGAACTCAGCGGCGGCGACGAAATCAACCTCGGCGACCACCACCTCGACGTGTACCACGCGCCGGGCCACGCGCCCCATCAGGTCGTCTACCACGACCGCGACGACGACGCCGTCTTCACCGCGGACGCCGCGGGCATCTGGGTCCCCGAAATCGAGCGGATTCGCGAGACCTCCCCGCCGGTGAACTTCGACCTCGAACAGTGTCTCGCCGACCTCGAAACGATTCGGGACCTCCACCCCGAGGTCCTGCTCTACACTCACTTCGGCCCGAGGGAGTACGAGGCGGGCGTCATGGACGAGTACGCCGACGTGCTGACCGAGTGGGTCGAAGCGGTCGAGGCGAAGCGCGCGGAACTCGGCGACGACGACGCGGTCGAGGCGTTCTTCGCCGAGAACAACGAGATGGGCGACGTGTGGGGCGAGCGCAAGGCCCGGCAGGAGACTGCCATGAACGTCCGGGGTGTGCTGGCGTATCTCGACGACCGGGGCGGAGAGTAGTCAGACCACTAGCCGTCAGCAATTCGGATTCGCAATTGAGTCTCATAACAAAAAACTATAGTATAAGATTATTTAAAGTAGTGTATTTATATGTATTCTCCCAACCTAATCACTTTACTCAGGCATACATACGTTTATTACGGGCCATGCCGTATAATGTGCCGAGCGATAGAATCGGCGAGCGGGTTGGGCTGTTTAGTATACCATCGTTCGCCTATTCCTCTATTTTCAAACAGAGCCATCTAAGACAAACTCATTTGTTCTTAATGAAAGTAAAAAAGCAAAGCATTATTTGGGAGGATACACTCGGAAACAAGTAGCACGGGACGCTGGGTACCGTCACGTGCATTAAAAAGACTGCCCCTCACAAATGAGCGATAGCAACAAGGAAATCCCGGCCGCTTTCATCATTGGCGGCTGCGCCCTGATTAGCACTGACATGCAGGCAGGGTGGCCAATGTTTATGGCCGGGATCGCGATTGCGTTAGCGGAGTAGTTCGCCAACCACTTCTTTTATTTGTGGTTACTTGAACCACGACTACAGCGTTGATCCACTTATCACGCTTGTCGATCCGGCTGGCTTTCTACCATCGTATACCGACAGTTGTCTATAGATTCCTATAGCCATTAAACTCTTCGGTAATCGGAATATCTGCATATATTAGAAGACTCGGATTTGATTTAAACGCTAACATACAATATATTTGTACTGTTTCAAAACCTGCGTGAAAATCGGAATAACCCACCCGATATCTCATTCATAATTTATAACATCCATCAATGTTTTAGGTATCTATGCCGATTTCTCTTTGATTCTCGAATGGGAGATGACAATTCAGTTCGAATCGGCATCGTCGGCGCGGGAAACAGGGGCGAGAATCACGCGCTCCGATACGACCGGATTCCCGGCGCGGAAATCGTCGCGGTCGCGGACGTGGACACCACGAAGGCCCGGGCGCTCGCGGAGGTCTACGACGCGGAGAGCTACCCCGACCACGGGAGCATGCTCGAAGCGACCGACCTCGACGCGGTGAATCTCTGCGTTCACGCCCCGCTCCATGCGCCAATCGGCATCGACGCGCTGGAGGCGGGCACGGACGTGTTCTGCGAGAAACCGATGGCCGACAGCTACGCCGCGGCCCGGCGACTGTACGAGACCGCCGAGCGGACGGGCCAGCGCCTCGCGGTCCAGAACCAACTCCTCTACACCGTCGAGACGCGCGCCGCGAAAGCTGTCGCGGAGGCTGGCGGACTCGGCGACGTGTACCACGGAATCGCGGCCAAATCTCGGGGGTGGGCGTTCGGTCCCGAGAACGAGGACGTGGCGATGGGCGCGCGCAGGCGCGGGGTTCCGCACGTGG
Organism: Halorussus amylolyticus; assembly: GCF_004143485.2. Taxonomy (GTDB): domain Archaea; phylum Halobacteriota; class Halobacteria; order Halobacteriales; family Haladaptataceae; genus Halorussus; species Halorussus amylolyticus. Next base: position 204,815 of record NZ_ML974131.1, on the reverse strand, counting down.
ACGGCTACGGGTCGCCCGCGTTCGTCCGCGAGGAGACCGCGGGCGGCGGCGCGGTGTACGACCTCGGGAGCTACACCGTCGGCCAGATGCTCTACCTGATGGACTCGCCGACCGTCGAGCGCGTGCGCGGCCAGACGTTCCGGACGACGCCCGACCGGGCGCGGGCCGCCGCAGACGACGGCTACCGCCGCCGGGTCGAGGAGTCGGGCTACGACGTGGAGGACGTGGGCGTAGGCTTCGTCACGTTTGAAGACGGCACCGTCCTCTCGATTCGAGCGAGCTGGTCACGCTACCTCGACGAGGAGGGAAGCGCCGTCGTCGGCACCGAGGGCGGGGTGCGACTCGACCCCTTCGAGTACTTCTCGACCGTGGGCGACGTGGAGATGCGCGCGAGCGCCGATCTGAGCGAGTACCTCTTTCGCCAGCAGTACCTCGACGGCGAACGCGGCGAACTCGCGTACAAGTCCGGTCTCGCCGCCGACCCACTCTACCACTGGGTCGAGTCGCTCGCCGGGCGGGCCGACCCCCTGCCGACCGCCGAATTGGGACTGGAGACCATGCTGGTCATGGACGGCATCTACCGCTCGGCGGCATTGGGCCGGGAGGTCGGCCGCGAGGAAATCGTGGCGGAATCGTCGGGGGTCGAGTCCGATGGGGGGTCGAATTCCGAATAAACCCGGATGAACATCCCGAAAGTTCGGGTGCAACTTAATGTCACTGGGTTCTGATGGGAGAGTATGGAGTGGCGTGACGCGGAACGGGAGTACGACGACGAAGTGGTGGGTCGAACCACGCTCTCTCGGATGTTCGAGGAGAGCGCGGCCCGGAACGCGAACCGTCCGGCCCAACAGTACAAGGGCGGCGTATACGACCGGTCGCTCGCCGGGACGGCGATTTCGGCCGCCCCGGACGGCGAGTTTCGCGCGATTTCCTACGCGGAGATGCGCGAGGTCGTTCGGTCGCTCGCGGCGGGGTTCCGAGATATCGGCGTCGAACTCGACGACCGCGTGGGCATCTTCGCCGCGACCCGGATGGAGTGGGCGCAGTGCGACTTCGGCCTGCTGGCCGCGGGCGCGGTCGTGACCACGGTGTACCGCGGGTCGTCGCCGAATCAGGTCGCCCACCTGCTCGGCGACCCGGACGCCTCTGGCGTCGTGGTAGAGAACACCGACCTGCTCGAAACGGTCGTCGCGGTACAGGACGACCTCGACCTCGAATTCGCGGTCGTCCTCGACGACTTCGGCGACGACGGCGCGGTCGCAGACGCGGAGTTCGACGTGCTCTCGCTCGGCGACGTGTACGAGCGCGGAGTCGAGGCGTTCGACGAGGCCGAGTACGAGTCGTGGCTCGACGCCCGCGACCCCGAGGACCTGGCGACGCTCATCTACACCTCCGGGACCACCGGCACGCCGAAGGGAGTCCGACTCTCTCACTGGAACTTCCGGTCGAACGTGAACCAATGCTACAAGCGGTTCGGCCCGCGCCCCGACAAGACCGACGTGCCGGTCATCAGCAGGGAGTCGAGCACCGTCTCGTTCCTGCCGCTCGCGCACGTCTTCGAGCGCCTCGCGGGCCACTACCTCATGTTCGCGAGCGGCGCGACCGTGGCCTACGCCGAGAGTCCCGACACCCTCCGCGAGGACTTTCAGGCGGTCGGACCCACGACGGGCACCAGCGTGCCGCGGGTGTACGAGAAGATTTACGACGCCATCCGCGAGCAGGCCGAGTCGTCACCGGTCAGCGAGCGCCTGTTCGAGTGGGCGACCGACGTGGGCAGGCGGTACTTCGAGGCCGAGTCGCCGAGCGCGGCGCTCCGCGCCCAGCGCGCGGTCGCCGACAAACTCGTGTTCCGGAAGGTCCGGGACGGTCTCGGCGGCAACGTCGAGTTCCTCATCAGCGGCGGCGGGAGCCTCTCGGCCGACCTGTGCGCGCTGTATCACGGGATGGGCCTGCCGATTCTGGAGGGATACGGCCTGACCGAGACCTCACCCGTCATCGCGGTGAATCCGCCCGAAGCGCCGAAGGTCGGCACCATCGGCCCGCCGGTCGTGGATGCCGAGGTGCGAGTGGACGAGTCGATGGTCGGCGCGGCGTTCGACGACGCCGACGGCGACGTCGGCGAACTCCTCGTGAAAGGGCCGAACGTGACCGACGGCTACTGGGAACTCCCGGAGGCCACCGAGCAGGCGTTCGACGAGGAGGGATGGTTCCGCACGGGCGACATCGTGGAGATTCGCCCGGACGGCTACATCGAGTTCCGCGAGCGCGCGAAGGAACTCCTCGTCCTCTCGACCGGCAAGAACGTCGCGCCGGGTCCCATCGAGGACGCGTTCGCCGCGAGCGACGTGGTCGAGCAGTGCATGGTGGTCGGCGACGGCCACAAGTTCGTCTCGGCCATCCTCGTGCCGAACTTCGAGACCGTCCGCAAGCGCGCCGAGAGCGAGGGCATCGACCTCCCCGACGACCCCAAGGAACTCTGTCGCGACGACCGCGTGAAGTCGTGGCTGGACGAGGAAGTCGAGCGAATCAACGAGCGGTTCGAACCGTACGAGCAAATCAAGCAGTACCGACTCGTGCCCGAGGAGTTCACCGAGGACAACGACCTGCTGACCCCGACGATGAAGAAGAAGCGCCGGAACATCCTCGATAGGTTCGCCGACGAGATAGACGCGATTTACGACGCGGAGTACGGGAACGAGTCGTAATCTGTGCGCCTTCGGAGGGAATCTTCGCTCTCACGAAGCCCATCGGGTTAGTTCCAATTTTCAAGAAGATAAATTTATTTACAAAAAACGTTATTTACCCGCGATATTATATTTTATCTGATGTCTCAAGAGAAACCGAATCGTCGAGACGTACTGAAGGGAATCGGTGGCGCGAGTATCGCCGGAGCCGCCGGAATGCTATCGGTCTCGGTTGCCGCGGCCGAGGGACCCGAGGAGGAGCCGATTACGATGCTGGAGAAGGGGCGAAAGATGGCGCTCGCCCGTCAGCTATCGAAGACCGAGCAGTTCGACGCGCTCCTCGAAACCGCGAACGAGAAGGGCTACGAGTTCACGTGGGACCTCGACAACCTCGATGCCGCGCGCGTCGAAGCCGGAGAGTTCAGGCGCGAACTCGTCGCGTACAACCTCGATGCGGGGAGCGACATGCGGGCCGCTATCGTCGTCGGGCGGGACCTCGACAGGAGCGAAATCGAACTCGCCCAACTCGACTTCGAACACTACCGCGACGACGGCGTCCTACAGCGGACCGAGCGATACGAGGCCGCGACCGCGGTCGAATCGACTCAACTCGACCGAACGACCCCCGACTCGGGCGTCACCCACACTACCATCGAACCCGACCCTGACGCCATCACGGCGTTCGTCGAGCAGGATGCCGGGACGCAGGACTGGACGGACTTCCCCGACTACCTGAACATTAGCTACTGCAGCGGCTGTTACTGGGCGACCAGCCGGACGTGCAGACTGCTCTGTAGCACGGTGGGCGCGTTCGCGTGCGGTGCGCTCGGCGTCACCGTCGTCGGTGCCGTCTCGTGTGTCACCTTCGTCAAGGCGGTCTGCTACGTCGCGGAGGCCGCCAGCGGGTGTGGGGACGACCTCGGCGCGACCATCTGCAAGCACCCGGTCGTGGACGTGTGTGACGACGACGAATCCGGGGAGATTATCGACGTGGACATCCCGTACTTCTGAGCGACCGTCGCGTCTTGCCCGACTATTTTCGGCGGGTGAGACCGGACTCGGCCGCTCGGCGCGGGCTACGAAATCGCGAGTAGCACCGCGCCGACCCCGCAGAACAGCAACGCGACGACGAGCGGGAACGCGGCGGTTCGGAGCCGGCTCACTGCGACGCCCCACGGCGAGCGGTCGGTTATCACGAGCGGGTCGGTGAGGACGGTCCGCCCCTCGTCGTACTCGGGGCGGCCAGCGACGAGGTAGGTCCCACCGGCATCGACCCTGCGTTCGGTGTAGCGACGCGACCCGATGCCGAGCGACGAGAGCAAACCGCCCGAGACGGGCGAGAGTTCGCCGCGCGCTTCGACGAACGACCGGATGCGCTCGGGCGGGTCGTCGCCCGCCGACACCCCAATCGTCTCGCTCGCGGTGTCGAGCGCGAACCGCCGCGAATCCGGGGCGACCCGGACCGCGCCGCGGTCCGGGTCGCCTCGCAGGTCGAACGGAGCGGTCGCCACCCCGTCGTCCATCCGAGACCACGTGAACGGAATTTCGGACGGTGTGAGTTCGCGCTCGTCGATTTCGTACTCGACCGAGAGGCACTCGGTTCCCGTGAACGGTGCCGCGAAGGACTCGCCCGCGGACTCGGCCCGTCCGCGACACATCGCGAATTCGGCGTCGGACTCGACCGCCGACGGGTCGGCAACGCTCGCTCGAAGCAGTCGCGGGACGACCGCGAGCGGTCGGAGCGCGTACCACGCGAACGCGACTCCGAGGGCGACGAAGACTCCGCCGACGACCGTTGTCGTCTCCATACGTCCGTATTGTCCGCGTCTCTCTCAAATACTTTCGGACCGCAAAAAAGTCGGCGTGGTCGAACGAGTCGGAGCAGTCGTCCGCCTGCCGGGTCGCCCACCTTTATTACTTATAAAACAGAACGTCGAACCATGATTCACAGTCAAGGTCCGCTCCTCGTCGCGGACGTGGGCGAGCGCGAGACGCGAACCGAAGACGTGGACGACGTGCTGGCGTCGTTCATCGGGGGGCGGGGCGTCGGGACCAAACTGGCACACGACCGGGTGGCGTTCGACGCCGACCCGCTCGGGCCGGACAACAGCCTGTTTTTCACCACCGGGCCGATGCAGATGTCGAACATGTCGTTCACGGGCCGGATGAACGCCACCGGAATCTCGCCGCTGACCGGCGGCCTTCTGTCGTCGAACGCGGGCGGATTCATGTCCCGGAACTTCGCCGACACCGGACTGGGCGCGCTCGAAATTGCGGGCGCGAGCGACGACCTGCTCGTCGTCCACGTCACCGACGACGGGGTGGAGTTCGAGGAGGTCCCCGACCTCGAAGGGGCCACGGTCCCCGAGACCTGCGAGTACATCGAGGAGACCCACGGCCTTGGGCCCGAACACGTCGCGTGCATCGGTCCCGCGGGCGAAAACGAGGTCCGGTTCGCGTCCATCATGACGACCGAGGAGCGAGCGTTCGGTCGGGGCGGTCTCGGCGCGGTCCTCGGCGCGAAGGGCGTGAAGGCCATCACGTTCGAGGGCGACTCCCGCCCGGAAATCGAGATTCCCGCGAGTCAGATGGAGATTCACCGCGAGGCCGCGACCGCAGACCACATCATGAAAGAGCAGGGCACCGTCGCGGTGATGGACCTCGCTAACGAAATCGACGGCCTCCCCTCCTACTACTTCTCCGAGCAGTCGTTCGAGGGCGCGGACGGCATCAACGGCGACTCGGTCGCCGAGAAGAAGTACAAGACGGGGACGTGTTCGGCGTGCGCGTTCGCGTGCAAACTCCCCACCCGCGACGAGGAGGCGGGCGTCGAGACCGAGGGGCCGGAGTTCGAGACCGCGATGGCGTTCGGGTCGAACGCGGGCATCGACGACATCGTGGACGTGATGAAGTCGAACGAACTCTGCGACCGGTACGGTCTCGACACCATCTCGGCCGGAAACACCGTCTCGGCGTATCTCGCGAGCGAAGACGAGTTCGGCGACGAGGAACTCATCCTCGACCTCGTGGAGAAAATCGCCCACCGCGAGGGCGTCGGCGACCTGCTCGCGGAGGGCATCGACCGCGCTCACGAGGAGTTGGGCGTCGGAAACTGGACCGTGAAGGGGATGGACTTCGCGGCCCACGAGGGCCGAGTCCTCCACGGACAGGGCCTCTCCTACGCGGTCGCCAACCGCGGCGGCGACCACATGTACGCCACGTTCTACTCGGTCGAGTACCCGCTCGTTCCCCAAGAGGAGTCGATGGACCCGACCGGACTGGAGGGCAAGCCCGAGCGACTCGTCGAGCGCGAGAATCTGATGGCGCTCAACGACGCGGGCGTGGTCTGTAAGTTCTCGCGGGACTTCATGAGTCCCGAACGCTACGAGTCGCTGTTCGGCGCGGACTTCGATGACCTGCTCGAAATCGGCGACCGAATCGTGGAACTCGAACGTCACTTCAACAATCAGCGCGGCATCGCCCGCGAGGCCGACACCCTCCCCTACGAACTGCCGGGATTCGAGGATGCACTGGACGAGTACTACGCCCAACGAGGCTGGAACGAGGACGGAACCGTGCCCGACGCGCACGTCTCGGGCGGCGCGGACGCGGCGAGCGCGGACGACTAAGCTGTCGGAACACTTTTTCAGCCCTCCAATGTAGTGATAGCAAGATAGAAATGAACGATTCTACGAATTTTCTACTGACTGCAAAAGCAATCCGCCGACTTGACGAAGGCGTCGAAGACGTAGAACGAGGGCGAACGGTGAGTCTGGAGGAAGCCAAAGAGCGCCTCGATTTCGAAAAGTAGCGTATGACGGAGAGCTACTCTTCGGTCGTCTGTCCCTCGCCTTCGACCGTCGCGTCTGCGGTCGCGCTCCTGTCGCCCGGCGAAACGGTTTGGAGAACCACGCTGGACTCGTCCTACGGCGCTACTTCCGCTCGAACGTAATCGCCGCACCCTGTCCGAAGCCGACGCAGAGCGTCGCCAGCCCCTTCTCGGCGTCGCGCTTTTCCATCTCGTGGATGAGTGTCACGGGCAAGCGCGCACCCGAGGCCCCGAGCGGGTGGCCGATGGCGATTGCGCCGCCGTTGACGTTGAACTGCTCGGGGTCCACGCCGAGTTCGTCCCGGGAGTAGACGCACTGGCTGGCGAACGCCTCGTTGAGTTCCACGAGGTCGAACTCGTCGATGGACTCGCCCGTGCGTTCGAGCAGGCCGCGAGTCGCGGGGACCGGGCCGATTCCCATCACGGTCGGGTCCACGCCGGTGACGTTGTTGTCGCCCACGTAGGCGAGGATTTCGAGGTCGTGGTCCTCGGCGAACGCCTCGCTCGTGACGAGCGTGGCGGCCGCGCCGTCCGAAATTTGGGAGGCGTTTCCGGGTGTGACGGTGCCGTCGCCTTTGAACACGGTCGGGAGTCCCGAGAGGGCTTCCATGCTGGTGTCGCGGCGGATGCCCTCGTCTTCTTCGACGAGTCCGTCGTCGGTTTCGATGGGGACGAGTTCGTCGTCGAATCGCCCCGAGTCAGTGGCTTCGGCCGCCCGGCGCTGGCTCTCGAGCGCGTACTCGTCTTGGGTCTCGCGGGTGATGCCGTACTCCTCGGCGACCTTCTCGGCGGTCATCCCCATCTGGAGTTCGCCGACGTTGTAGAGTTCGGCGAGTCGGGGGTGAACGCTGCTGTAGCCCTGACTCATCGGAATTCGGCTCATGTTCTCGACGCCGCCCGCGATGATGGCCTGGCGCTGGCCCGCCCGGATGGCGTCGCTCGCGCTGATGATGGCTTGCATCGACGAGGCGCACCACCGATTGATGGTCGCGGCCGGGACGCCCTCGCCGAGGTCCGAGAGGAGCGCGATGACCCGCGCGACGTTGTTGTCCTGCTCGTCGCGCTGCTGTGCCACGCCCCACATCAGGTCGTCTATCTCGTCGCCCGTCAGTCCCGTCTCGTCGAGGATGGTGTTCACGAGCGGGACCGAGAGGTCTTCGCTCCGCACGTCGGCGTACACGCCGTCTTCTTTGCCCTGCGGCGTTCGGACCGCCTTGGCGATGACTGGAGTGGTGTCGTCTCCCATGCACGTAGTTCAGGTCTCGATACTCATAAAGGACCGTAGAACTCCGCCCCTGTCGTTTCGAGTTTCCGCGCCGAACGGTCGTCGTTCCTACCGAGACGCGTCGGTCCAGAAACTATTTGTTCGGACCGACGGCAATAGCGTGTATAATGAGTCCCTCCGCCCGCGCTGTGCGCCGACTGACTCCCTCACGTCGCTCGCTGACACATGGCATCCGAAACTGAATCCCGACCCTCGACCGCGACCGCCCGCGAGACGCTGACCGGCTACGCCTCGCGAACCCAACTGGCAGTCGTCGGCGTCACCGTCCTCGCGCTGGTGGCCCGCCTCGTGGACCTCGGAACCAGAATCGCCCATCAGGACGAGGCCCGGGTCGCCTACTGGGCGCTCCGGTACATGGAGAACGGCGCGTACCAGTACCGCGCTCGCGTCCACGGCCCCTTCCTGACCATCGTGGACGGCCACCTGTTCGGAATTATCGGGCCGTCGGACTTCTCGATGCGCCTCGTGGTCGCGCTCATCGGCGGCTTGCTTCCGCTCGTCGCGCTCCTGTTCCGCAAGCACCTCCGAGACTCGGAGACGATTGCGCTCGCGCTCCTGCTCGCGGCGAACCCCATCCTGCTCTACTACTCGCGGTTCTACCGCAACGACGTGCTGCTCGCGGGGTTCATGCTCGCGGCGTTCGGGTTCTACGTCCGGACCTACGACACCCGGAAGCCCCGGTATCTCTACGCCGGGACCGCCATCTTCGCGCTGGCGTTCACGACCAAGGAGAACGCGCTGGTGTATCCGGTCTGTTGGGCGGGCGCGTTCGTCTTGCTCTGGGACCACCGACTGTTCGCCGAGCGCGCTGGCGAGCGCGGCCTGCTCGCGACCGTCTGGGACCAAGTCCGTGACGCCCTCCGTGGGCTTCGGAACTGGTGGCTCCACCTCGTTCTCGCGGTCGTGGAGTTCTTCGCCATCGTGGTGTTCTTCTACGCACCGCGAAACACCCACCTGCTCTCGGACAACGACGCCCCCGGTCTCTACGAGGCGCTCGGAAACCCGGTCCTCCTCCCCGCGATGGTCGAGGAGGCGACCGTCGGGTCGTGGAACGAGTTCATGGGCGTCTGGGGAGAGGGGAGCACCGAGTCGTATCTCACCGTATTCGAGGAACTCCTCCCCGCCTACACCGAGGGCGCACTCGTCGTGCTGGCGTTCGCAATCCTCGGCTTCGTCGTGGACCGCTACTCCGGCGAGCGCCCGCGCGACGTGGTGGCGTTCACCGCCTACTGGGGCTTTTCCAGCATCCTCGGCTACCCAGTCATCGTCGAAAACACCTTCCCGTGGGAGGTCATCCACGCCGTGGTCCCGCTCGTGGTCCCGGCCGCAGTCGGACTCGCGCTCATCGTCCGCCTCGGACTCGACAGCGTGGCCGACGGCGACGCCATCTCCGCGAGCGCCGCGGCGCTGGTCCTGCTCCTCGTCACCGCGCAGGTCGGCGCGACCGCGGTCACCGCGTCGTACGTCGAGTACCAGAGTTCGGACAACGACCTCGTCCAGTACGCCCAGTCGTCGAGCGACATGAAGCCGGTGCTCCACGAGATGCGCGACGTGAGCCAAGCGAACGACGGCATCGACGTGATGTACTACGGCGAGGAGTTCTATTCGGCCGACGAATCGTCTCACGACGTGCCGCCCGCGCCCAGTGGGTCCGGATGGTTCGAACGGCTTCCGTTCGCGTGGTACTTCGAGGCCTACGACGCCGAACACGATAGCACCGACCGCGCCGACCTCATCGAAGGAATGGACGACAAGCCGCCAATCGTTATCGCGCTCACCAACGCGAGCACGTGTTCGGAAAGCTACGACAACGCCGACGACATCGACGCCGCGATGGACGGCTACGAGCGCCACGAGGCGAACAGGTACCTCCACGACAGCGGGTGTACCGTCAGCACGGTCGCCATCTACATCGACGAGGACGCCTCGCGGGAGTGAGGTTCGGTCATCTCTTCGGTCTGTCACCACGGGCTTCGACGCGCTTAAGCACCTTTGGCGACAAAACTCCCGGGAATGAGCGATGCGGCTCTGGAAGTCGTCGAGTTCCTGCTCACCGCGAGACTGTACAACGACAACCGAGCGTTGGACGAAAACGACCTTCCCCCACGCTACAGACAGGTGTTCTGGCCCGATGGTTCGACCGACGGCGACCGACCCGGCGACGACTCGCCGGTCGGCATCGAGCGCCCGATTCGACCGACCATCGAAACGACCCGCCGAGCGACCGGCGTCGAGAATCCGTGGAGCGCCATCTCGGAGTTGATGTTCACCGACCGCGACGAGTTCTCGGGGTCGCTCGAACTGACCCAGCCCGACATGGCCGAGGAGTGGTTCCTCGGCCGGGCCGAGGAACGCGTGCTTCACAACCCCGTGCTGGCCTACGCCTTCGAGGGCGAGGTGGACGGCGCGGACCACGAGGCGGCCCGCGACGCCAACCGTCCGGTCCAGGCCGACCGGGCGTGGATAGACGGACTCCTCTCGGAGTACTTCGCCGACGAGGAAGAAGAGGAGATGCTCGACCTCGTGGACATCCGCGCACCCGAGGAGATAGAGACTACCCTCGACGACCTCGTGCTGACCGCCGACCAGGAGGCCGAGATTCAGAAAATCGTGAAGGCCATCGAGCACCGCGAGTACCTCGCGCACATCGGTCTCCGGGAAATCGGGAAGCTCCTGTTCGTCGGGCCGCCGGGGACCGGGAAGACCTCGACCGCGCGGGCGCTCGCGTACGACCTCGACCTCCCGTTCGTGGAGGTCAAGCTCTCGATGATTACGAGCCAGTATCTCGGCGAGACCGCGAAGAACGTCGAGAAGGTGTTCGAGGTGGCGAAGCGACTCTCGCCCTGCATCCTGTTCATGGACGAGTTCGACTTCGTGGCCAAGACCCGCGCGAGCGACGAACACGCCGCCATCAAGCGCGCGGTCAACACCCTGCTCAAGTCCATCGACAACATCAGCCTGATTCAGGACGACGTGCTCCTCATCGGTGCTACGAACCACCCCGACCAACTCGACGCCGCGGCGTGGCGGCGCTTCGACGAAATCGTCAACTTCCCGAAGCCCGACGAGGGGATGCGCTCTGACATCCTCAAACTCATCACCCGTCCGATGAAGATTTCGGAGTTCGACCCGATGGCGCTCGCCAAGGAGACGGAAGGCCTGACCGGGAGCGACCTCCGGATGGTCCTCCGGGAGGCGGTCCTCGACGCGTTGACCGAGGAGCGAACCGAACTTACTCAGGAGGACTTCGTGGACGCCATCAAGGACTTCGAGGAGCGCGACCACCTGAAGGACATGGACATGATAGAGGGCGACCACGACGCGCTCGTCGCGGGCGGCGACATCTCTGGCAGTGGGGATGCGAGTGCGGACGGCGGGCACTCTCACGACCACTGAGTTTGTCGTCGGTCACTTTTCGAGTAGGTCGTCACGGAGATGTTGTAGGTCGGTAACATCGAAGGTGTTTGGTCGGTTTTCGAGATACTGTTCTACTTCGGCTTTTGTTTGAAGGTCAGATAGCCGCTCGACCGCCTCGACTGCTCGCCGGTCGTGTTTCCCTAACTGCCGATAATCGTGTTCAGTGATTGCGAACACCGGTAGAACGTTGTAACCGGGCAGACGAGTCACGATACAACAGATAGTGCGTATTTCACCGTCAATGTATATTTTCCGAGCTTCCGACACCCATCGAAGTAGTCGAGATACCGTTCAGGCTTCGGACTTTTTGCGACCTCGACGAGTTTGTCGAGAATCTTCTCTCGTTTTTCGCGCGGAATGTCGGACGAAACATCTTCGAGCGCATTGCTGGTGAACTCGACAACGACAGTATCGCCGTCCAACGGAAACTCGCGCACAGTAGTTAGAAACTGTCAGATTGTGTGCTTAAAGATGTCCCTACAGCCTGACCGAGAAATTACTGCGAAAGGAACGCCGAACGAACGTCATCCTCAGTTGGTGTATCTCCCTCTTCGAACTCTACGACTGCCTCGTAGAGTTCGTCTCGGCGGGAGATCTCATCGTCGTCGGAAGCGGAGTCTGCTGTAGCTTCCTTATCCGCAGACATGTAGAATCGTACGATACTTGTAGATATAAAACTGTGGGACTCTCCGCGCGTGGCCGACACAGAAGTGGCCAGTCATGAATCCGGGGTACTGGCGGGCACAGCCACGACCACTGAAGGAGGTACTTTTCGTTGCGAATTCCGTTCGAGGCGGACTTTGGAACCCGGCGCGCGCTGGCGCAGGCCGCTGTTTGGCCTGCGCCAAGTCGCGCGAGGTCATCGGGAGCGGAGTCTGCGCGAGCGAAGCGAGTGCAGGCTCGTCGGACCGTGGTCCGACGGTGCGACCGATGGCTCGGAAGACGCGGTTTGTCTTCCGGTGGATGAGCGGAACGACCGGAGGGAGTGGAGCGAATCGGTTGGGGAGGGTGTGGCCGGTGCGGGGCGGTCTTCTAGGTATCGGCGGTAGCTAGCGTCTCCGTTGTGTCCGGAAAACGAATCATCTCAGAGACTGCATCACTACCGTCGAAAGAGCGTGGACGACTCCACGCAAGCCCCTCGAACTCCCCGAAAGCTTTGTACCCCACACGCATACCCCGAACCAGATGGAGGTCACGCTACTCGGAACCGGCGACACGACCGGGACCCCGACGCCGGGGTGCGACTGCGACACCTGCGAAGCCGCCAAAGAGCGCGGCGTCGAACGCTCCCGATTCTCGGTCCACGTCCGCAACGAGCGCACCGACGAGTCGCTCCTCATCGACGCCAGCCCCGACTTCCGTCACCAGTTCCTCCACCGCGACGTGTGCCTGCCCGACGAAGCCATCATCACCCACATTCACTTCGACCACCTCGACGGTCTCGGCAACGCCTACCGACTGTTCGAGGACCTGCCGGTCCACGCCGCGGGAGAGACCGACCCGCTGACCGGCGAGAGCGTGGCCGACACGATTCGCTCGAAGTACGACTACCTCGACCGGGTCACGGTTCACGACCACGCGCCCCACGAGACGTTCGAGGCCTGTGGCTTCGACGTCACGCTCGTTCCCGTCGAACACCCGCCGCTGGTCTGCTACGGCGTCGTCGTCGAGGATTCCGAGACGGGCGCGAAACTCTCGCTGACCGGCGACACGAGCTACGACATCGCCGACGCCTCGCGCGAGGCGCTCGCCGACGCCGACCTCCTCTTGGCCGACGCCATCGTCCCGGCGAGCCTCTGTGAACACCACCCCGTGGGCGGCGACCACCCCGGTCCGGACGGGGTTCCGCGGACGTTCGGCACGAAGCACATGACCCGCGAGGGGGCGCTCGCGCTCGCCGACGAACTCGACGCCGCACAGACGCGACTCGTCCACCTCGCGCACTACTACCCGGTCGAGGAAGCGTTCGAGGAACCGCTCGCAATCGACGGCGAGCGCTATCGGCTCTGAGCCGTCGCGGCGTCGAGCGCCTCGATTCCGACCCAGAGCACGACGAGCGCGCCGAACACCGCGAGCGCGTAGGCCGTCCCGCTCGCGAGGTCGGCGGTCCACTCGGACTCGAACGCCACCACCGGGACGGCCGCACCCGCAACGGCGACGGTCGCCGTGCCGATTCCGGCGGCCCGGACCCGGTTCATCGGAGCGAACTTGAGCACGCTCGCCGCGACGACCGCGAGCGCCACCACCGCCCCGAGCGTGGGCGTGCCGAGCGCGACTGTCGAACCGAACGTGAGACCGGTGCCGAGACCGATGCCGAGACGCAGGCCGCCGAAGTTCACCGTCGGTCACTCCGTCTGGCGACGGCCCCGAGCGCGAGCAGGAGACCCGCGAGCGCCGCGGCCGGACCGAATCCGGGAGTCTCGCTCGACGCGCCCCCCTCGGCGTCGCCGGAACCGTCCCCGGCGTGATTTCCATCGCTTTCCGCGGAGTCGTCGGCCAGCGCGCCCTCGGACGTCGAATCGTCGCCGTCCGTCTCGGTCGGTCCCTGTCCGGCGGCCCACCCGGTCACGTTTTCGAGTCGTCGGTCGCAGGGTTCGAGGTCGGTATTGTTCTCGTGGAGGCCCGAACCACCTTCGATTTCGTGGGTGCCGGTCGCGTTCAGGTCGGCGGCGGTCGGGCCGCCGCTCTCGTTCGTCTGGCTCAGGCGCGCGGCGTCGTAGACGAGCCACGGCGCGTGGAACTCCCAGACGACTTCGCCCTCGGGGTTCACCTCGACCACGCGACTGTGACCGGAGTCGGTGACGAGGGTGTCGCCGTCCGCGAGGCGGTCGGCGTCGCGCGGCCAGTGGAAGTCACCTTCGAGCGTCCACGTTCGGTTCCAGTCTCGCTCGCCTTCGCGGGTGTACTCCACGAGGCGGTCGTTCTCGCTGTCGGCCACAATGACGGTGGGCGTCCCGTTCTCGCTTTCGAGGTAGTCGGGGTTGTGCTGTTTGTCGAGCGTGTCGTGGTCGCCGTCCTCGCCGAGTTTCATGTCGATTTCGTCGGTCGAGCGATTCACGACGATGACCTGGTCGAAGTTCCGGGGCGAGACGATGTACTCGCCGTCGGCGACCTTGTCCACGTCGTTGACGTGGCTCCAGTCGTCGGTGTAGTTCGCGCTCATCTCCGCGCGGTCGTAGTGGTCGTCGAAGTGCCACTCCCACTCGATTTCCTCGGTGGTGCGGTTGTAGACGAAGATTCGGTCCTCGTTCTCGCCGGATTCGGCGTCGTAGTTCCGCATGTTGGCGAGCAGAATCTCCTCGCCGCCGTTGATGAGGTCAGCGTCGTGGGTGTCGGCGAGGTCGAATCGCTCGGTCCAGACGGTCTCTTGGGTCTCGGGGTCGAACTCGTAGACGATGGTCTCGTGGCCCCGCACCGTCGCGGTCACGAAGACGTTGCCGTTCGCCATCGGGTCCACGTCGTAGCCCCAGACCACGTCGTGGGCCTCGGCGCTCTGGTGGACCCACTCGATTTCGCCGGTCGGCCCGACACCGACCAACTTCGCCGCGCGCTTGCCGCCGCCCTCGCCGAAGCGCATCCCCTGCACGCTGATGACCGTGGTTCCCTCGGCGGCCTCTTCGACGGTCCCGACGCAGGGATTGTCGGGCGCGCTCTGGCCCGCCGGAGCGACTCCAGTCGCTCCGGCGGCCGCTCCACCGCCGACGGCCGCGGAGGGACCGACCATCGAGAGACAACACAACAGCGCCGTGACGGCGGCGGCCCACCGTCTGGACGACGTTCGCATTGAGTTCCCTATCGGCGGTATCGCTTTTGAATGTTTAGTTGTTCGGCGGGCGCTCGCGTCGAGCGCCCGCCGAACCGAGCGTTTCGGGTGAATCAAATCTCTCGACTCAGCACTCGTGAACGCTTTGTGCCCCTCCCGCGTATCTGGACGCATGATTTCGAGGCTCAAGCGACGATTCGCCGATTCGGAGTTCTTCTGGAACCGCCACGCGAACCCCGCGAGCGGATGGTCGCGCGTGCTGACGGGTCCGCTCCTGCTGTACGCCATCTACGTCCGGAAGTGGCGGCTGTTCGCGGCGGTGGTCGGCTTCGTCCTCGTGAATCCGATTCTGTTCCCCGAGCGCGACCCCGCCCCACCCGGAGACGAGGGCTGGATGACCAAGGGCGTCCGGGGCGAACGGCTCTGGCTCGGCGGGGCCGACGCGGGCCGGGCGAACCTCCTGAACGTCGTGAACGTCCCCGTGTTCTTCCTCGCACTTCGGGCGGCCGTCCGCCGGAAGCCTCGCGCGACCGCGCTCGCCACCGCGGTCACGATGGGGCTGAAACTGGCGTTCGTGAACGAGATGGCGAAGCTCTACGACCGGGAGACAACCGAGTGCGACGACCGGGAGGCGGCGTGACTCTCCCCGAGGCGCTCGACGCCGACTCGGGCGTCCTCGCGGTCGTCGGCGCGGGCGGCAAGAAATCGACGCTCTACGCGCTCGCCGCCCGACTCGACCGGGCGGTCGTGACCGCAACGGTCCGCATCCCGATTTTCGACCCGGAGGTCGCCGAGGTCCGGGTCGGCGACGACCTGCGCTCAATGCTCACCGACGCCGAAAATTGGCCCCTCGGTCTCGTGCCCGAACGCGAGCGCGAGGACCGCTACCGGGGGTACGACCCCGAAATCGTCGCGGACATCGCGGCGGCCCACGACGGGCCGGTCCTCGTGAAAGCCGACGGCGCGCGAACCCGGTGGCTGAAAGCGCCCGACGACCGCGAACCCCAGATTCCGGCCGTCGCCGACACCGTGATTCCAATCGCGAGCGCGAAGGTGGTCGGCAAGCCGCTCTCGGCCGAGCACGTCCATCGGCCCGAGCGCGTGGCCGCGGTCACGGGTCGCGAGGCGGGCGACCGAATCCGGGCCGAAGACGCGGCGCACGTCCTCGCCAGCGACGAGGCCGGACTGAAGGGCGTTCCCGAGGGTGCGACTGCGATTCCGGTCGTCAACATGGTGGACGATTCGGCGCTCGAAACGGTGGCTCGCGAAATCGCCGGGGAAGTCCTCGCGCGCGCCGACGTTCCCCGAGTCGTCCTGACGCGGATGGTCGGCGACGACCCCGTGGTCGGGGTCGTGGAGTGACAGCGGTCTACTCTGTGAGCTATTCGAGCCGGTCGGCCGCCGCGGCCAGTTCCTCGCGGGTGTTGACGTTCTCGAAGCTTCGGGCGTCGAAATCGGCTAGTTCGTCCGGACCGACCGCGACGTAGTCCAGTTCGAACAGCGGCGCGATTATCTTCCGGTCGCCCCGGTCGAGCGCGGCCTCGCAGGCGTCGGCCATCGCGTCCGCCCGATAGACGGCGTGCGTCGTCTCGAACCACTCGTCGGGGCGGGGCACCGCGGCGTCCCGACCGTCCGCGCGCTCGAACAGGTGCGCGACGAGCGCGGGGTCCACGAACGGCATGTCGCAGGCGACCACCGCGGCATACGCCGCGGTGGTCGCCCGGAGTCCGGTTCGGATTCCCGCCATCGGTCCCTCGTCGGGGTCGGGGTCGATGGCGAACGAGACGGGGCGGTCGTACCCCGCCATCGCGTCGGCGACGGCCTCGCGCTGGTCGGTCCGGCAGTTGACCACGAGCGAGTCCACGACGGGCGCGAGTCGGTCGGCGACCCGGCGAATCATCGGGACGCCAGCGAGGTCGGCGACCGCCTTGTCGCGCCCGCCGAATCGGGTCGAGCGACCGCCCGCGAGGACGACCCCGGCGCGCGTCGTCACGTTCCGATTCGGGCGATTCGGGCCTCCCCGGAGGAGGCGTCGATGTGGACGTTGAACGTCTCGTCGTCGGCCGTGACCGCCCGAACTATCCACGTGTTGCTCTCGCGGTAGGGCTCCTCGGGGACCGCGGCGACTTCGTGGCCCTCGTCGGCGAGGACCTGCCGGGCGCGCTCGACTGCGGTCTCGTCGTCGCGGACCGCCCGGCGCTGGCGCGAGAGGTTCACCGTGAGGACGGGGGCCTCGCTCGCGCGGACCACCTCCTCGGTCACGCTCCCGAGGACGTACCGGTCCACGCCGGAGCGGCCGTGGGTCCCCATCACTATCATCTCGATGTCGTTGTCCTCGGCGTAGGAGACGACGACATCCGAGGGCGTTCCCGTCTCGATGGCGGTGGTGACTTGCACGCCGCGGTCGGCCGCCTTCTCGGCGATTTTCTCGGTCGCGGACTCGCCCTCCTCGCGGCGAGCGCGCAGGGTCTCCTCGCGGCCCGACTCGGAGGGCTGGTAGTTCAGCGCCTTCTCGTCCACGACGTAGAGCGCGTGAACCGTGGCGTCGCAGAGTTCGGCCACGTTGAGCGCGTGGGTCGTGACCGGTGGCTGGTCGCTCCCGTCGGTCGGCACGAGGATGCGGTCGTACATGTGTGAGGGTTCGACGGCGACCCTCAAAAGTCCCGTCACTGTGCGTGGCCGCCGTTCGGGTTCGCCGACGGACGCCCCTACGATTCGTTTTCGAAGTCGTCGGGAACGTCGAACTCGATGTCGTTCAGGGTATCCGGGTCGAACACTCGCGTCGTTTCTTCGAATGAGGAACTGTTGGTCAGTTCGAGCGTCGTCTCTTCGGTCTTCCCGTCGCGTTCGTTCTCGTATTCGAGAGCCGCGAGGGTGATCTCGCCGGTCTCCACGTTCTGCCCGATGGCGAGATGTCCCTCGTCGGCGTCGGTGTCGGCGAGCGGAACGTCGGCGATGACGCCGTGCTGCTCGCCGTCGACGCGAACGACTATCACGTCCTCGGGGCGCAACGCTTCGCCGCGTCGGAGTACTTCGTCCTTCAGTTGGTCGTATTTCGGTTCCGTCGAGAGGTCTTCGAGCATCCGTCGCGCCTCGTCGCCTTCGAGTCTCGTGACGAGCGGTTCGTCGTCTGCTGGTGAATCTGACATTATCGCTTTTGTATGCTTATTGACTCAAGTTCATCAATTTTAGCGGTATTTATAGGTATCCAACTGCAAGTCCCACTGTAACAAGCCCGTCCTCTACCCGAACCGGTCCAGCCCCGACTGCCGCCGAGCCTTCCCTTCGGGTTCCGCGACCCACGGCGTCCGACCGTCGCGCGCGTCCGCCACGTCCACGTCCGGCGGGTCGGCGGGGTCGTGGCCGGGACAGTTCGGCCCGCACTCGGTGGGGTTCACGACCCGCCCTTTCCACGCGCAGTACGGGAGTCCGTCGCTCCCTTCGCGTTCCGCGCTCTCAATCTCGCCACACGCCGGGAAGTCGTAGGTCCGCCACCCCTTTCCGTAGGCGCGCTCGGCCATCCGCCTGCGCTGGCGGGCCTTCTCGTCGGCCGAGACCGGTGCGACATCGGTCCGAAGCGGATGCTTTTCGAGGAGTTCGACGCCCGGCCCGGAGGTGGCGAGGGGTTCGGCCTCGCGAACGACCTCGCGGTCGCCGGTCTCGGGGTCGAACCGCCAGACGCCGACCGCCTCGGGGATTCGATTGAGGTGCGCCCCGGTGACGTAGCTCTCGGTCGCGAGAATCACCTCATCGGCGAGCGCGATGCTCACGTCCTTCCGGAGTTGGGTCAGCAGGTCGCCAGGCGAATCGAGGTCGGGCTTGTTCTCGATGCCGACGATACGCCCGAACCAGTCGTCTGGGTAGCGCGCGACCTGTCGGACGCCGCCGCCGACTTCGCGCTCGAAGAAGCCGATTTCGACCGCGCGCTCGGCGACCGCGCGGGCGTGTTCGGGCGAGCAGTCGAACGCCGTCCGGGGGTCGCGGGCGCGCCCGACGCCCACGTCGCTCTCGACGGCGGCGTCGGGGACGGTCTCGGGCGTCAGTTCGGCCCGCGTGTCCATCTCCGGGCCGGGTTCGACGCAGACCACGTCGAGGATTCGGTTGGCTGGCGCGCGGACGCCGCCGCCGATTTGCCGGCCGACGACCCAATCTTCGGTGGCTTCGAGGTGCGCGCACAGCGCCAACTCGAAGGGAAATTCGCGCACACGCCTACTCGGTGGCGAGGCGAGAAAAAGGTCGTCGTTCGGCGAAGTCCTTAGCGCGAAATCGGCGTCTCTCGACGCTCGTCCTTCTCGCCCCTCTCGTCGTCACGCTCGGCGAGCTTCGACGCGACGAACGGCGCGAGACGACCCCCGACGAGCGCGACCGGTCCGGTCGGTCCGCGGCGCTCGCGTTCGGTCTCGGTTTCGCGGTCGGTCGGAGTTTCGTCCTCGCGGTCGGATTCGGCGGCTCTGCCGGACGTTCGTAGTCGAACGACCCTTTCGTGGCACATGCTGTCCCACCACAGGCGACTTGGGCGCGAACGACAGTAACTATTTTCGGCGCGTACCGACAGGTCGGCGAAAAATCTCACTCGGTTCGTTCGACCACCGCGACCACGCCCCGGACGACCGCCAGCGGGAGCGCGAACGCGAAGCCAATCGACGCGGCCCATCCGACGAGCAGGGTCGGAACCGTGGTCGGTACGACGGCCAGCGCGGTGGCGAACGCCGTGCCGGTCAGCAGGGACGAGACCACGAGCGCCAGCGCGGTAATCGGGAGCGCGAGCGTCGAGGTGACGCGACCGCCGACGCCGCCGCGTCGGCGGGGCGTTCGGACGAGCGGTGCGACCCTTCGAGAGTAGTTCGGTTTCATCGGTCTCTCCTCATCTAGGTGGAGGGCCGCCACAACCAAAAGTATAATCTGGAATACATTTTTGTAGTCGGCGTTACCGGACTCGATTTCTGTAATCTGTATTTCAAATGGGCACAAAACAAAGGAATTTAGCAGACGGCGCGCGCTGGCGCACCCCTCGTGGGTGCGCCCATGCGTGCGAGGGACGACCGAGCGAGCGCCGAAGGCGCGAGTGAGGGAGTCGGTTGGGGAGGGTGTGGCCCGCGGTCGCGGTGCTGTGCGGTCCTCATAGGTGCCGGAAGTAGCTAGCTTTGCCGCGACTCCACCGACTCACTCCAACTCTCCACACCCCACCGACTCACTCCTCCGTTCGACACCACCGCGACGATTCACGAAACACGACCATCAACTCCCAACACCCGATTTCAAATCGCCTTCGCACCTTCCGAGGCCGCCGACCGACTCTCGCGTTCCAACTCCAACACGTCCAGATTCCCGTCGAGCGTCACCCGAAGCACCTCGTCGTCGAGCGCGATTTCGATTCGAATCTCCCACGGGTCGGTCGAGACGACCGTGGTATGCTCGTCGCTGACACACCACGCGAGGCACCAGTACGGCTTGGTGCAGAGGTCGATACCGTGGTCGCGGTAGAACGTCACCACGTCCGACTGGTCGAGCAGCGACAGGCCCACCGCCGAGTAGAGTTGGTGGTGACACTGCTCGCACTCGTGGTCCACCCGGACTTCGAGACCGAGGTACGCCTCGTCGTCGTGAGTGACGGTGGTGGTCATCCGGCCGTTGCACTCGGGGCAGACGCCGTCCGCGGCGAGGCAGTGGAGGTGGCGCACGCGCTGATTGAACGCCTCGGCGATTTCGCACTCGGTGCGGTCGTTCAGGCCGCCCGGCGGGAAGGGGTACTTCCCGTGGGGCTTGCCGCACTCCGCGCAGTCGATGGCGAGCATCTCGTCCTCGTAGCGCGCCCACAGCGCCCCCTCGCAGGCCGCACAGCTGCCCACGACTTCGAAGGGGTCCATCTCGGGATGTTCGTTGAACGACCCCGCCAGTATCGCCCGGACGACCTTCTGGCCCGCTTGCCTGAAATCGTAGCCCGCGTCGGTCTGGACCACGAAGTGGTCGGTGAGCTGTTTGAGGTGGTAGTTGAACTGCGCGCTGTCGCGCATGCCGACCTCCCGGCGAAGTTCCGAGAAGGTCACCGGGCGCTCGGGCGCGGCCCAGAGCGCCTCCAGAATCGACAGGCGCGTCTCGTTGGCGATGACCGAGAACGCCTCGGCCGGGGCCACGCAGTCGTCGCACTCCTGTATGCTCGCGTTCGGCCCGCTCGTCTCGCTCATACAGGGGCGTGCGGTAGCGTTCGGCTAAAGTGTTGCCTTAATCGCAGTTTTGTAAGTTGTGTTATGATTCCGAGCGACGAGCCGTAATTCGGGGTTCGGTAACACGACACGTCCTTCGATTGTGCGCGACGACCCGAACCAGAACAGTAGGTTTATCAGTCGTTCGGGGCGAATCTTCCAGTAGAATTACTTCAGGAGGTCAACGTTGACAGGAAATCATACCCAACCGGAGGTGAACATCGGACTGGTCGGCCACGTAGACCACGGCAAGACGACGCTCGTACAGGCGCTCAGTGGCGAGTGGACCGACCAACATTCGGAGGAGATGAAGCGTGGCATCTCCATCCGGCTCGGGTACGCAGACGCCACGTTCCGGCGCTGTCCCGAGATGGACGAACCGGAGTGCTACACGGTCGATGAGACGTGCCCGGACGGAACCGAAAGCGAACCGCTTCGCACGGTGTCGTTCGTGGACGCGCCGGGCCACGAGACGCTGATGGCGACGATGCTCTCGGGCGCGGCGCTGATGGACGGCGCGGTGCTGGTCGTTTCGGCCAGCGAACCCGTCCCACAGGCTCAGACCGAAGAACATCTGATGGCGCTCGACATCATCGGCATCGACAACATCGTCATCGCCCAGAACAAGGTCGATTTGGTCGACCGCGAGCAGGCCGAAGCGAACTACCGCGAGATTCAGGAGTTCGTGGAGGGCACCGTCGCCGAGGATGCGCCGGTCGTCCCCATCTCGGCCCAGCAGGAGGTCAACATCGACCTCCTCATCGACGCCATCGAGCGCGAGATTCCGACGCCCGACCGCGACCCGAACGCCGACGCGCGGATGTACGTCGCGCGGAGCTTCGACATCAACCGCCCCGGCACCGAGTGGGACGGCCTGATGGGCGGGGTCCTCGGCGGCAGTCTGGTCGAGGGCAAGCTCACGACGGGCGACGACCTCGAACTCCGCCCCGGCCACGAGGTCGAGGAGGGCGGCGAGACTCGCTGGGAACCCATCGAAACCGACGTGCGCTCGCTTCAGGCGGGCGGCGACACGGTCGATGAAGTCACGCCCGGCGGTCTGCTCGGCGTCGGGACCGGACTCGACCCGAGCCTGACGAAAGGCGACGCGCTGGCGGGCCAAATCGCCGGACCGCCCGGCAGTCTCCCGCCGACGTGGCGACAGTTCACGATGGAAGTGGACCTGCTCAAACGTCTCGTGGGCGTGGACGACCAGGATATCGACGAGATTTCGACGGGCGAGCCGCTGATGCTGACCGTCGGCACCGCGACCACGGTCGGCTCCGTGACGAGCGCCCGGTCGGGCGAGTGCGAAGTCGCGCTCAAGCGCCCGGTCTGCGCGCCCGAGGGAGCCAAGATAGCCATCAACCGCCGCATCGGTGCGCGGTGGCGGCTCATCGGCATCGGCACCCTGCGCGAGTAGTCGAATGGTCACGACGGTCGCCCTCGACACGAGCGCGCTCATGATGCCGGTCGAATCCGACGTTCGACTGTTCGAGGAGGTCGAACGCCTGCTCGGTTCGTCCGAGTCGCCTCGCGACTCGGACGAACCGACGCGCGGCATCGAGTACGTCGTCCCCCGCGCGGTCCGCGACGAGCTAGCGAAACTCGCGGACGGCGCTGGACAGGAAGCCGTCGCGGCGAGCGTCGGCGCGGACCTCGCGGCCGACCGCTGTCGCACCGTCGAACACGAAGTATCGTACGCAGACGACGCGCTGGTCGAACTCGCGCCCGAGTTCGACTACGTCGTCACGAACGACGGCCCCCTCAAACGGCGGGTGCTCGACGCGGGCACACCGGTAATTCATATAAGGGGCCGGAACAAACTCGCAGTTAGCAAACCTTAGCATGTACAAACGGGTCAGACTCAAAGATACGGTCGAGGTGCCGCCCAAGCACCTCGCGGAGGTCACGCCGCGGTTGGTCAAGAAGCTCCTGCAGGACAAACTCGAAGGTCGGATGGACGAGGACGCCGGAAGCGTCGTCAGCGTCGTGAAGGTACACGATATCGGTGACGGAGCGGTCCTCCCGAACCGGCCGGGCGTGTACTACGAGGCGGAGTTCGACGCCGTCACCTTCGACCCCCAGATGCAGGAGGTCGTGGACGGCGAAGTCGTGGAGGTCGTCAACTTCGGCGCGTTCGTCGGCATCGGGCCGGTGGACGGCCTGCTCCACGTCTCTCAGATTTCCGACGAGTATCTCGCCTACGACGAGGAGAACCAACAGCTCGCCTCGCGCGAGTCGAACCGCACCCTCGGAGTCGGCGACTCCGTGCGCGCGCGCATCGTTACCAAGAGCATCGACGAGCGCAACCCCCGCGAGAGCAAAATCGGTCTCACCGCGAAACAGGTGGGACTCGGCAAGCACGGCTGGCTCAAAGACGACCGCGAGCAGCGCCAAGCGGCCACAGAGAGTGAGTAATCATGGCCGGTGACCGCCTCGCCTGTCGGGAGTGCCACGCCGTCGTGGACCCCGACGAGGACACCTGTTCCATCTGTGGCTCGACCAGTCTCACCGAGGACTGGGCCGGGTACGTCATCGTCGCCCACCCCGACGAGAGCGAAATCGCGCGCGAGATGGAGGTCACGAAGCCGGGCCGGTACGCGCTGAAAGTCCGGTAGCGAGACCGACTAGAATGGCCGAAATCCTCGTCTCGCTCCCCGCCGAGATGCGCGGGGAACTCAAGGAGCCGCTCGGGCCGATTTTCACCGACGCCGAGCGGCTGCTTTTGGACGCCGACCCGCCGCTCGTCGCGGTGGGCGACGTGGTGACCGCCCACCTCGTGCGGGCGGGCGTCACCCCCGACGTGGCGCTCGTGGACGGCCTGACCAAGCGCGAGACGGTCCGCGACGAGGTGGCCGAGAGCGTTGCGCGCGTCACCGAAAACGCGCGCGAGGTCCGCGTCGAGAATCCGGCCGGGACGCTGACGCGCGACCTGCTGGTCGCGCTCCGGGACGCCATCGCCGACCCCGACCCGACCGTCATCGTGGTCGATGGCGAGGAGGACCTCGCGGCGCTCCCCGCAATCGCGGCCGCGCCGCTCGGTGCGACTGTAGTGTACGGTCAGCCAGATGAGGGGATGGTCCGCGCGCGAGTGACCGAGGAGGCGAAAGCCGAGATGCGCGATTTGTTGGGTCGGATGGAGGGAGACTTGGAAGCGGTGTTCGAGATTCTAGACGAGAGTTGAGGGTTCGCGCGGAAGGAACGTTCCCGGACTTATTCGTCGAGTCGCTTCGCGAAGAACTCCGCTTTCTTCGCGTCGTGTTCTTCGAGATACGCGTCCACGTTTTGGACGGTCGCAAAATCCGTTATCTCGTCGAGCCACCGTTCTGCCGCGTCGTCGAAGTGTGACAGCCTCGAAGGGTCGTAACCGTGGTCATCGACGTAGAACGCGAAAAGAACGTTGTACCGCGCGTCGTTCTGTGGGAGGCCCATGACGAGACGACAGTAGAGGCGCAGTGAGTCCCCTTCTCGAATTATCTCCAGTTCGTCACACCCCTCGACGGTCTCGTAGATATAGTACTGCGGGGTGCTACTGGCCAAGACGGTGTGAAGTCGCTTGACGACTCGTTGCTGGTCCGACGCGCCCAACGAAGAGAGGCCATCCCCAAACTGCTCGGCAAGAATCGCGTAGTTTTCGTCGTCGGAGAGCGGTACGGTCTGCACGCGTTCTCAGCAGTGACTATATAGACTACCACCTAAACTGCTTCGGAAGCGTTAAATTAGAATTCGAGAACGTCGTCGAAATCCTCGTCGCTCATCGTCCGACCCTCGACAACGTCCTCGATTCCTTTCAGAACTCCCTCGGGAAGACGCGTCGCTTCCTCGGGTTCGTCGGAGTCGTACTCGGAATCAGTCATGGAAGTAAGTACAGCATCCCGTCAAATAAGTCTATGGAATCGCCGGAAAACCATGCGAGACGTGATTTCATCGACTTTCGGGAGGTAGCGCTGAAATTCTGTTGAAAATCGGCCACGTGCGCCCGAGACCCACCGTGTCGGCGGCGGGGTCGTGAAGTCGTCCGTCCGCAAAGCGGTTGTCCACTTCGAAATCCTTTTACACGCTACGAGGAGTACAACTGAGTAACTGAGTACACATGGAAGTCGAAATCCTCTCCGAGGAGCAGAATCCGATGCTCCACCGGTCCGAAGTGCGGTTCCAGATAGTTCACGACGAAGAGACCCCCTCGCGCCTGTCGGTCCGCGACAGCCTCGCGGCCAAACTCAACAAGGATTCGAGCGAGGTCGTCGTCCACGAGATGAACACCAAGTTCGGCATGCGCAAGACCGTCGGCTACGCGAAGGTGTACGAGAGTCCCGAGCACGCCCGCGACGTCGAGCAGGACTACATGCTCGAACGCAACAAAATCACCGCCGACGGCGAGGCGGAAGCCGAGGAGGCCGAATAATGGCGCGCAACGAACTCTACAACGACGACGGCACGACCGACCGCGAGACGTGCACCCGGTGTGGCGACGCGTTCCTCGCCGACCACGACGACCGCCTCCACTGCGGCCGGTGTGGCTACACCGAGTGGAAGTAGGGCGATGCAACGAGCGGAAGCGAGACGCATCGTAAAAAAGCGAACGGCGACAGCGAGGGAGCTTCGCTCCCTCGCGCCGTGCGAGCGGCGCGCGGCCTGCGGCCGCGCGCAGGAGCCGTGAGCGAGCGAATGCGCGTCCTCGCCGTCGAAGGCACCGCGTGGGCCGCGAGCGCCGCGGTGTACGACGACGAGAGCGACCCGGACGCAGCTTTTATCGAGACCGACGCCTACCAGCCCGAGAGCGGCGGCATTCACCCGCGCGAGGCCGCAGAGCACATGAGCGACGCCGTTCCGCGAGTGATAGTGACCGCCCTGAGCGAGGCCGACGGGCCAATCGACGCGGTAGCGTTCTCGCGCGGGCCGGGACTCGGCCCGTGCCTGCGCACCGTGGGGACGGCCGCGCGCGCGCTGGCGGGGTCCCTCGACGTACCGCTCGTCGGCGTCAATCACATGGTGGCCCACCTCGAAATCGGTCGCCAGCAGTCGGGGTTCGACTCGCCGGTGTGCCTGAACGCCTCGGGCGCGAACGCCCACGTCCTCGGCTACCGGAACGGTCGCTACCGCGTCCTCGGCGAGACGATGGACACCGGGGTCGGCAACGCTATCGACAAATTCACCCGCCACATCGGGTGGTCCCACCCCGGCGGTCCGAAGGTCGAGGAGGCCGCGCGCGACGGCGAGTACGTCGAACTCCCGTACGTCGTGAAGGGGATGGACTTCTCGTTTTCGGGCATCATGAGCGCCGCGAAGGACGCCTACGACCGAGGAGTGCCGGTCGGGGACGTGTGCTACTCCCTGCAGGAGAACGTCTTCGCCATGCTCACGGAAGTCGCCGAGCGCGCGCTCTCGCTGACCGGGAGCGACGAGCTCGTCCTCGGCGGCGGGGTCGGCCAGAACGACCGCCTCCGGGAGATGCTCGCGGAGATGTGCGACCAGCGCGGGGCCGACTTCTACGCGCCCGAACCGCGTTTCCTCCGGGACAACGCCGGGATGATAGCCGTTCTCGGCGCGGAAATGGCGCGGGCGGGCGACACCCTCCCAATCGAGGCGTCGGCGGTGAACCCGAACTTCCGACCCGACGAGGTGGCGGTCACGTGGAGGGGCGACGACGAATCGGTCGCACGCTGGCGCGACGAGAGCGACGAAATCCGGGGCGCGGAGGCCACAGTCACGTTCGAGGCCGACCGGGTGGTCAAGCGCCGCGTCCCCAAGAGCTACCGCCACCCCGAACTCGACGACCGCCTGCGCCGCGACCGGACGGTCCTCGAAGCCAGACTCACGAGCGAGGCCCGACGGCACGGTGTCCCCACGCCGGTCGTCCACGACGTGGACCCGGCGGAGGGGACGCTCGTCTTCGAGCGCGTGGGCGAGGCCGACCTCCGAACCGAACTGACCCCGGACCGGGTGGCCGATGTCGGGCGTCACCTCGCCGCGATTCACGCCGCGGGGTTCGTCCACGGCGACCCCACGACCCGGAACTTCCGGGTCGGAGAGAGTCGCACCTACGCCATCGACTTCGGTCTGGGTTACTACACCGACGACGCCGAGGACTACGCGATGGACCTCCACGTCTTCGGCCAGAGTCTCGCGGGAACTGCCGACGACGCCGACGCGCTCAGACGTGCCTTCGAGGACGCCTACGCGGAGGCGAGCGAGGAACACGAGTCGAGCGGCCCGGACGTGCTGGCCCAACTGCGCGAAATCGAGGGCCGGGGCCGATACCAGTAGCACGAACGCGGCGTTCCTCCGAACGCCGCGTTCGTTTTCCCCTCGTTTGCGGCCGCAGAGCAAAGACTGAAACTGTCGAAGCCCTACCACTCCCTATATGAGTTCGGAGGAGTGTGACTACTGCGGCGAGGGATTCGACGACGAGGAGGCGTATCTGCGCCACCTTCGAGATGAACACGGCGACGACCTCGGCCCGATAGAGGTTCGCCGCGTCGCCGCGCTCGACGACGGCGACGACGGAAACCTCGTATTGTACGCCGGAGCGGTCGGCGTCCTCATCGCGGTCGGATTGGCGGCCTACCTGCTGTTCTTCTCGGGCGGCGGGTCGTCGGGGCAAGCGGGCGCGTCCCCTCACTCCCCGGGGTCGGTCCACTACCACGGCCCGATGACCACCGAAATCGGCGGCGAGGAACTCGACTTCAGCCGTCAGGAGTTCCAGTATCAGAACGACCACTTCCACTTCGAGAGCGGCGACGGGTCTCAGTGGCACGTCCACTCCCAAGGGGTGACGCTGGCGTACGCGATGGACACGCTCGGCATCAACGTGACCGAGAACACGGTGTCGTACGACGGGACGACCTACCGGGAGAGCGACGGTGACCGGGTCGTGGTGGAGGTCAACGGCGAGCCCGTGACGACCGACGAGTACGTGCTTCAGGAAGGAGACGCCATCCGAGTCGTCGCCGAGGAATCGAACTAAGCCGACCGAGGAATTACCGTAGCGACTCGGGCGACGGCGGAACTTGGCGCTTGTGTTCGCTTCGCTCGTACATCTCTCGGACTCTTTCGACCTGTTTTTCTGTGAGTTCCTCGACTTCGCGCGCGGTCGCGGCGACCGACAGCGGACCGTCGATGTGGAGCGCGAGGATGGCGTCGAGCGCGTCGTAGTCGATGCCCAGCTCCTCCTCGTCGGTCTGTCCGGCCCAGAGTCCGGCGGTCGGCGGCTTCTCGACCAGTTCGTCGGGGACGCCGACGTGACTCGCCAGCTGGCGGACCTGCTGTTTGTAGAGGTTTCCGATGGGGTGGCAATCGACCGCGCCATCGCCGTACTTGGTGAAGTAGCCCACCAGCGCCTCGCTCCGATTTCCGGTGCCGAGGACCATCGACCCCTCGTGGTTGGCGACGAGGTAGTTCAGCACGGCGCGAGTCCGGGCGCGGGCGTTGCCGACCGCCGTCTGGTCGCCTTCGGCCTCCGAGTAGGCGTCGAGGAAGGTGTCCACGATGGGGTTTATCTCGAACACGTCGTAGGCGATTTCGAGGTCCTGTGCGACCCACTCGGCGTCGCTCATGTTGTCCTCGCGGCTGACCGCGCCCGGCATCACGAGTCCGTGGAGGTTCTCCGCGCCGAGCGCTTCGACCGCGAGGTGGGCGGTCAGCGTGCTGTCGATGCCGCCCGAGAGACCGAGGACCGCCTGCTCGGTTCCGGCGGATTCGGCGGTCTCGCGGATGAACCGGACGATGTGCTCCCGGCGGGCGTCGAGTTCGTCGTCGGCGAATTGCAGGTCTATCATGGACGACAATTGGGCGGGCGGTGACTAAAAGACGTGTGACGGGTCGAAATTTGTGGACGAACGGTCGGTCTACCGGGAGCGAACAGGCGGATGAAGCGCTACGTTGAAGTGCGACGCCGAAGAACGAACAGAGCGAGCGCCGGTGTCTGACCGAGCGAAGCGAGGTCAGGCTCGGCGCGGGTGAAACGAGCGCCGGTGTCCTCGTGAACGGAGTGAACGAGGGCTCGGCGCACAAGCGAAGCGCAGTGCGCCGGTGGTCTAGTGGTAGGACATGAGCTTCCCAAGCTCATAGCCCGGGTTCAATTCCCGGCCGGCGCACTCCTCAGACCTTCTCCCGCAGGTTTTCCGGGTTTCCAGAGAAACCCATATGACCCGAATCGAAGCTTACAATCCGGGTGGCCGAATCGGACCCCGACGCCGTCCCCGGGTTTTAAAACGTTTCAGGCTTACTAGCACTAGAGACAGCCCGACCACGGTTTTCGTGACCCGGGAGGTGAAAGCTCATGGCACAGAGTCGTGACCAAATCGAAGACATCGTCGTCATCCCCGAAGCTACAGAACACTACTTAAATCAGCGACAGCTGGCGGACTACCGGGATCATCGCGTCCAGCTCATCAAGTGGCTGTGCCATCTCGGCAAGGATCCGGAGAAAGCCGAGGGCTACGCCTACGATACGGCCCGGCAACGCGCATACAAGATCGACCGGTTCCTTCGCTGGCTCTGGGACCACGAGGACGGCTACACATTACATGCGACCACCGACCACGCAGACGCCTACACCAAGGAGTTGGTCTACGAGGACCACTCGGAAACCTACAAAGCAGGCATTCAGAAGGCGATCAAGACCCTGTTCAAGTTCTTGACCCACGAGAAGGGCCGCGACATCGACTGGGAGCCAGAGATCAAGTTCACCAACGGCGGATCGCAGACCCACCAGGTCCGCGACTTCCTCACCGGGGATGAGCGTCGGAAGATCAAGCAGGCCGTCCTCGAGCACGGGTCGATTCCGCACTACAACAGCGTTGATCCGCTAGAGCGCGACCGGTGGAAGGCGTACCTCGCGCAGCGCTTCGAGAAACCCAAAGACAAGGTGACCAAGGACGATTGGAGGAAAGCGAACGGCTGGAAGTACACCTCGATTGTCTACGCCTCGATGGACGCCGGGTTCCGACCGAAGGAGGTGGGCCGGGCGAAGGTCAGTTGGCTTGACTTGGAGAACAATCTCTTCCGCATTCCAAAAGAGGAGTCGACGAAGAACCACGAAAACTGGCACGTCGCGATGAGTGACCGGACCGCGAACATCCTCCGGAAGTGGCTTTCGGAGCGCGAGTGCTACGAGAAGTACCGGCGGACGGATGCGCTCTGGCTGACGCGCTACAGCAATCCCTATGGGTCGGAGTCGCTGAATCGTTTGCTCGAAAAACTCTGTGAAACCGCCGACATCCCCACGAAGAACCGCGACATTTCGTGGTACAGCATCCGGCACAGCGTTGGTACCCAGATGAGCCGAGATCAAGGACCAGCAGCGGTACAGCAGCAACTCCGGCAGCGCTCGAAGGAGATGGCAGTGCGATACGACCAGGCACCAGTCGAGGACCGACAGAAGACCGTAAACAAGTGGGATTAGCAGTAGTGATAGCATAGATTCTTTATCCAATCAGGCTCCGTAATTATAGATAACGGCCCCATAAACGTCCGAACAGAGATTGAATGACTCCAAAAACTCGCATTAACAAGTTCAGCTATTGCATCGATTAGTCCAGTCCTCTTGACTTACACAGAACTATTCCGGGGCTATCGCACTCAACGTCGCCAGAGACAGCTTCGAAGAGCAGCATGATCAACCCTCTGACTCGACGGATCCGGCGGTCAGAATCTTGATGCAGTGGTTATCAGCATCTTCAAGTTTGGACTTGAACACGACTGAAGTAGGAACAGAGAGCCACCTTCATTGTGGACTAAGCTTGTACTTTTTTTCGCGCCGGCGGAATGCTTCATCTCCTCCTTCTAGAATATCCTTCGCTTCCGATCGAATATCCGGATTTTCAAGTGCACCAGCCTCGTATTCAATCTGCCCATCCGAGAAGGACGATATTATGACCTGTTCGGAATCAGTATTGACCACTAGATTTGCGTCGTGAGTTGCAATGAATATCTGGCGGTTGGATTTTGCTTTACGAATTGCATCAATCAGTTCATCGTAGATGAATCGGTTATCCAGATTATCCTCAGGTGAGTCAATTATCAATGGGTTCTCGCCCTCGGCAAGATATATCTTCAGCAATACCGTCCCTTTCTGCCCTCGCGAGAGTTGACTCATCGGCGTTCCCTGATAATAGATCTCCTCCGAAAGGGTCAGGCAGTCGTCGTAGAGAAGCCCATCAAACTCGATTGGTTCAACCTCGGATCGCATATCTTCTCGTAGATATTCCATTGTTTCAATATACTCAAACACGGCAGATTCGAGGTCATCGGGACGCTCGCCACTAATGATATTGCGCAACTTGTAGAGTCCTTCTTTCACATCGTCATCATTTACCGATCGTAGGTCGAGCAATTCGGTAAATTCATCAACTCTATCACCAGTTAGCTCTATTTTCGGCTTGAACTCGACATCACCTAGAATATCACCATCATCATCAGCAAACTCGTCTGTAATGGTTCCGTAGTTTGCCCGCTGTTGGAAATAAGCAGCTACATACTTGACAAATGTGTCTTTCCGGTCACGTCGGATTTCAGTAACGGCATCTACTGTTTCCTCAAGTTCTGTAATAGTATTTTCAATTGACTCTATGTCATCCTCAATCCGCCTTTGTTCTTCACGAAGCTCCGAGAGCTGATCCTCAGCCTCAGTCGAATCCTCCATCTGGTCTCTAATTTCCGCTCGAGCTTTGGAGATCGATTGTTGTTTGTTCTCAACCTCTTCGAGCAACGTTTCAAGCGCTGTTTCTTGTCCGTTCAGGTCGATCTTTTCTAGGTTCGGTTGGAGTTCAAACTCACTACATTTTGAGTCGATCTTGTCCACTCGGTCATTGAACGAATTGATGGACTCAAGATCGGTAAGTGCCTCTTTGACCAATTCTTCAAGATCACCCAACTGCTCAGCTTGATCTCGGAGTGCGTCTATTTTGTCTTGCAATTCCTCTACCTCTGTTTCTTCTAGTTCGGCTTCATGCTTCTCCTTGAACTCTTGGATCTCTGACTCTTTGTTTTCTAATTCTGTTTGTGCCTGCTTGAGGCTAGCTCGTTCATCACTAAGATTCGATCGTACTTCCGGCGGGTTGATATTGTGAAGTTTCGAGTTCAGCCGTCGCAGTTCGTCAGTTAATTCGTTGATGAGCACCCAGTGGGACTGGAATTCGTCGATAGCATCGGAGGACTCACCGTCGACAGCACTTGTAACGAGATCCTTGATTTGCTTATGCAATCTATCCCCTTTCTCACAATACTCAACAATTTTTCCTTGTGGGATGTATGATATATCGGGACCCTCGATGAAATCGGGATTTTCAGTTACAGCCTGTTTCGTGAACGGGTCGACATCCTCGAATGTAATCTCCGTTTCAACTCTTGGATCAGAGTCCTCGATTCTCCCTATAAATGAATTGTCGTCATTCACGGCGGTATTTCGCCGATCCTGAAAACAGTTCGCTATAAGATCCAATAAGGCCGTTTTCCCGGATCCCTGGCTTCCTATAACGGTGATTAGATTTGCATTGAACGGGAGTTCATTCTCGCCGATCGACAGTTGTTGGTTGACATAACCATCCCTAATGGACAGTGAACGAATCGTTTGAATCTGAGTGAAAGATTGCGGCGTTGATGCCCCAATCTCCAACCGATCTCGCGGCTCAAATACAACTTGCTTTAATCCTTCAAAATCATGATCGGATTTTAGCCAACAATACCGATCTTGGTCAGGCTCACAAAGTGATTCGAAATCATGGGTATCAGACCCTGAAAAAACGGGTTTCAGTGACCCAAACTCATCTTCAAAGTCATCCGGTGAAAGGTCTTTTCGTCCGGTAGCCCACCTGAGGTCGTCCGGTGCGTTCGAAAAGAGGCCATGACTTTTCGTGAGAAGTTGGCGTTTTTTCTCTGCATCTTGGCCATCCCAGTTGATGTCACCCCACTCGGCTCCGGACAGCAGGATGAGATACTTCCCCTCAAATATTTTAGTTGATTCTAATTCGTTAATAATCTGGTCCAGCTTCACTCTCGCGTACTTACAACCGGCGACATAGTCTGAGCAGTCATCACCATGATAGTCCCTTGCAATGCGACCTAAGCGTCGCAAGGATTCCGGTCGCAACGTCCTCTCATTGGATTGGTCAATCTGGATTTTGAGGTTCCGAAGGAATTCATTTCGAATATCATCTACTGATAGGTCTTCCGAGAAGACGACATGGAGATTGATTCGCTTCCCATCACCTGTGATAGTATCCAGCCGAAATTCGATATTCGGGAGAATCAAATCAAAATTGTCCAGATATCCATTCTCCCGTAATTCGTTGATAAGTTCATAGCCTTCAAGTGAGAAATAGTCAGTTATACCTAAACAGTCAACATGGTCAATGCCTTCCAATTTGTTTATATATTTTTCCCAGAGCTCCGGATCAAGTCTATCTGGTGTCTCGATATCTTGGAGTTCTGGTATTGGATCGACTGCCTCTCGTTCCTCATCGGTAATGCCAAAAGACGATTCAAATGACAATGGGGTGTGAACGTGTAAATCCCATTTTCCCCACTCGGAACCGCGGTCAAGACTCATATGAACAGTTTTCAAGCGGGGGTAATTACTATCTTTCTATCACCCACGAATGGTAATATTGATATAAACCAATTATATTCGAACGCCAAGGAACGTAAATGGTCGTTGCTAGTCGCTGGATGGACTTGGTGGAAAGAACCTGAATGAATCAGTTCGTCTTTTGTCCCATAGTATAGAATTTAGGTCCATTATTATTCCTTCGTGGAACCATGCTACTAACTACTGTTAGGGACTAAGCCCGACCACCGATTCCACCAGGTCAAAAGTCGTAGACAGCGTATAGTCGCTGGCCATTCAAAGCTGATTCAGACCCGTATCCGAACCCAATCGACGACGCTTCTAACCTATTTCAAAACAGGGTCAGACCAGACGGCTCTGAACCATCGTGATCTGGTGGACAATCAATTATTTGGAGGTATAGTCATACGCGTCACGAAGCATTTCCAGTGCCAACTCAGCCAACTCCTCGATCATGGCCAGCTCCGAATCGGCGAGCGTGAACATCCGTGCGTGGCCATCCCGAGCGATTACAGCAGTCCCATCACCAAATACCACGACTCCGGGTCGATCTCTTGGCAAGTCTACTCCCTGCTTCAACGATAATGTTTGAGTCTCCTCGTCCCAATCGCACAGGGTGAATGGGTCTTCCCCCTGTTCACGTGCGTCGGCACTCGGCCACGCTGGAAAACTATCATAGATGACTCGGGCCCCGTAGAGATCCGTCCAAGTATCCGGGTCAAAGCTGGTATCTTCGTCGGTATGGTTTGCGGTTCCCTGGAGGTAGCCCTCGATTCGCCCGCGAACATGGAAGCTATCTGATTCCGTGTAGTCGGTCATCACACCTGGGTTGACGCTAGCAGAACTTAAAGCGAAGCACCGATTCTGCACAGCAACAGGTTGCCCAGCGAAAGTTGAACAGTCGCTTTCCAATCCGTGCAGCTACAGACAGTAGGAGAGCTGTGTTCACCGACCGCTCGATTCTAGGTATTTCTCACCGTCCGGCGTGAGTGAAACGGGTTTCACGTCGAAGACACGTTTCTGCCTGCCCGTGACGCGCTCCACCGTCACCGGGTCGCTCACCTGAATCAGTCCGAAGCGTTTGAGCTTGTCAAAGCTGTAATTAACTTTGTGGGTCGGGAGGCCAGTTGCCGACGTAATCTTGTGTGTATCGTCCTTATCTTCCCTGATACAGGTTAGAATAGTTCGGTCGATGTCTCGAAGCGCGTCGTCCGCCATCTCGGACTCATCAGAATCCATTGATTTGGAATCGGCCTCATCGTAGAGGGAGGCCCCATCTTCAAAAATTTCCAAGATCCGATACTCAGCATCCGCCACTCTGTCAATCTCGGTAAAGGACTCTTCGCCATCGCCGGTATAGTAACTGAACCGTCCCTGCTCGTCTTCGAACTGGGTACCGTGTCGGTTGACGGGATCAGCGACAATCTGCTGTAGCTTCGTCGCATTTCCTTCTTCAACAACGAAGATGCATTCACGATTCTGGTCGACCGCTCGCTGTAGATTCCGAAGGACTTTCGCCGGTTTGGAGAGGGTGGCGTGCTCGGCTTCCAAGTGCGCGATCTCACCGGTCGGAAGATGTACACGACCATCCGGTTTGTCGTCGCCCGCGTCTTGATGCAGCAGTTGAACGCGGAGGCCTCGATCCTCCAACTCGTTTCTCGCAACGGAGAGAAGCCGGGTATGTTCTTCCTTGCCAGCGTTCACTCCCTTCCCGAGTGTGGGTTGTTGTCCGAGACCGGTTTCTGTGGCAACTGTCGCCTTGTCTTTCAAATGATCGAGATCGGAGTAATCGGGAGTCCATGGCGGATACGTATCGACGATGGTAGCAGGGTTCCGCCTTTGTGTCCCCGGTTGCTGGATGACAGCCCGGAAGTCACCTAACCGGGTCAGCTGGTCCCGATCGATCCCGTGAAGCATCCGGGCCAGTTTCGACAGGTCTTCTGAACCAGATGGGTCGAACACGAGCTTGGTCCGGCAGTTGTTCTTGACCGCGTCCCGCATCGATTTGGGGAGCTGAGAGAGATACTGCGTGGTCAGCCAGCAACCTAACTGGTATTCGCGTGCTTTGCTCAAGATCTCCGCGAAGTGCGGTCCCTCACTGGGAAACGTCTGCAGTTCGTCGACGAAGAGGTAGAACGGTGAACAGTCCCGGTTGTGGTTGTACCGTGACTGTGCGGCGGCCCAGAGCTTGGTGATCACGAGAGAGGCCAGCAGCTCTGCGACGATGCTTCCAACCGCTCCTTCGCGGACATCCAGCACCAGGATCTTCTGCTGATTCAAGACGGCTTGGAAGTCGATATCGCTGGTCTCGGCGGCGATGACCTGTCTCACGACCGGATTCTCTGTGAAGTCGTTTAATCGGCGGACCACGGGTTCAAGCTCCTTGTCCGACAACCTGTTTTTGATGTTAACTAGTTGCGACCGGAGCTCCGGATCACGCGTGTGGTCAATCAAGTTAGCGAGCTGGGTAGTGTCGGTGACGCAGTGCTTGATATCCAGAAGCGTGTACCGGGTCTGATGGTCGATGTTGGCGTTGATCCCGGCGCGAAGCAGTGTGGCAAGGACCCGTCCGAATCGGTCACCCCAGTTGCTGCTCCGGCGCTTGAACAACTGAATCAGGTTGGAAACGATTATCTCGACCTGATTGGCTTTCTCGGCGGTTGACGCGGACGCGTCGACGGACGGTTCGAGGACATTGATTCCGGTGACAGGGTCTTCGACCGGGTTGACGTAGATCAGGTCGTCATACCGGTTTTCCGGGAGCTTGGCCAAGAACTCGTCTAAGAGATTGCCTTTGGAGTTGAGGACCGCCAGTCCGTGGCCTTTGTAGACGTCTTGAAGCGCGACGTGGCTCAACTGCTTCGACTTCCCGGCTCCCGTTGCCCCGGTGGTCACCGCGTGCTTCACGCGGTGCTCATCCCGAATTGAGACGTGCTCCTCCACGCCGAGGATGCTGGTCCGCGAGCCCAAGTGCGTTTTTGAGGACCCGGTGGAGTTCGTGATCAGGTTCTGGGTTTCGTTCGGTGTCATGCGTTCTCGAGATTCTCCTGGTCGCGGTCCGGAATGGAGACCAGTCCGGCAAGCTCGTCGACTGTAGCGTGGAAGCGAAGGCTGTACCCTCCAAAGACGCGGTCGCGAATCGCCCGAACGAACTCGAGAAACCGCTTTTGGCGCAGCCCCCGGATCGTATCAATATCGAAGTACTGTCCGCTCACCGGATTCTCGAACACGTTGAACGCACCGGCGATCTCCTTGACCCGGCTCGCCGTGTACTCCCCAGCCCCGATCACTGCAAATCGGATGCATACCTGATACCGTCGCTGGTCGATTTTCGTCTCGACCGCATCAGCCTGGTTCCGCTTCCGCGGTGTCGCGGACTGACTGTCTCGCATCCGTGAGGTCTCCGACCGCAGATGATCCACTGTTTTGTAGGCGTCGCGCTTCCGCCACCACTCACGAATCGACCGCCCCACAACCGGGCGCAGCAGAACTTGAACCACGACTCGTGTATCCCGCATAGCGTGGCGGTGAAGCGCAGCCACGAGGCTGTTGCTTGGCGGCGGGTCGAACTCCGTAGCGAGCGGATATCGATCACGTCTCCCCGTTGTAAGGATCGCACCTCCGATTGAGTCACCTGGCTTCACCGGTAACTGAGGCGTTCCGGATGTAAAGCCAATCTCAGGAATCTCGTTCGAGAGGTGTGTCCGGACCTTGCGTTCCAACCGGGCGTTCGGGACGCAAAACTGGAGCCGGAGCCGGTCGGTCCGTGGCCGGAAGAGTTCGTACGCTACCCATGGCGATGTGTTTCGAACGCCGAGGAATCCGGTTTGGACTTCGAGAATCCCGCGGAGAAACCGTTCAACGGTTGGCGGCACGTCACCGGTACTCGGTGGCTGCACTTCGACAGCGTACACCGGGTTCGCTGGGGTCGCTAAGTCTTCTGCTTGGTCCTCGTCCACCTCCGTATACGCTGGTATGAGCCGGGTCATTCTCCCACCGCTACCGACTCGGGCTGGTTTGGCTCCCCGTCGAAGATGCGGTGCTCAAGCGCGGTCGACCCTATCTTGAGCTTCGTGTGGACGACGTTGGAGACGTGGAGATAGGCTTCACTGTGGCTAGCCTCTGCCCCGCTTTTCAAGCCCTGAATGTCCAGCTCCTCCTGTCGAGAAAGGATCGGGGAGTCCGGCGGCTCTTCATGCCCGAAAAAGAGCTTGCCGGGCACATGATCGAGGATGTCCCGCCCTTTGGAGGAATCGGCGAAATGCGACCAGCTCTGCGTCACTAAGTGGACCGCGACATTGATGTCCCGAGCTTCGAGCACGAACTGATTCAGGACATGGCGTCCCGCATCGTCCTTGAGCAGCAGTCGTGCCTCGTCAATCACCACGATAGTTCGCATTTGGTTCTTCGAGGTCGCGGCGTAGATCTGGCGAACGAGATCAACCAATGCCGCCACGTTCTCGAACTCGCCGCGCTCCTCAACCTCGAAACCGAGGACCTGGCTATCGAACTCGTACTCCTTGCCGTGGACAACGGATCGATGCTCACCGCCGAGTGCTTCGATCGTCTGACGGTACTCCTGCTTCGGATCCACGACGATGAGCAGGAGATTGGGATACACAAGCACCGACCGCAAGCACTCTAAATGAGCCGAATAGCTCTTGCCAGATCCAAGGGTTCCCATCACGGCCATCGAATGAGAGTCCCACCCGAACCGATCAACCAGAATAGGGGTTCCATCTACCGCGTCAACCCCGTACAGCACACCCGTGGTCTCTCCAACTGGCTGATTACCGAAAGGCAGCCCCATCGCGGCCGAGAGCGATGGCATCAGCAGCGTCTCATCGAGCGGATCACCATACAACGGCGAGTCGGTGTAGTACGCGTAGTCGTTCCGAAGCCCCGGCTCTTGGAACGAGAGCTGAAGGGCCCCGAGTTGGGTGGTCACCCGATCAAAGGTGGCGTCCGCTGTCTCGGGGGTTGAGCCGTGAGCCGTGACGTAGACCCCGTAGTTGAGCGGTGTACAGTCGTGCCTCGCCAGCATATCGAGGAACCACTCGGTGTCATCCAGGGACCGTTCAAGCTTGTTGATTCCCTTATGGCCCTGCGAAAGGAACGCAGCGATCTCAGCGTCCATCATTTCCGAGTGTCGTCGTAGCTTCCGGACCGCCGCTCCGATATCCATCGGCCGAAACACCTGGAGCACATCAACGAGACCGTCAACCCGAAGGAGGAAGCGCGGCCAGCCGAACTCAATCTCCGAGGGATACTCATCAACCGTCACCAGCCGCCGGTATTCATCGAAGCCGTCCGTTGCTGTGGCGCAGTACTGCTCTGAAGGCTTCGGAACCGGGTTACCAACCTGTCGTCCGAACTGCGCGAGTGCCTCCCCTTTGAGCTGCGAGACGGCAAACGCACCGCCAGACAGCGCTGATCTCACCTCTTGAACTCGGCGATGAAGCTCCTTCCCGGTGCTCTCGTGGGTGCCAGCAACGACGCGAATAATAACGAAGTGGTCAGTCCGGACGAATCCGTCTGCGGCGACACGCTGGCAGTACTCCGTGTACTCGTCTCGAAGCCTGGAATGGCTGGGCTTGCTAGCAACCCGCTCAACGTAGTCGTCCAGATCTGCCGGTGACTGACGCGAGTAGATGTAGATGGGATACGAGATGGTATCGAGAACCGTTTGGTAGACCTGATGAAGCGCTTCCTGGTCCTGGTCCGTCTTCAAGTCGAGATTGACCGGGGATACTCGCAGCACAGCTAGCGCAGCATTTCGATCAACGACAATGGCTGGCTGCCGGATCGTGAGCGCTGGCGGATCGATGGTCCGCTTCATTGCTGGTCCTCCCCGCGGACAATCCACCGGAGGAGATGGTAGAGGTGGACCTCGAGCGGTTGGCCATTTGGACGCACACCGAACCAGATCAACCCGAGGAGCCCGCCGACGAAACTCGCGCCCAGCGTCACCGCGGCTGACTGTCCCACGGTCATCCAGGCCAGCACGGTGCCCGGAAGGCCAAGCCGGAGCAGGTCTTTCCACGTGAACCAGCCGAAGTACTTGATGGATCGGTCCGGATTGCTTGACATTCGTTTTCGCATCGGTCACCACCTCCCGCCGCGATCACGGTCGCGACGTCGCTGATTACGCCGTTGGCGACGCAGCTCCTCATCGCTCAGTCCACCGCTGCTTCCCCCATTTCCACCAGGCGGCCATCTCCGTCGCCACGACCCTTGAATACGACCTGCGAGCCCACGGCCGCCAACAATGCCCTGCGAGACAGCGATCAACTGGTACGGAATATATAACATCAAGCTGAAAGATGCAACTCCCCAGATCCAATCCGGGAACGGTCCCTCCAACAGTGCGAGACTGAATCGGAGGACGAGCGCATCTGCCGGCGCAGTAGCAAGCAGGGCAAACCATGCCGACGAGAACGACCGGGCGTACGGCCGCGTTGCCGGCAATGCCCAACCAATTGCAACTAAGGGAGATACTGCTGCTATAAAAAGCAGGTACACATTTCTGAATACAAATAGTATCACCAAGGCAGCCAACAGAAAAGCGTTTATCACCACCACCAGTCCAAGCCCGGCTGTCAACCCTGCTAACTCTTCAATACTAACCGAACCACTTGGCCGGAACACCTCTACAAGTGCGTTGGCGATGTCCGCAGGGATTTGTAAGAGTGGCAAGGCAATCACCGCGCCCCCGAGTCCGACGACGAGAATTGGGACGACTTGGCGGGGCTCTCCGAATGAGAAACCGAATCCCTCAGTAACCTGAGACACCCCGGCGAGGACGACAATCACTACTGTGGCAGGCAGGGCTACCATCAGTGTCAGTCGGTGAATTGACGTGACCGGGGGATTCGGATGAATCGTCGCGGCTTGAAACAGGACGTCGACGAAGACGTTGATCATTTCCTCTGCCAGGTTCCGAAACGGGCCGAATATCTGAAGAGGAAGACTGATACCCAGGTCATCACCGGTTTGGGTCAAGAAGGTATCCGGGAGGAACACTAGGACACCGAGACTGACGAAGGATAGTTTCCGGGACACCGTTAGACACCTCCGGTACAGACATTAAGCGGGATCAGCAGGAACGCGATGATGAACGGTCCAGTCCAAATTAATCCAATAGCCATCAACACTCGTTGCACCCGGTGAATGGCTTGCCGTTTCGCATCCTCACTGCCCCACAACGTTTGGACTCCCGCATACGTGAGGGCGGCCGCAGCAAGCAGCCCGCCGACGCTGAATATCAGTACCACCACCTGGTGAATCAGCAGGTAAATCGGTTCCAGCGTTGATTGCCCGTTACAACCGACGATTCCGTGAATTGCTAGGGCCGGTTGGACTGTACTCGTGAGCAGGACCGCAATTGCGGACAGCCTTGCCAGTATTCGTGTTGTATGTTCGGTCATCGGTATTCTCTCTTAGGCAAGCCCCGTTGGTAGTCGAG
Organism: Halorussus amylolyticus; assembly: GCF_004143485.2. Lineage (GTDB taxonomy): Archaea > Halobacteriota > Halobacteria > Halobacteriales > Haladaptataceae > Halorussus > Halorussus amylolyticus. Next base: position 163,601 of record NZ_ML974131.1, on the reverse strand, counting down.
GTTTCAGGGCTCCCCTACGCCGAGTTCAGGTGGCGAATAACAATAGTCGCTTTCGCACTCCTATACGAAAATGCCACAATCGATGACAGAACAAGGGAATGGAAATATCACATATCATATTGAACCAGTACATAAGAAGGATGATAGAAAGAGCGGCATATACTACACCGTTGGTCTACCTTCCCGAATTACCGAGCTTGATTTGGGCCCCAAATCAAATATATGGATCGATAAGCGTAACGTCGGAAAAGATTCTGCATACATCTACGGAGAGCCGACCAAAAAAGATGGATCCTATCTCCTGGGATACTATTCAATTCGTGGAACAAAGGAAAGTCCAGCACTCACCATTCCTAGTCGGTGGGAGGACGATATCCTCAAAAATCCATCGTTTCCGTTAGTAGCTGAAATTAACCCTAGCGCCAATCAGTTCCGGATATACAATGTGGATGATTTCTTCGACTATCGATATCCTGAACTCAAGGACGATGGGGGAGCGGATCAGGGTGAGCCGGTTGTCTTCGGTACTACTCTCGGCACCGCCCAACCATCGAAAGTCATTGATCTGGCTTCAAACACTCCCTATCCCGGACAGCGTGTCAATGTAGTTCCAGTATCTCCGGATTTTCCACCGTTACTAGAAGAAGCTCAAGAGGGTTCAAAGGACTCTATTACTGTCAATACGGACGATGTAGAATCCATTACGCAAACGCATTCCCTGCCGCCGAAGCCTATTGAGAAATTTTGGGTACTGTGGGATCCAACTTGTACTCTAAAAGAAGTAACAACCAAGCTCCACAAACCTGGATACAAAAGAGAGGATGCTGACACTAAGTTCACAAACATCTCGGCAGGAGCCCAAACAGTAATACTCCCGAAAAAGGGCGGGTTCAAGTTTTGGGCAAGCGATGGAACAAATATAGGAAATACATGGATGAAACATCTTGGCCAGTACTTAACTGGAGATAGGATACAGCACGGGACGAAGGTTAATTCTGAATGGCAAGCCAGACACTACGATAGTTCTGAGACGGACCGTTCTTGTGTTACAATATATCTGCCTCTTCCATCGATCAAAAGAAAGGACCCGAAAGTGTGGTGGTCTTAGCATATACTCTACACTATATTATTATTTAATCACGGAGCGTGATTTTACCAGTAGGGGGTGGCCGGCATCGAATTCTTCACTAGAGATTACAAGGAAGAGCTAGTCAAAGGGTTAAAATCCGGCGGGGAAGCGGTTACAGCGGAAGGTTACAAATTACACGGCTACCATTTCAGAGCCTCACGGAATGACGACTTTCAAAGCACTGATGTTGATCCTAAACCTGCCTTAGAGAATCTTCTGGCAGAAATGCACGGAGAAAACTTTCTAGGACCAATGCATGGTGAACCGATCACAGCCCTTTTTGAATACGGACCTCAGGACGGTCATGAGTTATTGACCAACCAGATACTTCGGCAGGTAGAAGGACAGTTAGATATTGAGCCCACAGATTCCCCAGTTCATCCTGGCTTGCTCGAAGTTGTGTACCGCGTCCGTACAGACGGCAACTATTTCGAACTAGATTACCGAGGAGGAAGAGACAGCAGAGAAACAATCAGCGATATCAGGCGAATTCTTGAAGACGAAGGATTTGATGTCATCTGACGGCTCTGATACCAATGAAGATATGTATCTAATTGCATCCACCGCTCCCAACTCATTCCTATCAGATCTTAATCTACGTAAATAACTCTCGGCATCAATTTCCATCTGAAACCCGGTCTTCGGAAACCGGTTTGAGACTTCTTGATAAAAGCCAGCCCGGCGAATTGCGATGGTCGCAGATTATGAAGACGAGGAACCGCTGGCAGTCTGGGAAGCACTGCTGCTCCCGAACTGGCGGTGGGAAGCCTATGGAAAAATAGATGAAAACCTGTACTATGGCCGGGTTCGAAGCCCGAGCACCTTTGATCGGTGGGAATACGGCTGCTTCAGCACTGAGCAACTGGAAACCGTCGGCGGATACAGGGTGGACACCGATCTCGGTGACGAGACACTGTTTCCGGACGGTGGCTACGACCTGACCCGGGTGATCGAAACCGAGTTTACAGTGCTTCAAAAGTCAGGTGATGGCATATTCGGGAGATAGCTGACCTGCTGGAGTACGCAACCAGACTGGACGCAAATGACGGCTCCGAGCTCTATGGTGACCGGAGACGAGACACGGTGTACTGCTGGTTTAACCCGGATAGTGGCGACGCGGTTTACCGGGCGGATAGCGCTGACACAGACCTGTTTTTCAGTTCAGTCGGTGACGCAGAACGATTCCTGAAGCAGCAAGCCGTCCAAGATGCGGAGAAGGACTACACCAAGATGTGCCTGTACGAAGTCAACGTTCAACGGGTCGAGTACGCAATAACCGTGTTAATGGACCAGTCCGGAATCGATGATTTCCAGTAGAAAACACATCGGAGCGCCCCAAGTGTAGCGAGGCGCTCACGTATTCATAAAGCCCTCACGTTCGACAAGCTCCAAAGGGTGAATCCAAGTGTCAATAAACGAACTAGCGGAAGCCGAAGCTCTTCTCGCCGAAGTTGGTTCCTGGTCAGAGGAGGAGGTCCAGTCGCTTCCACGGTTCTACCGAGAGGCTGCTGAACGGTATCGCAAGCTAGTGAATCAGGGCGACAGAGAAGCCACGTAAGTCTTCACCTCGGTCGACAGGTTGTGGAGAACCTTGCTATGCGGTATCCGGACTACGAAGACCTCCTGGCAGACTCACGGCCCAGCCGTAGCAATCCCTCGGCTGGCCAGCAGGACCTCGTTTTTGACGGCCCAGAATTGGAAGCATTGCTGACTGAATCGCATGAACAGGAACAAAATCGGATCGAAACCGAACTCACCCAGGTGGAAACCCGGCTCCAACACCGAACCGAGATCCATGACCAAACCATTGCTGAACTCAAGACGGCAATCCAAGAGGAACAGGACCGGTTAGAACGGTTACAACGGCCGTCCATTCCCATAGACCGACTCACTGATCAGAAGCGCCGAGTCAGAGAGCTTGAACAACAGCTCCAAGAGGCCAAACGAACCCACTGGCGTGACCGTGACCAGCTTGAACGAGAACGACGGCACCTCCACCGAGAACTCCGTGAACTAACCGAGACTGATCTCTCAGCGTTCTTCTGATGAGGAATCACTGGATGGGGTGTCCTCGTCCCAGTCCACGAGCTGAAGTTCCCTGGTTTTGCCTTTCCGACCGCCGTAGTGGTAGGTTGCTTCGATTAAGCCCAGGAGTTCGAGATGGGTTAGGAAATCGCTGATCCGGCGCTCGCTTAGCGGTTCGACACCGGTGTCAGCGCACCGGTCGCGGTAGGCCTCGTACACAGCCCCTGAGATAACCGGATTCCGGTCGCGGTCCAGCAACTCAATCGTGTCGTAGAGCCGCCTGTGATGCGGTGTGAAATCCGCCAGCAGTTCGGTGACGTACGCCGCATACCCTGTGGACTGAACCTCGTCGACCAGACTCCGCGTCACTGCGTCGTCGGCTGCCTCCGCGGCTGTTCGAAGCCAGCATAGCCCGATGGCGATGTTCGAGGTGGTTGCTGCGATCCGGGAGAGCGCGGTCCTCTCCACCGACTGCGGTTCCAGCGCGCGCCGGGCGCGGTCAGCAAGGATCTGCCGGACTTGGCTCGGCGTGTACGGGTTGAGCGTCAGGACCCGAGGCTGAAACGAGCTGTAGGTCCGATCATCGACCTCGGGTTCGAGACTTCGGTGAGTCGCTGACACCGTAATCACGGCCGTGTTCTCCAATCGGGTCAGGAAGTACAGCAGATCATCGCCATCGTTCAACAACAAGAACTCGACTTCATCAATGACGACCACGGTTTCCAGATTCACTGCGTCTCGAAGTCGGCGCTGCAGGTCAGCGATGTGGTGACCGGTTCCGACGTGTTCGCCGGTCAGCTGCTGGAGGAGTCGCTCAAGTACTTTATACTGCGTATCGTGCGGTCGCCCGGAGACGTAACATGTGGTCACTGTCGATGGAAACGTCGTGAGAAACTGCTTGACCAAGTGGGTTTTCCCCGTGCCACGAGGCCCGTAGAGATGGACGTGCTGAAGCCGGGTCTCGGTGTCCGCCGCAAACGCTTCGGATAGCGTTTCCTGTTCGGGTTCTCGATCAATAAGTTGGGCCGGGAGGTAGGTCCGGGTCAACGGGTCAGGAGTATCGATGATATCGGTCATAGGCGTAGCTTGGGGCGTGAGACTCACACGGATTTTCGGACCCCGGCCTTCAGTTGGGAGAACGCACGATGACGACAGGTGAACCGGAGCCCCTCATTCACGACGTATGATTAGCGCTGAAGCCATTCGAACACCTGTACACTGCGGCACATACGAAACACCATCCCGGACTCCGCTTTTGAATCCTCACTGATAGACAACGATGGTGAGCGTGATCCACCGATGTTCGACAACAACACCTCCCCTCGTAGTGGCATCATTCATGCGGAGCGCTACCTGAACGGTGAAGCCAGTCTTCCGCCAGTCGGTCGCGACAGCGAAGTCCATTCAATCCGGGACGGTATCCGACCGCTCACCAAACGTGATACACCTGAAACCTTGCTCATCCACGGTCCACCCGGCACCGGCAAAACCGTCTGCGTCAACCACGTCCTCGACGCCCTCACGGAGGAAACCAGCGTGAAAACGATCCGGATCAACTGCTGGCAGTACTCCACGCGCCCCGCGCTGCTCACCGAACTCCTCATCCAGCTCGGCTACCCCGCTCCACGGAAAGGCAAGCCGGTCGACGAACTGCTCTCTAAACTCCGTGAATGGCTCGAGAAAAACCGGAGCATCGCAGTCTCGCTCGATGAGTTCGACCAGCTCCGAGATAAAACTGAGGTTGCCTACGATCTCCATATGCTCAGCCAGCAAACCGGGAACAAACTCGGACTCGTGATGATCTCGAATTTACCGCCTGACGCACTCGTGCTTGACTCCCGGAGCTGGAGCCGGCTCAACTGCAGACCCATCGAGTTCGAGCCCTACACTGCTGACCAACTTCAGCAGATCCTTGAGAAGGCTGTCGAACAGGCATTCAAACCCGGGACAGTCGACAGCGACGTGGTTGAAGCCATCGCGGAGCAAGTCGCAGAGACCAGTGGAGACTGCCGGGAAGCACTCGAACAGCTTCTCCAAGCTGGCCGCCGAGCGATGCGACACGGTGTACGCGAGGTTACGGAGCGAGATCTCGCCAATGGAGATCGGTGAACTGTCTAAAAATTGTCTACAGAGAAGTATTCTCCGTTTATCGAAGCCCTCAATTAGTGACTGTTTTAGCGACCCTGCTGGATACGAGGCGCATATCGGGTAGAGAAAGCAGTCGTCACTGACTCACAGGAGAATGGTACTTCGAGAGAGGCATACTATTTTGTCACTACCGGGACTGGAGGGTACTATGACGGGATTTTTGATTCAGGCGAGTGGCCATCCCATCGAGGAACAGGCTGCTCCGGCCTATATTGCGGGCGCAAATGGTCCACGATTCTGTGATGAACCCCTTCGTCACGGAGAGTATTTCAATGCGAGTCCGTTCTGGAAGCGAGAGGGATTCGGGAGATACGACGCCTGGCAGACGCTTACCTCTGGTGACGAGGGCCTGCTCTATTGTACAAGTAGTGTCGACGAACATGGCGCATGCCTGAGTCACCTCCTGACCGTCAATGAGGTACACCGCGATGACGAGGAGGGTGCTCGCCTTGAATTTTCGGCGGTCCGGGAACTCATCCCAAAAGTCCCCTACAGCGATATCCAAACAGAAATCGCCGTAGGCCGACTATCAGAACAAATGAAGTATTGTGGGCAAGAAGGCTTCAACATCACGCTGATTCCGGAATCAGATGTCAGTCGAGTTCTTGAGCTTACGATGCCGGAAGATGCGAACAGCACCGTGACTACTTCTCATCCGAATGAGTCACTCGAAGAAATTGCGGAGGACTATTTCGGCAGTTCGTAACCGCCGGTCCACAATCTTTGAGTATAGACCTCAGCCCGTGGTCATCTCAACGGGGTTCTACAGGGTCGCTTTCCCTTCCTTTGTCAACTCAAGTGAACCGAGGTGTCCCGTCGGCTACTACTCTTTTCAAAACCGGAACTACTGGTATAAGGTGAATTGCCAGATGGAGCAAACCTACACGTTCGACGATTTAGACGGACTTTACGAAACCGCGGAAAACCTTCCTCAGGTTGAGCGCCACGATGTCTACGGCCGAAACGAGGAGCTTGACGAATGGAAACGGGTGCCCTGGAGAGACAGCCTCTGGACGGACACCGGCGAACTCGCCGGCGAGGTCTCCACGTTTGAGGACTTCTACAACGTGATCCAGTATGGCGAGATCCTGGATGCGGTCGGCCGCCAGTTGGAGCACCACCATGTTGAGCCGGAGGGCCGTGTCTCGCTCTCACCGAACAGCCACAAGATGACGGCGAAAATCGGGTTAGACGATGTTATTGAGCCGCGAGACGGAGACGAGGTGGCGTTACAGCTTCACACGCGCAGCGGTCACAGCGGCTACCACGGATTGACGTACAGCCTCGGGGCCGAGCGCCTGGTCTGTAGCAACGGGATGACCAGCTTCATCACGGAACAAAGCTTTGAGCAGACCCACAGCGAACCGTTCAAACCACAGCTAGCCTACCACGCCGTCGACTCGATGATTAATGGTGCGGACACCGTGGAGAACCGGCTGAAAGAAGCCCAGGAAGAACGGTTGCTAAACCAGGATGAGGCGCTGCTAGTGCTTCACGACCTCGGCTTGGACCGGTACTTGGAGAATCCGACCGCGGACCTGGTGAACGCGCTGTACACGGAGGTCGAGGATCCGGAGAATCCATCGCTCTACGAAACCTACAACGCCGCGACCTACGCCTTGACGCATCTCTCAACCGATGTTCCGGAGTACGTCTTGGACGACGGTCTTGATCGTGCCGCAACGCTTCTCGATCAGGAAAACCGTGTCCCCGACTCAGCGGAACTTGGAAGAAACGTGGTGGAAAACCGGGTTCAACACTTGGTGGATGCGGACAATCCCGACGAGGAGGAGTACTGGGAAGGAGAGACAGACAGCCTTCGGGACCTCATGGAGAAACACGAGATACAGGCTTGAATTCCTTGTCGAATCCAGGCACGCAAACCACAATCATCCAGGTGATTACAGAATCGATCCGGACAGCGTGATAGACGACTATCTCGAGGAGAAGGAGTACGTCGAAACCAGGAAGCCCGACTGGCTCTTTGTTGACGCAAGGGACCGCTTAAAATACGGGTTGTTCAACTACTTCCCTGAAGCGCATTACAAAGCCGCTATCGACAACGCATTTGAACAGAGCGCCGAGGAGAAGGTGCGAGATAGCGGACCAGACCAGTCCCACGATGAATAAGAATAGAGCGGGGGACGTGTTCTTGGCAGCCCTCGATTCCTTGTTTTTCATCGGAATCCCGGTGTTTGCCAGGGTAGTAGAATGGTTCTCACTCATTCTTTGAGTGTATGGGTCGATCTGCCGGGAAGCGACTTTTCGATTTTGCGGACCAGAATGAGGTTCTTGATGATCCAACGGTTCAGCGACTGATCTTGGCGTCAGCGGCTTCAGAAAACGAATATCTCTCGAATCTTGTTGAGAAGACCATCATTGGAAAGACGGTCCAGCAGCAGCAACAGCCATTTGATTCCCGATCTACTGATGGAACTCTGGAGATCGGTGAGACTGCTACAGGTAATCAGGTCCAGCTTTCAGCAGAGGATTTAACGAAACACCTGTTGGCGGTCGGGCAGTCCGGCGCAGGGAAGACCACGCTGTTCTACACGTTGGTGTCACAGCTAGAGGTTCCGTTCTGGAGTTTCGACGTGAAACAGGACTACCGCCACCTCATCAGCGAACTCGATGGCCTGCTGGTGTTTCCGTGGACCGAGTTCGAGTTCAATCCGTTGGTGCCGCCACCTGCTGTGCCTCCCCGTCGATGGGCGCAGGTCTTCAGCGAGATCTTCGGCCACGCAACCTCATTGCTCTCCGGGTCGAAGAATTACTTGTTCAAGTCGATTATCGAACTCTACCGGTTGTACGACTTGTTCGACGAGTGTTCGCCGCCGTATCCGAGCCTGCATGAGTTGGAAGCGGTGTTGGCGTCGGACAACATCAGCTATGTCCGGAAAACTGCGAACTACCGTGATACTGTTCTGAACCGTGTGGAGGCGATGAACCTCGGTGCAGGGACGATCTTCGACTGTAGTGAAGGATACAGCCTGGAAGGGTTGTTACAGCGTGATGTGGTCTTCGAGTTTGACGGATTGAACAGGGATGTCCAGAACTTTTTGATGGAGGTTTTGTTGGCTTGGGTCTACGAGTACCGATTGGCGCAGACAGACCGCGATACAGGGCTGAACCACGTCTTTGTTCTCGATGAGGGCAAACAGGTATTCAGTGTCTATAAAGAGCGTCAGGACGCTGCTGGTATTCCTGCTATCGATGACCTTACTGCAAGACTCCGTGAGTTCGGAGAAGCCCTGATTGTGGGCGATCAGGAAGCCTCGAAATTGACGGACTCGATCAAGGCGAACACATACACGAAACTACTGTTACCGACCGGTGACCGGAAACAGTTCGAGGCGATAGCCGAATCACTACATCTCTCGAATCGACAGAAATCAGTGGCACAGCAACTAGACGTGGGTGAAGCGGTTCTCCAGACTGGAAACAATGATCCTGTCCATGTAGCTCTCCACGGGTTCGAGTTAGCGAAGCAGGTTACGGATGCAGAGCTCCAACAGATGCAGGGCCGGTACTGGACTGAGTTATCGTCGACGTCTCGACAACGACCATCAGGGTTCGAAGACTTAGTCGGTCTCCAGAATAGGGACGAGGAGGTGATTAGCGACCCAAGTCAAACGTTTTCACTCTCGGAGGAGGCCGAGCAACTGCTTAGAGATGTTGTTGAGTATCCGTTCGTAGGGTTGACTGAACGGTATGACCAGTTCTCAAGTCCGCATATAGGATACGATGCGAAGACCGAGCTGGCTGACAACGGAATTGTGGAGGAAAAAAGGGTTCAAACTAGGCCCAAGTCATCGAAGCTTCTCGAGCTAACCAAACGCGGATACTCGTACGTTGAGGACAACTTGGAGTGTGATCCGGAGCAGAAAGGACGTGGGGGAATCGTTCACCGGTACTGGCAGCACCAGGTAAAGAAAACGTTTGAGGACGCTGGTTGGCCCGCCGAGCTGGAACTGTTTGATGCGGATGTCTACGTCAATACTGGTGAACTGGAGATCGTCGTGGAAGTTGCGATGCAGAACACCAGCCGAGAACGGGAACACATCGAGAATCACTTAGAGACCGGGTTCGATGCGATCTGGGTGGTGTGCCGGAACCAAGACATCCGGGAAGGATTGGAAGACCGTGTTTCTAAAGCGGGGTTGGACACCCAACCGGTCGTGTTTCGTGAAACCCGTGATTTCGAAGAGAACTAAGGTCTCATCGATAACCCCTTGGCGAGATTTCTCTCTGTCTACCCTTCAAAACCCTGCTGCAACCGAAATCAGGTCCAGATCCGGGTTAAGCCGCTGTGAATTCAATGGGGAATTGTTAAAATCCGAAACCCTTGCTATTTCCCGTGTTTCCCCCGATTTTGAGCGCAGTACAGGTAGGTTGGTGGGTGTTTACCCTGTTTCCCGAAATCGGAACATAGTGTCTGGTAACTCGCTTACCATCGAGGAAACAGAAGTTTTGGAATCCCTCGGTTGGATTAGAGCTGACTCCGGTTTCTGTTGCTAAGTCAAAGTACTATGAAGAAGCAATCGAAGTAGCGTCATCGGCTGCGCGAGTTACCCGACCAAACCCCGCGAACGCAACGACAGAGAGAGACAGACCGCGGAACGCCACGAGAAGGACCCATCATGGACTCGGTTAACCCGCCAGCACTCTTTCACAAATTTAAATATTGGTGACCAAACTTGTCTTGCAAACCCAACCGAAACGAGGAGAGCCGGAAAGCACGATAGACAGTTGCTCTCGACCATTTATTCCGTGCCCGGCGGCCGCATCCAACTAACCGTTCATTGCGGAGCATCTGAACCGGGGTGGTCAGCGGGCAACCGAAACGATGTGTCTCCGGTCTCTCTTCTCGACTCACGATGTGAACTTACACACAATGTCTACATCACAGTATGTCAATGTCTCACGAACCCTTCAAAACCTCGAAGAAAGCAGTCTCCACCCGGAGAACGTTCAATCGATTCGGGAGTTCATCGATCATTGCGCAGCGGAAGGACTCAGCGATGTCCGCCAGCAACGCCATGCGCAGTCTCTGAAAACGCTGTTGAAGAAGTATGCACCTGCGGACTTTCGGCTCCAGGGAGCAAGCGAACCGGAGCTCAAACAGCTGATGGCCGGGTTGAACCGGAGTGACTACGCTGAAGCTACGAAGCGGACCATGCGTGGCACCGTCAAGAAGTTCTACAAGATACAGAACGGCGGCCATGAGCACCCGGACAAGGTCAACTTCATCTCATTAAAGAAAAAGAAACCAACCCAGGTCACCCGTGAAGACCTCTATACCGATGATGAACTCAAGCGATTGTTCCAGAGTTTCTCCAATACCCGTGATCGAGCGTTTACGATGATGCTGTACGAATCAGCGGCCCGCCCTGGCGAGATGCTTTCTCGAAGCATCGCTGACTTCACATCAAACGAGAAAGGCGACTTCATCTTCCTGGAAGGAATGAAAGACACGCCAGACCGGACAAACCAGTTAGTGCGATCTGGTCGAACCCTGCGCGAATGGCTGGCCCAGCACCCATTAGGAGGTGAACTCGGTGACATCAACGATTCAAGTGCGCCGCTCTGGATAAAAACAGAACAACAACGATGCAAACACTGTGAGAGAAAACGTTATGACCATGATGGAAGCTGTCACTACGAACCCGACTTGGCAGACCCGTTGAAGTACGACGGATTCATGCGCCGATTCAAAGATGCGTGTGAACGAGCGAATATCCCGGAGAACAAGCGCAAACCCTACAATCTGCGGCACACCCGATTGACCGAGGTGGCGACTTTCATGGGGTACGAGCAATTGAACAAGTTCGCAGGTTGGGTACCAGGCAGTAGTCGCGCTAAAGTGTACGTCCATCTGAACAACGACGATGTCAACCAAGCGATTCGTGACCAGTACGGACTCACCAGGAAGAAAACCGACGAGAAATCAGCCAACTGTCCGTTCTGTGGGACAGAGAACCAACAAGGCCACAGTGAATGCCGGAACTGCGGAAGACCACTCAGCCTAAAACAGAAAACCCAACAGAAAGAGAAACAGCAGATACTGGAGCGGTTAGCCGAGCTTGAGGAGCAGGGCGTGTTGGAGAAGCTATGTGAGTTAGAAGGGTGATTTCCCCTTGACTATCTAAGTGTTAGTCACTAGGAGTGGTTTGTGTCTCTATGAGTGACCCGTCCTGTGGACGTACGAGGACCCGTACGTGTGCCCAGCAGAGCTGTTCGAATGGGTGGCCGGGGATCAGGCACTCTGGGTGTTCGCTGGCGGGAGGCCACCCGGATGCCCTGGCCGAGGCACAGAACGTGAAGGGGAGAGCCGTCTACGACGACTTTGGGCACTCCCGCCGGCGGGCGGACTTCTCGTGGAGGTTTTTCTGCCAGAGGTTAAATTCTACCTCCGTTGTCTGAAAGTCGGGCGTGGTACACCTGGCAGTGGGTGTCGGCAGAAAGGGCGGGATCGATTTCGTGAGCGTCCGATTCCGCAGCCGGTTCGATATCTTCATCAAGCGCACCTATGAGTTGATAGAGCCGCTTCCATGCTGATTGGTCATCATATTGATCCGCATCCGGATCCGATGTCTGGAAGATGGCTTCCGAAGCAATAATAATTAATTTCCGCTTCATCCGACTTGCCCCGACATTGAAACGGTACGGACTCAGCAGGAAGTCGCTTAGCATATTCACGTACCCAGCGTCGCTTGCGACCATTGATAACAGAATCAGATCACGTTCACCACCCTGGAACTTCTCGACCGTTTGTGCCTGAACAGCATTATCGAGTTGCCCTTGTAAGCGATCCCGCTGGGATGTAAACGGAACAACGACTCCGGCAGAAATCTCATCATTCTCTAAGTTCTCATCTTCTGGCGCAACCAAGTCAAAGTCTGCCAGTACTTCTTCCGCTATCGTAGCCTCAAGTTCACTTAATCGCTCATCCCGAGAACCCGAATGGACTAATACGGAAACCCACTCGTTTGGATCGATAAGCTCCTCAATTACCTCGTGAGAAGCATCGACAGTAGGTATTGGATCACGATCGTTCCGGCCCGTTAACTGGATACCATCATCATCATAGAAGAGTTCCGTCAGGAGATCCGCAACAGGCTGAGGGAGTCGATAGGTTTCTTCGAGCGGATACATCGGAAGCACTGCGTCTTCTTGTTGGTCGTTCGTGAGACCAACATCCAACTCCGGGGATTCTCGTTCAATGAAGTCGATTTCTTCGATATCCCCTTTCAGGAACCGTATATAATCGAGGGCAGACAGAAACGGAATCGTCTCCTCAATCGTCTCACGCGTTTCACTTTCCCAACCATGATGCTGGATGGGTTGCATCTGGCGATGGTCACCAGCAAGAAGCAGTTGGCCTTCTTCCCGAAGGAACGCGCCAACGAGGAAGAGTTGCGGAAGATCCATCATGCTCGCTTCATCAACGACCGTGAAATCGAAAATGTCTCCCTCTCCTTCTTCTAGAAGATTCCAGACACCCTCAGGATGATCCTGATCGTCTACGTCAACCAGCAACCGGGCGACCTTATCAACGACCCCTCGGATGGAGGTTGGCGGACCACAGATAAGAAACTGGGTCGGATCCGCGTCTTCAGAGGGATCAAGGACATATTCCTGGTAAAGGGTGCGAAGACGGTCAGCCCCCTCGTCCTGATGATATGCGATATGTTCGACTAACTGGTCATCATCACGTTCATCATAGGGGACCGCATTATCAGGGATGTCACTTGGGCGAGCGCGGATGATTTTCATCCGGTCAAAACAACCATCGTCTTGACAGTCACTAGCCACGGCCGCAATCTTGGAGAAGGCTTCATCGACCGCATCATGCGACAACGCTGAGATTCCACCAATAAACGACCGCCCCTCCTGTGCTAGGGCAAATGCTCGGCCCAAAACGGCCGGAGTGGTAGTGTAACTAGTCTTGCCCGTCCCAGGAGGCCCCTGCACTACAGCCAAATGTCTGTTTGTCTCTCGGATTACACGGCGCTGATGAAAATTCGGCTCGAAATCGATGGAATCCGCGTCCACAAAAAACCGGTCGACAAAACTCTCAGGGTCTTCGATTTCTTCGGTTCCCTCGTCTAATTCTTCCGGATCGTGAGCGACGAGATCGGCATTACAGAAGTTGGTCTCCATCTCGTCTCGATCCCCCGATAATAGGTCGTCCAACCAGTGAAGCACATGATTATCATCACTTAGATTTAACGCTCGTGAGCAATGATAGCTGGTCACGTTATCTAATGCGCGATCGAGAACAAACGTAGCCCCCTCGTCCACAACGACTTGGTTTTGACCTCCGCCCTCCTCCATATCAATGAAACGAAGTTCACGGTCCGTACCGCCCTCTATTGGGTCGTAATGGTAGTCGCGGTCTTCGATACTAGGGTCAACAGCGGCTAACTGTGGGTGGCCCGCGGGTAGATACCTATGATGGCCGTTCATGAAGTCATGTTTGGGCATAGGCCAATTCCACTCATCTGAATTCCAGGGGGCAGCAACGCTGATCGTGTCGTCCGTGATATCTGTGATATGGACGAGGGGCATTCGGCCGATGTCAGTTGCCCGGTTAATCCCAATTTCAACGGGTGGATTTTGCGTATCATCAACAGGGGTCATGACCACCCAATCGCCTTCCGAAAAACTAGTCTCGGTTAGCGTATCGTCACCCCCACCGGTATAAGCGATTTCTCCTTCGATCGTATAGGTCCCGTCGTTGTCCTCTGGCGGTGAGGTACAGGTAAACAGGATTGACTGATCCTCTTGAATTCGGTACGGGATTGACTGTCGCCAATCCCGTACCAGCTGCCGTTCTTTCGAACCATGTTCTAAATCCAGATACTCCCGAGCCGTGATTTCCAACAGCGAGTCATCGAATCCTTGTGAGAGAAGGTCGTCAAGCGGTAAGGGTTGTTTCGGCGTCCCTGCGCTTTTATGCCATTCGATAATCGATGCCTCAATATGTTCCACCGCCTCAGCTAATTTCTCGGCTAAAGCACGGAGATGGCGTTGGTTGATACGAATACTGTTTGGGTCGCCACGGAGATACCGGAACCGCCGAACCAGTTCTCGTTGCCGTGCTAATTTATCTTCGTCATCGAAGGCGGCGGGATCAATAGTATCCTGGGTCAGTTCATCAAAACTGGCCCAGATGTATTCCAGTGGAATTGCGTCAGCATGTCGATGGGCAAAGGGGAATTGATCAGCATAATTGTTACTGGTGTCTGTCTGAACAAGGCCATCTTCAACGGCGAGTGGCTCTCGTGCGCCCTCATCATAGTCGACTGCATTATCAAAGAAATGCTCTCTAAAAACGAAGTGTACTGGAGCTAGATCTCCCTCAAATTCGTGCATCCATTCAAATCTCCGGTCATCTTCCCAGTTACGGTAGGTTGGAGGGCCATCATGTTTGGCAGGATCTGGACGTTCGAATTGTTCTACTGTTTGCACTGTCCCGAAGCCCAGGAATCGCAGGAGATGACGAGAAACAAAATCTTCATGGAGAACGGAGACCATTTCCTGGTCGATATTACGCTCACCAATCTCGCCTCGCAATCCAAGGAGTGTTCGAAGCGCTTCAAACTCCTCCCCTTCATCAAAATGCCGCTTCGTAGCCCGAGTGAGAGCATCCCGTTGTCCAGGAGAATAGAAATAGAGATGAACGAAACCAGGATTATCGAGATTATCTCCAAAATCGCCGAGGTCAGCAGGTGCAACTTCCTGAATTGCATCGACGAGCCCCAACTTCTCATCCGTTCCGCGGAGGAACTGCCGTAATAGGTTCGCTTCGACTTCGTCTTTCGCATTCTCCAGTTCGTCGTAACTCCACTCCTCCTCAGGGTCAGCCCCAGGCAGTGAGTCTGAAATCGCTGAAATCCACCGTCGTTCTCCCGTATCGTGATTTGTAACGTGGCCCCCTAGTAGAACCAACCGATCTCGTATATTGTCTTCCTGAACAAATAGATAAACTCGTATCAGTGATTCGTCGGCATAAAACGTAAGGGAATCCGGAAGCGGTGAGTCTTCGACCCTTCCTTTCGGTAAATTAAATCCGCTGTCAGGGATGTATGTCCTTTCTGCTGGTCGATTTGGAGAGTTTTCCGTAGAAAATACGTCGGCTGCAATGCAATATCGTTCAAGATCTTTTATACCGATTTCATCACGGACTTGCTCAAACTGGGGTACATCCTGCACCCAGACCTGATCATCTGTCCGATCCGAAGGGCTCATGTGCTCATCGTATTCTACAAGGCTTCCCAAATCACCGAGCGTTTCAATCCCAACCTCTGCGAGGTCTTCTTGGGTCCCCTCCGGAAAGCCGAGGAGTTCTAATCCGTCTTCCTCTACTGCACGGGTATAACAGACATCGTGGAACGAGCATCCTGCACAGCGGCGAGACATTCGGTTGAACATTTCCCAGGGCTCAACACGGGTGGCATTCGACGGATCGAACTCGCCGTCTCCACTATCGAAGACAATTGAATCGACCCGCCCCCCAGATCGAAGAAGTAATTCAATGTCAGTTTCTGTCGGTTCAAGATCAAAAGGCTCGATATTCCGATACCCAATGCGGTCAATGGCGTTATCACGGTGAACGACACGGCTCTCGATAGCAACGGAAGACTCAATGTCGGCATCAGCCTCGATCGCGTTTTTGATTATTTTGCTATAACAGGCAGCCTGAATCCGGTGGTGAGTTTGTTCTTCTGGTGAGGCTTTGACTTCCAAGATATCAACAATCACAGCACCTGATTCATCTGTCCCCATTCTAGGCGGCCGGACGACGATTATATCTGCTTTCCCCGAAATTGACCACGAACCAGCCTTCCCCAATAAAGTTGGTTGGAAACAAACAATTGGATCGAAGTCCTCCGATTCTATCACATATTTTATTTGATTCAGTAGCGTATCGAGTGCGGATTCCCATGTATCCGGTTCACCCTCTTCATCCGAAGGGGCGTCTTCTTCCCAAGTCTGGTCAGGGGAAACGCTTTCCGGCGCGTCGTCCTCCGGCGTGATTACTTTCTCCGTAAGTTCCTGCTCTAGAAGTGCACATAATTGGTCTGCTTCAAATCGAGTTCCTGTTTCCGAATAAAGAGGACTCAGGATAGATTCCTCGAATCGTTCATCATCCCCCAATAAATCTTCAGCGAGATACTTCCAACCCAAATACTGGTCGCAACGTTCAAGCTTCACAAACGAACCGAGCGCAGTCGGACTAATTGGACCTATTTCTCTCCGCAAATCACTGGCATTTGGCATAACCCCCAATAGCTTGTTGAGTAACTTAGTTCTAGTCCATCTCGTAATGATAACATATAATTTGGGTGGGAGGTCCCTGAATCACTTGTATTCGCGTTCTGACCCGTGAATACGAACTGTCCTAATAGCCAGCTTCTATCTTTTTATGTGACCAGATCGTCGTATCGCTTCGCGGCTCTCGAACTCGATTTCGACGTCGATTGTGTCCGAGTCGGGCCGGACGCGAACATGTGGATGAATTAGTCACGGTCTGGGATGGTCACAGGTTCCTCGACGCCGACCGTACTGATCTGCGTCCCGAGCCATTACTTCCCGGTCCTCTCTGGCAAGCCGATGGAGGATGCATCGGGTGTCATCACCGTGCATACGAATAGCGAGCGGGGTCAATGAGCAAACGTCCCACTGTGCAGTGACAGGCTGGAAACAGAGTACCGGTCTTATGGCATCACTCCGGGAAACTGTGGCAGGATGATTTGACCGTGGTCGGGGCGGCGGAAGGTTGAATAACTCGTTGAGAGACGTGGAACACGATGCTTTCAGAGAAGGTCCGTTCAGTGCCAACCGAGACGCCTGGTGTGTACTGTCTGTTTGATCTGGACGGTGTGCCAGCGTATGCTGGGCAGAGCAGTAAACTCCGGAGTCGGTTGCGACAGCATTTCGTCCGGCAGGACTCGAGTGTCGTGAGCTACGGCCGACTGGATATCTGGGATATCGCGTATATCGAGTGGTGGGGGACGTCAGAGCGAGACAGTGCCGAGCAGGCACTGCTCACCCACCATACGCCATACCTTAATTTCGACCATGAAATTGAGGATGTCCCGACTGCGTCGACGATCAACGTGGACGACCCGGACGGCGAAATTCAGCTAGTTTCGGAGGATGAACGCGAGTTCCGGTCAGAACCGTACAATCGGACAAAGCAGAAGCTTGACCACCTCTCGCGCATGGTGGACAAGATTAAGCTAGCTGGGCACAGTGACGATACGAAGCGGACATTGTACGAACATCATCGGATTTTGCAGGAAAACATCACCGAGTTCCTCGGCGTTGAAGACTTTGAACAGCGAGAGGTTAGTGGCTGGAACAAAAAGTAACAGCAGCATTGTTGTCAATCAACAAATAGGGTGATGTACTCTTCATCTGGTAACCTTTTTGTACCCGTTACAATGAGCAAAGCACATAATGGCTTGCCGAGTAAGTCGTTATCAAATAGATGACTGAGTTCTCTATTCTTCAGGACGGGGATGACGGGTATGGTCGGCTGGGGAGGCTTTCGGTCAGGAATGGAGCAGTGCAGACCCCGGCTCTGTTTCCCGTGATCAATCTCATCGGTGGAACCACGTTGGATTCGGGAAGTTCGTGGCGACATTTCCGGGATAACATCCTTGACGAGGACGATCTCCAGGGAATAATGTTCCAGGCGATGAGTTTCTTGGACTACGGGCTTACCGCCGATAACCTCGCTGACTGGCGGGAGAAGACATTTCGGGAGCATTTCGAGGACCGTGTTGATGTGAACGCCCCGATCTTCATCGATTCTGGCGGGTTCAAGCTGATGAACTCGAAGACGTTTGGCGACCCGCCAGCCGAAGGCGACGAGCAGAATGATTGGCGCCTTTACACGAATCCGGACAGTATCCTCAAACTGCAAGCCGACTTTGGCGCAGACATTATCGCAACTTTGGATTATCCGATTCCTCCGGATCTCAACGTCGACGAACAGGAAGATCGGATGGAACAAAGTATCGAGAGCGCCGTTCGCTGCCTCAAGCTAATCGAGAACCCGGACGAGATTGAGATCCGTAGCGAGGCAGACAAGAAGAGCGTCCAGAATCTCAAGGCACAGAAACAGCAGGATGAACCCGCTGTTTTCGTCGCGATCCACGGCCACGATTACGATACTATCCATTGGTATGTCATGAATTTCTTGGAGCGGATCGAAGAAGAGGGGGTAGAACAACCGTTCCAAGGATTCGCCATCGGTTCCTTAGTCCCACTGCGGAGTAAAGTAGATGTTCTCGTCGATATCGTTCAGGGTGCGATTGACGCGATTTCCGAGGAGCGGCGAGACGAGATTGCCCTCCACGTATTTGGCGTCGGTGGCAAACAGGCGTCTCTTCTATCTTTACTAGGGGTTGATACGTTCGACTGCTCCTCCCATATGCAGACAGCACAGTACGCTAAGTATCTCATTCCCGGTGAATGGAACCATCTCAAGCTCTCCGAGCTTACAACGTATACCGGAGATAATACGTTTCCCTGTGATATTCCGGATTGTCCGCTTTGCAGTGACGATGGACCAGCAACCGATGAAGAAGGGCACCCACTTACACCTGACAAACTCAACGAGTACCTGCAACGCGAACCAACCTATGGCGTAGACGGGTTCACGAAAAGCAAATACTACGGCTGGCTTGCCCGGCACAACTTCGAAGTCTACAATCGGGAAATCCGCGAAGTACAACAGGCAATAGCGGACGGACGATTGCTGGACTATGTCATCGAGTTCGCGCAACAGGACGCTGATATCCGTCGGGGGCTGAAGAAAGCGCAAGTCCGAGATTCGCAGCTCCAACGGGATATTGAAGCACGCGATGCGTACGAACTACTTCCGGGTCCGGACGTCGCGAGTGATCAAGCCAAGCTTTCGGACTTCAATGTGGGTATCGATGAGATAGAGGACCAACGGACGATTTCGCTGGAACACAGCCCGAGTGATTTCAATGTTCTAACGCGGAACTACACACCGCCGGAAAGAGAATATCTCTTGGTTCTTCCGTGTAGCAAAACGAAGCCATACGCAGAGTCACAGACGCAGCGAGCGGTACTCAACAAACTGACGCCGATTCGGGAGTCGGTTCATAAGGTAACCGTATCCGGCATGTATGGACCGGTACCGGAAGAGTTCGAAGAAGAGCCAGCGATAAAAGAGTACGAATACGTCCTCTCTGCGGAAGACGAAAAGCAGGTCCAACTCGTGACTGAACGACTCACAGAGTATCTCAACGTCTTCGGTGGACAGTACGATGAAATCGTCGGCTATGCCACGAGCAAGAACTATCGGCAAGTTATCGAGGATGCGTTCACCGAACATAGGGCTGGAACTGTCTTCCCCCGTGATCCGCGTGCCCGGCGGTTCCGGGAGCACTTCCGGAACGCAAACATCCGTGAACTCACGGATCATATGAACGTCTCAGTCGATGCAACGCTTGGCGACTTAGAGTAGTTCCAACTTCTTCGCGGCTCCGGCAGACCAAAAGAACCAAGATGAAGTGACCGAAAGAGGAACCTATGCCAACCCTCTTAGTCCAGGGGTGCTCTAAGTCCAAAAAACCGACATCTGAACCGGTTGAGGCGTTTGAGTTGTACTCTGGATACTACTACAAAATTATCAAGAAAGCGATTCGACAAGGTGAGTTCGACGAGGACATCGATATCTGCATCCTCTCAGCTGAATACGGATTGTTGGACACAAATGACAAAGTATTATCATATGATAGGAAGATGAGTCGGGAACGGGCAGACGAGCTTCAGTCGGACGTGGTCCCGGAACTGGAAACACGGGTCCAAAACGGTGGGTACGAGACGGTGATTCTGAACCTCGGAAAGACGTATCGCCGTGCTGTCGCTGGTATTGATTCCCGTGTCGATGCTACCGTCAAAACACTTGGTGGTAGTCTTGGAGAGCGTGGGCATGAATTAAAGAACATCATCCGTGGCAACACGGACCGTCTCGCCGGTGAAGCATGAGCCAGTTCGCCAATACTGCTTCGTCGGTCTCATTCGACATCACGGAAACCGCCGGCAAAGCACGAGCAGGCGTATTGTCCGCAGGGACGGCCACCATCGAGACGCCGAACCTCTTCCCCGTCGTGAATTTCTATGGTGGTGGCCGGGCAGAAAGCATGTTCGGGGGGAGCACCCACCGGACAATCAAGGAACTGATGATCGGTGCTGACCGGGTTGATAGCGTTGATTGCAGCGATTACTTCGACGCTGCGATGATGACGGTGTCGTCCCTCACCGAGTACGGAATCAGCCGAAACGTATTGCGGGACTATCTTTCGGAGCCGATCAAAGCCCGGCCTGTCTTCGACAAGTTCAACGGGATGCTCTTCATCGATTCTGGTGGGTTCCAGATTCTCCAGCGCGGAGGGCTTGACGGGAGTGACTTTCAGATTGACATGGACCAAGATGCGGTCTTCGACATGCAACAAAAGATGGGTGGAGACATCCTCGTGAATCTGGACCGGCCGATTTCACCGGAAGATACCTATGAAGACCGTGTCGCAAAGGCTCAACAGACGGGGCAGGACGCGCTCCAGTTTGCGGATCTTGCCGCCGACCATCCGGGTGCCCGATATCTCACCTTCCACGGCTACGATTACTCAATGATCGATACGTTCGTGTCGACGATGCAGGACGAGTTCGGCGATCAGTCCATACACGAGCTGTTCGACGGTATCGCGCTCGGTGGCTTGGTCCCGAAAAAAGACGACCGGGACGCGTTGATTGACGCGGTACTCGGCTGTAAAGAGGTAATGGCGGAGAACGGGATTGCGGACCTCCCGCTCCACGTGTTAGGCATCTCGAACGGAGCGATTCCCTTGTTGGCTGCACTCGGCGTCGACACGTTCGATTCGTCATCGTATCTGCAGAGTGGCATCAACGGGAAATACGCCACATCACTGACGAAGTTCATCAATGTCGACGATGCAGATTTCGGCCAGTGTAACTGTCCGGTCTGCAGTTCGGATGAGCTAGTGAGCCGGATGCAGGGGAATGCCCAGTATCGGAAGGACATCATGGGTCCTGTCGCCGTGCACAATTACATTGTCCAACAGCGCGCCGTCGAGCGCATCCGTGAACTGATCCAGCAGGGTGAGACGGATCCGCTGATTGATTACATCGATGCCACGGTCGGCCGAGAAGACTCGACACGGAGGCATGCGCATCGCGTCGTGAACGAATCACTTGGAGGGTACTTCTAACATGAAACAGCAACCGAAGGTCAACGAGGTTAACGAATTTCTGGAAATCGCGAGCGACTTTGAAGATCCGCTCGAAGTCATCCGCGAATCACTGTCAAACGCATACGACGCCAATGCGTCCCACGTCGAATTCACCATCAGGGAACGGCCCCACGGGTCCGATATCGTGATCGAGGACGACGGTGGCGGGATGAGCCGCCAGGACCTGGAATCGTTCTTCGACTTGGGGAACTCCCGCAAAGAGGATGCCATCGGTTACAAAGGCCACGGGACAAAGATCTTCTACAAAAGTGATGAAATCGTCGTGAACACGTCGAGGGACGGCACGACGCTCCACGCGGAAATGAAGGACCCGTGGCGCAAGCTCAACAACAAGGAACTCCCGGAATACACTGTTACGGAAACCCCGTCACGTAAGGGTAGAGACGGTACGCTTATCAGAATCAGTGGATTCCGCTCCGGCCAAGGGTTAGGCCCCGAATCACTGACCTACAATAAGATAGAACACTATCTGAAGTGGAAGACCATCGCTGGCTCGACTGCGCACTTCTTCGAGGATAACCATCACGACATGAAAATCGAGGTCGATCTCGATGAGGAGATCGATGATACCAAAGGCAAACTCGAAATAGACTCAAACTTCACTTTCCCGGACGAGCAACTTGAGCCCGGAGATGGTGACTTCCCGGCAGAACGGATGTGCAAACATTTCCCGTCGGAGGGTGGCCGTGTTATCGAGGTTGAACACGAAGGCGGGACGTCCGAAGTGGAGATCGTCGGTATGGTCGCTGGCAAGGAGGCGCGGAATGAACTTGCGACGTACGGAAAGCATTCGGCCCAGTTCGGTGTCTGGCTTGCCAAGGACCACATCAAAGTGGAGCAGTTGAACGAGGCGGTACCGGACAACGTTGAACATACCCACTTGATGTTCATCGTGAACTGCCAAGACATCGAACTCTCTGCCAACAGGGGGAAAATCCGGAATAAGAGCAGTAACGTCTACCAACGGTTGGTTGAAGAGGTCCGGCATTATCTCTCGAAGGTGTGCAGTCATCCGTGGTTCCTTGAATATATGGAGGCGCGCCGGCAGGGTGAGCTCAACCGGAAAGCGCAGTCGCAGTCGGACTCGGTGGCACAACGGCGTGAGCGGCTTGCGAAGCGAACCGATTTCGTCCCGGAGAACCGTGCAGAGCTCGTCCTCGCGCTAGAACGATCAAACCGGAAATCTGGGGTGAAAGAAATCGAAGTTGCAGATTACCGGCCGAACGACGAAGTGGCATCTTTCATCCGGGACGGTGATGACCTCAAACCGACGTCCGTCTATCTCCAGGTTGAGGACCACTTTGCCGACGACAAGCCACTCGAAACTATCGATACGGTTCTCGCATGGGAGTGGGGGGACCGGGACTCCCTGCGGGAATACGCCCGGCAAGGCTACCACGATGGAATGCTTTCCGTGGACTTTGCTGAGCAGAAACTGGAGTATGAGAAGGATGGGGAGCGGAAGCAGGTGGATGTCGTACTTGTGAGCAAGCGGTTGCGGCAGGAAAAACCGCTGGCGGAGATACAATAGCCAAAATCGCCACCCAATACCTTGGTGGCGCTGGTCGATGTAGATTTCCGCTATCTTTCACGAACTTAGGTCAGGTGCTGTACGGTATATGAGTACAGAATTGGTTTCACTCTTGTTCAAGCGTTGCGCTACCACCGACGTGCCAACTCCGCTCGACTTGAAAGCCTTCCAAGAGTCTGCCGTCGGGGACCCGATCAATCCATATCGAGTCGTGAGTGTTCGCCGAAATTTTAATGTATACCCATACAACCTGGATTCAACGATAATCCCGTGAAAATCCGCCGCTCAGATTACCGATTAGCTTGACTCGGTGAGATTCAGATATTCCTCTAATTTTGCACTGCCCCCTGCGTGCCAGCTCTGTCGCGGTCGAATCTTGACAGGTACAATTTTTTCCGAATCGTCGTTCATCACGTAGGCGTAGCCAGGGTCTTTAGGAATCTGTTCCATGTAGTGACTTATTTGACGGGTGTTGTGCAGCTCTGAGATACGGTCACCGACTGCTTCAGAGTCTTTACCTGCAGTAAGTCGATGGATGATAAGGGTGTCACACTGGGAGAGAATCCGCGAGTCGAGAGCGCCTGGCTGTTGGGTCGCCATGACGAGTGAAAGCCCTGGACGGCGGCCCTGTCGTACCCATTCGACCAGTGGTTCTGTGCTCGGCTCCTTTGAACCGGATGGGGCAAAGAGATGTGCCTCATCGAGGAAGAGCCAGATAAGGGGGAATTCGCTTTCTGAGAATTGGCCTTTAATCCGGCTGACTTCCTCGCGGCTCCGCTCGAAACTCCGCTGGTTGTACATTTTCCGGACCAAAATGCCGGTAAGCATGGTCCGGACGTTCCATGGAAGCGCCCCCGCACCGCTCAGGTCGAGGATGACAAAGTCGCCACCTGTGACAATTTCATCGATACGGCTTCCTGAGGCGCTAAAGATCCCCCATGACTTTGCTTTCTCTAGCCGTCGGAGAAGTGCTTCTTTGACATTGGAGCTTTCATCTGATTCTTCGATTTTCTGCGTGAGATCGCCCAGGCCATAGAAGGAGCCAAACTCATCTTCAGTCAGCTCAATAACCTCAGAGAGTAATCCCGCCTGGGCCTGTGTCTCATCAATGTCGAGAAGATATAACCAATCATCCACTGAGAGTTCTGATGGGTAGAGCTCAAAGCCTTCATGGAAATACTCGCTGACGTCTTCGTATTTTTCCTCCAGTCCGGCGGGGTAGTAG
This sequence comes from Halorussus amylolyticus, assembly GCF_004143485.2. GTDB lineage: Archaea > Halobacteriota > Halobacteria > Halobacteriales > Haladaptataceae > Halorussus > Halorussus amylolyticus. The sequence continues at coordinate 139,224 of NZ_ML974131.1, read as the reverse complement.
ACCGTGACCGGAAAGTCATCTGGTGAAATATCCCAGTCAGCGAGCAGGTCAGGTTCTCTTGTTTCGACCTGGAGACTCCAATAGATCCCCATCGCATCGACGACAAGGCCTGTGAGATTATCCCTCGCTGCGCGGGGAAGCTGCATCAGCTCCTCCATGAGGACACCGAGCGTATGGGATTTCCCGGTCCCACGCTTCCCACACACGGTGATCATGTGGGGCGCGTTGAAATCTAGATGAACCTGTTCTTGAAGAAGTTCATCGGATTCAAACTGGCGGCCGATATATCCAGCTAACTCTTCATTGTCACCGCCAATGATCATTGATCCACCTCAGCTGGTTGTTCAAGCTCTTCATCGTCCTGCTCGTCGTCCTCCATGCGTTGAAGCACGCGTTGCGCCACAAAGAAGGCTTGGAGTTGCTCATGAGTCGTTCCTTCTAGTAGCTGTTTGAACTCCTCATCACTTAACTGGTTGATCACCTCAGGGACATCGGTATCGGTTGCACGAGCTATGTCCTCTCCGTCAATGTCCTCAACGAAGTCGGGGATTCGACTGATGACCGTATCGTTCTCTAAGAGATCTTCTTTGATCTGCTGTTCCAGTTCTTGCCACCGCCGCCAGTTTTGGCTAAACGTTTCTGCTTCCGGGAGCTCATCGTTAGAGACATCCAACGCATTGTAGCACTGGTCAAGATTGCTGCGAGCACTTCCAAGTCGACCAGGTTCACTGAGGAACTCTCTTTGCAGATCGTTCGCCCACTGCTGATCATCTTCCACCTGTTCGTGATACTGTGATCGAAGCGCCTCTATCCGTGTATCTACTGTTTCAATATCTTCTTCGAGCTGTTTTTCTAGTTCATCGTAATCGGCCGCCTCATCGTCTTCGTCTGACGTATCTGGAACAAGGTTATTGATTGTCTGTTTGAGGCCAGGCAGTACATCGTCGACAGTCGTCTCCGAACTATCGTCGAAGAGTGCTCCAAGATCCTCTTGAATCGTGGCATTCGCAATAGTATTGCGAGGATCACTGGATTCGGTATGCGACGCCACCTTTGTCATGATCGGGATATCAGGATTCTCTAACTCAGACCGATCAAAATCGTCAGGGAACGCAGTTAGTACATCAAGGTGGTCGTGGAGCTTTTTCCGTGTTCGAATAGCTGACTGCGCGTCTTCGAGTTCACTGAGCAGGGTACGTAACGGCTGCTCAATCAAATACAAGAGGTGCTTGTCATCATCGGGTAGTTCTTCAGCAAGGATGCTCAGATATTGCGAAACCGGGGTATCCTCATATGCATCGTCCGACCGCACGTCATCGATACGGTCAATGATCTCTTCGTAGTCCCCCTCCCAGGGCACGACGTGTTCTTCTTCAATACGACTGAGGTGGGCGATTTGATCGTCTGGTGAAATTTCGCCTAGTTTTGTTTGGAGATCATCGATATTCGATTCCGCGTCGTTTTCAGCTGCTTTGTCGAGGACTACTTTCTCAATCGTGCCTTGGAGGCCGTCACGAACGTCTTCATATTTAGCTTCAGCATCTAATGGCGGTTCAACGGTGATCTCTGCTGCTTGGTCAACATCGTCGTTGATCCTCCACCGGCCTTGTTCCAGTACATCCCCTATAGCGAGGACGAGATAGATGCCGACCTCTGCATAACTCTGGAGACGACTGAGATCACGGACACCGAAGATCGTCTCAACAACATCGGCATACGTCACTGCTTCATCGTCCTCGGTCTGGTCAACATTCTGTGCGATCCGCGTCATGATCGCATCCATGCGATCCGTATAGTCTGGTTGTAACGTATCGCCGTTCACGAACTGCTCTTCACTCAATTTGTTATCGACAAACGACCTGAATTCCTCTGGCGATTGTCTAGCGCGGCTTATGCCAGCATCAGGGCCTTCCTCTAACATAGCCTCATCATAGTAGAGTGAGTTCCCAAAGTCACCGTAGTGGCGGACTGCGTAGACGGCATCTCTAAGCTCACCGGCGTTGTAGTCCTGATATTCGAACCCGAGCGTCCGGTAGCAGAATTGCTTGCTTCGGGTTGCGGTACGACTCAGTCCGGAGAGATCGAAGAGACTTCGTTGGACGACCTGTTGCCGAAGTCGTTCGGACAGGGAGTCTTCAAGCAACTCATTCTGCAACCCTAGCTTCAAAAAGAGCGTGTAGGCCTCAAATTCAGAATACTCGTCGTATTCTTCCTTGATCGCATCAAGAAGTTCGACATAATGATCCTCAGTGAAATGCGTCTCAAATTCGTCCTCGAAGAAGGAGACGAAGTTCTCCTCAATTTCAGGTGCATTGAGTGACAGAGGCTCACAATCCACGGTTTCACAGCTCACCTCAACAGGGAGCTCATTGTCATCTTCGGCAGGCGTGAAGGCCAAAACCATCTCAAGCTGCGGTTCGTCTTCGATGGTTTTCTCATCTAACGATGGAGGCACTGATTCGCCGAATGAAATATAGAGCGTCTCTAGGAAATTCCCGCGATCCGGATTGTATATCAGGTAGTCGTCTTCCTCTGCTGTGGTCACTTCCCCGCCCGTTTCCGAATCCAGGAACTGACTCCATAGTGAAAGCAAGGACTTGGACGACAATTGATGATCTTCGACATCCAGCTGGACTTGCTGTTCCAACGAACGCGTGATTTCTCCTTTCGATGTCTCGATAAACCGTTCTCGATTGAAGAGCAAACGATCAGACTCCAATGAGTAATAATCTCGTGCAGATGCAGTTTCCCATACCTCAGCTACCTCGTCCTCATCAGTAAGGGGCACCCCTGCTGACTCGGCGATTTCAATAGTCCCATCCAAAGTAAAATACTGCTGATCTTCGTCGATCGAAGGATCAGGGGACTCTTTGAGCATCCCCGCTTTTGTAAGAATCTTTATAACGTTCGTGTGGTAATCGGATGCCTGCTGATAGTCACTTTCAATAGTTGTAACAACACGCTCTGAGCCAGGGAAGTTTTGGAGATTGACAATGTTGTTCCGAGCCGAATTTCTAACTGTGTCCCCGTTTTGATAGAGGAATTCCATATCGATGATACGGTCACTCTCACAGTCCCATTCCCGAAGTAACTCCACAAGAATATCCTTCACGTCACGGAACGACTGGACAACCTCGATATCTCCCAGCTCCACTGTATCGACGAAGCTAACGACGAACCGAACTGTGTTTTGTGTAAATGGATAGATGTAGTCGTCAGAATCTTCATCAGCGCTACTTAACGTGGCGAGCCACTCCTCCGTAGCCGAGTAATCAGGAAGAATCTGCTGGGCGTACATCCGGTAGAGTTTGTTAAATAGATCGACCGTTTCATCGAATGTCAGGTCGATAGGATAATGGATGGCATCTTGAGCACGTTCAAGATCGTCGCGCTCGATACCAAGGTATTCTCCCATTCTATCGAACTTGAACGTGTTTGCAAAGAGAATATACGGAACTTCCGAGTCTGGATCTACTGCATTTCGAAGAAGAATTTGGCTGATTCTGAGCGTGCGGGGATCAAATTCATCGTCCGGCCTATTTTGACGCTCCCGGTGAAGCTGCTCGAATTCATCAACATAAATTCCGGGAACATGGCCCTCAATGTCCTCGTACTTGGAAGTGAACCATTCAATTGTTTTAACAGCCTCTCCAGTCTGTAATTCCTTGATCAATTCAGCAAGTTCCTCAAGAGACTGGGGATCTCTCCAAGTGTCAATGTACTCGTCCTGAATCTCTTCTCTAAGAGCATGGAACGTCAATCGTCGGCGGTTATCAGTATACGCTTCTAACAAATCCTCCTCACTAATTGAGGAGCCGGCTTCAACAAGCCCCTGATAAATCGATTGCAGGAAGTCAGCCGGTGTCAGGTTTTTATGAACACTGACCTCAATGCAGTCAATCTCTTTGCGTCCATATTGGATCTGCTCGAAGTCCTCGCCATCAAATGTAGCAGGCCCTTCACACAGTGACTGAATAGCATAGCGAAGCAGCGTCTTACCCGACCCGTATGCACCACTCAAAACAACGCCACTAGCCTCTTCATCAGCGAGTTGCTCTGTGATCCCGTTCAGCACCTGCCGTCGCGTCTTCGTAATGATGACTGGCGATCCATCTTGACGAAAAGCCTCAAGCGTGGGAAGATCTTGTTCTTCACATAGCTGGTCAGCTTCATCCTGAAAGCCGTCAATCGTCGTAACCTGGAGAAGTCGGAGAGTATTCTCTTTTGCTTGGGCTTTAGTCATTGTCTATGGTATATCGGACGAGTTCTCGTTTGAGGTTGTTAGTATTATCGATGAGGTAAACTGTCCCTGGCGCTACGTTGTCCTCGCTCAACTGAGATTTGTCAGCCACAAACACAATACTAGGAGCATCAGTAGTATCCCTTTCGGACGGTCGAAGTAACCGTACTTGATACGATGGGAAGAGCTCTCGTAACTCTCCAATTAGGTCGAAGACTGTGTACTCGTCATCAACCGAATCAAAGCCAATAATTGCCATCCTCTCGTGCCGGTCATGCACATGTGCTTCTACACGCTCGCTCAGGTCTGTCGGATTCATATTAGCCTTTAGACGTTATCCAATTAGTTCCTTCCGCTCGTTGATGCTCGATACGACGATTCTCTTCAAGTGTTGTTATAGCCTGCTCGACCCGGCTTTTGGTCCACCCAAGCTCATCTTGAAGATAGTCTCTAAACTCATCGCTGGCCATTCTACCATTATGCTGTTGGAGAACCCCGATAGCCATCTCTTCATCATTACGCCGAAGCTTAGCAAATCTCTCGGGGTCAATAACCCATGTTCGTCCCTCCTTTCGTATGATACCAAACTCTTTCAGAAAATTAGCTGTGAGACTCGCTGAATAACTATTTGGCTCTGTCAGCATCGATTCAAACTTACTATTCCGGGAGGTACCTATCTCTAACCGGCCATTCTCAACTCGCCGGCTTATCGCTTCTAGAATCTCGTGATAATCGGTGATTTGTGTCCGTGAGCGTTCTTCCAGCAGATCAAATAATTCCTGCTCAAAATCCCGAGCATTGACTAACCGCTCACCATTCTCCGTAAGCTCATATTTGCCTTCGTCATTAGGCACAATCGCCTGCAACCACCGTTCTTCAGAAGAAAGAAACTTGAACGCTGGATATTCATCATCCTGTTGAATATAGACCTGGCTACCGTGTTCACCGTTGATCCGCTCCATTTCGGCTAGAAGCTCTTCCTTTGACATCGGCCCTCCAAACCGGATCGCCTCCACGATTTCCCGCACCGACTTCAGTAGATGTGATTTCCCCATCCGAGGGAACGACTTATTCGTCATTATTCACCTCATATCGGAGAACTGGAATAACCATCTCACTGGCCGATGTTCCGCCATGGAAACCGTGCGCCCCACTATTCTGATTTTTCCAGTTATAACGAGATACCAAGCCGATCTGTGGCGTATCGAAAATACCCTGCTGGTTTGGTCGCATCACATCAAGTCCTGGCGTTGATTCGAACTCAGATAACAGGGTAGAGGGATCATCATCAGTCCATGCCCAGACAAATTTCGCTCCAGAAGCAAGATATGGGCTTGCAGATTTATCACTGTCAGTTGTCATGGTTTCGGCTTCATCTGGTGGATATATACCGATTACGTCATCATCCTCATCGGTAACTGCTTGATAGCACGATACATTCTCAGTGAGAAGCCCATTTTTGAATTCGTCTGGGCTCTGCGATTCGAGCAACTCTGTCTCTTCTCGTGTAATTCCCCCGTGGTCTGCAGTCACAATTATTTCGGCGCGATCACTAAGTGCGTCCTTGGCTACTGATTGACACCGTTGGACGAGATTGGCGAGAAAGTCTGCTAACTTACGATAATAGTTATCGAACTCAGAGCTCGATAGCTCGTCATGGAGGAAGCTGTCAAACTCCGGAACGTAAATCACGAAATCAGACTCGAACGCTTCGCGGGCTTCAGGGCGCAGTTCTCCATCTAAGGCTTGTTGGTACCGTTCAAGTTCATTCCGTAAGGTCTTTTCAAACTCTGTTGGGAATTCGTCAAGCCCCTCATATTGGATTGCTTCTCGCCGCATGTTCTGACAGACAGCATCAGAAAACATCGTGATACCACTATCCCCGTAATCAGGTGATTGGAAAAGCTGGAAGGCATTGACACACTCGCGGTTGACAAAGTCTAAATCTGCCTCAGTCACAGTCTGACGCGTCATCAGAAGACTCCGCCCGTCATTTTTCACTTGCCGGGCAAAGATACCCGTTTCCCGTGGTCGAAGACCCGTGTAAAACGTCGTCATAGCTGACGGCGTATATGACGGGATATTCGAGTACCCAATATCAACCGTATCGGGATCAATACTTGGTCGATCTGTAAACTGAAGCATCCGATAGTCGGTATACCCGAAGCTGTCGACTAGAATTATTATTCGCGTATGCTCAGCAGGCGACAGCAGATTAGAGAGATGAATAAACTGATCATCTTGCTCAATCGTATCGTAGTTCTCGACGATCAGATCCGAGAACTCATCGTATTTCGTAGCGAACGTTGTTGCCAACGCATCATCAGCGACGTCGATATCCTCACCGATCTGTCGCTCTTCAACCACCTGGGTCCAGACGAACTCACACCAATCGCTCAGAAATTGGTCTAAATCTTCAAAGGAAACAGGTTGTGACTCAATATCAGCCTGCCGTTGGTTCCGTTCTTGCTGGACAGTTGCTTGATCAAGCGCCTGATTCACCGGTGTGAGTGTCCGGTATGGTTCGAACTGATGTCGCGCTCGCGGTAGTGCCTCTAACGTGTCTACAAAGAGCTCCTCCCATAGCTCCAGGTTATCAAAGAAGGCTGTCTCCAGCTCCTGACCAATTAGAGATGCTTCAGAAACACCCTGGAGGAAAACACAAATGGTACTCTGGATGATACTCGTCGCCGTATCCTCATCCATACTATCAAATTGATCAGCATAGTTGTCGAACCGCGTACGCGCCGTATCAGCAAACCGTTGACGTGCATCTGTGGGGAGATGCGTAAGCAACACCCCAAAATACGGTTCAAGTACCTCGATATCTTCCAATGGCTGTCCAGCACTCAGTGACTCACCGTTCGTCAAACGTTCAAATTCCAGCTGGACTTCCTCAAGCCGCGTACGATCCAGCTCAATCGGTGACAGTGGCTCCAATTCCGAGTTGTACTGTGTAGATCGTCGGACGATCCGTTCTAAGAGCAGCGTACTGAACAGATCAATACAGCCCGGATCTCGAGTTGCCAACCGGTGTAACTGGCGGTCGACAACCGGGGCCTTTGTCGTCGGCTCTTCTTGCCATGCCTCATCTCCATATACCTGTGCAAACCGTGCTTCGATAATACGTCGCTGCGATTGTTCTGGCAACCCATCAAATAGGTCTATATTCTCAATCCCCAGAACGTCAAGATACTGCTGCCGTAGTGGTGCAGCCGCCTCAAATAAAGATTTGAATGGAATATACAGTGACTCCCAATTTGACGTCCGCCGCAAGGGGTCAGGATCAATCTGGACATCGAAGCTGATCGACAGCGTGAGGCCGAGTAAGAACTCATCGATTGATGGAGCCTCGTCTTCTTCGTATGCAAGATTCGATATGTTATACACCGATTGTCTATCGGTGAAATCAGCAAGCTGATGCTCTAAAACAGTATAGGGAACGAGGTCGGCACCCGGAATATGCGTGTTTGTCATCGTATATGGGCAAAAGAACAGTACTCTAGCCTCACCATCGTACTCAAGAAGAAACTCCATCCCATCGTACACTGTTTCACGGACTTCGCGGGTGGATGTCGGCATCTCATACACCTGCACTGGATTAAAATTTTCGGTCAAGCTCTCTAGGATCTGTTCACCCGCTGGGATAGGATACTGTGTAGGGATAAGAATGATCTTGCCCTCCCCGTCGCGTAATACCGCTTCAAACCGATTCAACTCTTGTAGATGCGAAAAATCAAAAGAGTCCCGAAAGCGCTCTTCGAGATATGTGAGCATAGTCATGCGGTAGGTAAGAACAGTCCTTGAAAGTTTGCATTGAATGGCACCTCCTAACAGATGAACATGTTCAAACCTCCGCATCGGCATTGAACCACGCTACACGAGCCCAAAATGAGCTGCAGGGACCAGACCACTGACGAGCGAATCCGCTCAAATTACCCGTGTAAGCCATGCACTCACAGCGCGCTTTTTTATATACTCGACGGTCGTAGTTCGCGACGGGAATCCCCCGACGGCTGACGCGGGAAAATACGAGACAGTGCGCTGGTGCGAGTCGGCCCACCCTGCACCCAAGTCTACGACGGGTCGACTCCTTTGGGTGCGGACAGGCTTTATGACAACTCATAAACATAACACCTTCTCAAACTCATAGCCCGGTTCAATTCTGACCGATGTCCTTTACCACGTGACGACCGACCTCGCGGATGCGACCCAGCCAATCGTATCTGTTATTATCCTCTTAGACGTATCGAACGTCCAGCGGACGAAAGACTATTTTGTATCTAAGCTGGGAAAATAAAGGTTGTTATGTGAGTCTATATACGGCGTTGGACCGAGTCAAGGCCCTACGAAGTCATTTCGGATGGCTCTCCTCGGACATGAGCACTACCCGAGACGATCAAGCGTTCGACAGCGCAGATTGTGCGTATCGACGAGATCGGTTCCGACCTCGTCCTTTGCTGTGAAGTAAAGGATTTGCCAGCCGTTTTCAGCGAGTTCGCGAAGGACGTCAAATCCGTCCTGAAGCCGGGTCCGATCTGCCGGGAGGAAGGCGTCGTCCATGATAAAAAACCCTGGTTCTGAACTCAGCAGTTGCTCTGCAAGTCCGACTCTGGCCGCAAGATAGAGTTGCTCCGTCGTCCCGTGGCTCAGTTGCTGCGGTGTGAGGACCTCGTTGCTGTTGCGTTGCACCTGTAGCACCTGTTCTACTGCATCGTAGGTAACGCCGGTGTAGCGGTCATCCGTAATCCTCCGGAAGACGTCTGCCGCTCGACTGTCCTCTCCGAAGAGGTCAGTGATTTTCTGTTCTTCCTCCATCTGTATCTCGTCGAAGATATCAAGCGCTTCCCGTGCGATATCTGCATCACGCTCAATCCGATTCACGAGCTGATCCAGGTCGTGAGCGACCTCCTGCAGTCCCTCGACCGAGCGTGATTGAAGTGTTACCGATGTATCGAGGAATGGACGGGCCGAAATGGCCTGAATCCGGTCGTCGAACTCTCGAAGACGTCGCTCGTGAGCCTCGAGTTGGTCCTTCAGGTTGTCACGGCGTTGTTGCAGTTGCTCGTATTCCTCACGGAGGTCGGCTAATTCGGTCGAGTCGTACTCATCCGCGGTCACACTCTCATCGAGTTCGGAGGCCATCGCATCCAGCTCCGACTCCCAATACCGGATCTTGGCGTCCTCGGTCGGGTCATCGCCAGGGGGTATGCCGAGCGCATCTGTGAGGCTCTGAGCGGCTTGAGCACGCTTCCGTTCGAGTTCTGCAGACGTGTTCACCCGCTCACGGTATTCTTCAATATTAGCGACATCAGCCTGCTGGAGCAATTCCTGTTTCTCCTCACGGTTCGCTTGGCGGTCCTGCCGTTCGGTTTGCAGCGCCTCGTCACATTCCGTGATGAGTTTCTCCTTTACCTCGATTTTCTGCCCAAGTTCATCGCGACGATTCTGAAGACTCTCCAATTCGTCGTGAAACGCTCTCACTGCCGTCCCAATCTCGGCAACTGCGCTGACGTCAAGGCCCGCGTCTCGTGCCTGCTGGAGTACCTGTTTGCGTTCCCGCTCAGCGGCAGTTATCGACCGATGCTGGAGGCCGTACCACCCCGCACCGACGCCACCGATTACTGTGAGTAGCACACCTGCGACAGTACTTCCGAGAATGGCCGCGACGCCACCTAACCCGATCCCGGCAAGGGCAACGTACCGCGCGAAAGCCATCCCACGCGATGCGCCGATTGACTCGCCGTGCGTGTCTCGGAACGAATCGAGTGCCTGCTTGACGCTGTCGACGTCATCGGTTCGCTTTTCCAGCGGCGTTACCTCAGCGTCGACGGATTCTTTCTCGGTTTCAAACTGTGTGCGCTCCTCGCGTAGGGCACTGCGTTTGTCTTCAAGATCGTTGATCTCGTCGTCGGCTTCAGCAATCTCACGGTCGAACTCTTCCAGCTGCTCGAGGGTCGATTGCGAGACCTCGTCGTCGAGTTGTTCTGTCGCTTCTGTGTATGTTTCGAGCCGCTCTGTGAGCGTCGAATGCGTATCCCACGTCTCGGCGGCTTCTTGGACGGTGAGGGCGCTTTCACACTGCTGAAGCTCAGTTTTGACCGCGACGAACTCTCGCTCGGTAGCTGCGATATCGTTTGTTTGGGCCTCGGTGACGTAGTCACGAATGTCCGTTGCGAGGTCGGTAGCGTTGTCCCGGACGTCTGCGGCATCATCACGGGACCGTGCCGACGAGAGGCCCCGTCCTTCGACGCTGGTCAGTCGACCTGTATCCACTAGGTTAGACTGGATTGTGTCGATTTCGTTCGTGTGGAGGTCACCGATCTGCTGGGTGACAGAATCGTAGAACTCGTGTTCGTCCTGGAGCCGTAGATCACTGTCCCGGACGACGAAGATATTCCGCAGGTGTCGGGGCGAGAGATCAGCAATATCTCTCAGAACAGTGTCATCTCCGAGCTTCTGTTCGGTGCCGTTCGTCTCGACCACGACGTGTCCGGTCGGAGATTCGTCAACGCGAGACACGTGGGGGAGTGTCGAATCGATATCTGGTGCGAGTAGTTTCAGGACGGCCTCCAGTAGTAGTGTTTTCCCAGATTCGTTCGGGCCGTAGAACACCTCAAAGTTGTCCTTACACTCGTGCGCCAGCCGGGGGAGTGGGCCATACCGATCAACGTGGATGTCGGTTAGTTTCATGTAAGCTTGCCCTCCGCGGACAGGTCAGCGAACACTGCCAGGGTTTCTTCCCAGATTTCGTCCTGGAAGCTCTCGACGTCGTAGTCATCGCGCTCTTCGACTGCGTTTAGTTGGTCCCGCTCCTCGAGGCGCTGTTGAAACGTCTCGAACAGCGGATGCGATAGGATATGTTCAACTGTCCGGGTCGTGTTTTCGACGGGCACGTCGCCACTAACGTCGGTGAGCATGTCGTTGAACGCTCTTTCCCCCATCTCAGTGTATCCGTCAACGGTAATCTCCAGTGCGACCTGCTGTTCGTCCCAGTTGGCCACCTGTGAGCGAATCTCCTCGATGACGGTGTCTTCTCTCCCGGGGGTTACGCGGAGGTCGAGTGAGTCGTAGTGGAACGAATCAAGATGCTGTAGTTGGACGTCCTGTGCGGCGTCAGTGTCGATGACGACGCTTGTTCGTCGCCCGGTTTCTTTGCGTGTGACTGACGCTGGCGTTCCTGGGTAGACGAACGTGCCGCCGTTCGAGAGTTCGGTGTGATGCTGGGAGTGATAGTGCCCGGCGAGGTAGTAGTCGAACTCCAGTTCGGCGAGCTGTTCTTTTGTGATCGGAAAATACCGTTGCTCGCCTTCGTCACCGACGCCGCCTTGGATCGGTGCTTCGAGACTGCAGTGCAGCAGGAGAACCTCTGTGCCGTCGAAGGGCTCGCGATTCTGGAGGTCGATGAGTAAGTCGTCAGTGGCTTGTGGTGTATATGGAAGGTACGTGACGCGCAATTCGTCATCGACGACGAAATGGTCAAATGGCGTCTCGGTCGCTGGTATGAATTGCTCGCCGAAAAAGAGATTGCTGTGGAATGCATCAGCGTCGTGATTCCCTGGAATGGTCAAGATGGGATACAGGCGGTCAGAAAACAGTTCCCGGAGCGTCTCTCTGAGTTGTTCAGCCGCACCCTCGCTATCGAACAGATCCCCGCCAATCGCGACCAGATCAACGTCTTTGGCGTCTGCTCGTGAGAGAACTGTGTCCAACGCTGCCTCTCGCTCGTCGGCGTCAGGTGCCAGATGGACGTCGGCTGTGTGCAGAACCCGCACCATTATTTATACTCTACCATCTGCATCCATATTCCAGGACCTAAATAGTCGTTAGGGTGATACTCGTTTTTGTCTCAGGTGCAATGCCATTGGAAAATCAGCTGGTAGATTAAATGGTTACGATAGAAACAACTAGGGATATTTAATATGTATGGTGGATAGGTAGTGAAGAGTAATGGCTGCATCGGAACCCTTGGGACTACTGAGAATCAAAAATATAAATACAATTATAATTCCTGGGGATTTCTCTGGAACACTTCTTAGTAAATATCGATACGGCAGCTAACGAGGGCTAAAGAAAAGAATGGACAAATAGAAATTAAACTTGATAGTGCTGTGTGAACGAGTATTATGCGGATGGAGATCAACGATCCAAAGCCTATGGCCAAGGAAATATGCTTTGAATTGGATCTCTCGGTTGTAGTTCTAGTGAAAGCAGAGAAGTTGATTGACTGTAGCGCGGAACAAGGCTTGCTATCTGGAAGATCTCCTAGTGGTGTTGCCGCAGGAGCAGTTTATGCAGCTTCTCTTCTGACAAATCGTAAAAGAACGCAAAGTGAGATATCTAATGTAAGTGAAGTAAGTGATGCCACTATTCGAAAGCGGTACCAAGAACTTCTTGAGGCATATGGAATTGTCGGGGACTGGTCGCCGCATCTTGATAAAACCCGAATAGGTTCCGTTAGATGGTGATAACTATTCTATCGTCGCTCTCTTCGTTTCTCAATCAATAAGTGATAGATCTGGTGTTTGTCGAGGTGGGTGTGAAGCTGATTATCCACATCTTCAATTTAGGTAACACATCTGTCTGTCATCTGAAGCACCTCCTCTGGATCATCCGTTCCGAATAGTTCAATCGATTCGTGGACAAAGTCACCCCGGACGTCGCGGACTTGATTCAGAGCCCACTCCGTCTCCTTATCAAGCAACCCGTTCTCACTCAGTAATCGCTTGTAGAAGCGACACCAACGCCGTAGCCATCTTCGAGTTGGGCTGAGAACGCAACCGATTATACCCCCGTGGATAAGGTGGGAGCTTATTCAGCCGGTATTTTTTCGTAGAATCTCGGAACGCAATTTCCACGAGTAGGGAGTCTCCGCCGGTACAGTAGCCATCTTCGACCTAGCACCTACTTCAATTATTTCGGTGGAAAATGGCGCCATACAGAACAATATAGTCTGGTAACAGGAAAATCCGGGATTTGTCTAAGATTCTGGCTTCAAATCAGAGATCGATCGCTGCAAATGAACTCGGCTTGAGCGAATAAGCTGGGAGTTCACGGCGCGGGTCTTTATAAAATCGGGGATAGTACTACGAGCCGAGGAGCTCGGAACCGCCAACACGGGAGAATGCCAGACGGAACGGCGATGTTGGGGAGGTTGCGTGTGAAAAGTTGCTGGAAGGATGATGGTTTGCGGGGTGGGTGACAGGAAATTTCGCACGTGTGACACGAGGTGCTTCCCAAGCTCATAGCCCGGGTTCGACTCCCGGTCGGCGCATCCTGCTACACTTTCAAATCGCACGAGAGCGATTATTGCGGTAGTTCGTACCCACCGTCCACCAATCCCAACACCTCGTCAGTTTCCACCTCACCGAACTTCATCGGCCGCCGCCACCACGGACCCTTCCCCGAGTCACTCGACAGTTCAGTCACGACCCAATTAGCCTCGGACCCCTTCTCGGCGGCACTCAGCGGAACCGCAGTTTCGTAGAGACCCGACTCCGCTTCGTCACCCGACAGCAACACCGCGGCGTCGAACGCCGCGCGCTTGCAGTGGGCGTTGGTCTCGAACGCCGAGCGAGCGTCCTCGGATAAGCTCGCGTACTCCGAACCCGCCACGGGGTCGCGTGCGAGGCGGAACTGGCCGACGAGGTACGCGCCCCAGTCGGGCGAAATCCACGGCTTCTCGGGTTCCCCGTGAGTCGTCAGGGTGGCGTAGAACAGCGCGTAGTCGCCCGCCTCCAACTCCAGCAGCGGTCGGGCTTTCACGCCGTGCGGGTCGCCGTAGGTGTACGCCTCGCACTCGGGATACTCCGCGAACTCGGGGTCGAGGTGGACCGGCGACTCGACAGCGCTCGCGGGAATTTCGGTGTCGAGGTCCAAATCGGCGTACGTCGGCACGTCGGCCGAGTCGCGTATCGGTTCGGTCTCGGGGATGGGAACGAACTCGAACGAACCGTCGGGGCGAATCGGACCTCTGACCCCCGGCGCGTTCGTGTTGGCTCCCACGTTGATTGCGACGGCGCGGGCCATACCCTCTCTCGGTGGTTCGACGCCAAAAAGCCGTGCTTCCGCGTGCGAGTCACCGCGGAGTCATCGGATTCACGCAGTTGCGACAGTAGGTGTAGCCGGTCTCGTTCTCGATGCCACACTGCGGGCACATCACGACCGAGGGGTCGCCGCTCCGACGCGAGTCGTCGAACTCGGCGAACTCCTCGACCGTCGCGAGTTCGCCGTTCGGTAGCGTGGACCGAGTCAGCGCGCCGTCACCGTCGCCGTGCAGATACCGGTAGACGAACAACTGGAGGAGCGTGAACAGCAGCACGCAGAGGACTATCCATCCCCACACGCCCATATCGTGGTATACGGTGTCATGGTACTTTGGTCTTCCGTCGGCGAGTCCGTCCAGTCGAGCACGAACGAGACGAGTTCGCAGCAGCGCGTCCCGACACGACCACAGCCGTCCGAGACGACCACAGCTTTCACGCTCGGCTTCCTACGCCGACGCATGACCGAGCCGTTGCGAACCGAACTCGACTCCGAGGTGGTCGCCGTCATCGAGCAAATCGAAGCCCAGGGCGTTCCGGAGTGGTCGGCCATGTCCGTCGATTCGGCCCGACGCGTCGAGGACGACGTGTTCTCCGGGGGCGACCCGCCCGACGTGAATTTCGTCCGCGACCTCTCGATTCCGGGACCTGGCGGGAGTCTTCCCCTCCGAATCTATCGCCACAGTGACGCCGAGGGCACCGACGATTTCGCCGAGAATCCGGTCCCAGTCCTCGTCTACTACCACGGCGGCGGGTGGGTCCTCGGCACGCTCGACTCCATCGACGGCGTGTGTCGGCGACTCGCGCGGAGGGGCGAGTGTGCGGTCGTCTCCGTGGACTACCGACTCGCGCCCGAACATCCCTTCCCGGCCGCACTCGACGACGCCGTCACCGCGCTCCGGTGGGTCGCGGAAAACGCTCAGGCGTTCGGGGGCGACCCCGGCCGACTCGCCGTTGGCGGCACCAGCGCGGGCGGAAATCTGGCGGCCGCGACCGCGCTCCGGGCGCGAACCGAGGAATTGGACCTCGACCGCCAGTTCCTGTTCTACCCGATTACGGACCACGCCTTCGACACCGACTCGTACGCCGAGAACGCCGACGGGCCGCTCCTGACGCGCGCCGACATGGAGTGGTTCTGGGACCAGTACCTTCGGAGCGAAGTGGACGGCGCGAACCCCTACGCGTCCCCGCTCCGCATGCCGGACCTCTCGGGAGTCGCTCCGGCGACGGTGCTCACGGCCGGGTTCGACCCCCTGCGCGACGAGGGTATCGCCTATGCCGAGCGACTCGTCGAGGCTGGCGTCGAGGTTCGCCACGACCACTACCCCGAGATGCCCCACGGCTTCCTCAGCACGAGCGAGGCGGTGACTGCGGCGGACGAGGCGCTGGACGAACTCGGTGCGGAGCTACGGTCGCTGTGAAATCGGAGACGGTCGCTACGATTCGTCGTCCATAATCGGTTTGCCCTCCTCGGTGGGCGGCGCGACGAAATCCACGAACTCCTCGACAGTCGGCTCTTCGACGCGGACCCGGACGTGGATGTCGCCGAGTTCGTCGGGCGCGCCGACTGCGAAGTTGACCACGCCCTGAAACGCGGCCTGCTTTTTGAGGTCGAACGAGAAGGTGTCGCCCCGGCGGTTCTCGAAGAACTCGCCGCGCGCGGTGTCGAGAATCTCCTGCCGGTGGAGGAGTTCCGAGAGGTGGTCGAGCGAGTGGGCTTCCGCGAGGAGTTCACCATGGCGCTCCTCGACCTCCGCGCCGGGGAAGATGTTCGTGACGGCGTCGGCGACTCTGTCGCCGAGTTCGGTGTCCTCGACCGGCGCGGTAATCTGAACGTCGATGCTGTAAATCATGCGGTCTCCACCCGTTCGAGCGCCTCGACGCCCTCGGTCAGGAGCGCGCGAATCTTCTCGTGGAACGCCGCGAGCGTGCCCGTGTTTCGAATCGTCGCGTCCGCGCGTTCGATGGCGGCGTCCATGCCGAATCCGCGCTCGCGCTCGTCGCGCTCGCGGAGCGATTCGCTGTCGTCGGTGCTGTCCCGACCGCGTTCGGAGACGCGCTCGGC
This sequence comes from Halorussus amylolyticus, assembly GCF_004143485.2. Taxonomy (GTDB): domain Archaea; phylum Halobacteriota; class Halobacteria; order Halobacteriales; family Haladaptataceae; genus Halorussus; species Halorussus amylolyticus. The sequence continues at coordinate 122,876 of NZ_ML974131.1, read as the reverse complement.
TCGAACCTCGAACGGCGCTTCGATGCTGACCAGCGAGAACGAGTCGCCGAACGCCTCCTCGAACCGCTCGACTTCCACGCCCGCTCGGATGCCGTCCACCAGCACGGTGTCGCTGTCTTCGAGCGCCTCCTCGATGACGGGAAGCGACCGCTGTGCGATGGCGTCCAAACCGTTCTCCTCGCGGAGCGCCGACGCGATTTCGCCGTGGTGCTCGGCGGGGTCGAGACCCCGGTCTCGGCACTCCTGGCGGATGACATCGCCCATCGTCACGACCGGAATCCCGAGTTCCTCGGCGACCGAGGCGGCTTCGCCTTTGCCGCTCCCCGGTAGCCCCACGGTTCCGATTACTCTCATTGGGTTTGGATACTGGCGAAGCGCGCTTAAGCGCTGTGTTCCTCGGAGCATGCGAGTGGTCTCGAAACCTAAGCTCTTTTGGCACCGAGGGGTTTAGGTGTGGTCGAGGGCACGTAGCTCAGTCTGGATAGAGCGTCGGACTTCTATCCCGGTCGGTTCGCTCCGAACGGGGAAGACATCCGACGGTCGTGGGTTCGAATCCCATCGTGCCCGTGCAACGAGTCGCAGAGCGACGAGTGAACCGGCGCGAAAGGGGATTCGAACCCTGCAAGTCGCATGCCCGGAACGGCCGGTGCGAGGCGCGAAGCGCCTCGACAAGCGAGCGGTGAAACCGCGAGCAAGCGCCGCACGCCCCGACCGTCTTGCTCCGGTTCGAATCCCATCGTGCCCGCTGATTCTGCCGCGAGCAATCGGCGAGCAGTTCATCTGCTCGCCACACCGCGAGCGGCGAAGCGAGTCGCTCGTGGGATTCGAAGTAGGCGAGTCGCACGCCCACGAGCGAAGCGAGTCGGAACGTCTCGACGTAGTTCGAATCCCATCGTGCCCGTCAACCTTTTCCTGCGCTCGTCGCGCCGAAGGCGCTCCTCGCTGGCAAAAGGTTGATCAAAAGCCAGCGTCACCTCCTCTCTCGCGACCGAGGCGACTTCGTCGCCTCGCCGCTCGTTCGAAGGTTCCTCGGCCCGCTCGCTCACATACGTTCGCTCGCGGTACAGACGCTGGTACGCTCGGTGGAAATACGAGACGCACGAACGGCGTGAGGTTCGCTTCTTCCGAAATCAGAAAGCTTACCGTCCGCCCGTGGGACGGCCCGCCCATGTCCAGCCCTCCGGACTCCCGCTACCGATTCACCACCGCCACGCTCAGTTGGGCGCGCGACGAACACGCCACGCTCGGCGAATGGTCCGCCCGCCGGGCCGACCCCCACCGAGTTCGGGCCGCGCTACTGACGCGGTGGCTCGGCGCGCTCCGGGACCGACTCACCCCCTGAGTCAGAGCAGTTCGCCGATGTCGTCGATGCCGAACCGACAGAACGGACACCGATAGCTCGTCCGAAAGTCGTTCTGGTGCGCTACGGTCCGCGTTTCGAGTTCGTGCATCGCGATGCTACGTCCGCAATCGGGACACGAGACCTTCGTCACGGAACATCTGTCTCTCACCCGACTACTTAAAGTGCCGTGTAAAATAGTGGACGAATTCGGGGGAGAACTGCGAACCGGAAGACGAATCGGCGTCCTCGAAGGGGAATGCACACGACCACCTTTTTACGTCGGCGACGGTCCCCTCCCTCGCTTCGCTCGGTCGCGCCCGCCTCCTCGCAAAATCCGGACCAGAAACGACCGCTCAGCCCTCGAAACCGTCCTCGAATCGGAAGGTACCGTTTCGCTGTACCACTTCCCCATCGACTTCGATGACCGAGTCCTCGGCCATGTCCACAATCATATCGACGTGGACCGCCGAGTCGTTGCCCGACTCGCCCTCGGGCAGACACTCGTCGTAGGCCCGGCCGACCGCAAGGTGGACCGTGTCGCCCATCTTCTCATCGAACAGCATGTTGTAGGTGAAGCGGTCGATGTCGCGGTTCATCCCGATGCCGAGTTCGCCGAGTCGGCGCGCGCCGTCGTCGGTGTTCAGCACGTCGGTCAGCACGTCCTCGTTCTTGGCGGCGGCGTGTTCGACCACCTCGCCGCCCTCGAATCGGAGGTAGGCGTCCTCGACCTCGTGGCCCTGATGGACCAACGGCTTGTCGAACAGCACCTCGCCCTCGACCGAATCCGCGACGGGCGCGGTGAACACCTCACCGCCGGGGAGGTTGTTCTTCCCGCGGTCGTTGATGGTGGTCATCCCCTCGATGCTCATCGTGAGGTCGGTGGTGTCGCCGCTCCGGATGTGGACCTCCTCGCCCGCGTCGAGGATTTCGACCATCTGTTGTTGGTGTTCGTACTGGGCCTGCCAGTCCTTGCCGATGGCCGACCAGACGAAGTCCTCGTACTCCTCGGTGCTCATCTCGGCGTTCTGGGCGTTCGCGGGCGCGGGGAACTGGGTCAGCACCCACGTCGTGTCGAGGATTTCCTCGCGGACGGGGGCGTGGGCCTTCCGGAACGCCGACATCGTCTCGCCCGAGACGCCAGCGATGTCCGCGACGTTGTGGTCTGCTCGGACGTGAATCCACACGTCGGAGGCCTCGACCAGCGCGAGTTCGTGGTCGGGCAGGTCGAGGGCGTCGGATTCGATTCCTCGGAGGAACGCCGCGCGAGTCCGGTCGGTTCGGTACGAGACGTGGAAGGGGAACGCGCCGCGCTCGCCGATGACTTCACAGAGCGCGAGCGTCAGCGGTTCGGCCGCCGACGAGGCGCTGACGACGACGTTGTCGCCCGCCTCGATTTCGGCGGAGTGGTCGACGAGAATCTCGGCGTGTTCGCGGATTCGAGAGTCCATGCTGGCAAGTGTTGCCGATGGGGGCAAACCGCTTTCGGTCTCGAATCGACGGGCGAAGTCGCGGCGTTTGCAGGCATCACGGAGTATTTCACGCGGCGCGCGCAAGGGACGGCCATGATAGACCTACGGAGCGACACCGTGACCACGCCCGACGACGCGATGCGCGAGGCCGCCGGGGACGCCGAAGTCGGCGACGACGTGTACGGCGAGGACCCGACCGTCAACGAACTCGAAGCCCGTGCCGCCGACCTCGTGGGGATGGAAGACGCCCTCTACGTGCCGACCGGCACGATGGGCAATCAGATAGCGGTTCGGACCCACACCGACCGCGGGCAGGAGATTCTGGTCGAGCGCGAGAGCCACGTCATCAAGTGGGAACTCGGCGGTCTCGCCCAACTCTCGAACCTCCAAGTTCGGACCCTCGACGGCGGCGCGCGCGGGATTCCGACGCCCGAGCAGGTCCGCGACGGCTTCGTCGAGGAGGACCTCCACCGACCCGGTACGGGTCTCCTCTCGCTCGAAAACAGCCACAACAGCAAGGGCGGAGTCGCCATCTCGCCCGAGAAAATCGACGCCGCCGCCGAGGCGGCCCACGACGACGGGGTTCCGGTCCACCTCGACGGCGCGCGAGTCTGCAACGCCGCGGTCGCTCACGACGTGTCTCCGGCCCGGATGGTCGAGAACGTCGATTCGGTGATGTTCTGTCTCTCGAAGGGCCTCGGTGCGCCGGTCGGGTCGATGGTCGCGGGAAGCGAGGAGTTCATCGCTCGCGCCCGGCGCGTCCGAAAACTGTTCGGCGGCGGGATGCGCCAGGCCGGAGTCATCGCCGCGCCCGGCCTGCTCGCGCTCGAAAACGTCGAGCGACTCGCCGACGACCACGACAACGCCCGCACCCTCGCCGAGCGACTCGCCGAAATCGAAGGGCTCGACGTGCAGGACCCCGAGACGAACATCGTCCTCGTGAACACCGAGGGCGCGGACCTCACCGCCGACGGCTTCCTCGACGCCTGCGAAGATGCTGGTGTTCTCGGAACGCCGTTCGACACTCACGTCGCGCGTTTCTGCACTCACTGGGACGTGGACCACGAGGATGTGGTAGCGGCGGCCGAGCGCGTGGGCGAAGCGGTCGAGAGCTAACTCGGCCGCACCCGAACGCCGGTCTCTCGACCTCGGTTCGGTCTACTGCCGCCCTCCCTCGACGCCCTCGCGGAACCCGGTGACGGTTCGGCGAATGAACAGATACATGAACAGCACGAACCCGAGCAGGAGGGCCACGAACGCGACCACGAGCGGGTTGTTGTAGATGAACTCCATACGCGTGTGATTCGGTCGCGCGACCAAATTCGTTTCGACGCACCCACGAGTGAAGCGTTCGGTTCGCGACCCCGGCGCTCGTCGCGCCCGGCGTGACGTATCTGAACTCCGACCGACAGAAAGGTGAAAACATTCATACTACGGGCATGAATACGCCGACACATGGCTGACCTCCTGCCCTCCACCTCCGACGCGACCGCGCCTCAGACCGCGGAACCGCGGGTCATCGGCGTCGATAGTGACGACGCCGACGACCTGCTCGGTGCACTCTCGTCCTCGACCGCACGGGAACTGCTGGCCGCGCTCCACGACGACCCCGCGACCCCCTCCGCGCTCGCAGAGTCGGTAGACACCTCGCTCCAGAACGCCCAGTACCACCTCGGGAAACTGGAGGACGCCGACGTGATTCAGGTCGTAGACACCATCTACTCGGAGAAGGGTCGCGAGATGAAGGTGTACGCGCCGACCGACCAGCCGTTGGTCGTGTTCGCCGGAAACGAGGAGAAGACCACCGGCCTGAAGGCGGCGCTCTCGCGACTCATCGGCGCGTTCGGCGCGCTCGGCGTCCTGAGCCTCGCGATTCAGCTCGCGTTCGGCGACGGACTCCCGTTCGTCGGCCAGACCGGCGGCGACGCAGAAACCTCGGACACCTCGGGAGAACTGGGCGTCCAGTCGGCCGACACCGCCCAGCAGACCGCCGAGGCCGCGAGCAACGCGATTCCGCCGGGCGTCCTCTTTTTCGCTGGCGGCGCGCTCGTCCTCGCGCTCGGATTCGCGTGGTGGTACTACGCGAATCGCGGGAACTGAGACCTATTCGGGCATCGTGTGGGGGTTCGCTCGCCCGGGCGGGCGAGCGGAACCCCGCCCGGGCCGATAAAGAAACAGGAATTTTGTGCTTAAGGGGAG
>NZ_ML974131.1:0-117856 GCF_004143485.2 Halorussus amylolyticus | reverse complement strand
TCGCGGCGTTCACCCCCCTTTGGGTGTTTGTTGGGGGGGGGGGGGGGGGGGGGGGGCCCCCCCCCCCCCCCCGACCGGGCCGATAACTAAAACGGATTTTTGAGCTTACGGGAAGTACTTGGTGCGGTCACGCATAGATGGAGGTGGACCCCCCGCTTCGGCCCTCCGCCCGACTCGGTTCCCCTGCTTCGGCCCCCACCTGCGGCCCCCACCTGCCCCGGTTCCCCTGCTTCGGCCCCCACCTTCCCCGGTTCCCCACGCTTCGGACCCCCATCCGACTCGGTCACCGGTGTTCGACCCGAAATTCTTCGAGGACCGAGCCGTCGCGGTGTCGAATCTCGCCGTCGAGACCGCCCTCTCGGGGGTGAAGTTCGATGTGCGTCGGCAGGCCACCTCGCGGTTGAGCGTGACTGCCGGGATTCAGTAGCAGGACCTCGCCAGCGTCGCTGACCGCGTGGCGGTGCGAGTGGCCGAACACCACCACGTCGGCGGCCTGCTGGCGGCCGAGGAGCGACAGGCCGGTCGCACTCCGGTCGTCACCGTGGGTCAGGACGAATCGGAACCCCTCGGCGTCGAAGGTGCGCTCGGGCGGCAGGCGGTCGCGGACGCCCGGCGTGGCGTTGTTGCCGTAGACGCCGTGGAGACGGTCGCTGACCGACTCGAACGCGTCGAGCGCGGTCTCGTTCAGGAAGTCCCCGGCGTGGACCACGAGGTCGGCTTCTTCGACCGCCTCCGCCGCTCGTCCCCGGAGTTCGTGGCCCGACCGACTGTGCGTGTCCGAGAGGATGGTAATCATCGTCCCGAGGTTGGAACGGTTTCGGCCTGAGTGTTACGAATACGACCACTTTCTTATCGGGTGGCCGAGAAGAGGGACCAATGGCCGAGAGCAAGTCTGTCGTCCTCGCCGCACTGTTCGCCAACGGCGCGATAGCCGTGCTGAAGTTCTTCGGATTTCTGCTGACCGGGAGCGCCGCGATGCTCTCGGAGACGTACCACTCGATTTCGGACACCGGCAATCAGGTGTTCCTGCTCATCGGCATCCGGTACAGCAATCAGGACGCGAGTCGCGGGCATCCGTTCGGCTACGGCAAGGCCGAGTTCTTCTACAGCTTTCTGGTGAGCGTCCTGCTGTTCGGCATCGCCGGGTGGGAGTCCGCGAAGCACGGTTACAACGCCATCATGCACCCCGGACACGGCGGTGGCGGCCAGCCGGTCGAACTCCTCGGCATCGGCCCGTTCGACCCGGTGTACGTCAACTACGTCGTCCTGCTCGGCGCGATAGCGTTCGAGACCTATGCACTGAAGAAGGCGTGGGCCGGGATGAAAGTCGACATCGAACAACACCAGTGGAGCGGCCTGCGCGAGGCGTTCTCGAAGACGAGCAACGTGACGACCCTCACGGCGTTCACCGAGGACACCATCGCGCTGGTCGGCGCGGGCATCGCGCTGTTCGGCATCTACCTCTCCAGAGTCACCGGGAATCAGCTGTACGACGCCGTCTCCGCCCTCCTCATCGGCATCATGCTGATGGGCTTCGCCTTGGCGCTCGCGTGGGAGAACAAGCGCCTCCTGCTCGGCGAGAGCCTGCCGAAGTCAGAGGAGCGAAAACTCCGCAACATCGTCGAGGAGTGGGAAGGCGTCGAGAAAATCGTGGACCTCCGAACAGTCTACTTCGGCCCGGAGCAGGTGATGGTCGCGGCCGACATCGCCTTCGAGAACGGGATTCCGACCGAGGAGATGGACGACCGGATTACCGCGTTGGAGAGCGCGATGATGGAGGCCGACGAGACCATCTTCAAGGTGTACGTCGAGCCTGAGGTGTAGCCGATTTCCGGTCGCCTGCACTTCCACTCCAGAGCGAGACTTTAAACGTCAAGCCGGGCAAACTCCCTGCCGTGGCAGAGACGAACGGGCACATGCGGTTCTTCCCGTACGAGGAACCGTACGACAATCAGCGCGAGGCGATGGACCGCATCTACAACGCCTTCGCGCGCGGCCAGGACGTACTTTTCGAGGGAGCCTGCGGCACGGGCAAGACCCTCTCGTCGCTCGCGCCCGCGCTGGAGTACGCCCGCGAGGAGGACAAGACGGTAGTCATCACGACCAACGTCCACCAGCAGATGCGCCAGTTCGTGGCGGAAGCCCGCGAGATTACCCAAGAGGAGTCGATTCGCGCGGTCGTGTTCCGCGGCAAGGGGTCGATGTGTCACATCGACGTGGGCTTCGAGGAGTGTCAGGTCCTCCGGGACAACACGTACGAGGTCGTGGACGCCGAGCGAGATTTGCGAGAACTCGAACAGCGCCAACAGGAACTGCTCGAAGCCGGACAGGAGGGCGACGACCGCGCGATGGACGCCCGGAGCGCGGTGATGGACGAACTCGATTCGGTCCAGGAGACCGTCGAGAGCCTCGAAGACCAGAACACCTGCGAGTACTACTACAACAACCTCGCGGGCGACAACGACGAGTTCTACTCGTGGCTCTACGACGACGTGCGCACGCCCGACGACATCTACGATTTTGCGGAAGAGCAGATGCTCTGTGGCTACGAACTCCTCAAGGACGGCATGGAGGGCGTGGACCTCGTCGTGTGCAACTACCACCACCTCCTCGACCCGATGATACGCGAGCAGTTCTTCCGGTGGCTGGGCCGGGACCCCGAGGACGTAATCGCCATCTTCGACGAGGCGCACAACATCGAGGGCACCGCCCGCGAACACGCGAGTCGAACGCTGACCGAGAACACCCTCGACTCGGCGCTCGACGAACTCCAGGATTCGGACGACGCGCGGGCCGAACCCGCGTACAACGTCATCGCGGCGTTCCGGCGCGCGCTCGAAGAGACCTACGAGGACGCGTTCGGATTCGGCGATAGGGAGAAGGTGGGCGACAACTGGGAGGACGTGTCCATCTCGAACGACGATAAGCGCGACGACCTCACGCTGAATTTCCTCCAGCAGTACACCGGGAAGGGAATCGACACCGAACTCGACCTCGCGGTCCACCTCGGCAAGGAACTCGACGACCGGTACGAGGAGGCGTACAAGAACGGCGAGGCGACCACGCGCCAGGAGTGCCAGACCCTGCAGGCCGCGAACTTCGTTCAGTCGTTCATGGCCGAGGGAACGGAGTTGGGCCAGTACCCAGTGGTCGCGGTCCGACGCGACGAGGCGACCGACCAGGTGTACGGCCGGGCCGAACTCTACACCTGCATCCCCCGCGAGGTAACGGCCGACCTCTTCGGCGAAGTGTACGCCACCGTCCTGATGAGCGCGACCCTCCGGCCATTCGACGTGCTCTCGGACGTGCTGGGTCTCGAAGACCCGGTCTCGATAGCCTACGGGCTTCAGTTCCCCGAGGAGAACCGCCGGACGTTCGCGGTCGAGTCGCCCGCGCTGTTTTCGAGCGAGCGCGGCAACCCCGAGACCCAGGACGCCATCGCGGGCGTCCTCCGGGACGCCGTGGAGTTCACCGCCGGGAACACCCTGCTCTTCTTCCCGAGTTACGCCGAGGCCGAGCGCTACTACGACCGACTCAATCGGGAGTTCGGGAGCAGGGACGCGACCCTCTACCGCGACGAACCCGGAACCTCAGTCGAGGACCTCCGCCAGCGGTTCGTGACCGACGAGAACGCCGCCCTCTTCACCTCGCTGTGGGGTACTCTCGCCGAGGGCGTCAGCTTCGACGGCGACGACGCCCGGACGGTGGTCGTGGTCGGGGTTCCCTATCCCCACCTCAGCGACCGAATGGAGGCGGTCCAAGAGGCCTACGACCGCACCTTCGCCGACCGGTCGGGTCGCGATTCGGGGTGGGAGTACGCCGTCGAGATTCCGACGATTCGGAAGACCCGCCAAGCGTTGGGGCGGGTGATTCGGTCGCCAGAGGACTTCGGCGTGCGGGTGCTCGTGGACAAACGCTACACCCAATTGGGCGAGCGCAAGATGCGCAAGTACAGCGTCCGCGAGACGTTCCCGCCCGAGGAGCGCGCCGAGATGATAGACATCGGGCCCGAGAAGCTGAAGTTCGCGATGCTGAACTTCTTTACCGATAGGGGGGCGTGGGATGGGTCGCCTCCTACTCCGTAAAAATTCGTTATCAGATGTGTTTTGGTATGTGAGTGTTCTCGGCCTAAAGCTAACCGCTACTTTCGTGAACTTCTGGGCATTTTCCTCGGCCGTGACTAGCGACTCCCGGTACCTATGAGGACCGCACCACCACCGCACAGCACCGCAACCGCGACGGCCACACGCCTCCCCAACCGACTGCGCTTCTCGACTCCTCGCTTCGCTCGTCGCCTGCGATGCTCATCCCTCGCGCGCTTTGGGCGCGGTCCAAACCACGGACCGCGCCAGCGCGCGCCGGTGGCTAGTCTAACCAAGTGTAGCCCGTGGAAAATCGTGTTAAAACTCTCAATCGAAAATCGGCGTTAGCTCACTCGTAAGCCGCAATGCCGGTTGCTGACTGGCATTCCGATGTGACTCGTGCCGCTTTCGCGTCACTCGTAAGCCGCAATGCCAGTCAGGTCCTGCCCGAGAATCAGGGTGTGGATGTCGTGGGTGCCCTCGTAGGTGTACACCGTCTCGATGTTCGCCATGTGACGCATCGGCGAGTAGTCGGCGGTGATGCCGTTGCCGCCGAGAATCTCGCGGGCGATTCTCGACTGGTCGCGGGCCATCCGGACGTTGTTGCGCTTGGCCATCGAGACGTGCTGGGGTCGGAGGTCGCCGCGTTCCTTGAGTTCGGCGAGTCGGTAGGCAAGAAGCTGACTCGTCGTGATTTGGGTCGCCATCTCCGCGAGCTTCTGCTGTTGAATCTGGAAGCGCGCGATGGGACCGCCGAACTGGTCGCGCTCGGTGGCGTACTCGCGGGCGACCTCGAAGCTGTCGCGGGCCGCGCCGATTGCGCCCCACGCGATGCCGTACCGGGCTTGAGTCAGACACGACAGCGGTCCCTTCATGCCCTCGACGCCCGGAAGCACGTCCGCCTCCGAGACGTAGACGTTGTTCAGGCCGATTTCGCCCGTGATGGACGCGCGAAGCGACAGCTTCTCGTCGATTTTGTTGGTGCTCACGCCGTCTTTGTCAGTTTCCACGAGGAAGCCCCGGACCGGATTGTCCTCGGCCGACCGGTCGCGCGCCCACACGACCGCCACGTCCGAGATGGGGGAGTTCGTAATCCACGTCTTCGAGCCGTTGAGGACGTACTCGTCGCCTTCCTTCTCGGCGTGGGTCTCCATCCCCGAGGGGTTCGAACCGTGTTCGGGTTCCGTGAGACCGAAACAGCCCACGAGTTCGCCCGTGCCGAGTCCGGGAAGCCAGCGTTCTTTCTGCTCCTCGGAACCGTAGGCGTGGATGGGGTACATCACGAGCGCGCCCTGCACGCTCGCCATCGAGCGCAGGCCGGAGTCGCCCGCTTCGAGTTCCTGCATCAGCAGGCCGTAGGCCGTCTCGCTCACGTTCGGCGAGCCGTAGCCCTCCAGATTCGGCGCGTAGAAGCCGAGTTCGCCCATCTCGGGGATGAGTTCGGTCGGGAAGGTGCCGTCTATCCAGTGGTCGCCGACGTCGGGCTTGAACTGCTCTTCGACGAAGCGCCGGGCCGTGTCCCGAATCAGTCGCTCCTCCTCGTCGAGGTCCTCCTCCAGTGAGACGTAGTCGAGCATGCCAAGACCTGTGGTTCCAACCGTGAAAAGCGCTCCTACTTCCCCGATGGATTGCCGGTGTATCGGCCGAAAATCGGGCGCGTCAGCTCACAGTTCGACGTTGTCGTCGCGCTCGGCCGCGATGTCGAGGTACGCGTCGGCCTGCTCGGCGTGCGGGCCGCGCATCACCACGTCGTCCTGGTCGTCGTACTCCACCAATCCCATCATCGACAGTTTCGGGAGTTGGGAGTGACACAGCGAGGTGAACACCCGCTTGCGGTGGTCCTCGGAGACGAGGTCGATGGGCTTGCCGGTCTCCCACGTCGCGACGGTTTCGACGAGGTCGTCGAGCGCCACGGGGTCGTCGGCCTCTCGCAGGAACGTGAGGACGTACCGACTCCGCCTCGACGCCAGCGCGTCGAAGACGTTGTCCTGGGGCAGCGGCGGAACGTCGATGTCCGGTTGGCGCGGCGACGCCGTCCGGTCGGCGTTCGCGTTCCCGCCCCCGTCTGCGATTTCGTTGTTCATTTTCCGATGATACGCCGCGAACGGGGGTGTGCTTGATGGTTCACCAGTCATGGTATTTAAATATCCCTTCGAAGAGAATCGAGAGACGGGAGCGGGGTGTGGGTCTACCCCGCAGTCACGCGGGAGTCGCGTCGGGCGTCTCGGCGTCCCGAACCTCGCGGGCGTACGCCACGAAGTTCTCGAAGACTATCTTCGCCTCGCACGCTTTCGCGTAGTTCTCGTCGTCGATACCGTCGAGGACGCGCTGGATGCGCTCGTCCGGGAGGTCCTTGCCGCTCGCGACTTTCTCGGCAGTCGCCATGTCGTACTCGGGGTGGAACTGCACGCCGAAGGCGTGGCCCTTCCGGAAGCCGTGGTTCGAGTAGTCGTTCGACGCGAGTTCCTCCGCGCCGGGCGGGAGTTCGACCACCGCGTCCGAGTGGGTGGTGAAAGCGGTGAAGCGGTCGTCAACGCCGTCGAACAACTCGGAGTCGCCGGTGTGTTCGACCTCGCGGTAGCCGATTTCGTACTCGCCCATGTCGGCGACCTCGCCGCCGAGAACGTCGGCGAGGAGCTGGTGGCCCCAACAGATTCCGAGATACGGGAGGCCCGCGTCGATGGCGTCGCCGACCCACTCCTTGGTCGGCGCTATCCACTCTTCGTCCCAGTAGACCGACGACCGCGACCCCGAGACCACGACCCCGTCGAAGTCGAGGCCGTCGGGGAGTTCGCCGCCGGTCGCGTCGAACTCCACGAGGTCGGCGTCGAGTTCCCGCCGGAAGTTCCGCCGGGTGTCGCCCCCCTCGTGTGCGGCGTTGAGAAACGCGATGCGAAGTCTGCTCATCGTGAGATACGAAACACCTCTCGGACAAAAGGGGTTTCGCTGCGGGGAGTTCTGCCGGTATCGGAACTAATCGCTGGAGTCTTGGGTCTTGCGTTGGTTCAGTAATCACTCGGAAGATGCATCACCGATATAGTCGAAAGTGTGAAAAGCATAGTCGCATTAATTGCAGCTATGAGAGAGTATACTCGTAGACTGCAAATATATGCATTATTACTTTTGGTTTTCCTGTCTCCACTGGTGGGATTTGCTGTCTTCGACGGCTATCATATCGAGGCGACTGTGCTGATTTGGGGTGCCGTGATAGGCACTTTTTTGTTTTTCTCTTTCGACTCTGGTACCGACCATAAATTGACCCAAGAGTTGGCTAGCATCCAGTACCAACCAAACGGCACCTCATCTTTAGAAACCGGGGTCTCCGAAGCGCGAAGAACCCTTGACGTTCAAGTAGCGAACCTCAACGACATCGACACGAAAGCGATTCGAATCCTCCGAATCAACGTGCTTCTAATAGGGTTGCTCCTTTCAGCGCTCACCTTCTCTGCAAACAACCCAAAGGTTTCCTTCGATACACTCCTCAATAGGTATCTCGGAACGGGGATACTCTTCTTAATATCGTCCACTGCGACTGCTGGACTCACTTACACCGCTTCGGATCTTCGTGCTGGAATGAGTAAACCAAACCTCATTACGATGTTAGAAGAGGACTTGGTAGATAAAGAATTGAACCTCATTCTATCAAAAAGCTATGCGAAATGGATTCGCAAGAACCAGTCGGCGGAAATCCTGAATTCGTTCTATTCGACTTCCACGATACTGCTTTTGATTTACTCAGTCACGTACCTCGCACTCGGTGTGTATCATGGTCTCGTTGATGCGGTTTCTGTTTCGTTGGTTGGTACATCGAGCGTTGCTTTGTACATCATCACATTGGCTTCCGGATACCCGTCGCAGATACAACGAGTGATTGACGAAGTTGATTTCCGAATCGAATGAAGCACAATCATCCCAATCTATTTATCTCTGTAGGAGGTATCGTGAGCCACAATGGGTGACGACAACGACGAAAACGAACGCCGAAACCGAGTCTCGCGAATCGTTTTCGACGGCCAAGTAGTTTCGAAGGGTCGTCGTCCTTCCGACGAAGACGAGTGACTGTCGGCTTTTTCGAAATATCGGTTGTATTCCCTCCCGTTAGCTAACACTCACTCCATCTCGAATCGCTCCTCACCGGAGACCTGCCGTCGAATCTTCGCTCGGTCGGGTTCGCCGGTCGGACGACGCGGGAGCGACTCCACGACGACGATTTCGCGGGGGACGGCCGCGTCCGGGAGTCGGTCGGCGACGAACGCCCGGAGTTCGCCGGGGTCGGCGTCGCCGACGACCGCAGCGAGCGAGTCGCCCGAGACGACCGCTCCGGCCTCCCGAATCCCGTCGTGGGCTTCCAGCGCGCGCTCGACTGTTCGGGGGTGGACGCGATTTTCCTCGGACTCCAGCGCATCCGCCGTCCGCCCGAGAACGTAGAAGTCGTCGCCCTCGCGGTACGCGAGGTCGCCGGTCGCGACCCACTCCGGGAAGTCCTCGCCGCCGACGTAGCCGCGTGCGGTGACGGGGCCGCGCACCTCCAGTTCGCCGACGTCGCTCTCGTTCGTCTCCCTCTTGTCCGCCTCGTTCTCGCCGACTCCGGCCGCTCTGCGGCCGGAGTCGGCGAACTCCGCGAGTCGAACCTCGCAGTCGGGGAACGGCCGGCCCACGCAGTCGGGGTCGAGGGCCGGGTCGGATTCGCGGTCGGCGTCCGAAGCCGCGCGCTCGACCGGGACGACGAGGTTGTTCGGCCCGGTCTCGGCCCGGCCGTAGGACCGGACCACGGGCGCGCGCTCGGCGAGCGCCTCGCGCGCGTCGGTCGGGAGCACCGACCGCGTGCCGACCCACTCAACGCTGTCGAACTCCGTCGATTCGAACGACTCGTCGGCCACCAGTTCGCGGTACTCGGTCGCACCCGCGAACAGCGCGGTCGCGCCGCGATTTTCGATTACCGCGAGCGCGTCGGCGGGGTCGAACGCCCGGAGGACGACGACCCGCCCGCCGACGTAGAGCAGGGGGAGCGCGAGTCGGTGGAGTCCGTCCGCGTCCGAGAGCGGAAGGAGCGTCGGCGCACAGTCGTCCCTGCCGAGACCCCACGCCGCAATCGCGGTGATGCAGTTCCACTCGACCGCGCGCTCGGGCAGGTCCACCACGCGGTCGGCCCGCCCGTTCGCGTGGAGGTACAGAAGCGAGCGCTCCGGGTCTGGGTCGGCCCGGTCGTAGTCGGACTGCTCGGTCTCCTCGCCACGACGGAGGTCTTGGAAGGTGTATTCGCGGTCGTCGGCGACTTCACGAACGAGGTCGCGCTGTGCTGGCTCGTGGACGACGATTTCGGGGGCCACGATATCGAGGGGTCGCTCGACCGTCTTGGGCGTGAGTCGGTGGGAAATCGGCGCGAGCGCGGCCCCGAGGCGACGGGCCGCGAACAGGAGCGCCAGCACCTCGACGCGATTCCGCGAGACGACCGCGACCGAATCGCCCGCCTCGACGCCGAGGGCGTCGAGGCGGGCCGCGAAGGTGTCGGCCCGCGCGTCGAGGTCGGCGTAGCTAATTCGGCGGTCGTCGCTGGCGTCCGCGACCGCGAGTCGGTCCCCCCACAGCGCCGCCCGGCGTTCGAGCGAGAGCGTCATAGCCGGGGTTCGACGCGCCGAGACGTAGGCGTTGTTGCAGTCGGGAACGAACGAATCTTCCGGGCGGCAAAATCCCACGGCGGCGATAGGTCTATGTGTCACCATCACATGGTACCGAGTGGATCGACATGCAACCGTGCCAAAACTGTCAGGCGGTCATCGACGAGTACATCTTGGATAAACAACTCGAACCCCTGCGAGACCTCACGGTCGACGACTTCAACGTCTGTGCCGACTGCGCCACCATCGTCGGCGAAGCGTGCGTCGAGTGCGGCGGTGCGGTCTACGTCCCGCGAGGAGTCGCCGCCACGCCCGACTACTGCCCGGCGTGTCGCTCCGAGCACATCGAGCGCACGGGTCGCGACCCCGGTTGGACTCTCGACACCACGACCTGCTGAACGGTCCGTCCGCGGTCAGAAGTCGCCGCCCTTTCTCCGCCGTCCGTCCGCCGGTCGCCACTCCGGAGTGCGGTCAGTCCTCGGCGTGGGCTTCCAGAAAGCCGACCAGCGCGTCGTTGACCTCCTTCGAGCGCTCCGCGAAAAACAGGTGTTCGCCGGGGAACGCCCGGAACTCCCCCTTCGGAAGCCCCTCGGCCAGCAGGCGACCGTCCGCGACCGGAATCACGCGGTCGTCCTCGCCGTGCAACACGAGCGCCGGGGTCGTGATTTCGTAGAGACGGTCGCTCACGTCGAAGTTCGCCATCGCGTCGAAGTGACCCCTCTGAGCGTCGAGCGCGGCGTCCTCCGCGAGTCGCCACTCAACGATGCGCTCGACCAAGTCGTCGGTCTCCAGCAGTTCCTCGCTCGCCGCGGGTTCGAGCGAGGCCCGAAGCGCATCGGAGTCGTCGCCGACCAGCAGGCGCTCGCGCACGTCCGCGGGGACGCCCTCGGCCCGCGGCCCGCCGGACGAGGTACCGAGCAGGGTCAGCGACCGAGCGCGCGAGTAGTCGAGGGCATATCGGAGCGCGACCATCCCGCCCATCCCCGCACCGACGAGGTGGACAGTCCGCGCCCCGGAGTCCGAGAGAACGGCGTCGAGGTCGGCGGTCATCTCTCCGACGGAGTACCGACCAGGGGCGTCCGACTCGCCCGTGCCGCGCGTGCTCGGAACGACGATGTCGTAGTGACCGGCGAGCGCGGGGTACTGCCAACTCCAGAGCCACGGGCCGTGACCCGCGTCGGCGAGGAGGACGACCGTCTCGGCGTCGGGAGCGTCGGATTCGGCGACTTCGTAGTGAATCGAGACGCCGTCGTTGTCCGCGTAAGGCATGGGTGGCGGTTCGATTTGGCGAGGTTTGAGTGGTTCGCTCTCGGAATCTCGTCCGTTTGCGGTGCAGATGCGGTTTTTATTGGCTCAAGTGGTTGCTTGCTTCTGCGTTTCTCGACGAAGTTCACCGTGATGCTGTCGAACGCTTCGTCTGCTTCGAACAACAAAATCAGTACCGGGGAACAGCCAGAAAGCCCCCGCCCGGTCGCGGTCGCTGACCGACATATCTGGGCCTCTCCGCCACGCCCGGCCCAGATAGAGGTCGGTCAGACGACCACGTAAACGCGACCGGACGGCCCCTTTCAGTCCCACCCGAGGTTTGTGTCACCGGCAGATTCTCGGCGGACGGTTCACCGGCAGATTCCCGGCGGCTGATTCACCGGCAGATTCCCGGCGGCTGATTCACCGGCGTTTCACACCGTTCGGTCTCTCGGCGACGCCGTTCGGCGTCGCCGAGAGACGCACGCTTTTTGTCACCCGTAAGTCAACACCGAACTCATGGAAGCCATCAAGGACAGCGTCCACGACCACATCCCGGTCTGCGACCTCGCCGCCGACCTGCTCGACACGCCCGCCCTCCAGCGGTTGCGCCACGTCAAACAGCTCAGCACGGTTCGGCTGGTCTACCCCTCGGCGAATCACACCCGGTTCGAGCACAGCCTCGGCGTGTATTACCTCGCGCGCGAGGCGCTCGACCACCTCGGAATCGAAGGCCAGCGCGCGAAGGCGGTCCGGGCCGCCGCCCTGCTCCACGACGTGGGCCACGGCCCCTACGGCCACCAGACCGAGGGCATCATCGAGCGCCGACTCGGCAAGCACCACGACGAGGTCGGCGACCTGCTCGCCGACGGGACCCTCGCGGCGGTCCTCGAATCCCACGGTCTCGACCCCGGCGAAATCGCGAGCCTCGTCGCCGGTGAGGGGAAGCTCGGCCAGCTCGTCGCGGGCGAACTCGACGTGGACCGGATGGACTATCTCGTGCGCGACGCCCATCACACCGGCGTTCCGTACGGCACCATCGACCACTCGCGACTCGTCGCCGCGCTCCGATTCCGCGACGGCGACCTCGTCCTCTCGGAGGGGAACGTCCACACCGCCGAGAGCACGCTGGTCGCTCGCGCGCTGATGAACGCGACCGTCTACCGCCACCACGTCTCGCGCATCGCGGGCGCGATGCTCGAACGCGCGGGCGAGCGCCTGCTGGATTCGACTACCATCCGAGCCGAGGAGTTCGCCCGGATGACCGACGACCGACTGCTGAGCGCGCTTCGCGACTGCGAGGCGACCGCCGACGCCGCCCGCCGACTCGAACGCCGCGACCTCTACAAGCGCGCGGTGTGGTCCGAACTCGGCGAGGTGCCGGAGGCGGTCGTCACGGCCGACCACGCCGCAGTCCGGGGGTTCGAGCGCGATATCGCGGCGAAAGCCGGGGTCGCACCCGAGTCGGTGCTGGTCGATACCCCCGGCGAACCGAGCATGCCCGAGTCCTCGACTCGCGTGGTCGTCGGCGACGAGGTGCGGCGACTCGGCGACGAGTCGCCGCTGGTCGAGGGGCTACGCGCCGCGGCGCGCGCCCAGTGGCGGTTCGGGGTGTACGCGCCCGAAGAATCGGTCGGCGAGGTGGGCGCGGCGGCCGAGCGCGTGCTGGGAGTGGACGCGTAGGAGTCCGCGGAACGGGGAGAGCGGTTTTAGCTCCCAGACCCGTGATACCCTTCGATGGGAGTTGGAAGCGACGCGCGCCGGTGTGGACCCGAACGAAGCGCTGGCTCTTCGGTGGGAGAGAGTAGTTCCGGCCCCGATACATATTGTCCTCGGGAACATCTTCCTCGTGTATGCCGTCACGGAAGTGGGAGTACGAGACGCTCCGGCCGAATCGAGACTCCACGATGAAGGAGGCGACCGACCCGAAATCCCAGTTGAACGAACTCGGTCGCGAGGGGTGGGAACTCGCCGACACCGTCGATTACGTTGGCGGCGGCACCAAGTTCTTCGTACTCAAACGCCCCGCGTCGGCGACCGACCGCGAAGATGAGTGAGCGTCACGGCGACTCGAACGACGGAAACAGCGGGGGCGATGGCGAAATCAGCACCGCGAACACGATGCGCGAGCGGGCCGACGAGAGCCGTCTCAAACTCCGACTGCTGCTCGAATCGAATCGCCTCGTCGTGACCGGCGTCTTGGCCGCGTTCGTCTTCGTCGCGTTCGTCGTGTCGAGCGCGTTCATCTACCCGACGTTCCGCTCGACCGCTATCGCGGGCGACGTGATAGAGACGATGTTCTCGGCGATGATTGGCGCGGTCATCACGGGGACGACGCTCGTAGTGACTATCAATCAGCTCGTTCTGTCCCAAGAGACCGGACCGCTGGGCGACCAGCGCCAGCGCATGAGCGACGCGATGGACTACCGGACGTACGCCAGCGAACTGCTGGGGAAGACGACGCCCTCCGACCCGTCGGCGTTTCTCTCCGAACTGGTCCGACTCAACGAGAAGCGCGCCAACGAACTCCGAGACGCGGTCGAAGAAAGCGAAAACGACCAACTCCGCGAGGAAGTCGGGGAACTCACCGACAGCATCACGGGCAACGCCGACACCGTCACGGACCAACTCGACGGCGCGGAGTTCGGCACGTTCGAGGTGCTGTCCGCCGCGCTCAACTTCAACTACTCGTGGAAGGTGTTCCACGTCGAACGAATCCGCGAGGAGTACGACAACCTCACCGACGGCCAGCGAACCGCGCTGGACGAACTCCGAACCGCGCTGGTGATGTTCGGTCCGGCCCGCGAACACATCAAGACGCTCTACTTCCAGTGGGCGCTCGTGAGCCTCTCGCAGTTGATACTCTACGCCGCGGTGCCCGCGCTCACCGTCGCGGGAATCATGCTCGCGTTCGTCGGCGGGGAGTCGTTTCCAGGCGCGACGCTCGGCCTCGCGAACGTCCTCTGGGTGGTCGCGGGTGCGTTTACTGTGACGCTAATTCCGTTCCTGCTGTTCACCGCCTACGTGTTGCGAATCGCTACGGTTGCGAAGCGGACGCTCGCCATGGAACCGCTCATCCTCCGGGACTCCCAGCGGTAAACCCTCTCGTCGAGGGTGTCTCTCGGTTCGTCGCAGCAGCCCACCGGACGTCTTCCGCGAAAAAGAGGTCTCCTACGCGTTCAGCACTTGCTTCAGCACGTCGGGCGCGTCCTCAAGCGCCCCGTCCAACTTCCCGGCGTCGGGACCGCCGCCCTGCGCGAAGTCCGGCGGGCCGCCGCCGCCACCGCCGACCTTCGCGGCGAGTTCGGAGACGACCTCCCCGGCGTTGACGCCCGATTCCTCGGGGACGGCGACCACGAACTGCGCGCCGTCCGCACCGCTTCCGATGACCGCGATTTTGCCCTCGTCGGCGAGCGCGTTCGCGGTCGCGCGGAGTTCGCCCATGTCGGCGTCGATGCGCTGGATTACGGCGGTCGTGTCGCCGACTTCGACCTCCTCGCCGCCTCCGCCGCCCGAGGCGCGAGCTTCGGCGAGCTGTTCTTTCAGGTCCTCGATTTCCTTGCCGCGGCCCTTCCACTCCTCGAAGAAGCGCTCGGCGGTCTCGGGCACCTCGTCGGGCGACACGTCGAGTATCTCGGCGGCGTCGGCGAGCGCGGCCTCGGTGCGCTGGGTCGCCTCGATGGCGGCGTCCCCGGCGGCGAACGTGAGTCGCTCGACGCCGTCCTGAATCCGCTCGGTGTTCGTGATTTTGATGGTACCGACATCGCCCGTGCGCCGGACGTGGGTACCGCCGCAGGCCTGCACGTCCTCGGCGACGTGGATGAGCCGGATGTTCATCCCCGCCGGGATGCCGCCCTGATACAGGTCGAAGCCGTACTCCTCCTCGGCCTCGTGGCGGTTGGGCCACTCCTGCTGGACCGTGGTGTTCTCCATCACGATTTCGTTGGCGACCAACTCGATTTCGTTTCTGGTCTCGCGGTCGATGCGGTCGTAGTGGCGCACGTCGATGCGCGAGCTATCGACGCCCTTCTGCGCGCCCGCCTGCCGGACGTGTTCGCCGAGGACTTCGCGGGCGGCGTGGACCACGATGTGTGTCGCGGTGTGGTGGCGCATCAGCCGACGGCGGCGCTGGCCGTCGATTTTCCCGCGGACGATGTCGCCCTTGTCGAGTTCCTCGTCGGTCCGGTGGAGGATGACGCCGTCGCGAATCTGCACGTCCTCGACCTTCGCGCTGGCGTCGTCGGTGGTCAGCACGCCCCGGTCGGACGGCTGACCGCCGCCCTCGGGGTAGAACATCGTCTGGTCGAGCACGATGTCGTAGACCGTCTCGCCGTCGTCCTCGCGCTCGAACACGTCGAGGACGACCGCCTCGAAGTCGGTTCCGTACTGGTCCTCGTAGTAGTGGCGGTCGGTCTTCGGGAGGTCGGCGAGTCTCTCGTCTTCCTCCGCTTCCTCCTCGAAGGCTTCGCCGCCGTCGTGTCGGGAGGCCACGAGACTGTAGAAGTCGTCGGGCACCTCGACCTCGGTGCCGAACTCGCTCGCGATTTCCTCGACCATGTCTGGCTGGATGCCGTGCGAATCGTAGAGTTCGACCAGTTCGTCGGTCGGGATGGGCTTGCCCTCCTCGGCGTACCGCTTGGCGAGGCGCTCGACCCGGCGACCGCCCTGTTCGAGCGTCTCGCGGTACTTCTCGACCTCGGTTCGGACGATGTCCCGAATCGTGTCGCGGTTCTCGTAACCGAGGCGGTCGGCCTGCATGTCCACGAGTTCGTCGAGCGGGGCGTCCACCCCGACGTTGTCACAGAGGCGCTTGGTGCGCCGGAGGACCATCCGGGCGAGGTAGCCCGTGGCGACGTTCGAGGGAACGATGCCGTCGCCGAGCATGTACGCCAGCGTCCGGCAGTGGTCGGCGATGGCGTAGATGTCTTCGAGGGGTTCGAGCAGGGCCTCCAGTTCGGCGGTGGACACGCCGAGTTTGTCGGCGATGTTGTCGCGGGCGGCCTCCATGTCCTCGGCCTCGTCGATGTCCATGTGGCCCGCGAGTTTCGACGCGCGGTGGACGAGTTCGGCTTCCTCCTCGGAGTGGTCGATGCCCGCGTTCTCCTTGAGGAACGAAATCATCTCGGGGTAGATGGCCTCGTACACCGTGGGGGTGCCTTGGCTAATCCACGTCCAGCGTTCGAGTCCGTACCCGGTGTCCACGACGTACGTGTCCATCTTCGAGTACCGATTGCCGTCCTTCATCTCGTACTCGCCCTCGGGGTCCTGCTCCATCGACATGAAGACCAGCGTGGCGAGTTCGACGCCGCGGTAGATGACCTCGATTGCGGGTCCGGCGTTACCGCCGCCGACCCACGGGTCCTCGATGTAGACGATTTCCTCGGGGTTTGCGCCCATCGACTCGAAGAACGCATCGCAGTACTCGACGGTCTCGTCCTTCCAGTACACCTCGCCCTGATAGGCGTACTGCTCGGGGTCCTCTAAGTCCTCTCGGGCGTTGAAGGCGTGGTGGGCCATCATCTCGAACGCCATCGTGTGCCGCCCCGTCTTGCCCACGTTGTCGATGTCCTGCATCCGGATGCAGGGCTGGCTGATGGTGAGGGGGTTGGCGGGCGGGGGCGTCTTCCCGGAGGTCACGAGCGGTTGGAAGTCGTAGACCGACGCCTGGGTGAGCAGCACGTCGTCGCGCCACCGGTTCGCCGCCACCGGGTAGGGGTCGATGCGCTCGTGGCCGTTGTCCTCGAAGAACGAGAGGAACGCCTCGCGCATCTCCTCCAAACTGTACTCGGCGTCGAGACTCGGATTGTCGATGAAGTCGTACTCCTCGCAGGGCGGTTCGCCGCACGTCTCCCTGTCGCGGTCGCGCGTCCAGAAGTGCGCTCCGCACTCCGAACACTCCTTTCGGACGAAGCCCTCGGCCTCGAAATAATCGAGGCGGTACTCCTCCTCAAGTTCGCTCATATTGTTCGTTATTCGCCAACGAACGGGTAAAACAGTTCCGCAAGTGGTGTGCTGTCTCGCACGCCTCGTCGCGTCCCGACCCGATTATCCCCCGGTTCCCCCGAGCGAAAGCGAACGACGGTCAATCGTCGGCGGTCGGTCGCGCGGCCGAATCCCTCTTCCGAGCGCTCACCGGTTCGGTCCCGCAACTCACGCAGGCGTACGACCCCTCCACGGTCTCGACCACGGGCGCGTTGCACTCGATGCACTTCATGCGCGCGTCTCGCACTTCTCGCGGATAGCGTCCCATAGTAACTCCCCCGAGAGTACGTGGGTCGGTGATAAAAGACGGACGGCCGTTTCGACCGAGCAACGCGGGATTTCCCGGCGAGCGGGGCGTTTTCGAATCGCACTGCCGCCGAAACGAGCGATTTCGGGCGAGTCAGCCCCGTGCTACTCGCCGAGCGACAGCGACGCCAACAGCGCCTCCAACTGGACCTGCTCGTTCGCGCCCTCGGTGATGCGGTAATCGACCTCGCCCACTCGGTCCATCAGGCGCACGGTGGCCTCGTCGTCGAGGTCGAACTCCCACACCGACCGGTGGAGTTGGTCGATGATGTCGCCGCCTGCCATCCCCTTGTCGGTCAGCAGGTCGTCGAGAATCGACCGGGCCTTGCCGAAGTCGCCGTCGAGCGCGTGGCGGACCATCGACTCGATTTCCTCGGGGCGGGCGGTGCTGGTGATAGTGTAGACCGCCTCCTCGTCCACGACTTCGCCCATCACCGCGGCGGCCTGCAGGGCGTTGATGGCCTTGCGCATGTCGCCGGCGGCGGCGTAGACGAGCGCGTCGATGCCGTCGTCGGTCGTCTCGATGTTCTCGGCGGCCGCGACCTTCAGAATCTGTTCGGCGACCGCGTCGTCGTCGATGGGACCGAACCGGAACGTCGCGCACCGCGACTGGATGGGGTCGATAATCTTCGAGGAGTAGTTACACGAGAGGATGAATCGCGTGTTGTTCGAGAACTGCTCCATCGTCCGGCGGAGCGCCGATTGTGCGTCAGACGTGAGACTGTCGGCCTCGTCCAAAAAGATGATTCGGTAGTCGTACCCGCCGAACGACGACCGCGCGAAGTTTTTGATGCGGTCTCGAACCACGTCGATGCCGCGCTGGTCGGAGGCGTTGAGTTCGAGGAAATTGTTCTCCCAGTCGTCGCCGTAGAGCTGTTTGGCGATTGCGACCGCGGAAGTCGTCTTGCCGACGCCCGCCGGACCGGAGAACAGCAGATTCGGCAGGTCGTTGCGCTCGACGTACCGCTTCAGGCGCGCGGTGATGTCGTCGTGTCCGGCCACCTCGTCGAGCGTCTGGGGTCGGTACTTCTCTATCCAAATCTCCTGTCGGCCCGCCTTGGAGACGTCGCCGCCCTCGCTCTCGGCCTCGCTCATGTGGAACACGTGGCGCTTGCCGGTCTTAAAGCCCGCGAGGTCCGGACGCTATCACTTTCTCGCGGGGCGGGCGCGCGACCGCGCGCCCGCCCCGCAGGTCGGAAATCGCCCGTCGAGCGAGTCAGTATCCGAAGTTGCCACGAGCGCAAGTCGTGCTTAATCGACTCGTGCGCGCACAATCAGTCAATTACTATCTTCGGGACTCTCGACGTGGCCGACATGAAACGAGGATTCGCGCTCTTGCTCGCAGTCGTCGTGGTATTCTCGGTCGTTCCCGCGCCGGTCGCGGCCGACGAGACCCGGACGGGCGGCAACGTCGTCGTCGGCGTGAACGAGACCATCGACGACGACCTGACCGCGTTCGCCGGGACCGTTATGGTTCGTGGGACGGTCGAGGGCGACCTGACCGCGTTCGCCGGGAACGTGTTCGTGGAGGGCGAGGTGAACGGCAACCTCAACGCGTTCGCCGGAAACGTTCGCATCAATGGCACCGTCGCGGGTGACGCCAACGCGGCCGGGGGCAACGTCTTCGTCTCGCAGGACGGCCGCGTCGATGGGGAGTTGGAGGCCGGCGCGGGCAACGTCGTCCTCGAAGGCGAAGTCGGCGAGGACGCCCGCCTCGGCGCGGGCACCATCACGGTCGCGCCGACCGCGTCGGTCGGCGGCGACCTCGTGTACGACGGCGACCTCGACCTCGCCGACGGAGCGACCGTCGAGGGGGAGGTCCGCCAGAGCGACGACTTGGAGGTCGGCGTCACCCCGCCAATCGTTCCCGGGTGGCTCGGGTGGGCGTACGGCCTGCTGGTGAATCTCCTGCTCGGCGCGGTCGTTCTCGCCGTCTTCCCGACGTTCTCGCGCGACCTCGCCGAGCGCGCGGTCGGCGACCCCCTTCGGTCGGCCGGGGTCGGACTCCTGCTGTTCGTCGCGGTGCCGATACTGCTGGTGCTGTTCGCCATCACCATCATCGGCATTCCGCTCTCGCTGTTCGGCGCGCTCCTCTACGCGCTGGCGCTCTGGCTGGCGGGCGTCTACGGCGCGTTCGCGGCCGGGACGTGGGCGGTCTCGCTCGCCGACGCCGACAGCAAGTGGCTCGCGCTCGTCGTCGGCGTGGTGGGCGTCGCGCTCCTGAGTCGCATTCCCATCCTCGGCGGCCTGATTCAGTTCGTGGTCCTGTTGCTCGGTCTCGGCGCGCTCGCGCTCGCCGTTCGAAATCGCTACCGGGGACGCCGGTCGCGCCGGGCGTCTGCGACCGCCGCGCCCGGTCCCGGAAGCGCGCGATAGCCTCCCGATTCGGCGCGTGACGCGCCGAATCGGGAGGCTTAGGACGCTCGCCCGCCGACCGTTCGACCAGCAATGCTCACCATTCGGAACGCGACGCTCGCCGACGGCCGCGAGTGCGACGTTCGCATCGACACCGACGCGGGCCGCATCGCGGGGGTCGGCTCGACGCTCACCGAGGCGGGCGAGGTCATCGACGCGACCGGAAAGCTCGTCCTGCCCGGCGCGATAGACGCCCACGTCCACTTCCGCGAACCCGGCTTTCCCCACAAGGAGACGTGGGAGACCGGGAGCAAGTCGGCCGCCGCGGGTGGCGTGACGACCGTCGTGGACCAGCCGAACACCGACCCGCCGACCGTGGACGGCGACTCGTTCGACCTGAAGGCCGACCTCGCCGCGAAGTCGTACGTCGATTACGGAATCAACGGCGGGGTCACGCCCGACTGGGACCCCGACGAACTGTTCGACCGGCCCGTGCTGGCGCTCGGCGAGGTGTTTCTGGCCGACTCGACCGGCGACATGGGCATCGAGGAACCCCTGTTCCGCGAGGCGGTCGAGCGCGCGGCCGACGAGTACCGGGTCGTGACGGTCCACGCCGAGGACGCCGACCTGTTCTCCGAGGACGCCACCGAGCGCGGCCCCGACGACTACGACGCGTGGAGCGCCTACCGGACCCCGGAGGCCGAAGTCGCCGCAGTCGAGCGCGCCTGCGAAATCGGCGCGGACGCCGACGCCCGGATTCACATCGCCCACACCAGCACGCCGGAGGGCATCGACGCGGCGGTCGAGGGCGGCGCGACCTGCGAGGTGATGCCCCACCACCTGTTCCTCTCGCGCGACGACTACGACGACCTCGGCACCTTCGGACGAATGAATCCGCCGCTTCGGAGCGAGGAGCACCGGAAGGCCGTCTTCGAGCGCGTGGCCGACGGCACGGTGGATATCGTGGCGACCGACCACGCGCCCCACACCCGCGAGGAGAAGGACGCGAGCGTCTGGGACGCCCCGAGCGGCGTTCCCGGCGTCGAGACCATGCTCCCGCTCCTGCTCGAAGAGGCCCGAAACGGGAATCTGAGCTACGAGCGCGTCCGCGACCTGACCGCGGCCAACCCCGCCGACGTCTTCGGTCTCGCGCGAAAGGGGAGAATCGAACAGGGACTGATGGCCGACCTCGTAATCGTGGACCCCGACGCGTCCCGAGAGATTCGCGGCGACGACCTCCACGCGAAGTGCGGGTGGACCCCCTTCGAGGGAATGTCCGGCGTGTTCCCCGAACTCACGATGGTTCGCGGAAGCGTGGTGTACGACGCAAGCCAGGGGTCGGAGACGCCTCGAAGCGGGGACGAAACGCTCGACGGCGAGTTCGGCGACCCGGTCGGCGAAAACGTGCGAACGTGACGTTCGACCAACCACCGGAGACGCGACGGGAAACAATTTCCGAAATCGAACGGTTCCCCGAGAATTAGAAAACAAACGTTTCTATTTTGAGCGAGGAACGACGAGTATTGCCCGAAAAGGTGGCGTTATTTATAATACGTCCGTATTCAGTATCGTCGGCGGACCGACGCCGACTGTCGCACCGACTGCAAAATTGCTCGTCCATGAGTCGAAAGCCGTCTGGAGGACGACGGACCCCGCTGCTGGCACTTGGGGCCGTAACTCCTCGGCGGCCCTCATCTACCATTTCGTGCGAGTCGATACCGACCGTCGTGTCCTCACCCGTCCAACTGATTCGCGATGTCGGCCAGACTCTCGTCCGGTGACTCGGTGGCCTCGTAGAACGCCCGCTCGCCGGGTTCGCGGAAGCCGTACTTGAACCCCGCCTCGATTACGTCCACGAGGACCGACTGGTCGAACTCGATGCCGGTCGTTTCGAGCCACGATTCGAGGCGATTCTCGGCCTCACCGGGGTTTCGCGCGAGCGTCGGCGAGTCGTACAGGCCGCGGATTTCGCGGCCCTCGCCGGTGAGCGGCGACTCGATTCGGGCGCGGTACTCGGCGTCGTCGGCCACGATTCGAACGAGTTCGTCGGCGGGAAACAGGTCGGCCGAGTCGTCGGGAATCACTACTTTCGGACGGTCGAGTCCGCCGCTTCGGACCAGCGTGGCCCGGACGGTCGTGAGCGAGGAGTGGTCGCTGGAGATGCGGTCGGCCATAGCAATCGCTGTCGCCGGGTATGGTCGTGAGCGTAAAAACGCCTGCGGTCGTTACTCGTCGCCTTCTTCGTCGTCGCCCTCGCCGAGGAGGTCCTCGACGGACGCCTCGCCGCGCTCCGCGATTTTGACGTTGAGTTGGGCGACCACGTCGCTGACCTCGGCTCCGCGGACGGTCACGCGCTTGCGCTCGCCGTCTCGCTTGGGTTTGTAGCCGGTGCCGCCTTCGAGGAGGACCTCCTTCAGGTTCGGGCCGGACACGTCGCCGCGCATCGGGCGACCCGCGGCGTCGGAGCCGCCGGTGATTTCGACGGTGTAGCCGTCGAGACCGACCGCGCCGCCGTCTACCTCCTCGCCGATGGATTTGCCGAGGAATCGGTTCGCGTCCTGTCCGTCAACGTCGCGCTGGAAAGTCGTCCCGGAGTCGGGGTCCGCGACGACGACCTGAAAGTCTGCCATACGGAGAGGAAGGGGAATTGCGCGTAAAAATACATCGAAGTACCTTTTCGTCCGAGGGCGACGCCGTCGGCCCACGCCGGGGCGCTCCGACCGGGAGCGCCCCGGCGAGCGAGCGTGTTGCCCGACGAGTAGGCGCGTGGTCCGGCAAGTGAACTTTTGACGCTCGGAGGCGTCGTCGGTCCATGCGCACTCGAACCAAAGCCCTGCTGACTGCCGCGGGCGGCCTGCTCGCGGCGTGGGTCGGCTGGGGAGCCTACGTCGGTCGCACCACCGAGCGGGTGCCCTACGAGACGGTCGAGCGATTAGACGGCGCGGAACTCCGGCGTTATCCTCGGCTCGTCCTCGCCGAGACAACCGCCGAGAACGAACGCGCCGCATTCGGGCGACTCTTCCGGTACATCTCGGGCGAGAACGAGACCGGCGACGAGGTGGCGATGACCGCGCCCGTCGCGACGAGGGGTGCGAAGATTCCGATGACCGCGCCGGTCCGGACCGGTGCGGGCGACGGCGACGAGACGACGATGGCGTTCTACCTCCCCGAAGACTACGACCCCGGAGACGCCCCGATTCCGACGAACCCCGCGGTTCGGCTGGCGGTCGAACCGCCCCGGGCCCTTGCGGTCCGGTCGTTCTCGTGGTACGCGACCGAGGACCGCGTTCGGCAGAACAGGGATGCCCTGCTCGACGCGCTCGAAAATCGGGGTCTCGAACCCCGAACGCGGCCGACCGTGCTTCAGTACGACGACCCGTGGACGCCGCCGTTCATGCGCCGGAACGAGGTGGCGGTGGAGGTGGGCCCGGACGCGGAGGTGCTGGACATCGAGGTGGATGCTGACGCGCTGGACGTCGAAAGGGACGCCGAGAGCCGGTCGGACCCAGGCTCAGTTGCCGAGTAATCCCTCGCCGATGTCGTCGTAGGCGACCACCTCGCCGCCGTGCTCCTCGGCGAACGACTCGGCGTCCTCGGACTCGGAGAACGGGACGAAGTCCGGGCCCATCGCGCCCTCGACCTCGCTCTCGACGACGTACTGGAGGGTCTCGGCCTCGGCGAACGACGCCGGGTCGGTGTGCGAGGAGATGGTGGTCGTCCCGCCCTGAGTCGAGACGTCGTACTCGACCGACGAGTAGTCGGTGACGTAGCCGACGACCGCGTTCCAGCCCTCCTGTTCGCGTTCGAGCTTGTACGGGAAGAAACACTGCTTCAGCGCGTCGAAGCGCGCGGGGTTGTCGTGGCCCTCCGGCGACCGGTCCTCGAAGAATAGCTGGCCGTTCGGACCGGGGTGTTGCTCGATGACCATCCCGCAGTTGTCACAATCGAGCCCGTCCGCGAGCGAGACGGCCTCGGGCGTCTCCTCGCTTCCGCCGGTCAGGTCGCCGATGCAGCCAGCCAGCGACGCGGTCGTCGCGAGCCCAACCGCGCCGAGTACGGTACGCCGACTGGGGTGGCCCGGCCCGGGCGAATCGTCGATCCGGTCGACAGCGAGGGGGTCGCGGCCGCGGCGACGACCGTCTCCGTCGGGGTTCTCGAAGCACATTAGTGGGTGCGTAGGCGTTCGAGCGGCATACAAATGGTCCCTCGTTCTCGGAACCGGAGAATCGGGGCGAAGGTGTAAAAACACGCCGTCCGTACTGGCACCGACGCGACGATTCGACCGTCGAGAACGACCAGATGAATCCGAGACCCGTCCTCGCCGTCCTGTTCGCCTTCCTGCTGGTGGGCAGCGCCGCGTTCGCGGTGGACGCGGGCGACCGCGCCCCCGACCCGGTTCCGTTCGACGACACCGTCACCATGGGACTGACGGCAGCTGCGACAGTCGAAGCGGGCGACCGCGACGTCGAGATACCGCGGGCCGAGGTGTTCTACACCCAGTACCGCTACGTCGTCGGCTACTACGGCGTCACCTCGTTGGTGGACGAACTCGCCCGCGACGGCCACGAGCGCCAGTTCGGCGCGCCGCTCGCGACGTACGTCAGCGACTACGCGCGCGCCGAACTACGAGTGACCGACGAGGGGCACCTCCGCGTGCCTGACGACCCCGACTCGTTCGTCGGGTGGGTGCCCGCAGAGGAGGCCCACTTCGTCGTCGACAGCCGCGCCCGGACGCCGGGAGGCGAGACCGTCGTGCCCTTCTCCTCGCGGGACGCCGCCGACGACTTCGCCGCCGACCACGGCGGCGAAGTCGTCGGCTGGGACGGGGTCCGTACGCGCTCGTTCGACACCGGCGGGTCGACTCGCGAGTCGTTCCGGACCGAGGTCGACCGGCAACACGACTGGGCCGACGGTCGGGTCGCCGACGCAGACCGCCTGGAAGACCGGCCGGTGTCGGTCGTGGTCGGCGAGGACGCGGACTCGCTCGACGCGGCCGTGGCGGCCGCGCCCCCGAACACGACGGTGGTGGTTCCGCCGGGGACCTACGACGCCAACCTCACCGTCGACAAACCCCTGACGCTCCGCGGGGCCGGGTCGGCGACCCACCTCCGGGGCGACGCGAACGGGAGCGTCGTGACGGCGACCGCGCCCCGGGTCGGGATAACCGACCTCCGGATCTCGGGGGTCGGCGACACGCTGGTGGACGAGAACGTCTCGACCGACCGCGGCGACGACTGGGACTACCGCGTCCAGCTCGGGTACGGCTACGGGGACGCCGCGGTCGAACTCGCCGGTGCCAACGGCTCGCTGGTGCGGAACGTCTCCATCGAGACGCCCGCGAACGGCGTCGTCGCCCGGTGGAGCCAGCGCGCGGTCGTGGACAACGTGACCGTCGAGGGTAGCGACGAGTGGCAGGAGGGCTTCATGGGCGTGATGGTGATGCGCTCGCGCGTCGTCGTCCAGAACTCGACGTTCGTCGACGGGCGAGACGGCGTCTACACCCACCTCGCCGACGGCCTCGTCGTCCGGGACAACGAGATGCTCGGCCGCGACGGCTTGCGGTTCGGCGTCCACGAGATGTACACATCGGACGCGCTCGTGGCGAACAACACCGTCCGCGGAGCGGATACGGGCGTCGTGGTGATGACCCGGCCGACCGGGAACCTCATCGTCGGAAACGACGCTCGGGACAACGGCGTCGGTATCAACGTCGGCGGCGAGGCGTCGTACGTCGCCGACAACGTGGTCGCCGACAACCGATACGGCCTCAAAGCGCCGTCGAAGGTTTCCCTCTACGAGCGGAACGTTGTCGCTTGGAACGAGATAGGCGTTCGCGCGGCGTCGATAATCCCGACCAACCGCGTCGTCTCGAACGACTTCGTGGACAACGACCGATACGTCTCGGCGTACCTCGGCCCGCTCCGGGTCTGGACCGCCGACGGTCGGGGGAACTACTGGGACGACGCGCCCGGCGTCGACGCCGACGGGGACGGGACGATAGACCGGTCGTTCCACCCGTCCGGCCCGGTCGACGGCCGCGTGGGCGACGTTCCGGGCGCGAGCACGCTCGCCCAGTCGCCCGCCCAGGGGGCGATCCGGACGCTTCAGGGGCTGGTCCCCGGCCTCCGACCGACCGGCGTCGTCGACGAGGCACCGCTCGCCGAGTCCGTCCGTCCGAACGCCCTCGTCGACGACGGTTCGCGCGACCGAAACGCGAGCGACCGCGACGCGACCGATCCAAACGCGAGTGATCAGAACGCATGACCGACACCAGCCAGCACGGACGCGAACGACCGAGCGCCGAGTCGCCGAAGACGCGGGCGCTCGAAGTCGAGGGACTGACCCACTCGTTCGGGGCCGTCGACGTGTTGTCGGACGCGTCGTTCGGCGTCGAGGAGGGAACCGTCGCGGCGCTCGTGGGACCGAACGGGTCGGGGAAAACGACGCTCCTCCGGGCGATACTCGGACTGCTCGGCCCGGACGCGGGTAGCGTCACGCTCCCGCCACCGGCCCCGAGCGGGCGGCGAATCGGCTACCTCCCGCAGGCGCCGTCGTTCAGGCCCGCGTTCACGGTCGGGGAGACCCTGCAGTTCTACGCGGACCTGCTCGACGGCGAGGCGAACGTGGACGCGACGCTCGACCGCGTGGGACTGTCGGCCGTCCGGGACCGCCGCGTGGACGCGCTTTCGGGCGGCATGACTCGGTTGCTCGGCGTGGGTCAGGCCATCCTCGGGAACCCGCCGCTGGTCGTCCTCGACGAACCGACCGGCGACCTCGACCCGCGGATGACCGAGTACATTTTCGAAGTGGCGGCCGACCTCGCCGACGACGGAACGACCGTGCTGTTGGCGACTCACAACCTCACGGGCGCGGCCGAGACCGACGCCGTCGCCGTGCTCGACCGCGGGCGCATCGTCGGGTCGGGACCGCCGGAGGAACTCTCGGCGTCGGTCGACGCCGCGTCGCTCCGCGAGGCGTTCCTGGCGCTCACCGCGCGGGAGGCCGGTGACGACGAAGGCGACCCCTCGATTCGAGTCCGGACGCGGGGAGGTGACGGCGCGTGAGCCGCCCGGCGTTCGACCGACTCCTCGCGGTCGTCGGCCGCGAACTCACCACCGTGGTCCGAACGCGGGCCTTTCTGGCGCTGACCGCGGGGTTTGCCGCGGTCGTCGGGATGCTCGCGTGGACCGCGAACGCCGGGGGCTACGTCCCGCTCGTCCTCGACCTGCTCGCGCCCGTCGAAGTGCTGGTCCCGGCGCTCGCGCTGGCGTTCGGCTATCGCGCTCTCCTCGGTGACGACGAGCGCGGCGAACTCGACGTCGTCCGGACCTACCCCGTCTCGCGGGCGACGTTCGTCTTCGGCACGTACCTCGGTCGCGCGTCCGCGCTCCTGGTCGCGGTCCTCGTCCCACTGCTCGCGGTGGCGGCGGTCGTCCCGCTCTCCGGCGGGACCGAGAGCAGCTTTCTCGCGACCCACGCGGGCATGGACTCGCCGATTCGCTACGTTCGCTTCGTCGTCCTCACCGCGGGGTTCGCGCTGGTCGTCGCGGCGGTGGCCATCGCCATCTCGGCGACGGCCGGGACCGCTCGCGCGGGGCTCGCGCTCGCCACGGCGTTCGGCGTGGCGCTGGTCCTCGGCTTCGACGCCGGACTCGTCGCCGGCCTCGCGGGCGGCGTCGTCCCCGACGCCGCCCTCCCGTCGTTGCTCGCGCTGAGCCCCAACAGCGCGTTCCGCGGCCTCGTCCTGGAGACCGTCGTCGGCGGGGTCGAGACGGGGACTCCGGCGGCCTCGCCCGTCGCCGGTCTCGCCGGACTCGGCGCGTGGCTGGTCGCGTCGCTCGCCGTCGCCGTGTTCGCGGTGTGGCCCAAGACCGACCGGTGAGCACGGGAGTCGTCAACCGAAGTCGCCTAACCGGCGGTTCGGTCCGCCGGAGACGGCGACCCCGCCGGACTCGCCCCGTCGGGAGTTCTTCGCGGTCACCGCCTTCGGCCCACTCGCCGCCGATGTCGGGTCCGTCCCGGTCGCCGCCGGTGATGAACGGACGTTCGGACGTGACGGGCACGCTACGGGGCGAAGTCGGATAAGTGAGAGCAAACAAGCAGAAGGCGCTCGGATACCGTATCGAGGCCTGCGGGCGCTCAGTCGAGCGTTCGAACGGGTCAAACGGTCGCACGCGGGTCGGAACGCGGAGTCGTCCGTCCGGCGTCCCTCTCCGCGAACCCCGCGCTTATATCACACCCCTCCTCACGTAGGCACATGTCAGACCTCGAAGCGGAGACGCGACGAGACATCGAGCGGTTCGTGAGCGAGTGGGTCGGCGACCAGAACGTACCCGGCGCGAGCGTGGCCGTGGTCGATACTGACGGTCTCGCCTACGCCGAGGGGTTCGGCGCGCGCGACCGCGCGGCGAACGCGCCCGCCACGCCCGACACCCTCTACGGTATCGGCTCCTGCACGAAGTCGTTCACTGCGGTCGCACTCATGCAACTCGCGGAGGCGGGCGACCTCGCGATTTCCGACCCGGTGGACGACTACCTGCCCCACCTCCGAGACGTGCCGGGCGACCCCGTGACGCTCCACGAACTGCTGTGTCACTCCTCGGGGATGCCCAGCGACGGGAATCTCTCGGCGCTCGTGACCCGACTCACCGACCGGGGCGAGGGCGATTCCGGGCTTCCCATCACGGGCGACGACGATTTCCGCCGTCACGTCGAAACGTCGGCCGACGAGCGACTGACCGACCGCGAGCGATTCTTCTACTACAACACGGGCTACACCCTGCTCGGAAAAGTAATCGAAGAGGTGTCGGGCCAGTCGTTCGCGGAGTACGTCGCCGAGAACGTCCACGCCCCGCTCGGGATGGACCGGTCGTGCTTCTCGCGGGAGGCGTTCGAAGCCGATGACGACCGAATGACCGGCTACAACCTCGAAGACGCGGGCGACGACGAAGACGGGACGGGAGACGGCGGAGACTCGGCCACCGAGGCGGTCGAGGCCGACCTCGCGCTCGACGAACTCACCTACGCGCCGGGCGGCATGCTGAGTTCGGTCGCGGAGATGGCGAACTACGTCGGAATGTACCTCGGCGAGGGGTCATTCGAGGGCGAACGACTCCTCTCGCCGGACTCGGTTTCGCGGATGACCGAGCGCCACGCGACCCGCGACGACTACCTCGACGAGCGCGCGCAGGGGTACGGCTACGGCCTGTCTGCGACCGAGTTCTTGAACGACACGCTGGTCGGCCACGGCGGCATGATGGGCACGACCACTGCGTGGTTCGGCTACCTCGAAGACGCCGGTGTCGGCGTCGTGGTCGCGTGCAACACCGCGCCCGAGAAACACCCCTCGGTGGTCGGCAAGGCGGTCCTCGCGCTCGCGGAGGGCGCAGACCCCCACGCGACGGTGCCGACCTACGCGCTCGACCGGAAGGCCGAACCCCTCGTCGGCAAGTACACCTCCCACCGCGAGGTCCGGACCGCGACCGTCGAGCAGTCTGGCAGCGGCCTCACGATTACGGCCGACGACCCCGGATGGTCGGCGGAGTACCGCGTCTTTCCCGAGAGTCTCGACCCCGACGACCACTCGTACTACACCGTGACCGCGCGGGGCAAGCGCGTGCCCGTAGAATTTGTCGTGACGGACGACGACGTGAGCCTCCTGCTCCAGCGATGGCGGCTTCACAAGGAGTGAGACGCGAGCGGGACGTTTCGACGACACCCAGTTTCAAGACGCTCGGAATTGACGGTTCGGCTATACACCGATGAGAGTTCGTGACCGAGGGTGGCGCGCGTGGTAGAGCAGTTCACGCAGCTTTTCGGGTCGAACCCGGTCGTCCACGGACTCGTCGGGGGACTCGTCATCGCGTCGCTCAATCTGTTCGGGGCGTCGCTGGTGTTCGTCTGGCGGAACCCCTCCGAGCGCGCGATGGACGGCGCGCTCGGGTTCGCGGCGGGCGTGATGCTGGCCGCGAGCTTCACGAGCCTCATCATCCCGGGCATCGAGACGTACTCGGACGGGAATCCGATTCCCGTCCTCGTCGGGGTCGCGCTCGGCGCGCTGTTTCTCGACCGGTCGGACGTGCTGGTGCCCCACGCCCACTACCTCCTCTCGGGACGTCGCCGCCCGGACGCCGCGAATCCGGGCGACGACCTGAACGCTGACGGCGACCCGGACGCAGGTCGCGACCGGGCGGCGGGCGACCTCCCGGTGGACGACGAGCGCATCGCTGGCGTCGTGCTGTTCATCCTCGCGATTACGCTCCACAACATGCCCGAGGGTCTCGCAGTCGGCGTGGGATTCGGGAGCGGCGACCTCGGGACGGCCATCCCGCTGATGTTCGCAATCGGGATTCAGAACATTCCGGAGGGGTTCGCGGTGTCGGTGGCCGCGGTCAACGCCGGACTCAACAGGCGGTTCTACGCCGTGTTCACGGGACTCCGGTCGGGCGTCGTCGAGATTCCGCTGGCGGTCCTCGGCGCGTACGCCGTCCAATCCGTCTCGGCGCTGCTCCCCTACGCGATGGGATTCGCGGCGGGCGCGATGCTGTTCGTCATCAGCGACGAAATCGTGCCCGAGACCCACGCGAAGGGCCACGAGCGAGTCGCCACCCTCGGGACGATTCTCGGAATCATCGTGATGCTGTACCTCGACATCTCGCTCGGGTAGTCCGCCAGTCGAGACGGACCGGACGCGAACCGGACGGCGAACGCGAACGGGGACCCGAGACGCGAACCGGACGGCGAACGCGAACGGGGACCCGAGACGCGAACCGGGAATTTTTGGGGTCGCCCCGAGAGACTCAGCACGACGGTCACATGGACTCCCCACCCGACCGGCCGCCGGTAGAGCGCCTGACCGACCTCGTGAAGGAAGGTGACCGCGACGAGGCCGTCGCGTGTCTCGAACGATTCGAGACTGCCTCGGCCGACGGCCGGAAGGCCGCGCTGGGCGCGCTCCGGTCGCTCGCCGACGAGCGACCGGTCGCGCTCGAACCGCTCACACCGACCCTCCGGACGTTCCTCGCGGACGACGACCGCGCGGTTCGCCTGCGAACCGCGAAGCTGTTCGTCGCGCTCGCCGAGGCGACGCCGGACGCGGTGGTCCCGGTCGCCCCGGCGCTCGCCGAGCGACTGGCCGACCCCGACGAACTCTACTTCGTCCGGGCGCGCGCGGCCGAGACGCTCGGCTACGTCGCGCTCGAACACCCCGAGTCGGTGGCGTCGCCCGAGGTGCTCGCCGACCTCCGAATCGGTCTCTCGTTCGACGAACCCGAAGTGAAGGAGAAACTGGCGAAGGCGCTCGAACACGTCGCCATCGGCAATCCGGGGCGACTCGAACACCACGTCTCGAACGTGGCCGAGCACCTCGGCGACGAGAGCGAACTGGTCCGGTACCACCTCTCGACCGCGCTGGTCGTCGTCGGGTGCGAGCATCCCGACGCGCTCGCCGAGGCGCGCACGCGCCTCGGCGAGCGACTCGACGACGAGAACGCCCACGTCCGAGGGCGGGCGGCGGAGGCGCTCGGGCTGCTCGCTCGGTTGGAATCGGAATCGGAATCAGAGTCGGAGGAGCCTCCGATTCCCGAACCGGAACTTCGCGCGCTGGCCGACGACGAGCAGTTCGTGGCCGAGCGCGCTCGCTTCGCGGCGAGCGCGCTCGGCGGTGACGAGGGGCCGGACTCCGGACGGTTCGACGGCGTGGGAACCGTCGGAGCGATACGCGCGACGACCGACGAAATCGTCGCGGAACTCACGACGGCCGACTCCGACGAGTGTCCGAACTGCGGCCTCGCGCTCCCCGAAGAGTCGCCCCCGATGTGTCCGCGGTGCGGCGCGGCGTACTGAATCTGCCAATTTTTAGGCCAGCCGAAAAATCGAAAACGCTTTTACGTTTTAGGCCCGCCTAAATCCATGGCACGAGATTTTGGGGAGCGACCCACGCGGCGTCGATTTCTGAAGACCGGTGCGGGCGTCGGTATCGCCGGATTGGTTGCGGGATGTACCGGCGAGACCGACTCGGAATCGACGCCAACCGAGACGAGCGCCGAGACGACCACCGCGGAGGCGACGACCCCCGAACCGACCGAAGCCGAGTCGGCGACCGAGGAGGAAACCGAGACCACCACCGAAGCGACCGACTCCTACTCGGTCGAGATGGACCCGATGGGAACCGTCGAGTTCGACGCGGTGCCTGAGACGTGGTTCCCGTACACGGGCGACTACGCCGACATGGGCGTCGCGCTCGGGCAGGCCGACGGCCTCTCGGCCATCGGGGTCCGCGCCCGATTCGGGTCGCACTTCTACGACGAACTCCCCGGCGTTTCGGTGGACAAAGCGGACCTCGCGGAACTCTGGCAGGACGGCACCGACAAGGAAATCTTCTACGAACTCGACGCCGACCTCCACGTCATCGACCCCAACTTCATGGTGAACCGACTTCAGTGGAGTCAGGACGACGTGGACGAAATCGGAGACAACGTCGGTCCCTTCTTCGGGAACACGATTTTCTCGCGAGTGTACGACTGGCACGACTACGCCGACTACTCGCTGTACGAGGCGTTCGAGAAACTCGCGGCGGTGTTCCGAGAGCGAGAGCGATACGAGGCGTTCGCGGCGTACCACGACGAAATTCTCGACGACGTGCAGGTGCGACTTCCCGAGGAGACGCCCGACATCGCGGTGCTGTACCCCGCCGAGGTGCCACCCGAATCGTTCTACCCGTACCTCGTCGGCGAGGGCACCCAGTCCAAGCAGTGGAACGACCTGAACGTCGGTGACGCGCTGGCTCAGAACGACGTTCGAGACGCTCAAGCGGGCGGCGGCGAAATCGACTTCGAGTCCCTGCTCGAAATCGACCCGGACGCACTCGCAATTCGGCTTCAGGGCGAAATCACCCGAGAGTACTTCGAGGACGAAATCGTCTCGCACCTCCGGGACCACGAGGTCGCGAGCCAACTCCGGGCGGTCGAGAACGACCGCGTCATCTACGGCGGCCTGACCTACCAGGGGCCGATTATCCACCTGTTCCAACTCGAAGGGGCCGCACAGGGTCTCTACCCCGACGAGTTCGGCGACGAGGAACTGTTCGACCGCCAGCGAGTCGCCGACATCGTGAACGGGGAGTTCTGAGGACGGCGGGGGAACCGACGAACGAAAAAGGGTTCGCCCGGTAACAGTCGGTAATGAATCTCGAATTTCTCGGCGGGGCGCGCGAAGTCGGCCGGAGCGCCATCCTCGTCAACGATTCTCTCCTGCTCGACTACGGGACGGCGACCGGGAATCCGCCGTCGTTTCCGCTCGAAAATCCCGACCCCGACGCGGTGGTGGTCAGCCACGGCCACCTCGACCACGTCGGGTCGATTCCCTCCCTGTTATCGGGTGACGCCCGGCCGCCCATCCACTGGACGCCGCCGACGCGCGACCTGACCCGCGTGCTGGCCGAGGACACCCTGAAACTCCACGGCGGGAGCTACGACTGTCCGTTCACCGAGGTCGAAATCAGGCGCATGTCGCAGGTCTCCGAGACCCACGGCTACCGCGAGACGTTCGAGGCGGCGGGCCACGAGGTCACCTTCTTCGACGCGGGACACATCCCCGGAAGCGCGCACGCCCTCGTGGACGATGGCGAGACGCGCTTACTCTACACCGGCGACTTCCACACCGAGGACACCCAACTGCTCTCGGGCACGACCGCACGGCCCGACGCCGACGTGGTGCTCTGTGAATCGACGTACTCGGACGTGACTCGCGGTTCGCGGAGCGACGTGGAGGAGCGATTCGCCGAGAGCGTGAAGATGACGATTTGGGAAGGTGGCACCGTGGTCGTTCCCGCGTTCGCAATCGGGCGTACGCAGGAGATGCTGATGGTGTGTGCGGCCAACGACATCGACTGTTACGTGGACGGGATGGGCCAGCGCGTGACCCGAATCGCGCGTCGGTATCCCGAGTTCGTCCGGGACTCCGAGGCGCTTCAGCGAGCAAAATCACACGCCCGGTTCGTCACGGGCCGGGACGGCCAGCGAAAGCGCATCGCGGAGCAGAACACCGCGATTGTGACGACGGCCGGAATGCTGAGCGGTGGGCCAGTCGTCTCGTACATCCCCGAGATTCGAGCGAATCCGACGAACAAGATTGCGATGACGGGCTATCAGGTCGAAGGAACGCCCGGCAGGGAACTTCTCGACTCCGGACGGGCCGAAATCGACGGGCGGGTGATGCCCGTGAGCGCGCAAGTAGAGTCGTACGATTTCTCGGCGCATGCCGACCGCGACGGTCTCCTCGGATTTCTCGACTCGTATCGCGATTCGGAGATTCTGGTGAATCACGGCGACCGGTGTGCGGAGTTCGCCGACGAACTGCGAGAAGAGGGGTTCGACGCGAGCGCGCCGGAACTCGGAGAGCGAATCGCAGTCTCGACTGCCGAACCGGAGGCGTTCTCAGGAGAGACCGCAGAGCCAGAAGGCAGTCCGTGAGTACCGGCCCGTGCAACGAGACGTGAACGGCTATCGCGCGTCAGTTCGAGCAGATTCGTTCTCAATCGTGATTCACCGCACCGGACGATTCGCGTTCGCGGAGTCGAATCTCGATTGGGTCCCCGGGCTTGAGGTTCGAGCTGGCAATCAGGTCCGGGTTCGGGTCGGAAACGAGTTCGAACGTGTAGTCGCTGAGGATTGTGGCGAGCACCGTCTTCATCTCCATGCGCGCAAATCGCATCCCGATGCAGTGGCGAGGGCCGCCGCCGAACGGGAAATATGCGTACTCGGGGCGACCCGAATCCGCTGCGAACCGGTCCGGACGAAACGCCTTCGGGTCGTCCCACCACGCGCTGTCGCGGTGGACGACCCACTGGGGCAACACTAACGTCGTTCCTTCGGGGATGTCGTACCCGGCCAGTTCCACGTCCTCGGTCGCTTCTCGGAAGAACATGTACACCGGCGGGTAGAGACGCAGCGCCTCGTCGATGACGCGTTCGGTGTGTTCGAGTTCCGCGAGGTCGTCAGCGGTCACGCGTCCGTCACAGACGGCGTCGATTTCCGTGCAAAGTCGCTCCTGTTCCTCCGGGTGCTGGGCGAGACAGAGCAGCGCGTACGTGAGGCCGAGCGACGTCGTCTCGTGACCGGCGAAGAGGAACGTGACCATGTTGTCTCGGAGTTCCTCCCGCGTCAGGTCGCTCGCTTCGAGAAATTCGACGAGTATCGACAGCAGGTCGTCGCCGCGGTTCTCCGGCGGCTGGTCCCGGCGCTCTGCCGTGAGAGTATCGACGAAGGTTCGAAGCCGTTCGAGTTCTCGCTTGTACCGCCGATTCGTCGGCGTGGGGATAGTCTCGGGCAGGAACGACCAGAATCGGTTCGTGTCGAACCGCGCGAGAA
Organism: Halorussus amylolyticus; assembly: GCF_004143485.2. Taxonomy (GTDB): domain Archaea; phylum Halobacteriota; class Halobacteria; order Halobacteriales; family Haladaptataceae; genus Halorussus; species Halorussus amylolyticus. Next base: position 82,900 of record NZ_ML974131.1, on the reverse strand, counting down.
TCGCGTCCGACGCCTCGGCCACGACGGGTTCGTCCGTGACGTCCACCCCGAACAGCGTCCGCCCGAGAACGTCCATCGTCGTCTCGGTCATCGCGTCGTTCACTTCGAGGACTGTCCCATCGCGCCACTGTTCGACCATTTCAGTCGCCGTGGCGCGCATCTCGGGGACGTACGTGTTCAGCCGTTGGCGGTAGAACGCGGGTTGGACGTGCGTGCGTTGACTTTTCCACTGGTCGCCCTCGGTCAGGAAGAGACCCTCCCCCATAGCGTCGTCGAGGTTCCGAGTGATAACCTCACCTTTCTCGAAAGCATCGTGGTCGTCGAGGAGGATTTTCTGGATTGCGTCCGGATGGGCGACCATGCAGGCGTCGGTTCCGAACACTCGATAGCTCGCTATCCGACCGTACTCGTCGCGTAACTGCTCGTAGAACTCGAAGACGTCGCGGCTCAAATCGAGCGTGTTACCCACGACCGGCAGTCCGTTCGGTCCGGGCGGGTAGCTCAGTCCGGTGCTCATGTCCGTTTGTTTGAACTATTCTAACTACGGTGTTCTGTCGGACACGTCCACCTCTTTTAGTAGTTCGACGAGATACTGTCGGCTAATGCGATATCTCCAGTTGGAGATTTGGTATCCAGAGGGAGCGCGACACCCGATGCATCAGTTCCTCGTCGAACAGGAGTCGATTCGGCGGGCGTCCCTCCGCCACTGGAATTTCTCGAATCCGGAGTACGTCACGTCCCTATTTCACATCGTAGGTGACGTCGAGGAAGGACGCGACGATTACCTCTCGGCACTTTCGTCCGTGAGCACAATCCAGGAGTACGAGACGACGCCGATTGACGACCGGAGTTTTTACGTCTACGTTCGAGAGACCGCTAACGAACACGCGCGACGGTTTCGTGAACTCCTGGTCGATACGGATTTGCTCGTCGTTCCACCAATCGAGTACGGAGGCGATGGGGAGATGGTGTTCGAGATTGCTGGCGAATCGGAGGAACTGCAGACGGTAGTCGCTGGCGTCCCCGACCATCTCTCGGTCTCGGTCAATCGACTCGGAGAGTACGATGCGTACAGGGAGTCGCAAGTAGCGGCGCTGACTGACAGACAAGCGGAGGTGCTCGAAGTCGCCCGGAAACGCGGGTATTACGAACTCCCTCGACGGACGAGCGTTCGAGAGATTGCGGACGAACTGGACTGCGCGAAGAGTACGGTCGCAAACCACCTCCGAAAAGCGGAGGCCGGATTGGTCGCCCTCTACGGGGACCGTTCTACAGCGGACGAGCGCGAATCCGAGTAGCGCACACGGTCTCAAAACACGTCAGGCCTCCATTCGCGGTTCCGACGGCGTGGCGACTCAGTTGGCCGCCGACGGCGCGGACGAGGCGGGCGTTACACCGACAGGCGGCCGATAGCGGCCGAACGGTGACGCCGACGGTCGCCTTTTAGTCGTCCTCCGCGAACGCCCGGAGTTCGTCTGGGAGGCGCTGGAATCGCTCCCACCGACCGTTCTCGTTTGCCTTCCCCTTGCGAATCTGGGTTCGCTCCTCGAAGTCGAAGACGGCGCGCTCGTCGAGAGCGCCGTCTTCGGCGACTTCTCTGAGCTTTTTCGAGTCGAAGCTTCGGACCGAGACGGGGTCCACGCCAGCGTCTCGAACCGCCGAGCGAACCGCGGCGTCGTCCTTGAGGCTCCGGCGCTCGTAGGTGTAGCGACTCACCGAACCGAGGTCGGCGGTAATCTCGCCGTCGTCCCGAGTCGTCTCGATGAGCGCGTCCCGGACCTCCTTTCGGGCGTCGTCGGCCGAACTCTTGAGGTCCGAGAGCAGGGTGTAGATGTCCGTGAGCTGATTTCTGTCGAGGTCGTCGAGCGTCTCGAAGTCGTACTCCCGAGCGAGGTCAAGCAGGAGGAGCGCCTCGCGCTCGATACCGAGTTCGAACGGGTCGGGGTCGGTGGCCGCCTCGAAGGCTTCGCCGGGCGTTTCCGTGGAATCGGCAGTCGGCTGGCTCACTGCGCTTCCGTCGCCGTCTTCGCGCTGTCTGCGCTTTTCGGTCATCACGAAGTCGCGCGCGCCGTCGTAGCCGAGTCGGGACCACGAGTGGCCGTCGTCGTCCGAACCGCTGACGTGGCCCGCGACCGAGCGAATCCGGTCGCGGTACTCGCAGTCGGCGACCGGACACTCCACCGGGTCGTAGTCGGTCACGTTCGTCATTACCGGGAGATGGGTGCGTCACGGTACAAAAGCTTTCGTCGGCTACGAATCGGCGAGAGACGAAGATAGTGTAGAACTCCCATTTCAGACGGACACGGTACGACGATGGCTTCCTCGAAAGCCCCCGTGTCGCTATGAACTGCAGAATCAATCACGGGGAATGCTTCGAAAGCCCCCGCCCGGTCGCGGTCGCTCACCGACATATTCGCGCCTCCCCGCAACGCACCGCTCGGCGCGAATAGGGGTCGATGAGACGACCACGGCCTTCGGCCGCGACCGGGCGGCCCCTTTCATTCCCGTGAGGGACGAACGGGAAGCCGAAAGACGTGTCTTTCGGAAGTCCCGCCTGTTCGGTTGTGTGGCCGAGCGCTGTCGGTCGGTGGCTACCCCGATTCTGCCGGAATCGCGGCTTCGAGGTCGTAGCGCACGCCGGTCAGGTCCTCGGAGACCGACCAGAGGCGCTCTGCGAGGTCGCGGTCGTAGGACCGGTCGCTTGAGCGCTGGACTTCGGGCGGTCCGCGCATGTTCAGCAGGCCGCCGGGACCGACGTACTCGCCGCCGTCCACGTTCGGGACGGTGGCGGCGTACAGCATCGGGAGCGCACCTTTTTCGGCGCTCTGAGCGAGCAGGGCGTTCGCGGCTTTCGCGCCCCAGAGCCGAACCGTCGAATCCGCGAGTTCGGGACCTCGGCGCTGGAGGTTGGTGTCGGCGTAGCCCGGATGGCAGGCGAGGCTCGCCACGTCCCAGTCGGAGGCGTCGAGTCGGCGCTGGAGTTCGTAGGCGAACAGCACGTTCGCGAGTTTGCTCTGGGCGTACGCGCCCCACTCGTCGTAGGAGTGCTCGCCGTGGAGGTCGTCGAAGTTGATGTCGCCGCGCTCGTGGACGCCGCTGCTCTGGGTGACGACTCTCGCCTCTCCGGGCGTCTCCCGGAGCGAATCGAGCAGATGGCCGGTTAGCGCGAAGTGACCGAGGTGATTCACGCCGAACTGGGTCTCGAAGCCGTCTTCGGTCTCGCTGCGCGGAATCGCCATCACCCCGGCGTTGTTACAGAGGACGTGGAGTTCGTCGTGGTCGGCTTCGAATCCCTCGGCGAACGATTCGACCGAGGAGAGGTCCGCGAGGTCGAGTTCGGACACCTCGACCGACCCTCTCGGGTCGTCGTCTCGAATCCGAGCGGCGGCGTCGTCGCCGCGCTCGACGCTCCGACACGCCATCACGACGTGCGCGCCCTCGCTCGCGAGGGCGCGACTGGCTTCGAATCCCACGCCGCTGTTCGCGCCCGTGACGACGACGGTCCGGCCGTCGAGTGCTGGCATCCGCTCGGTCGTCCATCCGTTGGTCATGTCTCCGAGTAGTAGTTCGAGATACAGAAACGTACCGGCAACTTATTTGTCGCGCGCGACCACGAGACCGCGACACTCCGGACAGAGCACCGGTCCGCGATTTTCGAACGTCAGTCCGCATATCGTACAGACGTACGCGCCGCTCGTCTCACCGCGAATCCTCTCCCGAAGTTTGGCGACCAACTTCATGCTTCTCGGTCGGAAGTTCGACGCCTAACGGGAAAGCGGTTACTGCCGACCCGATTCCGTCTCCGAATTTCGACGTGTCGAGGGTGAGGAATTTTGCCCGACAGCAGGCGAGTAACGCTCGGCTTAATCCGACGCGCCCGGATTCAATCGACCCATCCCCGACTGAATCGCGGTGAACGATAGCGCCGATTTACTCGCGACTCCGCCGATTTTCGGGCGATGGAACAGACGCCGTTTCGAGCGAAGCACGCGGTGGCGGGAGGGGTCGCGGTCGTCGTCGTTCTCGTGGCAGTTCTCGTCGGGGCGGGAGTCGTCGCGGTCGACAGCGGAACGCAGGACCGGCCGGACGCGCAAGCGAACGACTCGGCAGGGAGCAGTGAGGCGGCCACGGTGGAAGCGTACGAGAACGCCACGGTAGTCGCGACGAGCGAGCGCACCGCGGGCGGCGACCGCGCGAACTTCGTGGCCGCGTACGCCGAGAACGGGTCGGAACTGTACCGCAACGACTCGCACCTCGTGTACAACGACGTGGACCCCGTGCCCGGCGAGCGCGCGACCGTCGAGTACGTCGCGGCCGAGCGTCTGGGTCCCGAGGAGTGCAACGCCGAAACCGCGTGCTGGAAGAACATGTTCGAGCGCGTGAACATGAGTACGGGCGAGGTCACGCGAATCTACACGTATCTCACCTCGACCGACCGCGGGCAGTTGCACGACATGGACCGAATCGGTCCCGACCGCCTGCTCGTCGGCGACATCGCCCGCGACCGAGTGTTCGCGGTGAACACAACGACCGGCCTCGTGACGTGGGAGTGGCAGGCGCAGACCGACTTCGAGTTCGACTCCGGCGGACCGTTCCCCCGCGACTGGACCCACCTCAACGACGTGGAGATGCTCGACGACGGCCGGGTGATGGCGAGTCTGCGGAATCAGGACCAAGTCGTGTTCATCGACCCCGAGAGAGGTCTCGACGAGGAGTGGACTCTCGGGAGCGACGGCGACCACGACACCCTCTACGAACAGCACAACCCCGATTACATTCCCGAAGAACGCGGCGGTCCCGCGGTCGTTCTCGCCGACAGCGAGAACGACCGCGTGGTGGAGTTCCACCGCGAGGGAAGCGCGGGCGAGACCGGTGAAGATGCCGAGTGGAATCGGGCGTGGACGTGGAGCGACGACGCCCTCGACTGGCCGCGGGACGCCGACCGACTCCCGAACGGTAACACGCTCGTGACCGACACCGACGGCGGCCGCGTCCTCGAAGTCGCACCCAACGGGAGCGTGGTCTGGAGCGTCGAGGTCGAAGGCGGCTACGATTCCGAACGTCTCGGCACGGGCGACGAGAGCGCGAACGGGAGCGCAGTAGAGTCAAACTCGGGAGCGATGGGGACGAGCGCAATCGAGAGTCCGGAGGCGACGCGGCCGCCGCGAATCGGCCGGTGAACCATCCGCCAGTAACGCCCCCGCGAACCATCCGCCAGTAACGCCCTGCGAATCGTCCGACGTGATTTCCGGACGGCCAAGCGAGGGACGGCGTTAAGGCCCTTCCCTCCCGACCACGAGGTATGGTTTCGAAACGACGGCTCGGCGTGAGTCTGCTTCTCGTCGGTCTCGCGTTCGTCGGAGTGTTCCACGCGGTTTTGGCGCTCGCGTTCGACACCGGACTGGTGGCGGTCGGCGTGGGCTTCGCGGGACTGTCGGTGCTGGCGCTGTTGGTGGTGAATCTCCCGGCACTCGGAGACGGGTGAAGAACCCGGAACTACATCCGCAAAAACTGCGCGTGGCGCGTCGAATCGACGTCGAGGACGTTCGCCTCGTCCACGAACCCCTCCCGAATCGCGAGTTCGACCGCCTCGCGTCCGACGAGGTTGGCGACCGACGCGCGTGCGAGGCTCTCGACGACCGCCTGTTCGTCCACCTCGTCGCCGCCGTAGAACTCCTCGGTCACGGTCAGCGACACCTCGCCCTCCTCGAACGTCTCGCCGAGCACGTCGTCGTCGCAGACCGCCACGAGGAGGCCCTCGTCGGTAGAGCGCTCGTTGAGAATCATCTGTCCTGCTGGCTCTCGATGAGTTCCTGTTCGGCCTGCTGGCGCATCTGTTCGGCCTCCTCCGCGATTTCCTCGGCGTCGTCGTACTGGCCGAGTTCTTCGAGCGCACGCGCCTTCTCGTCCAGAATCTGGGAGTTTCGAAGCCCGAGACGAATCGCGTTCTCTAAGCTGTTGAGCGCGTCCTCGGCCAGACCGCGTTCGAGCAGGAAGAAGCCGCGGTTGAACCACGCCTCGGCGAATCGCTCGTCGAGTTCGACCGCGCGCTCGGCGTGTTCGAGCGCCTGCTCGCTCCGGCCCGACTCCCACAGCGCGTACGCGAGATTGGTCTCGGCGGTGGCGGCGTGTTCGCTGTCGTCGTCGATATGGATGGCCTCGCGGTACGCGCCGATGGCCTCGTCCCACTCCTCCAACTCGGCGTGGGCGACGCCCTTGTTCGTCCACGCCTCCTGTTCGAGTTTGGAATCGTCGGGGGCGTACTGGGCCGCGCGCTCGAAGGCGTCGGTGGCCTGTTCGAACCGATTTATCTCCATGTAGTTCAGGCCGACTTCGAGCAGTTCGGCCACGTCCACCGCGTCGTCCGAGACGTTCTGCTGGTCGAGCAGGTCGGTCACGACCCGCGAATCGACCGGGTCCACCTTGTCGGGGTCCACGCCGAGTTCGGGAGGGTCGAGGTCGAACGCCTCGTAGGGGTCGTCGAAGCGGTCGTCCTCCGAGAAGTCGTGGTCCTCTGGGTCGGTCATGTACTCGGGTTGGCGTTCAGCGGTGTTAAGACCTACGCCATGGGGATTCACTTTTGGCGGTCTCGACGCCGTTCGTTCGACAGCGACCGCGAATCGGTAGTAAAGACTTTTAACGTTTTGCGGGATATCTAGAATTAGTATGGCGTACTCGTCCGACCGCGGCGACCACGAGACAGAGTATATCGACGATGAGGAGTCGGATTCCGAGTACGTGGTCACTCCCAAGCAAATCCGAGAAGGCGATTTTGAGACGCTCGACGATGTGCGCGACGCTATCGACGCGACCGACGAATAGCGTCTTCCGATTTCGGCTCCCCTCGGCGACAGATTGTTTTTAGTCGAAATAGTCAATGCTTTTGAGTGGCGCGTCACTACACCGAGTAGATGGCCGTCAGCTACGTCCTTTCGGACCCATTCTACGAGAAGCTAGTCAAAGACGTGGATCCCGGAAACGCCCGTGAGGTCGTCAGTGTACTCGAGAGCCGAAAACGAGAGGCGAGCGAGGCCAACGAAATACTCGAACGGAAGACGTTCCGAGGGACGAAACACGTTCGACAAATAAAAATCGGACAGTGGCGCATCGCTTCGCTCTACGTCCGGGGTATCGAAATCGCCGAAGTCGTGCAACTCTGCTATCTTTACAACAAGAACAAAAGCGCCGAACCCGACCCGGATATTCTACAGGAGATTGACGAAGCGGCGGAACGCCTCTTTGCCAAGGCTCCGAACTGGCCGCCGGACGAGCAGTCCGAATATCTCGAAGCGATGCAAACGCGGTTTCCGGAACTCTGAGTGAGCAGGCTCCCCCCGAGTGCGCCATCTCGACTCGCCACGCGACCACCCACCTTCAAGCCAGTTACCGTCCAAACCACGCCATAGTGAGACTGTTCGTCAGCATCGACCTGCCCGACGAGTTCGCCGACGACATCGCGCAGGTCCAAGACCAGTTCGCGGACGCCTCGGGCCTCGACGTGACCGACCCCGAGCAGGCCCACGTCACGCTCAAATTCCTCGGCGACGTGAACAAGGGCCAGCTCCCGCGGGTGAAAAACGCGCTCCGGCGGGCTGTCTCGAAGGCCGGGGTCGAACCGTTCGAAGCGACGTTCGAGGGATTGGGCGTCTTCCCGAGCATCGGCTACATCAACGTCGTCTGGCTCGGCGTCGGCGACGGCGGCGAGGAGATGACCCAACTCCACGAGGCCATCGAGCGCGAGGTCACTCGACTCGGCTTCGATGCCGAGGACCACGACTTCACGCCCCACGTCACGCTCGGGCGGATGAATCACGCTGGCGGCAAGGAAATCGTCCAAGACGCGGTCGAGAATCAGGACCCGACCGTCGGCACGACGGACGTGACCGAGATTCGGCTGACCGAGAGCGTGCTGACCGACGAGGGACCCGAGTACGAGACGGTCGAGTCGTTCGAGCTGTAGCGACCGGACGGTCGAACCGCCGCCGGTTCGAACCGCGCGAGCGACCAAAGGAACAAGATTTTAAACGCCGCCGGAAAAGGTCATGGTACCATGAGCAAGAAGTCGAAGGCGAAGAAAAAGCGCCTCGCGAAACTCGACCGGCAGAACAGCCGCGTCCCGGCGTGGGTCATCATGAAGACCGACCGCGACGTGATGCGAAACCCCAAGCGCCGCAACTGGCGGCGTAACGACACCGACGAATAATGAGTGCAAGTGATTTCGAGGAGCGAGTCATCACCGTGCCGCTCCGAGACGTGAAGGCCGAAGCGAAGCACAAGCGCGCCGACAAGGCGATGTCGCTGGTCCGAGACCACCTCGCCCAGCACTTCAAGGTCGAGGGCGACGAGGTCCGTCTCGACCCCTCCATCAACGAGGAAATCTGGTCGCGCGGTCGCAAAAAGCCCCCAAGCAAGCTTCGCGTGCGGGCCGCCCGATTCGAGGAAGAGGGCGAGACCGTGGTCGAAGCCGAAACAGCCGAGTAGAGCTTTGTTCCGCGCCGCCTTTTTCGGCTCGTCGTACGTCGGTGTGTTCGCGCGCACGACTGACGAGTATCTGCTGGTTCGGCCCGACCTCGAAGACGACCTCGTCGCGGACCTCGGCGAGGAACTCGAAGTCGAGACGGTCCCGACGACCGTGGGCGGGTCCGCGACCGTGGGCGCGCTCGCGGTCGGCAACGAGAACGGCCTGCTCGTCAGCAGTCGGGTCTCCGACCGCGAACGCGACCGCATCGAGGACGCCACGGGCGCACCCGTGACCGAACTCCCCGGAAAAATCAACGCCGCCGGAAACGTCGTCCTCGCCAACGACGAGGGCGCGTACGTCCACCCGGACCTCCCGCGAGAGGCGGTCCAAGCCGTCAGAGACGGTCTCGGCGTGGACGTCGAACGGGGCGAACTCGCGGGCGTCCGAACCGTCGGCACCGCCGCCGTCGCCACGAACCACGGCGTGCTCTGCCATCCGAAGGCGACCGACGACCAGCTCGACCGACTCGAAGACGCGCTGGGCGTGCCCGCCGACATCGGCACGATTAACTACGGCGCGCCGCTGGTCGGGTCGGGACTGCTCGCCAACGAACACGGCTACGTGGTCGGTCAGGAGACGACCGGGCCGGAGTTGGGTCGAATCGAGCAGGCGCTCGGCTACATCGACTGATAGTGATCGCTGTGACTCTGTACCGGTAGGCAGTCACAGACCGACGGATTCACCCCTCGACACCCCTGAAATGTCGGATATTTTGAATACTCGCAGCGATCACTATGAGAGATTTTCTCCGCGCTACTCCTCGTCGGCGTCTCGTTCTCGCTGTTCGCTCAGGTGTTCCCAGATTTCGGTGCATCCGGAGCCGTCGGCGAGGTCCGAGAGGTGGCTCCGGTCGTCGGCGTCGTCGGTCGCCCGCGACTCGTCGGCGTCGGACGCCTCCGTCTTCGAGGGCGGTTCGTCGAGTGTCTCGTCGGCAGTCATTGTCCCGTGGTACGAACACGACGCAGATAAGGCCGCCTTCCCGTGTAATCGCTACCGCTGCTCTCGCGTACCGGCGGTTCTCTCCGACACTTCGGACCCGACCGAATAACCGGTTCGGGCCGCGAGCCGACGGCTCGCGGCCCGAACCGGTTATTTTCGCGGTGGTCGTGCGTCACCGAATCCGATGACAGGTGGCAACGATGACGGGCGACGACAGCCTTAGGCCCGAACTCCGAGTTGTGGGTGGTATGGTCGTCTCGGTCCACCAACTCGACGACGGGGCGTGGCTCAGCGTCAACGACGAAAGAACCGTCCCCGTGAGCCAGCTCTGGCTTCTCGCGCGTCACGACATCTGCGACTGCGAACAGGCGGATTTCCTCGCGGAAGGCTTCGTCGAGGTCGGCGTCGATTGGCCCGACGTCGAGGGACGAATCGCGGGACAGTGCATCGCGTGCGGAGCCAGTGGCGTCACCGACTGGCTCGCGATGGGGCGGGTGGACCGCGAGACGGGAGCGTTCAGGAAGGTCGTCCCGTCGAGCGTTCACGTCCCCCGGCGGCGGACGAAACTGGCGACGCCGGAGTGATTGGGAGTCGGGCGGTCGAGTGACCGAGGACGCATCCCAGATACCGGCAAAACCCTCCCGTTGACGGGAGCCTCGGGGACAATTGACGGGGAAACCGCCTCTTTATCGGTTGCCCGCATTGGACCGCCCATGCCGAGCAAAGTCGAAGGTTGGAAGGACGAAATCTACGGGACGGAGGTCCGCGACCACCTCTACGAGTTCGCCGAGGAGGGCTGGGACGCCATCCCCGAGGACGAACACGACGCGTGGTTCGAGCGGTTCAAGTGGTGGGGGCTGTACCACCAGCGGAAGGGCCAAGAGTCGTACTTCATGATGCGAGTCGGCGTTCCGATGGGTCGACTCACCCCCGAACAGCTCCGAGTGGTCGGCGAGGTCGCCCGCGAGTACGCGACCGGGCCGGTCGAGAATCCCGAGTTCGGCGGTGCCTACGCCGACTTCACCACCCGCCAGTCGATTCAGCTCCACTGGATTAACGTCGAGGACATCCCTGACATCTTCGAGCGCCTCGAAGCCGTCGGCCTGTCCACGATTCAGGCGTGTGGCGACTCGTGGCGCAACATCGTCGGGTCGCCCGTGGCCGGTCGGGACGCCGACGAACACCTCGACGTGTGGCCCATCGTGGAGGACCTCCACGAGGAGTTCAAGGGCAACGACCTCTACGCGAACCTCCCCCGGAAGTGGAAGGTCGCGGTGACGGGCGACACCCGCGGCGCGGGACAGGGCGACATCAACGACCTCGCGTTCGAACCCGCGGTCAAGGAAATCGACGGCGAGGAAGTAAAGGGGTTCAACGTCAGAGTCGGCGGCGGACTCGCCCGGAAGGAACCCCGGTTCGCGCGGGACATCGACGTGTTCTGCAAGCCGGAGGACGTGGGCACGGTCGCGGCTGGCCTTTCCGCGCTGTTCCGCGACCACGGCGACCGCGAGGACCGATTCAACGCCCGCATCAAGTTCCTCGTTGACGAGTGGGGTACCGAGAAAGTACGGGCGGTGCTTCAGGACGAGTGCGTCGAGTACGACCTGCCGGCCGCGGGCGACAATCTCCGCGACCAGTACGACTACAACGCGGGTCGCGCCGACGCGCCGGGCGATTACGTGGGCGTCCACGACCAGCACGACGGCGACCACTTCGTCGGCCTGTCGGTCCTCGTGGGCCGGATGGGAGCCGACGAGGTCATCGAACTCGCCGACCTCGCCGAGTCGTACGGTTCGGAGATGATTGGCGTCACACAGCGCCAGAACCTCATCGTCGGCGACATCGCCTCGGAGGACTTAGACGACTTCCTCGGCGAATCTCTCCTCGAAACGTACTCGCCCGACCCCCACCCGTTCCTCCGGGGGTCCATCGCGTGTACCGGCACCGAGTACTGCTCGCTCTCCATCGTGGAGACGAAGAACCGTATGGTCCGGTACGCCGACTGGCTGAAAAAGAACGTTCCGGTGCCCGACGGCGTCGAGGACTTCCATATCCACCTCTCGGGATGCACAGCGTCGTGCGCCCAGCCCCAAATCGCGGACATCTCGCTCCGCGGGATGAAGACTCGGAAGGACGGCGACCCGGTCGAGGCGTTCGACGTGGGACTCGGCGGCGGTCTCGGCGAGAATCCCCAGTTCGCCGACTGGGTCGAGATGCGCGTGGCCGCCGACGAGATTCCGGGGTACATCCGGAATCTGCTCGCGGCCTACGACGAGCGGCGCGAATCGGGCCAGAGCTTCCGGGACTTCGTGGCCGACCGCGACGAGGACGAACTGCAGGCCCTCGCGGACCCCGAGGAGACCGACTACGAGGACCCCTACATGCACAACACGAAGATGACGTGGTATCCCTACGCTGACGAGGACGACCTCGACGCCTCGCCCGCGCCGACCGACCCGCAGGACGAACCCCTGCCGAGCGACGACTGACCATGACCGACCGCGTACTCAAAGTCAACGCGTACACCACGCTCGACCTCGTGGACGCGACCGCCGAGGGCCACGATTTCGAGGAGTCGGCGTACGCCACGCTGAACGTGACCGCGGCCCGGCGCGACCCCGAGCACGTCGAACTCCAACTCGAACTCGACAACACCGAACTCGATTCGCTCCCGGCCCACGCCGACACCGTGACGCTCGCGCCCGAGCAGGCCCGGTCGGTGGCCGCCGCGCTCGAACGACACGCCGAGCGAGTCGAGGACGCAGCGAACGACTCGATGGGGGCAGACGATGACTGAGCAGGCGCTCATCGTCGCCGGGCACGGCTCGCACCGGAATCCCGATTCGTCCGCGCCGGTCCACGAGACGGTCGAACGTGTGCGCGAGCGTGGAACGTGCAGCGAAGTTCTCCCGGCGTTCTGGAAGGAGGGGCTGTCGTTTCGGAACGCCCTCCACACCGTGAACGCCGACGAAGCAATCGTCGTCCCGCTGTTCGTGAGCGAGGGCTACTTCGTCGAGCAGGTCCTCCCGCGAGAGTTCGGACTGGGCGAGCGCGACCGCAATCGAGACCGCGACGACTCGCTGACGGTTCGGTACGCCGACCCAATCGGAACCCACCCCGCGATGACCGACGTAATCGCGGCCCGCGCCCGGCGACTCCTCGACGGCCCGGCCGACGACGTGGCGCTCGCGGTGGTCGGCCACGGCACCGAGCGCAACCCCAACAGCGCAGACGCCATCTACGACCATGTGGAGGCGCTCCGCGACGAGAGCGACTTCGCAGAGGTCGGCGCGGTGTTCATGGACGAATCGCCGTACGTCGAGGACGTGCGCGAGCACTTCGACGCCGACGAAATCGCGGTCGTCCCGCTGTTCATCGCCGACGGCTTCCACACGCAGGACGAGATTCCCGAACTCCTCGGACTGACCGACGACCCCGAAACGGGCTACTCCGTCCCGGCGACCGTGGGCGACCGGCGCATCTGGTACGCGCCGGCGGTCGGCACCGACCCGCTCGTCGCTGACGTTGTGCTCGAACGCGCCGCCGAAGCGGGCGCGAACGTCGAGCGGTCGGCGGAGGCCGCGGCCTCCGCCGACCGCTCTCGGCCCGTCGAAAGTGACGCCGCCGAAACGTTCCTCGACTGGGTGGAGAACGCGCCCGAGGCGCCCGGGACGGACGCCTCGAGCGCGGTGGCGGATACCTCGGGCGCGGTGACGGACGCCTCGGACACCCGTCTGTGGGGCGAACTCGCTATCACCTCCACGAACGACGGGAACTACGACCTCCGGCACCGCGAGGACCGCGAAACTGCGGTCGGCGACCTCGCGGGCCGCGAGGTCGCCGACCTGCGAGAGACGGTCCGGTATGCCGACGACGGCCGGTATCGGCCGTTCTCCGGCGAGCGAACGCTTCCGCAGGGGTGGGTGCTGACCGACCTCGACCGAGAGGGACTGCTCTGCGCGCTCAGCATCGTGTACCCCGCGAGCGTCGAGCACTGGGCCGCCGAGCGCACGGGCAACTTCGACCCGGTGGATTTCCGGGCGGTCGCCGACCGCCAGACCGGCATCTACGAGTGCGTTTCCGACTGTTCGCGCGAGGAGGTGGCCCGGACCGTCGAAGCGTGCTGTGGAAACTGCGCAAAACGACGGACGTGGGACGCGGGCGAGAAATCCGGAGAGGGAGAACGCGACGGCGCGATTCCGTGCCGGGAGCCGTGTTCGTTTCTGGTGGCCGCGGCGCGCGAGTTTCACCAGCACGAATCGGACGGGGACCGGCAGGCGAGCGCCGAACCGACCGACGAACAGCCACGCGAAGAAGACGCGTCCGTCCCGCGCGGGGACCTGACCGACCCGGCGAACGTCTACCGGGTCCGGTACCGCCGGACGGGACGCCCGAAGAGACGACCATGAGCCAACCGAATCCAACCACCACCGGAACCGTCTCGCTCGTCGGGGGCGGGCCGGGTGACCCCGAACTCCTGACCGTGAAGGCCCGGCGACTCCTCGACGAAGCGGACATCGTCTTCCACGACAACCTCGTGGGCAACGGCGTCGTCGAATCGATTCCCGAACGAACCGCGGTCGAGAACGTCGGCAAGCGACCCGACGGCGAGCGCACGCCCCAGGCCGAAATCAACGACTTGCTCGTGCGCGAGGCGCGGGCCGGAAGGGACGTGGTCCGACTCAAGGGCGGCGACCCGACCGTGTTCGGCCGGGGCGGCGAGGAGGCCGAACACCTCGCGCGCCACGGCGTCCCGTTCGAGTTCGTACCGGGCGTGACCAGCGCCATCGCCGCGCCGAGCGCCGCCGGGGTGCCGCCGACCCACCGCGACCACGCCTCCGCGCTCGCGGTCGTCACCGGCCACGAGGACCCCGCCAAGCCCGACAGCGCCATCGACTGGGACGCGCTCGCCAGCATCGTGAGCGCCGGAGGCACCCTCGTCGTCCTGATGGGCGTGGGTCGCCTGCCCGACAACGTGGCCGCGCTCGCCGAGTCCGGCGTCGGTCGGGAGACGCCGGTCGCGATGGTCGAGCGCGCCACGCTTCCGGGCGAGCGAACCGTGACCGGGACGCTCGACACCATCGTCGAGCGCGCCCGACGGGCCGACATCGAACCGCCCGCAGTCACCGTCGTCGGCGACGTGGTGGGCGTTCGAGAGACCGTCGCCCACTGCCTGTCCGGTGGCGCGAGCGAGTTAGGTCCCGCGAGTCCGGCCGCCGCGTCCGCCGAGGACGAAATCGAGGTGAACCACCAGTGACGCCGTCTCACGTCAGCAGGTCCATCGACGGCGAGTGGACGCTCCGGAGGCTCCTGACCGAGGTCGTCGGTTCCGGGCCGAAGACCGCCGACGACATGAGCTACGAGCAGGCGAGGGAGGCGTTCGACCGCGTGCTCGCGGGCGACCCCGACCCCGCGACACTCGGGGCGTTCCTGCTGGCGAATCGCTGGAAGGAGAGCACGCCCGAGGAACTCGCGGGGTTCGTGGATTCGATGCGCGAGCGGTCGGTTCGGACCTCAGCACCGGACGCCGACCCCGTGGACTGCGGGGCCAACTACGACGGCAAGCGCAAGACCGCGGTACTGGGAGTCGCGTCGGGACTGGTCGCGGCCGCGACCGGAACCCCGGTCGTGGCCCACAGCGGCCCGAAACTCCCCGCGAAGCACGGCACGACCTACGGCGACGTGCTGGCCGAACTCGGGGTTTCGACCGACCTCGACCCCGCCGAGAGCGCCGCGATGGTCGATGCGGTCGGGTTCGGCTTCTACGCCCAATCGCGGTTCAATCCGCTCGTCCACGCCCGGCGCGAGGTCCGCGAGTCGGTCGGGGTTCGGACCTCCATCAACACGGTCGAGACGCTGGCGAACCCCGCGAACGCGAGCGCCCACTTCGGGAGCTTCTACCACCTCTCGTACGCCGAGCGCATCGCGAACGCGATTCGAGAGAGCGAGAAACTCCCGTTCGAGCGCGTCGTGATGGCCCAAGGCATGGAGGGGTACGACGACGTTCGCCCCGGCACGACGCGAGTCGCCGAGTGGTCGGGCGGCGAAGTCGCGGACGACGAAATCGAAACCGCGGATTTCGGCGCGGACTTCGACCGCGAGGACCTGCGCGTCGAAGACCTCCCCGCGGATTCCGCCCGCGTCACCGAGGACGTGCTGGCGGGCGAGCGCGACGACGCCTTCGCGGACGCCGTCGCGCTCAACGCCGGGTTCCGAATCTACGCGGGCGGCGACGCGGACTCGGTCGGCGAGGGCGTCTCGCAAGCGCGAGACGCCCTCGCCGACGGGAGCGCCGCGGCCCGACTCGACGCGCTCCGGGCGTTCGACGCGTGAGGAATTTGGACGTTCAACACGCGACGGTTCTCCGACACGGAACGCTTATTTGAATACCTGTTCAATCGTTCCACCGATGGCGCACGCTACCGACACCCGGTATCGAATCGACTGCTCGCTCGCAACGCCCGCGGGGGACGACGAATGAAAGTCGCGTTCGTCTGCGTCCAGAACGCGGGCCGAAGCCAGATGGCGACCGCGCTCGCCGAGCGCGAGCGCGGTCGCCGGGGTACGGAGTGGGTCGAAATCGTCACCGGCGGGACTGACCCCGCCGACTACGTCCACGAGGAGGTCGTCGAGGTCATGCGCGAGGAGGGCTTCGACCTCTCAGACCGAACCCCGAAAGAAGTGACGTTCGAGGACTTACAGGACTGCGAGTACGTCGTCACGATGGGATGTTCGGCCAAGGACGTGTGCCCTGCAACGTGGTCGGGCGAGAACCGCGACTGGGGACTCGACGACCCCGACGGCCGGGACCCCGACGCGGTCCGGGCGATTCGAGACGAAATCGAGGGCCGGGTCGCCGACCTGTTCGACGAACTCGAACGCGAGCGCGACGCCGAGACCGGCGTCGAGGGAACGTCAGGAACGTGACCAGCGAGACCGACAGCGAAAGAACCGATGACGAGGGACTGGCCTGCGTTTCGGCCTGTTCGCCGAGCGCGAAGTTGGTGTACAAACTGCTGGAGTACCGCGGTCGTCGGAGCCAGTCCGAGCTAATCGCGGACGGCGGTCTCTCGCGGGACGCGGTTCGGTCGGGGGTCCGGAGCCTCGAAGACTGCGGCGTCGTCGTCGAGTATCGCGACCCCGGCGACGCCCGCCGAAAGGTGTACGAACTCACCGACTGAATCGCGTCGGGTCGTCACCGAGTAGGAAAATACTTCCCTGCGGATGCCCCACGTAGAGCCATGAGTGAGTTTACTGTACGCGGACGATACCAAGCCCGAGACGGCTGGCGAAACTTCGAGACGAGCATCGACGCCACCAACGAGAACGTGGCGCGCGAACACGCCTACGCCAACTTCGGCGGGCGACACGGACTGAAGCGCACTCAGGTCGACATTTCGGAGGTCGAAGCCCGATGATGGGTGGCGGCGGCAACCCCGAACTTCAGGAGCTCTCCCAGCAGTTGCAGGAGCTCGAACAGCACAAGGAGGCACTCGAAGGCGAAATCGAGGACCTCCGCGACGAGAAGACCGAAATCGACGAGGCCATCGACACCCTCGACGCGCTCGAAACCGGGTCGGTCGTGCAGGTCCCGCTCGGCGGCGGCGCACACGTCCACGCCGAAGTGCAGGACTTGGACGAGGTCGTCGTGGAACTCGGCGGCGGCTACGCCGCAGAGCGCGAGGAGGACGACGCCGTGGACACCCTCGAAACCAAGCAGGACACCCTCGACGACCGCATCGCCGACCTCGAAGACGAGGTCGGTGAGGTCGAAGACGAGAGCAGCCAACTGGAGCAGAAGGCCCAGCAACTTCAGCAACAGCAGATGCAACAGCAGATGCAGCAGATGCAGGGCCAGCAGGACGAGGACGAGTAATCGGCGATGTTCGACAGCCTGAAGGACAAACTCGGGAGTTTTCGGAGCGACGTCGAGGAGACGACCGAGGAGAAAGCGGCGGACGCCGAAGCCGAGGCCGAAAGCGAAGCCCCGGCGAGCGCCGAATCCGAGCCGAAGGAGGCCGAACCCGACGACGACTCGACCGACGCCAGTTCGTCTAACAGCTTCGCGAAGAAGGCCAAGTCGTTCGCGAAGGGCGAAATCGTCATCGAGGAACAGGACCTCGAAGACCCGCTCTGGGAACTGGAGATGGCGCTCCTCGAAAGCGACGTGGAGCTGAGCGTCGCCAACGAGATTCTGGAGCGCATCCGCGAGGACCTCTCGGGTGCGACCCGGTCGTTCAGCGACGAGACCGCCGACGTGGTCGAACAGGCGCTCGCCGACTCGCTGCTGTCGGTCATCTCGGTCGGCCAGTTCGACTTCGACAGCCGAGTTCGGGAGGCCGACAAGCCCGTCACAATCATCTTCACCGGCGTCAACGGCGTCGGCAAGACGACGACCATCGCGAAGCTCTCGCAGTACTTCGAGGAACAGGGCCTCTCGACGGTGCTCGCGAACGGCGACACCTACCGCGCGGGAGCCAACGAGCAGATTCGAGAGCACGCCGACAACCTCGATACGAAGCTCATCGCCCACGAGCAGGGCGGCGACCCCGCGGCGGTCATCTACGACGCCGTGGAGTACGCCGAGTCCCACGACATCGACGTAGTGCTCGGCGACACCGCGGGTCGGCTCCACACCGACGAGGGCCTGATGGACCAGCTAGAGAAGATCGGTCGCGTCGTCGGTCCTGACATGGTGCTGTTCGTGGACGAGGCGGTGGCCGGACAGGACGCGGTCCAGCGAGCCAAGCAGTTCAACGACGCCGCGGAAATCGACGGCGCGGTGCTGACGAAGGCCGACGCCGACTCGCAGGGCGGGGCGGCAATCTCCATCGCGCACGTCACGGGCAAGCCCATCCTCTTTCTCGGTACCGGACAGGGCTACGACGACATCGAGCGATTCGACCCCGAAGAGTTGGTCGAGCGCCTCCTCGGGACCGACGACGAGTAGCCGCGCCCGTTTTTACGCGTACCAGTGGCGGAGCGCCACGACGACGTTCACCGCGATGAGTCCCATCGCCGCCAACCCGAGCGTGAACCACTCGACCGGGAGGTGACGGAACATCACCCAGTACGACGCCGAGAGGATGGCGAGCGCCACCACGATGTTGTACGCGTCGGACGCGAGTTCGCCAGCCAGTTGGCCGAGCGACCGGCCTCGCGGTTCGCCCGTCACGTCCGCGCGTTCACCGTTCGTTGCTACCGAATCGTCGCGTGCCTGATTTAAATCGCGTGCCATGCATTGAACTAGTGCGGTCGTGAGTTTCGAAGGGAGTAAAATAAGCGTATCGGCCGGATGGCAGCGACGCTTACTTCGAGCGTGAACGCGACTACTGTTCGCTTTTCAGTTGAAACCGAAGCGACGAACGTTGGAGTCAGAACTGGCGATTTACGGATAGAGAATCCCGCTCGGTGTCCTGGCACCGCGCTTGAGAAATCTATGATATGGGCACTTCTACTGTCGGTAGTGACGATTGCAGTCGACGTTCTCAGTCTTCGGCTCGTGCCGAAGCGTTGGAACAGCGTTGACGTGAAGGTCAGGCCGTGGGGTCTGACCGTGTCGGCGGAGAGCGCCCCCGACGAACCCGAGTAGGGACGAGGGGGCCTCCGCCTTGGTCGCACTCTAAAACCGAGTCGGTGGGTCTGACCCGAGATACGTCGGTTCGCACACGTAGGCTAGAAAAAGGCTTTAACGCCCGCGCAGTCTATCCACGAACAACGATGGTACTCGACGATTTGGGAAGCTCTCTTCGCGGTTCCCTCGGCAAACTCAGCGGGCAGTCCCGCGTGACCGAGGCGGACATCGAGGAGATTGTCAAGGAGATTCAGCGCTCGCTCCTACAGGCCGACGTAGAGGTGAGCCTCGTGATGGAGCTTTCGGACTCCATCAAAGAGCGCGCGCTGGACGAAGAACCGCCGGGCGGCACCTCCGCCCGCGACCACGTCCTCAGCATCGTCTACGAGGAGATGGTGGCGCTCGTGGGCGAGAGTACCGACCTCCCGCTCGAAGACCAGACCATCCTGCTCGCGGGGCTTCAGGGGTCGGGCAAGACCACCACGTCCGCGAAGATGGCGTGGTGGTTCGCGAAGAAGGGCCTCCGTCCGGCGGTCATCCAGACCGACACCTTCCGGCCCGGCGCGTACGACCAGGCCAAGGAGATGACCGAGCGCGCCGAGGTGGACTTCTACGGCGACCCCGACGCCGAGGACCCAGTCGAAATCGCCCGCGAGGGACTGGAGGCCACGAGCGACGCCGACGTGCACATCGTGGACACCGCGGGTCGCCACGCGCTCGAAGACGACCTCATCGCCGAAATCGAGGAGATAGAGGAGGTCGTGAATCCCGACCGGAATCTGCTCGTCCTCGACGCCGCAATCGGGCAGGGCGCGAAAGACCAGGCCCGCCAGTTCGAGGAGTCCATCGGCATCGAGGGTGTCGTCATCACGAAGCTCGACGGGACCGCGAAGGGTGGCGGCGCGCTCACCGCGGTCAACGAGACCGACTCGTCAATCGCGTTCCTCGGGACCGGCGAGACGGTTCGGGACATCGAACGCTTCGAACCCTCGGGGTTCATTTCGCGCTTGCTCGGGATGGGCGACCTCAAGCAGCTCACCGAGCGCGTCGAGCGCGCGATGGAGGAGACCCAGGAGGAAGACGAAGACTGGGACCCCGAGGACATGCTCAAGGGCGAGTTCACCCTGAAGGACATGCGCCGACAGATGACGGCGATGAACAACATGGGACCGCTCGACCAGGTGATGGACATGATTCCCGGACTGGGCGGCGGCCTGATGGACGAACTCCCGGACGACGCGATGGACGTGACTCAAGACCGGATGCGGCGTTTCGAGGTCATCATGGACTCGATGACCGAAGCCGAACTCGAACACCCGCGAGCCATCGGTGCGAGTCAGGTCGAGCGCATCGCCCGCGGGAGCGGGACCGACGAGGAGACGGTCCGCGAACTCCTCGAACAGCACAAGATGATGTCCCAGACCCTCAAACAGTTCCAAGGGATGGGCCAGGGCAACATGGAGCGCATGATGAAGAAGATGCAGGGCGGCGGAGGCGGTGGCGGCGGTATGGGCGGGATGGGGCCGTTCGGGTAGAACTGTTCGGTCGTTCGGACTCGGTTTCTGTTCAGTTCACGAATTTCGATTAATCCACGCGCACCATTCCTCGAAATCCTCCGCACCGCAGTCCTCCGCAATGCTACTTAGCGTTCCGCGTGGTATCGTTTTCTTCGTGTCCGGCACCGTCACTCGACGTACCTTACCGTCGTGGGGCGACCGCCATTTTAGCGTGACGTGGCTTCCAGTCCGTGAGGCGACGACGTAGCTATTGTCGGTCAGTACCTTCAGAATCTCGCGGCCGGTGATGTTTTTCGACGCCACGCGTTCACAGCCACGGCGCGTCACTTTCCGGGACTTCATCGTCCGGATGGTTCGTGGCTTCCTCGTGGGACTCCAGTGCGTCGGCGAGCATTCGGAGTGCTTCCGCTCGCGTCTCACCGAACGAAGCAACTCCAGTCAAGCGGTCTTTCGCCGTGACCCGACCATCCGACTCTTGGATAAATTCGACGCCGTCCGGGTCGGTGTCTTTCGCAGAACTCGCCATTATGTGTACGTTGGTCCGCACTTCTGATAAATGTTCGTCCGGCGACTTCGCGCCGTACCACATTTTATTCCACAAAATCACGTGATTCGTACGCACCGTTTCGATACCGACCGACACACCGCTTTTTTGTCCGCTCACCGTGACGTACCGATAGATGTCCGTCCGCGATGTGGCCGAGCAGGCCTACCGAGAAGCCCTCCCCGTCCTGGCGATAAGCGCGGTCGGCGGCCTGTTCGCGGGCCTCGTTCTCGGCGGGATGCGAGCCGACCTCCGGACGGTCTCGGGCCTGCTCGTCCTCGTTCCAGCCCTGCTAGCGACTCGGGGAAACGTCTACGGCGCGATGGGCGCGAAGCTCTCGACCGCGCTCCATCAGGGTCTGGTCGAACCGAAGCCCGTGCCCGACGACCGTCGGGTGTACACCGCGGTCGCGGCCGCGATGCTCAACGGCGTCGCCATCAGCGTCTTCGCCGCGGGGGTCGCCTACGCGGTGTTGGTCGCGCTCGCGCGACCCACCGCCTCGCTCGCCACGCTCGCGGCCATCGCGCTCGTCGCGGGGATTCTGTCTGGTATCGCGCTGACGATTATCGTGGTCGCGGTGGTGTTCGCGGGCTACCGCCGGGGGCTGAATCCCGACACACTTGTCGGGCCGGTGGTCACGACCACGGGCGACGTGTTCGGGATGGCCGCGCTGCTGGTCGCGGTCCGACTCGTCGTTTCGCTCGGGGGCGGGTAGATGCAAGCGACGTGGACCGTCCGGGGTATCACCCGGGCGATGGCACCCCTGCTCGTGGTGCTCGCCGTCGTGGAGGTCGGGAGCGGCCTCGTTCTCGACACCTTCGGGGCCCAACTGTTGAGGTACCCTTCGCTGCTCGTCCTCGTACCGGTGATGATAGGCACCGCGGGCAACCTCGGGAGCATCCTCGCGGCTCGACTCTCGACCGCGTTCCACCTCGGCACGCTGTCGTTCGACCCCGCGGACGACGAACTCGCGGGCAACGCGGTCGCAACCGTCGCGCTCGCGGCGACCGTCTTTCCGCTGGTGGGCGCGGGTGCGTGGCTACTGGCGTTTCTGACCGGCGGGTCGGAACTGTTCGTCGGCACGGTGGTGGCGGTGGCGCTCGTCTCGGGACTCGCTCTCGCGGTCATCGCAATCGTCGTGACGCTGGTCTCGGCCTACGCCGCGTATCGCTTCGAACTCGACCCCGACGACGTGGTGATTCCGGTGGTGACGAACGTGTGTGACGTGCTAGGGGTCGTCGTGCTGTTTCTCGTGGTTCAGGTGTTGGTGTGAGTAGAGCGAGCACCGAAGAGTGAACGAAGTTAGTAAATAAGACGTACGTAGCCAACTCGCCCTTCTGCACCGACGGAATCGACGACGACCGTGTCGAGTTCGAGGTCGGGGGTACCGAATTCTGGCAGACTCGTTTTCGGCAGAATTATTTTAGCAGGTGTTGCACGCCGATGGCCATTACGAATGCAATCAGTACGGTTGCGGCAGTCCAAGCGATAAAACGACCGCCAGAGAGATCCTGTCGCGTCGTGTTTACAACAATTCCGATTGCCGAGAGAACTAACCCGACAGCGACGACCTCCGTGGTGATGTACTCAGCCATATACATAATATATCAATATAGCCATTATAAATTTTTTGTTTTATAGTATTTGAATACTTATGCGCCAGTTAATCCGAGTTCTCAAGCAGTACGGCGGTCAAAATTCAAAACGCGAGTCGGTGGCGTTTCGAACGCTCGAACCTAGCCCGGCCCCGAAAGTGTACGCGAGAGTGTGTGCTTCGCCGCGGACACGGCTGAGAACACCGGAACTGTCACCGAGTTCATCTACAACGACCTCGACTCCGAGACGGTCTTCCATTCGTTCCTCGACGTCGGTCTTCGTCCCGATGTTGTCGGCCAGACCAGATTCAACCGCCTTCTCTCCGATGAAAACCCTTGCCTCGGTCTCTTTGAGTGTCTTTTTATCGAGACCTATATCCTTGCTCATTCGGTCAATAAATAAATCGTGAAACGTATCTGCGATAGTCTGTAGGTGCTCTCGCTCGTGTTCCTCAAGTTCTTTGTACGGTGTCATGATTTCCTTATACTCCGCAGTTGTGATACTTTCGTATGACACCCCGATTTTGTCGGCTAGTTCGTTAACCCGGAACTGGGAAAACTTCACTCCAATACTGCCGACCATGCTCGCACGGCGGACCCAGACTTCGTCGCATCCGGCCGCAATCCAACAACCGCCGCTCGCACAAACTTCGGTTGCGTAAGCGATGGTCGGTCCATCGAACTCTTCAAGCGCGAGGCGTATATTTTCGCTCGGTATGATACCTCCCCCACCCGTGTTTAATTTCACTATCAGTCCTTTGATATTGTCCGCATCGTCGGCCGCTTCGATCTCGTCTACGACTTCGCTGGCGGAAACAGTGCTCCCTCCCAGCGGGTTTGAACTCTCTCCTTCAGCGATTGTTCCATCTATCGTGATTTTCCCGACGTTGTGCCCTGGAATGGCCGAATTCACCAGTTTCGTGACTACAATGGTTCCAACGGTGACGGCCAATACGGTCAACGTGATGCCACCTAACTCAGTCGGTGTCGATGGGAGACGAAAGAACAGAACGTAACTGACTCCCGTTACGGCGAGGACTCCAGCGATGAGGAGAGCTAATCTCCCCACCTTCTTCGTTAATTTCATTTAACGCATGATTTTTAATATCGACATATAAATTTACTCATATAGGTTTCAGATTCTGGTAAATATTATATTAGGGAGTTTACAGAGGCGTTTACTTTCCGAATAGCCTACCCTTAGTAAAGTTTAAATTTAGTTAATTCAGATTATCCATCATGAGTAATCCGTTCGAACGATACGAGCGCATTCAAGCGGCCAAATCTCCAAGGTTCGATTCAGACGGTCGCCGGTTGTCTTTCCTCCGTTACACGACCAATGGGCAACATCTATGGGTGATGGATGGTTCGGACGCATGGCCGGAACAACTGACTTACGGTCCGTGGCGAGTGGCATTCAGTTCTTGGTCACCTGAGACCGACACTATCATCTTCGGCGCGGATAGGGACGGGACCGAACGTATCCAGTTGTACCATCTTGAATTGGCCGAGGATGCCGCAAAACTCCGTGCGGCAGGAAGTCGAGACGACGCCCCAATAACGAAACTCACCGACGAACCCAGAGCGATACACCGCTGGGGTGGGTGGAGTTCTGACGGGTCACGAATCGCCTTCTCCGCGAATCGACGTTCCCCACGGGACTTCGACATCTACGTTAAACCGATTCACGACTCTGATAACGATGCGAGACTCGTCCGAAAAGAGACCGGAAAGACAGAAGTGAGTGGCTGGTCACCAAACGACGAGCAACTCCTCGTGCGACGGTCCGAGTCGAAGCTCGACCAGCACCTTCACTTCGTTTCGGTAGAAACGGGAGACACGACGCGGATAACTCCGGAAACGGAGCGAGTCCGGTTTCTAAGTCCACAATGGGGTCCTGATGGTGAGTTCGTCTACTGTGTAACAGACTATCAAAATGACCGGCTGTATTTTGCACGCATCGACCCTGACGAGCAGGATATACTCCCGCTCTTACAGTACGAAGAGAGCAACGTCGAGAGCGTCGCAGTCTCCTCCGAAAGCGGACATTTCGTTGCGTATCGAAACCAAGATGCGTACACCGATTTGATTTCTGGAACGGTATCGGGAGCGGAGGAGGTCGAGCGATTGCCGAAGCCTGAACTTCCGGCAGGCGTCGGCGGCGGTGGTGCGTTCGACGGCGACGGGTCTCAGTTTGCTCTCCCGTTCGTCACGTGTTGTGAGACGATGAACGTTTACGTCGTTTCGATGGAGTCCGGGAGTATCGAACAGTGGACCGATGTCTCGATGGCTGGAATCCCCTCTACCGACTTTGTGGATGCCGAACTCATACAGTACGAGAGTTTTGACGGCCTAAACGTTCCGGGGTTTTTCAGTCTTCCTCCCCAGACCTCCAAGGAAGGAGTACCGGTCGTGATCGATATTCACGGTGGCCCTCGAAGTCAGCGTCGACCAGGCTTCAACGCTTTCAAACAGTATCTTCTCCACCGGGGGTTCGCAGTGTTCGAGCCGAACATTCGCGGGTCGTCCGGCTATGGGAAGCAATACGCAGCGCTAGACGACGGTCGGCAACGAATGGATGCCGTGGCCGACGTAGCGGAGGCGGTTGCGTGGCTCAACGACCACCCAGTCGTTGACGCCGACAGAACCGCGATTATGGGTGCATCGTACGGCGGATTCGTCACGTTGTCCGCACTCTACTCGTATCCAGACCTTTTCGCGGCAGGCATCAGTATTTGCGGCATCACCGACTTCACGACGTTCTTGGAGAACACAAGCGAATGGCGACGAACGCGACGAGAGCGAGAATACGGGAGCCTCTCCGACGACCGAGAGTTTCTCGAACGAATCAGTCCGCTCTCGAACGCCGACCAAATTGCCGCCCCATTACTCGTAGTTCACGGCGAGAACGACCCTCGTGTTCCCGTCTCTGAAGCCAAGCAACTGATTGAGGTACTACGAGACGCAGAGGTCGAAGTTAAGTCAAAAATACTTGATGACGAAGGTCACGGTATCTCGAAAGGCGAAAATCGTGTAGAAGTTTACAACGAGATTGCGGATTTTCTCGAACATAACACGTAAGGCGTGTATAAACGAACGGCCTCCATTTCTAGCCACAGCGTGCAATCGGTATTTGAATCCCGCATCCACCCCTATTTTACCATCGTTAGATATATTATACTCAGATATAGATACTACGATGAATTAAACAATATTAGTTATGTATTTCCCATCGCGTCGTTCGAAGAAGTTCGCACGAGAAGCGGTTCCCAGAACGCGACCGTATCGGGCGAGAGACGGCAAAAACGATGATGGATAAACACGCAGAACCCAGCGGTGAGTCTCCGGTAATTAATGTGTCGAATCTTGAGAAGAGATACGGGTCCGGAGAAAGCGAGGTCACTGCGGTTGACGACGTTTCATTCTCGATAGAGAAGGGAACTGTCATCGGACTGCTTGGCCCAAACGGTGCTGGGAAGACGACAACTATCAAGATGATACTCAACCTCGTCAAGCCGTCAAGTGGAGAGGTTGAAATCGAAGGTGCCGACCCTCAAAGCGAGAGCGAGAGCGTTTACCGAGACGTGGCAGCATTACTCGAAGGAGCGAGAAACGCGTACTGGCAACTCACTCTTCGGGATAACCTACACTTTTTTTCGGGATTGAATGGTTTCGAGTACGACGAAGAGCGAGCGACCGAAATAATTTCCGAGGTAGGGTTATCTGAAAAGTCGGGCGAACCGATTCGGAACTTTTCGCGAGGTATGAAGCAAAAAGCGGCGTTCGCGTGTGCGTTGATTCAGAAGCCGTCGGTCCTGTTCCTCGACGAACCGACGCTAGGACTCGACGTTGAAGCCGCTCAAAACCTTCGGCGGATAATCAAGGAATTGGCCGAAGAGGACCGGACGGTAATCATCAGTAGTCATAATATGGATCTCATACAGGACATCTGTGACCGAGCAATCATCATGAGCGACGGACGTGTGATTGCAGACGACGAAGTTCAGAATCTCATTCACGTGTTCAACACGAAACGGTATCGCTTCTCAGTGTCCGGCGCATTCGGGTCGGAAATTCGAAACGCACTTGCGGAGTTTCAGACGAACGACTTCGAGGAGACCGAAGACGGAGTCAAGTTCGAAGTACTCCTTGGTGCGGACGAGAATTTCTATCCACTCATCGACCGTTTGCGCGAAGCGGGAGCCATCGTGGAGAACGTCGATTCATTGGACGACGACTTGGAGAAGGCGTTCGTCCGGGCTGTCGATGAAAGCACGGAATCGGAACCGCGGGGCGTGGTACAATGAGCAGCATCCTCGCGCTCGCAAAGAGCATCGTTCGAAAGGCGTTGATACTCCGGTACAGGTACTTCCTCAACACGGCCGGTAACTTCGCGATGTTGTACCTCTTGTTTTTGTTAGTTTTCTTCGGCGGGCAGCGGTTTGCTGAGCAGGCAGTTTCCCAGTCGCTCGAAGGCATAATAGTAGGCGTCTTCCTGTTCTCGACCGCCCAGGTCGCATTCAGTCGTATCGCATTCGATATCACGAACGAGGCTCAGTGGGGAACGCTCGAACACTTGTACATGACACCATTTGGCTTCGACATCGTAATGCTGTTCAAGAGCATCGTGAACGTACTCATCAGTTTTCTGTTCGGGATTGTGCTACTATTACTCATGATGGTCACGTCAAGCACATATCTCGATATCCACCCACTCACGATTACTGTCCTTGGATTGTTGACTCTTTCGTCAGTTATCGGTCTCGGATTTATCATCGGTTCCATCGCGATTATATATAAACGAGTGGAAAACATGTTCAACCTCATGCAGTTCGGCTTCATCGCGTTTTTGTCCGTCCCCATCGGCGAACACGTACTTGTGAAAGCGCTGCCGCTTTCCTTCGGAAACCACCTCATAGGCATCGCTCTGACCAGAAATTTGCGGCTATGGGAACTCCCGGCATCGGACTTAGCGTTTCTCACCGTTCACGCGGTTGGGTATCTTCTCATCGGGATGGGATGCGTTCGGTTCACGTCTGAAGTCGCGCGAAAACGCGGTGCACTCTCTCACTACTGACTTACTTTTTAATTTATCATTGGCGATGGCGTCTACAGTTCGTGCAGAAATAACTTTTCAGATTTTATATAATAGATGAAAATGAGAGTCACTCTCGTATCGACCTGTCCTTCTGATCCGTCCGAGATATATTGGGTCGAAATTAAGGAACGTCGCTTTCCAATAGAGGATATCTAATGGTGTAGAACCAAGTGGCCTTCAAATCATTTTATTCTGTAAAAGACAAGGCTACCGCTAGTAAATTATTAGTTAAATATAATTTATTTAGTTCCGGAATATTTAAGTTACCGCGTTCTGATATATGAGTTGGGTAACTTGTTACCCGGAGAATCATGAACTCGGAAATGACTGACCTCACCGAAGAGGTCTCGGACGAAGAGGACGTTTGGAAAGGCAGTGTCGCTCTCATCAGCCTGTAACGATGTCGAGCGAAATGACTGACCTCACCGAAGAGGTCTCGGATGAAGAAGACGTCTGGAAGGGCAGCGTCGCTCTCATCAGCCTGTAACGATGTCGAGCGAAATGACTGACCTCACCGAAGAAGTGAACGGTGAGGAGGAGATAATCCAGGACACTTGGTTCTGGATTAATCTTTAGAGAAACCATCTTTTTTGATATGGACGAGATTACAACCATAACCGAACAGCTGTCTGTATCGGCAGACGACTGGCTCAATTCGCATCTCTCAAACTTCGACCCGTTGGTTTTCGAATCGGGCGCGATGAAACAGATTCGTCGCAAGGCGTTCATCGAGATGGCGATGATGGTGTATATCGACGAGAGACTGGGAGATCAGAACCGCCACAAAGGGTTTCGAGACCTGCTGGTAGAACGGGCGAACGAGCGTCACTACTACGAACTGCTTCTCCGCAATCCCAGCAAGCTCCGTTTCCACGGTCCAGCTTTGGTGTACGCACACGCCCTAAACGAACTACAGCAGCCCGCAACGCGAGCGTTAGAGTCCGCGATGGGACGAGATTCAGCGTGGGCCGTAGAGCGAAAACCCTGCGCCCTCATCGACGTGAGCCACCTGTGTAAACTCGCCGGACGCCCGGACATAGCCCCGAAGATGAGGGCGGTCATCGAATTTGGCGCACAATGTAATCCGCCAGGTATTATCGAGTCGGAGTTGAAAACGGTTTACGCGTTGACTCACGACGTTCTCTTTTGGCATCACTTCGGTTTCGAACATCCCGAGTATCCCTCGGAAACCACGCCGGGAAATGCCGACGACCGGTATCGGGGGCTCGTACTGCGATACTTGGCGGAAGAGAACTACGACATCGTTCTCGAACTCGTTCTCTGTGGTGTACTTCAACGGGCACTCTCCCCGACGACCGTCCGAGTCGTTCTAAAAATTGTGCTTGACTCGACCGAGGAGGCGGGCTACGTTCCGGGTCCCGACATGGACGAGAGCGGCCTCATCAGCGCAGGCGTAGACGAAATCAGCGAGGCCGAAATAAGCGATACCGCGGAGACGGAGTGGAGAAAGAACTACCACACAAACCTCGTCGCCACAGTGGCTGCTCGAATCATCGACCACCACTGGGAGCGCTTCCTCGCCGAAACATCGCGACCGACCCACAACTGTACGGCAAGAGAGTTAGAAGAGTTGGGTTCGGTTCTGAAAGCCTTCGCGAAGTATGACCTCAAGACCGGGGCTTCACGACTGACCGACGTAGCCGACAGTCGCGTCGCCGAGGCATTTCCCGACGTCATCGCCGACACCGTGGCGTTTCTCAAAGACCAGCGGAATCAAAATGGCAATTACGGCTACTGGACGGACGAGCGGCTACTGTTCGAAGCGAGCGAAGACCGAACTGGCTCGTTCGAGGCCGACCTCGTCGAACCGATTGCGGAGGAGTGTGAGACCGCGATTCAGACCTTCGAGAATAGGTGACCGAGAGAACGGACCTGCGGTGTAGCCAGTTCGGATACTGGCCAAAAACAGTGTGTTTTAACGAGTATCGAGGTAGCGACGAAGCAGAGCCGCTCCGAACAAGACACCGCCGAGAACGAGAAAAACGATTGGAGTCCCGTTTTTAACGCTTGCGTCGGAGATTCCAGCGAAATCGAGTACTTCGAGTCGGTTCACCAATCCCACGTACCACAGAACGAGATACAGCGCTTCGAAGGTCCGGCTTTGTTCGCTCCAAACCCCCAGAACGAGCGCAAACGAAGGAACGAACACGATGGCTGCTGCGTAACCGGCAAGCGAACCGACCACGCCGGATGCAACGAGGCGGCCGACAACACCTCCAGTCATTGCGACTACAAGGAGGGCACCGACGCACCACTCTGAGAACAGTTGTCGGAGCGGCCATCGAGACGAAAAGATCAGCGGTGCCGTCTGATGTTGAGTTGGGCGAACGCCCATCTTCGACCACACGAACAGCGGCCATCCGAGCCCGAGGGGAAGCAGTATCTCGCGACTCATCGACAGCGGGACAACTGGAAGGAGACCCACAACGGCAATAGCGATAGCACCGATGTACCACCATCGAGGGAGCGGCTTGAGCGCGAGTCGGACCTCTGCCAAGAGGAGTCGTTTGAATCCGCCAGCGTTCCGTTCGGTGACGGGAGTGAGCGAGATATTCGAAGGGGCGACCGAATCGCTCAAAGCGGTCGCTGTGACCACGTTTTCGGCTTCCTCGTCGGTAAGAGAGCTGTCGCTCGTATCAGAACGAGCGGTCGGGTCGAAGCGGTCGAACAGCGGAACACTTAGTGACACGATGACGACCCCGAATAGAGCGATAATGCCACGTTGAGCGTACACCCACGGTGGCCACGTACTACCATTCCAGGTGAATGTCGATACCTCGCCGGTGATTATGCCAAACGACGGCGGCCCACCCGCATAGTTCGAGACGGTATTGAGGAGAGCGTCGGATGTCATGGCATACACAGTGAGATACCCGAATACATCGGCAAACTGAATTGCAAAGGGAACTGAGTCAACTATCGTACCGACCGCCGTGAGAGCGCTGAACGCCGTCACCGCTCCGAAAAAGTAGACGATGTTTCCGAGAGTTCCGTTGAGGCGGTCGGTAGTCTCGAACAGAATCGAGACCGCACCGACTAGCGCACCGAGCGGAAGACCAAGCAAGAACACAGGCGTGACGAGCGTGACCACGTCGGTCGAACCGACGCCGTGAACCGCATGGTTGACCACCGTCGCACCGGCGAGTGTCCCCAGCATGACAGCTACGACCGCGACGTTGCTCATCCACTTTCCAAGGAGATAGGTGCGGTCGGTGGTGCAGGTAGACGCGACGAGCGTCCCAACCCCGGTTGAACGGTCCCGAGAAAGGACGTTTTTGAGCACGTAGAAGCCCGCGATACCGACAAAAAAGGCTCCCGTGAGTCCAGCTTTCATGCCTATCCAAGCAGCGTTTCCAATACCACGGTAGAATTCGGCTCCACCAGTCTGTTGCTGGTAATAGAGGCTGATATCCCCCACGTTGACCAGATATCCGATGTAGGCAATTGTAGCTAGAACGACGAGAAAACGCTTCGAGCGAGTACGCTGCAAGAAATCTGCCCGAGCGACGTGGTACACTCGGCGGAGGCTAGGCACGGACACCACCGTCGATGGTCTGAAGATAGGCGTCTTCAAGCGTCGGTTCGACGGTCGTCGCCGACGCTGTGGGTGGCGATTTGGCTATCACTCGTGCTCGGACACCATTCCGCTGCTGGACCGTACTGCTCACCCGATACTGCTCCCTAACCGTTTCGAGTTCGTCACGGGAGACGACGAATTCGTAGACATCGCCGCTGACACGCTCAATGAGTGAGCCGGGGTCCGTATGCGTGAGGAGGTTCCCGTCGTCGAGGAGTGCGACGCTGTTCGCGGTTGCCTCGATATCGGGGACGATGTGTGTCGAAAGGACGACGACGCGGTCTGCGGCCATCTCCGAGAGGACGTTTCGAAAGCGGACCCGCTCCTCGGGGTCGAGGCCGACGGTGGGTTCGTCTACCACCAGAAGGTCCGGGTCGTTGAGCAACGCCTGCGCGATGCCGACGCGCTGGCGCATCCCACCCGAGAACGTTTTCAGTTTTTCGTCACGCTCCTGTTGGAGATTCGTGAGCTCGAGCAGTTCCGCAATCCGGGCGCTCGTCGTTTCGGAATTGAGACCGCGAAGCGCACCGATGTATTCGAGAAACTCCTCAAGAGTCAGGTCGGGGTACACGCCAAAGTCCTGCGGGAGATACCCCAAAACCGACCGAACTGTGTCAGGTGACTCGGTGATGTCGGTATCGTTCCAGTAGGCCGTCCCTTCGGTCGGTGCCATGACTGTCGTCAACATCCGCATGAGAGTGGACTTTCCGGAACCGTTTGGGCCGAGAAGCCCGTGGATTCCCGTCCCAAGTTCGAGGTCGATTTCTTTGACACCCCACGTCGTAGACGAGTACCTCTTCCCGAGGTTATTAGTTCTGAGCTCCATTAGTTATACTTGGGTATTAAGTCGAAGTTATAAAAAGACTTCTAAAAAGAACTATTATATGATTTCCAATAGGAGTTCGATGGCGGTAGATACAGTACAAAAATGGGGTACGGGTCTCCGACCCGCTATCAATCGACTCAAAATATTCTATCGAAGCTAATTCGTTATACTACACCACTCCCCCGCGTCTCGAACGCCTCGTACTCCTCGTTCTCCAAAATCCCGCTCAGTTTCTCGACTACTTCCCGCACATCCCGATAACCGACGTACAACGGCGAGGGACACACCCGAACCACGTCCGGCGGCCGGAAATCCACGACCACACCGCGCTCTTTCAGCGCCTCGCTCACCCGATACGCCTCGGGATGCTCGACGGCGACGTGGCCGCCCCGGCGGTCGGGGTCGCGAGGCGTCCCCACCTCGCACTCCGGCAGGCGCTCGTCCACGAGGAACATCAAATACTCGGTCAGATTCAGCGACTTCTCTCGGACCGCCTCCACCGTCGTCTCGGCGAACACGTCGAGCGACCCCGCGAGCGGCGCGGCCGAGAGGACCGGCACGGTCCCGATTTGGTAGGCTCCGGCGTCGTCGGCGGGCGTGTAGGTCGGATTGAGTTCGAACTGCGTCTCCTTGTCGTGGCCCCACCACCCCGCGAGGGCGGGCGTCTCGCCGAAGTGGCGTTCGTTGACGTACAGGCCCGCAATCGCACCCGGCCCGGCGTTGAGGTACTTGTAGCCACACCAGACCGCGAAATCGACGCCGATATCCGAGAGGTCGTGGGGGACGACGCCGACCGAGTGGGCGAGGTCGAATCCCGCGAGAGCGTCGTGGTCGTGGGCGGCGTCGGTGAGTCGCTCGATGTCGAACAGTTGGCCGCTCCGGTAGAGGACTGACGGCATGAACACGATGGCGGTGTCGTCGTCGATGGCGTCGAGGACGTCGTCCTCCTCGATAGTCCGGCCGTCTCGGCTCTCGACCACCGTCAGCGCCTCGTCGGGGTCCGCGCCGTGCTGTCGGAGTTGGGCGCGGATGGCGTAGTGGTCGGTCGGGAAGTCGAGTTCGTTCACGACGATTTTCGACCCCTCGGCGCGGTCGTAGAAGGTGCCGACGAGCGTGTGGATGTTGACCGTCGTGGAGTTTCCGACCACGACCTCGTTCTCGTTCGCGCCGACGAGCGGCGCGAGTCGGTCGCCCAGTTTCTCGCCGTAGTGGAACCACGGCGGGTCGGCGTCGGTCCATCCCCGGATGCCGAGGTCGCGCCACTCCGAGACGGCCGCGTCGAGCGCGTCCTCGGCGTCCGTCGAGAGCAGACCGAGGGAGTTGCCGTCCATGTACTGGGCGTCGTCGGTGTCGTAGAAGCGGTCTGCGAGGTGCGCGAGCGGGTCGGCGTCGTCGCGCCGGGCCGCGAAGTCGGCCCCGAGTTCGAACTTAGATTCCAGTTCGGAGTCGTCCATGCCCGAATCGTTCGGCGGAGCCGATATATTCCTTGGCACTCTCAGAAACGGGCGCGAAGGGGGTGGCGACTCGCCACCCCCCTCGCGCCAGACTCAAAAACTCCTTACCGCCGGAACGCCGAGGTGAAGATATGACCAGAGAACCCCCGGCGACGAACGAGGGTTGGTACGCGCTGCACGATTTCCGCACGGTCGATTGGGACGCGTGGCGGGCCGCGCCCGAGCGCGAGCGCGAGGCCGCGCTCGCGGAGGGCATCTCGTTCCTCCGGCACCACACGGAGGTGGCCGACGCCGAGGATGGTTCGTCGGCCGTCTTCTCGATGCTCGGGCACAAGGCCGACCTGCTCGTGGTCCACTTCCGGCCGACGATGGCCGACCTCGACACCGCCGAGCGCGCGTTCGAGGACACCGCGTTCGCCGGGTACACCGAGAAATCGAACTCCTACGTCTCGGTCACGGAGGTCGGCGGCTACACCAACGAGGAGATGGCCGCGGACCCCGAGGACATCGAGGACACCGGCCTCGCGCGGTACGCCGAGAGCAAACTCTACCCGGATATCCCGGACAGTGAGTTCGTCTGCTTCTACCCGATGAACAAGCGCCGCGCGCCAGGCGAGAACTGGTACGACCTCCCGTTCGACGAGCGCGCCGAGATGATGTCCACTCACGGCGACATCGGCAAGACCTACGCCGGAAAGGTCACGCAGGTCATCTCCGGCTCCATCGGCTTCGACGACTACGAGTGGGGCGTGGACCTGTTCAGCAACGACCCGGTCGTCATCAAGGACCTGCTGTACGAACTCCGATTCGACGAGAGCAGTTCGAAGTACGCCGAGTTCGGGCCGTTCTACTTCGGCCGACAGTTCCCGCCCGAGGACCTCCCGGCGTTCATGGCGGGCGAGGCGGTTCCCGCCGAGGGCGAGGAGGGCGACAGTGGGCATCACCACGGCGAGAGCGGCCATCATCACGGCGAATCCGAGAGCCACCACGGTCACGGAGACGAGGGCGGTCATCATCACGGTGGTTCGGACGGCGGCCACCACGGCGGCGACTCCGACGACGACTCCGAGAGCATCCGGGGCGAACTCGAAGACCTCGACATCTACGCGGGCCAGCCCCACGGCGAGGACGTGTACGCGATGGTCCTCTACTCGGAGGCCGACCCCGAGGAACTGTTCGAGGAAGTGGACGGCCTGCGGAAGAACTTCGACCACTACGACACCCACGTCAAGACCGCGGTGTATCAGACTCGGGAGGCGCGACGCGCCTCCGAAAACGCGAGCGGTGAAACCGCGAGCGACCGCGACGCGACCGAAGACGGTCGCTCGGCGGTCGTGAGCATCTGGAAGACTCAGAGCGCGGCCGACACCGCGGGCGGATTCCTCGCCGACCTGCCGGGAATCGTCGCGCGAGCGGGCGAGGAAAGCGGTTTCGGCACGATGGGGATGTTCTACACCGTCAAACCCGAGCACCGCGAGGACTTCGTGGAGAAGTTCGAGACGGTCGGCGGCGTCCTCGAAGACACCGACGGGCACCTCGAAACCGACCTGCTGGCCAACCGCGAGGACGAGAACGACATGTTCATCGCGAGCCAGTGGGAGTCGAAAGACGACGCGATGGGCTTCTTCCGGAGCGACGCCTTCACCGACACCGTCTCGTGGGGCCGGGACGTGCTTGCCGACCGACCGCGCCACGTCTTCTTGGCGTAGTCGCGGAGAGTCGGATTTCGGTGTCGGCCGTGTGCGAGCGCGCGGTGAAAGTGAAATATTCGAAGAAATTCTCGACGCAGTCTGTCGGTTTCCGGATGAAACGGAGGGGTCGGAATCGGCTGGGAGGCACCGCGAGTCGAGGTATCGACGCGTAACGCCGCAACCAAAACCCCCATCAAGACAGGAGCAAAAGTGTCCGGTAGAGAAATCGGAGGCCCCACATGACAAAACGACAGATACACCTCCCCGACGAGATGGAGGCGTCGCTCGAAGCGTTCATCGCGGAGGTAGACGACCGACTCGCGGGCGAGGAAGACACCTGCGAGGTGGTCGAGGAGGTGCTGGTCGATTTGCACGGCGACCGGGACGCCTACGACCGGTGGCAGGACGGCGAGACCGTCTCGCCCGCCGAGCGGGTCCGACTCCAGAGCTACGACCCCTGTAACGCCACCCTCGAAAGCGAGTACTACGCCGAGAAGGACGAGGAGAAGTTCAAGCGCTCGAAGCACCTCCAGTGGCTCTGGCGGCAGTTCGACGCGACCCCGATGGCCGACAACGTCGAGTTCGCGCTCCGATTCCGCGCGATGCTCGCCGACCACCTCTTCGAGGAGTGTGGCGACGGCTGTCGGTTCTTCAAGGGCATCTCGTTCACCTACGGTCACAACATCACCGTCGGCGACAACGTCGTGGTCCACGACGACGTGCATCTCGACGACCGCGGAAAGCTGACAGTCGGCGACCGGGTCTCCGTCTCGGACAGCGCGCACGTCTACACCCACGACCACGACGTGGTGGACCAGACCGAGGTCACGAACTACCACACCGTCATCGGGGACGACGCGCGCATCACCTACGATTCGATGATTCGAGCGGGCGTCCGAATCGGCGAGAACACCATCGTGGCGGCCAAGTCGGTCGTCCAGCGCGACGTGCCCGACCACCACATCGCGGCGGGAACCCCAGCCAAGAGCATCAAGGTCAAGCCCGGATGGGAGGACGTGGCCGCCCCCCTCGACGCCGAGGGCGGCGACAAGGAAGACCGGCGCATCGAGTACGACGTCCCCGACGACATCGACGTGTTCGACGAGTTCCAGCGCGACCTGCAACCGCCGAACGAGCGATAGGTGCAACCACGTCACTTTTCTCCCGTCGTGTCGTGAGTTCGACGCATGGAGCGGCGCGCATATCTGCGGTCGGTGACCACGGGACTGGCCGGAGTCACCGGAATGACGGGGTTCGCGGGATGCTTGCGAACGGGGGGGACCGAGCAGACGGCCACGACGACGGAGGCGGTCCAGTTCCGCACCGAGACCGTCACGATGGAACTCGAAATCCCGTGGGGAGCGGCGTTCGACCCCGAGGGAGTCCTCTACCTCACCGAGCGACCGGGGCGAGTCCAGCGAGTGACGCCCGAGGGCGAGGACCGCGAGGAGGTCGCGGACTTCACCGACCGAATCGCCCACGAGGGCGAAGGCGGCCTGCTCGGACTCGCGTTCCACCCCGGCGACCCCGACTTTGCGTACACCTACGGCACCTACGACGCCGACGACGGACTCGTGAATCGCGTCGTTCGCCACCGGGTGGACGAGGGCTTCGCGACCGACGGCGTCGTCGTGGACGACATCCCGGCGGGGTCAATCCACGACGGGGGTCGCATCGCGTTCGGGCCGGAGGGCGCGCTCTACGTCACCACGGGCGACGCGGGCGAGGGCGAGCGCGCACAGGACCGCGACTCGCTCGCGGGCAAGGTCCTCCGGGTGACGCCCGACGGCGACCCCCACCCGGACAACCCCGGCGAGGGCGGCCCGCGAGTGTTCACCTACGGCCACCGGAATCCGCAGGGGTTGGCGTGGCGCGACGGCACCCTGTTTTCGACCGAGCACGGTCCCGACCACGACGACGAGATAAACGTCCTCCGGGCGGGGAACAACTACGGCTGGCCCGACGTGATGGGACCGAGCGACGACGAGACGTTCACCGACCCCATCGAGTCGTACACGCCGACCATCGCGCCCGCGAGCGCGACGTTCTACGACGGTCCCATCGACGACTGGCAGGGCGATTTCTTCTTCGGAAATCTCGCCGGGCGACACCTCCGGCGGGTCCGCATCGACGGTGAGGAAGTCGTCGAACAGGAGCGCCTGCTCGACGAGGAGTACGGCCGACTCAGGAGCGTGTTCACCGGACCGGACGGCCACCTCTACGTCGCGACCAGCAATCAGGACGGCCGGGGGACGCCCGCGCCCCAAGACGACCGTATTCTCCGGATTCAGCCCGCTTGAGCCTGTTTTCGGGCGTCGAGTGAGTGACGGCGTTCAGTCGCGTCGCGCGGTGACACAGCCGCCGAAATCGGCTGGTGAGACAGTCCACCCGAAAACAGCCGGTGAGATAATCCTCGGGTGGGACTGAAAGGGGCCGCCCGGTCGCGTGCAGTTTAGTCGTCTGTGCAGGCCACTATTTGCGCCGGGCAGTGCGGAGAGGCGCAAATATCCTGCACAGCGACCGCGACCGGGCGGGGGCTTTCGAGGCGTTTACGGTCTCGAATGCCCCACAATCGCGAAACAAGACTGGACCGGAGCGTTCAAAAACGAAATCACGATGTTCGGTCGTTTTCCCGACCGAAAGCCTTTCAAAAACACGGTCAGAACCCTTCAGCAATGCGGAAAAGCGGCCCGCCGAAAGGCCTCATCTCGTATCTCGTCCTCGAACTCTTAGACGAGAAGCCGCGATACGGGTACGAAATCCTCAAGGAGATTCAGACGATAAGCGGCGGCCACTGGGAACCCTCCTACGGGTCGGTGTACCCCATCCTCTACAAGTTCGAGGAGAAGGGGTGGGCCGAGCGCATCGAGCGCGAGGACGAACCCGACCGCAAGTACTTCGAACTCACCGACGCGGGTCGCGAGGAACTCCGCGAGAAGCGCACCGAGAGCGGAAGCAAGGCGCGAGACTTCGCCGACGTAATCTTGGGCTTCTACCACGTCTTCGTCGCGTTCGCCACCGACGACCGATTCGAGGTCGAGGACCACGACGGCGAGTGGCGGTTCGACGAGGCGTTCAGCGAGTGGATGATAGAACAGATTATCCGCCACCACGAGCGCGACTTCGGCGACTTCGAGCGGATTCCCGACACGCCCGAGGAGTTCTACGACCGGATGGGATTGGACGACGAGGAGTGAACCCGGAGCGAGTTCGATTCGCGACGGGCACTCGAATCGAGAAACGAAATTGGTTGTCGTGTTTCTCCGCGCCAGTCGCCAAGGAGACGGTTCTCGGCACGCCGACCGAGAGTGCCGTAAATCGCTTAAACACGTTTCTCAACCCGTTTCGAACGCGTTTTCAACGGGAATCTAAGTGGGTTTTCGTACAACAGTAAAGCGGGTGGCTCGGACGGAGGTCCCCGGCGACCACCTCGAACGGAGTCGCTAACGAGACCCGTCCGCGCCACTCGCCTGATACCATGAAATCGAAACTAATCGCGCTCACGCTCGCGGTCGTGGCGATAGCGGCCGTCACCGGCGGCGGCATCGTCGCTGCCGACGGCGTGAGCTCCGACTCCCTCGAAGACAGCACCGAAACGAGCGACGATGGCGAGCGACTCACGGCCGACGACTCGTTCGAACTTGACTTCGCCGAAGACGACGTGCAGTCAACCGGAGGCGACACCATCGAAATCGATACCGACGGCGAGTAAGCGACTCCGCCGTCATCGCTCCGAGAGTTCCCGCTTCGACTAATTTTTTTGCGACAATGGGTAGAGAGCCGAGCGAACGACGACGTTTGTGCCGGTGTCGTCGTGGTGGGTCCGAGACGGGTCGCAAGCGGATTGGAGCGTCTCTCGGCGGCGTCTTTACGTGCTTACTCCTCCGAACGCGCAAAAAATGAGACGGCGGGGACGGCTGATTACTCGTCTACCGAAAGGTCGCCCGAGACCGCCCGACTGTTGTCGGAGGGGTTGAGAATCCCGACGGCCGCGCTGTCCTCGGGAATACCCTCAGGAGCTTCGAGACGGTACGTGCCGCTTCCGTTCACCGTGTACCCGTAGAGCGTGTCGGTGCCGGTGTCGAGGAAGCCGATGTCGATGGACAGTTCCGGCGAGTAGCTCAGGTCGAAGTCGTAAAACACGCCCCCGACGATGTCGGGTGCGTCTCCGGCCTTCCCTTCACCGGGAGCCGAGTCGAAGCTGAAGCTCACCGGCCACGTCGCCTGCGTCGTCGCGTCGCCGCCGACGGATTCGACAGTGGCGGCGTCGAGTTGCATCCGCTCGGCTTGGTCCGCAGTGAGCCGTTCGCGGTCGGACGCGGAGCCGACCCCGCTGGCCAACGCGCCGAGACTGACTGCAGTTATCGCACTATTCCGCACGAACGAACGCCGTGTCTGGTCTGACATGGCATTCATAGTGTTAGAACACTAACTATTAAAGTTTTCTTCTAGAACATTAGTATTAAATTTTCTAGTAAAAAGATAGTATTTAATATGTGTTGTATTTCTATTGTATGGGGGGTGGGAGTTTCGAACGGCGTGTCAGCGCTGGTCAGCCCCGCGCGTCCCGTTCTCCGCATCGGACTCCCCCATCAGTGTGACGGTCTCGACCTCGACGGTCGCCTCCGAGGGCGCGACGGTCACCGCGACCTCCGAGCTTTCGCCGGGCGCTGAGGCGTCCATGTGGACGCGCCCGTCGGGAGCGACACCGACGACTTCGAGCGTCACCGCGCCGGGGTCGTCGAGTCGGGCTCGCAGTTCGCCCATCGCATCGTCGTTCGAAACGAGATTTCGAATCATCTCGTGCTCGGACTCGTTCAGTTCGTCGTTGCGGTCTACGATTTCGAGGTCAGTTTCGGCCCGTTCGCCGTCCGTCGTGTCGGCGTCCGCGAACACGACGGCCCCAGCCCCGAGGGCCGCCACCGTCACGAACGCCGATATCAGTAGCGCATCGCGTTGCATGTCCAGTCTCCGCGTTCGAGCGACGTTCCGACCGCGTCCGGGGGAATCGCCCGAACTGCGTTGAGTACACGTTGCGTGAAAGACCACATAGTCGTTCGTTGGAAACGCCAGCAAAACCGGGTGAAACAGCTGTTTCGGCGGCTTTTCGCCTACAGAAGCGTGATGACGTTACCCATACCGCGCCGCTTGCGTTCGACCAGATTCTTGGTCTCTAAGTTGTCCAGCGTCCGGCTGACCGTCGCCTTCGAGAGGTCGGTCTCCTCGACGATTTCGCTCTGGGGACGAGTGCCGTCGGCTCCGAGCACCGCCTCGTACACTTCGCGTTCGTTGTTCGAGAGCTGTTCCGCGGTGGTTTCCCACTCTTCGAGGCGGGCGTCGGTCGGTTCGACGTTCGTGCGCGCGTTCGGGCCTGCCGCGATGGGTGTTGTCCCTGCCGCGGTCGGTGTCGCCGAGTTCCGGTGAGACGACGCCGACGGTCGCCCCGGTCTCTCGTCCGCGTCGATGTCGAGTCTCGTCTGCGACCGCCGCCAGTCTCCGATTAAGTACATCCCGCTGCCCCCCAGCAGAACCGCCGCCGCGACGAGAACCAGAACGTCTTGATACGTGAACACACCCGCAAACTCGGATATCTCAGTGGTGGTCCCGTCGACCGAGACCACGACCGACGTCGGGCTGATTAGCTGAATCGTGAGAACGAACGACGAGATAACGCAGATGACGGCCGCGAGGAGTCGTTGCCTTCGGAGCGAGCCCAGATCCATATCGAACTGTCCTGCCCAGAAGCTTATAATATCCTCCATTTTTAGCGGTGAAAAACGCGTGAAACGCGTTTGGAACCGGTTTCGAGCGGTTTCACGCCAAACGTATATCCGGTCTTTCGCATAATGTACGGACATGGCCAGCGCGAGCGAAATCGGAATCGTCGTGGGACTCGCAGTTCTCGGGGTCGGATTGGCGGGTCTCGGAGTCGCCGTCGGAGTTACCGCTCCGGCGTCGGACGACCCCGCCTCCGAGTTCGCGTTCGAAGGCGAGAAGCTCACCTACTCTGGCGACGAGACGAACGTGACAATTCTCAACGACACCTCGGCGGTCGAGACCGTCGAGTTCGAAGCCAATCCGGACGCCATCGAGGTCTCCGTCGCGGAAAATCGTCCGCTCTCTGAATCGGAGCGCGACCGAGCGCGGGAAACAGCAGTCGCGAACAGTACCGTTCAGGAACGACTCGACGGCCACGACTACGAGAGTTCCGTCGAGCCGATTCGAAAGTTCGATGCGAACCAAAGCGTGAGCGTGTCGGTCAGCGGGGCGAACGAAACGAGCGCCGGGACGGACGAAAATACGACGACGTTCACCGTTCGCGACGACGAGGAAAATGACTCGGTAATCGCCGAGCGGCCGACGCCGTCGTACGTACCTGACGAAGCAGTCGTCCGATTCGAACACTCGGACGCCGAGGCGTTCTCCGTCGTCGTGGATTTCGATTCCGGAACGGTGTTACGAATTTCGTCGTAGCTACCCCGCCAGCAACTGCGGCCCGAACACCATCAACAGCAGACTCATCAACATCAGCAGTCCGACAGCCGTCGTGACCATCGTGGTTAGCTGTCGGCCCTGGTCGGTCGGGAGCCGCGAGATTATCGCCTCGACGCCCATCCGGAGGATGTGGCCGCCGTCGAGCGGGAACGCCGGGATGCAGTTGAAGAAGCCGAGGTTGAGATTTATCCACCCCGTCCAGAACAGAAGGTTCGCGAGCAGGAACAGCGCGCCGGTCCCGAGGAACGAGAGCGGCCCGCCCTCCGCGACGAAGAAGGCGCTGTTCGACCCGACGAACCCCGCGAAGTTGTACGACGCGCCGAGCGAGACGCTCGAAAACGGGAGCAACAGCACGCCGAACATACCGGTGAGGAACGACGCTATCGGGCCGACGATAGTTCCGCCAGCGAGGGCACCGAAGTCGCCCCCGAGCAGGCCGAGGAACTGCCCCGCGGGGTAGAGCCGAACCCCGAAGCTGTTGAGCGTCACGCCGCTGGTGCCCTCTGCAACGAGGATGCCGACGATTGCACCCCCGTCGTCGCCTTCGCCGAGCGTCACGTCGTAGGAGTCGAGCGTCCCGTTCACGGACGCCTCGACGGTCGCGGTGTCGCCGGGGTCGTACCGGTCGAGGGTGTCGCTCAGGTCCGACCCGTTGAGGACGCGCTCGCCGTCGATTTCGGTGATGACGACCGACTCGCCCGCCGGGAGTCCGGCGTCGTCGCCGGGTCCGTCGGCTTGCACCGTCGCCAGTGCGCCGACCGCCCCGGTTTCCGACCCGCCCGAGTCGTTCGTTATGGTCGCCAGCTTCCGGTCGGCGACCGCCTGCCGGAACGCCTCTTCGGTGCGGACCTCGGTGCCGTTGACCGCCGCGATGGTCGTGGGATTTTCGGGGTCAACCGAGAGTATCGACTCGAACGGCGAGTCGGGGTGGAAGTCGGTCACGAGGAGCGACCGTTCCAGTTCCCGGGTGTCGCCGCCAGCGAGCGTCACCGAGACGGTTTCGTCGCCCGACCGGGAGAGCGCGGCGTCGAGGTCGGCGTTCGACTCGATGGAGGTGTCGCCGACTTGGACGATTCTGTCGCCCGCGTCGAGGCCGGCGTTCTCCGCGGCCGACCCGGGCATGACCCCGCCCACCGCCGCACCCGGTGCGACGCCGATAGAGCCGACGACCGGGCCGAAGAGCGCGAGGAACACCACCAGCGTGACCGCGAAGTTGTTGGTGACGCCCGCCGCGAACATCCGACTCTGGCCCCCGCGGTCGGTGTCTCGGCGGTTGTCCTCGTCGGGTTCCACGAACGCGCCGATGGGGAGAATCGCCAGCGCCGCCAACCCCATCGACTTGATTTCGATGTCCTCGACTCGGCACATCAGACCGTGGCCGCCCTCGTGCACCACGAGACCGACGAGCAGGCCGAACAGGATTTCCGGCGCGACCGACAGCGGGAGGAACTCGTTCACGCCCGGAATCACGAGGACGTTCCGAGGTTGGGTCACGGCAGACGCTGGCGGAGGGTTTCGAATGACGGCGACGGCCTGCAAGACCAACAGCAGGAACGTGCCGACCATCACCACGAGCGCGATGCCGAGACCGAAGTTCCCCCACGCGCGCCAGAATCGCTTCGGCCGAGCGAGCCGGTCCAGAAGCTTCTTGCCGCGCTGGGTGTGGATGGTCAGAATCGGTCCCTGCGTCCCGATGTAGGAGGGGAGGAGGCCGCGCGACTTGAGCGCGAGGACTCCGAACCAGTAGAGCGAGAGACCGATGAGGACCCACACGAGCGTCTCGTTCATCGGGTGAAAGAAAGGACGCGGCGGTCAAATGCGTTTGGGAACGCGGACGGGGACCCGCCGCGGTGTATCGGACTGCGCTGCGGTGTGTCGA
The DNA here is from genome assembly GCF_004143485.2 of Halorussus amylolyticus. Classification (GTDB taxonomy): domain Archaea; phylum Halobacteriota; class Halobacteria; order Halobacteriales; family Haladaptataceae; genus Halorussus; species Halorussus amylolyticus. Next base: position 39,169 of record NZ_ML974131.1, on the reverse strand, counting down.
ACGACTCTGCAATCCGGCGGGCTACTCCGCGGTCTGCCAGTCTTCTTCGAGTTCCTGCTGTTCGGACGACTTGTTCCGGCGCTGGCGAATCTTCCGGGCGGCCGCGACACCGGCGGCGGTTCCGCCGAGAATTGCGAGCCGACGGCCGTACCGTCGGGCGCGACCGCGGCCGCTCGACGCTTCCTCCTCGGTCGATTCGGATTCGGTCTCGGTGGCCGTCTCCGTCGAGTCCGTCTCGGTCTCGACGGTGACGCTTCGTTCTTCTCTGGTGGGCGCTTCTCCTGTTTCGACCCGCTTCAGAGCGGGTTTCTCGAGGTTGAGTTCGATTAGGGCCATAGTAACGCTCCGTTCGGTCGCGCCGACGACGGCTCGTCGGCCGACTTCACACGTCGAGTAACGGCGCAGGTCACTTTGTTATGCTGTCGTTTCCCGACGCTAGTGAGCGCTTACTAGTTGGGTGCGAGCGAAGATGAGCCTTTCGCCAAAAGGGACTTATCCCTCGCGTCGAAGCCGAGCGAGCACGAACTCGCGGTCGAGCTTGGCGAGGAACGGCCCGAGCTTCGGTCCCTGGTCGTCGTCGAAAAAGAGCCGATAGCCGACCGAGAAGAACTCGCCCACGTCGATGTCGTGGCGCTTGGCGGACTCGTAAATCTCGCCCTGAATCTCGTCGGGAGCGTGACCCGCCTCGATGAAGTCGGCGAGTTCGTCGAGCGCGACCTCGGTTTCGGCGTCGAGGTCAACGTCGGGCATCTCGGTTCGCTTGAGGTCGTAGTCGAACTCGTTGCCCGTCCTGCGCGCCCACTCTCTCGCACGCGAGACGCGAGAGAGCGCGAACTCCGTGACCCACTCGGGCGCGTCGTCGGGGACGTGACCTTCCCGGCGCGCGATTTCCTCCCGGAGCGCGGGGTCGTCGGTCATCCCGAGAACCGCGGCGAAGGTGTACGGAAGCCGGATTCGCTCCCGGAAGGTGTCCTCGGCGAGCGCGTCGAGTCGGTCCCGAGAGTCGGCGTCGGTGACGGAGACGCTCGCTCGCTCGGGGTTCGAAATCGGCGCTCCCTCGGCGTCGAACCGCGCGGCCACGGTCGGCCGAATCACGGGCGGGTACGCGGCCGCCGCGATGTCGGCGTCCGTTTCGTCGGCGTCGTCCTCGCCGAAGAACGCCCGCTCGAAGCCGTCGAACTCGTCCACTAACTGGTCGAGATGCTCGATGCTGAAGTCCCGCGCCTTGCTCGGGTCCTTCGTGAAGAAGTACCGGAGGACTTCGGGTTCGAGGAGCTTCAGGGTGTCTTGGACCATGATGACGTGGCCCGACGACGACGAGAACGGCTGGCCGTCGAGCGTGAACCACTCGTAGGCCATCGGCACCGGAGGCACGTCCCCGAAGACGTTCCGGGCGATGTCCGCGCCGCTCGGCCACGAGCCTTCGGCGTGGTCCTTGCCGAACGGTTCGTGGTCCACGCCGAGGACGCGCCACTGGGCGGGCCACTCGAAGCGCCACGGGAGCTTTCCCTCGCGGAACGTGGCGGTGCCCTCGTGACCACAGCCGTCGATGGTCTGGTCGCCAGCCTCCATGTCGGTGCAGACGTACTCGACAGTGCCCGCGTCGAGGTCTACACCCGTCACGGTCTCGGTGATTTTGCCGCACTCCTCGCAGATGGGATTGAACGGAACGTAGTCGCCGTCCACTTTGTCCTGATACTCGCCCAGAACGTCGCGGGCCTGCTCGCGATTTTTGAGCAGATACCGGGTCGCGTCGTCGAACTCGCCCGACTCGTAGAGTTCGGTGTTCGACACCATCTCGACCGGGATGCCGAGCACTTCGGCGCTCCGCTCGATGAGGTTCGAGAAGTGCTCGCCGTACGAGTCACAGCACCCGAACGGGTCGGGAATCGCGGTGTACGGCTTGCCGAGGTTTCGCCCCAAAGCTCCGGCGTTGACCTCGCCCAAGTCCACGACATTGCCGTCGAGGTCCGCCAGCTTTCGCGGGAGTTTCCGGAGCGGGTCGCGGTCGTCGGCGGTGAACACCTGCCGGACCGCTCGGCCTCGCTCGCGGAGGGCCTCGGCGACGAAGTAGCCCCGCACGATTTCGTTCATGTTGCCGAGGTGCGGGACTCCGGACGGCGAGATGCCGCCCTTGATGACGATGGGGTCGTCGGGGTCGCGGTCGGGGTGGTCGTCCACGCGGTCCAGAATCTTTTCGGCGACGGATTCGGCCCAGAACGGGTGGGGTTGGGGTCCCTGCAGGACGTACGGGTCGTCGTCGGGGTGCATCTCGGGGTCGCTCATCGTTCGTCGCTCGCCCAGTAGGTCATCCCGTCGGCGGTGCCCTCGGGGATGATGTCGGTGCCGTCGTGTTCGCCGAACCGGACCGCGTCGGCGATGCGCTCGGGTTCGGTGCCGTCGAGGACGATGGTGCGCACACCCGACCGCTCGATGAGTTTGGCGGCGAGCAGGTCCACCGGGGCGGAACTCCCCGCGGTCATCTCGATGCCCGCGATGACGTCCACGAGTTCGCCCGCGGTGAGTTCGTCGTATCGGGTGGCGTCGTCGGTCTCGTTCGGGTCGTCGCTGAACACGCCGGGGACGCTCGTGGCGTAGACGAGCAGGTCGGCGTTGGTGTACTCCGCGAGGGCCGCGCTCACGGCGTCGGTGGTCTGGCCCGGCGTGACCCCGCCCATAACCGCGATGTCGCCGCGGTGCATCGCGGCCCCCGCCGATTCGTAGTCCTCGGGCGGGCTCGGGGCGGCCCCCTCGCCGAGCGCGGCGATGAGCAGGCGAGCGTTGAGTCGCGTCACGTCGATGCCGATGTCGTCGAGTTCGATTTCGTTCGCGCCGAGGTCGCGCGCCGCACCGATGTACTCGCGGGCGACCCCGCCGCCGCCGACGACGGTTCCGACCGTGCATCCCTCGTCGGCGAGGGACTCGATTACGTCGGCGTGGTCGCTGACCCGCTCGGAGCCGAGGTCCGGCGCGAGGACGCTCCCGCCGATGGAGACGACTACTTTCATTCTGTCGGCGAGTAGCCCGGACGCGGCCTTAAGGGTTGCCAACTTCGGGGACCGGCCCCCGGAACGAGACCGGAGAACTTTCACGCCGGGCCGTCGATTCCCGGACATGGACGAGCGGGCCGCACTCTCGTTGCTCGCCGACCGACTCCCCGCCGCGGGCGACGACGCGGCGGTCGTCGGCGAGCAGGTGCTCACGACCGACATGCTCCACGAGACGACCGACTTCCCCGACGGGACGACCCGGTACGCCGCGGGGTGGCGCGCGGTCGGCGCGTCGCTGTCGGACGTGGCCGCGATGGGTGCCGAGGCGACCGCCGCGGTCGCCGTCTACGCCGTACCCGAGTTCGACGCCGACGAACTCGAAGCGTTCGTCGCAGGCGCGAGCGACGTGTGCGAAGCGGTCGGCGCGTCGTACGTCGGCGGCGATTTGGACGAGAGCCGAGAGTTCACGACCGCGACCACGGCGCTCGGTCGGACCGCCGACCCGGTCCTCCGGTCGGGCGCGAGCGCGGGCGACCTCGCGTGTGTCACGGGCACGCTCGGGCGGAGCGCCGCGGCGCTCCGCCTGTTCGACCGCGGCGAGGTCGAGCGCGCGAACGACCTGTTTCGGTTCGAACCCCGAGTCCGGGCGGGCCAGGCGCTCGCACCCTACGCCACCGCGATGATGGATTCGAGCGACGGACTCGCGCGCTCGCTCCACCAACTCGCGGAGGCGAGCGACTGCGGATTTTCAGTCGAATCAGCGGCGCTCCCGGTGGACGAGGCGGTTCGCGACGTGGCGGAGAACGAGGCGGAAATCAGGGAACTCTCGACGTTCTTCGGTGAGGACTTCGAACTGGTGTTCACGGTGCCGGAGTCGGAACTTGGAAGGGTTCGAGAGGAGTCGCCGACGCCGATCTCGGTGATTGGCGAGGTGACGGCGGACGGTGTAGAGATGGACGGCGAGGAATTGCCCGACCGCGGGTACACGCACGGCGAGTAGTCGAACACCGTCGTGCTACCGACCGTACTCCTTATGGGCGTCCTCGATAGTCATCAAATCGGTCACGCGGACCTCGCCCTCGGCTTCGAGGACGACGTAGAACGCGGTGTACGTTCGGCCGACGTGTATCCGATAGATTTCCTCGTCTTGGGCTTTCAGCTTCTTTTTGTCGCCCTGTCCGCGGCCGGGATACGGATTCGCTTCGAGGTAGCCGAGCGTCTCGGCACAGATTCGCTGGCTCTTCTCGTCGAGGGAAGTGTAGAAGGCCCGTGCCTCCTCACTCAGCAGTATCTCGTAGCTCATCGAGAGACGTTAGCTCCTCCCGGTCGGCTTCGCGGACTTCGCGTGCTCGCTCGGCGAGCCGACGCTCTCGATGCTCCTGAATCAGTTCCGTCAGGAGTTCGTCGAAGGTCTGTCCGGGTTCTTTGAGTTCGTGCAACTCTTTCCATGTGTCTTCGGTCGTGGGGATGCGTTTGTTAGCGGACATTTTTCCTCCCGTACCCCTTGTTTTATGGTCGGAGTACGCGATTCGTGGCCGTGCGTGTCGTTTCTTCGTAGCGTTGTTCGGTCTGAGAGTACAACTCTCGTATCGATACTCGACGCTGTAACTCTGGCACATATTTACAACGCTTACAGGATAAGCCTTCGGGAATCTATCATCTAGACAGAGTCACTTAAGAAGAATCAGAACGACCGCTTTACGCGATTATCTCGATGGGAACCGGCGTAAAACACAGTACGCCGAACACGAACGTCAGGAGTCCGACGAGCTTTCGGCGCGTGTCCAACCCCTCGTCGTCGATGGGTTTTGCCGGGCCGACGTAGGCGACCCACGTCGCGAGCAGGCCCCAGAACACCCAGAGCACCGAGGCGTTGCTGACCTGCTCGACGTAGAAGACGTAGGCCGCGAGACCGAACAGCGCGACCGGGACGAGCGCGGCAACTCGCTCTTGCTGTTCGCCCATCATCGCCCGGACGATGTGACCGCCGTCGAGTTGGCCCACCGGGATGAGGTTCAGGAAGGTGACGAACATCCCGACCCACCCGCCGATGACCACCGGGTTGACCGCCTTTGTGGGGTCGTCGTACACCATCGGCTGGCCCACCGCCCACGCGATGAGTTCGAGCAGGGGCGGATAGCCGAACTCGACTTCGATGGTGTTCGCGCTGTCGATGACCTCGACCGGAACGTCTATCGGTCCCATCAGCAGTCCGATTGCGGTCACGACGATGGTGGCGACGAGTCCCGCAATCGGCCCCGCGACACCGATGTCGAACAGCGCCTCGCGGTCGGGCATCTGGCCTTTCATCCGGATGACCGCGCCCATCGTGCCGATGAGCGTCGGCATCGGGATGAAGTACGGCAGACTGGCTTCCACGCCGTGGTACCGAGTCATCACGTAATGGCCGAGTTCGTGGGTCAGCAGGACGCCGACGACGGCGGCCGCGAACGGCCACGCTTCGAGGAGACCGAGCGGATTCGCGGCGACATCGACGTGGTACCACGCGGCACCGGCGTACAGCGTCGAGACCACCGTCATGACGAACAGCACGACGTTCGTCCACGGAATCCCGTCGATGCCCGTCTCGGCGGGTTCGGCCACGAGGACGTACTCGCCGGTTCTGACACCGAGCGTGACCTCGTAGCCGTTCTCGCGAAACAGCGGCCACACGGTCTTCATGAGCCGCTCCTGAGCCACCAGCGGTTCGCCGTAGTACACCAGTTGCTCGCCCTCTTGGCGAGTCTCGTACACGCGGAACACGGAGCGCAATCGCTCCAGCGACGGACCATCTACGGGCGGGTCGCTCGAACCCATTCGGTACGGGCTACGGTGTCGGCGTTGATAAACCCCGTGACGACGGCGGCGCTCGCACACTCCAGTGCGCGAGCGCCGCCCTCACACCAACAGTCCCGCCTGCAACACCGCGATGAGGACGGTCAGCGTGCCGACGCTCGCGAGCGTGCTGACGAAGATGGCGGTACTGACGTACTCCGGGCCGGACAAGCCCTCCGCGCCCTCGTCGTACTCGATGGATAGGATGAGGGGCGTGACCGCGGCGGGCATCCCAGCTTCGAGGACGAACACCCGCGCGACCGTGGGGTTCTCGCCGAGACCGAGGGCGAGCGCGACGCCGACCGCGACGAGCGGTGCGACCACCAATTTCAGGCCGTTCGAGACGCCGACCCGCGAGAGCGCCGCGCCGTGTCGGGTGTTGGCGAGCTGGATGCCCAAAATCAGGAGCATCACCGGAATCGCCGAGTCGCCGACGAGCCGTATCGTCTCCATCGCGGCGGTGTCGGTCGGCGGGACGACGCCGAGCCATCGCGCGACCCACGCGGCGATGACCGCGTACACGAGCGGGAGTTTGAACACCTCCATCACGGCCCCGCGCGCGGACGTCTCCCCACCGCGCGAGGCGAGGTAGACGCCGACGGTGTACATCAGGAGCGACTGGCTCGCGATGTAGAGCACTGCGGTCGAGCGCCCGACCGCGCCGAAGGCGAACACCGCGAGCGGAATACCGTAGTTGCCCGCGTTCGGGAACGCCGAGGAGAGGACGAGCGCGCCGAGGACGGGTTCGGACTCGCCGAGTAAGCGGCCGACGCCCTCCGCGAGGACGACCATCGCCATGGTGGTCACGATTGCGCCGCCAACCAGTTTCGCGGCGAGACCGCCCGAGAGCGACGACGTCGCGAGACTGTAGAAGACGAGCGCCGGCGTGAGGACGTAGATGGTGATGGTCCCGAGCGGGTCCACGTCGATTTCGCGAGCCTTCCCGAGCAGGAAGCCGACCGCCGCGATGGAGAGGACCGGCAGAATCGCGGTCGTCAGCGCGGAGACGAGTGACACGCTCGGACGGTGTTTCCGGGCGGTTACAAACGTATCGGACGCGGCTATCCGCGACGAAACGAAAGCGAGGGAGAAAGGGACCAATCGGGCGGCACGCGAACCGTTCGACGAGCGATGCGGGGGACCTCGGCGAGGAACCGACTTACGCGGGGGAGACGCGCCACGTGGTCGCGCTCGTGTACGACCACTTCTCGATTTCGAGGTCGGTCGCCGAATCCTTGAGTTTCACCATCAGCGCGCCGATTTCTTTGGCCGAGAGGCCGACCTCGTCCGCGATGAACTTGCTCTTGAAGTACATCTCACCGTCGTCGGCCTTACGCTGGAGGAACTGCTCGAGGCGCTGTTTCTTCGAGTTCGGTTCGGGGGCTTCGGAGGGCTTCGTGGTTGCGCTCATGCCTCATCCACCCATTGGGTACGGGGGGTGTTATAAAGGGCAGACGGTTAGTGTCGTTTTCCGAATATTCGCATCTCGAAGCCGGGTCGATACCGGAAAATGGGCTAAAAGCAACGTTTTACGACGTTTTTTGAGGCCGTTAGATAGTTCAAAAACCATTTTCGCGTTTTCTTTCGCAAAATAGAGGCCCGAGTCAGAACGTCTTGCGAACGACTGACGAGAGCGGGAAACGAACGAGTCGCGGCCCCGGAGCGGACGAGATTCGACCCCGGAGCGGACGAGGCGCGACCCCGAACAGACGAGGCGCGAATCCGGACCGACCGGTCACGACCGCTCGTGGACCCAGAACTGCTCGTCGGTCGTGACTTCCTTTTTGAATATCGGCACTTCGTCCTTGAGGCGGTCGATGCCGTCCTCGACCGTCCGAAACGCCTCTTTTCGGTGTCCCGCGAGCACCACGACGAACACGATGTCCTCGCCGTACTCGATGACGCCGGTCCGGTGGTGCATCACCACCTCGAACACGCCCTCGCGCTCCTCCAACTCGGCGCTGATGGCGTCCATCCGGTCCTCGGCGACCCCCTCGTACTTCTCGAACGCGAGGTACTCGGTGGGTTCGTCGTCGGCGTCCTCCTTCGCGCGGACCCGCCCGGTGAACGTGGCGATGGCTCCCGAGTACGGGGCGTCTTCGGAGCGCTTCGCCTCGGCGACGAGCGATTCGAGCGTCTCGTAGGGTTCGGTGGCGTCGAGGCGCGCTCGAATTTCTGCGGGGTCCACACCGTCGGCGTCGGCCGCTTCGAGGAGCGTCTCGCCCGCGTGGTCCACTTCCTCAGGGCCGGCCCCGACGACCACCTGCGGCACGTCTGCCGCCGGAAAATCAACGAGAATCGCGCGGTCGTACTCCGGCGCGAGGTCGTCGAGAACGTCCGAGAGCGCTCGGTCGCGTCCCGACGCGGTCCACCCGCCGTCCGCGAGTCGGTAGGTCGCGTCCGCCGAGGTTTCGAGTGCGGTCCCGTCGCTCGCGGTCGGGTCGCGCGCGACGACCGCCACGCGACCGTCCTCGCCGAACTCCGCCGCCAAGTCGTCGGCGACCGCCCGCGCTTCGTCGCCGACGACGCCCAGCACGTACATGGACGACTCATGGATCGGGACGCGCTTGTAGCCTTCGATGGGGCGAGAATCCGCGTCTCACGGGGCCGCGAGTGCTCGGACGCCCGGAAGTCCGAGCAGTTGGGAGCGCCACCCGTCGCCGACCGAGAGCAGGAAGGTGCCGTCCTCGGTGACGGCGTACGCCCCCTCGCCGTGGGCGAGCGCGACGATTTCGCTCTCGGTCGGAATCTCGACCGCGCGCCACTCGCCGTCCTCGCGGGCATACAAACCCGACTCGCCAGCCGAATCGCTCACCGATTCGCTCGCTGACTCTCTCGCCGCGTGGGCCCAGTCCGCGCGGTCAGCGCCGCGTCTCGCGGCGCTGACCGCGCGAAAGCCGCCGTCGAGTTCGTCCAGCCAACCGTTTCCGAGCCGGTAGAGACCGTCGCCGGTCGCCGCCAGCGGGACGCCCGCGGCCGACACGTCCCGAACGTCTTCGAGACCGACGTGTTCGAGGCTCGCGGACGCCGATTCGGAGTCGCCCGTCGCCCGGTAGACGCCCGACGCCGTCGCGAGAAAGTCGCCGTCGATGGCGCGCACGTCCGGAAGTTCGCCGATTTCGGTCCACGAATCGTTGGCGTCGGCGTCACCGTCACCGCCGCCGCTACGGAGAATCCGACCGTCTTCCGTAGCCACGAGCAGGTCCGACCCCGCGAATCCGACCGCGACCGCCGGACCCACGCCGAGCGGTTCGAAGCCGTCCCGGCCGCCGACGAGCACGTCCTCGTCGGTGGCGACCGCGACCCGGCCGTCCGCCCCGGCGGCGTCGCGCGCGTCGCACTGGCGTTCGAGTTCGAATCCGCCCACGAGGTCGTCGGAGGTCTCCACGACTGCGATGCCGAACTCACCGACGACGTACACCGGGGCGGTGTCGTCGTCCCCGGCGTACACTCGCTTCTCGTCGATGCTGATTCCCATACGCGAGATTTCGGCGGTGGGGTGGTTAGGCGTTCGGATTCGAAGCCGAGAGTCGGGGTTCGAGACGCCTGTGACGGCGACTCGACACGAGAGAGCCCGCTCCGGAATGCCTTTTGTTCCCCGGTCCTCACGCTCGCACATGAAGGTATTTGGGTCGAGCGGAACGAGGGGGGTCGCAAACGAGGAACTCACCCCCGAGTTCGCGCTGAAAGTCGCGAAGGCCGCCGGGACGGTGTGGCGGGCCGACCGCGTGGCAGTCGCCCGCGACACCCGCGCGACCGGGCGGATGCTCGCCGACGCCGCCGCGAGCGGTCTCGCCAGCGTGGGCGCGGACGTGGACCGCCTCGGAATCGTTCCCACGCCAGGCGCGCAAGCGTACGCCGAGCGCGAGGCCACGCCGGTCGTTATGATAACCGCCTCCCACAATCCGCCCGAGTACAACGGCATCAAGCTAATCGGTGCCGACGGCGTCGAACTCGTGGTCTCCGATTTGGAGCGCATCGAACAGAAGTTCCTGACCGAGCAGTTCGACTCGGTCCGGTGGAGCGAAACGGGCGGCAGCCGACGCGTCGAGGGCGCACGCCGGGCGTACGTCGAGGGACTTCTCGCGGCGGTGGACCGCGAGAAAATCTCGGGTGCCGACCTCACCGTGGCGCTCGACCCCGGCCACGGCGCGGGGTCGCTCACCAGCCCGGAGTTCTTCCGAAAGCTCGGCTGTCGGGTCGTGACCGCCAACAGCCAGCCCGACGGCCACTTCCCCGGCCGGGAGCCCGAACCCGTCCCCGAGAACCTCGGCGACCTGGGCCGACTGGTCGCCGCCACCGACGCCGACGTCGGAATCGCCCACGACGGCGACGCAGACCGCGCAATCTTCTACGACGAGAACGGCAAGTACGTCGAGGGCGACGCCACGCTCGCGGCGCTGGCGGCCGCCGAACTCGAACCCGGCGACTCGGTGGTCTCGGCGGTCAACGTCTCCCAGCGACTCGTGGACGTGGCCGACGACCGGGGCGCGACGCTCGAACTCACGCCCATCGGTTCGACTAACCTCATCACCCGAATCGAGGAGCTTCAGAGCGAGGGCGAGTCGGTCCCGGTCGCGGGCGAGGGCAACGGCGGCATCTTCTTCCCCGGCTACCTGCTCGCCCGCGACGGCGCGTACACCGCGGCGAAGTTCCTCGAACTCCTCGCCGACCGCTCGGCGAGCGAAGTCGTCGCGCCCTACGGCGGCTACCACAACGTCCGGGTCAACATCGGCTACGACACCGACGCCGAGCGCGACGCACTGCTCGACGCCGCCGAGCGCGAGGCCGAGGAGAGCGACGCCGAGATGACGACCCTCGACGGATACCGATTCGACTACGGCGACGCGTGGGTGCTGGCCCGACCGAGCGGCACCGAGCCGATGGTCCGGATTTACGCCGAGGCTCGCGAGGAGAGTTGGGCGACGGAGTTAGCCCAAGCGATGGAAGAGAAACTGCTGGAAGCGAAGGCGGAAGTGTAGTTTTCGCCCGGCGATTCCGTCGCGACTACCGGTCGGGATACGCTTCGAGCGAATCCTCCAGCGCGGAGATTCGCGCCTTCAAATCCTCGATTTCCGCGGTCACCTCCCCGTTCTCGACCTTCTCTCGCTCCGCGTCGGATAGCTGCGCTTCGGCCTCCGCCGCGGTTCGAAGCCGTTCGAAGCGCGCCTCGTCGTGGACGGCACGCTGTACCTCCCGCAGGTCGGCCACCACCGCCTCCGGGGCGAACCGGCCGACGACCGAGACCAGTTCCTCGACGCGCCACTTCAGGTCGGTCGCGGACCGCGGCGGCCAGTCGAGTTCGAGCGGGTCGGCGTCGAGGCGTTCGAGATACGTCTCGTTGGTCGCGACCGCGCGCTTGAGCGCGCCGGGGTCGCCGACGTAGTGGGAGAGCTTCGAGTTCGAGTAGCGAGCGTATTTGAGCAGTTTCGTGAGCGGTTCCTCGCCGACCTCGCGGTTCTCGACGTACTCGCGAAGATTCTCGGGCGGGCGGTCGAACTCGACCAGCGGGTAGCTCCGAGTCGTCGCCACGAAGTCGAGGACCGCGCGGGCGCTCGACTCGCGCCGGAACTCGGCGAACGCCTCGTTCACGGCGTCGTTGTACGATTCGATGGGGTCTCGAATCTCCTCGACCGGTGCGTCGAGGTCGGCCGCCCCGAGTTCGACCAGTCGCTCGCGGTCTGCGAGGTCCGCCTCGGCGGCTTCGAGCGCGCGGTGAGTTTCCTTCAGGCGCTTTCGGTAACGCGAGCGCGCTTCCCGGCGGTCGTCGAGCAGGTCCGCGACCCCTTTCGCGGGTTCGAGGTCGTCGCGAGCGCGCTCGAAGTCGGACTCGTTGAGCCGATTCTTGTCGACCCGGTCGCCCGCCGCCTCGAAGGCGTCGCGTGCGGGCAGGTCGTCGTCGAGGCCCTCGACGAGCGAACTGAACTTCGATTTGAACTCCACGAACTTCTGGAAGTTCGACCGGCCGGTACCGGTCGCCTGCGCCTCGTAGCGCGCGAGCAGCGTGGTCGCGCGGTCGTACGCGTCCGCGACGGCTTCGACGTTCTCCTCGCCGTGAGACTCGATTTCCGCCACCACGTCGCGGTAGGCGGCGTCGGCGGCTTCGAGGTCCGCGACAGCGTCGGGCCGGCGGTGGACGTTCTCACTCATACACGTCGTCGGGGTCGAACGCCCGGTCGGCGACCTCCTCGCCGTCGAGCGTCCGGTAGAAACACGTCTCGTAGCCGGTGTGACACGCGCCGCCGCCCTCCTGTTCGACGAGGTAGAGCAGGGCGTCGCCGTCGCAGTCGGCCCGGACCTCCCGAACGCGCTGGACGTGGCCGCTGGTGCCACCCTTCTGCCACAACTCCTCGCGGCTTCGGGAATAGTAGTGGGCCAGTCCGGTCTCGCACGTCTGCTCGACCGCTTCCGGCGTGACGTACGCGAGCATCAGCACTTCGCCGGAGTCGGCGTCCTGTGCAATCGCGGGGATGCGGCCGGTGTCGCCGAAGTCGAGTTCGACTGCGACGTCGGCGTCGTCCACCTCGGCGGTCTGGCTCTCGCTCATTGGCTGGTGGTTCGGCTTTCCCGGCGATATGTCTTGTGTGTCGGCAAGTCGTTATCCCGACCGCGAGCCAATCTCCGCCCGGCCGCTGGTCGCGCTTCGAATCCGGTCTCGGAGCGCCTCTGCCTCCCCGACCGGAACGTCCACCTCGAACGCGACCCGCTCGGCGTAGTCGGCGTCGAACGCCGCGTCGGAGTCCGCGCTTTCGAGAATCCCCCTGACCGTCCCCGAGTCGTCGTACTCCACGACGACCTCGAATCGCTCGCGGGGGCGGCGCTCCACGATTTCGGCGTCGGCGAGCGCGTCCTTGACCGCCCGGGAGTACGACCGCGCGAGACCGCCGACGCCGAGATTCGTCCCGCCGTAGTACCGGGTCACGACCGCGACCACGTTCTCGACGCCCTCCTGCTGGAGGACGTTGAGCGCGGGCTTGCCCGCCGACCCAGTGGGTTCGCCGTCGTCGTCGGCCCACTCCCGAAGCGGGTCCTCCCGAACGCGGTACGTCGGGACGTTGTGGGTCGCGTCGTCGTACTCCGCCCGGATTTCGGCGACGAACGCCTCGGCTTCCTCGCGGTCGGCGACGGGCCGAACGTGGCCGACGAACTCCGACCCGCGAATCTCGAATCTGGCCCGGCCCCGGTCGGCAACGGTCCGGTAGGTGTCCTCGGCGTCGGTCATCGTCGGGGGTTGGCGGGCGAGCGACGAAAAACCGCGGATTTGGCCGCGATGCGTGTTGCGGGATACTGGTGCCGAACCAATCACCGAGCGATAATGAACAGAGAGCTTTCCTCCTTTCTGAATCGCAAGCGGCTACAGAACCAACAACGGCCAGAAAGCCCCCGTCCAGTCGCTCTATGTCGAGGATAACAACAGCATGGACACCTCGAAAGCCCCCGCCCGGTCGCGGTCGCTCCGCGGGATATTTCCGCGCTCTCCACACCGCCCGCGCGGAAATACTGGCCCGCGGAGGCGACTAAAGTGGACGCGACCGGACGGCCCCTTTCATTCCCACCTCGTAGATTGTGTCACTGGCTGTTTCCGGTGGACTGTGTCACCGGCTGTTTCCGATAGTTTGTGTCACCGAGCGCCACTCCCGAGAATTTATATACGAAAGCGAAGCCAACTCGGGCCATGACCACCCGAGACCCGGTCCCGGAACGCGACCCGCCCTACCGGTCGAAATCGCCCGACGAGACCGAGGGAGAGCGCCAAGGACAATGCTTAAGCGCGGGCCACTCCTGCTCGGTAATACGATTATGGGCGCGATAGAGGACGTTCACGCCGACCTCGACGCGGAGGTATCCCTAGAGGAGTTCCGCGAAGCGGTCGAAGAGAAAGTGGCACAGATGGGCGGACTGGCCGACGAGGAGACGGCGGCGATGCTCATCGCCCACGAACTCGACGAGGAGGGCGGCGAGGTCAACGGCATCGCCGACATCGAGCCCGGAATGGAGGAGGTGAAATTCGCGGCGAAGGTGGTCGGCATCGGCGACCTCCGGACGTTCGAGCGCGACGGCGAGGACGACCAAGAGGACGGCCGCGTGCTGAACGTCGAAGTCGCCGACGAGACCGGGTCGGTCCGCATCACCTTCTGGGACAAGCAGGCCGACGCCGGAGTCGAGGAACTCGAAGTCGGCGAGGTCCTCCGCATCGCGGGCCGTCCGAAGGAGGGGTACAACGGCGTCGAGGTCAACGTGAATCAGGTCGAACCCGACGGCGAGACCGACATCGACGTGCAGATTCAGGACACCTACCGGGTCGAGGACCTCTCGCTCGGTCTCTCGGACGTGAACCTCCGCGGGAAGGTCCTCGACACCGACTCCATCCGGACGTTCTCGCGCGACGACGGTTCGGAGGGGCAGGTGTCGAACCTGAAGGTCGGCGACCCCACCGGCAGGGTCCGGGTCACGCTGTGGGACGAGCAGGCCGAACTCGCGAACGAAATCGACGCCGGAACTTCAGTCGAGGTCGTTGACGGCTACGTTCGCGAACGCGACGGCGACCTCGAACTCCACCTCGGCTCTCGGGGCGCGGTCGAGGAAATCGACGAAGACATCGAGTACGTGCCCGAGACGGCTGACATCGACGGTCTCGAAATCGGCGAAACCGTGGATATCTCGGGCGTCGTGCGCTCTGCGGACCCCAAGCGCACTTTCGACCGCGACGACGGTTCGGAGGGGCAGGTCCGGAACATCCGGGTCCAAGACTCGACCGGCGACCTCCGGGTCGCGCTCTGGGGCGAGAAGGCCGACGCCGACGTCGGGCCGGGCGACGAAGTCCAGTTGGCCGACCTCGAGATTCAGGACGGCTGGCAGGACGACATCGAGGGGTCGGCCGGATGGCAATCGACCGTGACCGTCCTCGGCGAGGCCGACGCCGACAGCGACGGCGAGACCGGACTCGACGCGTTCGCGGGCGACGCCGACTCGTCGGCGTCGCCCGCTGGCGGCGATTCGGGCGGCGACTCCGCAACGGGCGACGGTGCGACCGCCGGAACGGCGGTCGCGAAAGAGAGTGACGAGGAAATCGAGTTCACGGGCACCGTCGTGCAGGCCGGAGACCCCATCATCCTCGACGACGGCCAAGAGACGATGAGCGTGAGCGCGAGCGCCGACGTGACGCTCGGCGAGAAAATCACCGCACGTGGGCAACTTCGCGACGGAAAGCTCGACGCCGACGACGTGTTCTAACTCCGGGACGGTTCGCCATCGTGCGGTTTCGGTCGTGTTCCCCTATCGCCTGCGCTTGGGTCGGGAGTTCGGTACGCCTGCTGGCGGGCCAAAAGACGGACGGAGGTCGCCCGAAAGACGCGACGGAAAGAACTAAGGGCGCGAGATACCCGGATTCGGGTATGAGCGTCGAGCTGCCGTTTGCACCGGTCGATACCATCATCCGACGGAACGCTGGCGACCTTCGGGTCAGCGCCGACGCCGCCGAGGAGTTAGCTCGGCGCATCCAGCGCCACGGGGCCGAGCTCGCGGTTGACGCCGCGAAACGAGCGAGCGCGGACGGACGGAAGACGCTGATGAGCGACGACTTCGGCGTCGAACAGGTCGTGGACAAGGCCGACCTCGAACTCCCGGTCGCGCCCGTGGACCGCATCGCGCGCCTCGACATCACCGACGACTATCGGGTGGCGATGGACGCCCGCATCGCGCTGGCGGACATCTTAGAGGACTACGCCGACAACGTCGCGAAGGCGGCCGCCATCCTCGCACACCACGCCGACCGGCGAACTGTTAAGGCCGAGGACATCGAGACTTACTTCGAACTGTTCGGATGAGATTCGGCTACAGCGAGACGTGTCTCGCGCACGATACGGGCCAGCGCCACCCCGAGAACCCCGACCGTCTGCGAGCCATCCGCGAGGTACTGGCCCGCAAGCACTGCGTCGAGTACGTCGAGGGCGACGCCGCCAGCAGGGCGGAAGTGGAGGCGGTCCACGATGCCGACTACGTCGCGGAGTTCCGGGAGTTCTGCGAGGACGGTGGCGGGAGCTGGGACCCCGACACCATCGGCGTCGAAGCGACATGGGACGCCGCGCTCCGGTCAGCGGGACTCGCCGAGTGGGCGGCCGACGCCGCGCTCGACGGCGACGACGGCAGGAAGACCCCGTTCTCGCTCGGCCGCCCGCCGGGCCACCACGCGGTCGAGGACGACGCGATGGGGTTCTGTTTCTTCAACAACGCCGCGGTCGCCGCGCGCTACGCCATCGACTCGCGCGACGTGTCGCGAGTCGCCATCTTCGACTGGGACGTGCATCACGGCAACGGCACTCAAGACATCTTCTACGACGCCGACGACGTGTTCTACGCCTCGATTCACGAGGAGGGCCTCTACCCCGGAACGGGCGAAATCGAGGAGTCGGGCGAGGGGGCTGGCGAAGGGACGAACTTGAACGTCCCGCTCCCCGCGGGCGCGGGCGACCCCGAGTACCGCGACGCCTTCGACGACCTCGTCGCACCTGCGATACGGGCGTTCGACCCCGGACTCGTGCTGGTGAGCGCGGGGTTCGACGCCCACCGCCACGACCCCATCTCGCGGATGCGGGTCTCGACCGACGGCTACGGGATGTTGACTTCGCGCGTGCGAGAACTCGCAGACGACGCCGACGCCGCGCTCGGATTCGTTCTCGAAGGTGGCTACGGTCTCGACACCCTTTCGGACAGCGTGGCCGAGGTCCACGAGACGTTCGACGGCCGAAAGCCGGTCTCGACCGACGACGACGCGGACGAGGACGTGGTGGAGCTAATCGAGGAGATTCGGGCGGGACATCCGGCGTTCGAGTGAGACGAAGTCATCTCGATAGTTCTCTACCTTCGAGTCGAGGACTTCAACATATTTTTTGTTGGGGCGCGTGACGAAATAGTCGAATGGTGGATGTTGACTTCGATGTTCCACGAGTCTTCCCCGCTACCCCGGGGATGACCGAAGAACTCCTCTACTGCTACTACGGAGTCGATGATTGGAAGCGTCCTACTGCGTTCACGGTTCGACTTCAACGAGGAGTTCACCGAGAGGACGGGAAACTCATTCTCGAAGACGTTGCCCGATTCGACCACAACGGGCACAGCGCCTTCGAGTGGAACCCAGCGACCGATGACGGATTTCACATCGACGTGTATCCCGACGGTCAGAAAGAGAAGATTTGGCTCACCACACCGCCAACGGGCGTCGATTACGAAGCGTTGTCGGAGCGATATCCGCCGTCAGAACGCATTTACGCGACGATGGAGTACTGTCGAGACATCTTTACCGACGAACACAACCGAGCGTACCTCTTCGAAGTGTATCGGGGCAACATCGAAGAGTTCGACCCCCAAGAGATTGGACTGAGTCCGCCACCCTCGATAGTCCAGTCGTCCGAAAGTTTATCCGGATAGATTGACTAATAACAGGTATGAGTCGTTACGTCGTGGATCCGCCGGAGGACACCCACCACAGTGAGGAGGAAGTTCTCGAATCCGTGGCAAGCCGCCGAGAAATCACCGTCGAAGAGCTAAAACGACGCCGAGAGACGGCCGGTCTCGATTCGACATCCGAAAACGACGAGGAAGTCCACGACGAAGTTCCCGTTGAAGGGTAGTTTACGAAAGCCCTATTTTCCGGGTTTTCGGGCGTATGGTATAGCACAGACACGTCACTTCTTTCGATTTACTCCATCTCCTCGGGCTTCACCCGCGCGAGTCGCATTGCGTTCCCGGTCACGCCGAGGCTCATTCCCATGTCGCCGACCACGATGGCCGCGGCGACCGAGACGAAGCCGAGCGGCGCGCCCGCCGCCAGCACCGCCTTGACCGCGAGACTCGACCAGATGTTCTGTCGAATCACGCCGTTGGCCTTCCGCGAGAGCCGATAGAGGTACGGCACCGTCAGGAGGTCGTCACCCAGCAGGGCGATGTCGGCGGTCTCGATGGCGGTGTCGGTTCCGGCCGCGCCCATCGCCACGCCGACCGTCGCCGCGGCCATCGCGGGCGCGTCGTTGATGCCGTCGCCGACCATCGCGACCGACTCGTGGCGGTCGGTGAGTTCCTCGACGGCTTCGACCTTCTCGTCGGGGAGGAGTTCGGCGCGGTACTCCTCGACGCCGACCGCCTCCGCGACCGCTCGGGCGGTGCCCTCGTTGTCGCCGGTCAGCATCACGCAGGTCAGTCCGCGGGCCTGGAGGCGCTCGATTGCGGTCGCGGCCTCCGGGCGAATCTCGTCGGCGATTGCGACCACGCCTTCGAGTTCGGCTTCGGTTCCGACGAGGACGACGGTCTTGCCCTCGCGCTGGAACCGGGGCACCACGTCGGCGAGCAGGTCGAGGCAGTCCTCGCGGTCGGCACACTGGCTTCCGGCCGCTTCGGCGGCCGTTCCGCCGTCAGTCGAGAGGTGGACGTGTTCGAGGTCGAAGCCCAACTCCTCGAACAGCGCGGGCTTTCCGGCGTAGTGGGTCACGCCGTCGAGGTCCGCGCGGACGCCCTTGCCGGTGAGGCTCTCGAAGTTCTCGATGGGGCGGTCCTCGCCGGCCTCGCCGTGGGGGTCGCCGCGGTCGTGGGCCGCATCGACGATGGCCTGCGCGATGGGGTGTTCGCTCCGGCGTTCGAGGTCGTGCGCACACCGCAGGAGGTCGGCCTCGGCGTTGCCGTTGAGCGGAACCACGTCGGTCACCGCGAGGTTGCCCTGCGTGAGGGTGCCGGTCTTGTCGAACGCGACGGCTTCGACTTCGCCCATCGATTCGAGGGACGGCCCGCCCTTCACGAGGACGCCGTTCCGGGCGGCGCTGGTCACGCCCGAGACGACCGACACGGGCGTCGAGATGACGAACGCGCAGGGACACGCCACCACGAGCAGGGTCAGGCCCCGGACGAACCACGTTCGGAACCCCTCGCCGAAGAGGAGCGGCGGGACGAACGCGGTCAGAATCGCGGCGACGACGATGACCGGCGTGTAGTACGCCGCGAACCGCTCGATGAACTGCTCGCGGTCGGTGCGGTCGCGCTGGGCGTCACCCACGAGTTCGACCACGCGCGAGAGCGTGGTCTCGTCGGACTCGGCGGTCGCCTCGATTTCGAGGTAGCCCTCCTCGTTGACCGTCCCGGCGTACACCTCAGCGCCCGCCGACTTGTCCACCGGGACGCTCTCGCCCGTGATGGGGGCTTGATTCACCGCGCTCTCGCCCGCGACGACATCGCCGTCCACCGGAATCTTCTCGCCGGGGCGAACCACTACGAGTTCGCCGACCGCGACTTCCTCGACGGGGACGGTCTCTTCGTGGGTCTCGCCGTCGCCGTCGCCTCGCCTCACTGTCGCGGTGTCGGGCGAGAGGTCCATGAGTTCCCGAACCGAGTTCCGAGCGCGGTCCATCGAGAAGCGTTCGAGGAGTTCGGCCACGCTGTAGAGGACCGCGAGCGTGGCGGCCTCGACGTAGAGACCGACCGCGATTGCGCTCACCACGCCGGTCCCCATCAGGAGGTCGATGTCGAGGCTCAGATTCCGAGCGGAGTAGTAGCCGCTTCGGACGATTGGCTGGCCCGCGACTCCGGCCGCGAGGAGGAGCAGGACCGCCGAAGCGTGGAACTCGCGGCCGACCGCGTCGAACAGGTGGAGGTTCGCGCCCGCGAAGACGAATTCGAGCGCCATCCCCGCAAGCATGAGAATCGCCCCCGCCCACGTCTTCAGCCCACGGGTGCTGGTCCAGATTGCGCTCGATTCGGCAATCTCGGGACCGCCTTCGTCGGTCGTCGCGTCGGCCACCTCGTAGCCCGCGCCTTCGATTGCGGCGACGACCGCGGCGCGGTCGTCGCCGCCGGTCACGACCACCTCGCCGGTCGCCGGGTGCGTCTCGACGGTTTCGACGCTCGGAACGGCGTCGAGGGCGCTCTCGACCTTTCCGGCGCACGACGGGCAGTCCATCTCGGGCACGGAAAGCCGGAGGGTCCCGCCGGTCTCGGCGTCGGATTCGACTGCGTATCCGGCGGCTTCCACGCGGTCGCGGATGGCCGCGGTGTCGGCGGTGTCGGCGGCGTCGGGGACGTAGGTCACGACGAGCGTGCCCGTCGTGGGTGCAGCGTCGGTGTCGCGAACCCCGTCGAGCGACTCGACGCTCGACGTGACCTTCTTCGCGCACGAGGGACAGTCCATCTCCGGAACCGAGAGTCGGACCGTCCGGCCGGACTCGGGAGTCGTCATTGTCCGAAAGTAGTCGCTCACGAGCTATTAATCCTGCTGTCACGAACTCGGCACAGAGTATGAATCGTTAATAAATAATCCGGAGTACGTTATCAATATCTCGGGCGATGACGGTCGTGTCGGTGTAAGCGTAGATTTCTCGCTCGCCGAAACGGTTCACGACCGTTCGTTGCGTTACGAACCGGTCGAAATCGAGAACGGTGAGTAACGTTGCTCTCGACTTATTGGGAACGCTACCCAAGGTGGAGACGAGATGAGCACCTACGAAATGGGGATGGAAACGTCCGCCTTGAAAATCGGGGCCGCGGTCACGGTTCTTGCAGTCGAGGTCATCGTCGCGCTCGTTCTCCTCGTAGTCGTCCTTGGGTAGTACGGAAAGCGGCTGAGGGGAGTAAGCCCCCTTCTGTTCGTCCGAGTATTCGGCTGAGCGTCCGCGCCAGCGTTCGGGCTACCAGGCGATGCTCTCGCATCGCGCGGCGCGGACTTGCACCGGCGAGGATTCGCCGTTCCATCCGTTCTCCACCGTCGGCGTTCCGACGAAGTCGGAACGCCTCAGTTCGACGGTCACACCGTCTCACCATAACGTGGCGACGAAGTCGCCACGCGTTCGGCGGCTATGCCGCCTCACATTTCGTTCCGGCGATGCCGGAACGCGCTCGGCGGTTACACCGCCTCGTCGAACGTGGCGGCTTCGCCGCCACGCAGCCCTCGGTGGGTTAGCTCCCCCTCGTTACCTCGGGGTTCGCGCACCTCATCGGTCGGGTGGAGTGGTCTCGTTTCTGTTCCAGAGCCAGCGGTCTCCCGCTCCGGGCTTGCACCCGGTCGCCCGCCCGAACGGTGGGGGGACTTTCCTCACGTCCGCGCTCGCGGTGCGAGCGCGGTCGCGGAGACTCGGCTCCCTCTGCCGTGCGAACGTAGCGCCCGACCGCGTTTAAGCCGTTCGGTGGGACGGTCGGTACGCCGGGTCTAACGTCCCGTTGCCGCGTGATAACCACTGCCAATCAAAAGGTAGCGGGTCATTACCGGATTTAGTATTCAAGGGAAGACTTGAAGGCAGTGCCCGACATAAGGTGTTCTGTATGGCACAGGCCCAGGCAGTTACTCTCTCCTACGAGGATGGCACGCGCGCCGTCGAACTCGCACGCGAGTCGGTCGAATCCTACGTTATCAACGGACAGCGAGAACAGCCCGGAAGCATGCGCGAAGCGTTCTACGCTCGAACCGGCGTGTTCGTCCGACTCACGTCCACCCGAGGCCGAGGACGGCTTCGAGGATGCGACGGTGCGTACGAGGGCAGCGACCAGCTCGGCCACCTCATCGTGGACTCGGCAATCAGCGCCGCGAGCGACACGTCCTGTGGCTCCGAAGTCGAGGCACCCGAACTCCCGAACCTGCAAATCTCGGTGTGCGTCGTTCGAGACACCACCCTCACCGACGACCCTATCGCCGACATCGAACTCGGCACCCACGGCGTCGCCATCGAAGGCCGAGGCAAGCAGGCGTGGATGTATCCGACGCTTCCCTGCGAGAACGACTGGAGTTCCTTCGAGTACTTGGACCGCACCTGTCGAAAGGCCGGACTCCCCAAAGGCGCGTGGGAGGACGACGACGTGTCGGTCACGCTGTTCGACGGACAGGTGTTCCGCGAGCGCGAACCCGAAGGCACCGTCGAAGAACTCGACTAGACGATTCGAAGCCCCGAGACGAAGCACCGCACATTTCTGAAGCCGACCGAACAGAGAGCAATTGCGCCGCGTTACTTCGCAAGCGACCGCGCCGCGCTACTCCGCAGAACGGAACCCCACGACGTCGGCGTCCCGACTCGCGCGCTCGGCGGCTTCGTCCACGTCGAACTCCCGGACGATTTCGCCGTCCCGAATCAGCGGTTCGAGCAAGGCTTCGCCGCCCTCGGGGTCCGCACGGTCGGCCAGTCCGACGTGGTGGCCGCCGTCGGGGGTCCGGAACGCCTGCTTCGTGCCCGAGAGCTTCCCGCGCTTCGAGACGATTTCGCCGTCCAACTCCACGATGTCGAGCGCGAAGTCGAGCGGGTCGGCGTTGCTGACGTGGCCGCCGACGCCGAAGCCGTCGGCCACGTCCCGGAGGTCTCGGAGGTCGGCCGGGCCGAGACCGCCGCTGACGAAGATGTCCACGTCGTCGTAGCCCCGCACGTCGAGTTCCCACCGAACCTCGCGAACGATGTGCCGGAAGTCGCCGCGCCGGGAACTGGTGGTGTCGAGGCGAACCCCGTCGAGGGCGTCACCGAGCGCTTCGGCCGCCCGAATCGACTCGTCTTTCTCGTCCGAAAAGGTGTCACAGATGGCGATTCGCGGCACATCCGAATCGACCGTCTCGTCGAACGCGGTCCACGCCGCCTCCTGGTCACCCATCGCGATGACGAGCGCGTGAGGCATCGTGCCGCTGGCCTCTTTGCCGAGAATCTCGCCCGCCGCGACGTGCGAGAAGCCGTCGAGACCGCCGACGAGCGCGCCGCGCTCGACCACGGCCGCGATGGCGGGGTGGACGTGACGCGCGCCGAAACTCAGCACCGACGAGTCGGGCGCGGCCACCCGGGCTTCGAGCGCCGCGGTGGCGATGCCGCTCGCGTGGGAGAGAAAGCCCAACAGCGACGTTTCGTACCGCGCGAATTCGAGATACGACCCCTCGATTCGCATCACCGGCCCGCCGTCGAACAGTCGGCCCTCCCGAATCGCGTCCACGTCGATGTCCAGCCCTTCGAGCAGGCGGGCGGCGTCCTTCACGCCCGCCAGCACGTCGAACTCGCCAGTCGGGAACTGGTCGCGCGTGACCTCGGCGACGACGTTCGGATTGCGGTCGGCGGCCGCCAGCGTCTCCTCGGTTCGCTGGAAGTACGCGTCGGTGGCGGTTCCGTCGCGGATGGCCGACTCCGATACGATGTCGAATCGGTCGGTCACTCCCATCGCCTCCGGAGCGGGTTCATAGTCGGGAGTACCGGGGGGCGAGCGAAAAAGGTCCCGCTATGAACTGGAGATAACAGAAGTGACGACGGTCAGAAAGCCCATCCGCCAGGAACAGCAGATAGCAGAACCACCAACAGTCAGAAAGCCCCCACCCGGTCGCGGTCGCTCCGACAGATATTCGCGGCTCTCCGCACCGCCCGCCGCGAATAGAGCTGTCGGAGACGACCAAGACAAGCGCGACCGGGCGGCCCCTTTCAGTCCCACCCAGAGTATGGTTCACCAGCGATTCCCTCGTGGTTTGTCTCACCGGCCGTTTCCCGTCAGCTGTGTCACCGAGCTACGCTCCGCCCATCACGACCGCCGGGGTCAGTCGGCGGTCATGTCGAACGGGAGTTCGGTGTCGGGTCGGAGGGGAGTTTCGTAGCTCCGGTCGCCCGTCACTTGGTCGAACTCCTCGTTCGCGCGGTCGAGGAGTTCGGGGTCGTCGAGGAGCGTGTAGGCCGTCCCGCCGAGGACCTTCGCGGCGTACACCGCGCCTTTCTTGCCGAAATCGCCGTTCGCGGCCGTGGCCTGCCACGTGTGGGCGGGCGTGCCGACCGCCCACGTCGCCGCGCGGAACTGGCCGGTGGGGGTAATCCAGCTCACGTCGCCCACCTCGGTCGAACCGCCGCCGACCTCGCCCTCGGCGTGGGGCGGCACCGGGTCGTCGTAGAGGCCCGCTTCGAGAATTTCGCTCGCGTACTCGTCGGGTACGTCTTCGAGGCTGGCTTCGACCTGCTCGTCGGGAATCGTCTCGCGGAGGTCGGCCGCGAACTCGCGGTCCTCGTCGGTGTAGCCGATTTCGCCGAGGTCCTCCATCGTCTCCCAGATGACGTCACTCACGACGTGATTCGGAAGGTAGTCCCAACAGCCAGTGATGTATCGCTGGCTGACCTCGGTCTGGGTCATCAGCGCCGCGGCCTCCGCGATATCGGTCAGCCAGTCGGTGATGCGCTCGACTTCGCCGCGGGTCGGCGCGCGGACGTAGTACCAGACGGTCGCTTCGGCGGGCACGACGTTCGGAGCCTCGCCGCCGTCGGTGATGACGTAGTGGATGCGCGCCTTCTCCGAGACGTGTTCGCGCATGTACTCGGTCCCGGAGTTGAGGAGTTCGGCGGCGTCGAGCGCCGACCGACCTGATTCGGGCGAGGCCGCGGCGTGAGCCGACACGCCCTCGAAGGTGAACTGAATCGAGTCGAGCGCGAGCGACCGGTCCAGCGTCGGCGTGTTCAGGCTCCCCGGGTGCCACGTAATCGCGGCGTCGAGGTCGTCGAACGCGCCGTCGCGCGCCATGAACACCTTCCCCACCAGCGTCTCCTCGGCCGGACAGCCGTAGAACTCGACGGTGCCGTCGAGGTCGCCGCGCTCGATGGCGCGCTTGACTCCGATTGCGCCGCCGACGCCCGCGACCCCAAACAGATTGTGACCGCATCCATGACCGGGTGCGCCCTCCTCGACCGGGTCGTGTTCGGCCTTTACCTTCTGGGAGAGGTCGGGCAGGGCGTCGTACTCGCCCAAAATTCCCACGGTCGGGCCGCCGTCGCCGTACGACGCCACGAACGCGGTCGGCATCCCGCCGACGCCGACCTCGATGTCGAAGCCCTCCTCGTCGAGCCTGTCGATGAGGACCTGCGAAGATTCCTCCTCGTGAAGCCCCAACTCAGGGGTCTCCCAGATTTGCTGGGCCATTCGGTCCAATCGGTCACGCTCGCTCTCGATTTCGTCGTAGACGCTCGCTTTCGTCATGAGAGGGGGTTACGCGCCGAAACTATGAACGTTCGCCTCCCGGAACTCGACCGCGGCGCGGTCGAGTTCCGAAAAGCCGAGTCGAAAATCGACCGCGAGCGCTCAGTCGTCGTCCACGATGACTTCGACCGGCTGTTCCTCCTGGGACTGCACGTCGCCCTTGCGCTCGTGCCAGACGAGCGCGCCCGCGACCGCCAGCACGACCCACGACCGCCAGTTGGCGAGGTTGAGAGTGTAGCCGATGCCGAACGGCTTGTCCACGAGCATTCCCTCGTCGGGTTTCCAGTACGCCGACAGCATCCGCCCGATGCTCGGTCGCTCGAAGTTGTACGGCACGCCGAACAGCGTTCCGGTGCTGGGTCTATCTGCCATGTGGGAGATATACGCCGGACGGGAATAAAGTGCTTTGGCTGTTCGGGTGCGGTTCGCGAGACGCGCCGGGGCGCGTCTCGCGAAGGTTTATACGCGAAAACGCGACCAAACTGCGCCGTGACCTGACCCTCGCCGCGAAGGGTCCGCGATTGCACGGCACACCCCTTCGCGCCCGCGGCGTGCCGTCTGTTCGCCACTCGCGCCAGCGACTGCTTTCGGGGGAGATGAATTCCTACTCGCGCTCGAACACTCGCTCTCTCGACACGGTTCTCTCGGGGTCTTCTCCCACCGTCTCGATGTCCTCGGTCTCCAACAGTCGTTCGAGTCGCCGCTCGAACTCCTCGTGGGTCAGTTCGCCGCTCGCGTAGCGCGACCGGAGTTCGTCCACCGGGTCGTCGGCCGCCGACTTGCGCTCACCGCTCGCGCCGTCGGTCTCGTCCTCGACTATCGGCAGTGAATCGCCGAGCAGCGCGACCAGCGGCACGACGATGAAGAATCCGAGGACGAAGATGGCGGGCGTGAGAAACTCCAGCCCCGCGACCGCCGTGAGCGCCGTCAAACCGAAGGTCAGCACCGACAGCACGCCGAGCAGGGTCTTCCGGTCGAACTGTACCGAACTCTCGCGCATAGCAGAGCGTATGCGGGACGCCGGTAAAAAGGTTGAGCGGCCGACTACTCGAAATCTTCGTAGGTCGGCCGCGACACGTCTTCAGGTGGGAACTCCGCGACCGGTACCTGCGTCTGCTCGCCCGATGCCATGTCTTTGACCGTCACGTTCCCGTCGGCGAGGTCCTGTTCGCCCACGATGACCACCGTCTCGGCGTTGATGGAATCGGCGTAGTCGAGCTGCGCGCCGAAGCTCCGGCCCGACACGTCAGTCTCGACGACGAACCCGCGCGACCGGAGTTCGCGGGTCACGTCGGCGGCCACATCTCGGGTGTCGCCGACCTGCAGGACGTAGTAATCGGTCGTCGCCGACTCGTCGGGCCAGACGCCCGCGCGCTGACAGAGGAGCGAGAGCGGCGCGGCACCCGGCGCGACCCCGACCGCGGGGGTTGGCTGGCCGCCGAAGCTCTCGATGAGGTCGTCGTATCGGCCGCCGCCGAACACCGAGCGACTGACCTCGCCGGTCGCGTCGAAGCACTCGAACACGACGCCGGTGTAGTAGTCGAGACCGCGAGCGGTGCGGAGCGAGAGGTCGCAGTACTCGCGCGCGCCGAAGTCGGCGGTCGCTTCGAGGACGTTCTGGAGGTTCGTGACCGCGCTCTCGACGCGGTCGGTGCCCGCGAACTCGACGAGCTCGTCGAGGTCCTCCTCGGGAGTGTCGAGCAGGTCGTCGAACTCGGCGGCCTCGTCGTAGGAGAGTCCGGCGTCGTTGAGCAGGCCGTGGTACTCGGCTTCGCTCACCTTCTCGCTCTTGTCCACCGCACGAATCGCGGCCTCGGTATCCACGTCGGCGTCGAACGATTCGAGCAGGCCGCCGAGGATGTCGCGGTGGCTGACCCGGAACTCGAAGTCGTCCTCGGTGAGACCCAAGCCCGTCAGCGCGTCGGCGGCGTACGCGAGGACCTCGGCGTCCGCGGCGGGGTCCGAGGAGCCGAAGATATCGACGTTGGTCTGGTAGAACTCCCGGAACCGACCCTGCTGGGGTTCCTCGTAGCGCCAGAACGGTCGCGTCGAGAACCACTTGATTGGCTTCGAGAGCTCCTGCTGTTTGGCCACCACCATCCGAGCGACGGTCGGCGTGAGTTCGGGCGTGAGCGCCACGTTTCGGCCGCCCTGGTCCTCGAAGGCGTAGAGTTCGTCTACGATGCCCTCGCCGCTCTTGTCCACGTACATCTCGGTCCGTTCGAGCGCGGGCGTCCCGATTTCCCGGAAGCCGTACTGACGCGCAGTTCGTTCTAAGGTGTCGAACATCTCGCGGCGCGCGCCCATCTCCGGCGGGTAGAAGTCGCGAAAGCCCTTGATGCGGTCGTACATGCGAGGTCCTTGGGCGACCGCGCGCTTGAAACCTTTTACTTCGCGTCCGGCCGACCGGGTCTCGCGCCCGCACGCGAGAACCCCTTCACGTACGTCTGGGTGTGGTCGGGAAACACCTCGCTGACCGTCCCCTCGCCGTACTCTCGGGCCAACAGGACTCGAAGCTCGTCCTCGTAGTCGGCCTTCGGAATCTCCTCGCTCGGCCCCGTCTGCACGTCGAGAGTCGCGTCCACGAGCGAATCGACCGCGTTCCGGCCAAATCCCGCCAACGGAACGATGTAATCGACGTCGTGGCGGTCTTCGAGGCTCTGGGCCTGCGCGCGCGACACCGACGGCACGCGGTCGTCGCGCCGCGTGCCGTCGGCGACCGCGTCGAACTCCATCTCGGCGACCGCTTCGAGCGCGTGGAGGTGGACCTGCTGGATGCCGTTTCGGGGGTAGCCGTCCTCGACCATCGTCTCGACGGCTTGCCCGGCCACGTCGTCGTCCAGCGCGACGGTGTCGAACTCGAAGCCCGTGGCGTCGGCCGTCTCGCGGGCGTGCTCCCACGCGTCGGTGATTCCGAAGCTCGCGGTGACGAGCGTCACGTCGTAAAAATCTTCGAGGAGGAGCCCGGCGAGCGTCGAGTCCTTGCCGCCGCTGTAGAGCAGACCGAGGTCCATCTCAGCGACGCCGGATGTTGAAGCTCTTGGAGTCGGGCTTCAGCTCCCGAAGAATCTGTTTCATCTTGTCTTCGTCGATTTTGCCGTTGACCCGGCCGCTCTGGGCGATTGCGATGACTTGGCGCTCGACCTGGTCGGCGAAGTCGGGCTTGCTCATCCGGACGGAGTTGAGTCGCTTGCGCGCGCCGTCGGTGAGATGTTTGCGGAGCATGGCCTGTTTCTGGGCGTCAGCCTGCTGTTGGGCCTGCTCTTGGGCTTCCTGCTGGCCCTCCTGGTCCTGAAGCTCCTGCATCTTCTTCTTGCGGAGTTCTTCGAGTCGCTCGTCGTCGGGCGTATCGCTCATAGCTACGTGTTCGTTAACGCGCACGGCCAAAAACCATTACGGACGGGGCGGACGAACTGCGGAGCTATCAGTTCGGAAAACTGCACGAAACGCGTTCAAAAGTGCGTCTACGCGTAGCGTTCGAGTTCGGGACGGTCGAGGTCCTCCATGACCTCGCCCGCGGTGTCGTCGAGCAGGCTGCGACCGTCGCCGGTCACGACGCGGCCCGCGCTTCCCTCGCTCATGACGAGGTCCTCGTCCTGAAGCTGCTGGAGGATGGTCCGGATGACGTTCCGGCTCCCGTCCGTGCGGTGTTCGGGCGCGACCTGATAGCGGTTCGAGCCGTCCTTCTTGCCGCCGTACTCGGTGGAAAGGCGCTCGACGCCGACCGGGCCGTCGGTGGCGACCTTTCGGAGCACGCTCGCGGCGCGCACCGACCAGAAGTTCTCCTGTTCGGGGGGCAGTTCGCGGCCGTCGCCACTCTTGGCGAACTCGGCCCAGTCCGGCTGTTCGAGTCGGTCTTCGAGCTTCGCGGCGACGGCCTCGTTGAGGTCGGCCGCGGGAACGTCGTAGAGCGTCGTCATACCCACGAATTCCGTTCCGCGGCGTTTAAACCCATCGTTAGCGAATCGGGGCGTGCGTTCGGGCGGAGCCGACAGTATCATAGTGATTGCTGTGACTCTGTACCGCCAAGCAGTCACAGACCGACGGGGGCAGCCCTCGATACCCCGAAATTTCTGGCGGGATGCTAAGAATACTCACAGCAATCACTATCAGTCGCTCGCCGACCCGTGGACGTTGTCGGCTTCGAGCATCGCGGTCGCGCTTCCGCCGATGAGAACCGGGAACCAGTAGGTCGCGCCGCGGTGGATGACCGCCGCCGCGCCCGCGGTCGCGGCATCGACGCCAGTGATGGGGACGATGAGCAGAATCAACACCGCCTCGACGCCGCCGAGACCGCCCGGAAGCGGTGTGACGCTCGCCACGCTCCCGAGCGGGACGATGAACAGCGTGGTCGCGAACGGGACCGTGTGGCCCAGCGCGAACAGCGAGAGCCATAGTGACACCGACAGCAGGAACCACCCGACCGCCGAGAACGAGAGCGCGAGCGCGAGCTGGTGGTGGTCGCCGCCGACTCGCTCCAAGGCTCGGAAGAAGCCCTCGATTCGACGACGGACGCTCGCCTCGTCAGGGGTTCCGACGACCGGAACGATTCGGGCGAGCGCCCTGCTCGCTGGCACGACGACCGCGACGACGACCGACGCGAGTCGGTCGCGGCCCTTCCAACCGAGGTACGCCGCGAACGGCACCGCGAGCGCGAGCGCGACGAGCGCGAGCGCCGCGAGTTCGACCCGGTTCCCGACGGTGAACTGCGTCGCGTAGTAGCCGAGACCGACGAGCGCGAACGAGATGGAGGGGACGAAGTTGAGCGTATCGACGCTTGCGACCGTCGCCAGCCCGTTCTCGTACTCGGTGCCGGTCGTCCGCGAGACGAGCAGCGCGCTGAACGGCTCGCCACCGGCCTGCCCGAACGGGGTGACGTTGTTCGCGAACGTCGCGCCCGCGAACAGCAGGAACGCCCGCCGGACCGACACCTCGACCGCGACGACCGCGAGGACGGTCCGGAGCGCGAGGCTCCACGCCACCAGCCACGCGAGCGCGACCAGCCCCACCGCGACGACTGCGAGTGGGTCGGCCCGAGAGAGCGCCCCGAGAACTTCGCTCAGGCCGACGACGGAGTAGAGTGCGAGCAGAACGACGACCGCGGCACCGAACCCGACGGCTATCGAGCGCACGTCTCCGGAGTCTACGTCCATCAGTCCGACAGACGGCGGGTTCGGGCTTGAAACCACCGACGCCCCGAACCCGAGTGAAAACCGATTTACCCCCCGACGCCCACCCCTCGCGTATGATTATCAGCGGGTCCGCTTCGCAGGTGCTCGCGGCCGAACTCGCGGCCGAGTTGGACGAGTCGCTTGCGAGCGTCGAGTACGAGCGATTTCCGGACGGCGAACTGCTCGCGAGCGCACCGGGGTTCGCGGACGAGGGCGACGACCACCGCGCGGTGGTCGTCGCCTCCACGGTGTCGTCGGACGCCCACGTCGAACTCCTCCAGTTGCAGGACGCCGTCCGCGAGTGGGGAGCCGAGGAGGTCGTGACCGTCCTGCCGTACATGGGCTACGCCCGACAGGACGACGCGTTCGAGCGGGGCCACCCCGTCTCGGCCCGCGCGGTCGCCCGCGCTATCTCGTCGGGGACCGACCGCGTGCTGACGGTGAATCCCCACGAGGACGCGGTCTGTGACTTCTTCGACGTGCCCGCCGAGTCGGTCGGCGCGGCCGACCGACTCGCCGCCCCGCTTCCCTCGGACTTGGCCGACCCGGTGTTCCTCTCGCCCGACGACGGCGCGCTCGACATCGCAGAATCGGTCAGGGACGCCTACGGCGCGGGCGAAGTCGATTACTTCGAGAAGACTCGGCTCTCGGGCACCGAGGTCGAGATGACGCCGAGCGACACCGACGTTGCCGGTCGGGACGTGGTCGTGACCGACGACATCATCGCCACCGGGTCGACGATGAGCGAGGCGGTCGGGATTCTGGGCGAGAAGGGGGCGGGCCGGGTGTTCGTGACCTGCGTCCACCCGATGCTCGCGGCCGACGCCTACGCGAAGCTCTCTCGGGCGGGCGTCGAGGCGATTTACGGGACAGATACGATAGAGCGGGCCGTGAGCGAGGTTTCCGTCGCGCCAGTTATCGCCGAGGAGTTGTAACGGCGACGCCATCGAACCCGGTGGACCGCCAAGTTTCGAAGTGATAAATAATTGTGGCTTTTCGATAGTTCATAGCCTTTTTTAAGATAATAAATCCCATATAGAAATGTTTATTTACACTCAGTCATATCATATGAATGAGGCGTGTTAGGAATGTACAAGAAAATCAAACTCGCGCTGTTCGCAACGGTCGCACTAACTGCAATCGCAATTGACCCGGTCGCTGCCGAAGTCGGTGTCGAGTGTGGGAGCCTCTATGGCGGAAACTTCTGCCCTGAACCGTAGAGTCCGAAGGACACCCACAGAGCAGTAACGTCACAACATTTTTGCGAGCGCTCGGAACCAACCGCTTTCCGACGGTTCCGACCAACTCGAAAAGTCGAATTCTGTCGGTGCTACGCCTGTGCTTCCGCCAACGCCACGACCGCAATCTCCATCTCGACGCCTTCGACATCCCACGTCTTTCGGTGGCCGTCGTCAACGTCGCCCACTTCGTCCGCGCGGACCTCCGATTTCACGAGGTCCATGTGCTGTCCTACGAGGTCCGCGACCCGAGCGTCGGCCACGTCGAGTTCGAGGCGCACGCGCTGTTCGATGTCGAGGTCCATCTCCTTGCGCATCTCCTGGACCCGGCGGATGACCTCGCGGGCGTACCCTTCGCTCTCGATGTCGTCGGTGAGTTCGGTATCGACGTAGACGACCCCGCGCTGGTCGCCGTCGGTGTCGAACCCGACGCCGGTGACGCCCTCGGGAGTCTGCGTGACGAACTCGACCATCTCGTCGGTGAGGTCGACGTCCATGCCGGTCTCCTCGGCGACCGCGGCTTCGAGCGCGTCGAGGGACTGTTCCCCGACGCGCGCGGCGTTCAGGGCTCGCATGACTCGACCCGCGTCGTCGCCGAACGCGGGGCCGAGGACGCTCATGTCGGCCTCGGCGCTGTATTCGAGTTCGCCCCAGTTCTCGCCGGGCGCGACGACCTGGACCTCGCGGGCGTTGAGTCGGTCGGCGAGCAAGTCGCTGTGGCGCTCGACGGCCTCGACCACCCGGTCGTCGTCAGCATTGACCACGACGCGCGTGACGGGCCACCGGAGCTTTCGCTCGGCCTGCTGGCGGGCGTTCGACCCGGCCTCCTCGACGGCGCGGAGGAGCGTCACGTCGGTTTCGAGTTGTTCGTCGCGCCAGTAGTCGTCGGCCTCGGGCCAGTCGAGCATGTGGACCGTGTCGTAGCCGTCGTCGCCGGTGAGATTCTGGTAGACCTCCTCGGCGACGAACGGCGCGTAGGGCGCGAACAGCGCGGCGAGCTTCGACAGCACCTCGTAGAAGGTGGCGTAGGCCGCGCGCTTGCTCGCGCTGTCGGCTTCGTCCCACATGCGCTCGCGGACGACCTGAATGTAGAACCGGGACACGTCCTCGACCACGAAGTCGAGCAGGGCACCGAGCGCCCGGTCCTGTCGGTAGTCGTCCCAGTGGTCGGTCATCTCGGCGACCACGGTCTGGAGCCGCGAGAGTATCCACTCGTCCACGAGTTCGAGGTCCGAATCGACCGCTTCGAGGTCGGTTTCGGCGGGGTCGAAACCGTCCAAGCGCATGTACGGCAACGGGAACCGGAACACGTTCCAGAAGATGTTGAGGTCGCGCTGCATCGTCTCCATCTCGTCCCACGAGAAGCGCATATCGTCGCCCTGCGGGTTCTGGTGGAGCAGGAACGCGCGCATCGGGTCCGCGCCGTGACGGTCGATGGCCTCCTCGGGCGCGACGATGTTGCCGATGGATTTCGACATCTTCCGGCCGTCCTCGGCGAGCGCCCACCCGTGCATCAGTACCTCCTTGTAGGGAACTTCGCCGACCGCGGCGCTCCCCATGCCGAGTTGCGACCAGAACCACCCGCGGGTCTGGTCGTGGGCCTCCATGATGAGGTCGGCGGGCCAGAGTTCCTCGAACTGCTCTTGCTCGCTCGGGAAGTCGAGGGTGCCCCACGACGCGACCGACGAGTCGAGCCACACGTCGAACACGTCGTTGACACGGGTGTACGTGGTGCCGTCCTCGGTGATGGTGAGGTCGTCCACGGTGGGCTTGTGGATGTCCACCTCGTCGGGGTCCACGTCTTGGTCCACCTTCTCCGCGAGTTCTTCGCGGGTGCCGACGACGACGACTTCGGACATGTCACCCGACCAGTCTTCGGGCGTCCAGATGGGGATGGGAACGCCCCAGTAGCGCTGGCGCGAGACGTTCCAGTCGGGGGCGTCCTCCACGAAGTCGCGGAATCTGTTATCCCGCGCCCATTCAGGATGCCACTCGCTGTCCTCGATGTTGTCCAGCAGTTCGTCTTTGATGTCGGTGATGGTGATGAACCACTGGTCGGTCACGATTTGGAGGATGCCGGTGTCGCACCGCCAGCAGTGACCGTAGCTGTGACTCACGGTGTCCGACCGGAGCATCAGGCCCGCTTCTTCGAGGTCGGCGATGATGCCCTCGTCGGCGTCCTTCACGAACTGGCCCTCGTACTCGCCGCCTTCGTCGGTGTAGACGCCGTCGCCGCCGACGGGACAGAAGATGTCGAGTCCGAGTTCGGTGCCGCGCTCGAAGTCCTCCTCACCGTGGCCGGGCGCGGAGTGGACGAGGCCCGTGCGGTCGGCTTCCACGTAATCGGCGGCGTAGACTTGAAGTGTTCCCTCTCCGTCGGGGTGGTCGGGGACTTCCTCGGAGAGCGGGTGGTCGTACTCCCAGCCGACCATGTCCTCGCCCGTGACCTCTTCGGCGACCTCGTAGTCGTCGTACCGGCCCGCCTTTAGTACGCCTTCGACGCACTCCTCGGCGACGTAGAGGACTTCCGATTCTCCGTCCTTTTCGGCGCGAACGCCCTGATACGTGAGGTCCGAATCGACCGCGACGAAGGTGTTGGCCGGGATGGTCCACGGCGTCGTGGTCCAGATGACGAGATACCCTTCGCGCTCTTTGAGCGGGAACTTCACGTAGATAGAGGGGTCCTCCACGTCCTCGTACTCGACCTCGTTGTTGGCAATGGCGGTCTCGCATCGGGGACACTGCGAGATGGACCGCTGGCCTTGCTCGACGAGTCCCTTCTCGTGGGCCTGCTGGAAGCCCCACCACGCCGCCTCCATGTACTCGGGGTTGACGGTCTTGTACGGGTCGTCCCAGTCCATCCAGACGCCGAAGGACTTGAAGTCCTCTTGGAGACCGACGAGCTGGTCCTCCGCGAACTCCTTGCACTCGGCGATGAAGTTCTCCTCGCCGAACTCCTCGATGTCCTTCTTGTTCTCGAAGCCGAGTTGCTCCTCGACTTTCGTCTCGATGGGCAGACCGTGCATGTCGTAGCCCGGCCGGTCGGTCACGTCGTAGCCCGACATCCGGAGATAGCGGATGTAGGCGTCCTTCAGCGTCTTGTTCCACGTCGTTCCCATGTGGGCCGCCCCGGAGGTGTACGGCGGGCCGTCCACGAAGAAGAAGTCCTCGGCGTCGGCGCGGTGCTCCTTGGCCTTCCGATAGGCGTCCACGTCGTCCCAGTACGAGAACACCCGGTCCTCGACCGCGTCGGGGTCGTACTGGTCGTCGACTTCGGCAAATCTGCTCATGTGCAAGGTGTTCTCCTGCGAAGTTAAATTGGGTTCGGTTGTGCAGTCGGGTCTGTCCGTGCGCGTCTCGTCAGTAGCGAGCGGCGTCACCCGCGTATTTTTAGGCGTGTCAATCCAATCGGCACCGTATGACCGCGACACCCGCCGAGCGCCTCCGGGCGAACGCGACGTCCATCGCGAGCACGGTGGTGACCGGCGTCTGGCTCGCCGCGTTGCTGACCGGCCAGAGCTGGTGGCTCGGCGCGCTCCTGTTCGGGTACATCGTCGTCGTGCCGATAATCGCGCTCCTGTTCGGCGACAACGACGACATCGAGGAGTGGTGGGACGGCGAGTGGAAGGACTCCTGGGACGGCGGCGAGACCGAACCCGAGGCGAAGACCGAATCCGAGACGCCGGTCGAGACGAACAACCGCGATGCGCTGGAGACGCTTCGACAGCGATACGCGCAGGGCGAACTCACCGACGAGCAGTTTGAGCGAAAACTGGAGCGACTGCTCGACACGGAGACGCTGGAGAACGTCGAGGACCGCGCTCGTGAGCGCGCTCGGGAGTAGGAAACGAGAAGCGGGAAGCAAGAAGCGGAGTACGAGAGCTGAAAGCAAAACCGGACAAGACTAGCTACTCCCGGTACCTATGAGGACCGCGCCGCACAGCACCGGGCCACACGCCTCCCCAGCCGATTCCTTCGTTCGCGCCTCCGGCGCATCACTCAGTCATCCCTCGCGCGACAGTGGCGCACCCACGAGGGGTGCGCCAGCGCGCGCCGTGTCGATTGGTCAGTATCGCGTATTTTCGCCGACCACCCGGCGCGCGAAGTCGCGCCCGAAGGGTGCGACCGCGCGAGGGATGAGAATCGGAAGGAGTGAGCGACTGAAAGGAGCGAACGACTGAGAATCGCAATCGGTTGGGGAGGGCGTGGTGCGGTCTCATAGGTACCGGGAGTAGCTAGCTTCTTGCCAGCAGATAACACCTCTCTGGCTCTGTTGGTCAAGAATCAATCTCGAAGTAGTAGCCTCAACCTTGATACATCGGGGCGACAAAACCAACCACAGACCCATGAGCCAAGACGACTGCATCTTCTGCAAGATAGTCGCCGGAGAAATCCCGAGTCGAACCGTCTTCGAGGACGACGTGGCGATGGCCTTCCTCGATGCGAACCCCCTCGCGCCGGGCCACACCCTCGTCGTTCCGAAAGAGCACTACGAGACCCTGAGCGAGGTGCCCGAGGACACCGCGGCCCACGTCTTCGGCGTCCTCCATCGCCTCAACACCGCGGTCCAGAACGCGGTCGATGCGCCCGCCGCGAACGTCGCGTTCAACGACGGCCCGGCCGCCGGACAGGAGGTACCCCACGTCCACGGCCACATCATCCCGCGATTCGAGGACGACGGCGGAAGTCCGGTCCACGCCGTGGCGGGCGAGCGCCCGGACCTCTCGGACGAGAAGCTGGACGAAATCGCGGTGGAGATTCAGAACACCGAGTAGCCGAACGGAATCCGACGGAGTCCGCAACAGCCGAAGCAGACCCTTTTATATCATAGCGAGACAACTTCGAATCAATGCCTCACTTCACCACCGCCCTCGTCGGTGCGACCGGCGGGGCAGGAACCACGCGACTCGCGGTCGAACTCGGCGCGACCCTCGCGCGCGACGGCCGCGAAGTGGCGATTCTCGACGCCGCGTTCGCCACCGAGGGACTCGCTCGCCACGTCTCGGGCCGTATCGACCCCGACGTGACCGCACTCGTGACCGACGACGAATCGACCGCGGAGGCCCCAACTCTCACCGACGGCCTGCGCGAACACCCCGCGACCGCCGACCTCGCGGGCCGACTCGAACTCTGTCCGGCGCGCGCGCCCTTCGAGCGGATGGCCCGCGCGAAGACCGCCGCGGCCGCCCGGCGATTCGAGGACCTGCTCGCCGACGCCGCGAGCGAGTTCGACCACGTCATCGTGGACGCGCCCCCCGTCGCCGCGAACCAGACCGTCGCTGCCGTGACCGCCGCCGACCGGGTCGCAGTGGTCGCCCCCGCAAGCAAGCGCGGCGTGGACGCGGTCCAGCGCGCTCGCGGGCGCATCGCCGACGTGGGCGCGAGCGTGGACGCCGTCCTCGCGAATCGCGCGGCCGCTGACCAGCCGCTTCGAAGCGCCGACGCCGCGATTCCCGAGAGCGAGGCCCAGCGTGTCGAGGAAGTTCCTGCAAGCGCACCCGAACCAGAGGCGGATTTCGCGCCCGCGGTCGCCCGCGCCGCGGAAGTCGTGTTCGACGCCGAACTCGACCTCGAATTCGAGGAGTCGAGGCTGTTCGACGTGGATACAGACGAACTGCTTCCCGACGCGCTCTCCTGAGTTCAGAGGAGGTCGTTCGGCGAACTCATCGCCTCGGCGAGTCCGTCGCGCTTCGAAATCCGGGCGTCACCGTCCGAGGCGAGCGCCGATTCGACCGCCTCGTGACCGCCCGGAATCGGGTCGTGGGTCTCGACGAACGTCGCGAGCGCGAACTCCGTCTCGGACGCGCCGGTCAGCGTCTCGGCGTCCGCCCGCGAGAGGTCGGCCGAGAGCCAGTCCCGGAGAATTCCGTGGGCCTCGGGCGTGAGCGGCGAGACGCCTTCGAAACCGAGCAGGTGGAGCGTCTTGGCCGCGGTCATCGGCGCGACGCCCGCCGCCCGCGCGCTCTCGCCGACCGCCTTCCCTGAAGTGTGGCCTTCGATTATCGTCGCGGCCGCACGCCCGTCGCAGGGCAGGTCGGCCGCGAACTCGGCGAGTCGCTCCCGGAGGTCGCCCGTGTCGTCCACCGTCGCGACTCCGCGGTCGCGCTGGCGGGTGGTCACTTCCAGTCCGTCCGCGATGTCCGAGAGCGTCACGTTCGAAACTGGGCGTGCCATCGGTTTAAAATTTGAGTATGTTATCGGAGAGAATAACTCCCTGGCGACCGGAAGCCTACCGGTTACCGGTACCTTCTTCGCCCCGATTTCGGGTGTTTCTTCCCAGTTCGACCTTCGTTTAAATGCGCTTCAGGTCGAATCTCCAACTGTGATGAGCAAAGCACACGCCCCGGCACAGACGTGCCCCGAGTGCGACGGACGACTGAGCGCGAACTGCGACGAGACGGTCTGTAACGACTGCGGTCTCGTGGTCGCCGAAGACCGCATCGACCGCGGGCCGGACTGGCGCTCGTTCGCCGACGACGAGACCGACGCCGAGCGAACCGGCGCGCCCCTCACCCGGTCGCGCCACGACCGCGGGCTGACGACCGAAATCGGTCGCGACACCAACCTCCGCCTCACCGGCCGAAAGCGCCGACAGGTCGCCCGAATGCGCAGGGAACACGAACGCGCCCGCGTCTCTTCGAAGACCGAGCGAAATCAGGTGTACGCCTTCACCGAGATTCGGCGGCTGGTGAGCGCGCTCCAACTGCCCGAAAGTGTGAGAGACCGGGCGTGCGTCCTGTTCGAATCCGCCCAGTCGGAGGACCTGCTCCGCGGGCGGTCGCTGGAGGGATTCGCGTCGGCCGCGGTGTACGCGACCTGTCGGACCGCCGCGGTCTCGCGGACTCTCGACGAGATTCTGGACGTCGCGCGGGCGTCCCGCGACGAACTCAAGACCGCGTACGGCGCGCTGAATCGCGACCTCGGCCTGCCTATCGGTCCCATCGACCCGCGAGAGTATCTCCCGCGGTTCGCCAGCCGACTCGACCTTCCGCCGCGAGTCGAGCGCCGCGCGGCCGAACTGGTCGAGCGCGGCCACGACGAGAACCTCGTGAGCGGCCGGGACCCGAGCGGGTTCGCGGCGGCGTGTCTCTACACCGCGGCCCGCGAACGCGGACGCCGAGTCACCCAAAAAGAGGCCGCGGAGGTGGCCGACGTGACCGCGGTCACGCTCCGAACGACGTACCGCGACCTTCAGGACTGAGGAGTCGCAAATCGGACTGTTTCTCCGAGACGCTCGAATCGCTCGACCGGAACGCTCTCCGGACCGATTTCGCGCACCGGCCAGCCGTGGCGCTGCGCGCGCCGAACCCGGTCGTCCTCGGGAATCGCGACGACCGGCGTGCCGAGCGACCGCCGGACCTGTTCGGTCGGCGCCTTCTCGCCGGTACGATTGAGCGCGACTGCCGCGAGTCCGGCGTCGAGTTCGCGGGCGAGTTCTTGCGTTCGGAGGGCGTCGGCAAGCGCGAACTTTCGCGTGGAGGTCACGAGGACGGCCGCGTCGGCCGCCAACAGCGCCATTCCCGTGTCGGCGGCCATCCCCGCGGGGGAGTCGATGACGACCCGGTCGTAGGTCGCCTCCACGGCTTCGACCGCCGATGCGAGCGCGGTCACGTCGCCCGCTCGCGCCCCGGCGAGCGTGCGACCGCACGGGAGCAGGGCCACGGGACCGCCCTCGCGGACGGCTTCGACCGGGTCGGCGCGACCCGCCAGCACGTCGTGGAGGTCCGGGCCGCGGTCGGTCGGCAGGTCGGCCATCCCGAGGTCGGCGTCCACCACCACGGCGTCGAGTTCTGCACCGAGATTCAGCGAGACGGTTGACTTGCCGACGCCGCCTTTTCCGCCCGCGACCGCGAGAATCACCGGCGTCCCCCCGACCGTCTTGAGTCGTCCGAGCGCGCGGCGCTCGCCGCGCGCTCGGACAGCGTTTCGACCCGTCGAGCGACCGACCGGAGCGCGTGCCGGTCCTCGGCGTCGAGCGCGGCGGGACCGCCGC
>NZ_ML974130.1:771835-785162 GCF_004143485.2 Halorussus amylolyticus | reverse complement strand
CCCGGGCCGGATAGGAGAGCGCGTCTCGGAACACGGTAGAGGATTCGGCGGCAGAAAGTTAGGTCTGGCTACCGTTCGGGGAGTTAGGCCGCGGGCCGCCGGTCTTCATCGACGGTTTCCCGGCGGCCGGTTCCGGTCGCGTCGCGGTAGGCCTGCCCGTAGAGCGCGAACGCGACCACGTCCAGGTAGAACACCGCGAAGGGTATCAGCGCCCACCCGACGAAGGGAATCGACGCGAGGCCGCTGACGAGCGCACCGCCGACCACGAGGACGACGAGCGCGACCAGCCAGCCGGTCGCGTACGATTCGGTCGTGACGACGCGCCGAATGGCTCGGAGTTCGAACGCCGCGCCGAGGCGACCTTCGAGCGCGAGTCGGGCGAGCGCGGCAGGCAGGGCGTACCACGCGAGGAGCCCCGTAATCGCGGCGAGCGCGAACCCGCCGAGAATGACGACCAGACCGAGCGCGTTGGGTCCGACCGCCGCGACGGGGTCGGCCGCGGTCGTCGAAGTCGTCTCGACGGAGACGAGCAGAACGCTCGCGGTCACCGCAATCAGCAGCGCCACCGGAACGACCAGATACGCCAGCGTGACCGCGATTGCCTTCAGGCCCTCGGCGAACAGGTCGCCCCAGTCGTCGAACGACGGCGCGGGGTCGCGCGAGTTCGTTCGGACGAGGACCCGCTGGAGGTAGCCCGCGACGAAAACCGCGGGAATCAGCAGCCACGCGAACAGCGTGAGGACGCCACCCACGAGTATCGTCTCGGTTCCGTCGTCGCTCTCCACGAGATATTTTACGGCTGTTTCGAACATGAGTGTCTCCGAGCAGCGGCTTCGAGAAAGCGGCTCGCTCGCCTCATAGACGCTCGCTACCGGCTTAATCGTTGCGTGACTTCGAGAAGCAAGCGACGGCGTGTCGCGGTCGCTACTCGTCTTTCATCCGACTCCCGCCCGGCGGCAGGAACTCCTGAATCAGGTCGGGACTCGCCACTTTCCGGACGAACGAGGTGTCGGCGAACCGCTCGCGGAACGCCCGGTAGATGCGCTTTGCGGCGTCGTTCTGGGCGTACCGGCCGGGTTCGACCTCGACGTGGGCTTCGACCTGTGGAACCACGGCTTCGGGCGGCCCGCCGAGGACGCGGGTGTGGGGTTCGCACGCGATGCCGACCGCGACCCCGACCGGCACGTCTCTGAAGTAGGTTCGGTCGCCCCGGATGGCGAACCCGCCCTTTTCGAGGTACTCGCCGCTCTCGGGCGTCTTGCTCACCTGGTCGGGCGTGACCATGTAGGCGTCCCCGGCGAATCGGCCGTCCTTCCAGACCGACGAGTAGGAGACCGCGAACTGGGCGGCCTGCCGTTTGCTCTCTTCGGGCACGTCCACGTCGCGGGACGGTTCGCTCGGGTCGGAGGTCTTGAGAATCGTGACCGGGCCGCCGTGGGCCTGAGCGTGGAAGAACAGGTCGTAGCCGTCCATGTACTTCTGGACCAGTTCCTCGTTCTGGTCGGCGTTCCGGCCGCCGATGACCAGAAAGCCGTCCGAGGTTCGGAACCACCGGAATCGCTCGTACCACTGCTCTTGCTTTCGAATCGGAATCGAGGCTCGGGTCAGCCAGTCGATGTCCTCGCGGTCGCCGTCCTCGTCGTCGTCCGCACCGTCTTCGTCGTCGGTCTCCCACTCGTCCCTCCGTTGCTTCGCGGCTTCGAGGTCCTCGCGGGTGTTCTCGATAGCGGCCTTCGCGCCCTCCTTCTTCTCCTCGATGCGCTTCGCCTCGGTGTAGAGGCGGTCGGCGTTCTTCTCGACGCCCGTTTTAGCGTCGAGTTCGACCGGGGTGCCGTCGAGTTCGACCGTAACGGTTCCGGTCTCGGGGTTCACGCCCTGCACGGCTTCGGCGGCGTCGATTCCGCGCTCGGCACCCTCCGCGAATCGGGTCTCGATTTCCTCCCACGAGGTGCCCTCGTCGAGCGCGTTCTGAACCGTGGTGAGAATCTCGTCCGCGAGACCGTAGTGGGCGTAGAGCGACTCGGCCTTCTCGCGCTCGGCGTCGGCCTGCTCGTCGAACCCCTCGATGGCCTGCTCTTGCTGCTGGATGATGCGCTGTTGTTTCTCGATTTCGGCCTCGAAGTCGGGGCGCTGCTGGCCGACCGCGCCCGCCTCGTCGCCGGGACCGTCGCCCTCGAAATCGACGTTGGTGAAGTAGTAGTCGAGCGCGCCGTTGAACGTCTCGAACGCCTCGGCGTCGAGGTCGGCGTACTCGTCGAGCGGAAACGGGGTCACGTCCACGAGTCGGTCGTCCTCGCGGTACACTCGGGGGTCGAATCGCCCCTCGCGGACCGGCCCGGCGAGGCGCTCGATGGCGTCGAAGATGGCCTCGTAGTCGGACTCGTCGGCGTCGGCGATGTCTTTCTCCTTCTCGACACCCGCGCGGGTGCAGATTTCCTCGGCGTAGAGTCCGCCGAAGTTGAGTTGGGTCGCGAGCGTGCGCACGAGGTCGGTGTCCGAGTCGTCCATGAAGGCCGCCAGCGTCTCGTAGTCGATGTCGAGCGGATTGATGCGCTCGTCGGGGAACTCGTACTGGCTTCCCGGCGCGACGGTCCGGGACTTGAGTCGCACGGTGTCGAGCGAGTCGATGACCTCGCGATTCTCGTCCAAGACGGCGATGTTGCCCTGCCCGAACAGTTCGGCGACGATAGTGGTGTCGCCGTCCTCGCGCTCGAAGTCGAACTGGAGGATGCGGTCGAACCCGTACTGCTCGACGCCCGCGAAGTCCGCGCCCGACAGCCGATTCCGGAGCATCTTCGCGAAGTTGGGGGGGCGACCCGGCGCGTCGGGGACGTTCTCGGGTGCGGAGACGTGCGCGCGCTTCGTCTCGCCGACTTCTACGAGGAGTTCGACCCGCCCGCGGTCAAAGTCGCGCATCTTGAGTCGCAGGAGGTCGTCGCCGTAGAGGTACGCCTTGTCGAGTTTCGACCCCTCGTACGCGCCGAGTTCCGCGACCACGGCGGCGAGGTCGATGCTCGACAGTTCCCGCTTCTGGTCCATGCTACGTGATTTTCTGTTGTCGGGGAAAGGTGTGTCGTTACAGTGAGGCCGAGACACTCGGTGAAATCCCGACGAGGAATAGAGTGGCACGTATAGTACTGTTGACCAGGTTCGGGAGAGTGCTCGACTCTACAGGAAAGCTATCGGTTTCACTCCGATTCAGGATCTCCTTTCTCGACGGTAATGTAGGGACGATAAACAATGCTGGAACCGAGTACGGGATGACTCCCCCGAGGGAAACGCGCCTCGGGAGCGTAGCGTCTATACGGCTATCGGCCGCATCGAACTATTTTGCCGAAATCCGCGCTACTCCTCTCCTTCGAGTTCCCACGAGATGTCCTTCTCCTGCCATCCATTCGTGGGATGGTAGTACTCGACAGTGATGTCCGCTTCGACAATGACCATCGCCGTCGAACCCCAGACGACCTGCTCTCGTGAAACGGAACCGGAGAATTTGAGCGGTTTGACACCAACGCTCAGGTACTCGTTCGTCTCGCAATCGTCGGAGGTCACTAGACCGTACGTTTGGTTGAGGGCGGTAACCGTGACTTCCCATTCACAGGTGTCGGGACAATCTTTGACATTGAACTCGAACGTTACTCCCTCCCACGTGAAACCGGGAGTCCAGTGGAGTCCACCGTTGCCGGGACAGTGAGACTGCGTCGTCAGTGGTTTATCTTCAGGCACATCCCATTCGAGATCCTGCCCTTCGTAAACCGTGAACGAACTCACATTTTCGTAGCTGTCTGGCACTTCTACGGATTTGCCCTCCTCTTTTTCGGTAGTCTCAGTCGTATTCTCCTCTGCTGCTGTCGTGCCTGTTAGACCAGTCAGACCGACCGCGGATCCGCCGATCAGCTTCAGGGTTCTTCTCCGAGACGTTTGTTTCGACATTGCATTTGTTAAATACAGTCTTTGCTAATAAAGTTTTATATTCGTTCCTAGTATTAAATATTAGATTCTCGGCAGCGAATTAATATCGGCTGTTCAGACCGTAGTCGGTACCTGTGCAACCCCGCGAGAATCGGAGTATCTGGTGAGAACGCGGGCAACGGTGACTGGTAGTCTTTGCCCGATAGTCCGAAGCCAAAATGCTTATTCGGAACGTTGGTTTCCTCTCGACGCTTGCCAATCTATCAGTCTCCGGAGGTTGGAAAACATATTTAATGCAGGACACAGAATACTACATTCCGGGAAATTATGCTCTCCAAAGACAATGAATTATCTCGATGGCTTCATGGACTCATCAGTGTGGATGTCCTCCTCGGTCTCGCTTCGATACCCTTCACGGTGGTACTAACGTCCGACCCATCCTTACTCGAAATGAGTCCGGTACTCGTCGCTGGATTCGCATCAGGGCTGTACTACGGGTCACAATCGAAGTCGGTGAGACGTGCCGGCTTTCGAACGGGAGCCGTGGGTAGCATACCGGTTCTCTGGACCTCGGTGGACTTCGTCTCCTCGGAGATTTTGGCGTCGTTGGACAGTCTAGCGTTCGTGGTAGCCGTCGGGACCCTGTGGTTCGTCTTCGCCATGATAGTTAATGCGCTCGGTGCGGCGCTCTGCGCGATGGCCGGAGGCTGGGTATCACGCACAGTCTCGGGGTCTGCGTAGAGGTACCACTCGCGGGGGGAATCGCACTTGCGGCGTCGATTCGCTCGGAGTTACTCCGTCGCGAACAGGCGTTCTCTGAGACGCTCGGCGACTCCCGTGAGGTGGACCTGCCCGAAGAACGCCACGAGTAGCGCGCCGAGCGAATTGAACATCAGGTCACGGATGGTGTCGTCGAGGCCGTGCTGGGCGAGCGGCATCGTGACGCCCGTCGAGTCCGCCACCACGTCGAGGCCGAACTCGAACAGTTCCCAGACGACGCCGAACGACAGGACGACGACGAGGATGTAGACGAACGCGAATCTGGCCGGAATGGTAATCTCGTCGCTGTGGAGGTCGAGCGACCGCGCGGTGATGTATCCGGCCGCCGCGACCAGCGACGCCGACATCGAGTGCGTGAGGTGGTCCCACCACCCGATTTGGCCGTACAGTCCCGCCGACCCGAGCGTGTGGAGAAACACCGCGGTCGTAATCCACAGACCGAGCCACGGGTCGAGCGGAATCTCGTAGTTGCGTTCGAGTACCGCCGGGAGGGTCGTGACGGCGAGACCGATGCCGCCGTTGACGATGGCCTTCGGTTGGGCGGCGACCCCGTCCCAGACGATTCCCAGCGCGCCGTACCCGACGATTCCGAGCAACACGATTTGCATCGCTCGCGTGAGTCGTCGCTGATTCAGCGCCGAGGGGCGTGGCAGCAGCATCATCGGCGAATCATCCCGTTGATAGCCCGCCAGAGTTGGCGGTCGCGTCGTCTGAAGTAGGCGTCGAACAGGACACCGGCCGCGAATCCCGCCAGCGTCACCCAGACGAACTCGACCATGAGCGCCTCG
This sequence comes from Halorussus amylolyticus, assembly GCF_004143485.2. Lineage (GTDB taxonomy): Archaea > Halobacteriota > Halobacteria > Halobacteriales > Haladaptataceae > Halorussus > Halorussus amylolyticus. Next base: position 779,682 of record NZ_ML974130.1, on the reverse strand, counting down.
TTCGTGGAGAGGTACGACGTGCCGAGCATGCGGTCGAAGTTCCATCGCACGATAGCCCACGCGGCGACGGACGCCATCGTCGTCATCGCGACGAACGTGACCGCGAACCAGTGGGTCACGTCGAGCGACGTGAACATGTGGAGTTCGACGGTCACGACCAGCGCGAGTCCGGCGACCGAGAGGTAGTACGCGAACAGGCCGAGCTCGCCGCCGGACAGTCCCCGAACGAGGATGGGAAGGAGCGCCAGCGCGAGGAGTTCCCACGGCAACATCACGCGCCAGTCGCGGTACGCGACCGGTGGGACGAGGACCACCGCGCCCGCGGCGGCGACGAACGTCATCCAAAGGCGGTCGAACTCGACTACGCTCTCGACGAACACCAGCGCGAGCACGCCGACCAGGAGCCACGACAGGGCGGCGTTGGTCCGACCGCTCCGGAACAGGCGTTCGAAGATGTCCTCGGGGTCGCGCGGTACCGACCGGTCGTTCATCGCTCGCTCACCGTTTTCATGGCCGGATACGAGGGAGAAGGCGTCAATAAACCCGGCGGTTCGTCTGATTTCGCGCGCTTTTTCGGGGTGAATCCGAGGTCCCGGACTGAACGCCCCGTCACACCCGCTTGCTCACGTACGGGCCGTCCTGATGGTAGCCGAGTTTGTTCCGGTAGTACTCGCGCGCGCCGATGCCCGAAATCACGCTGACCTTCTCGTAGCCCGCGTCCGCCGCCATCTCCTCGGCCTTCCGAAGGAGCTTCTTGCCGTACCCCTTGTGCTGCCAGTCGTGGCTCTCGCCGCCGACTTCGACCATCGGGCCGTAGACGTGAAGCTCTCGAACCAACGCCGCGTTCTCCAACTCTCGCCGAACCGGGTCGCCGGGGAATCGGAGCCGACAGAACCCGACGAGAAGGTCCTTCTCGGGGTCCTCGTAGCTGATGAAGTGTTCGGTGCCTCCGGCGGCCTCGTAGGTCAGCACGTCGAGTTCGACGTTCTCGGGGTCCTCGTCGTTCATCCCGACCTCTCGGCATCGAATGCAGTCGCAGGTCCAGCCGTGGTCGTCCATCTTCTGTCGCGCTAGCTGTCGGAGGTTCGACTTCCAGACTCCGGCGTCGATGAAGTCGGCCGGGATGTCGCGCTGGACGCGCTGGAGTCGGGTGTACTTCGGAATCATCGACTTGATTTCGGCGACGAGTTCGGCGGCCTCCTCGTTCCGAAGCGGTTCGTACTCGTCGCGATGCCACCAGTCGTAGGTCGCGGTGCCCCGGACGACCAGCGTGGGGTAGATTTTGAGGTAGTCGGGCCGCCACTTCTCGTCCTCGAACAGGCGACGGAAGTCTTCGAGGCACATCTCCTTGCTCATTCCGGGCTGGCCGGGCATCATGTGGAAGCCGACCTTGAACGCCGCGTCCCGGAGTCGCTGATTCGCGTCGATGGACGCCTGCGCGCCGTGGCCCCGATGCATCTCGCGGTTGATTCGCTCGTAGGTGGTCTGGACGCCGACCTCGACCTTCGTTCCTCCGAGGTCGAGCATCCGGTCGATTTGCTCGGGGTCACACCAGTCGGGCTTGGTCTCGAACGTGGTGCCGATGTTCCGGATGTCGTTCGTCTCGTTCTCCGCGATTACGTCTTCGAGATAGCGGAACTCGGCGTTTTCGGGGTCTTGGGCGAAGCTCTCGCCCTGGGCTGGCTGGGGTTCGGCGTCGGTGTCGTAGTCGTTCATCGCCTCCAGCGCGCGCTTGACGAACCACTCCTGATAGTCGTGGCTCCGGGCGGTCATCGTCCCGCCCATCAGGATGAGTTCGACCTTATCGACCGGGTGGCCGATTTCCCGGAGTTGGTGGAGTCGCAGGGTCACCTGCCCGTAGGGGTCGTAGTCGTTCTGGACCCCGCGCGCGGCGGCTGGCTCGTGGCCGGTGTAGCTCTGGGAGGACGAGAACTCCGACCCCGGCCCGCCGGGACAGTAGAGGCACTTGCCGTGCGGGCACTGGTGGGGACTCGTCATGATGGCGACCGGCGAGACGCCCGACGCGGTTCGGACGGGCTTGCGCTGGAGGACCGCCTGTAAGTCCTCGCGGTGCTCCTCGGGCGCGTAGTCGAACAGTTCGGAGTTCTTCGGCACCTTCGGTGCCGAGAACTCCGAGCAGACTTCGAGCTTCTCGCTTTCGAGGTCGTCGCGTTCCACGTCGCCCGCGAGGATGCGCTCGACCAGTTCCTCGCAGACTCGCTCGAACGCCTCGGTCTCGGTGGCGTCCGGCGTCTCGGTACTCATTACGTGGTATTTGGTCGATTGGTCGGGATAAGGGTGTCGTCTACGTGCAGTAGTGATTGTGTCACGGACTATCGTTGAGTAGAACTACAAGAAGGTTCCCAAAATGACGACCGTGCGGTTTCAGTATCGGTTGTGTCTCCGAAAGCCCCCGCCCGCTCGCGGTCGCTCCGCGAGATATTCAGGCCTCTCCGCACTGCCCGGCCTGAATAGTTGCTCGCGGAGGCGACTGAAATGAACGCGACCGGACGGCCCCTTTCAGTCCACCCACAGGTGGTTTGGTCAGCACACACGTCGAAAACTTCCCACACAAAAAGCGACCCAAAAACCGAAAATCCGACTTACAGCCGTTCCGCGATGGCCGCGACCACGGCGTCGAGCGCCGCCTCGCGCTCGCCGACGAGGAAGTCGATGGTGCCGTCCTGCGTGCCGCGCGCGACGATGCCCGCGTTCGGGGCCTGTTCGCTCGCGGCCGCGGCGACCTCCCGAGAGTTCACGCGGTCGTCGCTTCGGACGTAAATTTCGTCCTCGTCAACGCCGATGGTGACGTGCGTGTCGCCCGGGGCTTCGTCGGCCCCGACCTTCCGGCGGTGGAGTTCGTCGAGCAGGAGCGGCGTCGGCGGGAAGTCGAATCGGTGGGTGAACGAATCGGCGTCGAGAACCGTGAAGGAGACGCCGTTCTCGCCGCGAATCGAGAGATTCGGCTCCACCGTGTCGAGTTCGACTCCGAGTTTCTGACGGAACTGCTCGGCGACGTGTTCGGCGAGGTCGCGCTTCTCGTGTTCGAACAGCAGGTCGGTGATGAGTTCGCGCTTGTCCTCGTAGGCCTGATAGAACGCTTCGAGCGCGACCGCTTCGCGAAGCGCGGTGGTGTGGTCGTCGTCGTAGCCCGCCTCGCTCGCGAGGTCGGTGTACGCCTCCGGTGCGTCCGCCCAGTAGCTGACCGCCGGGAGGTGCGAGATGCCGCCCCGGACCTTGGTGTTGACGTGGGCCGCGACGTTCGCGCCGAGCGCGCCGACGGTCACGTCCGACCCGTCCGCGCCTTCGAGGTGGGGGTTGACGGCCACGTCGGCGAGGTCGGCGACGCCCTCGTCGGGCGAACTCGCGTCGATGGTGACCCGCGGGGCGTCGTACACGTCGAGGAGTTCGAGTCCGTCGCGCGACTCGTCGGTGCTTCCGGCCGCCGCGAGGACGAACAGCGGAAGCTTCTCGTCGTGACGCTCGCGGTTGCCGAGCATCCGAGTCACGTCCTTGGTCGCGTCGGCCATGTCGTAGTCGCCGCCTTCGAGCGGTCGCCGGTCGAAGAAGTGGTACTCGGCGTCGCTCTTGGCGTGTTCGTCGCGCACGAGCGGGAGGACCGCGCGCTCGATTGCCGCGCCAGCGACGTAGCCGTCGGCGGTCGCGTTGTGCCGGACGATGACCGGTCGGGACTCCATGACCGCACGCCGAATCTCCTCGGCGGCGTCCCGGATGGTGTCGTGGACCGCCGCCACGCCGTCGTGGTCGGCCAGCAGGTCCACGTCGTCGGGTCGGGCCTCGTCGCGAAGCGCGTTTTCGAGTCGCGTCTCGACCGCTTCGCGGTCGTCGTCTTCGAGCTTTTCTAACTCCTCGGTCTCGACCTGTAGCTCGTTGTACCGGAGTTCGACCTCGCCGTCGAGTCGGACGAAGTCGCCCGTCTCGACCTCGGGGTACGCGCGGACGCCCGCCTCCACGAACGCGGCACAATCGACGGTGGCGCTCTCGTCGCGCACTTCGAAGATGGTCGGGCCGCTGGTCTGGCGCGCGCCGACGACTTCGCCCTCGATGCGAACGTCGTCGCCCACGCGGTCGCTCAGCGTCGCGATTTGGACGCGAGATGGTTCCGGTTCGGACTCGGTGGCGGCCGCGCTCGCGCCCGCGCCGTCGGTCGTCGCCTGCTGGCTGTCGTCGGCGCTCTCCTCGGACTCCTCGGCGTCGGCCGTCGAAGTCTTCTCGGTCTGGTCTTCGACCTGCGTCTCGGCCTGCTCGTCGGCGTCGTCGCCCTCGTCGTCCTCGTCGGGGAGGACCGCCCCGCGGTCGGGGTCGTCGAGGAGCTTGCCGCGGAACTCGCGTTCGGACTGGCGGAGCGACCAACCGAGGTCCACGTTGCCGTTGTCGCGCACGCCGGTCACTTGGACGAACACGGTCTCGCCCTGGTCCCAGTCGAGCGAGTCGAGGCGGCGGTCGAGTTCGCTCTTGTGAAGGAGCCCCGTGACTCGGTCGCCGATGTTGACGAAGACGCCGAACTCGGCGAAGCCGTCGACAGTTCCGCTGTAGTACCGTCCGGAAGTCAGTTGCTGCGGTGACGTTCCGGTGAACTCGAAGAGGACGTCCTGCTCGTGGCTCTCACAGATTGCGCCGTTGGCAGAAGCCCCACAGATTACACACGAACCCATATCTTATACGCGGAGAAAATAGCCCCGGCCTAAAACTGTTGTCGAAACAGGTCCGACTACTCCTCGAACGCTTCGACCCCCGGTAACTCCGCGATTCCCTCGTGAGTGCCGACGTACTCGGCGTCCTCGACGGCCGCCTCGAACGCCTCGACGCTCGGATACTCCCGAATCGCGAGCACTCGGCCGTCCTCGACCGCGAACACGATTTCGTCGGTGTCGTCGTCGTGGCGGAAATGGTCTGCCCGCCGCAGTTCGTCGGGTCGCATTCGATACCACCCACGACGCCGAACGGCTTGAACGTTCAGGCGTCCGGGCGCACGACCGACACCGACCCGTCGCCATCGACCGTGACCTCGTACCCGTTGTAGAAGAACACGACGCGACTGTCAGAGCGATTCGAGGCCGGAGCGAACAGTTGGTCGAGCGCGTCCGGGTCCACAACGTCGTACAGCGGTGGCGTCAGTTCCGTCGGCGAGACGCCCTCGACTTCCGCGACCGTCTCGACGATGGATTTGCTGACGCTTTCGTTGGTGTCGACTGCCGACCGAGGTGTTGCCATTGGTACCCACCTATAGCGCGAGTACCTTAAAACATACCGCGAATCGGACAAAAATTTCGGCGTCAGTGCCCTGACGTGAGGTGGAGACCGACGATGCCGACCACGATGACGCCGACGAACCCGACCCGGAGGAGGTCGGCCGACTCGTCGAACAGCACGATGCCGAGCGTGGCGGTTCCGACCGCGCCGATGCCGGTCCAGACCGCGTAGGCGGTACCGACCGGGAGCGTCTCGACCGCTTTCGCCAGCAGGAGCATGCTGATTACGAGCGCGACCACGGTTGCCACCGATGCCCTGACGTTCGTGAATCCGTCGGAGTACTTCAACCCGATTGCCCACATGATTTCGAACAGGCCCGCGACGACCAGCGTTCCCCAAGACATGAATGGCGTAAATTCGATTTTCGCGCGTGTTTAGCTTGCGTTTCGAGACGCCAGCGGTCGGCGTCCGGAAAACCGTAGCTCGGTGACGCAGACCACAGAAATTAGCCGGTGACACGAACCACCGAAATCGGTTGGTGAGACAATTGCAGGGTGGGAATGAAAGGGGCCGCCCGGTCGCGTGCAATTTAGTCGTCTCTGCGGGCCACTATTCGCGCCGAGCGTTGCGGAGAGGCGCGAATATCCCGCAGAGCGACCGCGACCATCGGAAGACAAACCGCGTCTTCCGAGGTCACGTTCGCTTCGCTCACGTGACCGGGCGGGGGCTTTCTGGCTGTTGTTTGCTCTCCTGTGTGTTGTAGTTCGTAAGGATCGAATGGTGGCGTTCTGGCTGTTCTCCATTCCGTGAATCGCGTTCGAAGCGGGTACACAGGGACGTTTCAGCTATCTTCTGCGATTCGAACGCACTTCTCCGACGAAGGTATCCGACTCCGACTCGAAACGAACACCAATGGACGAACACACGCGAGACCCCTCGGTCGGCCCGCCAACGGGGGACCCGACCGGGTGGCGTCCCGACGGCCAGTGGGAACACGCCACGCTCCGGCGGGCCGTGATTCACGGGGTCGCGCTCTTCAACGTCGGGGAGTTCCACGAATCGCACGATTGTTTTGAAGCAGAATGGTACAATTATGGGGGCGGTACCACGGAGAGCGCGTTCCTTCACGGAATGGTGCAGGTCGCGGCGGGCGCGTACAAGCACTTCGACTTCGAGGACGACGGCGGGATGCAGAGCCTGTTTGAGACCGCACTCCAGTACCTCCACGGCGTCCCGCGGGACTTCTACGGCGTGAACGTCCTCGACGTGCGCGAGACCGTGACCGAAGCGCTCGACGACCCCGACGCCCTCCACGGGTGGCGAATCGAACTCGACGGCGAGCGACCGACCGCCGCCGACGCGGACTTCGCGTACGCCGAATCGCTGGAGTGACCGCAGACGACTCAGAAGGGTCGTGTCACCCGTCTCCGACCGCGGTCTCTTCGTCAATTGAAATCGACAACTTATATAATCCGGCACCACTCCTACCGGATAGACAGCGGTCTCCCCGCGACGGGACGCGTCGGCTCGCTGGAACGGAAACGACGATGACCGAACGCCACTTCGACACATTGGCGGACGCCACGCGGTCGGGTGCCGAGGGTGGCGGCCGACTCGACACCGTCTTCGCGGCGGCCGCCGACCGCGACTGTCGGGTCCTGCTTCGGTCGCTGGTCCGGAACCCCGACGACGAGGTCGCGGTCGCCACGCTCGCCGATTGCATCGAGTCGGCCGGTCGGGACTCCGACCGGGACGCCGACCAAATCGCGGCGCGCCTCCATCACACCGTTCTGCCGAAACTCGACGACACGGGCTTTCTCGACTACGACTCCGACTGCGAGACGGTTCGGTATCGGTCGGACGCCACACTCGAAACCGTCCTCGCGACCGTCGAGTCGGACCTCGACGACGCCGGAGACGGTGCCGACCCGCCGTTTTCGGTGACCGGGCTGTTCGACGCGCTCGCCGACCAACGACGGCGACACGCCCTCGTGACGATGCTAGCTCACGGCGACCTCCCGCTCCCTGACCTCGCCGACGAGGTCGCGGTCGCCGAGCGCGACGTGCCCCTCTCTGACATCGACCCCGAGACGGTGTTGGAGGTCTACCTCTCGCTGTACCACACCCACGTCCCGAAACTCGCCGACGTGGGACTCGCGACCTACGACCAGGAGCGCGACTTCGTGGCGCTGACCGACGCGGGCAGTTCGCTCGAACCCACGCTCCGGTCGCTCGCCGACCTCGATTGAGTCGGAGCGGCACACATTTTCTCCACCCGACTCGCGGTTCGAAACGCTCAAGGCCGGACCGGCCTTCGGTTTCGGCCAATGCGAATCGAGCAGTTGGGCGACGGAACGCCGGAGATTGCGGTCGTCGCCGGAATCCACGGCGACGAACCGTGCGGAGTCCACGCGGTCGAACGACTTCTCGCCGACCCGCCGAGCGTCGAGCGACCCGTGAAACTCGTCGTGGCGAACGAGCGCGCGCTGGAGCGGGAGGTCCGGTACACCGACGAGGACCTGAACCGGGCGTTTCCGGGCGACCCGAACGCCGACACTCACGAGGGGCGACTCGCCGCGGGCCGCCGGCCCGCCGGGCCCCGCCCGCACAACCACGCGCGCACCCCACACCCC
>NZ_ML974130.1:727816-771825 GCF_004143485.2 Halorussus amylolyticus | reverse complement strand
GGGGCCCCCCGGGCCCCCCCCCCCCCCCCCCCCCGGGGGCGCCCCCCGCGCGCCCCCCCCCCCCCCCCCCCCCGCGACTGCACGACGCTCGCGCTCCACTCCACGCAGTCGTACGGCGAACCGTTCGCCGTGACCGACGCGGTCGGAGCCGTCGCGCGCACAGTGTGTCCGTACCTCCCGATTTCCGTGCTGGTGGACACGCAGGTGAACACCGAAGGCAGACTCATCGAGTACCCTCACGTCGTCGAAGTCGAGTGCGGCTATCAGGGCTCGACGGAGGCCGCCGAGAACGCGGTCGAACTCGTCGGAGGCTTTCTCGCGGCGACCGGCGCGCTCCCGGACCGCGAACCCGTCGCCGGAGAGCGCCGGACCGAAGTCGCGGTGTACCGACTCGGCGAGGCGATTCCGAAGGACCCGGCCGACGAGTACGAGGTGCTCGCCGAGAACTTCGAGCGCGTCGAGTCCGGTGAGGCGTTCGCGGCCGCCGACGGTGAGGAGATGGTCGCAGACGAGCCGTTCTACCCCGTCCTGCTCTCGGCGTACGGCTACGAGAACATCTTCGGCTACCGAAGCGACCGGGTCGGCGTCCTCGGCGGGGAGTAGGAAACCCTCTCAGGGGTACGGATGATGTTCGGCGTCGGGTCGGAACTCGAAGCCCAACTCCGGGGGCACCGCCCGAGAGCGCTCGCCGAAGAAGGCGTCACCGGTGAACAGCGGTTGGGCCTCCGGGACGAGCACCCGGACCGCCTCGAATCCGATGCTCGCCACGTCGCGGGTCGTCGTCCGGGCGGCGTAGGCCGCGAGGTCGGCGTCGGCGAGTCTGTCGAGGACCGCGTCGAGTTCGGCCGCTCCTTCGGGCGACTCGTCCGGGCCGACGCTCGCGCTCGGAATCGTGGTTTCGGGCGAGACGAACGCCCGGACGGGGTCGGGGAAGTCGGCGTAGCGACCGATTGCGCCGTCGGCGTCGGCCGCGTCGTCCTCGCCCATCGACCGGAGTTCCATCCAGTTCTGAATCGCTTCGGCGAGCGCCGACTCGGCCGCGGCGTCGGGGTCGAGGTCCGCGCCCGACCCGACCGCGAACCGTGGCCACGCCTCCTCGCGGTGGACCGCGACCGCGACCACCGGCACGTCCACGTCTTGGGTCACGAGCAGCGCCGTCACGTCCAAGTCCTCCGCGCGCGCACGCCGCGAGAGCGCGTCGAATCGGTCGGTCTCGACCGCGAGACCCAGCGGGTCGAACGTCGAGTACCACGCGAGCATGGTGGCATCTCGCTCGATTACCTCGTAGAGTCCCGACAGTACCGCCTCGACCGTCGAGTTTCCGAGGCCGAGACCCGTCGTGATGGAGGGTTTGTAGCGGGCCTCGGGCGGCGGGAAGTGGACGAATTCGGCGGGCAGCGAGACCGGCGCGTCGGTCTGGAGGTCCACGCCCGGCACCCACGCCATATCGTCGTCCGGCGCGGGGTCGGTCCACCCGTCGGGTCGGACGAACGCCGCAGGCGAGACCCCAGATTCGAGGTCGGCGGGCCGAGCAGTCCGGAACTCCGAGTCCCGATAGACGCCCGCGGCGTAGCGTTCGAGGCTCTCACCGAGCGCCTTCATCATCGCCTCGTTCCAATCGACCGCGACGCCCGCGGCCTGTTCTGCGGCCTGCACGTCGCTGAAGCCGGTCGTGTCGCCGATTTCCGCGAGGTAGTACGGCGCGGGGAACGACTCGGCCTCGCCGAGCGTCGAGACGATTCCCACCCGGTCGTCCACGGCCTGCTCGGCCCGCGCAATCGACTCCTCCAGCGCGGCGTCGGCGAACGTCCGCGAGAGGGTGCGGTCGCGCTCGTCGCCGCAGACCGCGCAGTTCGGAACCGCGAGGAGTCGGCGCTCGGCGTGGGGGACCTCGACCACGCCGCCGAGAATCGCGGATTCGTCGCCCGAGAGGAGCACGGCGGCTTCGCGGCCCGCGAGCGCGCCAGCGAAGCGCGCGCTCGCGAGGTCGGTTCCGGCGGACGACCCACCTTCCTCGCTCGCTTCCGCATCGAGATTCGCGGCGACTCGCGTCCGGAGACACTCGTAGCACGCGGTCGCGGGCGCGAAGCCCGCGACCGCGGCGTCGAGGTCGGGAATCGAGCGACCGCCGAGACCCCCGAGCTCGATAGCGAGCCACGGGGTCTGGCCCTCGCGGGCGGCGTGGTTCGCGCGAGCGAACGCTCGCGCGCCCGCGTCGCCCGCGACGATGCCGAAGTCGGCACGCCCGAGTTCACCGGGGTCGGTCTCGACGACGGCGACGTTCACGTCGGCGAGCGCGGCGGTCGCGGCTTCGATTGCCGGACCCGACCCCGCGACTCCGACGGTAGGCTTGCTCATGGTTCGACAGACGAAGGCGGGGCAAAAAAACGCGATGCTATCGGAAACGGAAGGAGTGCGGCCGAAAACGCTCAGTTCGCGTCGGCGTGCGAGAACACGAACTCCCGGAGGAGCTTTCCGCCCAGCGCCGCGGCTTGGCCGTCGTCGCGGTCGTTGACCTCTACCACGTCGAACCCCGTGACGGAGGGTGCGACCGCGCGAACCACGTCGCGCATCTCGCGGGGGGAGAGTCCGAACGGTTCCATCGTGCCCGTTCCGGGCGCGAACGCGGGGTCAGCGCCGTCGATGTCCACGCTCAGGTACACCGACTCGTCGCCGAAGTCGGGGGTCCAGTCGGCGACCTCCTCGGGCGGCACCACGGTCACGTCGGACTCGTTCGCTCGGTCCCACTCCTCCTCGCTCCCGGTCCTCGCGCCGAGAACGATTGCTTCGTCGGCGACGCCATCGGCGCGGTCGCTGGCGATTCCGTCGAGGATGCGCCGGGTCACGGTCGCGTGGCTCAGCGGATTGCCGTCGTACTCCGCCCGGAGGTCGAGGTGGGCGTCGAGACAGACGAAGACGTCGGGTTCGGTGGCGAAGGCTCCCGCCGCCGTAATCGTGTGTTCGCCCCCGAGCAGAAGGGGGACGGCGTCGTCGCGCACCGCGTCGGTCGCGACGCCTTCGAGGTACTCCAGATACGCCGCGGCGTCGTCCCACGCGCGGACGTCGCCGTGGTCGTGAACCGAGAGGTCCGAGAACCGACGCCCGGTTCGGGCGTCGTAGTCGTCGTACGTCCGGGCGAACCGGCGGATTCGGTCGGGGCCGAACCGCGCGCCCGGCTGAAACGTGGTCGAAACGTCGAGAGGCGCGCCGACGACCACGTATTCTGCCGTCTCGCGGTCGGCGGACGCGCCGGGAAACATCACTCGAGAATCTTTCGCTGGTCGTCCATTTCGAGGTACTCGATTTGGTCGTCGGGCGAGAGGTTCGCGTCCGACGGCGTCTTGACCGTGATGGTCTCGTAGGTTTCGAGGTCCATCACCTGCGCGACTTCGTCGCTCTCGACCGAGACGACTTGGCCCTGTTTGCGGTTGATGATGGGGACCCAAATCTTCGCGTCCACAGGCTGGGAGAGGCTGCGCTTCTTGTCGTCGAAGACGCCCTTGGCGTCAATGCGGGCCTTCGCGCTGCCGTGTTTGCCCGGCTTGGCCGTGCTGTACGAATTGATTTCGCAAGCCGCGCCGTCAATCATCACGTAGTTCCCTTCTTTCAAATCCCGCACTTCCTTCTGCTCTCTTGCCATACCGCCGGATAGCGCCCGGGATAGTATAAACGGTTTGGAACGCGTTTCGCCCGGAACTACTTGCTGCGGTAGCCGTGACCGCAAAAGAGAGCGACGGCGTGGACGACGAGCAGGAGTCCGAGCGTCGATTGCCCGCCCGCGAACCCCGCGAGGACCGGCACGTAGACCAGCGGAAGCAGCACGGACGACCAGAACCCGGCGAACTGGAACGGGGTCGCGAGCGCCCGGAGCGACGACTCCGCGAGCGTCTGCATCTCGCTCGCGCGTTCGTCCGAGATGGTCGATAGCTGTTCGGGGTCGAGAGTGGAGGATGCGTTCGACATTGTGGGGGGCCTCGTTACTCCATCGTAGGACCCCCGGTAGCATATAAGTGCGAGAGCCTTTCGGAGTATTCGGGCGTTTTAGCGTCGATTCCGCGTTCGTCCGACGTTTCACGCCGACCCAAGAGACGTTTCACGGAGCGTCGAGAGACGCTTAGAAAATTTAAAACGTTTTCTGAGGGCGTATTTCGATTTTCCCCCTCGTCGCGTGTTGTCCCGTCGCACGACCTCCGAGAGTGCCTCGCTAGCGGTGAGGACTCACTCGCGGTGGCGCTCGATACACGCCGACACGCGCGCGAGACCGTCCTCTAACTCCTCAGTCGGCAGGCCGAATCCGATTCGGAAGTAGTCGTCGTAGCCGAACAGCGACCCCGGCGCGAGGACGACGCTCTCCTCTTCGACCACCGCGCGACAGAACGCCTCGCTCCCCTCGAACTCGTCGGGAATCGTGACGAAACCGTTGACGCCCACCGGGTCGTGCCACGAGAGGTCGTGGTCGGCGACGAACTCCTCTACCATGTCGTGGTGTTCGCCAGCGAGGTCACGGTTCTCCGCCAGAATCTCGGCCTCCGAGTCGCCGAGCGCCTGCCGGGCGACGTGCTGGTCGATGATACCCGGCGAGATGGTGGTGTAGTCCTTCCACTCCCACGCGCCCTCCACGACTTCCTCGGCCCCGACCAGCCACCCGAATCGCAGGCCAGCGAGTCCGTACGCCTTCGTGAGACTCGCCGTGCTGATACCGCGGTCGCCCAGCGACGCTACCGGCGGAAGCGGGTCGTCGTCGAGCAGTCGGTACACCTCGTCGCAGAGGAGGTAGGCGTCGTTGTCCTCGGCGAGGTCGTAAAGCGCCTCGACTTTCTCTTGTGGGTGGTAGCGTCCGGTCGGGTTGTTGGGGTTGTTGAGGACGAGAACCTCGGTTTCGGGGCGAATCGCGTCGGCCACGGCGTCCACGTCGAGTTCCCACTCCGGAGGTTCGAGCGCCACGCGGGTCACGTCGCCGATAGCCTCCGGCACGGCGTAGAGGGCCTGATAGGTAGGCGTGACGACGACCGCGTGGCTGTCGTCGTCCATCAGCGAGTAGAACGCGAGGAAGTTCGCCTCCTGCGTACCGCAGGTGAAGAGGACTTCGTCGGCCGACCGGTCGTATCGCTCGCCGACCTCTGCCCGAAAGTCGGGGTCGCCGTTCGTGGGGATGACGTAGCCGAGTTCTCCGGCGTCGAGGTCGAACCGGCTCGAATCGAGGCTCCGAATCCCGCTTTCTGCGAGCATGATGTCGGCCTCGTGTTCGTACTCGGCGAACCAGCGTTCGAGTCCGAATGGGGCGATGTCCATGCGAGAGAGTCGGGCGGAGAGGGCGTAAAGCTACGGAAAGGGGCAGGGGGAAGCGGACGATAGATGAGGACCGAGAGCGACTTCGTGAAACGACGTCACTTCCACTCGGCCACCCACTTTTCGACCGTCTCTATCGGGTTCGCGGTCGCGAGTTTCTCGGGGTCCGGAAACTCCTCGAACACCGTCTCCGACCGCACGATTCCTTCCGGGCGGCCGTTGGGGTACGTCGTTCCGCTGACGCATCCCACGACGTTTCCGTCGAGAGTCACCAGCGGCGAACCGCTGTTCCCCTGATTCGTGGGCGCGTCGGTCAGCAGCCAGTCTATTCCCTCTCTGTACTCCTGGAACGCTCCGAGGCTGATGACCCACTTGCCCACCCTCCCGGGGTGGCCGACGATGACGAGCGGCTGTCCCGCTTCGAGCGTCGAGGAGTCACCCTTCGAGAGAGACGGAACCCCCGAAACGTCGGTTTCGAGCAGGGCGAGGTCGGGAGTCATGTCGGGATGGTAGCCGACGCGTTCGGCCGTTCCGGTCTCCCCGCCGAAGGTTTCGAACTGTACGGTTTCGGTTTGGCGGGCGATGTGCGAGTTCGTGACGATATGCCCGTCGTCGAGGAACCACCCGGTTCCGCCGCCCCGACCGCCGTCGAAACTGATTTCGACGACCGATTGCTGAATCTCGGTGCCGACCCGTCGAGCCATCTCCCTGATGTCTCCGGAGAATTCGCTCTCGTCCGCGCTCTCCCCGTCGTTCGGTTGCGACTCGGAGTTTCCCACGCCAGCCGTTTCGTCGGAATCCCCCTCTCCGGTCGTTTCGACCAGCGACCCCGTCGCACACCCCGCGAGACCGACTGCACCCGCGATTGACCCCCTTTCGAGTAGCCAGCGTCGAGATACGGTTTTTCGCATTCACTCCGACCGAGACACAACGGCATCATAGCACTTTTTATATACGATATATCAGATCCGTGACTTCGAGGCGTACCGGTGGACGCCGAAAAGACGGCACAGATGACACTTACACGTACATCAGCGGAATCATCGCGACCACTCCCACGACGACACCCGTCAGAAGCTCTCGGTGGCCCTTGTTCGGGAGGTCCGCGCCAGTCTCCAGCGCCTCCGGGATGAACTCCGTGAGGACGAGGTACACCATCGCGCCCGCCGCGAACCCGAACCCGAAGGGGAGGAACGCCCTCGCCCACCGGACGAACGCGAATGCGACCACTGCGCCGATTGGCTGTGGAAGGCTCGAAAACACCGCCGCGCCGACCATCCGCCAGCGCGCGAGTCCCATCGCCCGCATGGGAATGGCGATAGCGGTCCCCTCCGGGACGTTGTGGATGGAGATGGCGACGGTCATGAACACCGCGAGCAGGGGGACCGAGAAGCCGAGGATCTGAAGGCCGCCTTCGAGGCCCAGTTCCGCGAACGAGACGCCGACCGCGACACCCTCCGGAAAGCTGTGGACCGTCAGGATGCCGAGGATGAGGACGAGCTTTTTGAGGTCGCCCTCGGCGAACGCCTCGGCTTCGAGCGCGTGGTCGCCGTGGCCGTGGCTGTCGTCGTCAACGGTCGAACTCTCGTCGTGGTCGTGGCTCCCATCGTCCCCGCCCACGTCGATTCTGTCGAGCGCCCGGTCGGAGACTTCCACGAGGACGACGCCAGCGAGCAGGCCGCCGACCATCAGCGTCGGGAACCCCGCGGAGTACGCCAGCCCCTCGTTCACGAGACCGAACACCGACGCCGACACCATGATTCCCGACGCGACGCCCCACAGCGCGACGTTCCACCGGTCGCTGAAGTCGTCCACGACGAAGAACGGGAGCGCGCCGAGACCGGTGGCGAGCGCGGTCAGCAACCCAGCGACGAACACGAGCACGAGATTCTCCACCAGTCCCATGCGTGGAACTCCTCGCTACACTCAAAAAAGAGTTTCCAAAAGGAAAAATAAGTTTGGTCGTCCTAAAGCTCAGTCGCCGCCCCGACGCTGGCGCATCTCGTGGCGGGTGAACTGCGGCGTGACTCGGGTTCCCTTCCGCTTGCGGAAACTCCGGTAGAGGAACACCGCGACACCGGCCGTGAACGCCGCGGCGACCGCCGCGGCGTTCACCTCGGTCAGCGCGTAGAGGAACGCGGTCGAGAACACGCCCGCCGCGAGCATCATGCCGTAGACGAGTCGCTTCGCGAGGAGCGCGAACACGTCGTTGCCGTCCTCGATGTCGGCCCGGATGTAGAGGTCCTCGCGGTCGATTCGGTCGAGCGTGCGCTCTAGCTTCGGCGGGACGCGAACCGACGACTCGACCGATTCGCGAATCTGGTCGCCGGTCTCGCGCGCGTACTTCTTGATGGACTCCTCGCGGTAGCCCTGCTCGGTGAGGTAGTCGGTCGCGACCGAGATGAAGTCGAAGTCCGAGTCGAGCGTGACACAGACTCCCTCCACGACCGTCGCGACTCGGAGGACGAGCGCGAGATTCGACGGCAGGCGGAGCGGGAACTCGTAGATGGTGTCCTCGACCTGCTCGACGATTTGCTGGACCCGGTACGTTTCGATGCTCTCGCCCCGAGCGTCCTCTATCGCCAGCTCCATCACCTTCCCCATCGTCGCCCGGTCGGCCTCGGGACTCAGGGTTCCCATCTCGACGAGCGCGTTCAGAATCCCGTCGATGTCGCGGTTCGCGACCGCGATGTAGAAGTCGATAATCTTGTTCTGGACGAACTCGTCCACCCGGCCCGACATCCCGAAGTCGTAGAAGACGATGGTGCCGTCGGGTCGAACCGCGAGGTTTCCGGGGTGGGGGTCGGCGTGGAACACGCCGTCTTCGAGCAGCATCTGCATGTACGCCTCCTGCAGATTCACCGCGAGCCGGTGGCGGTCGATGTTCTTGGCGTCGAGTTCGGCCACGTCGTTGATTTTGGTTCCCTGAATGTACTCCATCGTGAGGACTCGCGGCCCGGAGTGAGACTCGATTACCGCCGGAATCGCCACGGTGTCGTCGCCCTCGAAGTTGGCCCGAATCTCCTGAAGCATCTCGGCCTCGCGGGAGTAGTCCATCTCTTGTCGAATCGTGCGGTCGAACTCGTCGGCGAGATTTTCGAGCGAGAACGCGCGAGCTTCGCCGATGAAGTAGAGCAGAATCGGGAGCGACCACCGGACGACCCGGAGGTCGGCCGTCACGAGCGACTCGATGTTCGGCCTGCGAATCTTGACCGCGACCTCGCGGTCGCCGACCTTCGCGGTGTACACCTGCCCGAGGCTCGCACCCGAGATGGCTTCGGTGTCGAAATCTTCGAAGCGCTCGTCCACCGGGCCGAGTTCGTCTTCGAGGACGACGCGCGCCTCGTCCCACGGCGCGGGCGGCACCTCGTCCTGTAGCTTCGAGAGCACCTCCACGTACTCCGGCGGGAGCACGTCGGGGCGGGTCGAGAGCAACTGCCCGAGTTTGATGAACGTCGGGCCGAGGGTGAGCAGCGACTCCAGCAGGGTGTCGGCCCGCTCGACTCGCATCTCGCTACTCACCTGTCGCCGTCCGCCGAACAGCAGAAATCGGCGGCGGTCGCGGGCGTAGCTCACCAACAGCGGCAGGAAGTGGTACGCGACCACGAAGAACCGTCGGTACGCACGGAGGTTCACCAGAGAGACCACCCCGCGACCTCACCGACCCGTGATGGGGATGTCCTGCTCCGGGGCGGCCTCGCGCTTGGGCAGGCGGAGTTCCAGCACGCCGCGGTCGATGGTGGCCTCCGCGCCCGCGCCGGTCGCGTCCGGGGGAAGCGGGAGGTCGGCGTCGAGGAACAGCGACCGCTCCTCTTGGAGGTACGAAAACTCCATCGGCACGTCTTTCTCGCGGCGCGCCTCGATATCGAGTCGGCCGTCGTCGATACCCACATCGACCGTCGCCTCGGTCGCGCCGGGCAGGTCCACGACCAACAGGTAGGCGTCGTCGCTCTCCAACAGGTCGGCGAACACCGCGTCCGGCAACTCGCGCATGGCGTCACGAAGCGCTGACATACCTCCGTGTTGGGACGCAGGGGCGAAAAAGGGTGTGGTACGAACGGCCCCGTTCGAAGTCGGACGACGGTGCGGGAGAGGTTTTATATCGGCATTCGTAGTACGTGCTATCGTATGACACTATTTGTACAGATGCGCTCCGAGGGGGGACGACCATGACGACCGAGTTCGACCTCGGATGCGTGAACTGCGAGGAGTCGCTGACCCGGCGAGAGGTCGCGGCCGAGGCGCTCGGTTTCGCGACGCCGGGAGAGGTCGAGGTGGCCGAATGTCCCGACTGCGGGAGTCGCTACTTCCCCGACGCGACGCTCAAGCGACTTCAAACGTGAGTACGGTGCGGATTTAGCGCCTGTGGAGACTGCGCTCCCTGTGGATACACCTGTGTCTGCAAAGCGCGTCGTGGAAGCAGGAAGCCCTACCCTCAAGTAGCGAACGGCGTCAGCCGTGAGCGAGTAGGGTAGGGTAGTTCACTAGAACAGATTTGTCGCCCTTCGACACGAAACCGAATTCTCTCGTCCGGAGGTCGTGTTTACGAGGTGTCTTGGGCAAAAACAGAGTGGTAGCGGGAGAAAGCCCCCGCCCGTAATGGATTGTGCCGCGTTCCGACACGTCTCCGAACACCCTCTGCCCGGAAGCCCTGACAGTTATGAGGGTCGGGCGAAAGGAAGCGACCAAGAGATGTCGCAGGAGACCATCGACGTGGCGGAAGTCAGCGACGGGGTCGGAGGGACCGCGGGCGACCCCGGCGACGCCGTCGAACTCCCCGTCGTGGAGGTGCTGACGGGCCGGGCGTTCGTCACCGGCAAGAGCGGGAGCGGAAAGAGCAACACCGCGTCAGTCGTGGCGGAGAAGCTCTTAGACGGCGGCTATCCTGTAATGCTCGTGGACACAGATGGAGAATACTACGGTCTCAAAGAAGAGTACGAACTTCTACACGCGGGGGCCGACGACGAGTGCGACATCCAGGTCGAACCCCAGCACGCCGAGAAGTTGGCGTCGCTGGCGCTGGAGGACAACGTCCCCATCATCCTCGACGTGTCGGGCTACCTCGACGAGGACGACGGCAAGGAACTCCTGAAGGCGGTCGCCCAGCAGTTGTTCGCCAAGGAGAAGAAGCTCAAAAAGCCCTTCCTGCTCGTGGTCGAGGAGGTCCACGAGTACATTCCCGAGGGCGGTGGGATGGACGAGTGCGGACGAATGCTCATCAAAATCGGCAAGCGCGGGCGCAAGCACGGGCTGGGAATCGCGGGCATCAGCCAGCGCCCGGCCGACGTGAAGAAAGACTTCATCACCCAGTGCGACTGGCTGGTGTGGCACCGACTCACGTGGAACAACGACACCAACGTCGTGGGTCGCATCCTCGGCAACGAGTACGCCGAGGCCATCGAGGACATGGGCGACGGCGAGGCGTTCCTCACGACCGACTGGTCCGAGGAGACCCGCCGGGTCCAGTTTCACCGCAAGCAGACGTTCGACGCGGGGGCCACGCCCGGACTGGAGGACTTCGAGCGCCCCGACCTCAAATCCGTGAGCGACGACCTGGTGAGCGACCTCCGACAGATAAGCGAGGCCGAGAGCCAGCGCGAGGACGAAATCGAGGAGCTTCGGATGGAACTCCGCGAGAAGGACAACCACATCGAGGACCTCGAACGCCAACTGGAGGAGGCCCGCGAGATGGAGGAGGTCGCCGACAAGTTCGCGAAGGCGATGCTCGACACCTCCCAAAACCGCCGGGCGAACCCCTACGTCGGTGGGCAGGTGGGTGGAGGGCGGGTAAGTGGCCCACAGCAGACCGGCGACGGCGGGCAGGTCGGAAGCGCACAGCAGGCCGACCTCGGAACGTACGAGGAGTCGGATTCGGCGTCGGCGGTCGCCGACGCCGAATCCGACGAGGGCGATGAAGGAGACACCGATAGAGACCGCGACCCGCTCGAAGCCGTCCGCGAGGAACTCGACGCGCTCGCTCCGGTCGAGCGCGGAATGCTGGCGTACTACCTCCGCGACGGACCGGGGTCGCCGGTCGAGGCCCACGCGGTCGCAGGCGGCCCCGACGACCGCGAAATCGCGTACAGCCACAACCGAACCCTGCGCCAGCGCGGGTTCGTCCAGCACGCCGGGAGCGGCGAGTACGTCGCCTCACTGCCCTCCCTGCTCGCGGCGCTGACCGACGGCGAGATGGACGACGACACGAGGAGCGAGGCGCTCTCGAAGGTCGCCGAGGAACTGCCGGACGTGGAGTGAACCCGGGCGATTCCCGACGAGGATTTTTATCTGCCCTCCGACTACTCGCGACCGTGAACACGCTGGCTCCCGAGGACGAAAGTCGGTGGAGGCTCCCCCAGCACGCCTACGTGGTCGTCTACGACGAGCGCGAGCGCGAACTCCTCACCGTCTACGACTGCGGCGCGGCCCAGAAACCGCCGTCGGCCCGGGTTCTCGGCAATCTGGTTCGCGTCCGGGCCGACCACGAAATCGAGCAGACGGTCACGGGCTACGTCGTCCGAATGCGCGAGGAAGCGATTCTGGAGCGCCGAGGCGACGACCGCTGGGTCATCGCCGCCGAGTAGCTCAGACGCGCCCGCCTCTCAGACGTGCCGGTCGAGGAAGCCCGCGATTCGCTCGAACATCTCGATTCGATTCCCGAGTTTCGTGGTGTGGTGGCCCTCGTCGTCGAAGATGAGGGTCTCGACCGGCACGCCCTGTGATTCGACCTCCGCCGCAATCTGACGGGCTTCGCTCACGGGGACCCGCGGGTCGTTCGCGCCGTGCTGGACGAACAGCGGGCACTCGATTTCATCGACCGAGTGAATCGGGCTGATGGATTCGAGAAATTTGCGGTCGTCGGCGAGCGATCCGTACTCGGCCTCGCGGTGGGCGCGCCGCCAGTCGCCGGTGTTTTCGAGGAACGTGACCCAGTTGCCGATGCCGACGAAGTCCACTCCGGCGGCCCAGAGGTCGGGGTACTCGGTGAGCGCGGCGAGCACCATGAAGCCGCCGTACGACCGGCCGTAGGCCACCACGCGCTCGGGGTCGATTTCGGGCCGGTCGGCGAGCCACTCGACGGCCTCGGCGATATCGCGCACCGAGTCCATTCGCTTTTCCACGTCGTCGAGCGCGGCGTACTCCCGGCCGTAGCCCGACGACCCGCGGACGTTCGGCTCGAACACCGCGTAGCCCGAATCGAGGAAGTACTGTCGAATCGGCCGAAACCACGGCCTGCGCTGGTGGTGCGGCCCGCCGTGGATATCGACGACTACCGGCGTCTCGCCCGCCGGGGCGTCGATGGGGAGCGTGAAGTACGCTGGAATCTCGCGACCACCGTGAGACTCCGCCTCACGAGCAGACGAGCCTCGCTCGTCAGCATCGAACGTCTCGTATCGAACGAGGTCGGGCGACTGGTAGGCGTCGAGCGACATCCCGCCTGCCGAGGGTCGGGTCCAGCGCGAGACCGAAACCGACTCGCCCTTGTGCGCGTCTCGCGCGTCCGCGACGAAGACCGAGTGGTTCAGGTCGGGCGCGGAGACGGTGGCGGCGACCCGCTCGCCGTCGGGTCCCATCGAGAGGTCGTGAACTACGCACTCGGGTTCGGACGTTTCGCTCCCCGGGGGGAGCGAAACGTCCGCGAGGTCGGCGTCGGTGGCCGAGGTCAGCCGTCCGACCCGGAGGTCGGAGTAGCCATCGACGTTCCGGGTCACCGCGAGTCGGCCCGAGGCGGCGTCGAGCGCGAAGCCGTCGATGCTCCACTCGCCGCCCGAGACGACCGTCTCGGTCGCGAGCGTTTCGAGGTCGATTCGGGCGACCTCCATCGTGTCGGCGTTGGCGTCGCTCGCACAGTAGATTGCCTCGCCGTCCGGGCCGAACGCTGGCTGGTGGTACCGAACGTGGCCGTCGTGGGGCGTGACGTGGTCGCGCTCGCCGGTCGCCACGTCCACGACGGAGAGGTCGTCGTCGGAACTCGCGCTCGCGTCTTGGACCACGAGACGGTCGCCCGACGGACTCCAGCCAGCGACCGAGACGAACCCCTCGCAGTCGGCCTCTCGAACGAGTTCGGGGTCGGCGTGGGTGCTGTCGGCGTCGGTGTCGTCGGCGTCGTCCGCGTCGCTTCCCACGTCCATCGCGTACACGTCGAACCGGGACTCGTCGCGTCGGTTCGCGGCGAACGCGATTCGGTCGCCGTCGGGACTCCACCCGCCCCAGAGGTGAATCGCGTCGGGGCGGTCGGTCAGTCGGGCGATGTCGCCGTCGTCGGGGTCGAGCACGAACAGTTGGTCGTGTTCGTCGGCCCCGGCGTCCTTTCCGAACGCGACCGCGCTCCCGTCGGGCGACCACGACGCGAACGAGACGCGCTCGTCGTAGAAGGTTCGCTGGCGCGGCCACGCTCCGGGGGCGTCGGAAATCCACACCTGCATCGTGCCGGTGGTGTCGGCGAGGAACGCTACCCTCCCGTCGGGTGAGAGCGTGGGTGCGGTGGTCTCTCGGGCGGTGAAGTACCGTCTCACGTCGCGTGTCATGGAAGCGAAATCAAAGCGCGAACAGTTGAAATTACTGGTCACGCAGTCGTCCGGGTCGAGAGAATCGCGCCGAAGACCGTGGCGACGACCGCGAACCCACAGAGGACGACGAACAGCGCGGTCGGCGAGTAGAGTTCGAGGACGAAGCCCGCGATGCCCGCGCCCGCGGCCCCGACGCCGAACACGCCGAGGTAGGTGAAGCCGTACGAGAGGCCCCGCGTCCCGGCGGGGGTGTATTCCGCGACCGCGGCCTGATACAGCGGCTGGACCACGAACAGCGCGAAGCCGAGCGCCGCACTCGCCGCGAGGAGCGCGACGAGTCCGGCGTTCAGCGCGGGCAGGTAGAGGAGCGCGATGACCGCCAGCACGCCGAACGCTCCGGTGAGACCGCGCTCGACTCGGATGCGGTCGGTCAGCATCCCGCCGACGTACTGGCCGCCGATGCCTATCATCAGGAGCCCGGCGTAGATGTACTGCGACGGCTCGATGTCGCGGCCGCCGAGTGGGACGGGGTCGAACAGGGGTTGGTTCGCCAGCATCTCGGGCAAGAATGTGAGGACTCCGCGATAGTACAGCCCCGAGCACATCACGATGACGAACACGAGGACGAACGCGCCCGAGAACAGGACTTTCGAGTCGGCGAGGAACTCCGAGAGCGACGAGACGCCGCCGTCGGCGCGCGAGTCTCCCCCGTCGGTCGCAGACTGCTCGACGTTCGCGGTCTCGTCGAACTCCACGGTCAGCGCGAACGCGACCGCGAGCGCGGCCGGGACCGCGAGGAGCGCGACCACGATTCGCCAGTCGAAAAACAGCAGGAGAACCGCGGTCGCCAGCGGGCCGAGCGCGATGCCGAGGTTTCCGGCCATGCCGTGGTACGCGAATGCGGTGCCCTGCTGGGAGACGCCCTTGCTGATGAGCGCCAGTCCCGAGGGGTGGTAGACGCTCGCCGCGACGCCCCACAGAACGAGCGCGAGCGCGACGACCGGCACGCTCGGTGCGAGACTCAGCAGGGCGAACGACCCGCCCATCCCGGCGAGACACGCGATGATGAGCTTCCGGGAGCCGTAGGCGTCGGCGAGCAAACCGCCGGGAAGCGCGCCGATGCCGAACAGCGCGTAGCCGGTGGCCACGACGAGTCCCATCGTCCCGGCGGTCACGCCGAACTGGTCGAGCCAGATGGTCACGAGGATGGGCACCGAAAGCTCGTAGGTGTGGACCATCGCGTGGGCGACCATCACCAGTCCCACGATGGAGCGGTCGTTTCGGTTCATCGACTCGCCTCCGCGGGCGCGGGCGGCGAGCGAGCGCGCCCACCGGCGCGACCCGACTCCGGCGTATCCCGACTCGTTCGATTCACACTTGGTCACGCGAGAGTCGTATCCCCGTCGCCTTCAGTCTGATTATACAGGCAGGGCTGTGTTCTCAGAAATCTGTGAGCGACGACTGGCCTTCGGGGTCCTCTCCGGATTCGGTATCGAGGTCGGCGTCGTCTCCGGAGTCGGATTCTGCATCGGGGTCGGCGTCCGGCGATTCGGCAGAATCGCCGGACGCCTCGGAATGGTCCGAGTCCGCAGAATCGCCCACGTCCTCGAAATCGTCGAGACTGACGGGCGAGTCCGGCGAGTCGCCGGACTCGCCCGAACTCGTCGCACCGTTCGTGTCCTCGGAATCGGTCGCCCCGCCAGCATCGCTCGCCCCGCCGGAATCGACCGAAACGGTCGATTCCGGCGACCCCTCCCACCCGTCCAGACTCGACTGGTCGGCGTCCGCGAACGAGAGGTTCGAGACGCGAACGCCCACTTTCCGAACCCGGTCGTCGCGGAACTCCTCGAGCAGGTCGAGCGCGACCTCCTCGACCAGTTCGGGGTCGTCCACCGGTCCGGGCAGGGACTTCGCGCGGGTGTTCACGTCGAACGGCGGCGTCACGGCCTTGATGCCGATAGTCCGGTACATCGCGTCCTTCCGACTCGCGCGGTCGGCGACCGCCTCAGCGAGGGTTTGGACTCGCTCGCGCTTCACCTCGGCGTCGGCGGTGGGGTCGGTGAACGCCGACTCGCGCGAGAGGCTCTTGGGCCGACCGCGGGGCGTGACCTCGCGGTGGTCGTCGCCGCGCGCCCGGCGGTGCATCTCCGCGCCGCGCTCGCCGAACCGGGCTTCGAGGTCGGCGCGGTCGGCCGCGGCGAGGTCGCCCGCGGTCTCGATTCCCATCGACCGGAGTTCGCGGGCCGTGACCGGGCCGACGCCGTGCAACTCCGCCACGTCGAGGGGCGCGAGAAATTCCCGGACTTCGCCGGGTTCGACCACGACGAGACCGTCGGGCTTGTCGTAATCGCTCGCGATTTTCGCGGTGGACATGTTGGGCGCGACCCCGACGCTCGCCGCGACCCCGACCTCGCGGTCGATTCGGTGTTTGACGTGGCGCGCGAACCCCTCGGCTACCTCCCAGGCGGTCCGGTCGGTCACGTCGAGGTACGCCTCGTCGATGCTGACCTCCCGGACCGTGTCGGCCACGTCGTGGAGGATTTCCTTGACCTCGGCGCTGACCGCCTCGTAGTACTCCATGTCCACCGGTCGGTAGTAGCCCGCCTCCTCGGGGTCGATGTCGGAGTCGCCTTCGCCCACCTCCGCCTTCCGGGGCAAGCGTTCGAGCGCGCTCCCGATTGCTTGGGCGCTCTCGACGCCGTACTCGCGGGCCTCGTAGCTCGCGGTGGCGACCGCGCCGTGGGTCTCGCCGCCCTCGTAGCCCATCCCGACCACGACCGGTTCGCCCCGGAGTTCCGGGTCCTTGCGGCGCTCGCACGCCGCGTAGAAGCAGTCCATATCGACGTGGAGGACGATGGAGTCGCGTCGGTCGTCGTCGGGCGTTCCGGGCAGACGCGACCCTCCTCCGGTCATGCGCGAGGGTAGGCGTCCGCGGAACGATAAATGGTCGGGACCGTCCCTCTCACCGCGCGAACCGGTGGACCATCCCAATCACGACGAGCGCCACCAGTGGGGGCGCGAGCGCGTAGGTCGCCGGGAGCGCGTAGAGAAACTCTACCGCGGGCGCGAGGACGCCCGAGGGCGTCTCGCGCATGTCGGGCGGTACGGAGATGACGAGCGAGAGATATATCGACAGCACGAACAGGTAGCCCGACGCCGCGAGCAGGAAGTCGGCCCGTCGGCTCGCGGTCTCGCGGCGGTGCCGACGCGCCGACGAGAGGACGGGCGCGACCATCGCGGCGAACAGCACGACGCCGCCGACCACCAGAAACGTCCGCGAGAACGTGGCGAACTCCGACCCGCCGAGCGTGTTGAAAATCCACACCGGGAGCGCGAGCAGGAGGAAGATTCCGAGCAAACCGCCCAACACCGCGCTGACAACGACGTACGACCGCATGAGCAGGGAGTCCGTCTCGCCGAACGCTTGCCGGAACGACCCCGCGACGAGGCTCCGAGACTCGCCGCGCTCTGCGGGGTCGGTCGCGTCTGTTCGGGCGGATTCGGCTCCGGCTTCCGTGTCGGGCATCTCGGCCCGAACTTCGGACGGCGGGCAGATAAGGGGTGCGATGGCGTGGAGGCGACCACCTCACTTTTTGTCGCCGCCGAACGCGAGTACGAACGACAATATGCACGTAGACCTCGGTAACGCACTCTCGGAAGTCGCGGACCCCGGCCTCGCGCGCGCCGAACTCGACGACCTCGACGAGCGAGTCGCGGACGCACACGAGCGCATCGAGCGCGGACGCGCGAACGACGAACACGGCTACGCCGCGCTGAACCTCCCCGAAACCGCCGACCCCGACGAAATCCGGCGAGCGGTCGAACCCTTCGCCGACGCCGAGGCGGTCCTGACGGTCGGTATCGGCGGGTCGGCCTTGGGCGCGGCGACCCTCGCGAACGGCCTGCCCTCGGACACGGACGCCTACTTCCTCGACAACGTGGACCCCGAACACGTCGCGCGACTGCTCGACTCCTTGTCGCTCGACGCCACGGCGGTCAACGTCGTCTCGCGGTCCGGCACCACCGCCGAAACGCTCGCCAATTTCCTCGTCGTCCGCGAGGCGATGGCCGATGCCGGAGTCGATTGGACCGACCGAACCTTCGTCACCACGGGCGAGGAAGGTAATCTCCGACGACTCGCCGAGAAGCACGACCTGCCCGCGCTCGACGTGCCCGCGGGCGTTCCGGGCCGATTCTCGGTTCTCTCGACCGTCGGGCTGGCGTGTGCCGCGATTTGCGGTCACGACCTCGACGCGATTCTCCGGGGAGCGAGCGAGGAGGCCGACCGGCTCTCGGGGTCGCTCTACGACTCGCCGGGCTACGCTTACGGCGCAGTCTCCTACGCCCTCGAAGAACGCGGCGCGGCAGTCAACGCGATGATGCCCTACGCCGAGTCGCTCGAAACGTTCGCCGAGTGGTTCGCCCAACTGTGGGCCGAGAGCCTCGGGAAGGACGGCCGGGGCCAGACCCCCGCCCGCGCGCTCGGCGCGACCGACCAGCACTCTCAGCTCCAACTGTATCGCGCCGGACCTCGCGACAAGCTCGTGACCCTCGTCCGACCGCGCGAGCGCGCCGACCGAAAAATCCCCGAGACCGACCTCGACGGCCTGTCGTATCTCGGCGGTTCGACGCTCGGCGAGCTTCTGGACGCCGAGTTCGAGGCGACCGAAGCCAGCCTCGCGGCCGCGGGCCAGCCCAACGTCCGCATCGAAATCGACCGCGTGGACGAGCGCGGACTCGGCGAACTCCTCTACGGGATGGAGGCCGCGTGCGTCGTCTACGGCGAACTCGCGGACGTCGAGACGTTCACTCAGCCCGCGGTCGAGTGGGGCAAGAAGGCGGCTCGCGGCCTGCTCGGCGGCGGTGACTTCGCAGAGGCCGACGCCGTGGCCGAGAAGACGAGTCTGGTCGTGGAGTGACCGGGACGGAGTCCCGAAGAACCCGCAAGCGCAGGGACTTTAGTCCGCCCGTTCCTTGTTCGAGGTATGGAAAACCGCTCGTATGCGGCCGCCGGAGTCGTGCTGGCTGGCATCGCGCTCGCGGCGGCGGCGCTTCCCTGGGACGCCGTCGGCGTCGGACCGGTCGAGAACGCGCTCCTCGCGGCGTTCGGTGCGGCGGCGTTCGGCGCGTTCGCGCTCCGACGCCACGGACTCGTCGAGCGCGCGCCCGGCGCGCTCGCGGCCGGGGTCGCGAGTCTCGCCGTGGTCGGAACCGCCACCGCGACATCCGGGGCGTTGGCGGGCGACGCCTCGTCACTGGGCGTGACGCTCGCGCTCGTCGGCGGCGTGGGCGGGGTCATCGCGGCCTACGGCGACGGAAAGGGCCTTCCCTCGCGGGCGAGCGAGGGGCTTCGCGCGTTCTTCCGGAGCCTCGCAATCGGTCTCTCCGGGCTGTTCGCCATCGCGGTGTGGACGACCATCGTGGTGTCGGTGTACGCTGCGGTCGCACCGGGCGAGGTGACGCAGGTCCACTCGGTCGCCATCGGCGCGCTCGCGCTCGGACTCGGGACAGGGACGGTGGCGCTCGCATACTTCCGACTGACCGACAAGGGCCTGTCGTATCTCGACCTCCGCTGGCCGACGCTGGCCGACCTCGGCTGGACGGTCGCGGGCATCCTCGGCCTGCTCGGTCTCCAGGTTCTGCTCGGAATCCTGTTCCAGCAGTTGGGAATCTCCAGCGCCCAACACAGCGTCGAGCAGGCCGCGCGGTCGGGCGACCCCACGATTCTGCTGTGGCTGATTCCGGCGGCGTGGCTCATCATCGGGCCGGGCGAGGAACTCCTCTATCGCAACATCATCCAGAAGTCGCTGTACGACACCTTCTCGAAACGCAGTGCGGTCGTGGTCGGGAGCGTCGTGTTCGCAATCGCGCACTTCCCGGCGTACTACAGTCCGAATCTCGGCGCGACTCTGCTCACGCTCGGGGTCGTGTTCGGCCTGTCGCTCATCCTCGGCGCGACCTACCTCCGGACCGGGAACATCGTGGTCCCGACGCTCATCCACGGCGCGTTCGACGCCATCACGTTCGCGGCGCTGTACTTCCAGATTACCGGCGGCGTCCCCGGAGCGTAGTCTCGGCATTCGGGGCGAAGCGGACCGCCATCCGACCGCGCTCCGGCCGGGTCTGTCGTGTGTCTGCCTCGCGTCGGCTTTGCGTCTGACGTAGCTTTAACAGCTCCAACTACTTTTGAAACAATAATGGTTCGTCACTACTCCATCACCTGTGATTCGGACCTCGCGAAGGAGGTCGATGCGCTCGCCCGCGAGTACGACCTCACCACACAGGAAGTCCTCCAACAGCTCATCGAGGTGGGTCTCGAAGAAATAGACCCCGGGAAGTAGCGCAGTCGCCCTGCCCGCGGGTCGGCGTTTCGGCGGTAACGGTCGATGTTTCGGCGATAACGGTCGGCGTTCGAGCGCCGACAATCAGGCGTTCGAGGGATTCTTACGCGAGAGCTCGCTCCCGCAGATGGGACACCGGTCTTTGTTCTCGTCGAACTCCCGACCGCATCCCTGACACTGGAACCGCCAGTTTCGCTGCTCGGAGATGCCGTCTTGGGCGATGACCTCGACCGACACGTCCATGTGCTCGGCGACGTTCTGCATGGCGTAGTCGTCGGTGACGAGGGTCGCGTCCAACTCGAACGCGGCGGCGACGAGTCGGATGTCCGTGGTCGAAAGCTCCGCGAGGTCGCCGGTCTCCTCGGCGGCCCGACGGACGCGCTCGACCGCGCCATCTTGGGGAATGTGGATGTGCATCCCGGAGCCTTCCATCGCGTCGTAGCGATAGACGCTCTCGTCTTCGAGTTCCTCGCGGACCATCGGGATGGTCGCGGTGTCCTCGTCGGTGTGATACTCGTTGATGAAGGTGGAAGAATCTAGAACGTTCATTTACCGCTGGACGACGATGTAATCTTTGACGGCCTGCACTCGCTTGACCGGTACCTGGAAGTGACCCTCCTCGTCGGCGTCGAACGCCACCGACCCCGCGTCCAACTGCTCGTCGGGTTCGACGAGCAGGTCGGCGAGTTCGCCCGTCTTCAGGTCCATCGTGATGTTGTACAGCATGCCGAGTTCCGTGCCGTCTGACCCCATGACGGCCTTCCCCGAGAGATTTTCGGTGAGGATGTCGGACATACTCGGCAGATACTGAGCGCATACACATAAAGGATACGGGGAGACCCGGCGAGAAAAGCGGCCGTCGGGGCGGCGAGCGCGCTCGCCGCCCCGACGAGGGTTCGACCACCGACGGCGCTCGTCGCGCTACCGACCCGAGACCGCGAGTGAAAGAGTTAAATGCCGCGCCAAGTACCTCTACAGTAAGAAACCTTCTCTCCCGGGTGGTATCCATGTCTGACACCGACGCGCGCGAGAACGCGCAAGGACTCCGAACGCCAATCGTCGCGGTACTGGGCCACGTCGATCACGGCAAGACCAGCCTCTTGGACAAGATTCGCGGCTCGACGGTCATCGAGGGCGAAGCGGGTGCGATTACCCAGCACATCGGCGCGACCGCGATTCCGCTCGACGTGGTGTCGAAGGTCGCGGGCCGACTCGTGGACCCCGACGACTTCGACCTGCCGGGCCTGCTGTTCATCGACACACCGGGCCACCACTCGTTCACCACGCTCCGGTCGCGTGGCGGCGCGCTCGCCGACATCGCCATCCTCGTGGTGGACGTGAACGACGGCTTTCAGCCCCAGACGCTCGAAGCCATCAACATCCTCAAGCAGTCTCAGACGCCGTTCGTGGTCGCGGCGAACAAGGTTGACACCACGCCGGGGTGGCGGCCCAACGAGGACTCGCCGATTCAGGGGTCCATCGACGCCCAGAGCGACCGCGTGCAGTCGGACCTCAACGAGGCGCTCTACGAGATTATCGGCGAACTCAGCAGCGAGGGGTTCTCCGCGGACATGTACTGGCGGGTCCAGGACTTCCGGGGCAACATCGGTGTCGTCCCGGTCAGCGCCGAGACGGGCGAGGGCGTCCCCGACCTGCTCACGGTGCTGATGGGTCTCGCCCAGCGATACCTTAAAGAGGACATGGCAATCGACGTGACGGGTCCGGGCGCGGGCACCGTCCTCGAAGTCAAAGAGGAGAAGGGATTCGGCACGACCCTCGACGTAGTGCTGTACGACGGCACCGTGAAGGAAGACGAGACCATCGTCGTCGGCGGGAAGAACGAACCCATCGTGACCGACGTTCGCGCGCTGCTCAAACCCCGACCGCTCGCCGAGATTCGGACCGAAGATAGGTTCGAGAACGTCACGGAAATCGCGGCCGCCGCCGGGGTCAAAATCGCCGCGCCCGGTCTCGACGACGCGATGGCGGGCGCGCCGGTTCGGGTCGTCCGTGACCGCGACATCGACGAGGTCATCGCCGAGGTGCAGGCCGAACTCTCCGAAATCGAGGTCGGCACCGAAGAACAGGGCGTCGTGGTCAAGGCCGACACGCTCGGGAGTCTAGAGGCCATCGCCAACGCGATGGACGAGGCCGAGATTCCGGTCATGCGCGCGGAGGTCGGCGACGTGGCCCCGCGGGACATCAGCGTGGCCTCGACCGCCGAGGAGGACAAGCACAAGACGATTCTGGCGTTCAACGTGGACGTGCTCGCCGACGCCGAGCGACAGGCCGAGGAGTCCGACGTGAAACTGTTCGAGAGCGACGTCATCTATCGGCTCATCGAGGAGTACGAGGAGTACGTCGAGGAGCGCGAGCGCGCCCAGCAGGAGACCATCCTCGAAAACATCACCCGGCCCGCGCGCTTCAACATCCTGCCCGACCACACCTTCCGCCAGAACGACCCTGCAGTCGTGGGCGTCGAGGTGCTGGCCGGAACCATCCGAAAGAACAGCTTCGTCGTCAAGTTCGAGGGCAACAGTCCCACGCGAGTCGGCCAACTCAAGGGGATTCAAGAGCAGGGCGAGGACGTGGACGAGGCCCGGAGCGGCAACCGGGTCAGCGTCGCCATCGACGGCCCGACCGTGGGTCGCCAAATCGAGGAGGGCGACGAACTCTGGATAGAGATTCCCGAGAAGCACGCCAAGATTTTAGAGCAGGAGCTCTCCGACGACATTCCGGGCGACGAACTCGAAGCCCTCCAGCTGTACCTCGACAGACAGCGCAAGCGCGACCCGTTCTGGGGGAAGTGATGGTCTCGCGCGAGAACAAGGTCGTGGTCGGGTGCGGTGCGGTCTCGTTCGCGCTGAGCGGCGGCGGTCTCCTGTTTACCGACCTGTCTTCCGAGGTGCTGATAGGGATACTGCTGCTCGGTGGCGTCGTCGCTCCGGTCATCGTGAACGACTTCCTCGACGACAGGGAGTGACTGAAACGCCGGACTGTCTGGAAAGAGAAGCCCGAGAAAGCGAACTGCCCGAAAAGCTGGACTACCCGGAAGAGCGGCCGCCGGGCGCGCGAGCGCGCCCGGCGGCCGCTTTGTCGAACATCCCCGCCTCATTCGTTCGTCTCATTCGTCCGCCTCGCTCGTCCGACTCCGAGCCGAACGCTCGCCAGTACCACCCGGCGATAATTTTTAGTCGAACGCGCCCTAACGTCCGTACGGAAGGTGATTACATGACTGGTCGCAACCCACCACACAGTGGTAACGCCGGACTCTCGGACCGTTTTACGGAACTCTCGTACTACGATTTCGCGCTGTTCGCGGTTCCCGTCCCCCTCCTTGTCGGCCTGCTCGCGGGGCAGTTCCTCAGAATTCCGTCGCAGGCGGGACTCCTCGCGGGCGCGGCGCTGTCGGCGCTCGTCGTGACTCACGTCCTGTTTTTCGTCCCGCCGACCCGTCGCGGTTCGGGCGGCCGCGACGGACGGCGCGACTCCGAGAAGTCGCGTCGGCCGCCTACCGGGCGGTCGGCGTGATGTCGTCGCCCATCGCCTGCTTGACTTGGAGGGCGGCGCTCGCCGCGAGGCCGCGAGCGACCTCGCTCTCCTCGTGGGAGACGAGGTCGTCGCCGTCGAAGTCCTCGGCGTCAGGCGTGAAGCCCGCGCTGACCGGGTGGCCGACCGGGGGTTGGACCGCGACCTGGGCCTGGGGACCGTTCGAGTCGTCGGAGACCTGCGACCCCACGACGTACTCGTCGGGGAGGAAATCCCGGGTCCGGGCGGCGATGGCGGCGACGCTGTTGCGGAGCGACTCCTTCTGCTCGGGGGAGAGGTCGGGCACGTCGGCGTTCGCGCGGTGGCCTGCCTGTGTCACGCCGGGAGTACCCGCGTAGGGGGTGTTGCCGTTCATCGGTCTAACGACCACGCTTTGGGGCCGCACGTAATAAAACCTCCCGACCGCGGTGATTTCAGCAGATCGGTTCGCTCTCGCCGTACACCGCCAGCACGACCGCCGTGGCGTACGTTCCGGGGTCGGCCTCCACGCTCGCGGTCTCGACCTGCTCGTCGGTGAACGTCCACTCGCGGAGGTCTCGGCCCGCCTCCAATCCGGCGGTCACGCGCTCGGCCACGTCGTCGGGGTCGGTCTCGTCGGCGACCTCGTAGAACAGTCCCGGTCCCGGTCCGGTGGTCCACCCGAGTCCCGCCGTTGCTCGGCCCGGCCCGACCCGGGTCGCGCGCGCTTCGACCACCGTGAGGCGCTCGCCCGCGGGTCCGAGGTCGGGCGCGGTGCCGACGGCCTCGACCTCGGCATCGGCGGGCACGACCGATGAGACCGCGACGAGGTTGTAGTTGTGGACGTTCGCCTCGGCGAGCGCGGCGTCGTAGGACGCCATCTCGGTCGGCCCGGAGGCGGTTCCCCACACGACCCGAATCGTACTCATATCCGACTGGTGGCCCGCGGGGAGGTAAGGGGTTGCGATTTTGCGACGAGGACGGGGGTTCGGCGACGGACGTTCGGCTCTCGGCTCGCTACCGCGAGGATTGGTGTTGGCGACGACGAAATTCGGCACCGAATTTCGCGACTCGAACGTTCGACCGACCACCTCGGCGCGCGCTGGCGTCTTGTCGAACGGAGTGAGACAAGGCTCGTGGGAGGTCGTCTCCCACGGCGCTCCCGTGTGGAGCGCCGACATCGTGCGGGGTCTTCGTGAGCAGAGCGAACGAAGGCTCGGCGGACGCGGTTCGTCCGCCGGCGGATGACTGAGTGACGCGCCGAAGGCGCGAGCGAAGGAATCGGTTGGGGAGGTGTGTGGCCCGCGGTCGCGGTGCTGTGCGGTCCTCATAGGCACCGGGAGTGGCTAGCCACTTCGTACTAAGCACGATACCATCTCCTGCGAACACTACAACTCTGACACGGCGGACCAAGCCAACGTTCAGGTGCATTCGATTTGTTCACAAGACCCAAACGTTCGCGGTCCGGTTTCTTTAAGCCTTTAAGCGTGGCCCTTGCACTCGAACACATGAACCCGCACATTCTGATACTCGGTGCGCCGGGCGCAGGCAAGGGAACCCAGAGCGACAACATCGTCGAAGAGTTCGGCGTCGAGCACGTCACGACCGGCGACGCGCTCCGCGGTAACAAGGAGATGGACATCAGCCACCTCGGTCTGGAGTACGACATCCCCGGCGAGTACATGGACCGGGGCGAACTCGTCCCCGACCCCGTGGTCAACGAAATCGTGAAGACCGCACTGAACGAGGCCGACGGCTACGTTCTCGACGGCTACCCGCGCAACCTCGACCAGGCCGAGACCCTCTCGGAGATGACTGACCTCGACGTGGTACTGTACCTCGACGTGGACGAGGAGGTACTGGTCGAGCGCCTGACCGGTCGCCGGGTCTGCGAGGACTGCGGCGCGACCTACCACGTGGAGTTCAGTCCGCCTGAGGAGGAGGGCGTCTGCGACAAGTGCGGCGGCGACCTCTACCAGCGCGAAGACGACACCGAGGAGACCGCTCGCGAGCGCATTCGGGTCTACGAGGAGAACACCGCGCCGGTCGTGGAGTTCTACGACGAGCAGGGCCGACTCGCCCGCATCGACGGCGAGGGGACCCCCGACGAGGTGTGGGCCGACCTGAAGGCCGCCATCGAGGAGAACGCCTAACGTTCGCGTTCGCGTTCTCGACTCGAATCGGTCGTTCGATTTCTGTCGCGCTTCGCGTCTTCGAGCGTCTCGGTTTCGAGGAGTCTATCGAGTCGGCGCTCGAACTCCTCGTCGCTCAGGTCGCCGTCGGCGTAGCGGCGTCGCAGGCGGTCGAGCGCGGTCTCGTCGCTCTCGAACGCCGACTCGTCGTCTTCGAGCGCATCGAAGACGCCGTCGTCAAGGTCGCCGAACTCCCCGGATTGGGCGAGGAACCATATCAGCGGGACGACCACCACCGCCGCGAACAGTACCTCCGGGGCTTCGGCCGCGAGTATCATGAAGGTGACGAGCGCGACGAGTCCGGACATGACGACACCGGCCGTCGATTTCGGCCGGAGTTGGCCGATTGGGTCTCTCATGGCGGAATCAATTATTGATAGTCAAATGAACGTTTCGGGTTCGAGACCGCGCGACGACTATGTACGTTGTATACTGCTATATATCTTTCATAGCAACGAGTTAGTAGCGATACGGCGGAGGTCCGGACGAGAGCCACATGGCCGTAGCACACGCCGAGCGCCGCGACAGGGACGAGACGCGACCGACCTTCGGCGAGGCCGTCGAGGCCCGCCACGACCGAATCGACGCCGACGCGTGGGACGACATCTACGTCGTCGGCGACGTTCACGGCTGTCGGGTCGAACTCGAAGCGTTGCTCGACCGCCTGGACGTCACCGACGACGACCTCGTCGTGTTCGTCGGCGACCTGATTCGAAAGGGTCCCGACACCGAGGGCGTCCTCGAACTGGTGCGCGCCAACTCGAACCTGGTGAGCGTTCGGGGCAACAACGAGGCGAAACTTCTCCGGGGCGAGACCGGTCTCGACCTCTCGGCCGACCTCGAAGCGTTCGTCGCCGACCTCCCGGTCGCCATCTCGTGGGACGGCGGACTCGTCGTCCACGGCGGCATCGACCCGCGCCGCGAACTGGCCGACCACGACGTGACCGACCTGCTGAACATGCGCGCGCCCCACGCCGACGACGAGTACGAGGGGCCGCTCTGGTACGACGAGTACGACGGCCCGACCACGGTGTTCTGCGGCCACACCGTCCACGGCCGACCCACCGAGCGCGACCACGCGGTCGCGCTCGACACCGGGTGCGTCCACGGCGGGGCGCTGACCGCCTACGACTGGCACGCCGAGGAGTTCGTCACTGTGCCCGCCCGCGAGCAGTATCTCGACCGGAGCGACGACAAAATCGTTTCGCCGGACGACGACCGCGAGACGGTGTTGCCGTAGGATGGCAGGCGACCGCTCGGTTCCCGACGACGACTCCGAGGAGGCGACCGAATCGACCACCGATTCCCAGGGTCGAACGCCTCGGCCCGCCGAGGCGTTCGACCGGTCGGACACCGACTACTACCTCAACCGCGAACTCAGCGAACTCGAATTTCAGCGGCGGGTCCTCCACGAGGCGCTCGACGACCGAAATCCCCTGCTGGAGCGCGTGAAGTTCCTCTCCATCTTCACCACGAATCTGGACGAGTTTTTCCGCAAGCGGGTCGGCGGACTGAAACAGCAGATTGTGGCGGGCGTCGAGGAGCGCACGCCCGACGGCCGGACGCCCCGCGAGCAGTGGAAAGAAGTCCTCGAAACCGCGCGTCCGATGTTCGAGCGCCAGACCGAGTGCTACCGCGAGACGCTTCGCCCGGCGCTCGCCGACGCCGGAATCGAGATACTCGACTACGACGACCTCGATTCGGACGAACGCGAGTCGCTTCGGGAGTACTTCGAGAGTTCGGTCCTGCCGACGCTGACGCCGCTCACCTTCGACCCCGCCCACCCGTTTCCCCACATCTCGAATCTGAGCCTGTCGCTCGCGGTGTTGACTCGCGGTGACGCCGCCGACGAACTCACTTTCTCGCGGGTGAAGGTGCCCCAGAATCGGTCCAGACTCGTCCGAGTCGCCGACGACGAGGATAGGTACGTCCTGTTGGAGGACATCATCGCCGACAACCTCGACCTCGTCTTTCCGAACGTCGAAATCGTGGACAGCTCGGCGTTCCGCGTGACGCGGAACGCCGAGGTGGGTCGCGACGAGGAGGTCGCCGAAGACCTCATCGAGATGATAGAGGAGGTCCTCGAAGAGCGCCGGTTCGCGACCGTGGTCAGACTCGAAATCGACGCCGACACCCATCCCGCAGTCCGGGCGGTGCTGACCGACAAACTCGACGTGGCAGAACGCGAGGTCTTCGAGCGCGAGGGACCGCTCGACTTCCGCGATTTCGGGTCGCTGACCGACCTCGACTACCCCGACCTCAAGCTCGATAGCTGGACGCCGAAACCGCATCCGCGACTGGCCGACGCGAGCGACGACGACTCCATCTTCGCGGCGATTCGGTCCGGCGACGTGCTGACCCACCACCCCTACCACTCGTTTCGGGGCACGGTCCAGCGGTTCCTCGAAGCCGCCGCCCGCGACCCCGACGTGCTCGCCATCAAGGCGGCCATCTACCGGACCGCGAGCGATTCACAGATTATCGAGACGCTCATCGAGGCCGCGCGGAACGGCAAGCAGGTCGCGGTGATGGTCGAACTCAAGGCCCGATTCGACGAGCAGAACAATCTGGAGTGGGCGAAGAAGCTCGAATCCGAGGGCATCCACGTCGCGTACGGCACCATCGGCTACAAGACCCACTCGAAGACCTCGCTGGTGGTCCGCGAGGAGCCCGACGGCGTGCGCCTCTACTCGCACGTCGCCACCGGAAACTACCACTCCGAGACCGCAAAGCAGTACGAGGACCTCGGCCTGCTGACCGCCGACCGCGACGTTGGTCAGGACCTCGTGAAACTGTTCAACTACTTCACGGGCCACTCGCTCCACAAGGAGTACCGACGCGTGTTGGTCGCACCGGGCAACATGCGCGAACGATTCGTCGAACTCGTTCGCAACGAGGCCGAGTGCGCCCGCCGGGGCGAGGACGCCCGCATCACCGCCAAGATGAATCGACTCGAAGACCCCGAGATGGTCGCCGAACTCTACGAGGCGTCGATGGCCGGGGTCGAAATCGACCTCGTCATCCGAGACATCTGTCGGCTCCGCCCCGGCGTGCCGGGCGTCAGCGACACCGTCTCGGTGTCGAGCGTGGTCGGGCGGTTCCTCGAACACTCGCGGGTGTGGCGCTTCGAGAACGACGACCCCGGCTACTACATCGGGTCGGCCGACTGGATGACGCGAAACCTCGACAACCGGGTCGAAGCGGTCGTCTCCATCGACGACCCCCGACTCCAGTCGCGACTCGACCACGTCCTCGACACGCTCCTGTCCGACGACCGAAAGCGGTGGAAACTGAACGCCGACGGGAGTTACGAGCAGTCTCGGCCCGACGGGACCGTGGGTGGAACGAGCGCACAGGAGACGTTCATGCGGGAGGCCAAGGACGCGATTCGGGACCTCGATTCGCGGTGACTACTCCCCGCTGAGTTTCCGCACCGTCCACGAGATGCCGACCCCCGCGGTCAGCAAGACGACCAGATTGAACGCGATTCGAAACAGCGGTCGGTACTCGGTGGCGACGAAGGTGTTGATAGTCGCGCCGACGCTCGCGTACAACTGCGCGGTCGCTATCACAGCGAGCAGGACGAATAGCGCGAGCGCGCCCTTGTAAAGCGTCTCCCACTGAGCGAGACCGTCGTCGCCCGAATCGGTCGAATGTGTCGATTCGGCGTTGGTCGGTCCGGAGTCGGCCGCCGATTCGGCGTTGGTCGGTCCGGAGTCGGTCGCCGATTCGGCGTTGGTCGGTCCGGAGTCGGCCAGTTCGGCGTCGGTCGAAACGCTCGATTCCTCGGTCGTCGTCGCGTCGTTCGGTTCGGTCATGAGTTCCTCCGTGCGAGTAGCGCCGCGCTCGCCGCGAGCGCGGCGAGCGCGCCGAGAGCCGTGAAGCCGGGGACGCCCGCACCGCCAGCGGCACCGTCAGCACTCTCCTCGGTCATTCGGTCGTCGCTCGAATCCGGCTCGTCCTCGAAGTCGCTCACCTCGATGCCGACCTCCTCGACGGTCTCGTCGGCGTCGAGCGTCTCGGTCGGGTCGAGGTTGGCGACGCTTCGCGCGGTGCCGACCACCACGCCGTCCTTCCACAGCACCGCGTCGAGGTAGTAGTTGTAGCCGTCGGGCACCGTGAGTTCCGCGTTGGGCGAGACCGTCCGACCCGGCGCGATGGTGCCGACCGAGACTCCGACTCGGTCGGCGACGATGTTCGAGTCGGACTGGCGGGCGGTCAACACGAGTCGAAGCTCCTCAGAGTCGCCGTCGCCCTCGTTCGTGAGGAACGTCGAGACGTTCAGGGCCGTCCGGTTCTCCCCGGCGTCCGCGATGGAGTACTCGACCGGCGGGAGTCCGTCGTCGCCCTGCCAGTGAAATTCGACGTTCGTCCGGGCGTACTCGGGGGTCAGGGTGCCGACGCCCTGGACTTCTTTGGTGCCTTCCGCGACGCGTTCGCCGTCGCGGAAGACGACGGTCTCGATTCGGTAGCCGCCCTCGCGCGCGACCGAGAGGTTCTGGACGACGGGCACCTCGCGGTCGCCCGAGATGGTGGGCACCGCGGTCTCGGTCGTCGTCTCCTCCAGTCCCGATTCGAGGTTGACTGCACGCACGAACACGGTCACGTTCTCGGCGGGACCGCCCCGGTTAGTGAGTCGGGTGTCCACGGTCAGGTTCGCGCTCCCGCCGGACACCGCGCCCGGCGCGATGTTCATCTCCTCGATGGAGAGGTAGCTCGGCCGAACGTCGGTGTCGGTGTCGGCTATCGCGCCGGGGACCACGGCGGCCGCGACGAGCGACACCGCGACGACGAGGACGATTCCGGCGGCGAGCGCCGTCTCGCGGTTCATGTTCGGAGATTCCGTGTCGCTGACAAGTACTTTGTGGTCCGGGAAGTGCGGTGCGAGAACCGCGAAAGGGTACAGCCTTGACCCCGTGGTCCGAACGTCCGACCGATGACTCAGTTCGAACACGTCGTCCTCGACGTGGACGGCACGCTCGTCCGGGGCGGGGACCCGATTCCCGGCGCGCCTGCCGCGGTCGAGCGCCTCCGCGAGGCCGGACTCGACGTGCTTCTGTTCTCGAACAACCCGACCCGCGAACCCGCCTCGTACGTCGAACATCTCGGTGCGATGGGGTTCGAACTCACCGCCGACGAGGTGCTGACCTCCGGCGTGGTCACGGCCGAATATCTCGCCGATTCGCATCCCGGTGCCGCGACCTACGTCCTCGGCGAGACCGGACTTCGGGACCTCCTCGTCGCCCGCGGGCGCTCGCTCATCGACGACCCCGACGCGGCCGAAGTGGTCGTGGCCTCCATCGACCGGGCGTTCACCTACGACCGACTCGCCGATGCGCTCTGGGCGCTCGACGGTGCGGCGTTCGTGGCGACCGACCCCGACCGAACGATTCCGGCGGGCGACCGTCTCGTGCCGGGGTCGGGGGCCATCGTCGCCGCGCTCGCGGGCGCGGCCGACCGCGACCCGGAAGCCGTCCTCGGCAAGCCCTCCGAACAGGCCGCGGCCGCCGCGCTCGACCGCCTCGACGCCGCGGGCGAGGACTGTCTGGTGGTCGGCGACCGCCTCGACACCGACCTCGCGATGGGCGAGCGCGCTGGCATGGGCCGGGCGCTCGTCTGCTCGGGCGTGGCGACGCGCGCCGACGCGGAGGCGGCGACTCCACCCCCGGACTTCGTGCTGGACTCGGTCGCCGACCTCCCGGACGCGATTTTGTGATAACCGCGTCGAGTCGCTGGCCCGGTGTCCGTCGTCGAGAACCGAATTACCGGGCGTTTCGCAGGCCAATCGAACCGCGCCGTTTCGCAAGCCAACCAAACCACGGGATGCGCCGCGCTTGCGCCCTCACGAGGGCGCAAGCGCACGCGGGGAGGCACGGGGGCGCGGTGCGGTGCTGTGCTGTGGCGGTGCGGTCGCGGTCCTCATATGTACCGGGAGTAGCTAGCTTCTCGCGGTCGAACTGGACCGTTTCTCGCGGTCGAACTGGACCATTTCTCGCGGTCGAATCGGACCGTCTCTCGCGGTCGAATCGGACCGTCTCTCGTGGCCGAACCGGACCGTCTCTCGCGACGGACCAAACGATTTCTCGCGGACGACCAAACTATTCTCACGCTGTACCGTCGTCGAACAGCCTGTCCAAAATCGGGGTGATGACTACGAATCCGACGAAGATTGCGACGAGGTAGAGGATAAAATCGACACCTATTGCGAGTGGGTCAGCAATATCGCCGGTATAGATGTCATAAAGCGCGAATATGATCGCTGCAACTACGGCGTTCGGGAGGTGAGCGGAGACCAACTCTCGTAACGTCATACACGTATTGGTCGTGGTGTGTTCAAAGTCGTGTCGGTTAGAAATCAGTTTTCAGACCTCTGTATTCAGCAGGCGATTTCTGCCCTCTTTCGAGCATTTCAACAGAGTCGAACCAAACAGTCTCTCACGCTAACCATCAAATCTCGTCGGTCGGGTGGAGGAACGTCTGGAACTCCACCGCCCGACCCTCGGGGTCGTCGGCGAAGAACTGGTAGATGCCGTATGTCTCGTTTTCGTGAGGTTCGCCACGCGCTCGGTCGGCCAAAATTTCGTACATCTCGTCCACGCCCTCGCGGTCGTGGAAAACGAAGGTCAGGATGCCCTCGGTGTCGGCCGTCTCGCGCTCGCAGAATCCCAACAGCTGATTGTCGTACTTCAGAATCGTGCAGTCGGGCTGTTCGAGCCACACGTCCGCGCCGACCGTCTCGACGTAGAAGTCGCGGATGCGCTCCAAATCCGTCGTGGCGAAGAAGGTGATTGCGCTCATACTCCGACCGTGGGCAGCGCTCGTCAAAAAACTGCGCCTCCGAGCGGTCCCTCGGGTCGTCCGCGCGCGGACTCCGGGACGGATTCCGGAGGGGTATCGAGAGCTATATTGAACAATTAGCGAGCCTTTTCTACGGGCGGTGTCTGGGTCGAAACGTGGCGTGCGAAACCATTTCGCCAACGGAACCCCGGAGGACGCGGTACCCTGTCATCTGACTCGTTGCGCCCGCACGCCACGAGCCACGCACCACCCACCATCGCCGTTTCGTCCACCCCCGTCCTCCCCCCTCGTGGGTCGAAGCGAACATCGAGTGCCCGGCGAGGACCCGCGCCGTCCTCGTTTTCGATATCGTTCTCGTTCTCAGCGCCGTTCTCGTCTTCGCCGCCGAAATTCGCCCCTCGGCCGCGCTCAGTAACTGTACTCCGAGTGGAGCGCATCCGAGTCG
Organism: Halorussus amylolyticus; assembly: GCF_004143485.2. GTDB lineage: Archaea > Halobacteriota > Halobacteria > Halobacteriales > Haladaptataceae > Halorussus > Halorussus amylolyticus. The sequence continues at coordinate 738,746 of NZ_ML974130.1, read as the reverse complement.
TCGTAGAGGAACACCGTGTCGCCGCCGTCGTTCCAGATGTAGCTTCCCGAACCCCAGTAGAGGTCGGTGTCCGAGTCGGTTCCCTCGCCGGTGTGGAGTCGCACGGTCGCGCCCGCGTCGAGCGCGAAGCCGTCCGGGAACTGGTAGGTGTAGCCCGCCTCGTCCTCGACGCTCCACCCGGTCATGTCTTGGTCGCTCGAACTCGTGTTTTCGAAATCGACCCACTCCTCGTTTTGGGGCGACCCGTCCTCGTTGACCTCCGCGATGCAAATCGTCTCGCCGCAGTCCGACGACTCGGTGGGGTAGGTCCGCTCTGCCGCGAGAGTGCCCGAATCGTCGTAGAGGGTGGCTGTATCGCCGTCGTTGTTCCAGACCGGCGACCCGCGACCCCAGTAGAGGTCGGTGTCCGAGTCGGTGCCGTCGCCAGTGTGGACTCGAACGGTCGCGCCTGCATCGAGCGAGAAGTCCTCGGGGAACTCGTAGGCGTTGCCCGCCTCGTCTTCGAGCGTCCATCCCGTCATATCGAGCGAAGCGGTGTCGTCGTTTCGAATCTCGACGTACTCGTCGGTGGTCGTCTCACCGTCCTCCTGAATCTCGGTGATGGACACCGAGTAGTCCGGGCCGGTGTCGGAGGTGTACGCGTCGAACAGCGGGAACGAGGTGTCGAACGCGGCGGTCGCTGGCACGGTCTCGTCGTCGTTGACGTTGCTCGTGTCGTCGGTCACGCGGTCGGCGTTGAGTCGGAGGTCGGTTCCGAGTTCGGCCGCGAGGTCGTTCAGATTACTCCGCGCGTCTGCCGACGCGTTCGCGCTTCCGAGGAGAACGACCGCGCCGCCCGAGTCCGCGAACGAACTGACGGCGTCGATTTCGTCCGCGGTGAACGCTTCCGCGGGCGTCGTGACGACGAGCGCGCGCCCGCGGTCGAGATTCTCGGCAGTCAGGTCGTTGACGCCCTCCAAGCCGATGTCCTGACCTTCGAGGTATCGCAGGTAGTACGCGGCGTCCTCGGCGGACAGGCCGTAGGGCGCGCCGAACTGGCCGTGACCGCCGTCCACGAGCACGTCGCCCGAGGGGTCGGCGAGGTAGTCTACGAGGTTCGTCAGGAACGGATAGTTCCCGTAGCCCGACGTGTCGGCGTCGTAGTCTTCCGCTTGCTCGTAGCTCTCGTCTACGAACGGCGCGCCGACGACCGCGACGCCCGATTCGTCGTCGATTCCGACCAGCGGGAGGTCGCCGTCACCGTAGTCGTGGCCGCCGTCGAGGGTCTGAGTCGCCGACGACTCGGCGTAGACGGGGACCCGCGAATCGCCGAGTCCGCCCCCGGTCGTGCGGACGCTCGCGGTCTTCGGGAAGAACAACTCCTCGACCGGGTCGTCGCGTATCTCCTCGGAGGCGTCGGGGTCGCTCTTGGCCCAAATTTGGGTTCCGTTCGCCCGCGCGGTCCGCTCGGCGTCGAGGAACTCCGAGTGCATCGCGAACGAGGAGTCGTATACGCGCGCGTGGCCCTCCTTCACGAGCTGGTAGTTGTAGTTCGTATCCCGACTGCCGTCGCCGGTGTTGTCGTAGTAGAGGTAGCCGAGGATTCGGTCGAAAACGTCCCGAACCGGCTCGTTGTCGTCGAAGACCAAGTCCACCGTTCCGCCGACGGTGAGTTCGTCCTTCCCGAACTGGGTCGCGTCGTCGGCGCGGGCTTCGAGGTAGTCGGTGTCCTGGATGCCCTCCCACTCCTGGACGCGCTCGAACTGGCTGTTCGAGGCGGTCTCTGCCGTGTCGGTCCCGAGGATGCGGACGTTCTCGGTCGTCCCGTCGTCGAAGGTAACCTTCACGGTGTCGCCGTCGAGAACCTCCTCGACGGTCACGGCGTACGTCTCCTCGGGGTCGAGACCCAGCCCCTCCCGGTCGCCGAAGTAGTCGAAGTCGGCGACGAACTGCTCGGTGGCTGGCTGATACGGTTCGCCAGCGTTCCGAATCTGGTCGGTGACCTGGTCGTCGTTGAACCGGAACCCGAGGTCGAGGTACCCCGCGATGTCGTTGAGATTCGAGGTCTCGTCGTAGTTGCCGTAGTCCGACTGGTCGTGGAGGAACAGCCAGCCGCCGTCCGCCACGAAGTCGCCGAGCGCGCTCAGGTCGTCCGACGCGAACGTGTTCGCTGGCGAGGTGATGACCGCGGCGTCCGCGCCCGAGAGGTCCGACGCGAGCGCGTCGGTCGCGGTCACGGTGTAGCCGTTGTCCTCGGCGTACGACTCGAACGCCGAGAACCGAGAGAGGTCGTAGTACTGGCCGTGGCTCTCGTCCCAGAGAACGGTTCCAGACCCGCCGAGCGCGTCGTCCCAGACGTTCAGGACGAACTCCTCGTTACCGGTCTGCCAGTTCGCGTCGGCGTCGGTCACGAGCATCGACCCGAAGCCGACGACGTTCCAATCGGCCGCGACCAGCGGGATTCGCTCGTCGTCACCGTAGACGTAGGCGTCGCCCACGCCATCCTCGTCGTTGTTCTCGGCGGTGTCCTCGGCCCACACCGGAACGTAGTAGTCGTCGGTCAGCGCCCCGCCGTTCTCGTTCACCATGCTCGACGTCGAATAGAACGCGAGTTCGGGTAGCTGTCCGGACGATGCGCTGGTCGTGTCGGTGAATCGGACTCCCGCGGCCGAACTGCCCGCGACGGCGGCGAGCGCCGACAGGAAGGTGCGTCGTCGCATGCGAGGATACCGGCACGCACGCAATATAAATCATTCCAAAAGTTTATTAATATATAGATTAGGTAGTGGGAATCTGATGTCGTTCGAATCCGGTCGCTCCGTCGCGAACCGTGCGGTTGACTTTGCTCGAATCCGTAGTCGGGCGCATGACCGAACGCACGGCCGGAACCGAGAGCGTAATCGAACGCGCGGGTGGTCGGTGATGGGCCGAGCCGAAAAGGTACGATTCGGGGCCGCGCTCGCTATCGGCGTGTTCGTGCCGGGACTCGCCGACTACGCGCTGAGTGCGGCGGGCTACCCCGCAGTCGGTGGTGTGGTCTGGGCCTCCGGCTATCTCACCGCGATGGTCGCCATCTGGTACATCTGGATTCGACCGCTCGATTTTCACGGAAGCGCCGAGTGACTCGACGGGGCGACCGTTCGGTTCTCGCGAAAGTATCGAGCGACCGCGGCATAGCGGAACTTTAAAGGGTATTTCGGGCCGAATTCCGAACAAGGATGTTCGAGTTCGTACCACTGCCCCTCATCGACGACTTCCTGATAGACTACAACGTCGGTCAGGCGCTGTTGCTGCTGTTCGTCCTTTCGGTGCTGGCGGCCGTCCCGCTCGGTTCCCGAAAGGTGCTCTCGTTGAACGCAATTACGTTCGGGCTGTTGTTCGTCGTCACGCCGTCGAGCATGGCCCCGCTCCAGTTCAAGTTCCTCGGCATCGCGCTCCTCGTGGTCGCGCCGCTGCTGTACACCACGGCGCGCAAGTAATCCGGGACGCGGCCTCTGTGATTGCGCTTTTTCGCCATTCTTCGCGATTCGACCATCCGCGCGATTGCCGACACCGCCACCACTTTGTCCGTACGGCGTCGTTCGTACTGGCATGGCTGACCTTCGCGAACAGACGCTGACCGAGATTCGACGCGACCTTCACGCCCGACCCGAAGCCGGGTGGAAGGAGTTTCGGACGACCGCACTTCTCGCCGAGGAACTCGACGAACTGGGGTACGACGTGCATCTCGGCGCGGACGCGGTGGCCGAAGACGCCCGCCTCGGCGTCCCGGACGACGACGAAATCGAGGCCGCGATAGCTCGCGCCCGAGACGAGGGCGCGCCCGAGAAGTACCTCGACCGGATGGGCGATATCTCCGGTCTCGTCGCCGAGCGCGAGTTCGGCGACGGAAGCGGCCCGACCGTGGGGATTCGCGTAGACATCGACGCGCTGGCGCGCTCGGAGGCGACCGACGACGACCACCGGCCCGCCCGCGAAGGATTCGGAAGCGCCCACCCCGACGAGATGCACGCCTGCGCCCACGACGGCCACGCCGCCATCGGTATCGGCATCGCCCGCGAGTTCGCCGAAAACGGCGACTTCGACGGCACGCTCAAAATCTTCTTCCAACCGGCAGAGGAGGGCGGTCGCGGCGGCAAGCCGATGAGCGAGACCGACCACCTCGTCGGCGTGGACTACCTGCTCGCGCTCCACCTCGGACTCGGACTCGACACCGGCACCGTGGTCGCCAGCTACGAGCGCCCCTTGGCGAACGCCAAACTCGATACCACGTTCGAGGGCGAACCCGCCCACGCGGGCGGGCGACCCAACGAGGGGCGAAACGCGCTCCAGGCCGCCGCGACCGCGATTCAGAACCTCTACGCCATCCCGCGCCACGAGAAGGGAACGACCCGAATCAACGTGGGCAGGGTCCACTCGCCGAACGCCCAGAACGTCATCTCCGAGGAGGCGACGATGCGCGTCGAGGTCCGGGGCCGGACCGCCGAACTCAACGAGTACATGCTCGAAAAGGCCGAGCGCATCCTCGAACACGCCGCCGGAATGCACGACGTTGACGTGACGACAAGCCTCTACGGCAAGACGACCACCTTCGTCGCCGACGACGACGTGGTCGAGAGCGTGATGGACGCGGCTCCGAACGTCGCGGGCGTCGAAGACGTCCGCGAGCGCAAGGACTTCGGCGGGAGCGAGGACGCCTCGTATCTCATTCGGCGCGTTCAAGAAGAAGGCGGGAAGGCGACCTACATCGGCATCGGCGCGAGCAACGTCGCGGGCCACCACACCGCGTACTTCGACATCGACGAGGACTCGCTCGACATCGGCGTGGAGGTCGTCGCCGAGACCGTTCGGAGCTTCGACTGAGGCACGCTAACATACGCGGTTACGGCCGTCCGGAAACCGATTCTTATCCATCCGCATCGGCGTCCGCGCCGTCCGCATCGGCGTCCTTTCCATCGGAGTCGCTATCTCCGTCGTCGCCATCGGAGTCAGTGTCTCCGTCGTCGGTGTCCGTATCCGAGTCCGAATCGCTGTCAGCGTTCGTCCCGGACTCCGCTCGGACGGAGGTTTCCGCGGCCGGAGACGACCGAGTTCCGACGTCGGTACCGAGACTGTACAAGGCGACGGGCGGGAAGACGTACGCACCAAGCGCGATTACGACGAACAGCGGGTCGATGAAGGCGAGTAGCCCGAATCCGGTGAGTGCCGCCGTAGCCGCCGCGTGGACCGCGGTGTGCGTGTATTCCCGGTAGTACTCCCACAGCCCGCGCACCCACCGCGTCATCGCTGAGGGTGAATTCGTTGCAGTTGTAGATACCGACATGCGAGAAAGTTCGGTTCCCATCGATAAGAACTCTCAGTCCGCCGGTGTGATAGGTCTATTCTCGTATATCTGGTGAGGCGTTTCACTGCTCGGTTCGAAGAATCGAACTACTCGCGCCGCCACGCGACGTTCAACAGCGTCCCGCCCGCGGTCACCGTCGCCTCCTGGGCGAGCGAGTAGAGGATGCCGTCCCTGTCGGCGCAGGCCTCCTGCAGCACCTCGAACGTGGTCGGGTCGTACAGCGTGCCGAGATGCTCGCCTTCCTCGACTTCGTCGCCAATCGCGTGGTCGGGACTCGCGCGGAACAGCCCCGAGTCGTCGGCGGTGACGCGTCCGAGGTGATTTCGCGCGAGTTCGCGGTCGCCGTTTTCCTCGACCGGACCGTCGAGCAGACCGAGGTGACGGAAGACGTTGAGCGTCCCGACGACGCCGGTCTCGACCGCGTCCTCCACGATTTGCTTGCTGTGGGCGAGCTCGGGCGTGATGGACGGAATTCCCTCGTTTGTCGCCGCGACGCGGAGCTTCCCGCCGAAGTCGCGGGCCGCCCACTCGGCGTCGGCGTCGTCGTTGGCCTCCTCCGAGAGCAAGAGGTCGGTGCCGAACGCTTCGGCGAGGTCGCGGGACTCCTCGTCGCCTTCCATGAACACCACGTGGGTCAGATAGTTGGGACTCCCGGTGTGGAGGTCCACGATGGCGTCGGCGTCGGTCGCGTACTCCCACAGGCTCGCGGCCATGCGCTCGTGGAGCGTGCCCTCGGGGTCGCCCGGCCAGACCCGATTCATGTTGGGGTTCACGCTGTCGAGCTGTTCGGGCGTCGTGTACGAGACGTGGTCGAAGGTCAACGGGTCGGCCACCGGCACCGCGACGATTCGCCCGGCAAGGTCCGTGTCGAGCAGGTGGTCGTGGACTCGTCGCAGGGCCTCGGTTCCGTTCACCTCGCGGCCGTGCTGGGCGGCCTGCACGTAGACGGTCGGGCCGTCGTCGGTGCCGTCGTAGGTGTGGACTGTCGTCGCGATTTCGACGCCCGAGGGGAGGCGGGCGAGGGTGACGCGCTCGGTCGTGTGTTCCATACGCGTCCCTTTCGGGCGCGACAGTTCAATGTGCGGTCTCCGGCAGGGTTTTCTACCCGGATGCCCTTTCCGGAACCATGGCAGACGAGCTAACCGCGACGCTACACACGAATCACGGCGACATCAAGGTCCGACTGTTCGACGAGCGCGCGCCCACGACGGTCGAGAACTTCGTCAATCTGGCGGAACACGACCCCGCCGCCAACGACGACCCCGCGCCCGACACGACCACGTGGGAGGACCCCGAATCCGGTGAAATCCGAGGCGATGCGCTCTACAACGACGTGCTCTTTCACCGAATCATCGACGGCTTCATGATTCAGGGCGGCGACCCGACCGGCACCGGACGGGGCGGCCCCGGCTACCAGTTCGAAGACGAGTTCCACCCCGAACTCCGCCACGACGGACCGGGCAAGCTCTCGATGGCGAACAGCGGCCCCGACACCAACGGCTCGCAGTTCTTCATCACGCTCGACGCCCAGCCGCACCTCGACGACCGCCACGCCGTCTTCGGCGAGGTCATCGACGGGATGGACGTGGTCGAGGAAATCGGGAACGTCCAGACCGGCCGAAACGACAAGCCCCGCGAAGACGTAATCCTCGAATCGGTCGAAATCCACGAGTAGCGCAGGCGCTCATCGTTTTGGCTCAGCCCTTTCGGGTTAGTCAAGACCCACCTTTTTGCGCCGAGCGGTACAGACATTGGTGTGCGCGCCGTAGGCGCGCTGTCTCGTGGATAGACGAACCACTGTCGTTCATTGTGGGGCTCAGCCCTTTCGGGTTAGTCGGACTGGCGGTTACGAGGTCATCGACCGTGACAGCCGAGGTGCTATCTATCTGCCCGCAACCGCGCGAAACGTCCACTCCGAGTTGGTTTCGGTTTCGTATTTAAACCCTCGTGTCAGCAGGTGAGACTTTCAGCGCAGGACGCGCCGCGAGCGCCTTGTGCGCTCGCACGCGGGGAGGAACGGGGCGCGGTGCTGTGCGGTCTTTCATAGGTATCGGGAGTAGCTAGCTGCACGCCGTGACTCCAATTCGATACGCGATTCCGAAATCTGGCCTAAGAACTGTCTCCGATACCGAAACCCACTTCTTGACCAACCGACAACCCCGAGTCGCGCGAGGGTTGCCCAGCCTGGCCAACGGCGGCGGGCTTAAGACCCGCTCTCGTAGGAGTCCATGGGTTCGAATCCCATCCCTCGCATACGACCTTTTTATTGCGAGCGGCGGTCGCCGACGGCGACCGCCGCTCGATAAAAAGCTCGACCAAAAAGCCTGCGTCACCCCCTCCCTCGCGGACGAGGCGGCGAAGCCGCCTCGCTGCTCAGTCGAGGGTTCCTTGGCCTGCTCGCTCACTGCGTTCGCTCGCAGTGAGTGGCTGAGTGCGCAACAGCACCGCACCGCAACCGCAACAGCACCGCATCACAGACTGCAACTCCACCGACGTTGATTGGCCGACCAAGCCCAAACCACAGTCGAAACCCACATTCCTCCGAATCACCTACCGAGAATCAAATGACTGCCGAGAACATCGACCGAGCCTTCCGCCAGCACCCGGCGTTCGAGAAGACCGACGACAGCGAGTACGAGACGACCACGACGCCCTTCGAAGGCGTCGTAACCGCCGAAGACGACGAGTCGGCGTCGGACGGTCGCGACTACCGTGTCGTCGTCCGAACGCCCGTCCTCGACGCGGTGGTCGAGGGCGAGACCGTCGCCGAAGTCGTCGAGACCGGGTGGTTCGAGACGCTCGAACTCCGACTCTCGGACGCTCACACCGTCGTCGAGACCGACGCGGCCTCCCCGCCCGAAATCGAGCGCGAGGGCGACGAGGTGGTCGTGACCGTGGAGTTCGAGCGCGCGGACCCCGAGCGCGCGGCCGAGGACGCCAAGGCCGTCGTGGATTACGTGGAAGGAACGTGGGTGCAGGGAATCATTCCCGGATACGACTACCGCGACCCCGCGGCGAGTCTGATGGAGCGAGCGACACAGAACTACGACGAGGACGACTCGGGCGGGCACGGGGACAGTCCCTCCGGTGGACCTCCGCTGTGACCCGCCGTGGCTCCTAATCCATCGCGATGTACGTCTGGGTGTCCTCGACACCCTGGACGTTCTGAATCCCGTCGGCCGCGATAGCCTTCACGTCGGCGGGCGAATCCACGTCGAGTTTGGCGATGATGTCCACGTCGCCCGCGACGATGTGGGCGTCGGCCACGCCGTCGATGTCGAGAATCTCGCTTTTGAGTCGGTCCGCCTCGCCCGTGTTCGCCTTGACCATGACGTATGCAGTAACCATGTCAGTTGCCTCCGGTGTCCGCAGTCAGTTTCGCGCCGTCCGCGCGGGCGGCGTCGCCCACGATAATCTGTCGCACGTCCTCTAACACGTCGAAATCGGCCAGCACCGCGAGTCGGTCGCCGACTTCGAGCGAGTCGTCCGAGAGCGGAATCCCCATCCGCTCGCCCTTCTTGCCGAACGCCAGAATCCGGGAGTTCGCCGGGGTCGAGAGTTCGCTGATGGAGTAGCCCTTCACCGGCGAGTCGTCGGTAATCGTGAGTTCGACCACCTGCAGGCTCTGGGCGATGTCGGCGATGGCTCGGATGTTCCCGCCGAGCAGGGCGTTTTTCGCGCCGATGGCTCCCAGTCGCTCGGGGTACACCACCTCGTCCACGTCGCTGGCGAACTTCCGGTAGATGTCCTCGCGGTAGTCCTCGTCGATGCGGAGGATGGTCCGACAGCCGTAGTGTTTCGCGACCATGCACGCCGCGAAGTTGACGTTGAGGTCGCCGGTGAGCGCGCCGACCGCGTCGGCGGTTTCGAGGTCGGCCTGCTCCAACACCGCCTCGGTCGCGCCGTCGCCCTCGATAACCTCGAAGTCGTCGTTGCGGGCGCGCTCGACCTTGTTGGGGTCCCTCTCGACGAGGACGACCTCGTGACCTTCGTCGCGGAGGACGCGGGCCGTCCGGAGTCCGACCCGTCCGGAGCCGATAATAACGAATCGCATGGCACACGTTACGCGGGACGCACTCAATAATGTTACTCCACCCCAAAGGTTTTTCTCGCATGGTACTGAACCACACGGTACGATGGTTCACGCGTTTATCATGGTGAAAACCGCGGCCGGGCGCTCCGAAGACCTCTTGGAATCGGTTCGAACGCTGGACCACATCTCCGAGGCCCACGTCGTGGCGGGCGAGTTCGACATCATCGCGGAGGCCGACGCCGACGAGGTGTACGACGTGCTTCACGCGTCGTCCTCGGACATCTCCGGGATGGACGGGGTGGCCGACACCAAGACGTACATGGCGCTCGATTAGAACGGTCTGCCTACGCGCTGTCGCTCAGTCGTCTACTTCCTGCACGTCGTGGTCGGTCAGGAACGAGTCGAGCCACGCCTTCTGGTCGCGGAGGTTCGGCGGCAGGTCGGCGTACACCCGGTCGAACACGTCGTGGGGGTCGCCGGGTTCGACCGACTCGGCGCGCTCGACGGCTTCGTCGAGTTCGGCGTCGGTCTCGTTTTCGACTTCTTCCACGAACTCGTCGTCGAGTGCGCCCTGCTCGCGGAGGTACTCCTCGTAGCGTTCGAGCGGGTCGGCGGTCCGCCACTCCGGGAGTTCCTCGCGGGTCTCCTCGTACTGGCTCGGGTCGTCGCTGGTGGTGTGTGCGCCCTGGCGGTACGTGAGGCTCTCGACCAGCACGGGGTCGCCGTTCCGCGCGCTTTCGAGCGCCTCCGCGACCGTCTCCCGGACCGCGAGGGGGTCGTTGCCGTCCACCTGCACGCCCTCGAAGCCGTAGGCCTGCGCCTTTACCGCGATGGAATCGCTCGCGGTCTGCTTGTGTCGCGGGAGGCTGATGGCCCACTCGTTGTTCTCACAGAAGAAGACGACCGGCGAGTCGAAGACGCCCGCGAAGTTCAGGCCCTCGTGGAAGTCGCCCTCGCTGGTCGCGCCGTCGCCGAAGTAACAGAGCGCGGCCTCGTTTCCGTCGTCGCCTTTCACGCTCTGGGCGTAGTCGATTCCCATGCCGACGCCCGCGGCGTGGGGAATCTGGGTCGCGATTGGCACGGCTTGGGGGAAGTTCGGCACGTCGTGGCCCGACTCGAACTCGGGGCGACCCCGCCGGAAGAGCAGAATGTCGCTCATCGGCACGTCGCGCGCGATTTGCATCGCGTTCGACCGATACGTCGGAAACAGCCAGTCGTCGTCTTCGAGCGCGGCGGCCGCGCCCACCTGCGACCCTTCTTGGCCCCGGTAAGGCGGCCAACTGCTCATCCACCCGCGGCGCTGGAGCGCGAGCGCGCGCTCGTCGAACGCGCGAGCGCGTACCATATCGCGGTACACCTCGCGGGCTTGTTCGGGGGAGAAGGGGGTGTCGGACAGGTCGCGGTCGCCGATAATCCGATTCATGGGCGAGCGCTTTGCCCGCCCGGCGCATAGTGGTTCCGAAAGCGGCACGGTGGGCGGTTCGCCACCCGAGCGCGGCCGGGGGGGGCCCCCCGGGGGGGGCCGCCGGGCGGGGGGGGCCCCACCACCAACACGGGAGGGCCCCCCCGGCGCC
>NZ_ML974130.1:679973-727806 GCF_004143485.2 Halorussus amylolyticus | reverse complement strand
TGTGGTGCCGACGGGGCCGGGGGGGGGGGCCCCCCCCGGGGGGGGGCGGGGCCCCCCCCGCGGGGGCCCCACGGCCGCGCTCGGTCGCCAAAACCTCCTTACGTAATCGCCCCGAACGTCACCGAAATGAGCGTCATCGCGGAGTTGGCGGTTCCCGTCGATGACTTCCCCCTCGGGCAGACTCTGTCCGCAACCCCGGAGATGCAGGTCGAACTCGAACGCATCGTCCCGACCGGAAACGGCGTGATGCCGTTCTTCTGGGTGTGGGGCGACGACATCGAGGCGTTCGTGAAGTCGGTCGAGACGAATCCGGGAATCGACCGCATCGCGGTCCTCGACCGGGTGGAAAACGGCGCGCTGGTCGAGGCGGTCTGGACCACCGAACCGGGCCTGATAGACGGCATTCTGGCGTCGGACGCCACCCTGCTGGAGGTCCGGCGACAGGACGGCATCTGGCTGTTCCGGCTCCGGTCGCCCGACCACGAGGCGGTCGCCGCCCTCCAGCAGTACTGCGCCGACAACGACATCGACCTCCGCCTCAACTGGATTCACACCCTCATGGAGTTCGAGGCGGGCGAGCAGTACGGCCTGACCGACGAGCAGCGCGAGACGCTTCTCCGGGCGTTCGAAGCCGGATACTTCGACGACCCGCGCGGGACGACGCTCGAAGCCCTCGGCGAGGAGTTCGGCATCTCGTCGCGAGCGGTCTCGAAGCGCCTCCGCCGGGGGCTTCGAAATCTGGTCGGGGCCGCGCTGGTCGAATAACGGAGTTCGAGACACGTCCGACGAGGCATTCCTTATAAACCCGTTCAGCAGCGAACCGTCGGGGGTAGGCCGGTCGGTACCGAACCTCCGGCGAGGACTCTCCGGCGGCTTTCGACCGTCCGTGGAAATACATGATAGAGAACGAAACGACAGGTCACAGTACCGAATCGACGCTCAGATACGACGTTGCGGACGGCGAACGCGTGAGCGAGGCCGTAATCGCGGCGGTCGCCGACGCGGCGAACGCCGACCCCGCGAGGATGGACCCCCTCGCGGACTTCGTGGACCCCGACGCGCTCGACGCCATCTTCGCCGACAGATACGACGGCACTCCGCGAATCGGCGGCACGACGAGATTCCCCTTCTCCGGCTACGAGGTCGAGGTGACCGACGGCCGGTACGTCACCCTCTCGGCGGTGACGCGGTAGGCCGCCGTTCACACCGTCCCGTCTATTTCGCTCGTCTCGACTTTCCTGCGGCCGCCGGTTCCCCAACGGTTATCGCCTTGCCACCGCACGTCTCGGGTATGACAGCGGCAGCAGACCTCCTACTCACGAACGCGGCGGTTCACACCCTCACCGACGGCGACGACACCGCGGAGGCGGTCGCGGTCCGGGACGGGGAAATCGTCCGAGTCGGAGACGCCTACGAACTCGACTTCTTGAACGGTGTCGAGACTGATGTCATCGACCTCGGCGGGCGCGTCCTCCTGCCGGGGTTCATCGACGCCCACACCCACCTCCGGAACGTCGGGCGGTCGCTCGTCCACGCCGACCTCTCGGCGGCCGAGTCGCCCGACGACTGCGTCGAACTCCTCGCGGACGCCGCGAACGAGGACCGCGACTGGATTCTCGGCTTCGGCTACGACGAGAGCACGTGGGACGAGTCTCGGTATCTCACCCGCGAAGACTGCGACCGGGTGAGCGAGTCCCGGCCCGTCGCGGCGTTCCGCGAGGACCTCCACACCGCGGCGGTCAACTCCGTCGCGCTCGACCGCCACGCCGACGCGATGCCCAACGAGGACGTCCAGACCGAGGGGGGCGAACCCACCGGCGTCATCGTGGAGGAGGCGCTCGACGTGCTCTACGACGCCATCGAACCCGACGCGGCCGAGACCCGAGACCTCCTCGAAGCCGCTCAGAACGACGCCAACAGCAGGGGCGTCACGGGCGTCCACGACATGGTCCGGAACTCCCGCGACCCCGAAGTGTACCGCCAGATGGAACTCGACGGCGACCTCTCGCTCCGGGTCCGCATCAACTACTGGTCGGATCACCTCGACGCGCTCACCGAAATCGGTCTCCGAACGAATCACGGGTCGGAGTTCGTCCAGATGGGCGGCGTCAAGACGTTCACCGACGGGAGCTTCGGCGGCCGAACCGCGAAGCTTTCGGAACCCTACGCCGACGCCCCCGAGGCCGAGAATGAGAGTGATACCGACGGTGACGCGACCGGCCAGTGGGTCGTCGCACCCGACGAACTCCGGGAGTTCGTCGCCGCGGGCGACGACGCCGGGTTCCAACTCACCGCCCACGCCATCGGCGACGAGGCGGTCCGGGAGGTGCTTTCGGCCTACGACGACACCGACGACCCCGGCGCGGCCCGCCACCGGGTCGAACACGCCGAACTCACCGACGACGACGCGCTCGACTACTTCGCCGAGTCGGGCGTCGTCGCGTCGGTCCAGCCCAACTTCCTCAAGTGGGCCGACGAGGGCGGCCTCTACGACGCCCGACTCGGCACCGAGCGCCGCGAGCGGTCGAACCGCTTCGCCGACTTACTTGAGGCGGGCGCGAACCTCGCGTTCGGGAGCGACTGCATGCCGCTCGACCCGCTGCTCGGCGTCCACTGGGCGGTCAACGCGCCCGCCGAGCGCCAGCGCCTCTCGGTCACCGAGGCGCTCCGCGCGTACACGCTCGGCGCGGCCTACGCGGGCTTCGACGAAGACCGACTCGGAACCATCGAGACGGGCAAAAGGGCCGACTTCACGGTGCTGGAGCGGTCGCCGTGGGAGCATCCCGACGACATCGAGAACATCGACGTGGCGCTGACCGTGGTGGACGGCGACGTGGTGTACGACCGTCGGTGAGACGACAGCGAAAAGGGCGGCTACTCGGCCTTCTTCTCGGGAGCGGACGGCGCGGGCGCGTCGTCGCCCGACGACCGGTAGAGATTGACGACGAGACCCGCGACGAACGCGAGTATCGCGCTCGCGGCTATCCAGACGAGGCTCGGGTGTCCGATTCCGACGTGAAGTGGCAAGAGCATACCGCGTTGTTCGGTCCCGGTCGAACAAATGCGTTCGGACTCGAATCGAGGGCTATCGGTTAGATTATAATCCATAGAGTTGGAACTTCTCTCCTTGAGCTACCAAATCCCTTCAGAGATACAAAAATAATAAAACGGTGTGAACAGACTGGTTCGTGCTATTCTACTTTTGCCACGGATTGTCGTGGGCTATATCATCACTGATTTCGTGGTCACCGCCCATGTGAACGTCCGGGACGAACGCGATGTCCGTAGTTGACGATGCGGAAGCATCGTAGCTGTTGGCGACGACGCCGTTGATCTGCGGCGAGTAGCCACCTTCCCAGTCAATGTACCCGTCTTTCGCGCAGACAGTGTAATTTCGACCGGTGAACAGCGAGAGAATGGCTGCCGCCGCGATGGCTGCCAACGAACTGATAAGGGCACCGACGGGGCCCGTTCCGAGATAGTACAAACCGAGGGCACCGATGGCTTCTGAAATTGTTGCCTTACCGACAACATCAGCAGGCTCACTCAGAGTAAATGTGATACCGTTGTACTGGTGACGGTAGTCACTGTCAGTCTTACAACCGCCGATGGTGCGGTCAATTTCCTTAGACCGATCAACGACTGACACGCCTGGGCCCTGCGTCGTCACGTCTTGTGTACTAACACTCTGAGTCTGAACGTCGGACCATTCGACATCAACCGTCTTTGTGTCTGATGCAGTGATTGACTCTATGTTGGTAACATCACCAACTGGTGTCTTGATAACTTGACCACCCTTGGACTCGTCAATCCGATAGATGGTGATTTCGTTTTCGCTTTTTGCTGTGTAGAGTCCAGATTGGCTATCTTCAGCCAACACAGAAAACTCGGGTCTGTTAGCCCGTGTCCCTTTTTTCTTTTCGCCTTTTGCGAGAGCCGTTCCAGTAAAACCAACCCCACCGATTGCGAGACCAGTCGTTTTTAATATTGTCCGCCGAATTAATTTTATTATAAATAATATAATATTATAATATTATATGGGGTAAGAGATTTATGCTTCTGGCGTGGATATCATGGTATGATAAAACGAGATATCTATCTATCCGCCATCTTAAGTATCGTACTTATACTACTTGGCAACTACTATATATGGACTACTTCTAAACATATCTCAATATTTTACCTGTTTTTAGCAATAATTGTTCTCCTTCTATCCATAAAAATCTCCCATTATTTAGGATTTTATTCGGAGCATCCACAGTTTGCAGCTACTACACCAATTCCTATATTAATAATGATAGTGGTTGCCACCCTCGAAAATGGTGAGAGTGCTGTCGCATCAATCGCTATTGGGAGTGGACTTGCTGGACTCTTCGCATTATTAGCTTTGTACCTAAAATAATCCCTTTTAGTTCAACAGCGTCCGGCCGGTCATCGCCTTCGGCTGTTCGACCCCGAGGAGTTCGAGCATCGTCGGCGCGATGTCACAGAGCGACCCGCCCTCGCGAACCGTCTTGCCGCCGGAGCGGTCGCCCTGCGTGCGCTCGGCGTCTCCGCGCGCAGAGCGCGCGGAGACGCCGTCCTCGTCCTCGGGTGCGAGATACACGAACGGGACCGGGTTGTACGTGTGGGCGGTGTGGGGGTCGTCGGGCGTCCCCATGTCGTCGGCGTTGCCGTGGTCGGCGGTCACGAGGACATGCCCGCCAGCATTTTCGATAGCGTCCACGAGACGGCCCAGTTGGGCGTCCACGGCTTCGACGGCTTCGACGGCGGCGTCGAAATCGCCCGTGTGGCCCACCATGTCGGGGTTCGCGTAGTTCAGCACCAGCACGTCGGGGTCGTCGCTCTCGACGACCGAAATCGCGGTGTCGGTGACTTCCGGCGCGCTCATCTCGGGCTTCAAATCGTAGGTCGGCACGTCGGGCGACGCCACGATTTCGCGGCGTTCGCCTTCGAACTCGACTTCGCGCCCGCCGTTCAGGAAGTAGGTCACGTGGGCGTACTTCTCGGATTCGGCGATGCGGAGTTGGGTCAGGCGGTTCTCCGAGAGGACTTCGCCGAGCGTGTCCTCCGGCTGGTGAGGGGCGAACGCCACGGGGAGGTCGAACTCGGCGTCGTACTCGGTCATCGTGGCGAGCAGAATCTCGGGCGGGTCGGTGTCGAACTCCCAGACGGGGTCGATGTCGGCCAGCATCCGAGTGAGTTGGCGCGCGCGGTCCGACCGGAAATTGAAGAAGAGCGCGCTGTCGCCGGCATCGAGTGCGGGACCGCCCGCCACGAGCGTCGGGTCCACGAACTCGTCGGTGTCGCCCCGGTCGTAGCTCCGCTCGACCGCTTCGACCGCGGTTTCGGCGGTGTGGTCGGCCTCGCGCTCCACGATGGCGTCGTAGGCGCGCTTGGTGCGCTCCCAGTTCTGGTCGCGGTCCATCGCGTAGTACCGCCCCGAGACGGTCGCCACGTCGCCGGTGCCCTCGCGGTCGATGACTTCCCGTAACTCCGCGAGGTAGCCCGCGCCGCTCTTGGGCGGGGTGTCTCGTCCGTCGGTGAAGGCGTGAGTCACGGCCTCGACGCCACGCTCGGCCGCCAACTCGATGAGCGCGTAGAGGTGCTTCTGGTCGGAGTGGACGCCGCCATCGCTGACGAGACCCAGGAAGTGGACCCGGCCGTCGTTCTCTCGGGCGTACTCGAACGCCGAGTCGATGGCCCGATTGTCGCCGAGTTCGCCCGCCTCGATGGCGTCGGTGATTCGGGTGTACTCCTGTCGAACCACCCGGCCCGCGCCGATGTTGAGGTGGCCGACCTCGCTGTTGCCCATCTGGCCCTCGGGCAGGCCGACTCGCCGACCCGACACCGTGAGGGTGCCGTACGCCCCGGTCTCGGCCAGTCGGTCGAAGTTCGGCGTTTCCGCGGCCTCGACGGCGTTTCGGCCGCCGTCGTCGCTTCCGAGTCCCCACCCGTCGAGTACGATGAGCGCGGCTTTCATATGCGTCACGTCGGCGTCGTTCCGTAACTACCCTTCGCTTGTCGTGACAGTGATTCCAATTGCGACGGCAACGCGCGGGCGCTCGAATCGCTCGCGATTCGAGCGCCCGCGCCGAGAAACATTCAAATGCGGGGGGTCCGAGGTGTTCCACATGACGACGCGCGCTCGACTCCCGCGGAGGTGGACGACGTGAGCGACGACGACTGGTTCGAGCGTGCGCTCCGAGAAGACGAGGACGACGAAACGGACGCAAAATCCGACGACGCGAAAGCGGAGTCGGGCGATTCGGAGTCCGAACCGGCGGCGAGCGACGCCGAAGCCGACTCGGAACTCGAAGCGGATGCGACGACCGACCTCAAATCCGAATCGGAATCCGAGGCGACGACCGAATCACCGAGCGAGACCGACGATTCGGATACCGCCGGGGATTCGACCGACCGCGGATTCTCCGATGAGGACTCCGCCCCCGACTTCGACACCGACGACGATTTCGACCCCGAACCCGACGACGGCGACGACGAACTGTTCGAGGACGACTTCGCCACCGCGTTTCAGAACGCTCCGAGCGGCGGCACCCCGAGCGGCGGGTCGAGCGCCGATTCGGACGCCGGATTCGGGATGGGGGAGGCCGGTGGGGACGACGACTTCGGAATGGGCGGCGGCGACGATTTCGGAATGGGCGGCGGCGACGATTTCGGAATGGGCGGTGGCGATGACTTCGGAATGGGCGGCGGCGATGACTTCGGAATGGGCGGCGGTGACGACTTCGGGATGGGAGGTGGCCAGCCGTTCGAGGAGACCGAGTTCGACGAGGAGGAGTTCGAGTCGGCGATTCCGCGCATCGACATCGGCATCGAAGGTCTCGACAGCATGATTCAGGGCGGGGTGCCCGAGCGGTCGCTCATCACGACCGTCGGGTCGGCCGGGACCGGCAAGACGACGTTCGGGCTTCAGTTCCTCCACGAGGCGCTCGAAGCGGGGGAGAGCGCGGTGTTCATCACCCTCGAAGAGAGCCGCGACCGCATCGTCAACACCGCGACTGAGAAGGGGTGGGCGTTCGACGAGTACGAAGCCGACGGGCGACTCGCGGTCATCGATTTAGACCCCATCGAGATGGCGAACAGTCTGACCAGCATCCGGAACGACCTGCCTCGACTGGTCGAGGAGTTCGGGGCGTCTCGACTCGTCCTCGACTCCGTCTCGCTGCTGGAGATGATGTACGACGACCGAGCCACCCGGAGAAACGAGGTGTACGACTTCACCAAGAGCCTGAAACGGGCGGGCGTGACGACGATGCTCACCAGCGAGGCCAGCGAGGACAGCGCCTACGCCTCCCGACACGGCATCATCGAGTACCTCGTGGACGCGGTGTTCATTCTGCGCTACATCCGGGCGGGCGACGACTTTCGAGAGACGCGACTCGCGGTCGAGATTCAGAAGATTCGGGACGCGAACCACTCCCGGGAAATCAAGCCCTACGCGATTACGAACGAAGGCATCAGCGTCTATCGGCAGGCGAACATCTTCTGAGACCACCTTTTTACGCCTCGGGTTCTCGGAGCGGTCGAACGTCGTTCGACCGCTCCGAGAACCGCTCGGCGCAAAAATCTGGACCAAAAAAGTCGCTCGCTTCGCTCGCGGTACAATCGGTAGTGCGCGCGCTTCGCGCGCTGTCTCGCTATTAGACCATCCTCCCGAAAAGTGGTCTTACCGAACCACCGTCACGGGCATCGTCGCGCGCCGGACCACCGTCTCGGCCACGCTCCCGAGCAGGATTCGGGAGACGCCCGACCGACCGTGACTCCCCATGATTATCTGGTCGAACTCCTCCTCGCCCGCGTACTCCACGATGACGCCTGCCGGGCGGCCCATCTCGGTCGCGGTGTCGAGGGTCGCGCCGTGTTCGTCGGCGGTTCGCTGGGCGTTCTCGAACAGCGCCTCGCTCTGCTCTTTGGCGTTCTCGTACCACTCCTGAGACCCGCCGGGCATCCCGACCGGCGCGTCGTACCCCGCGTCGATGGGGTCGAAGACGTTCAGCACGGTGATGTCGGCGTCGGGGAACTCGGAGAGCGCGTATTCGAGCGCGGTCTCGGACTGCTCTGAGCCGTCGATGGGGACGAGTATCGTCTTACCCATGCGCGAACGTACGCACGTCCGTTGTTTAAGTGTACAGGCAGTTCTCGAAATCTGAGAACTTCGGCGACTCGTTCGCGATTCGGGCGGCGCACGCGCCGCCCGAATCGCGTTACTCCCGACCGTGTTTCGTCACGCACTTCGGCAGGCCGGTGATTTCGACCGGTTCGGAGTTGTCCGGCGAGTAGACCACCATCTGGCCCTTCTCCATGTACGGCACCTTCCCCTCCAGTTCCGAGGGGATGTTGACGCTCTTGATGGCGTCCTCGTCACCTAGATTCAACACGACAGTGGTATTTATCTGCTTGAACACCGCGTCGTGGATGTCCTGGGGGTCTTGGGTGATGAGGAACAGGCCGAGTCGCTCCTTGCGGCCCTGCTTTGCGGCTTCGGTGAACTTCCCGATGACCTTCCGGGCCTGCACGCTGTCGGCGTCGGTCAGGAAGTTGTGGGCCTCGTCCATCCCGACCACGAGGGGCGTCTCCTTGATGCGGTCGTAGTGGGGCGAGTTCGACAGTTTCTGGTCTACGAGCAGACTCGACAGCGCCAGTACGACCACTTCGGTCGCCCGCGAGTCGTTGAGGTGGTAGGTCGGCACCACGGTCAGACCGCCCGCCCGCACGAACTTCTTTATCTGGTCGGTGATGGGCCGGGCGTCCTGGTCGAAGACGTTGCTGAACGTCGTGCTGATGACGCGGCGCTTGACCGCGTCGTAGGTGGCTTCGTGGACGCGCCCCGACTCGTCGAGTTCCTCGCGGAGCGCGGGGTCGTCGATGAAGTTCACGAAGTCGCCGTACGCACCCGACCTCCCGTACTGGTCGAAGAAGCGTTCGAGCAGCAGTTGGAGCGCATTGTACTGATTGTCGTTGAGGCTCGCGCCAGCGATGAGCCACGGTGCGCCCTGCACCATCGAGAACGGGATGGTGAACTCGACCTGCTCGGCGCGGTGGTGGCTGGCGTTGTAGTCGCTCCCGTCGATTTTCGGCACGAACGCCACGGTGTCCTCGTGGCCGCCGTGGGCGACTCCTTCTCGCTCCCACGCTCGGCGGTCGGCGTCGGTCACGTCTGGATTGTCGTCGTGCATCTGGGCGTACTCGTCCTGCGGGTCGAACTGGACGACGGCGGCCCGGCGTTCCGCGCCGTCCTCCATGTCGTACCGGCGCTCCTCGGCGAGGAACTGCCGGAGCACGTTCTTCGCGCCGTGGGTTTTCCCCGACCCCGTGCCTCCGGCGACGAGTGTGTGACGGAACACGAGCGGGTCGCCGTCGGCGTAGTCGTCCTTGAGTCGGTAGTCGATAGTCGGCGGTTCGGCGGCGGTCCGGACCTTCTCACCCCCGACCGAGAGGTGACCGAGAAACACGCCGTCCTCGGGCATTTTGAGGCCGGTCTTGATTTCGGCCTTGTCGTCGGCCTGCCGGACGACCGTCTTGGGCTTGGGTACGCGGTCGGTCATCCGGCGCTTGAGTTCGCCGTCGTCGGAGTAGAGAACCGCCACGGGTTCCAGCGTCGCCAGCAGTTTGTAGTCGGTCTCTTCGATGTCGTCGCGGCGCATCGCGCGCTTCGAGTGGATTTCGGTCGCGTCGTCCACGAGGTACTCCTGCTCGTACGCGAGTCCGGAAATCCGACAGAACAGCTTCTCGCCGTCCGGATACGGCGCGAGGAGATACTTGCCGACGCGCACGTCCTCACGGTTGTCCGCGGTCACGTACGCCCGGATGCGGGTGTCGTCGTCGTCCTCCCCGATTCGAAGGCCGTCGGCGGCCGAGAGCGTGCCGATGCCCCGGTCGGTACCGACCGGTTCGGGGTCCATCCGCTCGAAGCGGTCGTCGTCCGCAGTCGAACTCGCGACTGCGGAGTCGCCGTCAGCGGTGTTCGGTGTCGCGCCCTCGGAAGCGATGTCGTCGGCGTCGGGGGCGTCCGGAGTCGGGTCGTCGGCTTCGGAGGCGTCGGCGTCGCCCTCGAAGCTCTCGAAGTCGCCGAGGTCGGTCATCGTTTCCGGGCAATGCGCGCCTGCGACAAACACGTTTCCCTCCCGTCCGGTCGCGTTCGTCCGGGGTCGGTCTGTTCATACTGTCGGCTGTAAGTACGTGAGAATCACCGCCGGAGACTAGACGTTCCCTCGGCTCTACTCCTCGTCTTCTGCGTACTGCTATTCAAAGGATTACAGCCGACAGTATCAGTCGCACGCCTTTTACCTCCTGACATCCTATCGGCGTCCATGCTACTCATCCGTGGCGAAGCCGGAGGGACGACCCTGACCGGGACGCTGTACGAGCGTGGCGAGCGCGCGCCGCGGTTCAAGGGTGCGCCCGACGAGGACGCCCCCTACGTCTGGGTCTGCGATGAGTTCTATCAGGTCGAGAGCGGCGGGACCATCCAGAAGGTCAACGGCGAGGAGGTCAACGTCGCGTTCGAGACCCCGATGCCCCGCGGCTTCGACACGAAGGACCAGGCGACCGAGGCGGCCCGCGAACACGTCAGGACCCAGTTCGCGCGCATCGGCGTGGACCCCGTGGACGTGGAGCTAACCGTCGAGAAGTCCGAAACCGAGACCGCGGAACCGCAGTAACGGAGACGGCAATCGTCAGTAATTTTTCCCCCAGCGAATCGCGTTGTAGTTGTCGTCCAACTCCGTGTCGAGCGACTCCTCGAACGACTTGACGAGCGAACTCGCGCTCCCGCGGTCGATTTTGGCGAGTTCGTCGGCCTTCGAGATGGCGAGTGGCGGGCCGCGACGGGTCGCTATCTCCTTGAGAATCTGGCGCTCGATTTTCCGGCGCGTCTCCTCGTCCTCGGTGAAGGCGTAGGGGGCCTCGATTTTGAACACGAGGTCCCGTCGGGGGTCGTACACGATGCAGAACGTGACCCGGTACTGGTCGGGGTCGAGGGTCCGGTCGATGAGACCCTTTTCGGGGTCGGCGAAAAAGTCGTCGGCCCCCGCCGTCGAGACGAACCAGTTCGTCAGCGTGAGTTCGTCGGTCAGGCGCTCGTACTCGTCATCGACGAGCTCCCGGCGCTCTAACACCTGTGAGAAGAAGCCCGCGTCGTGGGCCCACGGAACTGGGCCAACTCCGTTCCGCTTGAGCGTTCGAATCACCGACTTCGCGGAGACGTTCTTGACGAACCCCGCGAGTGGAACGCCGCGCTCGACGAACGACTCGACCAGTTCGACGTAGTTGTCGAGGATTCGGCCGACGTGGTCGGATTCTTCGAACAGGCGAGTCAACACGGAACTCCGGTAGTACCACCGGAGGACGCCCTTCGGGTAGAGGGGACCGTCGAGCAGGAGGAAGTCCGAGACCTCGGCGGCGTGTTCGAGCGCGTGATGACTCTCCGCGAGGTAGAGCGCGAGCGCGTGGACCACGTCCTCCTCGTACTGATTTTCGGGAAGGTGGGTGTGGACGATTCGGCGTTCGCTCCCGTCGTTGTACGAGTCCCACTCGGTTTCGAACTTCTCGGTGGTGTCGTTCGAGTGGACCGCCTTCACCACGGTTCGACAGTCGTGGAGCGCGAGGTCCGAGGGCGTGGCGCTCATCGCGGCGTGGGCCACGTCGAGGACGAGACCGTTCTTGAACACCTTCGGGTTCAGGGTTCCGGAGTCGAGACCGTGAACCGTCGGAAATTCGGCTTGCGCGAGCGCCACGTCCTCGACGTTCACGCGCTTGCGAGCGAGGTCGTCGAGCGGTTCGAGTATCGGGCCGTCGTCGCCGTAGAGCGGGTCGAGGTAGTTCTCCCAGACGGTCTCGGCGAACTCCCGGTGGTCGCGGTCCTCGGCGTCGTAGTCGATGTGGTCGGCGAGGCCCGCGATGCCGTCGAAATGCACCGGGTCGAGGGTCATGGCCGAGGGGTTCGCGGGAGGGTCTGAAAAAGTGTTGGGTTCGACTCGGGAGATGGATTTAGGTGTATGGCGCTGTCGAAATCCTTCGGGTCCGACAGTAATTGACGTGAGCAGTTCGTGGTGCGAATTTCTCGGTCGTTCTTAACTCAAACAGGACTACCCACAAAGATATATAATTAGATATTCAACATTATTGTGCTATGACACGCCTGTCTCGACGTTCGCTCCTCCGGTCCGGTACTACGCTCGTGCTTGCAACGACGATAGCGGGGTGTTCCGGCGCTACTGACAGCATTGCGATGGCGAACGGCGATATTCCAGGTGTCGAAGACGGCGAAATCGTTGACCATCACACCTTCGCCAACGCTCATGGCGACCAACTCGCTACGCGTACCGGAACGCTTGAGTGGGCCAGAACATCTCTCGACCGCGAGACCGGCGACTCCGAGCGTCATACTGTATGGACTGTTCGCGTCGAAGGCAACCACGTCCATGCCGTCGTGTCCGGGCGAACGTTGATTGGAAAACCCGATGTAGACCGACTTGAAATCTATTTCAACGACGACTCGACCATTTTCTTGCGGACGCGAACCGATGGCGAATGGACGACAACTTCGGGTGAACCGCACGAGATAGCCCTCTCCAAAGGCAGTTTCACGGGGACATCACGACTCGAAGAGGCCAGTATGCGCAAGGTCGGTGCGGAAACCGTCAACGACGAGGAATTGTATCGGTTCAGCAACATGGAGGGGGGCACGGGTGATGAGGAAGTAGAGTGGTTCGATGTTCACGCGTTCGTCGATGAAGACGCACTCGTCCACCGTTACCAACAAACACTCGCTGGAACCGAACGGAACACGCACACGTCTGAGGAGTGGTATCTGACAGACCTCGGTTCGACGACTGTGGAACGACCAGACTGGGTTGCCGAAGCCGACGCGTAACCGTCGAGTGACGTAATGTATGAATGAGACTGAGAGACGTGAGTCGTAATCCGCGGAGTGACGAAACCGTGTCGTCCTCGAAAGCCCCGCCCGGTTATAAGGCAGTCCCGACCGAACGACGTGGTATGCTGAATCTCATCCTCGACGACTTCATGGTCGAACTCAAGGACGGAGCCATCAAGAACGTCGGTCCCTCGAACAAGACCGGGACTGCGAAACTGTTCGACGTGGAGACGGCCGAAGCCCGCGAGTTCGGCGACAAGCGCGTCAAAATCGTCTGCGAGGACGCCGAAGGAAACGAGGTGCAGGTCGCGCTGTTCCCCGAGCAGGTCCGGTCGCTCGCGCGCGACATCGAAGCGATGGAAGACGACAGCCCGGTCTTCGAATGACCGACGCGCCCCGGAGCGACGCCGCCGTCGCTCACGACTACCACGTCCACTCGAACTACTCCGACGGTACGGCCATGCCCCGGATGGTCAGGGCCGCGGCCGACGCCGGACTCGACGCCGTGGGGTTCGCCGACCACTGCAACGTCTCCGAGCGCGACCGGATGATTCGCGCGAAGTACGAGTACGGCATGACTCTCGACCGGACCTACCCGCTCCGGCGCGAGGGAATCGAGAGCCTGCGCGAGAGATACGACCTCGAAATTTACGACGCGGTCGAACTTGACTACGCGCCCGACGACGAGGCCGAAATTCGGGCGTTCCTCGCCGATTCGGGCTTCGACTACGCCATCGGGAGCGTCCACCGCGTCGAGGGCGAGAACGTCCAGAGCCACAGCACCTTCGCGGACCGCTCGGAGTCCGAACGCCGCCGAATCGTGGACGACTACTACGACGCGCTCGCCGACCTCGTGGAGTCGGAACTGTTCGAAATCGCGGCCCACGCAGACCTCATTGAACGCACGCCCGACCTCCGCGGGTACACCACCTCGGACCACTACGAACTGATAGCCGACGCCTTCTCGCGGTCCCGAACCGTCCCCGAACTCAACGCCGGACGCGCGCTCGGCGACTACGGCGCGTTCCACCCCGCGAGCGACTTCCGGGAGGCGCTCGCCGACCGCGGCGTCGAGTTCGTCGCGGGGTCGGATTCGCACGCGCCCGACGAACTCCGCGACCGGATTCCCGCAATCGAGGAGGCGTTCGACTCGTGGGGACTCGACCCCGCGAAGCTCGCTTCCGTCGAGAAGTCCGCGAGACTGAGTCCTGCCGAGGAGTGACGACTCGCGCTACCCGCCCTCGCCGAGGAAGCGATTCGTTCGGGCCGCGATTTCCGACCGAAACGCGCCGAAGTCGAGGTCGGCTGCGTCGTCGAACAGTCGGTCGTGCTGCTCGCGGACGATGTCATCGACCACCCGCTCGTAGAGCGCGTCGAACGTGACCGGGCGGTCGCGGTCGCGTAGTTCGCTTGCGATTTTCTCGAATCTGCGGTCGGTCGCGTACTGCTCTGCGAGGTCTTCGGCGGACGCGGCGCTCGGGAGCGCCGCGTCCGCCGAGCTATCGGGCGTCTCGGACCCCTCCGTCTGCTCGAGCCGAGAATGCGAGATTTCGGCGCGGTCGCCCGTCTTGTTCCGGACGACGACGCCCGCGGCCGGACCGTCGTACCAGTTCGACTCGGGAATCTCGTACTCTTCGGGGTCGAAATCGACCGCCCGGACCTCTTTCTCGAAGGCGTGTACCGGGTCGAGGTCGAGTCGCCGGTAGATTTTCTCGACCGAATCCGGCGGGAGGAACGCCCCTCTGCTCGCCGACCAGACGTCGAAGCCGAGAACCGACGGCGTTCGGTCCCAGTCGTAGTCGATTGTGCGCTTGTGCATCGCCGCGCCGAAGAAGACGACCGATTCGGGGTCGCCGACCGCCTCGCGGAGCGCCGTCCGGTCGAGGCGTTCGCGGACGTGCCGGACCGCGTGGCGGTACGCTTCGGGAACGTCGTCGCGGAAGACGCGAGTTCGGTCGCCGAACCGAATCAGCCCGGACTCCCGAAGCTGAAATCGAAGCGGTGCGCCGTCTGGCTGCTCCTGAATCCAGAGGTGGCCGCGCTCGAACAGGTCCGGCGGGGCGTCGTCGGCGCGGGGAACCGAGGGAAAGTCCTTCATCGCGGATAGGTCGTGTGGTTGGTCGGGAGCCGCCTTGAATGTGGCGCGAGGTATCCCCGCTCGACTACAGCCGTCGGTCGAGATACTCCTCTACGAGTCGGAACGACCGAATCTTCTGGTCGATGTCGGTGCTTCCGTGGCCCTCGTCGACCAGTTCCTCGTACTCGAAGTCGCCGTCTTCGCCTTCGGTCCAGCCCCGGTCTTCGAGCGCGTCCCGGAAGCATCGGGCCTGCGAGACCGGACAGCGCGGGTCGTTGACGCCGTGAATCATCAGGATTGGAGCCTCCATATCCTCGACGTGGGTGATGGGGCTTCGGTCGCGCCACAGGTCGGCGTTCTCGTCGGGGTCGCCCATCTGTTCTTCGAGCACGGCCTGGAAGTGGGGCATCGACTCGTCGTAGAGCGCGCGGAGGTCGGTGATGCCGACGCGGGCGACGCCCGTCGCCCAGCGGTCGGGTTCGGTCGTGAGCTGCACGTACGCGCTGTAGCCGCCGTACGACCCGCCGATGACTCCGATTCGGTCTCCGTCTATCCAATCTCTCGCCGCGAGCCACTCAGCGCCCGCGGCGATGTCGTCCTGCTCGCCGCCGCCCCAGTCGCCGTGGATTCGGTTCTTGAACTCTCGACCTCGTCCGAGCGACCCCCGGTAGTTCGGCCGGAGGACGGTGTAGCCCCGATTCACCAGAAACTGGGTGTACACGTCGAACTCCTTTTGCGTCTGGGAGTGCGGGCCGCCGTGGACTCGGACGAGCGCGGGAGAGGGTCGCTCGCCCGAATCGTAGAGGAGTGCGCCGATTTCGAGTCCGTCCCGCGATTCGTAGGTGACGTACTCGGCCGAGACGAACGAGTCGGGGTCGATGTCGCCGTACTCGGCGTCGAGCAACACGTCCCGGTCGTCGGTCGAGAGGTCGTATCGGTACAACTGCTTTCGGGAGTCGGTCGTCGCGTGGGCGACGACGAGCGAGTCCGAGGAGCGAAACACGTTGTCCGGAAATCGCGGAAACGACGCGACGCCATCGGGGAAATCGAGTTCCCGGCCGCCGCCGTCAGCGTCGTACAGAACCGGGACGACGCCCGCGTCGCGCGTCCGGGTCGCGACGAATCGCGACCCATCGGGCGAGAACTCCACGGCCTTCTCCTCGTAGTCGCCCGACCCGTACCACGTCACCCCGTCGTCGCGGAGGTCGTACACGCCACATCGCCCGAGGTCTTCGGTGTTGTCCGAGACTAGCAGGCGGTCGCCTTCGGGACCGAACGACGCGGGGTAGACCTCCGACCCTCGGTCGCCGACCGGGAGCTTTCGGGGATTCGACCCGTCGGCGGCCGCAACGTAGGTGTCCTTGTTTTCGAGGTCCTCGGACTCGTTGGTCGCGTACGCGACTCGGTCGCCGTCGGGTGAGAACACGGCGACGAGGACCGGCCGCTCGTGGGCGGTCAGCTTCTCGACGCCGCTTCCGTCGAGCGCGCACCGGTAGAGGTTCATCTGCTCGTCGGCGTCGCTCGTGAACAGCAGGTGGTCGTCGCTCACGTCCTGCAGGAGACACTGGCCGTCGAGACCGACTACCTGCTCAACTACGCCGTCGAGACCGATGGCGTGGATGTCGTTCTGCTCGTCGCCGCCCTCGTCGCGGTGGAAGAACACGCGGTCGCCGTCGGGTCCCCACTGGATGTGCCAGCGCGCGCTCCGGGGGACCTCACCGTCGCTCACTTGTCGGATTTCGCCTGTTTCGGCGTCGATGACGTGGAGTTCGTTTCGACCGCTTCCGTCCCAGTAGACCGCCACGCGCTCCCCGTCGGGTGACGCAGTCGGGTGGTAGAACTCGGGAAGGCTCGCTATTTCAGTCAGCGGGAACTCCTCGCTCATACGAACTAACTCCTGTCTGATTTGTTAAAATTTTGGATTTCTTGCTGGCGGATGACCGAAGAAACTACGAGTGAACCGTCTCCGAACGTAACGTCGCGTCAGAATTTGCGAGGGGAAGAGCGCTCCGAAGCGGTCTTCCCGCACTCGTTTGGCGCGGTTGGCCGCGCCGTTCTGCGTGGCAGAGCCACGCGGTGAGTGCGAGGGAAGGGATTCGAACCCTTGGACCCCTACGGGAGCGGATCTTGAGTCCGCCGCCGTTGGCCTAGCTTGGCTACCCTCGCACGCGACCGTGAGTTAGAGCGAATCGCTTTAATATCCTGCGTTTGGCGGTCGGGGACTGCTACTCGAATCGACAACCCTTTTCTGTTCACACCCCACTGGCGCGACATGAGCAACGACGCCGACCGTCTCGCGGTGGTCCAGCGCGCGGCGGCCGCCGGGAGCGAAGTCGCGGCCGCCCACTTTCGACAGGGCATCGACGTGGAGACGAAGTCCGGCAAGACCGACGTGGTGACCGAGGCCGACCGGGCGGCCCAGCGCCGGGTCATCGAGGTGGTGACCGAGAAGTTCCCCGACGACGCAATCGTCGGCGAGGAGGAGGACGAACGCAAGGCGGTGCCCGAGACCGGCGACGCGTGGGTAATCGACCCTATCGACGGGACGAACAACTACATCCGGTCGATTCCGATGTGGACGACGAGCGTGGCGGCGGTCCGGGACGGCGAACCCATCGCAGCCGCGAACGTCTGTCCTGCACTCGGCGACACCTACGTCGCGGACTCGACGGGCACACGACTCGGCGGCGAACCGGTGTCGGTCAGCGACCGCACCGACCCCGAGACGTTCACGGTCGCACCGACCATCTGGTGGGACTTCGACCACCGCGACGAGTACGCCGACATCTGCCGGGAAATCGTCGAGCGATTCGGCGACATGCGCCGATTCGGATGCGCGCAGATAACCCTCTCGATGGTGGCTTCCGGGGCGCTGGAGGGCACCGTGACCAACGTCGCACCAAATCCGTGGGACTCGGTCGCTGGCGTCTACATGGTCCGGCAGGCCGGTGGCGTCGTGACCGACCTCGACGGAAATCGCTGGCGACACGACAGCGAGGGACTCGTCGCGTCCAACGGCGAAGCGCACGACGAACTGTTAGCCACCGCGAAAAGCGTCGGGAAGTAAGGGACAGAAACCCCCGACCCCGTCGAGGTGAATTCTAAGGATATATAGGCTGAAAGAATTTGATGTTAGGTATGGAACTCGATGAGACCGACTACGCGATTATCGAAGCGCTCCAAGAGGACGCGAGGACCCCGTTTAGCGAGATTGCGCGTCGAATTAATATGTCGAGCGCGACCGTTCACGACCGCGTCAACCGGATGGAAGACGCTGGCGTTATCGAGGGCTATCACGCGAAGGTCGACCCGAAGATGCTCGATTACGACATCTCCGCAGTCGTGGGTCTGCAGGTCGAGCAGGGACAGGAACAGGACACGCTCGACCGACTCAGGGACATCCCGGGCGTTCAGGAGGTCCACCTCACGACCGGGTCGTGGGACGTGATGATGAAAGTGTACGCCGAGGACGCGGACCGACTTCGAAAGCTGATGTTCGAGAACGTCGCGCAGATGGACGGATTCGCGCGGTCTCAAACGATGGTCATTCTCGGAACGTCGTACGAGACGCAGGAACTCCCCATCGAAGTCAAGTGACCGTCGTTCGACGGCGACCGCAGGGGCACGGAACCTCGCGCGCGCCAGCCTCGATTTCGGCGGGGATTCCGACCGATACCGGAACCGTAAAACCGCCCGGTTACACCACGTAAGGTATGAGCACCGCAGTCGAGAGTATGGACCCCGAGCGCCTGTGGGGCGGGACGGTCGTGGCGCTGCTGGCCGCGCTGGTCGGCGGTGCGCTCGTGTTCCCCGACCGAGTCTACTACGGTTTCATCTGGCACTACTTCTGGGGTCCCGTGTTGGCCGACGCCAAGAGCGCGACGTGTGCGGTCTACGCCGACGGTTCGACGACGTACCTCTACGACACCGCGGCGTGTCAGGCCGCGGCCGAACCGGTCGCGTACCCCGGCTACACCGTCGTCTCCGAAATCGGCTACGCGCTCACGCTCCTGCTCGCGCTGGTCGGCGTCGTGTTCCTCCTCCGCCGACTCGACGTGGGCCAAGACCGCGGGCTGTTCTACGCGCTGTTTCCCTACATGCTGGTCGGCGGCGCGCTCCGCGTGGTCGAGGACGCCTTCGACGGCCTCTCGGCCGCCGAAGCCGCCATCACGTTCCCGTGGAACACGCTCATCATCAGCCCGGTCATCTACTTCACGATGTTTGCGATTACGCTGGTCGCGCTCGTGGTGAGCGTCAGACTCGCCGATTCCGGCCGGGTGTCGAGCTACACGTACCCGGTGGCGGCCATCGGAACCGCGCTGTTGGCCGCGATTCTCGGCTATCTGGGGTTCCTCGCGTACACGACCGAGTACGTCGAGTTCTACCCGCAGATTGCGGGGGTCGTCCTCGCGGCCTCGACCGTACTCGCCGTGCTGATTTGGTGGACCGTCGAGCGCTACGCGCCCGAAATCAACCGCGGCACGCGAGCGATGGGCATCGTCGTCCTCTGGGCGCATCTCGTGGACGGCGTGGCCAACGTCGTGGGTCTCGACTGGGCGACCGAACTCGGCCTGCCCGCCGACCTCGTGCCGAAGCACCCGGTCAACCGGGCGTTAGTACAGGTGGGCGAGCAGTTCCCCGAGGCGGTCCAACACTTCATCGGGACGGCGTGGCCGTTCCTGCTCGTGAAAATCGTCGCCGCGGTGTTCGTCGTCTGGGTGTTCGACGAGCAGATTTTCGAGGAGAGTCCGCGCTACGCGATTCTGTTGCTCATCGCAATCGTGGCGGTCGGACTCGGTCCCGGAACGCGCGACATGCTCCGGGCGACGTTCGGGGTCTGAGTTCCCGGCGGATTCTTCCACCCGGAGTCGAATTCGGTCTCAAAATCGCGTCCGTCCGTCGCTAAATCTACAACGGCGCGACCAGATTCTCCAGCGCCGCCTTGGGGTCGTCGGCCTTCGCCACGCCGCTCGCCAGCAGGACGCCCTCCGCACCCAAATCCTGGGCCGAGGTCAAGTCCTCGCCGGTCGAGATGCCAGCGCCGCAGTAGACCGCCACCGAGTCGTCCACCGACTCGGCGGCCGCCACCGCGTCGGTCACGACGTCGGGGTCGGCCTGACTGACCGGAGTGCCCGTGCCGATGAGTTCCGGGGGTTCGACCGCGACCGCGTCCGGACCGAGCGCGGCGACCGCCGCGATTTGGTCGGGGTTGTTCGCACAGGCGCACGTTTCGAGACCTGCGCGCTCGGCCGCGGCGAGCGCGGCGTCGATGTCCGCGAGCTTCAGGCGGCGCTCGGAGTGGTTCAGCAGGGTTCCGGTCGCGCCCGCGTCGGCCGCGGCCTCCGCGAGCGTCGAACCGGTGTGGCTCCCGTGTTCGACCGGGCTGACGTGCTGTGCCCACGTCTCGACGCCGGTGTCGGCGACCGCCCGGAGGTGGGCGGCCTGCGGCGCGACCGCAATCGGGACGCCCGACTCGTCGGCCACGTCGCGGGCGGCCGTCGCGATTTCGACCGGGTCGCACGGGTAGGCTTTGAGATTGACGACGGTTTGCATGTTCGAATCGTCCGCCGGGCGCGACTAATAGATTGCGAGACCGGAAGCCGTTGCGAGTCCGCTCGAAGTCAGTCCTCGTCGTCGGTCGCCGGAGGCGGTTTCTCGACCACCGTGACGACCACGTCCCAGTCGGGAGTGCCGTCGCCGTTGCGGAGTTCCCATCCGCCTCGGACGGGAACGTCGTTTTCGTGTGCTGTCCGGAAGAGCGCTTCGAGCGCTTTTTCGAACATCTGTTCGGTCGTAACGTCGTCTGAATTCGTGGTCATGGTGTCCCCTTCGGCCGTCGAAACGAGCGACTCGCGGAGGCCAAGCGAATACGCCACAGTACAAAGGGGACGCCAGTTCACCCACAGGGTAATGCCGAGGCAACTTCGCGATTCGGAATCGCCGTTTCTGTTTATAAAGGGGGCCGTAGGCTTAAGTATCTGGTGCTGATTTCGGAGTTTTTGCATGGTATACCAGGGTAGTCTGTATCCGGTGGGGGACGGGCCTTCAGTGTCGTGATTCGGACGCACTTTCGAGCTAAATCAGCCATTTTACTTGGTACACCAAGCCCACCTGCTTTGTTCGTGCATTGTCTACCAAGTCGTACGAAGACTACTATGAGTGTGATTGCTGAACTCCGGATTCCGGCCGGGGATTTCGAACTGGGGAGGGTACTGGAGGTGGTCGGGACCACGACGGTCGAACTCGAAACGATGGTTCCGGCCGGCGAGAAGGCGGTTCCGTTCTTCTGGGTATACGAGGCCGACCGCGCCGACTTCGAGGAGAGCGTACAAGACCACCCGAGCGTCGAGAATCTCACGGAAGTCGATACGGTGGAGGGCCGGACTCTCTACGCGCTCGACTGGACGCTCGAACGTGACCTCGTGTTGGAAGGGGTGATGGACCAACAGGGCCAGATACTCGCCGCGACCGGCACGTCGTCGTTCTGGGAGTTCGAACTCAGATTTCCGTCGCACGACGCGCTCGCGGGGTTCAAACAACACTGCGCGGCCGCCC
Source organism: Halorussus amylolyticus (assembly GCF_004143485.2). GTDB lineage: Archaea > Halobacteriota > Halobacteria > Halobacteriales > Haladaptataceae > Halorussus > Halorussus amylolyticus. Next base: position 706,273 of record NZ_ML974130.1, on the reverse strand, counting down.
ACATCTCGCTCGACCTGCGACGGATTTACAATCCCACCAAACCGGACGCCGGACCGTGGTACGGGCTGACCGCGCGCCAGCGCGAAGCGCTCTTGCTCGCGGTCCGGGAGGGCTACTACGAGATTCCGCGGGGCCGCTCGACCGTCGAAGTCGCCGACATGCTCGACATCTCCGACCAGGCCCTGACCGAGCGACTCCGGCGCGCGATAACCACGCTCGTCGAAAATTCGCTCATGCTCGACGAGAGCGACGTGGCCGCCGAATGAGACGACGGCCAGCACGCGCACCCTCGCACACCAAGCTAAACGGGTATGAGCGTGCCGGTCCATTTGTTACTCGGTAAATGTGATGCGTAACGACAATACTCTCGGTAGCAATGGCACCCTGACTGACGCATCGCTCGACGTCCTCTTCGACTCGCTGTCCCACGAGTATCGGAGGCGACTCCTCTATCTCCTCTCGGACACCGACGAGCGAGTCGCGGTCGAGTCGCTCGCCGAGCGACTCGCCGCGACCGAACTCGACGTATGGAACGACGACCCCGCCAGAGTCGCCGCGGCGCTCCGTCACCAACACCTCCCGAAACTCGCCGACGCGAACCTCGTCGCGTACGACCCCGGCGCGCGGACGGTGGCCTATCGAAGCAACGGCGACCTGGCGACGTTTCTGAACGCGGTGGCAAAAATCGAGACGGGGGCGTCCGAAGACGCCGACATCGAGTGATAGCGATTGCCGTGACTCGTTACTGCTCGGCAGTCACGAGGAGTCAGTCCTTGCGCTTCACCACGTCGCCGAGAGTGTAACTCCCGGTGGAGTTGCCGCCGCTCCACTCCTCGTCGTCGGCGGAGCCACCCTCGGTCAGCGTGATGTCGAGTTTGCTTTCGAGTTTCTTGCGGACCTCGTCGCTCGGGAGCATGCTCCCCTGTTCGAGTTTCCGGATGAGGCTCGCCTTCTCGCTGAGGCTTTTGGCGAGGTCCTCCTGACTCAGGTCGGCGGCCTCACGCGCGTTCCGAATCCGGTCGTCGTAGTCCTGGGCGATTTCGTCCATGTCGTCGAACATGTCCGAGCGCCGCGACCGCGAGGAACTCGACGCGCCCGACGAACCCGTCGCGCCCGACCCGGAACTCGAACTCGACGACGACGAAGTCGAGTATTTCGTGGACGTGGACCCGGCGTCTTGGGTCTTGACCTCGGTTCCGAAGTCGGCACAGTTGTCACAAACTTCCAACTCGGCACCCTCGACCTTGATGGTCGTGGGCGACCCCGTCTCGGCACCGCACATCTCACACTGAACCATACCCGGAGGTAGTCTGTCCCCGCTCTTAAATGACACGCCGCGAGCGGCGTCCCGACACCGCGTTTCGGGTCGATTCCTACGGAATTCGGTCGTCGTTGCGCTTCGACCGTAGGTAGCCGAACCCCTGTTCGATTTCGTCGCTCCGCTCGAAGTACTTGAGAATCCGGCGACACTTCTCTCGGGACAGTCGCGTCTCCCTGCTCAGTTCGAACAGCGAATCGACTTCCTCGGCCGTTTCGAGGAACTCGTCCATCGTGAGGTGGCTGTTGGCCGGAAGGATATCTTCGAGTTCGACGTTGATTCCTGATTCACCTGGTCTTTCATTACTCATGGCACGTCCTCGTCCGTGCTTCGTTTCAACGAGAGAGAGGGTGAAAAAGATAACTGAATCGAACTGTTCCGTGAGACAACTCGAATCGTCAGGCGAGACTCCGCCACGAGTAGTAGAACCGCTGGAGCGCCGTGACGTGACCCACGACCGCGAACACCACGAGGAGCCACGAGACGACCGACAGACCCGCGGGCGTCGCGGTCACGACCGACGCGAGCGCGCCCGTGAAGCCGATGAGCGCGAGTCTGTCGGCCCGGCCGAGCAGGCCGCCGTACACCCGGTCGAGACCGACGGCTTGGGCCTGCGTCCCGAGGTAGGAGGTCATTAGCACGCCCGTCACGGCGGCGAGACCGAGCGCGAATCGGCCCACGCCAGCCGCGAGGCCCGCGATAATCACGATGTCGGCGTATCTGTCGAGCACGTGGTCGAGCAGGTCGCCCGCGAGCGAGTCGGTGCCGAGTTCCCGCGCGAGCGCGCCGTCGAGCAGGTCGAGCCACCCGTTCAGAAAGACGAGCAGCCCCCCGACGAGATACCAGATGGGGTCGGTGCCGCCGAGGTAGAACGCGCCGCCCGCGCCTCCGGCCAGTACGAACGCGACCACGCTGACCACGTCGGGGGTCACGCCGAGTCGGACCGACGCCGAGACGAACGGCCCGAGCAGGCGGTCGGCGACCGGGCGGAGTTGGTCGAGGGTCATAGGTAGTCGAGGAAGTCAACGTCCCCGGCGCTCGGTTCGCGCTCGCCCGCGAGGACCGCCGAGATGTCGGCGGCCACCGCGTCGGGCGAGCGGTCGGTCGTGTCGATTTCGTAGACGCGCTCGACGCCGTGTTCGCTTACAGCCTCCGAGAGAATCACGTCGAGGGCTTCGCTTTCGGCGTTTTCCCGCGCTTTCGCTTCGGACTCGCCGCGCTCGCTGAGCCGGCGTTCGAGTTCCTCGGGGTGACACCGGAGGACGACCACCCGGTCGGCGTCGAGGTGGTGAGCGAGGTGGGATTCGACCAGCAAATCGCCGCGGTCCGCGAGTCGCTCGCGGACCGCCTCAAGGTCGGCCACTAAACTGTCGCGGTCCTCGTCGCGCTCGTTCCAGAGGTCTTCGTCGCGAATCAGGTCGTTGAGGTGGACGACTTCGAAGTCGCGGTCGAGGCGCTCGTCGCCGACGAGCGCCTCGATAGCCGTAGTCTTGCCCGTTCCGGGCGTGCCGGTGACGGCGACTCTCACTCGGCCAGCACCTCGTTGCACTCGGCGACCGCCGTTCGAGTCTCGGCCTCGGTCCCGCAGGTGATGCGGACGCACTCGGGGAGACCGAAACTCGTGCAATCGCGGACGATGATACCCCGGCGCTGGAGTTCGTCGGCGACGGCCGAGCCGTCGCCGACCTCCGCGAGCACGAAGTTGGCGTGGCTCTCCCACGTCGGCGCGTCGAGATTTTCGGCGATGTACTCGCGCGCCCACGCCGCGGTCTCGACCGTCTTCTCGGCGTGGTCGCGGTCGTCGAGGGCGGCGAGTCCCGCCCGGCACGCGATTTCGCTCGCGGCGAAGGGGGTGTTTACCCGACCGTAGGCGTCGGCCCACTCGTCGGGCACGATACCGTACCCGAGCCGGACGCCCGCGAGACCGTACACCTTCGAGAACGTTCGGAGGACCGCGATATCGTCGCGACCTTCGAGGAGTTCGACCGCGCTCGGGGCGTCGGCGAACTCGCCGTAAGCTTCGTCCACGACGACGAGCGTCTGGTCGTCTGTCTCGTCGGCGATTGTCTCGACCGAGCCGAGCGAGAAGCGACCGCCGGAGGGGTTGTGGGGGCTGGTGAGGTAGACGACGCGCTCGCCGTCGTAGGCGTCGAGGACCGTCTCGGCGTCGAGCGCGAAGCCGTCGTCCTTCGAGAGTTCGTACTCGGCGACCTCGCCGTGGTGGAAGCGCGCGCTCATCCCGTAGTAGGCGAAGCCGGGCGTCGGCACGAGGACGGTGTCGCCGGGTTCGAGCGCGGCGCGAGCCAGATAGTCGAGGACGCCGTCGCCGCCGTTTCCGAGCCAGACTTGTTCGGGGGCGACCGACCATCGGTCGGCCAGCTTCTCGCGGAGGTCGGCGTGGGACGCCTTCGGGTAGGAGTTGGCCGACGCGGCGGCCTCCCGGATGGCCTCGACGGCGGCCGGACTCGGGCCGAAGGGGTTCTCGTTCGACGCGAGTTTCACGAGGTCGTCGGGGTTCAGCCCGAGTTCGCGGGCCACCTCCTCGACGCCCCGTCCGGCCTGATACACGGTGTGTGCAGAGAGGTCCCGTGGTTCCATGTCCGGGAAGTGTGTGCGCCGCGCCTTAAGAGTGCCCAACTGCGCCGAAGAAGCGCTTCTCGCCGCCGTCGGGCGATTCTGTCAGCCTCCGCCCAGTACACCTAAGGAAAGTCGCGGCGAGTAGTTCGACGGGGGAGAGACTAATGACACAACAGAATCCGAACCGAGAGCAGTGGCGCAACCGCGACCAAGAGAGCCAACAGGGGAGCCAGCGAGACCGGTACTCCTCAGGCGGACGAGAGCGAGGACGAAGCCAGCAGCAGGGCCAGCAAGGTCAGCACGGACAACACGGTCAGCAAAAACAGCAGGGTCAGCATGGCCAACAGAGTCAGCAGGGCCGCCGATACGGAAGTCGGCGGAGACGCGGCCAGCAGGGCCAGCAAGGTCAGCAAGGTCAGCAGAGTCGCCACCAGCAAGGTGGCGAAGGAGGTCGGTATCAGCAGTCGGGCCAACAGCACCAGCAATCCGGCCAACAACAGGGCCAGCGCGAGCAGAACCAGTACGGCGGAAGCTCCGAGGGGAGTTTCAGCCCGGTCCAGCAGACCGCGATGCGCGGCGAGAGCCAGCAGGGCGGCGAACGCCACTCCCAGCAGGGCCAGCACGGGAGCCAGCAGGGCCAACAGCACGAACAGGGCCAACAGAGCCAGTCGCAGGGCCGGGGCTACGAGGAACAGCGCCACGGCGGCCGGGCGCGCGGCCAAGAGCGCGAGCAGACGCCCCAGTACTGAGCCCGACGACCCGATTCCGCGCTTTTTTCGACGGACCGTCAGAAGATGACAAGCGGTAGTCCTATTGCCGTCAGTCGGGTACTCCAGACGGGGGAATGGGGGCGCGTACGCGACAGTCGAGGACCGCCGAGTCGCGCTACCCCCGTGTGAGTTACAATGAGCGAGACATCGGAATCAGAACCGGGAGTAGCCGAACAGACGCAGGTCGAGCACGTCGATTTCGACGCACTCGAAGCCCTGCTCGGCGACCGGGTGACGAGCAGGGAGAACCACATCAACGCCGAGGGATTCGTGATACGACCGAACGAGGTCCAGTCGGTCCTCGGGACGCTCAAGCGGGAGGCGGGGTTCGACCACCTCTCGCTTCTGACTGCCCAGGAGTACGCCGACCGCTACGAGAGCATCTACCACCTCACGAAGTACGCCGACCGGAGTCAGGAACTCAGCGTGGTCGTTCCGGCGGACAAGGAGAACCCGGTCAGCGAGTCGGCCGCGCCGATTTACAAGACCGCCGAGTGGCACGAGCGCGAGGCGTACGACCTCGTGGGTATCGAGTACGTGGGCCACCCCGACCTCCGGCGGATTCTCCTGCCCGAGACGTGGCAGGGCCACCCCCTCGGCCTCGATTACGACCAAGACAAGCCCCAAATCGTCACCCTGAAAGAGCACGTGAATCCACTGACCGACACCCAGCACCGGACCGAATCCCAGTCGAAAGCGGACGAGAATTCGAATTCGGGGTCGGACACGATGTTCCTCAACATCGGGCCACACCACCCAGCGACCCACGGTGTCCTCCACCTCAAGACCGTCCTCGACGGCGAGCAGGTCGCCGACGTGGAACCAGACATCGGCTACCTCCACCGATGTGAGGAACAGATGTGTCAGGACAAGAACTACCGGTACGAAATCATGCCGTACCCCGACAGGTGGGACTACACTGCCAACATGCCCAACGAATGGGCGTACGCCCGGACCGCCGAGGCGCTGGCCGACATCGAGGTGCCCGAGTACGCCCAAATCCTCCGGACGATGGCGGTCGAGTTCGGCCGCATCATGGGCCACATGCTCGCGCTCGGGACGTTCGCGCTCGACGTGTACGGCGACTTCACCGCCATCTTCATGTACTCGGTTCGGGACCGCGAAATCGTCCAGAACATCCTCGAAGACCTGACGGGCCAGCGCATGATGTTCAACTACTTCCGACTCGGCGGGGTCGTCTGGGACCTGCCCGAACCCCGCGAGGAGTGGTTCGACAAAGTCCGGGACTTCCTCGACGAACTCCCCGAACACGTCGAGGAGTACCACGACCTGATGACCGGCAACGAAATCTTCCAGAAGCGGACGGTCGATACCGGCGTCATCAACGCCGAAACCGCCAAGGCGTACGGCTGTACCGGCCCGGTCGCTCGCGCGTCGGGCATCGATTACGACCTCCGGCGCGACGACCCGTACGGCTACTACGACGAACTCGACTGGAACGTCGTGACCGAACCCTACGGCGACAACTACGCCCGCCTGCTGGTCCGAATGCAGGAGGTCGAAGAATCCGCGAAGATAATCGAACAGTGTCTCGACCTGCTCGAAGACTGGCCCGAAGACGAACGCACCATCCAGAGCAACGTCCCTCGAACTATCAAGCCCGACCCCGACACCGAAGTGTATCGCGCAGTCGAAGCCGCGAAGGGCGAGATGGGCGTCTACATTCGGTCGGACGGTACCTCTCAGCCCGCTCGGTTCAAGATTCGGAGCCCGTGTTTCAACAATCTCCACTCGCTGGAGGCGATGGCGACCGGCGAGTACGTCCCCGACTTGGTGGCGTCGCTCGGCAGTCTCGACATCGTGTTGGGGTCGGTGGACCGATAAAACCGCAGAACGAGAGAAACGGAAAACGGAAGAAACGAGCGCGCTACAGGAAGTCTTCTATGTGGTCGGCGACCTCGTTGGGGGTGTCGCCCACCGGAACGCCAGCGTCGTTCAGCGCGTCGATTTTGCTTTCTGCTGTGCCGGTGCCGCTTCCAGAGACGATGGCTCCGGCGTGACCCATGCGTTTGCCCGGCGGCGCGGTCCGGCCCGCGATGAAGCCAGCGACCGGCGTGTCCATGTTCTCCGCGATGAATTGAGCGGCGTCTTCTTCGTCCTCGCCGCCGATTTCGCCGCACATCACGACCGCTTCGGTGTCCTCGTCGGCCTCGAACAGTTCGAGGGCGTCGATGAAGTCGGTCCCGATGATGGGGTCGCCGCCGATACCGATGGCGGTGGTCTGGCCGATTCCTCGGCTCGTGAGATTGTCCACGACTTGGTAGGTCAGCGTCCCGGAGCGCGAGACGAGACCGACGTTACCCGATTCGAAGATGTTGCCCGGCAGGATGCCGAGTTTCGACTCACCGGGGGTGATGATGCCGGGACAGTTCGGGCCGAGAAGCCGCGTATCGACTTCCGAGAGGCGCTTGTTGACCTTCGCCATGTCCTGGGTCGGAATGCCCTCGGTGATGGCGACCACGAGGTCGAGCGGCGCGTCGAGCGCCTCGAACACGGCGTCCGCGGCGAACGCGGGCGGGACGAACACGACCGACGCGTCGGCATCCTCCTCGCGCGCGGCCTGCTCGACGGTGTCGTAGACCGGCACGCCTTCGACTTCTTGGCCGCCCTTGCCGGGCACCGCGCCAGCCACGACGTTGGTGCCGTACTCCATCATCTGCTGGGTGTGGAACTTCCCTTCGCCACCCGTGATGCCCTGTACGACGACTCTGGTGTCCTCGTCGACTAGAATACTCATGCTTCCACCTCCGCGTACTCGACCGCGCGCTGAACCGCGTCTTCGAGGGTCTCCTCGACCGTCACGAGTTCGTCGTTCAGAATCTCGCGACCCTCCTCGGCGTTGGTGCCCGCGAGTCGGACGACCACGCGCTTGGGAATCTCGTCGAACTGTTCGAGCGCGGAGTTGATACCCTTCGCGACCTCGTCGCCCCGGGTGATGCCGCCGAAGATGTTGAATACGACCGCATCGACGTTCTCGTCGGAGAACACCATGTCGAGCGCGTTCGCCACGCGGTCGGCCTTCGCGCCGCCCCCGATGTCGAGGAAGTTGGCGGGCGACCCGCCGTAGTAGTCCACGAGGTCGAGCGTCGTCATCACGAGACCTGCGCCGTTACCGATGATGCCGGTGTTACCCGAGAGCCGAACGTAGTCGAAGCCGTACTCCCCGGCCTTGCGTTCGAGGTCGTCCTCGTACGTCTCGTCCTCCATCTCGGCGAGGTCCGGCTGGCGGAACAGTGCGTCGTCGTCGATGTTCATCACGGCGTCGGCGGCGACGACCTCGTCGTCCTCGGTAATCATCAGGGGATTGACCTCGATGTCGCTCGCGTCGCGGTCGTCCCAGAGCTGAAACAGCGTCGAGAGGACGGAGGCCACGTCGGAGGCGACTTCGCGGGGGACTCCGGCGTCGTAGACGACCTTCCGGGCCTGATAGCCGTGCATCCCGAACGCGGGGTCGACGTGCTCGCGCGCGATGGCGTCGGGGTCCTCCTCGGCGACTTCCTCGATGTTGACCCCGCCCTTGGTCGAGACCATCGCGACCGGCTCGCCCTCGCCGCGGTCCATCGTGACGCCGACGTAGAGTTCGTTCTTGAAGTTCACGGCCTCCTCGACCAGCACCTCCTCGACGGTGTAGCCCTTGAGGTCCATACCGAGGATGTCCTCGGCGGCCTGTTCGGCCTCCTCGCGGTCGTCGGCGAGCTTGATGCCCCCGGCCTTTCCGCGGCCGCCGACGTGTACCTGTGCCTTCACCGCGACGGGATAGCCGATTTCCTCCGCGGCATCGACGACCTCGTCTACGGACGACGCCAGCGCCGACGCTGGCGTCGGAATTCCTGCATCGGCGAAGACGCGCTTCGCCTGATACTCGTGGAGTTTCATGCGTTCGAAACGGCGTTCGCCGGTCGCTTAAATCCCGTCGATTCGTTGCTAAAGCGGGCGTCGTCACCTGCTGTCTCGTCGGGTAGTGCTCGCTGTGACACCCAGTATTGTCCCCCGTGACACCTTACCGGGTTTTGAAATACCACGCGCTCACCAGACTCGCGGCGGCAAACGCGACCAGAACGGACGCGAAATCTGTCCGCATCGTGTCGAACGCAATCGCGGCACTGAGCGCACTGGAAACCGAAAGCAGGACGAGCGCGACCCATCTGAACTCCTCCACCGGTCCCAACTGCTAAGGAAATAGGCGATATACATTGAAACGAGAGTGGCGGCGCTCACAACCCATGACTCAGGAACGCTTCGAGACGGAAACGATACGTCGCGATACGACCGTTGACGTCGAACGCCCGGTCGAACTCGGCACCGACGGGACTCCCGTCGAGACCGAGACGCTCGGTCTCCCGGCCACCGAGCGGGTCGAGGTGGTGACGTGCGAACGCTACCCCGGCTACTGCCCGCGACGTGACGGCTACGTCCCCATTGAGGAGGCGGTCGTGGTCGGAGTCGATACGGTCCATCGGGCGACCGGCACCGAGTCGGCGGTCGCGCTGGCGTACTGCCCGGAGTGTGCGGCCAGCGAGTTCGACTACGTTCGCGAGCGTGACGACCCCGAGACGAGGGACCGAGCGCGCCGCGAGCGATACGGCTACGTCTTCGGGCCGGACAGGCGGTCGGGAATCGACCGGGTGCTGTCCGACGACGCGAAGTCCGCGGCGCGCAAGGCTTTCGGCGCGCTCGCGGCGTTCGCGGCGGTCGGCGCGCTCTCGGCGATGGTGGGGGTCGGCGGACTTCTCCTGTGGGGACTCCTCGCGGCCGCGACCGTCGCGGTCGCGATGCGAGTCGCGTCGGCGTAGTCGCGATTCGAACCCTGGCGTGTTTCGCCGAATCGTGCAGGTGTCGCGGGAAAAACGATTAGTAGCCCGTGGTTCGAGTACCCGGACGAGAGATGGGACGAAGTATCGGGCTTCCGGGCGACTGGCTCGGTCGCCTCCTCTACGCGTTCCAACTGGTCGCGCTTCTGCTGGTCCTGCTCTTCGTGGCGCTCCCCTTCGATGACTTCGCCAGCGTCCTGTTGGCGTTCTTGTTCGCGTCGTTGGTGACCGCGACGGCCGTCGGCGTGTGGCGGACGACCACCGACGGCGACGGTCGAACCCACCTCGGGACGGCCGAGGACATCACGTACGACCCGTTCGCGGACCCCGGACAGGCGGCCAAAGACAGGTGGGAGAAGGCGGTCCGTCGGCTTCCCGGAGGGGACGACGACCGGGACTGAGCGCCGGGTCGTCGTTCGAATCTCACTCCTCGGCGTAGAATCGCACCAGTCCGCAGTCGGGACACCGCCGGGGCGACACTTCCAACGCCTTCGCCACCCCGACCGCGGCGAGCACGCCGTCCTCGTCGGTTTCGGTTCGGACCTTCAGGTCGCCCTGCCCGGTGAACAGGTCGGCTTCCGCCAGCGTCACCCCGCAGTCGGGACACCGCGCGTCGTCGGCCATACGGTCTGTGGTCGCCGCTGCGCGAAAAACATGTCGGTTAGTCGGTAATGTGCGCTCCGGCGTCACTCCTCGGCGTAGAGGCGGACGAGTCCACATTCTGGGCACATCCGGGGCGACACGTCGAGCGACTTGTTCACCCCCAGCGACCCGAGCAGACCGCCAGCTTTCTCGCCGGTCTTGACGCTGAGACCGAATCCGTCGCCGGTCTGAATCTTGGTTCGCTCCATCGTCACGCCACAATCGGGACACCGCGGGTCTACGTCCATACCCGCAAAGAGGCGTTCCCGACTCTTAAATCTCAGTTCGTGGAGACTATGTCAATTACGTCCCGACCGTCGAGTTCGGTGTTCGCGCCGACCTGCCGGTTGGTTCGGCAGTCGATGCCGTGAAGGAAGCCCTCGCCCAAATCGGAGTGGATGTGGTACGCGAAGTCCTCGGCGGTCGAACCCTCGGGCAGGAGGAAGCAGTCGGGCAGGACCTCGCCGCGTTCGTTGCCGAGTCCGTTCGCGCCGCCGGGGAAGATGGGCACCATGCCGAGTTCGTCGAACAGCGCGGTTTCGAGCGCGCGCTGAACGCCGGTGCCGTCGTACTCGGCCACGAACGATTCGATGGCTTCGAGTCCGGCGCGCTGTTCGTCGGCGACCTCGCCCACGATTTCGAAGTCGGAGTCGCCGGGTCGGTACTCGACCGCGCCCTGTTCGTCGGCGTTCTTGAGCGCCTTCTCGGCGTGGGCGCTGACCGGGACGAACGTGAGGTGGTCGTAGTCGGGGTCGCTCGTTATCTCCTCGAAGTTGGCCTGCGCTTCGGGCGTGTCCATCTTGTTCGCGGCGATTACCATCGGCTTGGTCACCTTCCGAATCTCGCGGGCGAGGTCCTCGCGGTCGGCGTCGTCCCACGTCTCGGGGTCGAGTTCGAGGTCGAGCGAGAGGATTTCGCGCTTGATTTCGTCCTTGTTGATTCGGAACGCGCTCATCTGTTCGGCGAGTTCGATTTCAATCTCGTCGTCTTCGCCGTCGTAGCCCGATTCGTAGCGCGTGATGCCCTTTTCGAGCACTTCGAGGTACCACATGTCGAGTTCCTCTTCTAGGAACTCCACGTCCTCGCGGGGGTCGTGGTCCTCGACGGGTTCGCCTTCGAGGTCGGTCGTGCCTGAGAAGTCCACGACGTGGACCAGCACGTCGGCCTCGTTGAGGTCGGTGAGGAACTGATTTCCCAGCCCTCTCCCCTCGTGTGCGCCGGGGACGAGACCCGCCACGTCCACCAGTTTCGCGGGGACGAATCGGGTGCCGTCCTCGCAGAAGCCGACGTTCGGGGTGCACTCCTCGTCGAACTCCGGGGCGGCGCACTCGACCCGGACGTAGGCTTCGCCGACCGAGGGGTCGATTGTCGTGAAGGGGTACGCGCCCTCGGGTACGTCGTTCATCGTTGCCGCGTTGAAGAACGTCGATTTGCCCACCGAGGGCTTGCCGACGAGACCGATTTTGTAGCTCATTACACCGTGGGTGGCGTCGGCCAACTAAAACACCTGCTAAAGCCGAAAGCGGGCGTGAGAGCGTCCCACGCCCCGATTTGCCGTGGGTAGTGATACCACGAACCGCCGTCGGGCTTTTTGACGGTTCGCGTCGTGAGATGGGTAGATGGGGTTGGAACTGCTGGCGATTTTCGAGACGAGACGGGGGACTGCGGACGGTGAACAGACGAGGGGGAATCGAACGTGAGTCAGAAAACGACGAGCGCGAGCGTTCGCGCGCGAACGCTCGCGCTCGCTGGCGCGGCGTCGTTTCTCCTACAAACCGCGCTCTACGCCGTCCTGAAGGCGCTCTCGCGATTTCGGACCCGCGACGACTCGCTGTGGGCGTTCGGCGCGCGCGGCGGCGAGGCGTTCGCCGACAACTCGAAGTACCTCTACCTCCACGTCGCGGCCGAACACCCCGACGTTCGGGCGGTCTGGCTCTCGAAGAATCGAGAAGTCGTCGCCGACCTGCAGGACCACGGCTACGAGGCGTACCACTGCCACTCGCTCCGGGGTCTGCTCGCGAACCTCCGGGCGGGCGTCGTCTTCCTCACGCAGGGCCACCGCGACCTCCTCATGCCGTGCTGTGCGGGCGCATTCACGGTAATGCTCTGGCACGGAGTTCCTCTCAAGCGCATCTCGTGGGACGCCGAATTCGTGCGCGACCCCGCCCCGATTCAGGCCGCTCGCGCCTACATAGCCAGGGAGTTCGACCTGCTCACGATTCCCGGCGGGGGCGTGGCCGACCCGTTCGAGTCGGGGCTTCGAATCCCCCGCGACCGGATGGTCGCCACGGGCTACCCCCGGAACGACGCGCTGTTCGGCCCGATTCGGGGCGAGGAGGTCGGCACCGACTCGGCGGCGCTCGCGCGCGTTCGGGACCTCGCGGAGCGCCATCCCGTCGTCTGCTACCTGCCGACCTATCGGGAGGGCGAGGAGACCGTCGCCGAGAATCTGGACGCCCGGGCGCTCGACGACCTCTTCGCCGACCGAGACGCCTACCTCGTGGTCAAAACCCACCCGAAAGAGCGCCTCGACCTCCCCCCGGACCTCTCGCGTATCGTCCACCTTTCCGAGAAAACCGACGTGTACCCGCTTCTCCGAGAGACCGACGCACTGCTCACCGATTACTCGTCGGTGTACTTCGACTACCTCCTCCTCGACCGTCCGGTGGCGTTCTACCCCTTCGACCGGGAATCGTACACCGCCGACCGGGGCTTCTACTTCGACTACGACGAGGTCGTGGCGGGTCCGGTCGCCAGCGACTTCCCGGAACTCCTCGACGCGCTCGGGCGGGCGCTCGACGCGGTCGAAGCCCCCGACTCGGACCCCGACGCCGACCGCCGGAGGGCGGTGAGACGGGCCGTCTTCGACGCCGAGACTCAGGAGCAGCGTCGGGCGGCCGCGGTGTGCGATGTGGTCGAAGCGCGACTCCGAAAAGAGAACTCGGACACCTCGTAGAGGTCGAGTGAGCGCGGCGGCGACTTCAGTCGCCGCCGCGCGCTCGCTCGAACATCGCTATCGCCGCCTCGCGGCGCTCGCCGTGGTCCACGATTGGCGCGGGGTAGTCCGGCGCGAGGTCGTCGCGCTCGGCGGGGTCGAGGTCGGGCCAATCGTGGATTTTTTCCGGAGGCACGTCCCGGAGTTCGGGGATGAACTCTCGAATGTACTCGGCGTCGGGGTCGTAGCGTTCGCCCTGCGTCGTCGGATTGAAGACGCGAAAGTAGGGTTGGGCGTCGGTACCGGTCGAGGCGGCCCACTGCCACCCGCCGGTGTCGTTGGCGGTGTCGTGGTCCGCCAGTTTCTCGCGGAACCACGCGTACCCCTCGCGCCAGTCGAGCAGGAGGTCTTTCGCGAGGAACGAGGCGACTATCATCCGGACGCGGTTGTGCATCCACGCCTCCGCGCGGAGTTGGCGCATCCCGGCGTCCACGATTGGGTAGCCAGTCAGGCCGTCCTTCCACGCTTGCAGGCCGTCGGGGTCGTCGCGCCACTCGATTGGCTCGTCGTAGTCCTTGTAATTGTTCACCGTCACGTCCGGGCGCGCGTCGAGGACGTGGGCGTAGAACTCCCGCCACGCGAGCTGGCGCTGGTAGGACTCGACCGCCTCGCGCTCGGCGTCGGTTTCGGCCCTCTTTTCGGCGTCTCGAATCGCGGTCCAGACCTCTCGAATCCCGACCGTCCCGAACTTGAGATGGACCGAGAGCCGCGAGGTTCCCTCTCTGGCGGGGAAATCGCGGTCCTCGTCGTACCGAAAGACGGCGTCTTCGCAGAATCCGGCGAGTCGCTCGCGGGCGGCCGCGGTGCCCATCTCGGGCACCGCGGCCTCGGGCGCGTCGAATCCGAGGTCCGCGAGCGAGGGGAGGGGTTCGGTGGCGAAATCAGGGAGAGCGTCAGCGTCGGCGACTGTCTCCGAGTCGGGCGCGTCGAACGGTGCGTCCTTCTCGCGGTCGAGCCACTTCTTCCCGAAGTAGGTGAACACCGAGTAGTGGTCGCCCGCGTTGGTCAGAATCGACCCCGGTTCGTGGAGGAGTTCGTCCTGAAAGTCGGTCACCGAGAGTCCGGCGTCGTCGAGCGCCTGCCGGGTCTCGCGGTCGCGCTCGCGTGCGAGACCCGAGTAGTCGCGGTTCCAGCGAACGCCGTCCGCGCCGCATTCCTCGGCGAGTCGGGGGAGTTCCTCGCGGGGGTCGCCGTGCGCGACGACCAAATCGCTCCCGCATTCGCGGTACGACTCGCTGAGCGAGTCGAGCGCCGCGAGGAGGGCCGCGGTTCGGGGCGGCGAGGCGTGGTCGAGAACCTCGCCGTCGAAGACGAAGACGGGGAGCGCCGGGTCGTCGGACGTCGCTTCGGCCAGCGCCCGGTTGTCGGCGACCCGGAGGTCTCGGCGGTGCCAGTGAAGGTGCATACCTCGGTGTGGGGTCGCGGCGATTGTCAAACGGTGGGGTCGGGTCGGTGAAGTTATACCGGAATTATTAAATAATTTTGTCGTCAGTTACTCTCTCACATGACACGAATCCTCAAGACTTCGGGATTCCTCGGCTTGACGGTGATGATGCTCGTCGGACTGTATCAGAACATGCTCGTCGCGTCGCAGGGGGCCGCGCCAGCGTGGATGGTCGGCGGGCACGCCCATCTCGGCGTGCTGTCCATCCTCGCAATCGTGATGGGATTCGCGGTGGACGCACTCGGCGTGGCGGGGCGGATGCGCTCGGCGGTGACGGGCCTGTACGTCGTCGGCCAGTGGTGTCTCCCGGTGACGGTGTGGCTCGCCGCCGGATTCGGACTCGCCTTTCTCCACCCGACCGCGTTCCTCTGGGGACTGTGCCTCATCGCGGCGATGCTCCTGATGGCGTACCACACCGCCACCGCGACGGGCGGCGCGACCGGTCGCCCGCGTGCGGGCGCTCCGGCCGACGACTGAGCGCCGTAGTGCTTATTCGGTTCTCACCAGTACGGAGTCGTCCAACTCCGCGTACCTTCGGGAATGTACTGTGGATTGTTATATCTTGGCGCGCGTTAGACGTGCTTGGAAGCGAACGCTCGGTTGGTCAACCGCGGTGGGTGGGACTGAAAGGGGCCGCCCGGTCGCGCTCGTCTTGGTCGTCTCAGCGACCCCTATCTGCGCGGACGGTGCTGAGAGCGCAGATATGTCGCTGAGCGACCGCGACCGGGCCGGGGCTTTCTGGCTGTTGTTGATTCCTAGATTTTCTGGAGTGCGTAGCGACCGGGCCGGGGCTTTCTGGCTGTTCTCTGCTTTCGATTTGCCGTTCGCATCGACGACACCGAACTCACAACCTCGCACCCGCCAATCCCAAACGCAATCGGGAAAAGTCGCGCACACCTACACCGGTCCATGACCGACGAGATTCCCGAAACCGATTTCGACGCAGACTCAGACCCCGAGGAGACCGAGAAGACGAGCACGTTCCTCGTCACGAACGCCGACGAGGACTCGGCAGTCCTGAAGGACGTACAGAGCGGGCAGGTCCACACCCTCTCGTCGAATCCCGGCGTCTCCGAGACCGACGCGGTCGAGGCGACGGTCGCGCCCGACCCGCCGATGAATCTGACGTGGTCGGTGGTCGAGGTCGAGGAACGCCGGAGCCTCTCGACCGAGGAGAGCGACGAACCGCCGACGGTTCACGAGCGCGAGATGGCGGCCGAGCAGGAGGTGGGCGAAGTCAGGCGAACCGAGCGCGCCGGGACGGGCGAGATTCACGTCCTGACGGTGCCGCCCGAGGACACCGACGACGCGGTTTCGGACGTGCTCGACGACGAGGGGACCCTCTCGCGGGCGGCGCGACTCGGCGTTTCGCGGGTGGAAGTCCGGACGGGCGAAGGGGAGTCGGGCGAAGGCGTAGTGAGCGTTCGCTACATGCCGTAAGTCGAGGCGAGTGCAGTTCGGAATCGAAACTGAAGACTGACACTCGGCTGACCATCCCACGAAAACGCTCGCCCGACCAATCCACAGGGTGGGACTGAAAGGGGCCGCGCGCTCGCGCTTGTCTTGGTCGTCTCCTCGGCCCCTATCGCGGGCCGGGCAGTGCGGAGAGGCCCGCGATATGTCGAGGAGCGACCGCGAGCGCGCGGGGGCTTTCTAAAACGTCACGGCGGAGTTTTCGTAGAAATCGAGAATAACTGTTCTGACAGCGAGAAGCTAGCTACTCCCGGTACATATGAGACCGCACCGCACCGCCACCGCAAGCCACACCCTCCCCAACCGATTGCGCTTCTCGGCCTTCGGCCTGCGATGCTCATCCCTCGCACGGACGATGGCGTGGCACGAGGCCACGCCAGCGCGCGCCGGGGTGAAAATCAGCTCTGCGCGGTCAGGAATCGTCGGGTTCCAAATCGTCAGCGTCCAGTTCCTCGTCCAGATACTCTCGTCCGAGGTCACTCAGCCGATAGTAGCCACCTTCGTGTTTTTCCAGCAATCCGTATTTCGCTAACTCTAGACATCGCTGGCCCGCGTAATTTCGATGCATGTCGATATTGCGTGCAATGACCGCAGGTGGAACCTCACCGGCGTCGCGAGTGTACTCCAAGATAGCGTCGTCCGCCGGTTTCATCCACTCTGCACGCTGGCGCATGGCCGGAAAGCGGGGAAAGAACCGGATAACCCCTCCGATGCAACGGAGAAAGTTAGCAAACGTCTCTGAATATATTTGCGTTTAGTATGATTAAAGTTGGCATGCAAACTACAGGTGAGTACGGAAGTCCCTCTCGCGCTTCGGTCCGACGACGAAAACCCGGTCGGTACCGAGGGCCGGGCCGGGAGGCTTCCGGGAGCCACCCATGACAGGTACCGACCGGACCGATTGGGAACGCATCGTTCGCCAAACGCTCTGGCAGTCGCTCAGCCGACTCGCCGACGACACCCAGCGCACGACCGAGGAGGTCGCCGACAGCCTCTACTGGGGCCACGACCTCGACGCCGAACAGGTCGAGCGCATGCGACAGGCCGTGTTCGACCTCCAGTACGCCACCGAGGAGTACCTCGCGCGCCTCTGTGCGGACACCGAGGCGTGGGCGGACAACGACGACCGAACGCCCTCGTGGCACCCCACCGACGAACTGCCCTACGACGACAATCGCGACGACGAGTGACTGCTCGCGGTGTCGCGCCCGAGTAGTCCCGCACTCGGGCGCGACCGTCGGCGCGGTTGCGAGCGAGCGACCATATTTCCGCCACTCAAATTAATGAAATATCGACAACATATATCGCGGTCGAGCGCCAACGTCCGACCGATGAGTGACCGCCCTCCCGCCCTTGACGGCCCGGACGACTGCATCAGCGCCCCCACCGCCAGCGCCACCACCACCGACCGAGAACCGCGCCCGCGAACGGGAGCGGTTCGATGACCGGCGAGTCGTCGGATTCCGCCGACCGGCGGCAGGTCGAGCAAGCACGCTACGACCCCGAGAGCGACCGCGAACTCGCCACCGTCGTCGTCTTCGCCATCGCCGACGCCAAGGGCGTAGACCCGCTCGACGGGACAATGCCGCCGCTCTACGACACCATCGACGCCGAAGCCCTCGAAGACACCTTCTTCGGTTCCACCGCCCCCAACACCGACCGCGAGGAACTCGGCGTCGTGTCGTTCCACTACGACGGGTACAGAGTCGTCGTCCGGAGCGACGGCTCGATTCGAGTGACCGAATCGCGGTGATTCGCCGCCGATTAGAAGCGTGTCATTCCCCAATCTTTATGTCACGGAACTCCGAAACATCTGGTATGGCAGAAGACACGCAAATCCGTGACTGTGACGACATCGACGAACGACCCGCCGACGCGGACCCGAAGACCAACGGCTACATCGAGCGCACGATTCTCCACTGCATGGCCGATAGAAGCGACGTGGCCGACGGGAGCGACGAGTCGTACGCGCCCGCGACGGTCGGCGACGTACTCGACGCCATCGCGTCGGTCATCGAGCGCGGCGACTACGCCAACGTCGGCCCGAAAACTGCGACGACCGGCACCGTCCGAAAGTCCACGATTCGGCGGGCGCTCACGCAGTTACGCGAGAAGAATCTCGTCCAGCGCGTCGAGGACCTCACGGAGTCCGAGCGCACGAGCGACCGCTTCGACCTCGGGACGCTTCGGGGCGACCCCGACGACGTGACCAACTACGCCCGGACCTCCGACGACGCCCGCGTGACCGACTGGATTTTGACCGACGACGGACGCCACGAAATCGACCGCCTCGATGCGCGCTACGCGGCCGAACTCGACGAACTCGCCGCGCGCTACGGCCGCCCGCGCGGCGAGACCACCGACCGAATCGACGCCTGAGCAGGATGACCGAGCGCCCGGCCGCCCCGACGCCACGACGAAATGTTTTTGACACCTCAGGAAGCTCTCACGAAGTATGCTCGCCGACTCGGTTCAGCGGTTCGCAATCGCCATCGTCGTCTTCGGGGGCTTTCTGACCCTCAGCAACGCGACCGGAGACTACGACGGCGGCCTGTTCTCGCTCGGCGTTCCCATCATGCTGTTCGGCCTCGCTTCGGGATTCGTCGGGGTCGCGATGGCGCTCGACGGACTGTGAGGAATGTTGTTGGTTCACGTGGTACGACCGCGCTCGTCGAGTAGTTCGATGCCGCGCCTGACGACCGCGTCGGTCACGAAGAGGCTAGTCTCACGCTGGAGCGTCCGCATGAGCGAGGCTGCCTCGTCGCGGTCGAGTCGCCCGCGAGAGTGGCCGAGTGCTATAACGCCGATTGAGCCGTGAACTTCGACTCCCGTCTGGGCGGCGACTTCTCGGGCGGCTAAATCATCAGTGAGCAGTACTGCGTCGCGCTCTTTCGAAACGGCGAGCGCCGACGCTTCACCGGGGTCTAACTCCTCGTCCTCGATGCACGTCATTGTTGTAGTGACGAGTTCGTACTCGATACTGTCGAGACCGTCAGGAAGGCCACCAACTTCGAGTTCGTCGTAGACGACCTCCGGAAGGTACAGTTGGTCGACCTCTGCGAGAAGCGCGAGCGACTCGATTTCCGCTAAGTGAATTATTGGCCCCGCGTCAGCAACTGCGACGAGACTCACGCATTGAGACCCCAATCGACATCCTGCTCCACGACCTCACGCTCACGCTCCGCACGCTCGACCTTCGACCGGCCGACCTGCTCGACCGCCTGCTCGCGGTCGAGTGTTCCTTCGAAGTACTGGGAGAGAACGATATCCTCCCAGAGCGTTTCCAGTCCCCGTTCGAGCGCCTGCTCGAAGACCTTCGATTCGGGGACGTCGCGCGCTTGGGCAATTTCTCGCACTCGGTCCGAAATCTCTGCCGACATACGTCGTAGTCGTGCGCGAAGTTATTTAAACCTCGGCTCGACCCTCCGTCCAATCTCCGGAGCGATTGCCCTCCTCAAAGACTCACGCACAGACCCTCGGATTCGCTGTAGTCATATTCCTATCAGAAATTTCAGGTTCATTCACTGTAACTCCCCATCATGACAGATGGACGTACTTCGCTCGATGCGTATTATATACAGTCGATTCAATCCGCAATCGTCTCGATACCGTTCGCGATTATGGCGGCACCCCTTTTCGAGGACGATAATGCGGCATTCTACTTCGTCTTTATATCCATCTCATTCGTGCTGTACTCCTTCATCTCGCTACTCAGAGCCGGAAGGCATCGGAACTCCGTTTGAAACTGTCCTGAATCCGTATTAACAGTGTTTAGCGAAAGACAAAATCACTCGCCTCTCGACGAGGCGGGGTATCGGTCGGGGCGACGTGCCGCCTGTGCGCGCTCGATTTCGTCCTGCTTGTCCACTCGCGCGTAGACCTCCTGCCAGTGTTCTCTCACGAAGACGTTGTTCCGGTCGAACACGTCGCGGGCGGTTTCGGTGATTCCGTAGAATTTACTCGGTTGACCCTTGGTCCGTTCGCCCGGAGGGAACTCGACGACTTCGACGATTTCCGCGTCGGCGAGCGTCTCTACGTGCTGGCGGATGGTCGCCCGGTGGAGGCCAGTGGTGAACTCCAGTTCTTTCATCGACGGCAGACCCTCGGGATGAAGAGCCATACCGTTACATTTGGTTGAAAGAAACGATGTGACGATGGCCGACGAACACCTTCACACTCTCATCGAAGACACGCTCAGGCCGAGCGAGCGCCGTGTGCCATCGTTGACTGTTTGGGTCTCCAGCGGTTCGTGGCTTTCGGGCGCTCGTGATGTCTAGGTGAAGGAGGCGATTCGGAATCGCAGTTACGATAGCAAAGAACAGCCAGAAAGCCCCGGTCACATCAGTCTGAGCCACAAAATCGACTGCAAAGAACAGCCAGAAAGCCCCGGTCACATCAGTCTGAGCCACAAAATCGACTGCAAAGAACAGCCAGAAAGCCCCGGCCCGGTCGCGGTCGCTCCGCGGGATATTTCCGCGCTCTCCGCACCGCTCGCGCGGAAATACTGGCCCGCGGAGACGACCACGGGCCTGCGGCCCGCGACCGGGCCGCCCCTTTCAGTCCCACCCGACGTTGAGTGTGTCACCGGCCGTTTTCCGTGGTTTGTGTCACCGACCGTTTCCCGGCGAGCTGTCCCACCGAATCACTTCCGAAAAACACGTCCCGTGAGGAGCCAACGCTTAATGAGCCACTGGCCCTACGCCACACCAATGGACCTGTTCGGATACCGAACGTCGAAGCCCGAGGTCGCGGTGTTCGTCTCGGGGGTCGCGAGCATGGGCCTCGAAATCCTCGCGGGGCGAATCGTGGCTCCCCAGTTCGGCAGCAGCATCTACACCTGGGGGAGCATCATCGGCGTCTTCCTCGCGGCGCTGAGTTTGGGCTACCACCACGGGGGCAAGCGTGCGGCGTTCAGCGCGACCAACGCCAAGATGTCCCGGCTGTTTCTCGGCACCGCGGCGTACGTCGCGGTCCTCATCTTCGCGGGCGACATGCTTCTCGCCGGGGCGTCGGGCTTCCCGCTCCCCGCCCGGTTCGCGTCGCTTCCGGCCATCACGCTGCTGTTCGGGCCGCCGACGTACCTCCTCGGGTTCATCAGCCCCTACGCCGCCGAACTCTCGGCGAAGGAAGGCATCGGCGAGGCGTCGGGTCACGTCTACGCGCTCGGCACCATCGGGAGCATCGTGGGCGCGTTCGGCACGACGTACTTTCTCATCCCGGCGCTGAGCGTCGAACGCATCGCGCTCATCTTCGGCCTCCTTCTGGTCGCGACCGCGCTGGGGCTTCGACTCCCCGCGATTTCGCGCCGGTCGGGATTCGCCATCCTCGCGGTCGCACTCCTGCTCGTCGCCGCGACGGCCACGCCCTCGTTCGGCTACTCGGTCCGAGGCGAGACCGTCTACCAGACCCAGACGCCGTATCAGGAACTCGAAGTCGCCGACCTCGGCGACACTCGGACGCTGTATCTCGACGGCCAGCGACACAGCGCGATGGACCTGAACGACCCCGACCGCAACGTCTTCGAGTACACCCGGTACTTCCACTTGCCCCACCTCGCCACCGACGACATCGACCGGGTGCTGTTCATCGGCGGCGGCGGCTTCACCGGTCCGAAGCACTTCGCCGAGGAGTACGACGTGACCGTGGACGTGGCCGAAATCGACCCCGAGGTCATCGACACCGCCGAGCGCTACTTCGGCGTCGAGGAGTCCGAGAAGCTGAATATTTACAACGAGGGCGGCCGCCAGTTCCTCCGGGACGCCAACGAGACCTACGACCTCATCGTCCTCGACGCCTACAAGAAGGACAAGGTGCCGTTCGAACTCACCACGGTCGAGTTCATGGAGTTGGCGAACGACCGACTCTCCGAGGAGGGCGTCCTCTTTGCGAACGTCATCTCGGCCCCGAGCGGTCCCGCCTCGAAGTTCTACCGTGCCGAGTACAAGACGATGAGCCGCGTCTTCCCACAGGTGTACAGCTTTCCGACAGCGGGCGGGAGCGTCGTCCAGAACGTCGAGATGATGGCGACGAAAGACGAGACGCGACTCTCCGAATCCGACTTCCGGGAGCGCAACCGCGAGCGCGACACCGCCGTCAATCTGAGCGACGCGGTCGCGAACTACCAGTCGCCGCCCGAGACCGACGACGTGCCGGTCCTCCGCGACGACCACGCGCCGGTCGATAGCCTGCTCGACCCGATGGTGGGCCAACGGTACGTGGTCGAAGAATCTGAGTCGAACGCGAGTGAAACGAACGCGGCCGAGTCGGTTCGAGTGGTGGCGTAGGCCGGTGTCTTCGACCGGAGTCACCGATGGGTCGCCGCCCGGAGCGCCACCGATATATCGTTCCGGTTCGGAATCGTGACTCGTGAGCAAGATACGCCCCGAGGAACTCGACGAGCGGCGGTCGCGCGGCGACGACCTCGTGATTCTCGACGTTCGGCCGCGAGAGGACTACCAGGCCGGGCACATCGACGGGAGCCAAAACGCCCCGGTGTACCGCGACCTCGCGAAGGGCGACACCGAGGCTCTCGAAGCGCATCTGGACGAGATTCCGACCGGCGCGGAAGTCGTCACCGTCTGCAAGAAAGGCGTCGTCGCGCGGAAGGCGACGAGCTATCTGAGCGAGCGGGGCCGCGAAGCGGCCACGCTCGCCGGGGGAATGTGGGGGTGGCGACAGTACGAGAACGGGACACTGCTCTACCGGCTCTCGTCGTGGGTCCGCAACTTTTTGGGGTGACTGACCGATTCTGCGCTGACTGACCGCCTCGCGGCGACTGCCCGACGAGTCGGGCAGTCGCCGCGATGCTGTCCTCCTCAGTCGTCCGTCGAGACCGGAGCCTCGCCCGCATCGACGGGCGTCTCGGGCGGCGCGTCGAACAGCGGACTCTGCTCGCCGGGGGTCAGGGTGTTGAGGACGAGCGCGGTCAGGGCGGTCAGGACGACCGGCTGACCGAAGAAGGTCTGGGCGGCGCTCGGAAGCCCCTGAATCGCGTCGGGGCGGGTCGCGATGCCGAGACCCAGTCCGAGCGAGACGGCGACGATGACCATGTTCCGGCGGTCGAGGTCCACGTGGAGGAAGATGAGGCGCGCGCCGCTCGCGGCCACCATCCCCGCCATCAGCAGGACTGCACCGCCGAAGACGGCGCTCGGAATGGTGGCGACCGCCGCGCCCACCTTCGGGCTGAGACCGAGGAGCGCGAGGATGCCACCCGCGACGCCGACGACGTGGCGGCTCATCACGCCCGTGAAGTTCACGATGCCCGCGTTCTGCGAAAACGACGTGACCGGGAACGCCGCGAACACCGAGCCGAGCGAACTCAGGAGTCCGTCCGTAAAGAGGCCGCCGCGAAGTTCCTCGCTGTCGGGGTTGCGGCCCTCCGCGGCGGTGATGCCCGACATGTCACCGACCGTCTCCATCGCCGAGACGAGAAACAGGAACGCGAAGGTCACGATTGGGACGGGTTCGAACGAGAACCCGAACGCGCCGGGTCGCGGAACCGCGAACCACGCCGCGTCCGCGACCGGCGAGAAGTCCACGAGACCGAGCGGGAGCGCGACGACGTAGCCGACCGCGAGACCGACGAGCGTGCTGAGAAGCCGGGTCACGCCGTCGGTGAACAGATTCAGCGCGACCGCGACGAACAGGACGAGCGCGGCGAGACCGACGTTGTGGGTCGCACCGTAGTCGGCCGCACCCACGCCGCCAGCCGCGTAGTCCATCGCGACCGGGACGAGGTAGAGACCGATGATGATTACCACGAGTCCGGTCACGAGCGGCGGGAAAAAGGGCTTGATGCGCTTGAACTGCCAGCCGATGAGTCCCTCGACCGCGAAGCCGGTGACGAGAATCGCGCCGAAGACCGCTCCCAAGCCGTAATCGACGCCGATGCTCGACGCCGCGCCGACGAACGTGAAGCTCGTCCCCATCACGATGGGGAGTTTCGCGCCGACCGGGCCGACGGTGTACGCCTGCAGAACCGTCGCGAGTCCCGAGAACAGCAGGACCATCTGGACGATGTAGGCGGTGTCGCCCGCGCTCAGGCCGACCGCGCCCGCGACGATGAACGCGACAGCGGTCGCCGGAACTATCATGACCGCGACGTGCTGTAGCCCCAGCAGGAGCGACTTCGGCCACGGCGGTCGGTCGTCGAGTTCGTATTCGAGGTCTATCTCGCCGTCTGTGTCGGTTGCCATCCTATACCCCCGACAAAGCGAGGGTTATCAGATAATAGTTTCGCGTTCGAGCGCATATTTGGTCTCGAAAATCAAAAAATATGCATAATCATGGATTACTCGTAGGGGCGCTTCGGTGGCTATCGCTCGGTGACACCGACCGGAGAGCGCCAGCGAGCCGGGAGGTTCGGAACGCCCGACTATTATTTCCGAGATTGGTTTAGAGAATCCACAACTACAGACCTCGACTTTCCCGACGAGGTGGCTCCTTTTTCTCGCTTACGGAGATATTTCCGCGATATCCGCGCTCACATCGGAAGCATTAATTGAGCATCTATTCAACTCACTTTCGATGGCACACGCAACCGAGCGACTGGAGCGATACCTCGCCGACGAACTCGGCGAGTGTCGAAACGAAGATGTCGAACGCCGCCTCGACGAACTCGGGACGCTCGAAGCCGCGGTCGGCGCGGACCGGGTCGCCGCCGAACTCGACGTGCTCTCGGCGCTCGCCAACGAGACGCGCTACACGCTCGTCCGGGTCCTCGTGGCCGCGGGCGAGGAACTCTGCGTCTGCGAACTCAACGCGGTCGTGGATGTGACCGAGAGCGGTCTCAGTCACGCGCTCTCGGCGCTCGTGGATTCGGGTCTCGTCTCCGGTCGGAAAGACGGCCGCTGGAAGAAGTACCGCGCGACCAACCGCGCTGTCGCGCTCGTCACGGTCCTCGACGGGAGCGTGAGCGTCAGCCGAGAGAGCGACGACCGAGGGAACGACGACGGAGAGAGCGACGATGGAGGGAGCGATGAGTGACGCCGCCCACGACCACGGTCCGGACTGCGGCTGTGAGAGCTGTGGCGACCCGCGCTCGATGGACTTCCTCAATAAGTACCTCACCGTCTGGATTTTCGGCGCGATGGCGGTCGGCGTGGGTCTCGGCTTCGTCGCGCCGTCGGTGACCCAGCCGATTCAGAATCTCCATCTCGTGGAAATCGGCCTCATCCTCATGATGTACCCGCCGCTGGCGAAGGCCGACTACTCGCGGCTCCCGACCGTGTTCCGAAACTGGCGGGTCCTCGGCCTGAGCCTCGTCCAGAACTGGCTCATCGGCCCGACGCTGATGTTCGGGCTGGCGGTGTTCTTCTTCAGCGGTCTCGTCCCCGGACTCCCGGCCCGTCCCGAGTTCTTCCTCGGACTCGTCTTCATCGGGATGGCCCGGTGTATCGCGATGGTCCTCGTCTGGAACGAACTCGCGGAGGGTTCGACCGAGTACGTCACCGGACTAGTCGCGTTCAACAGCCTCTTTCAAATCATCACCTACGGGGTGTACGTCTGGTTCTTCGCGCTTGTCCTGCCCCCGCTGTTGGGGATGGAGGCGCTCGTCGCCGGAATCACCACTTTCGACGTGACTCCGGTGCAGGTGTTCGAGGCCATCGTCGTCTTCCTCGGCATCCCGTTCGCGGCCGGGTTCCTCACCCGGTACGTCGGCACGCGCGCGAAGGGCGAGGAGTGGTACGACGAGACGCTCGTCCCGAAAATCGACCCCCTGACGCTGGTCGCACTGCTGTTCACGGTCGTCGTGATGTTCGCCACGCAGGGCGAGAACATCGTCGCCGCGCCCGGTGACGTGGTGCTCATCGCCATCCCGCTGACCATCTACTTCGTCGTGATGTTCCTCGTAAGCTTCGGGATGGGCCGGGGCATCGGCGCGGACTATTCGACGACGACCGCCATCGGCTTCACCGCGGCGAGCAACAACTTCGAACTCGCAATCGCGGTCGCGGTCGCGGTGTTCGGCGTCGGGTCGGGCGTGGCGTTCACCACGGTCGTCGGCCCGCTCATCGAAGTTCCGGTGTTGCTCGCGCTCGTCAACGTCGCGCTGTACTTCCAGCGGAAGTTCGACTGGGGCGGCTTCGACACCGGCAGTCTCGATTCGTCGGCCTCCGGGCCGACGACCGACGACTGAAAACTGGCGACCGACGACTGGGACAAAGTACCGTGCGAGAGCAGGCGGGGGGGGGGGCGCGCCGCCCCCGCGGGCGGCCCCCCCCCCCCGCCACCCGGGGGTGAAGCCGGG
>NZ_ML974130.1:532362-679963 GCF_004143485.2 Halorussus amylolyticus | reverse complement strand
ACAACGTACGGTGCGAGAGCTGGCGGGCGCCGGCGACCGGCGCACCGGTCGCAGTCGCCCGCACCGGTCATCGCGTTCTTCTCGCCGGTCACGGAATCCGGTTTCAGTGAATCGTGACTTCGTAGTCCTCGACCGAGATGTCCACCAGACTCGTCGCGTCGTAGTCGGTGTCGTCGAGCGCCGACCCGCCGACCTTCCGGATGACGACGACGATGTCGGCGATGTCCGCGCCGATGCCGTCAAGGGCGTCGGTGATGGCCGCCAAGGTCCCGCCGGTCGAGAGCAGGTCGTCCACGATGAGCACGCGGTCGCCCTCCTCGATGTCGTTGATGTACATCTCCGATTCGGAGTAGCCGGTGGTCTGGTGGAGCGCGACCTCGCCGTCGAGTCCGTACTCGCGCTTGCGGATGACCACGAGCGGCACGTCGGTCTGGAGCGAGAGCGCGGTCGCGATGTGGATGCCCATCGCCTCGGGCGCGACGATTTTGTCCACGTCGAGGTCGGCCGCGCGCGTGACCCCGACCACGACCTCCCGGAGGAGTTCGGGTTCGAGCATCGGCACGCCGTTGCTGATGGGGTGGACGAGGTACTGATAGCCGTCCTTGTCGATGATGGGCGCTTCGTGGAGTGACTCGCGGAGTCGGTCCATGACATCCGTTGGGCGAAACGGTGGAAAAACGATTCGCTCTCGGGTCGGGCGGCGGAGAAGCGTGGGCGTCGAACGCGAGCCGACGCGACTGAACGCGAGACTACGACGCAGGACTCGGGGGCGCTTCCGAGGGCGACTCCGAGGACGACTCCGAATCGGTCTCCGAATCGGTCTCCCGCGGGAAGTTGTCGATGGTCTCGGCGCGGAACCGCTCCTCGTCGAACTCGTACTCGCCGTCGAAGAACTCGATTATCTGGTCGGTGTCCTGCATCGCGTTCTTCACGCAGGTCGATGCGCCCGGCGACGGCGTGATGTTGAAGATGATGTCGTCGCCCGTAATCTTGGCTTCGCCCATGTCGAGGCTCTTGGCCTCCGTATCGACCAACTGGGGGCGCACGCCGCCGTAGCCCTTCGCGCGCTCGATGTCCGAGAGTTCGACGCTCGGGACGACCTTCTTGACGTTCGGGAGGAACGCGCGTTTCCCGACTTCGGGCAGGTCGTACACCAGATTCTTGAGGACGTACGGGAGCAGGATTCTGTCGGCGAGGATGTTGCCGTAGCTCAGGAACGAATCGACGTTCAGCCCGAACACGTCGAAGAAGTCGCCGACCGTCGAGAGTCGGCCGCGTTCGAGCGTCGGCACGAGCTTCGCGGTCGGCCCGAATCGGGTGACGCTCCCGTCGTGAACGTCGGCGTCGCCGTGGACCGCCGCGAAGGGTAGCTTCTTCATCTGGAGGGTGTACACCTTGCCGTTCAGGAGGTCGTCGGCGAGGAAGAAGCTCCCCGCGACCGGAAGCAGCGACATCTCGGTGCCGTACCCCATCTCGTTAGCGACCTGAAGGCTGTGCGACCCGGCCGCGACCACGGTCACGTCGGATTCGAGCCGTCCCGAATCCGTCTCGACGGTGAAGCCGTCGGCGGTCTCGGTGATGTCGGTGACTTCGGTTCCGGTGTAGACATCGACGCCCTCGACCTGCTCGGCTTCGTCCACGAACGACTTCGCGGTTCGGCCGTAGTCCACGACGTAGCCGTCGGGCGTCTGGAGCGCCAGCATCTCCACGTTCGGGTCCCTGCCCTCGACCACCTTCGGCTCCAACGCCGCGATTTCGTCGCGGTCGATGGCGCGAAGCTTCGGGAAGAGGTCGCCGAAGCCCTCGTCGTGGTATCGGGCTTCGAGCTTCTCGACCTCCTCGTCGCCGACCGCCAGCACCATCTTGCTCCGCTTGCTGTGCATCTCGCGGTCGGGGTCGGCGTTTTCGAGATAGCCCGCGAGTAGCTCTGCGCCCTCTTTCACTTCCTCGGCTTTCTCCAGCGTGTAGTTGGTCTCGATGTCGCCGAAGTGAAGCGTCTGAGAGTTGTTCGTGTGGTGAGAGTTGATTGCCGCAATCTCGTCTTCCTTCTCGACCAGGGCGATTCGCTCGATGTCGGTGAACTTCGCCACCGTGTAGAGCAGTGACGCACCGCTGATTCCGCCGCCAATCACGACCACGTCGTATTTTCCTAACATATTTTGGCGATGAGGCTTCCGATGCTCGACTGTTCTCCGTCGAATCGTATCGCTCATCGTACTAAGAAGCTACTATCGACGGCCGAGAGACGCGGCCGATTTAGCCGGGTTTCGAGACCGACCGGCGACTACATCGCGGTGCGCGGCGACACCGGGCCGCCGCCCGCTCGGCGAATGTCGAGTGCGGCGGTGAAGTCCGTGCGCGTGAGGACCCCGATGGGTTCGCCCGCGTCCTCGACGACGACGATGGCCGTCTTCCCGGTGTTCAGGAGACCGAGCACTTCGAAGGCGTCCGTGTCGGCGGAGACGCGACTGGCCCCCTCGCGTAGAATCTCACCGACCGTCGTTTCGGCCGAGTCCCGGTTCTTGACCCGGCGAACGTCCGCAATCGAGACGACGCCCACGACGGTTCCGTCGTCGTCCACGACCGGGAACTCGGTTCGGCGCTCGGTCATCATGCGGTCGAGGAGCGTCTCGACCGACGCGTCGGCGGCGACCGGGTCGAACGCGCCGGTCACGACGTCCCCGGCCGTGACCCCTTCGAGGAGCGTGGCGAGCGCGACGTGGCGCGACTCGCCGTTCGCCGCGCCGTAGACGAACACAGCGAGCAGGAGTAACATCGGGCTGAACGAAAGTACGCCGACGACGGCGAAGCCGAGCGCGAACAGCGAGCCGATTCTGGCGGCGGTTTGAGTCGCGCTCGCGTACGGCCGGGACCGCGAGAGCAGCGCGCGGAGGATTCGGCCGCCGTCCATCGGGAACGCCGGGAGCAGATTGAACACCGTGAGAACGAGATTAGTCACGACGAGCCACCCGAACACGAACGTCACGACCGGAACCGAACTCGGCAGGACCGCGACGACAGCGTAACACGCGGCGGCGACGAGGACGCTGGCGGCCGGTCCCGCGATGGCTATCCAGAACTCCTTGTGCCACTCGCGGGGCATCTCCCGAAGGCTGGCGAGACCGCCGAGAATCCAGAGCGTAATCGAGTCGGTCTCGATGCCGTATCGACGCGCGGCCCACGCGTGGCCGAGTTCGTGGACGCCGACGCTGGCGAACAGGCCGACCGCCGCCCCCGCGCCGATGAGCCACGGCGCGTTTCCGGCGTTGAGTACCGCCGGGTCGAGCGCGGTCGGCGTGAATCCGTTGACGACGCCGGTGTAGACGTCGATTTGCTCCCCGCTTCCGAGGAGCCACGCCAGCACCGGCAAGAACACGAGCAGAGAGATGTTGATTCGAATCGGGATGCCCCAAACGCTCCCAATGGTGTAGTTTCTCATAGCGGGGGTTTCGGGCGAGCGACGGAATAACTGTCGGTGGTCTTTCCAGACCAACGACAGGGGACGGTTCGGCGTCTCGGCGCTCGCTCAGGATTGGACTTCGGGTCACTGGGGGTACGAATCGAATCGCTCGCGGGTGTGGTGAACTGGTCCGTGTCCGTGAATTTAGCCGGTCGTATTTCGAAAGCGGCAAAAACGCTCATTAGGGTACGAATTGTTGACGGTTAGCATGCCAGAACGGCAGATAGACGAAAATCGACGCGATTTTCTGACAAAAGCAGGTGTGGCGGGGGGTGTGGTCGGCCTGACGACGTTCGCAGGGGGCGCAGGTGCGAGCCAGGAGAACGAAACCGACACGACGACGGGCAACGAGACGGCGGGAGACGGCACGGAAACCCAGGAGGTGGAAGCGGGCGAACCGTTGCCGACGTACACGTACCTCAACAACGCACAGAGTTACAATCCGCCGCGGCACGACGCCATCAACCTCATCGCGCGGCAGTTGAACGACTTCGGACTCGACGTGGAAGTCGAGGTCCTCGAATGGGGGACGCTGTTCACGAGGGTGTCCGAGGAGTACGACTACAGCCTCTCGACGTGGCACACGTTCTTCACCGTGGACCCGGTGCTGGAGCTCAATTCCACGCTGAGTTCCGAGAACACCGACCCCGGTGAGGGTAACTTCGCGGGGTACCAGAACGAAGAAGCCGACGAACTGATGTCGAACTACCTGGCCGAACCCGACCAGAGCGCGCGGGTGGACCAGGTCCAACAGCTCCAGCAGCTCCTGATGGACGAGGTGCCCCAGATGCCCATCACCCAGATGCCCGCGGCGGCCATCTGGAACAACAATCAGGTCACGAACTGGCAGCGCGACCTCGAACTCGGCTTCAACTCCTACTGGACGATGGTGAACCTGGAGATGGTGAACGGCACCACCGAGTTGAAGGGGTACTGGCCCGAGACGCTCTCGACGATGAACGTGCTCGGCCACAACGACGAGAACAAGCACACCTACCAGTTCACGGTGATGTACGACACGCTGCTCCGACTCGACAACAACGCCGAACTGAACACCGACGTCAGTCTCGCCACCGACTGGAACCGGGTGGACGACACCACGATGGAGTACACCGTCCGGACCGGCCACTCGTTCCACGACGGCGAGGACCTCACCACCGAGGACGTGGCGTTCAGCTACAACTACATCACCGAGAACGAAGTGCCGCTGTACTCGGTCCAGTCGCAGTTCATCGACAACGCCGAGGCCGTGGACGACGAGACGGTTCGGGTCAACATGTCACAGCCGCTCGGACCGTTCAACACGCTCGTCGGAACCCAGATTCCGATTCTGCCCCAGCACATCTGGCAGGACCGCGACGAGCCGAGTCAGGTCAACGTCGAGGAGCCGGTCGGGAGCGGCCCGCTCCAGTTCGACTACTGGAATCAGGGGACCGAGTTCGGTCTCGCGAGGTTCGACGACCACTTCGCGCCCGTGGACTTCGAGACGCGCTTCTGGCGCATCATTCCCGAGTCCTCGACGGTGTGGGAACTGCTCCTCAACGGCGAACTCAACTACGAGCCGTTCGGCCGCATCGACCGGAGTCTGAACGAGAATCAGGACAACGAGAACATCGGAACGAACTTCGAAATCGCGACCTCGTTCTGGCACTTCACGCCGAACGAGCGCCAAGCCGGACTCGACGACGTGACCCTCCGGAAGGCGATGGTCGAGACCATCCCGCGGACGCCAATCGTCCAGCAGATTCTGTTCGACTTCCCGGAGCCCGGCAGCAACGTCGTTTCGGAGGCGTTCGGCGAACTCCACACCGACGACGTGACCGAGTACGAGGAGAGCCCGGAGGCCGCCCGGAGTCGGCTCGAAGAGGCGGGCTACACGTGGAGCGACGACGGCGTGATTCAGGCTCCCGAAGGGGACTGACGGGGCGTTTCGGAGACCTATTTTTCGCGGAGTCCAGACGGTCGGAAGACGACCTGCCAGCGTCGAGACGCGACCGGTAGCGCCCCGAGCGCGGGCGTTCGGTCGTCGTGGTGACCGAATAAACCGCACCGTTATATGATATGAATCACTGGTATCGGTATGCAAATCGACCGGGGAATCGGGCTCACGAAAACGGTCGTCACTCATCACGAGATACTGACGCTCCTTCGAACGGAAGACGCGCTCACGACCCGGCAGTTGGAACGAAATCTCGAGTACTCGCGAGCGACGGTCAATCGGCATCTGGGAACCCTCCGCGAAGCGGAACTCATCACGGCGACGGACAACCGACACGCGCTCACGGATTTCGGCGCGATAGTCCTCCGGGAAGTCGAAGCCCTCTGCCGACAGTTGCACGTCTCGGCGCGACTTCCGGAACTCGTCGAGCAGTTGCACGCCTGCCCAATCGAGTTCGAAAGGAGCCTGCTCGCGGAGGCCACGGTGATGACGGCCACGGCCGACGACCCTTACCAGATGCATCGGCGATACCTCGAATTTTGGGACGAGACCGAGCGCGCGAAGGGCGTTCGGAGTATCAGCGCCGTCCCTCCCGATGTCGTCGAGCGACTCAAACCGCATCTCCGCGGCGAGGTCGAAGCCGAAATTATCTGGACCCCCGAGGCCGCGACCCGGTATTTCGAGCGATACCCAGATATCGAGTCGATTTGGACGGGCGAGTCGGACTCGGGGGTACGCATCACCGACGAACCGATTCCCGTCCAATTCGGACTGTTCGACCACCGACTCACGTTCACGGTTCACGACGACAGGACGGGATATCCGCACGCGCTCGTCGATACGGCGGACGCCGAGGCCGTAGAGTGGGGTCGCCGCCTCTATCGCTACTATCGCGAGCGGTCACAGCCGATGGAAACGTGGCTCGACACGACCGAGAGAGCGGGCGTTTCGGAGCCGTAAGTCGCTCACTGCGCCAGATTCGGCATCTCGAAGTCGAAAAGCCCCTCGCGGATGTGCTCGGGCGCGTCGGTGTTGCCCCATTCGAACAGGTCTCGGGCTATCTCGGGGTCGGAGAAGTCGATGTGGCGCTCCGTCTCGTTGCCCCACTCGTAGACGCGTTTCGGCAGCCACTCGGTGCGTTTCAGTTCGTCCAAGAGCAGTTGCGATGCTTCGTCCGGGGGTAGGTCGCCTGCGGCGTACGAATCGAGCGTCTCGGACATCGTCTGCAACAGCGCCTCTTTCTCCGGGGCGAACGGTGCGCGGTCGCCGGGGCGCGTCTCTTCGAGCAGTGGGTCGAACTCGCTGGTCTCGCCCGACGAGAAGTACTTCAGGCAGAAGCGTTGGATGTACAGGTCCGGCAGGACGGATTCGGCGAGCACCATCTGCGTCCAGGCGTTCCAAACGTCGAAATCGCCCGTCGAATCGTACCCGTTTCGGACGAGCAAATCCGCAGATTCGAGCTGTCTCCGGTGCAATTCGTCTATCGGCTCGAACCGGTCCGCCGAAAAGTCGTCGTCTTCGAACGCCTCCAAGAGGAGATTGGTCGAGAGGAACACCGATTCGAACGTGTGAATCAGCCCCTGCGAGTAGAGCGGGTCCACGAAGCCGTAGGTGTGGTTGGTCAGGTAGTGACGGTGGCCCGACGATTTGGTGGCGCTCCGCTGTAACCGTCCGGTTCGAATCCACGGCATCACCGGCTCGACCGGGTCGAGGTGGCGTTCGATATCGGGGAACTCCCGAACAATCTCGTAGAACTCCGCTTCGGCGTCGAGCGAGTCGTCCCGCGGATACTGCTCCCGGTCGAGCACCAATCCGACGCTCGCTTTGGTCTCCTCAGAGCGCTCGAAGTTGTCGAACGGAATTACCCACAGCCACCCGCCGTCGAAGACGTGATGGAGCGTTCCGTCGTGGAGGCGATTCGACTGCTGGGGGTGGTCGGCCTCATCGATGAGTTCGTCGAACGGTTCGAGGCCCTCGACGTGCGTGAAAATCGCTCGGGAGTCGGTCGCTAACTCCGGCGTCTCGTCTCGGTAGCCCATCTTTTCGGCGACGACGGAGTTGCCGCCCGTGGCGTCAATGTAGAACTCTCCCGTCGTCACGCCGCCATCGGTAGTGACTGTTACCTCGTCGTCGCCGATTTCCACGTCGGTTATCGGCGTCTCGTCGACGTACTCGACGCCGTAGCTCTCGGCCGATTCGACCATGTAGTGGTCGATGTGCTCGCGCAGGAGGTGGCTCTCCTTGTAAAACGGCATCTGCGGGGGGACCAACTGATGGGCGTGCTCGCCGTCGAACGAGTGGTCGGATTCGTGGTAGGCGAACCCGACGGAGTGTTTCACCCCGCAGGACCGCGTGATATTATCTACCACTTTGTTCGCGTCGCTCAGATTCTGGATTTCCGGTATCCCGAAGTACTCGCCGACTATCCACATCCACACGGCGCTCAGCGGCAACATCCCCTCGCCGATTGCGAACCGCGGATGCGTCTTTGCTTCGACCATCAGCACGTCGAGGTCGTGTTTCGCGAGAATCATCGAAGCGGTCGAACCGGCGATTCCCGAGCCACCGACAATCACGTCGTAACGGTCATTCATACCAGTCTGAGCGATGTTCTATAGAATATCCACTAATACGTTTCTAGAAACTATGCTCAAGGAGTGAACAGGCTACGATTTTTGGGTAGCTCTCGTTTCGTGAGCTACGCTCGGTTGGGACGGTAGCCGTGGTCGGCCTCGGCACTCAAAGCGTGTCACGAGTGACGACACAGCAAGAGATACCCATATGTGGCCGGCGGATTGGATCTAACTAGTCTGTTCGAAAAAGCTGAATTCACGAGCCAGACCCCATATTTAATGATGGATAAGGCCACGACGTACTACAAGTAGAAATTTAACAGTTCGATGAAGTACATCGCTACGAGGAAAAACAGGGGAGGAGGCCAGTAGTAGAGATGAATAACGAGCCCACGACGAACAGACGAAACACGTTGAAAGGTATTGGCGCGGCTCTAGGCACGGCAGGCGCTACGGGTTTAGCTGGCTGTGCAGGCGTACTCGAAGACAATGCAGATACTACTGATTCTGGTGATCGGCCTTCTGAAAACACAGATGACTCTAGTTCTACTGAGAAGCCTGATTCAGAGCCTGAATATGAAGAAGTGGTTGATGTTCCGGGTGACGCGGATTTGACGGAGTCTGATAAGTATCGTTTTACTGCGGGAGTTGAGCGCAGTGAGGATGGTGAATCAGAGTTCTTGTCCAGTGATAGCTATGAAGTGAAAGAGGCCTATGTTATGCGTGATCCCGATGTTTTAGACGAAAAGATTTTTCAGTCGGAGATTGAGGCTACTGAGCCTGTTCGAGGGGATACTCGGTATGTGGTTGAGAGCGCATATGACGGTGTTGAGGAGATTGTACGGGAAGCAGGTCTTTACAACAGTGTTTTAGATGATTTAGAAGTGGGCTCGAATGGCGAATTCAGTGTTCCGGGCGAGTTGATGTTGCCGGGTGCGAATAGATTGCATCTTGAAATAGGATATGATAACGGTAATACAAGCGGTGAGTTCACCGTTGACGAACAAATAAATGTTGAGAAATCGCAAAGTGATTCGCTGGAGCAGGCCTGGATTGAAGACCGGGAAATGTTCAGTGAGTTCAGGAAGCTGTTTAGAGCGCATATTATGAATGGTGCTACTACTAACTGGATGGGTATCGCAGAAGATGTTGAAGAAACTGTGAATGAAGAGTATGATATGGAGAGTTTGAATTTGAAGAATCGTTTGCAGCGGACTGCTAGCCACTGGATTTTGGAGGCCTCAGAAGCTATTGGCGGCGGCGGTCCTTCAGGCCAAGCCGATTTCCTAGGGT
This sequence comes from Halorussus amylolyticus, assembly GCF_004143485.2. GTDB lineage: Archaea > Halobacteriota > Halobacteria > Halobacteriales > Haladaptataceae > Halorussus > Halorussus amylolyticus. Next base: position 670,698 of record NZ_ML974130.1, on the reverse strand, counting down.
ATACTTTGGAAGAACTTGAAGGTGTTGAGACTACTGTTATCCCTACTCAGGGTCATCATACTGTGTTGGCGTATGACCGTGATTCTGATAAAACGTATCATGTTGAGACTGGTAGGGGTGGCAGGACTAATTTTCCTCCAGGTGAGGGTAATCATGCGTCTAGTAGCCCTGAGATTTCGCCGATCTGGCCTGAGCAAGGTGATCAAGTTGGTGGTGCTATGACTACGATGCTGTTAATAGGGCAGTTGGATCATTCTATGTACGGTGATAGTAGAGCAGGCTTTGTCGGCGAGGAGACTGCTATTACAGGGATGGAGCGTTTTCGTGAAGGAACTGATCAAAAAGAGATGGTGGATGAGATGCAGTCTTTGAATCTCAGCATGGTGCTCTCACCCTCATTGGATTTCAAAGTTGAAGGAGCTATAGAAGACCTAGAACGCAGTATTGAATACTGATGTCACTCTACGGAGTATCTATTGGCAGATCTGCCACCGCAGAGCCAAATTCTTCGAAACTGTAGTTCTCCGTCGCACCAGTACTATTTTCTACATAATCAACATCAGCTATTTTAATGGGGGATATAGGGAATTCCCCTAGGAAATAATATATAAGCGTGAAATGAGACGGTGAGATTGAGAGTTGATATTGTTTCGTATGAGTGATTCACGGACCGTGATTGATAGACGAGACTTTTTAAAAGGCACAGGAGCAGTATCGGCAGCAGGTCTGGCAGGCTGCACAAGCGACAGCGAGAACTCCGGCAACAATACCGATTCCACAGACAATAGTACGACGACAAACAAGAATACTCCAACAAAAATCGAAACAGGAAATGATACCACGGAAGAGGAAAATACGCCTGAGGAAGACCGAGTAACATTCGAGGAACTATACTCAGAAGCTGAGCGGAAACCCATTACCGGCGAGACATTGAGTCAGAACACTGGGCCTTTCGACCTTGAAGAAGTCGAATCAATGCTCTCCAGCAATAACAGTGAAGCAGAAAACGTAGCAATCGCAGCAACTCAGGCCAGTCAGCACACCCGTGAACGAGAGGATACGCCTGAAACAATTCGGTATGCGTTGGGTGAACTAGACCTCAACGCATTCGCTCAGGAACGAAGAACAGGCGCAGGAGCAAAAACAGATATCTATGTCGAAGACGGCAGTAGTGTGAAGAAGGTGGCAGTCACAAAAGTACCGCACAACACAGATATACCACTACAATACAGTTTGATTGGCGGAGAAGAACCAGGCACAGGCGACGGAGCTAAAGCAGATAACAACCTGGCTAAAGACTGGAACGAAAACCAATTCACAGGGCTCTCATACTTAGATATCAGAACAATAAAAAATGTTCAAGATAGCGGAAGAGAAATAAATTGGGAAAATATTGCCGATTTTGTAAAAAATAGTTATTTGCTTGATGGCGGTGTTGAAGAATCAGATATTGACTTTACTTTAGAAGCTGGACTTCAAATGGGAGAATTAGAGGACATCGACAACGACTACCATGATGAGGCCTTTAAAGCATACAAAGACGCCAATGAAATCTATCACAATGAAGTAGTGCCAGAAGACAAACACCTGTTAGTAGAATTGAATGATAGCGGACTTCATTCAAGGGCTGTAGATGAGGAGACTTTGATGGAAGAAGGTTACCTCCACTCTCATATCTAACTTTTTAATTTATTTCTTCATCGCTCCAAACAGCCACCGGATGCCTAATATTTACCCCTTCAGTGTCTCCAAGGTCTCCCTCTCCTTCTCTTTGATGGTGTGGCCATGGTTCTTCTCGGGTTTCTACGTGTTCTGACTTACCGATTTGCGGCTCTTCGTCGTCTTCGGGTTCGTAGTTCGCTGATCTGTGGTGGAGGCGACTTAGATACCAAGAAAGACAGCCCCAGCGGCCGAGTACACTGGCAACCCTGTGAATCAAAGTAGGGCCTCTCGCTTGAAGAGAAACCTTGGAAAAACCGTAGTACCCAGAATAATCGGAAGGTTCTAGCTCATAGAAGTTGTACTGAATCGTCTAGCCTTTCGTGGTGCCACAAAAGGGCCTCGGCACTCATAGGGCTCGTCACGACTGGCTGCCGAGACCAGTTCGGAGCGCTATTCCTCGTCATCGGCCATCGCCACCTACTCGCTCCGGCGAAAAGACCCTTACTCCTCGTCGGCGAACTCCGTGGCCGACCGCCAGAACGATGACCGCGCCAGTCGTCACCTTCGTCGTCCCGGCGAAAAACGAAGCCGACCGCCTCCCCGCGACGCTCGAAAGCGTCCGCGGCCAGCGAACCGACCGCGAGTACGACGTCGTCGTCGTGGACGGCGCGAGCGACGACGCCACCGCGGAAATCGCCGCGCGATACGACGCCGCGCTCGTCTCGCAGTCGGGGACCGGCATCGGCGACGCGCGCCACCGCGGGGCCGAGCGAGCGCGCGGCGAGTGGCTGGCGTTCGTGGACGCCGACACCGCGATTCGACCCGACTATCTCGATTCGATGCTCGACTTCGCTCGCGCGGACGGGCTGGCGGCCGCGTCTTCGCGGTGTCGCATGGTCGGCCCCGTGCGCTCGAAGGTGATGGAAGCGACAATCAATCACGTCTTCCCGCGACTCGACCGGCCAATTCTGCCGGGGTTCAACTGTTTCGTCCGCCGGGACGCCTACTTCGACATCGGGGGCTTTCCGAACGTCCCGAACGAGGACACCGCGTTCAGCCGTGAACTCGGTCGAATAGCGGCGACGGGCTACCATCCGGAGGTGCTGGCCGAGACCTCCGCGCGCCGGATTTCGCGGCTGGGGCTGACCGGGACGCTGTATCACTACCTGCGACTCGACTGGTCTCGGATTCGGGCGGAGTATTAAATCGAGGTGGGTCACTCGTGCGGCTAACTGAATCGAGATTCGTGCCACGAGACCGCACGAAGACGCTAGCTAATCGCGGTACCTATGAGACCGCACCGCGACCGCAAGCCACACCCCTCCCCAACCGACTCCCTCGCTCGCGCCTTCGGCGCTCGGTCGGTCGTCCCTCGCGCGCGTTGCTCGCGCGCGCCGAGCCAGTCGGTGAAGATACGCGGGACTCACCCGTTCCGTGGAAACACGAAACGCTCCCCTTCGGCATGGCGCGCGCTGGCGCTCCCTTGTGGAGCGCCACCATTCGCGCGAGGGACGACTGAGCGACCGGAGGGAGCGAAGGAGTCGGCTGGGGAGGACGTGGCGCGGTGCGGTCTCATTTGTAGAGTGTGAGTCGCGGTCGTAGTTCGGTCCCAATAGTAGCCACAATTCACGGTCGCAGTAGCAATCACAGTCTGCACTCACATCTACAGTGTTCATTTCTCTCACTCCCTCAATTGCTCACAGTCCACACCGGCCTCACAACAGGACGACCGATACCGCTCGTGTTCGCGGACCAGTTCGCACTCGCGGTAGCGCCTCCCGAGCGTCGTCCCACATTCAACACACGTCAGCAGGTACTTCGGCTCCGAGAAGGGCCGACACCGTATCGAGGCGTCCACCACCTCGGCGCGCTCGCGAAACCGAGCGCCGTGGTCGGTCGTGCCGAACCGCTGGAACTGCTCGACGTGAATCAGTTCGTGGCGCAGGGTCGCGGTCCACTCGCGCCGGTCGAACGCCTCGTAGGCGGCCCACGTCAGCGAGAGGGTGGCCCGCCGGAGGTCCTCGCGCGGGCGTCCCGTGCGCTCGGCCGCGGCGTCCCAGTCGAGCGGCGTGCCGACCGCGGCGTCGGGAATCTTGGCGCGCTTGACCGCGGCCGACCGGCGCTTCGCTCGGGTCGAGACCTCCCAGTCCACGAGCGAGAAGTCGGCGTCGATGTCGTACTCGCGGGCGGCCTCCCGGCAGTAGGCCCGCGAGGCCAGAATCAGTTCCTCGTGGGTGCCGACGCTCTCCAGCGCGCGCTCGGTCGGGGAGGGCGCGGATTCCGGTTCGATTCGCTTCGACTCGGACACGCTTGGACGCTCCGACGGACGCCGGGTACAAGAGGGTTCCCGACTAGGTCGCCACCCATTCTCGAACGCATCTGTTCGCTCATTACGACCTGCATCTCCGTGAGCAGCGAACAGCCAGAAAGCCCCCGCGCGCTCGACTCCCGGGACTCGCTGCGCTCCTCACTCGGTCGCTCCGCTCCCTCGTTGCGGTGCTTACACCGTCAGAGCTTCGCTCTGACGAGCCTGCACTCGCTTCGCTCGTGCAGACTTCGTCCGGGTTCGTCGGGCGCACGGCCCCTTTCAGTCCCGCGAGGAACGAGCGGGATGTCGAAAGACGTGTCTTTCGGAAGTCCCACCCTGCAGAATGATTCACCGAGCGTTTTCCGGTGGCCGCGTCATCGGCCGGTTCCCGGCGGCTGTGGCACCGAGCTACGCTGTCCGACCACGTGCCGTCTCGACACCTACTCGCCGATTCGTTCGCGCGCGGCCGCGACCACCAGCGGGAGCGTAATCGTCGCGTCGGCGTAGACGCTCGCGTTCCGCGCGGCCTTTTCGAGTTTGCCCCACGAGCGCGCCTCGTCGAGGGTCGCGCCCGAGAGACCGCCCGTCTGCGGCGGGTCCATCGTCAACTGGACCGCGTAGTCGTAGGCGTCGGGAGCCACGAGCATCGTCTGGAGGGTGTAGTTCTTCGGGACGCCGCCGCCGACGACCATCGCGCCCGCTTCGTCGGCCTCGAACGCGAGGTCGGTGATGTCGGTCATGTCCGCCAAGGCGTCGAGCGAGAAGTCCGAGGTCTGAGAGTACATCCACGCCTGCAGGCCGAGCACCGAGTCCTGAATCGCGGGGCAGTAAATGGGCACGTCGTTCTCGTAGGCCGCGGCCGCGATGCCCGCGCCCTCGGCCACGCCCTCGCGGTCGTTGACCTCGGCGTTCGCCCGGCCGAGTTCCGCGGTCAGTCGCTGGATGCTCACGGTCTCCTCGACTTCGGGAAACACCTCGGTTCGGAGGTGGCTCTCGAACAGCGCGAAGTGTTCTTGAGGCAGGTAGACGTTGTAAATCCGGTCCACCTCCTCGTCGCGGAGCTGTTCGTCGTGTTCGCGCTCGGTCTTGCCCTCGGCGTGGACACAGCCGTGTTCACGCGAGTCGCGCGAGTGTGAGCAGGAAGGGCTCGCCCTTCCGTGGTGGTGCTTGCCGCCGATGGCTTCGATGGCGTCGTGAGTCAGGTTCGCGCCGGTCGTCACGAGCGCGTCGATGTGGCCGTCCCGAATCAGGTCGGCGACGATTTTCCGCATTCCCGTGGGGACCATCGCGCCCGCGAGTCCGAAGAAGTTTGTCACGTCGTCGTCGAGCATCTCGGCGTAGATGTCCACGGCCTCGTGGAGGTCGGCCGCCCCGATGCCCGCGTTGCCGTACTCGGAGACGAGTTCGCCGACGGTCATCCCCGCCCGCGCCTCGGCGTGAGCGATTGGGTCGTGGTGGAACTCCTCGCGATGGGGTTCGTGGCCGGAGGTCTCCTCGTCGTGTGCGTGGTCGTCGGTCATGGATACATCTGGATGGTCGGGAGCCTTCAACGGCCCGATTGTCGGATTCCGCGTGAGAATCAGTCCGCAGTCGCCCGGTGATAATCAGCGCGCGCGCGCGGGGGCGCCGCTCGCGGCCGCGCGCGGCGACCCGGTTCGGAGCGCGTCGAGCGCGTCCGCGCCGTTGACCGCCATCACGACGAACCCGACCTTGCTGATGAGGTCGAGGTACGCGACCACCATCGCGTCGGTCTCGACCTGCAACAGTCCGAACCCGAGCGGGCCGAGAATCCAGACGACCGGGTAGATAGTCCAGAGGACGACCGTCAGATTCCGGAGTTTGGTGAACACCGCGACCACTCTGTTGCCGTGGTCGGCGGCCTGCGCGGGGAGCGTGACCAACAGGAGGTACAGCAGGCCGAGGTAGGCGACACAGCCCACCAGATACGCGGCGTAGCTGTACGGGGCCGAGAGGAATCCGGCCACGACGCCCGACCCAATTACGACGATGTCCACCGCGACGAGCGCGGCGTACACCCGCTTTCCGGGCCGACACAGCATCCCGAGGTAGAGCACCAGAAGCGGCGTCGTCACCAGCCAATCGACGTATCTGGGCACGAACAGGCTCCCGCCCGGAACCTCGATTTCGCCGATGCCGAGCGCCATCGCGAGATACGCCACGGTCGCAATCGCCGTCACCGACGCCAACACCGCGTAGTACCGGGCGTATCGCCGGTCGGTCACCAGTCGCTTGGCGGGCACGAGTGTCCCGACCGCCATGCCGACGGTTCCGAGCCAGAACCACACCGAGGTGAGGTCCATCACGACTCCTCCACCTCCGCGAACTCGAAGTCGGTGTCGTCGGTCGGCCCGGCACCCTGTGCCACCGTGAAGTCGTCGAGCAACTCGGAGAGTTCGGCCGCGCGCTCGGCCAGCCCCTCGGCGTCCCGGCTGACGGACGTGAGGGTCTGAGTCTGGTCCTCGGCGGCGTCGGCGACGCCTTCGGCTTGGGTCGCGGTCTCCTCGCTGATGGAGGCCACGTCGTCCACCATCGTCACGACTGCGCTCGACGCCTCGGCCTGCGACTCGGTCGCGTCGTTTATCTCGTGGATGCTCGCGTCGGTCTCCTCGACGTACGCCGCGATTTCTTCGAGCGCGTCGATAGCGCCCTCGACCGTCTCGATGCCCGCGGTGACGCGCTGGCTCGTCTCGGTCATCCCCTCGACCGATTGGCTCGTCTTCGACTGGACGCGCTCGATGCGTCCCTCGATGTCGGACGCCGACTCCTTGGTCTTCTCGGCGAGCGACTTCACCTCCTCGGCGACCACCGCGAAGCCGTCGCCGTTGGCTCCGCTCCGGGCGGCCTCGATGGACGCGTTTATCGCCACCATGTTGGTCCGGTCGGCGATTTCGGTGATGACCTCCACGATGTCCCCGATGGCGGCCATCTCCGCGTCGAGGTCCTCGATTTCTTCGACCGTGCGCTCGGTCGCGGTCTCGACCGCGTCCATCTCCGCGAGCGCGTCCTCGGCGGCCTCCCGACCGAGCTCGCCCGCCGCGGCGGCCTGCTCTGAGGTTGCGGCCACCTCGTCCACCGTCGCGGCGACCTCCTGGGCGCTCGCAGAGAGGTCGTTCATCCGGTCGGCGACTTCCGAGAGGTGTTCGGTCTGGTCGGTCGCGCCGGCCGAGATTTCGGCCACCGACTCGCTGACCTCCTCGCCGGTCGCCATCACCTCCTCGGCGCTGTCCTCGACGTCCACGACCGCGTTCGAGACGTGCGCGGAGAACCGCTTGACGCTGGCGACGGTGCGCTCGGTGTCGTCGAGCATCTCGTTGAGCGACTCGCCGATGGCGACCATCGCGTCGCTCTTGCTCTCGGTATCGACCCGAACCCGGAGGTCACCGTCGGCCGCCGCGTTCATCACCTCCTCGTAGTGACTCGCCTTCGTTTCGAGGTGGGTCGAGAGCGCCTGGGCCTCCTCGCGACGCTCCTCGGCCTCTTTCCGGGCGTCCTCGGTGCGCTCGCGCGCTTTCTCGGCCTCCTCGCGCGCTCGCTCGGACTCGCGAACCTGGTCGCGGAGCGAGTCGCGCATCCGGTCGAACGAGTCGTACAGCGTGCCGAACTCGTCGCGCCGAGTCGTTTCGAGGCTCACCCCGAGGTCGCCGCTCTCCATCGCGCGAGCCTTCTCGGAGAGCTGGCGGAGCGAGATGACGGTGTTGCTGCCGACCGTGACGCCCACGAGTCCGAGGCTCACCACCGCGATGAGGATGAGTCCCACGATGTTCGAGGTCACGGTCGCGCCGAGCGCGTACGCCTCGCTCTCGGGCACGCGGACCGCGACCACCCAGTCGGTCGAGTCGATGGGCGCGTACGCCAACACCATCTGCTCGCCGGTCTCGTCGCTCGTCTCGCCCTCGATGAATCCCGACTCACCGGCGAGACCCTGCTCGACGACGGGACTGTCCGCGCCGTCGCCGTGCGTCGTGAGCAACTGGTCGGTCTCGGGGTGGACGATGTAGCGCCCGTCCGAGTCCACGACGACGGTCGAACCGCCCTCCACCATGCCGGTCAGCGACTGTGTGCGTTCCTCGATGTTCACCATGAAGATAATCTGCTTGCTCGGGTCGTCGGGAACCGGCGACATGACCGCGACCACCGGGAAGTCTGTGATGGACGTGTGGAACGGCTCGGAGACGTGAACGTCGTCGGCGTCGTCGAACGTCGGCGGACTGGTCGCGAACGGCGCGTTCTCTCGGGCCGGATTGACGCCGACGAAGTCCTCGGCGGAACTGGTCACGATGGTCTGCTCGTCGGCGTCGTAGTAGTGGACCGCGACGACGCCCTCGGGCACACCGTCGTCGGCGATGAGGTCCCGGAGAACCGCTCGCTTTCGATAGGTGTCGCCCGCGTTAATCGTTGGATGTTCGGACAGCACCCGCGTCTGGCGGTTCACGTTCGACAGCCACGTTTCGAGTTCCCCGGCCTGCGACTCGGAAATCGACGTCAGTTGGCCCTGTACGTCGTCGCGAAGTTGGTCGGCGGTCTGAGCCTGTACCAGCGCCCCGACCGCGACGGTCAGCGCCACCACCGACACGAGCGCAATCGCGAGCTTCAGGGCGTAGCTTTCTCGAACCCTGTTCAGGGGTGACCATCCACGTCCCATTGTATCGTTACTCGAAGGTTCTTCCACAGAACGTGATAAACGTGAGTGATACTATCAACGCTGATAATTGAGGCTGACGAACCTTCGACGGCCGCGCAAAAACTGTGGTGCCAACTACCGCGAGGGCGCGCGTGACGGTGGTCGGTCGCCAGCGGCGATTCAATTAGCCGCAACCGTGAGGCTCGGCTGTCGGGGCCGGTTGGCCGCGGCCCGTGTCCGCCGAGGACCGTCGCGTGACCGATAGCTCCGGCAACCTCCGGGGTTGTAGAAACCCGGCGGGCACGTTGTTCAAGTTGAACGGAGGGGTTTTAATAGTACCTATTCGGGCGAGCAAAGCCGGAGAGACGCTCCGAGCAGCGAACCCGGGGAACGCCTGTCAGTCGCTGTCGCTGTCGAGTTCCCGAAACCGGACACGATGTAGTTCTTCGTCCGCGCACGCGGGCGCATCCCCGCCGCACGCTTCGACGCCGACGACTCGGTACCGTCCCGGGCGAATTGCTCCGGTTCGCCGGTCGTCCGTCGCGACCCACACTACGGGGTCCGTGCCGGGCAAATCGACGTGGAGGGCCTCGTCGCCGCCCGAACAGTCGGGTGCGAGTCCGGTTGCCCGAATCACCTCGCAGTCGTCTCCGCATCGCGGCGTCACGGCGAACGTGTCGCCCTCGGCGTACCCGGGGCCGCAGGCGTACCCCTCGAAGGGGTCGGTCTGTGTGACTCGTTCGGTGCGAGCGCGGGATGCGGTTCGACCACCGGATGCGGTGCGGGCGCGGGCGTCGGAGACGCCCGCGCCCGCGAGGCCGATTCCGGCGAGTGCCGTCGCTCTCAGCACGGTTCTCCGCGAGAGTCGCGTCGATTCGTCGGTCCCGGTCATTCGACCGACGGACGACTGGCGCGTCCTTCAGTCTTCTCGGCGCGAGGTGATACGTCAACCCTCGGAGTCCGAACCCTCGTCCGAATTCGCGGGGCGGGCGGTCGCGCGCCGCGCGACCGCCCGACCCGCGTGCGGAGAGTCAGTCTACTCCGTTCGGACGGATTACAACCCAGTCGGCGCGTCGATGAACGTCGTCTCCACGCCCCAGTCGTCGGCGAGGTCCTGTAGCGACCGCACGCCGAAGGTCTCGGTCGCGTAGTGTCCGGCGAGGAACACCGTGACGCCCGACTCGCGCGCCATGTGGTACGCCTTCTGCTTGCCCTCGCCCGTGATGAGCGCGTCGGCGTCGGCTTCGACGGCTTCGTCGAGCCAGTCCACGCCGCTCCCGGTCACGATTGCCACGTCTTCGATTTCCTCGGGGCCGAAGTCGAGGACCTGCACGCCCCGTCCGAAGTGGTCGAGTTCGGCTTCGAGCGTCTCGCGGAGTCTGTCGGTCGGAATCGGGTCGGGCGCGCGCCCGCACTGGCCGACGTGTTCCGGCCCGAGTTCGCCGAACGCCTCGCGATTTTCGAGGTCGAGCAGGTCGGCGATTCCCGCCGCGTTGCCGAGTTCGGGGTGGGCGTCGAGCGGCAGGTGGGAGACGTACAGCGCCACGTCGTTCTCGATGATCGGTGCGATGCGGTCGTACTCCCGACCCGTGACGCGCTCGATGCCGCCCCACGAGATGCCGTGGTGGACGACCAGCGCGTCGGCCCCGCGGTCGGCCGCTGTCCGGGCGGTCTGCTCGGCGGCGTCCACCGCGAACGCCGCGGTCTCGATGTCGGCGTCGTCGGGGCCGATTTGGAGACCGTTCGCGCTGGCGTCCGCGTCGGCGAACGCGTCGGTTCGGAGGCGGTCGTCGTATCGCTCGGTGAACTCGGCGAGATTCATCGTGAGCGTGGTGTGGGTCGGGAGGGGCTTGTATCTGTCCGACTTCCTCGGGGGTCGGCCGTCGATTCCGGAGTAGATTCAAGAGTCTCGCTCGCGTCGTTGGCCCATTCCGGTGAAATCATGCGCGTGCTCATCGTCCCGGAACTCTACCGGCCCGACGACGCGACCGCGAACGGCACCCTGAACGACGCGGTGGTGTGGGTCGAGGAGTGGCTCGACATCGACCCGAATATCCACGTCTACTGGCTTCTCGCGCCCCCGGAGGTAGCGAACTACGACCCGGAGTACGTGCTGGCCGACCGCGACCGGGTGACGCTCGTGGCGGCCGAACCGTTCATGCACGGCCGCGACCATCAGGGCGCGTTCACCGAATCGGGGTACTCCGAAACTCAGTTCGAGGCGCTCCGAGATGCGATTTACGACCGACTGGGCTACGTGGACGTGGTCATCGACCAACTCCGGCGCGGGCGCGCGGACCTCTACAAGTGGCTCCTCGCGCTCGACGGCCACCGGGTCGAGCATCCCGAACCGTTCGACGTCGTGGTCAACGTCCACGACCTCCAACTGCCGTTCAAGTACGCCAACACGGGGTGGCGAAACCGATTCCAGCGCGAGACCGAAATCAGCGACGCCGTCCTCGCCGACGGCATGTGGTTCAAAGCGGACATCGACGTGGAGGGAATGGCCGAGTTCGGCACCGAGTTCATGCGCGAGTCGGTCGTGGAGTGGGCGCTCGACGCCGCGATTCGGACCGGAAGCCCCATCGACTTCTCGGCGTTCGACGAGGAGTACGCCGACGAACCCCGGTGGCTCCACATCGCGGGGTCGATTTGGGACAAAAAGCAGGTCGGGACCGTGATGGGTATCGCGGAACGCCTGTACGACCGGTTCGGCATCCGGACCGTGATGACGAGCATGAGCACGATTCCCGCCGAGTACGCCGAGAAGCCGTGGATAGAGACCCATTCGAAGGCGAGTCGCAAGGAGTTCGAGGCAGCGCTCCGGAAGGGCGACATCTGCGTCTCGGCGACCGAGTACGAGACGCTCGCCCGGACGTGGTTCGAGCAGGCCGGGAGCGGGCAGGTCCTCGTCGCCCGCGACCAACCGTGGATTTACGACGCCATCCCGCGCGACTACCGACTCGCGGGCGACATCGACGAACTCCCGGACCTCGCGGTCTGGGCGGTCGAACACTGGGACGAGGCGGTCGCAGAGAGCAAGCGGATGCTCGAACACGCCAAGGAGATTCGGGACCCCGAACGCTCGGGCCAACGGACCTACGACGACATGGCCCGGCGCGTCGAGGAGAAAGTCGAGACCGACGACCCGACGGCCGACGACAACGACGAACTCGTCGGTCGGGCGCTCGCGGAGTTCGACGGCGAGGTTTCGTTGGACGAACTGAACGAGGCGACAGCCGAGTTCACGCCCCACGGCGACCCGATTCTGTCGGGCAAGTGCGCGCTGAGCGAGCTGGTGTTCGCGCTCCGGCGGCGCGGGTACGCCGACACCGGGAATCCGGGGACGCCCGTGTTCGAGAGCGAAAACGACTGAATCGGAATTCACCGGACTGAACGAGTGCGGTAGCGCACCCGGGCTCTTTGAAGTAATAATCTCTTCAAAGTCCATCATCGAGTGATTTTAGCAATACTTATCACTCGGTGGTAACGAACGACGTGCATGGCGTCGAAACTCGAAGCTATCGGCTGGGCGGCCGCCTTCGCCGCGGTGGTCGCGCTCTCGATACCGTGGTTCATGTGGCGCGACAGCACGGTCGCCGCGGGCCTCCCGGTGTGGCTCTGGTGGCACATCGGCTGGATGGGCGTCGCCACTGTCGTGTTCGCGGCGTTCGCCAAGCGAGCGTGGGGTCTCGGCATCGAAACCGAGGTGAGTCACTCGCGATGAGCGACGTCGGAATCCAGTTGGGTATCATCGGCGGCTACCTCCTGGTCGCGCTCGGCATCGGCCTGTTCGCGTATCGGCTCACCGACCGCACGGCCGAGGACTACTACCTCGCGGGCCGAACCCTCGGAACGGTCGTCCTGCTCTTTACGACGTTCGCCACCCTGCTGTCGGCGTTCACGTTCTTCGGCGGGCCGAACCTCGCGTACTCGGCGGGGCCGGAGTGGATTCTCGTGATGGGGCTGATGGACGGCATCCTCTTCGCGGTGCTGTGGTACGTCGTCGGCTACAAGCAGTGGCTCGTCGGGCGCAAGCACGGCTACGTCACGCTCGGCGAGATGCTGGGCGATAGATTCGGCTCCCAGACGCTCCGCGGTCTGGTGGCCGCGATTAGCCTGTTTTGGCTCTTTCCGTACGTCATGCTCCAGCAGGTCGGGGCCGGAACCGCGCTCGAAGCCCTGACGAACGGGACGATTCCCTACTGGGCGGGCGCGGGCCTCGTCACGCTGTTCATGATTGCCTACGTCGTCCTCGCCGGGATGCGCGGCATCGCGTGGACCGACACCCTCCAAGGCGCGTTCATGCTCGTGATGGTCTGGGGCGCGGTCGCGTGGGTCCTCTCGGCGGTCGGCGGCGCGGGCGAGGCGACCGGGTTGGTCGCCGACTCGAACCCCGAGTTCCTCGCGCTCGGCGGCGGCCTCTACACCCCCGAGTACATGCTCTCGACCGCCATCTCCATCGCGTTCGGCGTGGCGATGTTCCCCCAAGTCAATCAGCGATTCTTCGTCGCGCGGTCGAAGACGGTCCTCAAGCGCACCTTCGCGCTGTGGCCTCTCCTCGTGGTTCTCCTCTTCGTCCCGGCGTTCCTGCTCGGCACGTGGGCGCAGGGACTTGGCATCGTGGCCGATATCGACGCGGGCAACAACATCCTCCCGCTCCTCCTGAACGAGTACACCCCGGCGTGGTTCGCCGCGCTCGTGGTTGCTGGCGCGCTCGCGGCGATGATGAGTTCGTCGGACTCGATGCTCCTCTCGGGGTCGTCGTACTTCACGCGCGACCTCTACCGCCCCTTCGTCAACCCCGACGCGACCGACCGCCGCGAGGACGCGCTGGCCCGAATCGGAGTCGCCGTCTTCGCCATCCTCGCGTTCGTCGCCAGTCTGTTCGAACCCGGTACGCTCATCGAAATCGGCGACACCGCGTTCGGCGGATTCGCACAGCTCGCCCTCCCGGTCATCGCGGCGCTCTACTGGCGTCGGACGACTCGGGCCGGGATGTTCGCGGGACTCGGCGGGAGTCAGGCGTTCTACCTCGCGAGCGTGTTCACCGCGGTCGTGCCGGGGACCTACGGCGGCTGGAGCGCCTCCGTGGTCGGCATGCTCCTCGGTCTCGTCCTCACGCTCGGCGTCTCGGCGCTCACGACGCCCTCGGCCGAGGAACGCCCAGCGGTGTACGAGGGTCTGCAGGCGGACTAACCGGCTTTTTCTCGGATTTGCGAGCGCGGCGCTAAATTGTGCCGCGCTCGGTGACACAGCCGCCGGAATCGGCCAGTGACACAAACCACCGAAAACAGCCGACGACGCCATCCACCGGAAATCGGTCGGTGACACAGACCACGGTTTGGGTGGACTGAAAGGGGCCGCCCGGTCGCGCCCGAAGGGCTTGGTCGTCTGAGCGACCCCTATCCGAGCAAGCGCCTCCGGCGCTTGCTTGGATATGTCGTCTCAGCGACCGCGAGCGGGCGGGGGCTTTCGAGCTGTTCTCGGCGTCGTCTTCCGTGATTTTCGGTTGATGAAAGAATTTACTGAGCCGCCGACTCACGTAATGACATTCATAACGCTTCCGACGAACTACCACACATGCAAACGCACGTCGTTCCGGTCGGGTTCGACTACGACCGACTCATCGCCCCGCTCGTGCGCGACCAGTTGGACGTGGACCGCGTCATTCTCCTCGAAGGCGCGGTCGGGAGCGAGGCCAACGTCGAGTACTCCCGACACCTCTCCGAAAAGCTCGAACAGGACTTCCGAAACCTCCTCGGTGCGACCACCGAGCGCGTCGTCGTCTCGGACGTGTACGACTACGACACCGCGTTCGAGCAGGCCTACGACCTCATCAACGCCGAACTCGACGCCGGACACGAGGTGTGGGTCAACATCTCCTCGATGCCCCGGACCGTGAGTTTCGCGTTTGCGACGGCGGCCCACTCGGTGATGGTCGAGCGCGAGGACGACCGCGAGAAGATTCACACCTACTACACCGCGCCCGAGAAGTACCTCGAAACCGAACTCGCCGAGGAACTCCGACGGCAGGCAGACCTGCTCGAAGACCTTCGGGAGGACGGGGAAGGTGACGAAATCGACCGAACCGAAGACCGGGACGACCGAATCGAGAATCGACTCGACAGCGCCCGAAACCTCCTCTCGGAGTTCGACGAGCGGGGCACCACCATCGGCGCGAAGGAGGTCGGCGACGGCCACATCGTGGAACTCCCTGTGGCCTCCTTTTCGAACGTCAAGCCCTTCGAGGAGGTCATCCTGTTCAAACTCGGCGAGGACGGCGAGTTCGCGTCGGTCTCGGAGTTGGCAGAGGCGCTCGCGCGCGAACTCAACGAGGAGTACACCGACAGCTTTCGGTCGAAGGTCATCTACAACGTGGACCGGTTGGGACCGGGCGGCAAGGGGTACATCGAACAGGAGGAACGCGGGAAGTCGTATCGGACGAAACTGTCGCGCATCGGAGAGCTGTGGGTCCGAGCGCACGCGGACGGGGAGCCTGGAAGGGAGTAGCCGTTCAATTCGGCGCGAGGTAGTAGACGACCGCCTCCGAAACGCGGTCGACAACCGAGTCGCGGACGCTCCCTTGCCCCCGAACGATAACGCTGTGTTTCATCGTCATCGGAACCCACGGACTGACGTACCACCGGTCCGAGAGTCCCCCGACGACCCAATCGGACTGCGTGACGCGTACCGCGGACTCGCGCTCGGTGGTAGTCATGAGCGTACAGACGTACTCCTCGCCGTGGAAGGGGTGTCTCTCGGTACTCAACACCAACCACGGTCGGGGGTTCGACCCCGACCGAAACGGGTCGGTCCCCCACACGACGTCGCCTCGCTCGAAGGAGTCTTGCATCTCGGGGCGAGTTGCCTCGCTTTCGGACAAAAACCTTCGCCAGAGATTACTTTCGAGGGTCTACTGCGTGTGCTTCCCATTCGGATGCGTCCTCCGGCGGATAGCGGTCGTCAGCCACTGCAAAGCCGTGAGCCACTCCAGCGAGCGACCCGATTCGGCTCTCGTCGCCGATGGCCCAGTATTCCCCGCGATGCTCGACCAGA
Source organism: Halorussus amylolyticus (assembly GCF_004143485.2). Classification (GTDB taxonomy): domain Archaea; phylum Halobacteriota; class Halobacteria; order Halobacteriales; family Haladaptataceae; genus Halorussus; species Halorussus amylolyticus. The sequence continues at coordinate 655,027 of NZ_ML974130.1, read as the reverse complement.
TTGTGCGCTTCGAGGTGGCGGAGAAGTACCCCGAGTCGGCCGTCCGGAACGCTCGTCTCGTCGCCAATCTCGCTCTGCGTGAACGCCTGTCCGTCGTGTCCGTCGAGAAACGAGAGAATGCGTCGCTCCGCCGAACCCGCCGATAGGTCGAGCGTCGCTTCGGAAAACGTTTCGAACTGCTTTCTGCTGACGGGCATGCGAAAAGATTGGTCGTAATCGTACAAAAATGTGAGGTCAGTCGGCTTCCAACTTCTTCACCCGCGTCGAGAGCGCCAGAAACGTCGCCGCGAGGGTAAGGACGACCGCCCCGGCGGCCGCCACGTCGTGGGCGGCGAGCGAGTGGTCGTACACCGCACCGGTCCACTCGGCCGGAACCGTGGTGTGGTGGGGCTCGCCCACGATTGGGACGAAGTAGTCCACGAGGTCGTTGAAGCCGTACCAGACGACCGCGACCCCGACCGCCCACACTGGAAAGTCGCTGTAGCGGTGGATGAGGAACGCCTCGGCGACCATCCCGAGGTGGCTCCAGAACAGGAAGTTGTACATCGCCCAGTGAAGGTACGAGAAGTCGGATTTGAACGCGAGCAGGACATAGGGCGTCCAGAGGCCGAGTTTGATACAGCCGAAGAACGCGAGCGCGTCAAGCCACTTCTGCTGGCCGCCGAGTTTCCAGAGTGCGAGGCTCCCCGCGATGAACAGCGTGGCGACGGGGCTGTCTGGCACGAACGGCCACATCACGACCGGCTCGAAACTGAACTGCGGGAGGTAGTAGTAGAAGCCGAACGCGGTCCCGACGAGGTTGACGGCGACGATAGCCCACGCGTACCGCAGGCCGAAGTCCTCCAGCCACTCGGGAAGCGGCGCGACGTACCGCGGCAGGTCCTCGCGGCGCGGAAGCGACATATGCGGCGTGTCTCACGACCGGCGCAAAGCTTTGACGGTGTGGGACTTGATTTGGGGCGACTTCTCTCAGGCGTGAATCGAGACGTTTCGGTTGTGTTCGCGCCTTTCGAGAGACTTCTGCACCCGCACCGAGACGCTAGCTTTTGCGCCTACAACGAGGTACTAGCTACTTCCGGTGCTTGTGAATCCCATGCCTTTCGAGAAACTTCTGTATCTGCATCGAGAAGCTAACTACTCCCGGTACATATGAGAACCGCACCGTACAGCACCGTACCGCACAGCGACCGCACCGCGCCCCCGTACCTCCCCGCGTGTGCGCTCGGTCGCGGCCGCACTGCAGACGCGACCGAGCGAACGGCGCGTCCCGTGGTCCGTGAAGATTCTCGAAACCGTGGGTGGACGGTCCCCAAGCCGTGTTCGGTCTCGATGCTCGAAGTAAGAGATGATACCACTCCCCAAAAATCCGTCCGAAGAGACGCTCGAACTATTCATCCCGAACCGACAGAATGAGGTATCCCACCCGAATATTTGCCGGTAACAATGTTCGACAAGGTTCTCGTCGCCAACCGAGGCGAAATCGCGGTCCGCGTGATGCGGGCGTGCGAGGAGTTGGGAATCGACACCGTCGCGGTCTACAGCGACGCCGACAAGGACTCCGGACACGTCCGGTACGCCGACGAGGCGTACAACGTCGGCCCGGCCCGCGCGGCCGAGTCGTATCTCGACCACGACGCGGTGGTCGATGCCGCGAAGAAGGCCGACGCCGACGCCATCCACCCCGGGTACGGCTTCCTCGCGGAGAACGCCGAGTTCGCCGCGAAAGTCGAGGAGACGGCGGGCGTGACGTGGGTCGGTCCCACCGCGGAGTCGATGGAGCAACTCGGCGAGAAGACCAAGGCCCGGAAGGTGATGCGCGAGGCCGACGTGCCCATCGTGCCCGGCACGACCGACCCCGTGTCCGACCCCGAGGAAGTGGAGGCGTTCGGCGAGGAACACGGCTACCCCATCGCCATCAAGGCCGAGGGCGGCGGCGGCGGTCGCGGGATGAAGGTCGTCCGGAGCGAGGCCGAGGTCGAGGACCAACTCGACTCCGCCCAGCGCGAGGGCGAGGCGTACTTCGACAACGACTCGGTGTACCTCGAACGCTACCTCGAATCGCCGCGCCACATCGAGGTCCAGATTATCGCGGACGAACACGGCAACGTCCGGCACCTCGGCGAGCGCGACTGCTCGCTCCAGCGCCGCCACCAGAAGGTCATCGAGGAAGGCCCCTCGCCCGCGCTCTCGGACGCCCTCCGCGAGGAAATCGGCGAGGCCGCACGTCGGGGTGTGAAGGCCTCGGACTACGTGAACGCCGGGACGGTCGAGTTCCTCGTCGAGGACGGACAGTTCTACTTCCTCGAAGTCAACACCCGGATTCAGGTCGAACACACCGTGACCGAGGAACTCACGGGCATCGACATCGTGAAGTACCAACTCCGAGTCGCGGCGGGCGACGAACTCGACTTCGCCCAGAACGACGTGGAACTGGAGGGCCACGCGATGGAGTTCCGAATCAACGCCGAGGACGCCGCCAACGACTTCGCGCCCGCGACGGGCGGCACCCTCGACGTGTACGACCCGCCGGGCGGCATCGGCGTCCGGATGGACGACGCGCTCCGGCAGGGCGACGACCTCGTGACCGACTACGACTCGATGATTGCGAAGCTCATCGTCCACGGGGCCGACCGCGAGGAGTGCATCGCGCGCGGTCGCCGGGCCCTCGCGGAGTACGACATCGAGGGCGTCGTCACCATCATCCCGTTCCACCGGGTGATGCTCGAAGACGACGCCTTCGTCGCGGGCGAACACACCACGAAGTACCTCGACGAGGAGATGGACTTCGAGGCGGTCGAGGACGCCCAGGAGAAGTGGGGTTCGACACAATCGTCGGACGGCGACGAGGAAACGGTCGAACGCGAGTTTACGGTCGAGGTCAACGGCAAGCGATTCGAGGTTGACCTCGAAGAGCGCGGCGCGGCCGCGATTCCCGCGGGCAACCCAAGTTCGGGCGGTCAGAAGCCCGAGCCAGCGGGCGGCGACTCCGGAAGCGACGACGCCGAAATCGACGGCGACGGCGAGCGCGTCACCGCCGAGATGCAGGGCACCATCCTCGACGTGAACGTCTCCGAAGGCGACGAAGTCGCGTCGGGCGACGTGGTCTGCGTCCTCGAAGCGATGAAGATGGAGAACGACGTGGTCGCCTCGCGGGGCGGCACCGTCACGCAGGTCGCGGTCGGCGAGGGCGACAGCGTGGACATGGGCGACGTGCTCGTGCTCATCGAGTAATCGCAGTCGTTTCTCGTTTTACGGCGTTTTCGTCTCGCCGAGTCTTCGGACTCTCCGTGCTCGGTGACACAGATCACGGGAAACACCATACCAACCAATCTACGTGGGCGGGACTGAAAGGGGCCGCCCGGTCGCGTCCAGTTCAGTCGTCTGAGCAGGCCACTATTTCGGGGCGTGCTGTGCGGAGAGCCCCGAAATATCCTGCTCAGCGACCGCGACCGGGCGGGGGCTTTCGAAGAGTTCACTGCGGCCTCTCCAACAGCGCAAATGGGTCCGGTGATTTCGAAGATGAGTCGTAGCCACGTCGTACGCGGTGCGTAGCGATAGAGCAAACACTCCTGAACCGACTCTTGTCTCGGTCACAAACGGACCATTCTTTTCCTCGTGGGGACTACCCTCGCGCATGAACGACACGCGCCGGGCCGTCCTCGACGCCATCGCCGACGGACCCGTCCGGGGTCCCGCCCTCGCCGACGACCTCGGGGTCTCGCGCAACGCGGTCTGGAAGCACGTCGAGGCGCTCAGAGAATCCGGATTCGAAATCGCGAGCGACGACGCGGGCTACGACCTCCTTTCGGTGCCCGAGTACGGCGGCCCGGCCGTCGAGTTCGGCCTCGACGCGCCCTTCGAAGTCGAGTACCACGACGCCATCGGGAGCACGAACGACCGCGCGCGCGAACTCGCGGGGGAAGGTGCCGCCGACGTGGTGGTGCTGGCCGACGAGCAGACCGGCGGGCGGGGCCGTCTCGACCGCGGGTGGTCGTCGCCGAGCGGCGGCGTCTGGGCGAGTCTGGTCGTCCGGCCCGCCCTGCCCCCGGCCCACGCTCCGGCGCTGACGCTGGCGGCCGCCGTGGCCGTGACCGACGCCGCGCGCGAGGCGGGCGTTCCGGCCGAAATCAAGTGGCCGAACGACGTTCTCGTGAGCGCCGCGAGCGAGAGCGCGTCCGAGCGCCGCTCGGACGCGCGCTCGTCGGACTCACCCTCCTCGGACGCGCGCTCGGGGGAGGACGAAGCCGAACGGGGCGGCCGAAAGCTCGCCGGAGTCCTGACCGAGATGGAGGGCGAAGCCGACCGCGTCTCGTGGGTCGTCGTCGGAACGGGCGTGAACGTCAACGTACCCGAAGAATCGCTCCCCGAGGGCGCGACGAGCGTCGAACGCGAGGTCGGCACAGTGGACCGCCGGGCGTTCGTCCAGCGACTCTTGGAGCGATTCGACGACCTCCGAGCGGACCCCGAAGCGGCCCTCGACGCGTGGCGCGACCGGGCGGCCACGCTCGGCCAGCGAGTGCGCGTCGAGCGCGACGACGGCGATATCGTCGGGCAAGCGGTGGACGTGGCGTTTCCCGGCGCGCTGGTGGTCGAGACTGACGAGGGGCGGGTTCGAGTCCACGCGGGCGACTGCGAGCACCTTCGGCCGGTGTGAGTTCGAGAGGACAGTTGGAAAGCGAGTCGGTCGTACCGTTAGGTCGGCGCACAGCTCACGGCAGGCGTCTATACGTCGTCAGGGAATATCTTTCCGGGATTGAGTATCCCGTTCGGGTCGAAGGCGGTCTTGATCGACCGCATCGTCCCAACGGCCGCGGGACCGTGTTCGGCGACGAGATAGTCTCGTTTGCCGACGCCGACGCCGTGTTCGCCCGTCGCGGTGCCACCCAGTTCGATTGCGCGCTCGACGATTTTCTTCGAGAGGTGTTCGCCCGTTTCGACCATCTCTGGGTCGTTCGGGTCGACCATCACGAAGTAGTGGATGTTACCGTCGCCAGCGTGTCCGAAGCAGGGAATCATGATGTCGTGTTCCGCGCCCAGAGTTTTGATGTAGTCGACGATGTCCGGGAGCGCGCTGATGGGAACGGTGACGTCACCCGGCGTGAGCGGCGACAAGTCCGGGTCGTACGGTTCTACCGCGTCTGCGAGCTCTCGCCGGGCTTCCCACAACTCGGCCATCGTTTCGTCTTGAGCCGCAATCTCGAAGGTCTCGACGCCGTGAGATTCGAACAGCGACTTGCAGAACTCGACTTCCGTCTCGATATCGTGATTCGCGTGGAACTCGAGGAAGACCATCGGCGAATTCGGTAGGCCGGTGTCCAAGACCGTATTGGCGATTTCGGCGCTCAACGAATCTATCAGTTCTATCTTCGCAACGTCGACGCCCGACCGGACGGCGTCGAAGACGGCATCAGCGGCGTCACCGAGATCGGCGAACGTGGCTCGTCCTGCCCAGACTTGCTCCGGGCGACCCGCCAACTGCAACGTGAGCCGCGTAATCACCGCGAGCGTGCCTTCGCTGCCGACGAGGAGGTCGAGCAGGTTGTAGCCGGACGAGGTCTTCGCGGCTTTACTTCCCGCGGTGATTACCTCGCCGTTCGGGAGGACGGCCTCGACCTCGAGGAGCCAGTCGGCGACTTCTCCGTACTTGACCGTCTTCATGCCGGACGCGTCGTTCGCTATCATACCGCCGAGCGTCGAAATCTTCCCCGAGGACGGTAGCGACGGTAACACGAGGCCGTAGTTTTCTATGGCTTCGTTGACCTCGTCGCCGTAGATACCCGGTCCGACGTCGACCTGGAGGTCGTCAGGGCGGATGTCGTAGACGTCGTCCATTCGCGTCAGGTCGAGGGTGATGCCTCCCTCAAGCGGAACGGGATTCCCCTCGAGGCTCGTTCCCGCAGCGTACGGCGTGACGGGGATACCACGCTCGTTGGCTCCGGCGAGAACGGCCGAGACATCGTCGGTACTCTCCGGCCAGACGACGATGTCCGGTTGACTACCGTCGTCGCGGTTCGTTCCCCAGTCGACCGCACGTTCGCGTCGGTCTGCATCCGTGACCGAATACTGGTCGTCAGATAATCGCGACCGGATGAAATCAAAATCGTCCGACATAGTATCCGTATTGTATGAAAGCGCATTAAGTATGCTGGTTAAATCCTTCCGACTCCATTGAAGTTGGAACGAAGTAGCGGCCAGGACCGCAGTCTTCGACCCTCGTTAGAGAAGGTTTTCGCAGTCCCGTGGCTCGAAGCGACGAAGAACAGTGCGTATCGGAAATCGAATTTCGGACGGTAGTGTTCGAATCCGTCGACCGGCTAGGTCTCTGTCTGTGCCGTCGTCTCGTAGAGCGCCTCCTCGTCCTGGCTCGCGAAATACGTCGCAACTATCGGTCCAACAATCTGGTGGAGGACGACTGCGAGCGCCGGAACGAGAGCGGCCAACGGCGTGAAGAACGCAGTTGCGAGTGCGACGGCCAGCGCGCTGTTCTGCATGCCGACCTCGAACGAGAGCGCTCGCGCCCGATCCTCGGCCATGTTGGTCGCGATACCGGTTCCGTATCCCGCCGAGAGACCGATAGCGTGGTGAATCAACACCGCGACGATGACGAGCGCGCTCGCGGTCAGCAGATTTTCGACGTTCGCGCCGACGACCGCACCGACGATGGCGACGATTGCCAGAACGCTGATGGCAGGGAACACCGTGAGTCCGGCGGCCGAGACCGTCGGTGCGTGTCGGTCGAGAGCGTATCGAAGAACGAGTCCGAGGAGCACGGGAATAACGACGATGAGGAAAATCTCCTGGAACATCTGCGCGAAGGTGACCTGAATCTGCTCGCCGACGAAGACGATAACCCACACCGGCATGAGCACTGGTGCCACCAACGTCGTTAGCGACGTCACGGTCACCGAGAGGGCGACATCGCCCTTCCCGAGATACGTGTAAACGTTGGACGCCGTTCCTCCCGGCGCAGCACCGAGGAGGACCAGTCCAATTCCAATTTCTTCGGGTAACGACAGTCCCACAACCAGCGCGTACGCTGAGACAGGCATAATCACCCACTGCGCGACCGCCCCGAGAACTACGTCGCGTGGCCGTTCGACGATTCGCACGAAGTCCTCGAGGGTCAGAGTCAGTCCCATTCCCAACATTACGACGGCTAGAAGCGGCGAAACGTATTCGCCGATCCACGCGAAATTATTCGGGCGAACGAACGCAAGTACCGCCACGACGACGACCCAAAGAACGAACAGTTTACTGATTAATTCGCTGACCTTTTTTGCTTTGTCCAATAAAGCCATCTGTCCCTACGGGAGAACTAAATCACGATATACCTATCGAAAGCATTAGTATGCAGAATTACAAAAATATTTAATTCTATATGAAGAAGATTTATTTTATGTTCGCTAGCTATCTTCCCGGGCGTCTTGGAGGCTATCGGTGTCCGTGTCCTGCACTCGGGTCGCGGTCACAACGCTGTTGAAATCCGGCGGAGGTGAACGACACGCTCCGGAGACCGTTCTCCTCGCCTCGGTTTTTGACTTTTATCGGAACGTTTTTGATTTTCTATTAGGCTCTGTATCCCATGGACCGGCGCTCACTGCTCGGAGCAATCGCAACGGCCAGCGTCGCAGGGCTGGCCGGATGTGGAAAATTGACCGAGGGAGACGGGGCTACCGACACGGATTCACCGATCGAGACAGAGACCGAAACCGAGACCGAGACCGAGACCGAGACCGAGACCCCTGAGCCCGACCCGGAAATCGTCGAAGCAGTGATCGAGGTAATGGAGGAACGAAGCGAGGACTTCCGAGTTGACACCGACATCGACGACGCGCCGGAGGCGTTCCGGGCGACACTCAAGGACGACGGGAGCTACACCGAGAACGGCCGGGCGTTCGTCTCCCGGTTGGAACGCATCGAGGAGTCGCTGAGTCTCGAAATCGCATTCGGTTTGTCGGTGTCGGTCTTGCCGTTCGACGAGATTTCCGAGGAGGACCTGACGGTCGTCGACAGATGGCTGAACTCCCCGAAGGAGTTCCAAGAGCTAGCGTTCATGGCGGGTCCCTCGACCGGTGCGTTCGACGGCCTCGTCGGGGGACTCATCGATTCGACCGGCGACGGCATTCGCGACGGGCTCTACATCGGTGTCCTCCCGGCGGGTGTGAGACTCATCACCGAACCAACCCCGAAAGTGGCCGAACGAGTCGAAGACCTGAGAGACGACGGTTACACCGAACAGTCGCTCGAATATCTCGGCGAGGTGGTACGGTGCCGACAGTATCAGGAGGACGAGTACGGCGAATGGCACCAAGCGGAACGAATGGGACTGTTGTCCGACGCCACCGAAAGCGGGGAGATAACGGACGAAGAGCTGTGGGGAATCCGAAACGACAGCGACAACCGACTCATCAACGCACAGGCCGAGGAGTTCGGCAGCGACCCGGAAGAGACGGACACGTCCGGCGACGGCTTCGACGACCACCTGCTGTGGCTCTTGCAGGAGGAGTTCGACTACGACGTTCACCCGACGGAACCGAACGTCTTCGTCGAGGTGGCCTCCGTCGAGGGCGTCGACCCGCTCACCGAATCCGAGCGTCAAACGCTCGTTGACTTCTTCCGCGAGGAAGCCCCGGAGGAGCCTATCCACCTCCACCTCTGGGAGGGCGCAAACGACGTCGAGCCGTTCGATGACGGAGACGAATTCGGACGAGTTGCGGCCGATACCGCCGAACGGGACACGTTAGGCCACCACTTCATGTTGCTCACCGACCGTGAGTACGAAATGGAGAACGTCGAAGAGGACGAACTCTCGGGGTACAATACCCGAAGTATCAGCTGGGTAGACGGGTCACTCTCGAAGGGATCCGAACGCGTCTCGGTCGCCGTTCACGAACTCGGCCACTCGCTCGGTATCAGTTCGAGTTCCTTCGACGGCGTGGACTCGGAGACCTACTCCGCTCAGGAGTACGACAGTGTGATGAACTACAATCAGGACGACATAACGTTCAACGAGGGGGAACCGTTCGACGACTGGGAACGAATACGAGAAGTCACGTACGGTCACATCGATCTCGATCTCTCCGGCCTCGAACGGGCGTGGGAAGAAGGGTCGACGTAGATATCGAGAGACCCCAACAGATTAGTCCCCGGTAGGGCCCTCTCCGGCCACTCGGTTCGGAGCGTAGGGATGTTTTCGACGGTGTAGAGGCGTGTCCAGTCGAGGTCATAGGCATTGTTCAATTAGCCAATTTTGAATTAGTCTATTCTGAGATAGGCTAAGTTAACATCAAAAGGGAGTCAAATTCGGTAGCCGAAGCCGAGTTTCGCCGACACGCCGCGCCGAGTCAATAGTTCGACTGCCTCGACCACACGCACGGGACCGTTCAGATGACGTTCATCACTACCCGAACATGTCGCGCATCATCGGGTGCATCTCCATCAACTGCTCTTCTGCGATTTCCTCGTAGAGCTTGTACGTGATGGAGACCGTCAGCAGGAGGCCCGTCCCGGAGACGTCGCCGATGGTGCCGAGCATGTTAGCCATGACCGCGAGCAGGCCGACGAGCGCGCCGCCGATGACGGTGACTTGCGGGATGTAGCGCTCCATCACCTTCTCGATGACGCCCGTGTTCTGGCGGAAGCCCGGAATCTGCATCCCGGAGTTCTGAATCTGCTTGGCGGTCGCCTCCGGCCCCATGTCGGTCGTCTCGACCCAGAAGATGGCGAATATCGCGCCGCCGATGACCATGAACGTGAGGTCGACCGCGACGCGGAGCATGATTTGCCACGGCTCTTGGGCGGTTCCGGTCCACCACATCCACTGGCCAGGCGACTGAATCGGCGCGAGGTAGTAGAACAGCCCGCCGGTCGGTTGGGCGCTGTTCTGGGAGTACTGGCCGAGCCACGCGGGCATGTTCGCGAGCTGGCTGTCGAGGATGCGGCCGAGGAACTGGAGGTTCATCTGGAGCGCCCGAACGAGAATCATGGGCAGGACGCTCGCGTAGATGAGCTTCACGGGGAATCGACCGCGCGCGCCCTTGACGCGCGCGTGACTGAGCGGTATCTCGACGCGCACGCTCTCTGCGTACACGACCACCGCGAAGATGAACACGGTCGTGATAATCGCGAGGATGCCGCCCTCGCCCGTGAACAGGAACTGGATTCCGGCGGGAGTCAGCACCGACGGCATATCGACGCTTCCGGTGATGATACCTATCCACGTCGCGATGAGGCCGTTTCGCTCGCCGAGTCCCGGCCACGCGAACAGGCCGCCGATGAGTCGCTGGCTCACGCCCGCGATGATGAACAGGCCGATACCGGAGCCGACGCCCCACTTGCTCACGATTTCGTCCATGAACAGGATGAGGATGCCCCCGACGAATATCTGGGCGAAGATGAGCCACTTGACGCCCACGAGACCGATACCGAGGCTCTGGGCGACCTGCGGGTCGGCGGGCAGGAAGCCACCGGCGAACACCATCGGGAAGCCGGTGAGGATGACCATCACGACGACCAGTAGCTTCTGGAGGCCCTGATACAGCACCTGGTCGCGCGGGTCGTCGGTGTCGAGACCGAGCAGGTCGGCACCGCCGAGCAGTTGGAGCACGATGCTCGCAGTGACTATCGGCCCGATGCCGAGTTGGAGAATCGTCCCCTGTCCACCTGCCAATATCGACCGAAACTGACCGAACACGTCGGCGGACTCGTTCGCGCCGTACAGGAAAATGTTGGTCAGGAAGAAGTACAGAACCAGAATCCCCGCAGTCCACCCAAGCTTTCGCTTGAAGGGGACGTGGCCCTCCGGGCGTCGAACGGAGGGCATCCGGGTGAGGACTGGTTCGGCCGTCTCTTTCCAACTCATATATCGCAATACATCGGACGGGGGCTTGTATGTGCTTCGCTTTGTACCCCGAAAAATCGGCGTGCGATACCGTCCCACGACCGATGAAACGGCTCGGTTTCGGCGTCGTTCGACTCGGGTTTCGTTCAAATCCACCCGAAAAAGCCGAACCTTGATACCGTTTCTTGGTGTTATGCCATCCATGACAGTTCGCGCCGCCATCGTGTTGGCCGCCGGAGAGGGGACGCGTCTCCGGCCGCTTACGCGGAATCGACCCAAGCCGATGCTTCCGGCCGCAGACCGACCGATTCTCGAACACGTTTTCGACGCGCTCATCGGCGCGGGCATCGAGCGCCTCCACGTCGTCGTCGGCTACAAGCGCGACCGGGTGCAGGACCACTTCGGGCCGACCTACCGGAACGTCCCCATCGACTACGTCGTCCAAAAAAAACAGCTCGGGAGCGGTCACGCCCTGCTCGGGGCCCGCGAGAGCGTGGCCGACGACGAGGGCTTTCTGGTGGTCAACGGCGACCAAATCATCGAACAAAAGATGGTCGAGGACATCCTCGACGCCTTCGAGGACGACGGCGCGAGCACGATGCTCGCAGTGACCGAGCGGGCCGACGTCTCCCACTACGGCGCGGTCGTGACCGAGGGCGACCGCGTGACCGACCTCGTCGAGAAGCCCGACACCGACGAGTACCGCCTGCTCAACGCCGGGGTGTACGCCTTCGACGCCTCCATCTTCGACGCCGTCGAGGAGACCCCGCGCGTGCAGGGCGAACTCGCGCTGACCGACACGCTCGTCCGCCTCATCGACCGGGATTCGACGGTTCGCGGCGTCACTACCGAAGGGTTGTGGGTGGACGCGACCTACCCGTGGGATTTGCTCGACGTGGCGCGCGAACTCCTGCTGGGCGGGCGCGTCACCGAACCCGAGCGCGCCGACTCGGTCTGGGTCGCTGACAGCGCGACCGTCCACGACGACGCGACCCTTCAGGGTCCCGTCGTCGTCGGTCCCGACTCGGAGGTCCGACCCGGTGCGGTGGTCGGGCCGTTCGCCGCGGTCGGCCGGAACGCGACGGTCGGCGCGAACGCCGTGATTTCGCGGTCGGTGTTGGACACCGACACGCGCGTCGGGCCGAACTCGACGCTCCTCGACTGCGTGACCGGGCAGGGAGTCGCGCTCGGCGCGAACGCCACCGTCTCGGGCGGGCCGGGCGACGTGCGCGTCGAAGACAGGGTGTTCGAGGACCAACCGCTGGGCGCGCTGCTGGCCGACCGCGTGCGCGCGGACGGCGCGGTCAGCTTCGACCCCGGCACGCTCGTCGGTCCGGGTGCCCGCCTCCACACCGGCGTCTCCGTATCCGAAAATATAAGCGAGCGCGCCGAGGTGTATCGCTGACATGTGCGGTATCATCGGCTGCGTGGGCCGAGACGCCGAAACCCTCGACGTGCTGCTCTCGGGTCTCGATAGCCTCGAATACCGGGGCTACGACTCGGCGGGTGTCGCGCTGGCCAACGGGTCGGTCGCGGTCGAAAAGCGCGAGGGCGAACTCGGTCACCTCAAAAACGCGGTCGCCGCTGGCGGCGACACGAGCGACCTCCGCGGTCCGGCGGGAATCGGCCACACGCGGTGGTCCACCCACGGCCCGCCCTCCGACGAGAACGCCCACCCGCACACCGACTGTGCGGGCGAGGTGGCGGTCGTTCACAACGGCATCATCGAGAACTACGACGAACTCAAAGCCGACCTGCTCGACGCTGGCCACGAGTTCGACAGCGACACCGACAGCGAAGTCGTCCCCCATCTCGTCGAGGATGCGCTCGCCGACGGCGCGACCCCCGAGGAGGCCTTCCGAGCGGCGGTCGCCCGATTGGAGGGGAGCTACGCGCTCGCCGCGGTGTTCGGCGACTCTGAGGCGATTCTGGCGACTCGCGAGGGGTCGCCGCTCGTCCTCGGGGTGGCCGACAACGCCGCCTATCTCGCGAGCGACGTGCCCGCGTTCTTGGAGTACACCGACCGCGTGGTGTACCTCGACGACGGCGAGTTCGCGCGACTCGAATCCGGGTCGTGGACTGTCACCGACCGCGAGGGGCGACTGCTGGAGAAGTCGGTCTCGCGCGTCGAATGGGACGCAGAACAGACCGCAAAGAGCGGCTACGACCACTACATGCTCAAGGAGATTCACGAGCAACCGCAAGCCCTTCGAAAATGTCTGCGCGGGCGCGTGGACGAACTCACCGGGACCGTAGACGTGGACGCGCTCGCGGGGTTGGCGGCCGAGTCGGTCCAGTTCGTCGCGTGCGGGACGAGCTATCACGCCGCGCTGTTCGGCGCGCAGTCGCTTCGAGAGGCTGGCGTCCCGGCGCAGGCGTTCTTGGCGAGCGAGTACGCGACATCGCCGCCGCCGGTATCCGACGGGACGCTCGTCGTGGGAATCACGCAGAGCGGCGAGACTGCAGACACCCTCTCTGCGCTCCGGGAAGCCAAGAACCGGGGCGTCGAGACGCTAGCCATGACGAACGTCGTGGGTTCGACCGCATCTCGGGAGTGCGACCGCACGCTGTTCATCCGGGCCGGGCCGGAAATCGGCGTGGCCGCGACCAAGACGTTCTCCTCGCAGGTAGTCGCGTGCAATCTGCTGTCGGCGTCGCTTGCCGAACAGGGCGACGCGCGCGACGTGGTCGAAGCGCTCCGCGATTTGCCGGGGCAGGTCCAAGAGATTCTGGACTCCTCGCGGGCGGAGCAGGTCGCCGAGCGGTTCGTGTACAGCGAGGGCTACTTCTTCATCGGCCGAGGCCATCACCACCCGGTCGCGCTCGAAGGCGCGCTCAAGATGAAGGAAATCACCTACGAGCACGCCGAGGGGTTCCCGGCAGGTGAGTTGAAGCACGGACCGCTCGCGCTCGTGACGAGCGAGACGCCCGTCTTCGCCGTGGTGACCGGCCGCGGGGAGAAGGCGACGAAGACGATAGGGAACGTAAAGGAGGTCGAAGCGCGCGATGCCCCGGTCGTCGCAGTCACGGACGGCGTCTCGGAAGTCGAACGGTACGCGGACGCGGTGCTGGAGATTCCCGAGACTCACCCGCGAGTAGCCCCGGTGCTGGCGAACGTCCAGTTGCAGTTGGTGGCGTACTTCGTGGCGAAACAGTTGGGGCGGTCGATAGATAAACCGCGGAATCTGGCGAAGAGCGTGACGGTGGAGTGAGCCACTGAGTTGAGATTCACGACTCAGTCAGTACGTTTCGACTTCCAGACCGGGAATTCGCTCGAAGTGGTCGACGTTTTTCGTGAGTACGGACTCGTCGTGAACGACGCCTGTCGCTCCGATAATCTCGTCACCGGGGTCGTTCAACGGGCGTCCGTCGCTCGATAGGTGGCCAGCAATGCGGCCCGCTTTTCGCGCGATTTCGGGAGTAACATCGTAGATTTCTTTCGTTTCTAGTACAGCGTCGACCGCGTCTTTCTCCCGCTGAGGCGTATCGACGTACCCGACACCCCAGTACAGTTCGTAGAGCGTCATCACGGAGAGACGTTCGGGGATACCTTCGCGGGCGAGAGTGTCCGCCTTCGTGAGCGCGTCCGAGTCTTGACGTGCGATATCTTCGACGAACGATGTGTCGAGTATCACTTGTCGTGCTCCTGCGTTCGTCGGTCGGCGTACGTTTCGTAACTCCTCGCTCGCGCACTTCGAATCTCCGAAACCTCGTCGTCGGTGAAGAGACCAGCAAGGTCGCTAATCGGTCGTTCGCTAGCTAATCGTTCGACGGCCTCCGAGAACGTCTCGTCGTCGTGCTTGCGCCTTTCGAGAGTTTTGTACGCATCTTCTGTGAGTCGAACGCTTTTGTACTCCGTACTCATCTGTATACATTTGTATACGCGAGAATATGAGTGTTTCCCCTGTCAGAGGGTGAGCGCAGATAAATCCGAACCCGGAGGTTTCGTTGAAAAGGCTCCGCTTTCCTTGCCTCAAAGACGGGGTTTTACCGTTCGAAACTCGGAGACCGGAATGGAGTAATCTCTCGTATGCCGATACGTGTCGCCGACCGACTCGGAAGCCTTCGCCGTCTGGGAAGCGAACTCTGGAGCGGCGGTCGCGGGCCAGTGCTCGCCGCCGTCGCAGGTGGGTGGTTCCTCTCGCTGGGCGTCCGGATGATTTACCCCGCGGTACTGCCCCAGTTGCGAGACGCCTACGGACTCGACCTGACGACTGCGGGGATGCTCATCACCGCCCTCTGGGTGGCGTACGCGCTCGGCCAACTTCCCGGCGGGATACTCGACGACTGGCTCGGAGGCGGGCGAATTTTGGTCGTGAGCACCGGCGTCTCCGCGCTCGCGCTGGCATTCGTCGTCGTCGCAGACTCGATCGGCGTGCTGTTCGGCGCGACGATTCTGTTCGGGTTCGCGACCGCGCTGTACGGTGTTGCGCGATTCACCATCCTGACGACGACGTATCCCGAGCGCGGCGGGACGGCAATCGGCCTGACGATGGCCGCCGGGGACTTGGGGAACAGTCTGCTCCCGCCGGCCGCCGGCGCGCTCGCGGTCGCGCTCGCGTGGCAGTTCGGCTTCGGACTCGCGATTCCGCTGTTCGCCCTCGCAGCGGTCGGCATCTACGTCGTGGTTCCGGGCGACGGGAATCGTTCCGAAGCAGACGAGAGTGAGGTGGAAGAAAGCGAGTCGAACGAAAACGGCGAGTCGGAACCAAACGGCTTCCTCAGTACGCTTCGCCGAATGGGCGAGTCGATGTGGCGTCGGCCGGTGCTACTCGTCATCGCCATTCAAACGCTGAGCTACTGCATCTGGCAGGCGTTCACGGGATTCTATCCGACGTACCTCGTGGAAGTGAAGGGGGTCGCGCCGACGACGGCGACGGTCCTGTTCGGCGGATTCTTTGCACTGGGTATCGTCGTCAAGCCGGTCGCTGGGTCGGCCTACGACGCTCGCGGGGTTCGAAAAGTGCTCCCGGTCCTGCTGGTGTCGATGACCGCCGCGCTGTTTTTGCTTCCGCTGGTCGATGGGTTCGCGGGAGTGGTCGCCGTGACCGCGCTCGCGAGCAGCATTCTCGGGTACGGGACCGTCACGCTCACGTACCTCACCGATTCGTTCCCCGACGAGATTCAGGGCACTGGGTTGGGAGCACTGCGGACGGGCTACATGCTGGTGGGTGCGGGGAGTCCAACCGTCATGGGCGTGTTGGCGGACGCGGACTACTTCGACGAGGCGTTCTTCCTGTTGGCCGGTGTGGGCGCGGTTACGGCCGTGTTGTCAGTGTTGGTTTCGGAACGGTGAATTCGGGGACGATAGAGGAGATGAAGTACCGATACGCCTCTACATCACAATTACTCTGCCGAGCGTTCGAACATAGAGGCGTAGAACGCGAGTTACTCCCGACCGTGCTCCTCAGGCGACCTCGGCGGCTCGAGCGCGGCCGCGAGTAGACTCACGGTTCGAGAGTCGGCGACCCACGTCCAAACCGGTGCGGCTTTGACGCGTTCGGTCGCTCGGCGGACGAGCGACCCGAGCCAGATACGTTCGACGAGCGGGGCAAGTCTGTCAAGGACCGCGATGAAGGGTCCGACCGTGTGCGTCTCGCGGAGGTCGATAACGATCACGTCCGGGTCGGGTTCCTTCGTGAGCCAGCGGTAGACGAAGGAGTGGCGAATCCAGCGTTCGAGCATTCGGAACGCCCCAACGAGTCGTGAGGTTTCGGTCGCAACGTCGAATCGGCGTCCGAGGGCCGCACCGAGTCGGACGAACCACGATGCGGCGACCCACGCGCGGAGCTGAGAAGATGCGCCCCTAACGAAGGCGACGATTGCCGAGTGGTCCGCGTAGCTCCGAGTGGACTGTTCG
This sequence comes from Halorussus amylolyticus, assembly GCF_004143485.2. GTDB lineage: Archaea > Halobacteriota > Halobacteria > Halobacteriales > Haladaptataceae > Halorussus > Halorussus amylolyticus. The sequence continues at coordinate 638,327 of NZ_ML974130.1, read as the reverse complement.
GTGGACATCAGCTATCGGACTGGAGTTTCGTGACGGTTCCCTCGACGGTAACGTGGCCGAGGTCGAGGCTCAGTTCGCGGCCGATTTCGAGCGGTTCGTCCTCGTACAGAATGTCTCCATCTGTCTCGGTCGTGTTGAGCGCGAGTTCGAGGGTGACGGTTCGCTTCTGGGGGTGTTCGCGCTCGTGGAGTTCGCCGTTTTCGTCCTCGACCACGACTTTGCTGGATTCTGTGGACTTGCTCTCGACAGCGTCGATGGTGTCCGAGTCGATTTCGCCTTCGGGAATCGCATCGGCGACGTAGGGCTGGACGCCCGTGATTTCGAAGGTGATGGATGTGGTGGTGTTGATTGGTTCGTCAGTCGCTGAGCTTGTATTCGGTTGGTCGCCCGTACCGAGGACGAACGCCGCGCCCGCAGCGGCGACCGCGAGGACGAGCAGGACGACGAGCGCGTCGATGATGTTGACGGTGCCGAAGATTCGGCCCTTGTCGTCGATGAGAGGCATGGATGGTGACGTGTTTGGGAGTTTCGAAAGGGCAGTCGCTAAACTGTTGTGTTTCTCGAACATCACTCGTGCAGAGCTTGGTCGAGGATCTCCTCGGTTTCACATTGCGTACACGTGCCCTGAGATGTCCACGTTGCTACGTTCGTTTCGAGAGGCGACAAGTAGGAGACGGACGCGGCCTGCCACCACCCCGTGTTTCTTGTACTCGGTCTCCGATATGACCGGTATCGAATGACGCACACAGACGAACTGCTATCGCGTCCGCCGGACGACCGAATTCAGGTGCTCGACTCCGACGGTCGCGTCGTCGCCCCCGACCTCGTGCCGGACCTCGACGACGAGACGTTCGTGTCGATGTACCGCGACATGCGGTTCTGCCGACGGCTCGACGAGCGCGCGATTAGCCTCCAGCGCCAGGGCCGACTGGGAACGTTCGCCTCGCTCGCCGGTCAGGAAGGGTCTCAAATCGGCTCGACGTACGCACTCGCCGACGAGGATATCATCTCCTATCAGTACCGCGAGCACGGAGCCGTCGTCGCCCGAGGATTCCCGTGGGAGTACTTACTCTACTGGGCCGGTCACGAACGCGGAAACGCGGCGCTCGCCGACATCAACGTCTTCCCGCTCAACATCACCATCGGCGACCACCTTCCCCACGCGGTCGGACTCGCGTGGGCCGCGAAACTTCGGGGCGACGACCGCGTGACGGTCGCGCACTTCGGTGACGGCGCGACCAGTGAGGGCGACTTCCACGAGGCGCTCAACTTCGCGGGCGTGTACGACGTTCCGGCGGTGTTCGTCTGCAACAACAATCAGTGGGCCATCTCGGTCCCGCGCGAGCGCCAGACCGCGAGCGAGACCTTCGCTCAGAAAGCTCAGGCGTACGGCTTCGAGGGCGTGCAGGTGGACGGCATGGACCCGCTCGCGACGTACGTGGTGACGCGGGCCGCCCGCGAGAAGGCGCGGGAGACGGCTGGCGACCGCCCGCGACCGACGCTCATCGAGGCGGTCCAGTACCGATTCGGTGCCCACACCACCGCCGACGACCCCTCAGTGTACCGCGACGACGAGGAGGTCGAACGCTGGCGACAGCGCGACCCGCTCGACCGGTTCGAGACGTTTCTTCGGGACACGGGTCGGCTCGACGACGACCGAGTGAGCGCGATGGACGACGAAATCGAGGCCGAGCTTGCGGAGGCTGTTGAACGATTCGAGGCGTACGATGCCGACCCGGACGATATGTTCGAGGATACGTACGCCGAGCCGACCGACCGGCTTCACGACCAGCGAGCGTATCTGCGCTCGCTGCGCGAGCAGTACGGCGACGAGGCGCTGTTGGAGGACGAGTAGGGGGAGGTGTCTATTTTGTTGGAAGAGTGATTTTTCGTACGGGCCGTCTTCCGCCTCGGAGTGAGGATTTACTACCCTCCAGCCTGTGGCCGTCGTATGGATGTTATCCACGCGGCTATCTGGGTGTCAGACATGGAAGGAGCCCGCGAGTTCTTCGTCGACGGCGTCGGACTCTCGGAGAACTGGTCGTTCACCCTCGACGGCGTCGAGAACGTCTACGTCGGTGGCGACCGCGGCGAAATCCAACTTCGCTACGACCCCGACCGGGAAGTTCCTGAGACGGACCGTTCGAGACTCGACCACGTGGCGGTGTCCGTTAACGATACGGACGCTGAGTTCGAGCGAATCGTCGACGCGACCGATTGTGACGTGGTGGAGCCGCCGACGACCATCGACGCTGCTGATGCGCGGGTAGCGTTTCTGGCAGGGCCTGACGGGTACGTCGTGGAGTTGGTCGAGGACCTCGGGTGAGCAGATTAACGGTTGCGGCTGATTCTCCGAGGGATGGTGGCCATTATCCGCGCTCGATGCGAACACGTCCGCCACCGACTGTCTCTGTGAGCGGCGCGATGTCGTCGATCTCTGCGACCACGTTCACCGGAGAAGCGGCGCGGGGTCGGTCGTCGGTGCTCACGGGCGTTGGACCCCAGAATAGACAGAGCGCGTTGCCTCGGGGGCAGTAGGCGATGGCACCTGTCGGCACCGCCTCGAGGGCGTTCTCCGCGGGACATCGATAGGAATCGTAGAGCATTATTCAGGTTGTGACCGAGTTATGTCGTTTCAACGCTGTTCGATACAATCGTCGCGAATGAGGCTTATCATCAGTTCCGAAACATTAATAACCCTTCACTGAGGCGAGTTACTCAAGACATGAGTAACTCCAAAACAACTGAGAAAGACGACCAAACGGATCATCTATCCTGTCTAGCCGATGGAGACGGTTGCATCGAGATCGCAGAGCGGTTGAGCGAACAGAGAGAAGACGACTAACGGTGTCGTTCAGGACGCGCATATTTTGACGGGGAACTACCACTGGAACGGGAATCCTTGTTAGAACGACTCGTCGTTAGCTTGGTTCAAGTGCAAATAACAATACTTTTCACGTAGGTTACTCGCAATCTGAGTAACTCATGACAACCCTTGTGACGGGAGCCGACGGATACCTCGGATGGCCCACCGCACTCCGTATCGCCGACCGCACGGACGACCGCGTAGTTCTAGTCGATAACTTCGGTCGCCGGGAGTGGGTCGGCGAAATCGGAAGTACGAGTGCAGTCCCGATTCGACCGATGGACGAGCGAATCGGTGCCGCAAAGTCGCGTCTCGGAACTCGAAATCTCTCGTTCGTCGAGGGCGACCTCACGGATAAGAGCTTCGTGGACGAACTATTGGCGGTCCATGAACCCGACACCGTCGTTCACGCCGCCGCACAACCCTCCGCACCGTACTCGCAAATAAACGGCGAGCGCGCGAACTACACGCAGCACAACAATCTTCAAGCGACGCGGAATCTGCTCTGGGGCCTCGAAGAGCACGACCTCACGGACACCCACTTCATCGAGACGACGACGACTGGCGTCTACGGTGCGCCGGAGTTCCCCATCCCTGAGGGTGGCGCGACGATGGAGAATCAGGGCGAGCGCGACGAGGTTCCGTTCCCGGCGATGGCGGGTAGCTGGTACCACCTCACCAAGTCCCACGACGCGGCGAACATGCGACTCGCGCACAAGCAGTTCGACATCCCCGTCAGCGACGTTCGGACGGCAATCGTCTACGGGACCGAAACCGCAGAGACCCGCGCGGGCGACTACCACCTCAAGACTCGGTTCGACTTCGATTACTACTTCGGGACGGTCGCCCACCGCTTCTGCGCGCAGGCGGTCGCTGGCTACCCCGTCACCGTCTACGGCAAGGGGGAACAGCGAAAGCCGTTCATCAGCCTCGAAGACGCCGTGGAAGGTCTCGCACAACTCGCGCTCGCCGACCCCGAGACGCGCCCAGACGACTTTGCGGTCTACAATCAGGTGACGCGCGCAATCAGCATCGTCGAGGTGGCTGAAACCATCGCGGATGTCGCCGCCGAATTCGACTACGAAGTCGCCGTGGAACACTTCGAGAACCCCCGCGACGAAGACGAGACCCACAAGATGGAAATCGAGAACGACAATTACGCGGGTCTCATCGGCGAGCAGGCACAGACCTTCGAGGAGGGCGTCCGCGACATCTTCGAGACGCTCGAACAGTACGAGGACACGATTACCGCCCACGAGGACAGATTCCTCCCCGGCGTACTCGAAGAGCAGAACGAGCAGACGGCGGCGGAAGCAGACGACTGAGCACCCATGAACGTCCTCGTCACAGGCGGCTGTGGATACATCGGGAGCGTCCTCGTTCCGAAATTGCAGGCCGACGACAGCGTTGAGCGGGTCACAGTTCTGGACGACCTCTCGACCGGGTCGCCTCGCAATCTGTTCGGCGCTCGCGTCGGGACCGATTCGGGACTGGACTTCCGCCGAGGCGACGTTCGCAAGTACGGCGATGTCGAGAACGCGATGCGGAACGTCGATACCGTCGTTCACCTCGCGGCCGTCACGGGCGCGGGAAGCACCCACGACCGCCGCGAGGAGACGTACGCAATCAACCTCGATGGTACCGGAAACGTGCTGACTGCGGCCGCGAAGTTTGATGTCGAGAACGTCGTGTTCGCTTCGTCGTGCAACAATTACGGTCGAGCGACCAGTACGGACATCGACGAGTCGGTCGAACCCGACCCGCTCAACCCCTACGCAGAGACGAAGCACGAAGCCGAGCAGTTGCTCGCTGAGTACGTTTCCGACGGGGACTTCCGCGGGACGGCACTGCGGATGAGTACGAACTACGGCTACGCGCCCGGCATCAGGTTCAATCTCGTGATCAATCACTTCGTCTTTCGTGCGCTCACGGACCGCCCGCTCACGGTGTACGGCGACGGAACGAACTGGCGGCCGTTCATCCACGTACAAGACTCGGCGCGAGCGTTCAAGAACGCGGCGTGCGACCCAGATTCGTGGTCGGAGTTGGTGTACAACGTCGGCGCGAACGACGAGAACTACCAGATTGCAGATATCGCGGAGATAGTTCGAGAGGAGGTCGATGCCGGACTCGACATCACGTACCTCGAAGACGAACACCCCGGTCCGTCGTATCACGTGAACTTCGACCGACTCGCCGAGACCGGATTCGAACCGCGGTGGACGGTTCGTGACGGCGTTCAAGACCTCACGAACAGCTTCCGAGCGAGCTATGTACCCGGTGAAGTCACCACAAACCAACGACCTATCGACCAATGACAACCGACGAATCAGACCGGCGCCGAGACGCGCCCACGATTGCAGTGACCGGTGCAGCGGGATACATCGGAAGTCAAGTCGTATCCCTCCTCCGCAAAGAACATCCCGACTGGGAAATCGTCGCGCTCGACAACTTCTACTTGGGCACGGTGCGAGAGATCGGCGACGTTTCGGTCCAGCACATCGATATTCGCAATCGGGACCGACTCGAAACCGCGCTCAACGGTGCCGATATCGTTCTGCACTTGGCTGCAATCAGCGGCGTCGAGGACTGTGAAGCCAACGCCGACCTCGCGTACGAGGTCAACGTGCAGGGAACGACGAACGTGGCGTGGTTCTGCCGAAAGACAGGAGCGGGACTGGTGTTTCCGTTCAGTATGGCGGTCCTCGGCGACCCGGAGACGCTCCCTATCACCGTGGACATGCCGCGGGATCCGTTCAACTGGTACGGACGAACGAAACTCCTCGGTGAACACATCATCGAAGATATGGCCGAAGGTGCGTTCCCGGCCCACCTCTACCTCAAGTCGAACCTCTACGGCGAACACGAAATCGGCGACGAGACGGTTTCGAAGGGGACTGTCATCAATTTCTTCGTGAATCGGGTGTTCTCCGACGAACCGTTGACCGTCTACGAACCGGGGACCCAGTCGCGTAACTACGTTCACGTCAAGGACGTGTCGCGGGCGTACATTCGAAGTACGGAGGCCATGCTCGACCAACTCGAAGCGGGCGAAACCGGCGTCTCGAAGTACGAGGTTGCGAGCGACGAGGACCCGAGCGTGATAGCGGTGGCCGAGCTAGTACGAGAGATTGCCGTCGAAGACGCGGGTATCGAAACCGAGGTGGCGCTCGTCGATAATCCGCGTTCGGACGAGACGCTCGTGAGCGACTTCAAGGTAGATACGACCAAAGCGCGGACGGAACTCGGCTGGACAACGGAACACTCAGTTGAGGAGTCGGTTCGAGAACTCATCCGTCAAAAAGGGAGATAGCAAAGTCAGTTGCGTGGCGTTTTGTAGCTGTCGTGTTCCCAGATGAGCTCGAAATATCGTTTCATTCCCGCGACGAACGACCCGTTTTCGGTGACTGCAGCCTGTCGCATATGGAGCGGGACATCTTTTTCCTCGACAAGAAAGATGGCCTTTCCCGTATCGTAGTTCATGCTCGGGTCAACAAGGGTTCCGCGCCACGGTAGCTTCTCCCTGCTGAAACGGTAGTTGACTTCAGGATAGGTCGCATCAATTGTGGTGACAGTTTCTCGTTGAATAGTCTTGTTCTCGGCAGAGAGGTGACGCGGATCGAGAAAGATAAGTTGGACCGTAAGATTTCGCTCAACGGCATCGGAAAAAGCGGGTTCGACCTCGTCGAAGTATTCGAAGCTCTTAGTGAGAACGTTAACTCTCTCCTTGGCATCAGTGTAGAGTTGGCGCGTTTCGGTTTCACTCGGCTCACCGACACCAACTACGTAGAATAGCTCTTCGGTAGGTGTGATGTCCTTGCTCGCCTGTTCGTACAGTGGTCCAAAGGTGTTGAGGAATTCATCGCGGATGGATTCAATTTCTCTGCGGTAGGACTCGAACGACTGTCGACGATTTTCGCAGGCACGGTCGATGATTTCGTCGGGTGGCTTGGACTGGTACTTCTTCGGGCGTCCCGGAATCACCTTTACATAACCCATATCAGCGAGCGAACTGAGCACGCTGTAGATACGTGCCTGTGGAATGTTAGTGGCTTCAGCGAGGTTCGGTGCAGTTGTGCGACCAAGCGAAAAGAGATGTTCAAGTGCAGTTGCCTCGTACTGTTTGAGGTCAAGGTGTTTTAGAAGCTTGGCAGTGTCTGATGGAGTAGTCATATGTCTGTATGGCTATCGACGGTACTTAATCGCTCCCCGTTAACGTAGTATCGTATGCTCTGCACACCTGCAAGGTCATAGCTTGTGGATATAGTTGTACACTCAGGAGCTACCGATAGCCAAGCGCCTCCAACTGTTGCTCTATATCCACGTCTTCTGGACTCCCTTCATCAAGAGCATCAGTCCGTTTCGGCTCGTACGTGTCAGTGGTTTCGGTCGTCGGGAGGGTAATCCAAGGGACTCGTTTAAGCTGAGGGGTTGGTAAGTATCGAGAGTGGCCGTACAAAGCCCACTCCCCAAGGGCGTTCCCGTGGTCGGAAGTGATTACGATTCGTCGGTCGTCAAGTTGTTCGAAGAGTAAGTTGATATCGTCGAGAACCCACCGAAGGTTATCCTTGTACGCCTCCCACACGTCGTCTCGAGTAACAGTACCTAACTGTAGATGTCGCCAGATATCTCTCGGAAGGCACTCGGGCGCGTCATCAAATTCGTGAAGCGAACGAAACGGCTGGTGTGGTTGCATATAGTGGACAATCATCTGCTCGAAATCGGTACGGCGGTCCGTTGCTATGGCGTGGTCCGTCATCACCCGTGGATGGATGATACCGATTTCATCCCGATAATGTCGCCATACTTCGCTTAGCTGAGCCCAATCGTTCGGATCGGTCATATCTGAGTGCGGATTCCCAGTTACGTATGCCGTGTGGGCCATCTCGTCGGCGTACTGGTTAGAGAAGTTCTTCTGGACCCATTCACCGGTAAACGAACCAACCGAGTTCGTCGTCGGAATATCGTCGGGAAGAAAGTTATACTCCGCCGACACCTCCTGCATGAGGTCGGCGCGACACGAATCGAGGACGACGAGAACGTCCCACTCTTGTTCGTAAATTGGCGTTCCATAGTTCCAGATGTACTTACCTGCTACGCGGAGTGCGCCTTGCCAAAAAAGTTCCTTCGTAGCCACACTAGCTCCTCGAATCCCGTAATGTTGGATTTCACACCGTCTTTTCGAGGACCATCTTCGAAGGGTTTCCACGTCATCTTTAATTGACCTGAGCATTGTGTCTGTGTGGTTTACTACTGCTTAAGGTTGTTTCTACTTCTACCGTCAAAGCTTAGATTCGGCGTAGATTTGCTGGTGAACTCAACTATCCACATAGCCAAGATCTGCCAGTCGCTCCCGAGCGACCGTACTCTCGACGGTATCTCCCTGTTCCACCGGGCTATCGGTGATAAGCTCCTTTCGGGTAGTTCCGCCGATGACGAGCCAAGGGACGGTCACGAGCTCGTCAGTTCGAATTTCGGGATGTCCGTAAATTCGGATCGGGAAGGGCCAGGCGAACTCTCCGAGCATGTTTCCGTGGTCGGAGGTAACGATAGTCCGCTCATCGAAGTGTTCGACGAGTGGTTCGATAGCCTCAAGTACTGTTTCGAGATTCTCGTCGTACATCTCCTGTACTGATTCTCGGTCGATTGCGCCTTCTTCGAGCTGTTTCCAGATAGCTTTCGCTTGGACCTCACCATCTCCGGTAAGCACTTCTTTACGTCCCCTCTCGAACCCACGTTGCTCCGGCAAATTCTCTCGGGCGGTTTCGCCGATGAATGGATAATGCGGCTGGACGAAGTGGGCGATGATTCGCTTGTTCGGATACTGCTCGTATGCTTCCCGCGTTGCCTCGGCCATGGTTTCGGGCATGACCGTCCGAAACTCCTCGTTCCACGCTGACTCCCAAACGTTGATGACATCGTGGAACAGGTTCTCGGTATCGAGCATGATGTTGAGCATCGGTGTTGCGGTCACGTAGACGATGTCGTGATACGGCCCGTTCGAGAAGTTCCGATTTAGGAACGTCCCCGTCGAGGACGAACGTGACCGTCGGCGTTCGAGGTCGCCCGGTAGCGTATTCAGTCTGGAAAACATATCGTAGCGACACGCATCGAGAATGAGGAGGTTATCCCAGTCCTCTGCCACAATATCGACGCCGTTCTCCGGGTCGTCCCTTGCGAGAAAATAGGCAGGAACGATTCCGTTACGTAGTGAGAGATTCCGTCGCCACCAATCCCCGTCACGATAATTGTCACGTAGCTTCCGAAGGAGTACTCCAAGCGACATCCTAATACAGGTAGCTGTTTCTAAGGGAATTACATTGTATTCTTCGGTTCTTATTTGCGCGCTATCGTTCTATCCCCAGGGTCTTCGTATACGTCTGCCCGACATCCGCCGCGACATTTGCCCACGAGAAGTGTTCGACGGCGAACTCACGACAGGAGTCCAACTCAGGCGGGTGTTCCAACATGTTGGAAATCTCATCGGCTAAGTCGGACGACCTATCGAGTTCGGCGTACACACCGTCGGTAGATGATGGGAAAAATCGCGCGACGGAGGAGACGGTTGGTGTCCCACAGGCAAGTGACTCGACTGGCGAAATCAGTCCACCACCCCCGGCGAGAGAAGAATTCGAGAGCGGGTACGAGACGTAAGCCGAGGCCGCGTTGTAATACTGAACGACTTCCCGTGTCTCTAAGAACTCCGTTAATGGGTATGCCCCTTCAGTTTTTTTGACCTCCGAATAGAGGGGCTGAGAGGAGTTATGACAGAGTGCGACGAGTCCAACGTCTCGGTTTTCTCGAATTGATTTAAATGCGGAGAGGATGCGGTCAAACCCTTTCGAACTATCGAGCGGCCCGATGTAGAACAACAATTCGTCTTCCGTGAAACCGAGGTCTGATGGTTCGACCGCCTCGGGCGAGTACGTTTTCGGGTCGAACCCCATCGGACGAACGGTCACTTGGTCTGCTGGAAGTCCGGCTTTTTCGATTAGTCGCTGACGCTTCAGTTCGGTTATCACGAACACGTGATCCGCGTGCGGATAGACGGTCCGGTCGAAAATCGGAATCCCCCGTAATCCGCCGTGATGTTGCAAGAAGATAGGAGCGTCTCGGAAGAGTTCAGTAAGGAGATAGGTGTTTAAGTACGTGAGGGAGTGAAAGTGGAACGCAACGTTCTTGTCAGAACGGACGTACTCTCGGACCTTACGGAGAAGCGGAATCGAGAAGTCGAATGTACGACGGACGTACTTAATTGTGGGAAGTCGGTGTTCAATCCACGGAATAGTTGGCAGGGGTTGGCGTGACGGAAACGAACGGTACACTATGCCGTCTTCTGTTTCGGTGTGCGGTACGTCATGACCGTAATCAACGGACCAGCACTCGATATCAGTATTTAATTCGGCGTACTCGTCTATCGCGCGGCCAAGTCGGGCGTGCCAGCCGTGCTTTACATTGAACTCGGGTGCGGAACGCTTAGTGGAACTATGTGTGAGAATATGAACAACAGTCCAATCAGCAGTCATTGTACCGGTTACTTTTTGTTGGATACATCAATCTTCTGGTGACGGTTCGACTACTTTTAGGCTCTATTCTACATTCTGAAGGACTCCCTAATTTCAGGGCAGTATCAATTCGACACCGTTCTCGGAGTGTTTGTGGAATCCGATCGTGGTCTACTGTAGAACAGAGAGTCAGACCTCATATCACGATAGAGTTTCCGTAATCTGCCGAAGCTCGGCAACCGGCCGACGACCGAGGATTCGAAGAATAGCGTAAATTGTAACAGAATATACAAAAACCCCAACCGTCACCGAAGCTAAAAATCCGAACAGGGTCGGTCTACGAACGAGATACACCGGAACGGCCATCACTACGGACGCACTGGCGGGAACGAGAAATATTTTGAGGTAGTGGCGAAAGGGAGTTTCAGTAATACGTTGAGTTTGAAACAGCCACAGGGGGAGCATCGAAAATAAACCGAGCGTGACGCTCAGAGCGGCGCCTTCGATGCCAAATTCCTGTGTCAGTGGCCAGATAGTGAGTAGAATTACAGCCAACCGCACCACGTTCATCCAGAAGTCCCACCGCGGGACGCCGCAACCACGAAATAGTGAACGACCCGTCTGAGCGACCGTCCGAACGAACCCACCAATAACGAGAATCTGCAGTGCCGGAATCATCGGGGTCCACTGTTCACCGAGTACGACCTTGGTAAACGGCGGTGCGACGAGTACGATACCTACCGTTGCGGGAAGGGCGGCGACAAAAACCGCCTCAGTCACGCGCTTGAACGTGTGCCTGAGCGCCGGAGTGTCGTCTTGAAGTTTCGAATACAGCGGAAAAGTCACCGACGAGACGACGTTTGCGATTTCGGTAGCGGGCGCGTTGCCGAATTGGAAAGAAAGTCGATAGAGACCAAGCGCGGAGGAGCCAAGCAACCACCCAACGAGACTGTCATCGCCCTGTTGAGCGATGTAGATGGTAATCGAGGATGTGTACACCCATTTACTGAATTGAAGTAACTCTCCCGCAAGGTCACGGTTGAATCTGAACTTTGGCCGGTAGTCGGTAACCACGAACGACATGAGCAGTTCGACTATCTTTCCAGCGATGATTCCCACCACCAGCGCCCAGAACGTCTCGTACCAGACTGCGGTTAGAATGGCAGTACCGACGTTCGCGACCGTTCCAGAAAATCGGTAGCCAAACTCCCTGTGTAACTCTAAATCCTTCTGGAAATATATAATTGCAGGATTAATGACACCATCGAGGAGAGCGACGAGTGCGAATACGCGAATTACTGGGGTGAGACGCGGGTCAGAGAACCAAGTGGCGATTAGTGGGGCCACTAAGGAAAGAGAGACGAGCAAAACAACCCCTCGGAACGCTTGTACTACCCACGTCGTATCGATATACTCGTCAACGTTCGACTCCTTTCGTTGCACCAGAGCGTGATCGAAGCCGATATCTGTGATTTTCTGTGACACTTCGAACGTGATAATTGCGATTGCGACTAAGCCAAAGGCGTCTGGACTGAGAAGATTCGCTAGGATTATGGTTTTGAGAAGTTGTACTACTCGGTTGGCACCGTTGAGGGCAAACGACCAGACTCCGCTGTGAACCGCACGGTTTGAGAGCCCTTCCGCTGGAGAAAAGAGCCAACGGACGTACCTGCGGAGTTCCATTCGGTCGTAGTTAGAACATCTCCCATGTAAAGATGAAGAATTGAGCCCGAGCAAGTACGGCAAAAAGTATATATCGCCACGAGAGATACACCACCAGTTCAAATGCCATCGGTTGTATCGAAGCTGGCGATGCTAAAACACACGTGGAACTTCAACAAGAAGCGCGCAGTCGATATTTGTATTGACGAGGTCAATCACTGGCTCGAAGGAGAATCTGTTACGGATTATTTCTCGCCACCTGATGATTCGCAAAAGTACGTTCTCATCTCGTACAGTGTCAGCCACTACTACGATGGATTCCAATTTCCGAAGTTTTACTCGACACCGAGACAGAGCGTTTGGCAAGGCCGGGAGATTGCTCGGGCGTTCCATGACTTAGGGTACGGAGTCGATATTTACTCGTTAAATGGAGCTGTAGAACCGGAGGATTACAGTAAATACGATGTCCTGTTCGGGTGCGAACCGAACTTCGAGCGGTTCGCCCGCAATTTAGACGCCGACACCACGAAGATATACTACGGGGCGGGGATGCACTGGAGTCAGCGAAATCCTGCTGTACGGGAACACGTCGAACGGCTGAACGAGCGACGAGATACGGAGCGTGAGCCCAGTCGTCTTCTACCGGAAACCAAGGCCGAGGAGCTAGCTGACGCACTCGTAGTGATTGGCGACGAGTACACAAAATCGACGTATCTCGACCAAGTTGGCGACAAGCCGTGCTACAACATCTACACCACGACGTATGATTTTCTAAACTGTGGCACAGACGAGCGAAATTTCGAGACGGCTCGGTCTAACCTCCTCTGGTTCACCGGAGGAGACCTCGTGTACAAAGGGTTGGATATCACCCTCGACGCAGTTGCCAAGATGGACGGTGTTGACCTCTATGTCTGTGGTCCATTAGAAGCAGATGTAGAATTCGCAAAGATCTACGAACAGGAATTGTTTGAAACCGAAAATATCCATCCGGTCGGGTGGGTCGATGTGAGGTCTGACAAATTCCAAGAGCTAACCAAACAATGTGGCTACATGATTCACACGGGAATTACAGAGGGATTTCCGGGGAGTATAGCTCATTGTATGAAACGCGGCCTTGTACCGATTATAACCCACGAAGTAGCCAGTAACGTTGGTGAGTGGGGGGTTCAGATTCCGGATCACGAAATCGACACCATTCGCAGAACTATCGAGAAGGCGATAACTATTGCCCCCGATGAACTGCAAAAGAAGTCTCGACAAGCCTGCGAACGGGCCCGAGAAGAGCACACCCGCGAAGCCTATAGCACACGGTTTCGGGAGATTCTCGAATCGGCTTTGAACGAGGGATTTGGCGAGGCGACAGGAGAATCGCCAGAACAATAAACTGGCTCGAATAGCTGAAGACCGCTCCGGATAAGACCCAAAATTACAACACCTCTGTTGGTCAAAGGTGTGTTGGATGGCACTGAAATACGGCTATGTTGGTTCGACAGAAGTGAGCAAGGCAATCCTCGAAAGTTCGAGCGTAAACCCCGAGGTCGTCGTTTCCTTTTCGGACTCGCATCGTGACCGTATTTCTGGGTTCGCCACTTACCCGGAGTACGGTGACCGGTGGATACAGATCGACAGCATCAACGACGAGAGTACCAAGCGCCAACTTCGGAAGTACGACCTCGACATACTATTGGTGATGGCGTGGCAGGAACTTCTCAACGAGGAGGTACTCTCACTTCCCGAGGTCGGCTGCGTCGGCCGGCATTTATCACTACTACCAAAGCGACGGGGGCGCGCACCTGTCGCATGGGCGCTCATACACGGGCTCACGGAAACTGGAGTCACACTGTTCTGGCTCGATGAAGGTGTCGACAGTGGCGATATTGTCGTACAACAATCGGTGCCGATAGACCACGAGGACGAGGCACATGATCTTCACGAGAAGATGACCGACACCTCAGTTGCACTCCTTGACGATGTACTCCCAAAGTTCGAGGAGGGAACGTTTCCCCGAACACCTCAGAACACCGACGAAGCAACTTACACTCATCCTCGTCGGCCGGACATGGGCCTAATCGATTGGGAGCGAAGCGCGTCAACTATTTATAATTTTATCCGTGGGCAAACACGTCCGTATCCGGGAGCGTTTACGTATCATAAAATGGATAAGGTAACGGTGTGGCACGCGTCTATCGACCATCCGACCGCTGTCCGAGGGCAGGTAGGGGAGATACTGGAAACGATGACCGATGATGAGTTACTGGTACAAACCGGAAACGGAACATTACAAATCGAAGCAGAAAACCACGATGGAAGCTATCCGATTGAAAAAGGGAACGTTTTAGGCTGCCTTCCATAGATGTCCGAGTATGGAAGTCGCCATTTACGTGAGCCACGTTGACGATGATATTCTCGGAGTCGGGGGTCTTATTCCACAGATGATCGAGGCTGGCCACGATGTTCACATTGTTTATGTTACTGACGGCTTGCTCCACCCGCCGAAGGACATCGACAACAGACCGAAAGCGAAGCGGGCTGCAAAAATCCTCGGTGTCGACGAGATGAACGTTCATTTCTTAGGATTTCCGAATCAGCGATTTGACGAAAGCCCGCTAATCGAACTCAACAAGCAGTTCGAGAATCTCGATATCAAGCCGGACTTAATTATCACCAATGCGAAGACGGATGTGAATCAGGACCACCGGATGGTGTTCGAAAGCGCAATGATTGTCGGCCGGTCCATTGATTCCCAGACAAGAATTATGACGTGTGAGATACTTAGTTCGTCAGAGTGGAACGATGTCGAGTTTGAGCCCAATTTCTACGTCGACATTTCGGAAACGATCGAACTGAAGATTCAAGCGATGAGCGAAATCGATACCGAAATTGAGGAGTGGCCCCATCCCCGCTCAGAGAAAGGTATTCGAACGAAAGCACAGCAACGGGGGATGGAAGTCGGGATGGATTACGCCGAGGCGTATCGGATAGTTCGTTGGTTCGATTGGTCGGAACGGCTATCTGCGTCGGTAACGGCGCTCGCCCAAGGAGAATCAGAGTAGGACCGAGTGGTTAGTACCGGATAGGTGTGCTCGTGTCACAGAGACGCACGATACACCGAGGAAAGCGTTGTTTCGACTTCTTTAGAGAGTTGTATCAAATCACAGAAAAAACGCGGATAAGCGCTGTCTCGTTCGATAATCGTTAACGGAGTACAGAGCATCCAGCTGAAACTGCGCCAACAATCGGAATCGGGACAACAGTCTCGTTCTCCAGACTCAAAAGCCCCCGCGTCTGGAAATTGATTCGCCTACGCAGTCACACCGCGAAAATCGGCATCCTTATTATTGATGTGGAGGGGAAGAATGTGACAATGAAGACTCTGGTCATTGGGTTGGACGGTGCGACATGGAGATTTCTCGATCCACTCCTTGACGAAGGGAGTCTCCCAAATATCCAGTCGTTGCTCGACAGCGGGGTGAAAGGAAACCTCCAGTCAACCACTCCCCCGTTAACGCCGCCAGCGTGGACCTCAATCTCGACCGGCGTAAGTCCCGGAACACACGGAGTTCACGATTTCTTAGAATTGAATCGAGAAACCTACCAGCTTTCTCCGACGACTTATTCGAAAATGACGCGGCCAGCTATCTGGGATCTCTTCGAGCGCGAAGGCCATTCGATTGGAGTGGTGAACTTTCCGATGGCGTACCCACCCCGAAAGGTCGGTTCTTTCTTTGTTTCTGGACCACCCATCCACGAGAGCGAGAATATAGGACACCCGCCAAAAGTTAACGACATCTTAGAGAGCGTAAATTACCGCGTCGATCCAGAAAGGCGACCGAGCGACGGGGTAGAGGCCTTTTACAACGAAATTCAGAGCCTCACCGAGTCACAGCTACAAGCGACGCTCCAACTGATGGAGCAGTACAATCCCGAACTGCTCTGGACAGTGTTTATGGGTATCGACCGAATTCAACACTATCTGTGGGACGAACAAATCGATGGCGAAAACGCTGTGGAGCAGTTCTACAAATATATGGATACTGCAGTCGGAAGCCTCATCCAGGCTGCTAGTGATGACGTTACCGTTTGTGTCCTCTCTGACCACGGGGCTCGTCGGATCGAAAAGAGAGTGAACGTAAACACGCTACTCAGCGAATGGGGGTATCTCGAACAGGCGAAACCCGGACTCACGAGTTCATTGAAACAGGCCCTCGTCAACAACGTGTGGTCCGCTGCAACCAGTTTTCCCCGACCGGTCAAGAGTTTCATTCGTGAGAAAACTCCCACAGAGGCCATTGCTCGATTCCGGTCGAAAACGACTGCCAGTACGCGGTCGCTATCGAAGTTCGTAGATTGGGAACAGACGGAAGCGTTTGCAGTCGGAAACGGCGGCGGTGTGTTCGTTCACGGCCAAGATTTCGAACACGGACCGGTTCCAGACTCGGGCTACGAGGAACTTCGAGACGAGCTAATTTCTGAATTCACCGACGTAAAAGACCCTGAAACTGGAGAGCCGATTTTCGAGGAAGCCACTCGAACCGAGGAACTGTATCCGACCGTCAACGAACGGACACCGGATATCACACTTCAGCCCAAAGAGTGGAAGTACACTGCGGGTGTCGAGTTAGAGGACGAGCGCCTACAGGAACCGGGTGACCGTGTCGCCGACCACGAACCGACAGGAGTCTTCATACTAAGCGGAGACGAGATACGCGGGTCGAGTATCACGTGCGATGCGGTCGACATCACGCCCACCTTGCTGTATCTCCACGATCTTCCCACCGTCGAAACCATGGAGGGGGAAATTCGTTCCGAGATTTTCACTGAAGCAGTTACGGACGACCGACAACGGCGGACGATACCGGTGTTCTCGCCGGAGCACCAAGAGGGTTCGATGAATGAGGAGAAAGTCGAAGAGCGACTGCAGAATCTAGGCTACTTATGAGCTTTGGCATTAGAGGGGTGACCGCGCTCCGACAGTCTCAATCATTTCGAAACCTTCCTGTCGCTCTCACGTGTCTGTATCTGCTCGGATTACTACTGAATAATTTCCCGCCACTCGTGATTTCGGCCGGAGGGACCACCATCCTGCGGCCGGATTGGCTGCTCACCGTCCCGCTGGTCGGATACGCGCTGTATCGGCGGCAGGTGGCCGTTACGTTTCCCGTAGTCGCCGCCAGCGTATTTTTGCTATTAGCGACCATCGGTTCTATCGTAAACCCATTAGTTTCTCCGCTCAACTTTTTCACGTTGTTTGCACAGCTTCTGTACGGTGTTGTGTTATTCACGCTCCTCTCTAGTATGAACTTCTCGACAGATGAGATGAGGGCCGTGCTTCGGTTCTGGGTACTCTTAGTCGCCGGTGTCGCAGTCCTCGGTATCATGCAGGCGTTGATAATAAATGTGCTTCAAATACAGATAGAGACAACGCTACTACGAGGATACAGAGCCGGTGCAGGATATCTGAGACCCGCATCAGTTTTCAAAGAACCGTCCTTCTTTGGGGACACGCTGCTGACGGGAATTGCAGTCCTCCTCCCATGTCTCGCTACTGATAGCGAGATACTTTTCAAGAAAGGAGCGCAGGAATCATTAGCCGTTATCCTGTTAATGGGGCTGATTATCTCAGGGTCGATGGGAAGCTATGTCACCCTCGTTTGTGGGGCCGTCGGTGTGTGGATACTTGTCGCCCATCTCCGCGGTTTTATTTCACGGCTGGTCGTCGTTTCCCTCCCGGTCGGTGGGACGATACTCACCATCGGAGAAGTAGCCGGGAGAGAGTTAATCACTACAATCGCCTTGCGAATGGGCCACTTCGCCGACCTCGTCACTGGAAACCCCAGAGGCGGCTCGATTGCGGTTAGATACATGTCCTATTTGATACAATTACGAACTTGGAGTGACGTCCCTTTGTTCGGTCTCGGCCTAGGACAGTACTCCCAAAGAGCGACAGTATATCTGAGCGAAATAAGAACGCTCCCTAATCTCACCGTCTACGATTTCACATCTCTCGCCGCTCGACAAAACGGAGCATGGGTGTCGGTTCTCGCCCACACCGGAGCCTTTGGACTAGCGTCGTTTCTGATGCTTTGGGTGTGCACATTACGGACACAACTCACCGGCGTGTACCGCGAAACGGGGGTTCGGCAAACACTGATCATGTCCGGTATCTGTCTCTCAATCGCGCTTCTTGTGGGATGGCTGTTCTCCTTCAGTTTTATACACCCATCGCGATGGGCACTAATCGGGTTAGTGTACGGATATGCAGTACCACCCTACCTTGATTCGTGACAACTCCGCCATCGCGCGGAAAGCGGAGTCTCTTGACCGACGCCTGGACCGGTTTACAAGATATTTAATACAGTGGTGCAAAGATGTATGAGACATGCACCGGCACGTTGATAGACTCTTACTCGGCATGGGAGCGGATTCTACAGAAACGCCCTTTACGACATCATGATCTCCGTCGTGACGCCATCGTACAACCAAGTGGATTTTATCGAAGAAACGCTGGAATCGGTTCGGTGCCAAACTTATGAAGACATTGAACACATCGTCGTCGACGGAGAGAGCAACGACGGAACGGTGGAACTTCTCGAATCCTACGACGAGGCCATCAGATGGAAGTCCGAGCCCGACAATGGACAATCTGATGCAATAAACAAGGGATTTGATATGGCCACAGGGGATGTCGTTGCGTGGCTGAACTCCGACGACGTGTTCTTTGACACGCGAACCGCCGAGCGCGTCGTCGAATACTTTCGACGATACGATGCCGACGTTATCTACGGAGACATCGCCCTCATCGACGCCGAGTCGGAGGTGTTGAAGGTTCGGTGCGTCCCGAACTTCGACTACAATCGGTTGTTGCGAGGCTGTTTCATCGAACAGCCCGCGCTGTTCTTCCGGTCAAATGTGCTCGAAGATGAACGCCTCGACACGTCCCTCGAATACGTGATGGATTATGAATTCTGGCTACGTTTAGCTCAGGATTACGATTTCCGACACGTTGAGGACGTCCTTGCAGGAGACAGAAATCACCCGAACCGAAAAATTCTGAAGGCACGCGACAAGATGAAAACAGAAGGGAAGAAGATGCGCCGCACGTACGGAGCAGAGTTCGGATTTCCGTATCGGTTGGGTCGCGCTTCGGATATTATGTTTTCCGGCGTTCCACGCCGGTTAAAGGCAGTAAATCGTACAGTAGAGCTCCACAGGGACGCTCCAGAACTCGCCTTCGGCGGACAGTTGAAACCGCTTTCGACGATGGCTCGAAACGTGTTCCGTCAGAACCGTTCCTTGCTATAATCATGTCCGGCAAACGCACGTGCTTGGTTCTCGCTCCGCGCTTCCCACTCCCGAAGCGGTCAGGGACCCAAATTCGGGAGTATCACGCCTTGGTAGAGCTTGCAAGTCGCTTCGATATAACGCTTGTCTCACTTATACAAGACAGTACTGCCTTCGACTATATTTCGGAAGTGGAATCTCTGGGCGTTACCGTCGAACCGGTTTCTCACGAGCGTAGTCGTCGTGATGCACTCGGTCACTTCTGTACATCGACAGATAGCTACCGTGTGTGTCGATTTGTTACCCCCGCCCTTCGCCGTCGGACTCACCGCGTTCTTCGAGAGCAGTCATTCAATTTAGTGTGGGTCAACTTCGCAACGACTGTTCCGGCTCTGCCGCCTTCCGTCTCCGCACCTGTCGTCGTTGATGAGCACAACGAGGACGTAAGATATTGGGAATCATTTCTCGACGGGGGCGTCGGAACTCGCTTGTTCGCCCGCGCGAACATCTGGAAGCTTCGGCGGTTGCGACGAACGCTTACCGAGCGCGTCGATGGATTCTTAGCGGTATCGGACAACGACGCAGAACGAACGCGACGGTGGTCCAGAGGGATTCCGGTATGGACCGTCCCGAACGGCGTCGATGTCCAGAAGTTCGACTCCGATAAACGAGCAGGTGCAATTGACGACACGATTCAGTTCGTTGGGTCGCTTGACGTTCGTATGAACACGGATGCACTTTCGTGGTTCGTGGAGAACGCGTGGCCCTTCGTTCGGGAACAGCGACCGAACGCCGTGTTCCAAATTATCGGGCGAAATCCAACTCCATCGGTCGAGAAATTAGGAACAGTCGGCGGTGTCCGCGTCCATGGAGAAGTTGACCGAGTCGTCCCTTGGTACGAGTCTGCCGCCCTGACGGTCGCCCCCTTCCGATTCGGTGGCGGTTCAAAGCTCAAAGTCCTCGAGTCGCTATCGATGCGGCGCCCAGTCGTCTCGACTCCGGTCGGAACGGTTGGTCTCGACGTGTCAGACAACGCTGGCGTCTTGGTACGAGATGACCCGGAGACGTTCGCCGATGCAGTCGTCGGACTTCTCGCTGACTCGACGAAGCGGACACGTTTAGGCGATGCCGGTCGGCAGTTTGTAACCGAACGGTACGCTTGGGAAGAGATAATGGCTGAGGGTATCGACACCATCGAATCCGCACTCCTCGAATAAAACGGAGAGCATAAGCGTACCGCGATACAGATTCCAGTTACGCCGATGACTCTCACCAGTCCGAACATCGTTTTAATAACGACGGACTCGCTTCGTGCCGACGCGATCTACGACTCTAAGTGCGATACGCCTGTCCACGATTCCCTTGCAGACGAAGGCATCGTCTACAAAAACGCCTTCTCACAGGGAGCGTTCACTACGTTCTCGATGCCCTCGTTGTTCACGTCTCGGTATCCCAGCGGCCTTCAGTACACGAAGTTCTCCGACAGCACCGTCGGAGTCTATATCGACGACGAACCGACGCTTCCCGAAAGACTCCGAGAACGGGGGTACGAAACCGCGGGATTCCACTCCAATCCTTTGCTCTCGAACCTCTTCGGCTTCGATCGGGGGTTCGACACCTTCGACGCTCGCCTTCCGCTCTCAGGAATCGATCACTTCTCGGGTCGCGCGAAGATTCTTACCGACAAGCTACTTCGAGTGTTCAGAAAGCACGCCTACCTCCCCGCGGAGAAACTCAACGACCGGGCGCTCGACTGGCTCGACGCCCGCGACGGAAACCGGCCATTCTTTCTCTGGCTCCACTACATGGACGTTCACGGCCCATATCAGGCCAAATCAGGGAGTACGTATCTGAACAAGTATCGCGGTGAACGCCTGTGGCGGAAGGCACTAAAGCAACCCGACGAGGTCACCGAGGCCGAACACGACCGGCTCGAAGAGCTATACCGGATCGAGGTCAAGTACACCGACCGCTGTCTCGGCGAGCTATTCGACGGATTCCGAACTCGCGGCGTGTTCGAAGATACGGTTACGGTTCTTACGTCCGACCACGGCGAGCAGTTCCGCGAACACGGCAAGTACTCCCACCCTCACCATCTTTACGAAGAACTCACGCACGTCCCGCTCATAGTCCGTGACCCCGACCGCGAGAGTGGACACGTGGACAGCCTGACTGAACTCGTGGATGTCGCACCGACGTTGGTCGAGCGCGCCGGTGGCACATCTTCCTCGACGTTCTCGGGTCGGTCGCTGTTCGGGAACTCGGACGACGCCCGTGTGGCGTTCAGCGAAGCCGACCTCACACCCGAGTACAACGGAAGCGTCCGCACCAACCGATGGCGCTACATCCGCGACGATACCCGTAACGAGGAACTCCTGTTCGACCACGAAACGGATCCCAGCGAGCAACAGGACGTGCTTTCGGACAACCCCGAGGTAGGTGAACGTCTCGCTGAGCGACTACGCCTCCACACCGCCGCAGACGGTCGATCGGTAGGCCGCGGACGAGACGTGACGAAAACAGAAATCGAGGACGGGGAGGTACAGGACAGGCTCAAAGACCTTGGGTATCTAAACTGAGCTTCGGTCGGAGAGGGTTGGGTTACAGTTCATGTTCGACGCCCGACGTATCGACCAGATAATCTCGCGTGTACTCGTGGAGGTCGGTGGGCAGTTCTTCGAACGCCCGTAATTCGCTGTGTTGAGCATCGGTTTCCGAGGGGCGAGTCGTGGCTTCCACGACGAACCCGTTTGCGAGATAATGTTTTCCACCGGCTTCGGACACGTCAGCGGTTTCGTAGAAGTGTTCGTACGCGCCGAGTCGCTCGACGATGTCAACCTCGATACCGAGTTCCTCCTCGGCAACTCGGTAAACCGCCTCGCGGAGCGTCTCGTGTTTCTGGACACGCCCGCCCGGAACGAACCACTCTCCTTTCGCGGGCTCGTTCTGTCGTTCACCCAGTACGATACCGGCATCACATTTGACCACGAGGTCAACCGACACAATAGGGACGTGTCGAACGATAGTCGCCCAGTCGTCGTCGGAAATCCACTCAGTCATCGGCCAGAATCTCTGTGCGGTTGTTCTCGTACCATGCGACGGTTTCACGAAGTCCATCTTCGAAGAGCGTCGTTGCTTCCCAGTCGAACCGCTCTTTCGCGCGCGACACGTCGAGACAACGCCGTGGCTGACCGTCTGGCTTGGACGTGTCCCAGACGACCTCGCCCTCGAAGTTGGTCAGTTCCGCGATAGTCTCTATCAGGTCCCGGATACTGATTTCCATTCCGCTTCCGAGGTTCACTGGGTCAGAGTTGTCATATCGCTCAGTCGCATCCAAAATCCCTTCCGCCGCGTCTTTCACGTAGAGGAACTCTCTGGTCGGCTCTCCGGTCCCCCAGGCGGTGATACGGTCGTCACCGCGCTCGCGGGCTTCGACGCACTTCCGGATAATCGCGGGAATGACGTGAGACGTTTCCAGGTCGAAGTCGTCACGTGGCCCGTACAGATTGACCGGCATCAAGTAGATACTGTCGAAGTCGTACTGCTTTCGGTAGGCGCGCGACTGAGTCAACAGCGCCTTCTTTGCGATACCGTAGGGAGCGTTAGTCTCCTCCGGGTATCCGTCGAATAAATCGTCTTCGCTGAACGGAACGTCAGTGTGCTTCGGATAAGCGCAGATGGTGCCGAGAATTGTGAACTTCTTCACGCCGTACTGGCGCGCCTGTTCGAGGAGTTCGATTCCCATAACGGCGTTGTCGTAAAAGTACCGCCCGGGGTTCTTCCGATTCGCTCCGATACCCCCGACGGTTGCTGCAAGATGTATCACGACGTCAGCGTTCGAATCCTCGAATGCGCGCTTAATGTCGGCCTTCTCTCGGAGATCATACTCGACACTCCGGGGAACGAATATATCGACCTCGTCCGACCGTCGTTCGAGTTCGTCGACGAGGTGGCTGCCGAGAAATCCTGCCCCACCAGTCACCATGACGGTCTTCCCATCCCAGAAGGCGTCGGTCATCGCCAATCGACCCTCCCGTACCAGCTTTCTTTGTTACCGGCGTACCACTCAATAGTTCTTTTGATACCCTCGCGCCAGTCGACTTTCGGTTCCCAGTTGGTTTCTTCGTGAAGTTTCTCGTACCCGACGAGCAGTTCCTCCACATCGCTGTCTCCGGGTCGGTATCGCTCTTCGTCTTGCACGATTTCGACCGTGTCCCAGAAGTCGTACTCCGCTCCGACTTCAAGGATAGTGTTGGTCCACTCACGCATCGAGATATTCTCACCGTAACCGTAGACGTACTGCTCGCCCGGGTTTCCCTCCAGCGCGACGTGGAGGTGTCCTCTAACGCCGTCACTGACGTAACACATATCACGCTTGGGAGTCAGATTCCCCAACTCAACTACATCTCGTTCGAGGGCTTGTGTGATAATTGTCCCAGTGATGTATCGCGGATTCTGTCTCGGCCCGTAGTTATTGAACATCCGCGTCGTGACCGTCGGAATCCCATAGCCGTCGTAGTAGTTCATCGTCAAGAAGTCGGCAGCCAACTTCGAAGTTGCATAAACGCTGGTGGGATTTACCGGCGACCGTTCGCTGAGCAACACGCGTCCGTCGTCTTCGAAGTCGTGTTTCTCCGCCATCTCCGATTTGACGTTTCCGTACTCTTCGCTCGTCCCTGCCGTGTCGAACTTCGCAATGTCGAGGTCAAGGTCCACGATAGATTGGAGGAGATTCAGCGTTCCGGTGACGTTCGTATCGACCGTCTCGTACGGACGTTCCCACGACTCGCCGACGTGTGCCTGCGCACCGAGATGAAAGACGAGCGCATCGTCGTGGCCTTTCAACGCGGAGAGCGCGCGCTCGACCGAGTGTTTGTCTCGCAGGTCCCCCCGGTGAATTGTTATGTTCTCCCGGTGCTGTCGAATGTTGTTTAACTCGCCGCTCGAAGTCGCTCTAACGAACGCGTGTACGTCCGCCTCCAACTTGAGTAGATGGTCTACGAGATGCGAACCGACGAACCCATCTGCGCCGGTCACGAAGACCGGGCGTTCAGCGAGTCGACCTTTCAAATCCATCATTGGTACCCTCCCACTTCTCCGCAATTTATCTTTCTATTCAGAAAACCGGGACACCGGAAACGACATATCCAAGTTCGACAACGAGAACTCACAATCAATGGGCTCCCGTGACGCCAAAATGCTCACATTTCTGACTGAATACTTCTACCCTGAGGAATCATCTACGGCGCAGTTACTCACCGAGTTGGCAGTTGAACTCTCGGAGTCGTACGACGTTTCTGCAGTGACCAATCTCCCGAACTATCACGATATTGACCAGCATAAAGCCGTTTCAAAGAGGGAGAGACACGAAGACGTCTCTGTCCGGCGTCTTCGTGGAACCCGTTTCGACAAGGATTCACTCGTCCTTCGAATCGTGAACTGGCTTTCGTTCACGCTGCTAACCACGCTCCATCTCGCTAGACGGCAGACCGACGTACTGCTCGTCGTTTCGAACCCACCCATCCTCCCGTTCGCAGCATGGGTGAAAAAGCGAGTATCTGGAACTCCGTACGTTTATCTCATCCACGACATGTATCCCGATATGCCCATTGGACTCGGTATCCTCTCGGAAGACAGTCTCATCGCCCGAATCTGGGAGCGAGGAATGCGAATACTCTACCGTGATGCCGACCGAATCGTGGTTCTTGGCGGTTCGATGGAGGACCGCCTCGTCGAAAAGATGGGGGCCGATGCTGGATTTGACCCCGAGAAGGTCAGCGTTATCCCAAACTGGGAGGACGAAGAGTTCATCCAACCGATGGCGAAGACCAAGAACGAGTTCGCAGCGGAGCAGGGCACGCGCGAAAAATTCACCGTCTTGTATTCCGGGAATATCGGTCGGTTCCACGAACTGAAAACTGTAATCGACGCTATTGATATACTCGAGAAGCAAGGTAGAGAAGATATTGAGTTACTGATAATTGGGGAGGGTGCTCGTAAGGAAGAACTGATTCAGTACGTTACTGAAAGCGATGTCAAAAATATTCGATTCCTTCCTTTTCAACCGCGTGATCGACTCCCGGAAACACTCACGTGCGCAGATGCATCTCTTGTCGGCATCAAACCCGAGATGGAGGGTATGTGTGTCTCTTCGAAACTCTATTCGTCGCTCGCGGCGGGAATGCCTGTTCTTGCTGTCGTGGGTGAAAGCGACGAAGTCGCTCGAGTTGTCCGCGAAGAGTCCTGCGGCGAATATATCTCGCCCTCCGATGCAGAAAAAGCCGCCAAAACCATTGCCCTGTGGGCCGATAATCCCGCTGAAGTGTCGAGGTACGGGCAGAATGCTCGGACGGCGTTAGAGAATAACTATACTAAAGCTCACGCTGTCGAAGCGTACGAGTCACTACTCTCAGACATAATTTAAACGTCCACAACTTAGCGCCTTCTGGAATATCTCAAACCCATCAGAACGTCCCACACTTGTCGGACGACGATTTTCACGTCGAACCAGAACGACCGCATGCGGATGTACCTGATGTCAAGCCGAAGTTTCTCCTCGGGCTTGTGGCCGGTCGCACCATTGATTTGCGCCAAGCCGGTCAGGCCCGGCTTGATGAACCAGCGTTTTCGCCACTCTACGACGCCAGTTCGGATGTCCGCATCCAATTCGGGCCGCTCGGGGCGAGGACCGACGACGCTCATGTCGCCGACCAAGATGGACCACAACTGTGGAATCTCGTCGAGATGCGTCTTACGAATGAAACACCCGACTCGAGTCACGCGGGGGTCGATACCGCCAGCGTCCTCCTCGCTAATCGTCGCACCCGTCTCGGCTTCCGCGTCCGTCACCATACTCCGGAACTTGTACACCTCGAACGTCTCGCCGAACTCCGCGGTTCGCTCCTGACTGTACAGTACCGGACCCGGACTGTCGAGTTTGATAGCCGCCGCAATCACGACGATGAATGGTACGAACGCCACCAATCCAACCACCGAAAACAGTACGTCGAACGCACGCTTGAACACGTAATCCTGCCAATCCCACGGTTCCAAATCAACCGCGACCAGCTCGCCGTCCGCGCCGGACGAGTCGGTCAGCACGTCGTCGGCGTGGTCGCGGTGGACCTTAGCTTCGAGACCGTGTTCGTAGCAGGTATCGAGCGCACCGAAGAACTCCGCGCGGTCCGCTTGCCCGAACGCCAGTACTGCCGTGTCGACGTCGTACTCTACGATCACCTCGTCGAAGCGCGAGAGCCCTCCGAGATACTCAACATCTTCTAACATCTCTCGACCGCTCCCATCTGCGACTGCAGTCGCCGCCAGTTCGGTCTCCTCGGACTCACTCGCCACGTAGTACTGGCTCGGCGGCGAGACGTACCCCACCACCGGTACGTCGATAACGTTGAGCACGTCTTGAATCTCCGCCGGGTCGTCGCCGACGACGACTGTACGCTCCCCTCCGACCGGACGCCGACGAATTGCGACGAACCACCACGGGAGCACGACGAACAGCGTCGTCACCGTCACTACCAGCGTTGAACGCGGCAAGCGATACGTATAATCGAAGTATCCGATTGCTGCGAGCGCCAGCCCGGCGACGACGACTCGCTTCTGGGCGATCAGTAACGTATCCAGAATCCGTCGCGGTCGGGGTTTGTACAGCGGTACGAAACAGCCGACCGTGACCGCCGCAGTCGTCGCCATCGCCAGCACGAGAGCCTCGCCCGAGAGCACGGTCGCGTTGAGCCTTCGGATGAGCGGAAACACCGTGGTCAGCGCCGACTGCACCGCCGAGAGGTTCGCGACGTACACGGCGAGCATCGACCCCGAAACGGTGCCGAGGACGCTCACCGCGCGGTACCGGTAGCCCGAGACCATCAGGCTATTTCGCTCAGGGACGTAATATAAAGGCTCTGAAGTGGTACGTCAGTGTCGATATTTGTCATCTATGTACGTGAAGTCCCGGACCTGGGTGCCGTCGCCGTAGATGACTGGTGGTTCGCTGTTCGTACAACGCGAGACGAAACTCGAGATTGCCATGTTCGGGGGAATCCGCGGGCCGTACACCGTGAAGTACCGCAACAAGACGGTCGGAAGGTCGTGCATTGATACACTCGCGCGTATTGCTCTTCGAATAGACTGTAGGTCTGCCGACTTACCGTTGACTGCCTGAATGCTTAGACCACCCCTACACCATTTTTCCGGAGTTCTCAGAACATATCGTGTTGAATACTGGATTCTCAAGCCGACAACTGAGAGACCGTAGTAGAATTCTAAAGAGAGCACGATTCGTCTACACCCGTGGGCCGCCGAAAAAGTGGATATTATGGACTGGTGTAGAGTGTTCTCGCGGAGTTCGATACACAGATTGTACGAGAATTTCTTCTCGAGTTGTAAACCATGCAGAGAGACGCTGAAACGCAGATGTAGAGGAAGGTTCTGAAAGACATCTTCTACCCTAACGTCTCGAATTCGACAGAGAATCAGAAGTGTACCTACAGATATGTGTCTCTCGAAGTCTGGACATCTACAGTCATATCTCGTGGTGCAGACACAGTATCCCGTATTTTCTTCCAAAGGAATGGCTCTCGAACCAGTTTCACCCTCATCGAGGAGTGCCGGTACGGTTTGAATCCCAATATTCAAAACGCCGAATTCGACACGCAAGTCCGCGTCGTACCGTCGAACCCGCTCGGAAGACCACGCAATACAGACACCGACAATGAGAGGCCAATTCAATAACAGTAACTTTGAGAGGAGAATCGAGTTTAGGCGGCTTCTAAGCCGTAGAGTAGAGCAGTAGCGATAGAGAATTCACTTTCCTATAGAGGTATTTCTCAGCACTACAAAACGGCAGTCTACATCCCTTCACACAGCGTACCTTTCGGAGAATAGCCGTTCCGTTAACCGCCACTCCGTCGTAAGCGAGAGAAGCAGCAACGGGAGAGGTCCACGGAAGAGGGTGTAACAAAGTACAGGAAACTGATAACAGAGAATCTGCACCGTGTGCATTCGAACACGCCGCCAGCAAAAACCCTGAGATCTGTCGATTGCTATTCAGCCGACAGCTTGGCCGTGTCCGGTCGTGACGGACTAGAACGAGTTCGCAGCGCTCGACACTGAGTTCGAGACGATGGTGAACTCCGTAGTAGTGGACGGTCGGCGAGTAATCGAGCGGCGCGATGGTATCATCTACGAAGGACTGACGTGGTGACTACGAACTGACGCTGAAATGATGTATTTATGGCATCGAAGTCCTTTTTCGAGAAGAACACGCCGTGTTACCGCGCTCAGACTTTCCCATCGGTTGCAGATGAATCACCCCTGCTCGCCCAATTCGCACCGTAGTCTGTGAGTCCCTCGGATTCGGAATCAGGACTGAGAGACGGCGACTTGGCTGGCAGCATACTTATTTACGGGTAGATGCCGTCAATCGAACGGTATCATGGTGGGTGTTAGCGAACTTCACGAGATGTACGAGGAGATGGTGACAGCGCGCCACTACGAGGAGCGCCTTCAGGAGGAGTATCTCGACGGCAAACAGCCAGCGTTCGACATTTCGGCCGGGCCGATTCCGGGCGAACTCCACCTCGCGGCGGGCCACGAAGCCTCGGGCGCGGGCGTCTGCCAGCACCTCCGAGACGACGACACGGTCACCGCCCCGCACCGGCCGCACCACATCGCCATCGCGAAGGGCGTCGATTTGAAGCGGATGACCGCAGAAATCTTCGGCCGGGAGACCGGCCTCAGCAAGGGCAAAGGCGGGCACATGCACCTGTTTGACCCGGATGTGAACTTCGCGTGTTCGGGCATCATCGCCGAGGGGTGTCCGCCCGCAATCGGTGCCGGACTCGCCGCGAAGAAGCGCAACACCGACAGCGTGGCCGTCGCGTTCCTCGGCGAGGGCGCAATCGACCAGGGCGCGTTCTTAGAATCGCTCAACATGGCGGCGGTCCACGACCTCCCGGTCGTGTTCGTCGTCGAGGACAACGACTGGGCAATCAGCATGCCGAAAGAGCGCGTGACCGACGTGGAAAACGGCGCACAGCGCGCGGGCGGGTTCGACCTGCCGGGCGCTCGCGTGGACGTGGACGACGCCGTCTCCATCTACGACGCCGCGAAGGAGGCGGTCGGACGCGCCCGCGACGGCAACGGCCCGACGCTCCTCGAAGTCCAGGTCCACCGGCGCATGGGACACTTCATGGGCGACCCCGAGAGCTACCGCCCGGACGAGGACAAGGCGGCGGCCGAACAGCGCGACTCCATCGAGCGGCTCGCCGAAGACCTTCGTGCCCACGGCGTCGAGGACACGACGATTCAAGAGTCGCGCGAGCGCGCCCACGAGCGCGTCGAGGAGGCCATCGAGTGGGCGAAGGACCAACCCGAACCCGACCCGGCGGACGCCCACGACGACGTGTTCTCGAATCCGCCGTCGGGAGTTACGGAGAGCGACCCGTCCGCCGAGGTCACGGGAGGTGACGACTGATGGCCCAACAGGAGGAAAGCGAGCAACAGGCCACCGAGCGGTCGCTCACGATGAGCCGAGCGATGGTCGAGGCCATCGCCCACGAGATGCGCGAGAACGACGAGGTGTTCTACATGGGCGAGGACGTTGCAGATTACGGCGGCATCTTCGACAGCACGGACGGCCTGCTCGATGAGTTCGGTCACGACCGCATCATGGACGTGCCCATCAGCGAGACCGCGTACATCGGTGCCGCGGTGGGCGCGGCCCAAGCCGGAATGCGCCCGATTGCGGAACTCATGTTCGTGGACTTCTTCGGCGTCGGCATGGACCAAATCTACAATCAGATGGCGAAGAACACGTACATGAGCGGCGGGAGCGTGTCCGTTCCGATGGTCCTCACGGCGGCGGTGGGCGGGACGTACAACGACGCCGCCCAGCACTCCCAGACGCTGTACGGCACCTTCGCCCACCTCCCCGGAATGAAAGTCGTCGTCCCCTCGACGGCCTACGACGCGAAGGGGTTGATGCACAACGCCATCCGCGACGACGACCCGGTCGTCTACCTGTTCCACAAGCGCCTGATGGGTATCGGGTGGATGCCCGCGCCCGACGGCCCGAAGACCGGCGTTCCGAAGGATGACTACACGATTCCGTTCGGAAGCGCCGACGTGAAGCGCGAGGGCGAGGACGTGACGGTCGTCACGCTCGGACTCCACGTCCACCGCGCGCTCGACGCCGCCGAATCGCTCGCCGACGAGGACATCGACGCAGAAATCATCGACCTCCGGACGCTCGTTCCGCTCGACACCGACACCGTCCGAGAATCTGTCGCGAAGACCGGCCGACTGGTCGTCGTGGACGAGGACTACCGCTCGTTCGGCGTGACCGGCGAAATCGTCGCGAGCGTGGCCGAGGACGGTCTCGCCGACCTCGAAGCCGTCGAGCGCGTCGCGGTCCCGGACGTGCCGATTCCGTACGCGCGACCGATGGAAGACGAGGTGATTCCGGACACCGACGACATCGCCGACGCCGTCAGAAGCGCCCACCGGACATGAGCGGAAATTCCGACCGCGTCCCCGTCGAGACGGCGGACGTGTGGCCCGACGGCGCGGACGCCGAGGAGGCGGTCGTCGTCAACTGGTTCGTCGGCGAGGGCGCTCGGGTCGAGGCGGGCGACGACCTGTGTGAGTTTCAGGTCGAGAAAGTGAGCGTGGACGTTCCGGCCCCGACGAGCGGGACGCTCGACGAAATCGTCCTCGGCGAAGACGCCGAATTCGGACGAGGTGACACGCTGGCGTGGATACGGCCCGACGACGGTTGAGCGACACCGGATGGAGAGGGCGGACGAAGACGGACGCGACCGCGTCGTCACTCCTCCATCGCGTCGTCGGAGACTTCGAGCGCCGCGTCGAGCGCCTCGACGGCTTGGTCTATCTCGGCTTCCGTGATGGTGAGCGGCGGGGCGAGTATCAGCGTGTTTATCATGTTCGCGACGTACGTGCCGTGGTCGTAGGCGGTCGCCGAGACCTCGTCCACGACCGTACTCCCCTTGCTAATCTTGTCCGCCCGTTCGCCGAACGGTACCCGCTCGTCTTCGCGCTTGGTGAGTTCGATGCCGCGGAACAGGCCGACGCCGCGCGCCTCGCCGACGCTGGGGTGGCGCTCGGCGAGTGCGTCGACGCGCTCGCCGAGGTACTCGCCGACCTCGCTCGCGCGTTCGATGAGGTTCTCCTCCTGGTAGGTCTCGACGGCCGCGAGGCCCGCCGCGACCGCGGCCGGATGGCCCGAGTACGTGTGGCCGTGACAGAACATTTCGTCCTCGAAGTGGACCGCGATGTCGTCGGTGACGACGGTCGCGCCGAGGGGTTGGTACGCGCCGGTCAGCCCCTTCGCCATCGTCATGATGTCGGGTTCGACGCCGAACACGTCCGCGCCGAACCACTCGCCGGTCCGACCGAATCCGCTCATCACCTCGTCGACGATGAGCAGCGCGCCGTGGTCGTGAGCTATCTCCTTCAGTCGCGGGAGATACTCGGGCGGTGGTACCAGAATCCCGTTCGACCCGACGATGGGTTCGACCAGAACCGCGGCGACGGTGTCGCCTTCGAGTTCGAGCATCTCGTCGATGTACTCGACGCTCTCCATCGGGTCGAGCGTCGAGCCGTAGGCGTAGGGGTCGGGAGCCTTGATGGTGCCGGGGATTCCCGGTTCGGCCGCGAGGCGACGGGGGTCGCCGGTGACGCTGATGGACCCGTACGTCGCGCCGTGGTACGACCGGTAGCGCGAGACTATCTTGTGGTTGCCGGTGTAGAAGCGCGCGATTTTGATGGCGGCTTCGACGGCTTCGGTCCCGCTGGTCGAGAAGAACGTCTTCGAGAGGTCGCCCGGCGTGATTTCGGCGAGCTTCTCGCCGAGCTTCGCGCGCGCCTCGGTCGTGTAACCCGGCGCGACGTACGCGGCGTCTCGCATCTGGTCGGCGACCGCGTCCGCGACCGCGTCGGCCGAGTGACCGAGGTTCGAGCACATCAGTTGGCTCGATAAGTCGATGAACTCGTTGCCGTCGGCGTCGGTGAACCGAACCCCTTCGGCGTGGGTGACTTCCGTCGGACTGACTTCGCTCTGGAACGACCACGTCCCGAAGACGTACTCCTTGTCGAGTCGCTCTATCTCCGTCCCGTCGGACTCGTCCGCCTCGCTATCAGTTGTCATACCGTTCGAGTTGGTTCGGAGCAGTAGTCCATTAATCTTTGGAGGAACGCAGGCTTTCGAGTATTTTGTCCCAATTATACCGGATTATGCTACTACTGTGCTTCTGAACCGCCCTTTTGTTGAATGAAATATTTCGCGGTGAGAGCGTCCACGACGCGCTGCTCGTGACAGCCAGCGATGGTTTGCAATCGCCAGCAATGGATTGTGACAGCCAGCGACGAAACGTCTCGTGCGACCCTCTCAGTCGCCCTGCGAATCGAGGATGACATCACGGGCTTCGTCCGATAGGGTCGCGGCGACCTGACGGTCGGTTTCGAACTCCTGCATCACGAAGCGCGAGGAGGTCTCGTTGATGCCGTCGATGGCGACCATTCGGTCTATCAAATCGTTGAGTTGGTCGCGGCTCTGGACCCGGCTTATCACCACGAAATCCACGTCACCCATCGTGTAGTACACCTGCTCGACACCGTCGAGGGCGGTGAGTTTCTCGCCGATGTCGTCGGAGTACCCGCGCTCGTGAGTCACCGAAACGTCGGTGATTGCGACCATCTCCAGGCCGAGGGCGAGAGGGTCAACGTCTGCCGTGACCGACGTGATAACGCCGCTGTCCTTGAGTTTGTTCAGTCGGTAGTGGACCGCGGACTTCGAGAGGTCCAGTTCTTCGGCGAGGGTTTCGAGACTGACATCGAAGTCGGATTCCACCTTTTCCAGAATCGCGAGATCGGTTTCGTCGAGCTTGGGAGCCGCCCGAAGCGCGTCGTTCATATTGGCAGATTAGGCGGGTCGAGCCAAGAAAGTTCCCTCTCGCGGACCGAACGCCGTCTCGCCGGTCGGAGAGCGGCCATCGGGGTCGGAGGGCGACCATCGACCTCGAATCACGGGCTGCACCGACCCCGAGTCACGGGCGGCCGGGAGGACAGCGCGGTCGGATGGATTTCGTCCGCTCCAAAAAGAGATTGAGAGAAAATTTCCACAGTTTCTCGGGACAGACTAGACAGTGTGTTACCCATATCACAACGATTTTGTCGGGAGGCCGAGTATGCGAGAGTATGACCAGCACGGTATCCGACGACGAACTGACCGAACTCATCGCCGACCTCGTCCGAATCCAGACCGAGAATCCGCCGGGCAACGAACGGGCGTGTTCTGAGTACATCGTCGAGTGGTTCGACGAGCGCGGCATCGACGCGGACCTCGTCGAAGAACCCTACGCCGACCGCCCGCAGGTGGGCGCTCGCGTCGGCGACGGCGGGCCGACGCTCGTGCT
This sequence comes from Halorussus amylolyticus, assembly GCF_004143485.2. Classification (GTDB taxonomy): domain Archaea; phylum Halobacteriota; class Halobacteria; order Halobacteriales; family Haladaptataceae; genus Halorussus; species Halorussus amylolyticus. The sequence goes on along the minus strand of NZ_ML974130.1, from coordinate 604,569 downwards.
GAACGGACACATCGACGTGGTCCCCGCAGGCGACCGCGACCACTGGAGTCACGACCCCTACGGCGGACGCGTCGAGGGCGACTCCCTCTACGGTCGCGGGAGCGTCGATATGAAGACCGGCGTCGCGATAGCGATGCTCGCGACCGCGTCGCTCGCCGACGATATCGAGTCGGGAGAGCTTCCGGGGTCGGTCGTGTTCCACGCCGCCATCGGCGAGGAGACCGCCGAACCGGGAACCAAAACGTTGCTGGAAAGCGGGTACGACGGCGATTACGGCGTCGTGCTCGAACCGACGGAGATGCGGACCGCGACGAGCGAGAAGGGTCTCGCGTGGTACGAGATTGCCGTCTCGGGCGACCCCTCCCACGCGAGCCGTCCCGACCAGGGCGAGAACGCCATCGTCCGGGCGCGACCGGTCCTCGACGCGCTCGAAGCCTACGACCGACGGATACGCGAACGCGAAGACGACCTCGTCGGACAGGCGTACGCCACCGTCACGATGTTCGAGGCGGGAACCAAGGAGAACGTGGTCCCCGAGCGAGTCACTATCACCGTGGACCGGCGGTTCCTTCCGGACGAGAGCGTCGAGGAAATCGACGCGGAGTTCGACGACCTGCTCGCCGAGGTCCGGTCCGAACACGGCGTGGAGGCGTCGTGGGAGCGAACGCGGACGTACGAGTCGGCCGCAATCGACGCCGATAGCCCGCTCGCGGATGTCTTCAGACGCCACTCGGCCGAAGTCGCGGACGTGCCGACCGACCCGTGGGGCGTCAACGCTTCGACCGACGTTCGAAACTTCGTCAACGACGCCGACATCGAGGCGATTACGTGGGGACCCGGTGACATCGCCCAGGCTCACACCTACGACGAGCACGTCGACCTCGCGGCGGCCGCCGACGGTCTAAACGCGCTCGTCGGCGCGAGCCGGGAAATTCTCTCCGGTGAAACGGAGACGTGACGGGAGGATGGACGACGCGACACCAATTCGAACATACTGCGTTCTCCTAAAGAGCTGAACGCTGGAAAAAGTCCGGGAAAAACATAATTTCGCGCCATCGGATTTGATATATTCCCCTATATTTACAAGGGATTACCGTAATGTGGCAGATAGACACACATGACAATATTTGGCATGCCAGACACGATGTTCATCGTGTTCGTCGCGACCCTGCTCGCGGGGAGTTTAGGCGCGATGCACTACCTGACCGTCCACGTGTTACTCGGAAAGCCCGTGAACGATACGACCCAAGACCGTAGCGGGAGTGACGTCGTCAGAGACCGCGCGGCCGACGGAGGACAGACCGATGGCGGACGTTAATCCGTTCTACCTCGGGACGTTCATCGTCTACCTTCTCATCGTGCTCGCCATCGGCGTCTGGGGATACACCAAGACCACCGATGTCATGGACTTCTGGGCGTTCGGTCAGAACATGGGGCCGTGGCTGGCGACGTGGTCGTTCGTCGCGAACTTCGTGAGCGCGGTGAGCGTCATCGGCTTCATCGGAGCGGTGTACGGCGAGGGGTACGCGCTGATGACTCACACCATTTTCGGGCTGATGCTCGGGACGAGCGCGCTGTACTTCGCGGTCGACCGGGTTCGGAACCTCGACCTGCTCACGTTCCCGGACATCATCGCCGACGTGACAGGCTACGACGCGGCGCGACCCATCGCGGGAACGGTGTTGCTCGGAAACGGGTGGCTGTACCTCGTCATGCAGCTCGTGGGCGCGAGCCTCCTCGTGACCGCAATCACGGGCGTCCCCTACGAGTACATGGTGTGGGTCATCGGCATCGTGTTCATCGCGTACACCGTGCTCGGCGGCCTGATAAGCGTGGCGTGGACCGACTTCCTGCAGGGGACCGTGATGGTCGCCGCGGTGTTGCTCGCGCTCGGATTCATGCTGTTCGACCTCGGCGGATTTACCAGCATCAACCAACAGTTCGGCGCGCTCGATAGCTCGTACGTCAACCCGACGGCCGGAGGCGCGTACACCGCACTCGGCATCGTGGCGACCATCGTGGCGTTCTTCGGGACGATATTCACCGAACAGAACAACATCGTTCGCATCGCCGCGACCAAGGACGTTCGGACCGCGAAGCTCCACCTCGCGGCGTCCGGCGTCATCCTGTCGGTGTTCTACTCGGCGCTCGTCATCCTCGGTGGCGCGACCACCGTCGCGCTTGACGCGGGCGGGCTGAGCATCGAGACGCAGGACGGCGCGTTCCCCACGCTCATCACCGAGTACGTTCCCGACGAGGTCGGCATCATCCTCATCCTCGCGGTCATGAGCGCCATCCTCTCGACGACGGACACGCGACTGCACTCGACCGGTATCACCACGGCGCGCGACATCTACAGCTACTTCCGACCGGAGTCCGGCGACGACTCCCAGCTCAAGGTGTCGCGTCTCGCGACCATCGTCTTCGGCATCACGGCGACGGCCGCGGCAGTCAATCCGCCGGGGACCATCATCGAACTCTACAACTTCCGGGCGGTCTTGCTGACGAGCGCGTTCCTCCTCCCCGTGTACATGGGACTGTACTGGGCCGGTCTGAGCGGAAAGGCCATCCTCGCCTCCATCGTCACCGGGGCGATACTCGGGGTCGGAACCGAACTCACCGGCGGCCTGTTCGGCGTCCCCTCGACGTTCATCGGAGTCGGCTCGGCGCTGCTCGTGCTCCTCTTGGGTAGCGTGCTCCTCTCGGGGTCCGAACCGAAGGGCGGGGCGATGGCGGGCGACTGACCGGAGCGTAACCACCTCGAATCGATTATTTTGGCGACGACTAAACGACTACATAGCATGACAGAACAATCACACGGTATGGACAACCGACCGCACAGCACCCGTTCGAGAGCGGCGTACGACCGGAGCGCACCGATTACCCGCCGCGCTTCCGTGGCGGTTCGCCGGAGGGGTGCGACGTGACGCTCCGCCTCGACCGCGAGCGACTCGTCGCGACGATGGAAGAGCAGGCGACGTACGGCGCGACCGAAGACGGCGGCCTCCACCGCCTCGCGCTCACCGAGGCCGACCGCGAGATTCGAGACTGGTTCGTCGAACAACTCCGAAACGCTGACCTCGACGTGCGCATCGACGAATTCGGCAACACGTTCGGTCGGCGCGAAGGGACCGACCCCGACGCCGCGCCAGTGCTCGTGGGGTCGCACCTCGACTCACAGCCGAACGGCGGCATCTACGACGGCGCGCTCGGCGTGGTCGCGGCGCTGGAGTTCGTCCGGTCGCTCGACGACGAGGGAATCGAGACGACCCGCCCCGTCGAGGTCGTGAACTGGACGAACGAGGAGGGGTCGCGATTCCAGCCCGCAATGCAAGGAAGCGGCGTCTGGGCGGGTGCTCACGACATCGAAGCCGAGCGCGCAAAAACCGACGACGACGGTGTCTCGCTCGGCGACGCGCTCGACGACATCGGCTACCGGGGCGACGTCCCGGCCGAACCCGCCACCGAGTACGAGGCCTACCTCGAACTCCACGTCGAGCAGGGGCCGCGACTCGTCGAGGCGGACGCCGACGTGGGCGTCGTCACCGGAATCGTCGGCTTCACGTGGGGCGCGGTGACCTTCCACGGCGAGGCCGACCACTCCGGGCCGACGCCGATGCACCACCGGAGCGACGCGCTCGTCGCCGCCGCCGACCTGATTACGTCGGTTCGTCGCATCCCGGGCACGCTCGGCGAGCGGACGGTCGGCACCGTCGGCTACGTCGATGCCAGCCCCAACTCCATCAACATCATCCCCGAGGAGGTGACCGTGACGTGGGGGTTCCGGGACCCCGACGACGCGGTAGTCGAACAAGCGTACCGCCGCGTGCTCGCGGAAGCCGAGGACGCCGCCGACCGCGAGGGCGTCGAGTACGAGACCGAAGAGCGCATGCGCGCACCGGCCATCTCGTTCCCCGACCGCACCGTCGATGCGGTCCGCCGGGCGGCCGACGCTCGCGGGTGTCGCGGCCGAGAGCTCGTCAGCGGCGCGGGCCACGACGCGACCCACCTCGCGTCGGTGTGCGACACCGGGATGGTGTTCGCGGTGAGCGAGGGCGGCAAGAGCCACTCGCCCGAGGAGTTCACGAGCTGGGACGACTGCTACGAGGCGGCGAGCGTGCTGGCGAACGCCGCGCTCGAACTCGCGACCGACCCGGCGGAGTGAGCCGACGAGAGTCCGAGTCGGCGAGGGGCGTCGAGAACGACAGGAGTTCGCGACGGTGGTCGGGTCGAACGGTCTCTCGCCGAGTCCGGCTGAAAGCCGGACTCGGCTCGCGCCAACTCTGTTCTACTAAAGAGAGAAGATATAGAACGAAGTCCGACAGAATCCGATATCTATCGAACGTCCGAAAGACCTAACGGGGCCGTCCGCGGTACACGGAACATGGGCGTTTCCGACGCGAACGTCGAGGCACCGTACGACCTCTACATCGGAGGGAAGTGGACGGCGGCGGCCGACGGCGGACGGTTCGAGACCGAGAACCCGGCGACCGAGGAGCCGATAGCCGAGGTCGCGGAAGCGACGGCCGACGACGTCGAGCGCGCGGTCGGGGCCGCGCGCGAGGCGTTTCCGGCGTGGCGCGACACCGCCCCGGACGAACGCGGCCGAATCGTCGCCCGAATCGGACAGTTGGTTCGAGACCACCGCGACGAACTCGCCGCGCTCGAGAGCCTCGACCAGGGCAAGCCCGTCTCGCAGGCGAAAAGCGATATGGAGGGGGCGGCTCGGTACTTCGAGTACTACGCCGGCGCGGCCGACAAACTCGAAGGGAGGAGCGTCCCCGTCGGTCCCGACCAGGTGGATTTCACCCTCCGCGAACCGTACGGCGTGAGCGCACAGATAACGCCGTGGAACTTCCCGGGGAACCTCTTCGCGCGGGGAGTGGCACCCGCGCTCGTCGCGGGGAACGCCGCGGTCGTCAAGCCCGCCGAGCAGACGCCGCTCTCGTCGCTCCGACTCGCGGAGCTTTGTGCGCAGGCGGGCGTTCCGGACGGCGTGGTCAACGTCGTCACGGGCTTTGGCGACCCGGCGGGCGCGGCGCTCGTCTCCCACCCCGACGTGGACACCATCACGTTCACCGGGAGCGTTCCGACCGGGCAGGCCATCATGAAACAGGCCGCTGAGAACGTGACGCCGGTGACGCTCGAACTCGGCGGCAAGAACCCCGCGGTGGTGTTTCCCGACGCCGACCTCGACGAGGCGGCGGACTGGATAGCGAAGGCGATTTTCACCAACGCGGGACAGGTGTGTTCGGCGGCCGACCGGGTGGTCGTCCACGAGTCGGTCCGCGACCCGCTGGTCGAGCGCCTCGTCGAACGCGCCGAGCGCTACGAACTCGGCCCGGGGCGCGAGGACCTCGACATGGGACCGCTCGCCTCTGCCGACCAGTTCGAGAAGGTACGGAGTTACGTCGCCCTCGGCCGCGAGGAGGGCGCGACGCTCGCCACCGGCGGAACCGCGCCCGACCGGGAGGGGTACTTCGTAGAACCGACCGTGTTCACCGATGTCGAGAGCGACATGCGCATCGCTCAGGAGGAGATTTTCGGCCCGGTGCTCACCGTCCTCTCGGTCGCCGACGAGACCGAGGCGCTGGCGGTGGCCAACGACGTGGAGTTCGGGCTGGTCGCGGGCGTGTTCACGGCCGACGTGAGACGCGCCCACCGGTTCGCCCGACGGCTGGAGGCGGGGAACGTCTACGTCAACAAGTGGTTCGGCGACACGAACCAGACGCCGTTCGGCGGGTACAAGAAGAGCGGTATCGGCCGGGAGAAGGGACTGGAAGCGCTCGACTCGTACCTCCAGACCAAGAACGTCGCGGTGAACCTCGCTGAGGGGAGCGGGACGGACCTCCCGGGTGCTTGAGTCGTCCCACAGTCCGGAGTCATTCCACAATCCGGGGCCGTCCCACAGCGCGCCCTTCGACCGCCGAACTCGCGGGGGACTCGCGATGTATGAAATTTTGTCCGCCGAATACGGTATTTTCCGTTCAGTATCGCAAGATACGCAATTTCCATTTAATACAGTCCGATAGTTTGATACGGCGAACGCACAACTGTCTCGTATAATGCTAGGGGACACGGTAGCAGTCATCACGGGCGCGGGTTCCGGAATGGGACGCGCGACCGCCCGCCTGTTCGCAGAGCGAGGTGCAGACGTCGTGGTGGTCGACCTCGACGACGACGCCGCATCGGAGACCGTCTCGTCGATAGAGCGCGCAGAGGGGGACAGTTCGGCCGTCGCGGTGACCGCCGACGTCTCCGACGCCGACGACGTGGCGGGGTTCGTTGAGCGAACCGTCGAGGAGTTCGGGCGCATCGATGTGCTCCACAACAACGCTGGCATTCCGCAGGAGTCGACGCCGGTCGAGGACGTGACCGAGGAGACGTGGGACCGGATTCAGGACGTGAACCTGAAGAGCGCGTTCCTCGGCGCGAAGTACGCCGTCCCGCACATGCGCGAGCAGGGCGGCGGCGTCGTTCTCAACACGGCTTCGACCGCGGGCATCCGACCCCGGACCGGCCTCTCGGCGTACGCGGCGTCGAAGGGCGGGATGATTACCCTCACGAAACAGTTGGCGTACGAACTCGCCGACGACGGAATCCGAGTCAACGCGATCTGCCCGGTCGCGACCGACACCGACATGCTTCCCGAGTTCGCGGGCGACGACCTCAGCGTGGCGGGGATGGCGGACACGATTCCGCTCGGCCGACTGGCCGAACCCGAAGACATCGCGCACGCCGCCGCATTCCTCGCGAGCGACGAGGCCGCGATGGTCACCGGCACCGCGCTCGAAGTGGACGGGGGGCGGGACCTCTGACATGGTGGACAAACGCGAGATTTACGACGCGGTCGATGCCCGCGAGGACGCCATCGTCGCGTTCTTGGAGGAGTTCCTCGCCATCGAGACCGAGAATCCGCCGGGCCGGAACTACCGCGAGGGCGCGCAGTTCCTCGCGGACGCGATGGCCGAGCGCGACTACGCGGTCGAGACGGTCGAGGTTCCCGAGGCGGTCGTGGCCGAACACTACCCCGACCGGACCGACCACGAGCGCGTGAACGTGCTGGGTCGGAAGACGAGCGATACCGAGGGGCCGGACGTTCACTTCACCGGCCACTTCGACGTCGTGCCCGCGGGCGAAGACTGGAGCTACGACCCCTACGACCCCACCGTCGAAGACGGCCGTGTCTACGGCCGGGGGTCGAGCGACATGAAATCCGGCATCGCGGCCAGCTTGTTCGCAATCGACGCGCTCGAAGCGGTCGGAATCGACCTCCGCGGGTCGGTCACTCAGAGCATGACTATCGACGAGGAGACCGGCGGCTTCACCGGCCTCGGCTACCTCGTCGACGAGGGGTACGTCTCCCGGGAGAACACCGACTACTGCGTCTACACCGAGTGTTTCGACTCCTCGCGCATCTGCCTCGGCCACCGCGGCGTCCTGAAGTTCAGCGTCACGGCGCACGGCGAGAAAGCCCACGGTTGCATGGCTCACGACGGCGCGAACGCCGTCATGGCGATGAACGACTTCCTCACCCGAATCGACGAGTACGAGGACGAACTCCACGCGCGGACGACCGACCTGCCGGTCACGCCTCCCGAATCACGACGCGCGGACATCTCCGCGACCATGATAGACGCCGGATACTCCGAGAACGTCGTGCCCGACCGGTGTACGGCGACGTTCTACCGCGTGCTCGTCCCCGACGAGACCGTCGAGAGCGCCCGCGAGGAGATTCGCGGTCTCATCGACGACGCCGAGGTCGCGACGGGCCACGCGTTCGCGTACGATGAAATAATGTTCGCCGAACCCGCGAGCGTCCCCGCTGACTGCACGGTGGGTGCGACGTACACCGAGAACATCCTCGACTTCTACGACGAGACCGAACCGGTCGTCTCGCCGGGGTCAGACGACCAGCGGTTCGTCGTCAACGACGCCGGAATCGAAGAATGCATCGTCTACGGTCCGGGACTGCTCGAACAGGCCCACGTCGTCGACGAACACGTCCCTATCGACGAGGTCCTCACCGCGACGAAGGTGATGGCCGCGTCCACCGCTGACCTGCTGGGCGCGACCGAGTAGGCGCTCGGAACTCTCCTCGGCCCGAAAAGGCATTCCGACATTGTTCGGTAGAATCAACGTTTTCCCGTAACGTTTGCGAATAAGTCGAGGAATCAGTGAACTCCGCTCGAACCGACGCTAAACTTTTATCACGCCTCCGGTAGACGTTCCCACAACGCATGACACGCGACCTCCCCGACGTGTACGGCGGCGAGGTGCTGCACGTGGACCTCGCCTCGGGCGACCACCGACGCGAACCGCTCGCCCCCGAGACCGCCCGGAAGTTCCTCGGCGGGAACGGTCTCGCCGCGAAACTCGTCCGCGACCACGTCCCGACCGACGCCGACCCGTTCGACCCCGAGAACGTCGCCGTCTTCGCCGTCGGACCGATGACGGGCACGCCGTTCCAGAGCACCAGTCGCGGCGTCGTCGGCTTCGTGAGTCCGATGACCGAGGGCTTTTTCGACAGCACCTTCGGCGGCACGTTCCCGGCCGCCCAGAAATCGACCGGCTTCGACGCCATCGTTCTCCACGGAACGGCCGACGAACCGGTGTACGTCCGGGTCGGCGAGGACGGCGCAAGTCTCGAATCCGCCGACGACCTGACCGGCCTCGACACGTACGAAACGTGTGCCGCGGTGCGCGAACGCGAGGGGGCGGGATACGACACGCACGTCATCGCCACCGGACCGGCGGGCGAGAACCGCGTGCGCTACGCCTGCCTGCTCCACGACTCCGAGCGCCGAGAGGGCGTCGCGGGGCGTGGCGGCAGCGGGGCCGTCCTCGGGTCGAAGAACGTCAAAGCGGTCGCCGTCCGCGAGGGCGATTTCACACCGGAATCCGCCGACGACGGGGGGCTACGAGACCTCGCCACCGGACGGATGGGACCGCTCATGCAGGAGACCGAGATGCTCCAAGGCTTCGGCACCAGCGGTCTCGTCAACCCTATCAACGAGATGGGGAAACTCGGCCGCCGAAATCTCCAGTCAGAACACGGGCCGAGAGACGACGCGGAGGCGGTCAGCGGCGAGCGCATCAAGGAGGAGTTCGTGGTCGAGGACACCACCTGCACCGCGTGTCCGGTCGCGTGCGGGAAGCACGTCACCGTCGAGTCGGAGGGCCTCACCGAGGCCAAGATTCCCGAGTTCGAGAGCCTCTTCGCTACCTCCACGATGCAGGAGGTGTTCGACGTGAAGCGAGTGATGAAGGCCAACGACCTCTGTGACCGCCTCGGTCTCGACACCATCAGCTTCGGCGTCACGGTCGCGTTCGCCCGCGAGTGCTACGAGCAGGGACTGCTCGAAGACGACGTGTCCCCGCATCTGGAGTTCGGCGACGCCGACGGACTGGTCGAACTCGCGCGCCAGATTTCCCACCGCGAGGGTTTCGGTGACGACCTCGCGGAGGGGTCGTTCCGGCTGGCCGCGGCCGTCGGCGACGGGTCCGAGGAGTTCCTCTACGGCGTGAAGGGCCTCGAAATCGCCGCCCACTCCGCCCGCGGCCTCAAGGGAATGAGCGTCGGCTACGCCACTTCGACGCGCGGCGGGTCCCACCACGACACTCGCCCGACGCTTCAGTATCAGGGTGAACACGACGAGACAACCGAGGGAACCCCCGAGTTCGCCGCCCGGTCACAGCACTTCACCGCGCTCGGCGACTCGCTCACGCAGTGTCGGTTCGTCAGCGAGGGCGGATGGGGCAAGCGGATAAACGACCGCTACCGCGACGCCATCAACGCGGCGACGGGGTGGGACCTCACCACCGACGAGGTCGAGGCAATCGGCGAGCGAGTGTACAATCTGGAGCGGCTCATCAACGTCGAGCGCGGTGTCGCGTCGGTCGAGACCGACACACTCCCGCACCGAGTCCAACACGAGCCGATTCCGGACGGCCCCGCGGCGGGGATGCACTGCCCGCCGGAAGAACTCGACGCGATGCTCGACGAGTACTACGAGGTCCGCGGCTGGAACTCCGAGGGAGAGCCGACTTCGGAAACGCTCGACCGATTGGGGCTCGTACGGTGACGCCGCGCCCGCCGTCGGCGGGCGTCGGTCTGGGCGGCATCTCGACGTAGGTCTCGGATTTGGCGATTTTTCGGGGAGATTTCGACGCAAGGGACCACACGCGAACACGACCTGCTGGGCGGGAATCTCGACCCCGGAACCTCGCTTTTTTCGGGTCCGGCACCGCTCTCGCGCTTCCCGAACCCCAAATATTATCCCGATAGTGTCTCAACTCAAATACATGGCTGTATTCACAGCATTCAAAAAGGTCCCCTCCGCAATACTTCGAAACCCGATTCTCGTCGGGGTGTTCGCCGTATTCGGACTCCTCCAGACGCCTCCGCTACTCGCACAGACAATCAGTCCGGCCGCGACGCTCATGGTCTCGCTCGCGTTCATGGTCGTCACGTTGCTCGCCACACCCTTCATCTACGCTGGCATCGTCGCCGTCGCCGACGAAGCGCTGAAGGGTCGCACGCACCTCGGGACGTTCGTCGAGTCGGGCAAGCGAAACTACCTGTCGATACTCGGCGCGTACCTGCTCCTCCTGGCGGTGTTCATGGCGTTCGGCGTCCTCGCCGTCCTGGGGTTCATCGTGACCGGCGTCTCGGTCGGACTCGCCGGTGCCGCCGAGTCCGGCGGCATCTTCGTGATGCTCGGCGTGTTCGTCCTCATCGGTCTCGCGTTCGCGGCCCTCGTGCTGTTCACCCAGTTCTACGGGCAGGAAATCGTCCTGAACGACGCGGGCGCTGTCGGAGGACTGAAAGGTAGCGTCTCGCTCGTCCGCGATAACTTCGTGAGCACGCTCGGCTACACCGTCCTCGTCATGATCGTCGGCGGTACGTTCGGTCTCGTCATCTCGATTCCGTCAGCACTCCTCCAAGCGACTCCCCAACCGACCGGTGACCTCGCAACTGCGACGACGACCCAACTCTCACCGGCACTGCTGGTCGGCGTCACCGCCGTCTACGTGGTCTCCACTGCGACCATCGGCATGCTGCTCGCGGTGTACGCCGTCGCGTTCTACAACGAACTCCGGGAAAAAACCGATTCGCGCGGCGGTCGCGGGGCCGACCGTGCAGTGACGCGGTAACGACGCGCCGATTCTGCGCGAGAGCGACACACGGTTGGTGTGTAGAAACTACGCGCCGACCGTGACGTTGCCGCCGTTTCGAACCGCATCCTCGGACACATCCACGGTTTCGTTACCGACCGAGTACGTACCGGGGTGAGCAACGGTCACGGAGAAGTTCCCGTCGTCACCGGCTTCGACCGTGCGCCGATAGTCGAACTCCGCGCCCTCGATTTCGACGCGCCGTTCGACCGTCACGGATTCGCCCGCCGACGCGGTGCCGGTGACGTTCGCGCCGGGAACGAGCGTGAACACCTTGGTCGCGCCCGTGTCGCTGGCGTACACCGCGCGGAAGTGGCCGACGCCGGACGACCCGTCGTCGGCCTCGCTTCCGAACCGCTGGTGGAGTCGAGTGTACATGATGTCGTCGCGGGCCTGTCCGGGAAGCGTGAGGTCGCGCGTGACGACGAACCCGACTCTATCTCGTAACCGCTGATACTCCGCTTCCGAATCGTTGGCCGCGAGGAATCGCTCGTAGTTCTGGTCGGCGAACACGTAGGACCGCGATTCGCCGTTCACGTGGTAGTTGTACATCCGATTCCGGCCCCACTTGCTCAGCACGTAGTCCTCGGGGTACTCCCACTCCTGCTGGTCGGCGTAGCCGTCCATCCACTGGGCCGACTCGTACGTCTCGCCCACGATTTTGACCTGCTCGTGGCGGACCGCGGTCTGGACCGCGCCCGCGCTCGTCACGAGCAGGAAGAGGACGCCGAGGACGGTGACGGTGTTTCGACTCGGCATGCGGAGCGAACGCCGGTCGGGAGAGTCAGTTCGACCGGGCGCGGTGGACTCGTCGCGGTCGAACGCGGGCGGCACGGCCACATCGATTTTCGCGGCGAACGCGACGAACGCCCACCCGACGAGTATCGCCACGAACGGCGAGAGTTCGCCGACGAACCGGCGCTGGAGTGTCGCGAGTGCGAGGAAGTACCAGCCGTAGGTCACGACTACGAGCCACGTCGCGCGGTTGGTCCGGTAGGCACGCCACCCGGCGTACAGCAGCATCGGAACCGCGAGCAGCCACGCGAATCCGAGTTCGAACAGCGGACCGAGAAGCGGCCCCAACGCCCCACCGGCGAACATCGAGTTGGTTTCGGCGGGACCAGTTCTAAAGAGGAGAACGTCGAGTCTCGTAAACAGTGTGCTCGCGTACGACGGGAGAAACACCTGCAGGAGCGCGAGACCGCCGAGCGCGCCTGCGACCTCGGTAGTCCCGAGAACGAACGCAGGCATTCGGGCGCGGTGAATGGCTTCCCCGACAAGCGACACTCCAACGACGCCGACGAGCAACAGCGCGGGCGAGTACGCGACCACGCCCTCGTGCCACCCGAAGCCGGTGTGCGCGAGGTGCGAAAGGAGAGAGGCGAACGCCAGCCCCGCGACTATCGGAGCGTTTCCGGCGAGCGACGACCGCTCGGCGCGAACGTCGGCCGCGGTTCGGACCGCGACGTACACGCCGAGCGCGCCGATGAGGAGCGGTCCCGCCTCCCACGCCAGCACCTGTCCGGCGACCGCGAATCCGAGGACGCCCGAGACGACCCACGTCCGGGGGTCGCGGAGTTCGGGGTGGCCGACGTCCGCGAGCCAGACGAGCGCGAGCGCGGTGAGCGCGAGCCACGGGTAGTCGAAGGCGTGGTGGTCGGCGAACCCGAGACCGGTCCGGTAGGCGAACGCCGGAAGCACCGCGAGAAACAGGACCGACGCGACGGCGACCCGGGGGTCGTCGGTCAGTCGCTTGGCTATCGCGTAGGTGAGAACCGCGACGACGAGCGCCGAGACGACCGGATACCACGCCAGCACCGCCCCCGAGGCGTCGGCCCCGCCGAGCAGGTTCGTGACCCACCAGAGCGTACCGACCGTCAGCGGTTCGCCGTTCGCGACCGGACTCGGAAGGCCAGAGAGCACGCTGAAGTCGAAGACACCGACCGCCTCCGCCGAGAGCTGTTCGACCCAGTAGCGGTAGTAGTACGGGTCGTTCGAAGAGAGCAAGACGCCGTCGGAGCGGAACACGTGGGTGAGAAAGTACGTGCGCACCGCCGCGACGAACGCGAGCGCGGCCGCAAGTGCGGCCGCGTTCGCCCGAGAAACCGAGGGGAGCGAGAGCGAGGGAAGCGACCGAGACGGCGAATCGCCGTCGGCCGGGTCGCCGTCGAGGCTCGCTCGAACCGCCTCCGGGTCGGCGACTTCGTACTTCCCGTCGCGCTCGACGACGATATCGCGAGAGACGAGTTCGCCGAAAGTGCCCGAATCGAAGGGCACGTCGTCGAACGTCCATCCGTCAGTTCGCTCGTCAACTTCGAGGAGGTCTCGGAGGTGGGGTTCGAAGTCGGATTTCTCCGCGAGGAGGTCGTCGGTCGCCTCGCGTACGTCGGTCATGGTGGTCGAATGTCGTGAGGAGTGCATAAACCCTGCGACACTCGCTCCGGTCGAATCTCTCGAAAAAACGGCGAACGGCCGAGACGCTACCGAAATTCGCTGAGACTTTCGCCGACCGCGAGGAGGATTCCGTCTTCCTCGTCCTCGGCCCCGAACACGACCGCGAGCATCTGCTCGTCGGGGTTTTCGATGCTCACTGACCGTTCGGCGCGCGAGTCGCCGCTGACCTCGAAGCCGTCGTCCAGTTCGACGCTGGTCTCGTAGGTGCCAGTAGCCTGCCACACGTCCGCGTACACGCCGGTCGCGTCTTCGTTGGGTTCGTCTTCGGTCTGAGCGTGTAGTTCGAACCGTTCGGACAGGACCGAAGACCCGTCGGGACCGGTGATGTCGATGGTGCCTTCGAGCGACTCGCTGGACTCGTTGAAGAGGTTCACGTCTTCGAGGGCGCGGTCGGCCACCTCGTCGATGAGGTCCACACATCCGGCCGTCCCCGCAGTTCCGACGGCGGCGAGACCGGTCAGGACGGTCCGTCGAGGGAGACGCCGGGATTGTCGGCACTGTTCGTCGGCGGTGGAGGGCGAGTTCGCCATATTTTCGCTACGAGATTCTCAACACATAACTGTGTCGGAAAATCCACACGTCCGGATGTTCGGAACGATAGTCGAAGTTTGTCCGGAACGATAGCCGAAGTTTGTGGAGTAAGCGGGGGGTCCCACCGTCGTAGGGCTTCCCTCCAAGACCGTAGCAACAGGATACTTTATACGACGGCGCTATACACCTTCGCCATGGAGCGCATCGCCGTCTTCGGAATTGGTAGTACCCACTGCCGGTACGCCGTCGGCACGCCTTCGGGTGAGTTTCTCACCGACATCGAGGTCGAGGCCACCGACCCCGCCGACTTCGAAGCGCAGGTCCTCAGCGCGGTTCGGACGCTCGAAAACGCGGTTTCGTCGCCCCTCGCCGCGGTCTCGATTTCGTGTACCGGTCTCGTCGGTCACTCGACCGGCGTCGTCGAGGAACTCGACACCAAGGACGGTGACGCGGTTCGCGACATCGACCTCCGGACCGCGATTCGGAGCGAGTTCGACCTCCCGCTCTTTCTCGAAAACGACTGCAGCGCCTCCGCGCTCGGGGAGTGGCGGTTCGGCGTCGGCGAGACCTACGACTCGGTCGCTCACGTCACCTTCGGGACCGGCATCGGGGCCGGAGTGGTCGAGCGGGGACGACTCGTCCGCGGGGAGTCGGGTCACGCCGCGGAAGTGGGTCTCTTTCCGGTCGCGCCGACCACGGGTCTCGACAGTTTCGGCGTCCCCGGCGCGTGGGAAGCCGTCTGCTCGGGGCGAGGAATCCCCGAGTACGTCGCACACCGCCTCCGCGACGAGGACCGCGAGACGGCCTTGGCCGACATCGAATCGCTCCGCGCCCAGGACCTCTTCGAGGCCGCGAGCGACGGCGACGCCGTCGCTCGCGGCTATCTCGAAGACATCGGGCGATACAACGCCGCGGGCATCGGGACGCTGTGTAATGCCTACAATCCGGGCGTCGTCACGCTCGGGGGCGGCGTGGCGCTCAACAATCGACAGACGGTGTTGGAGGGAATTCGAGCGCACCTCGACGACTTCTGTTACGTCGAGACACCGGAGGTTCGGATGACGGGTCTCGGCGACGAAATCGGCCTGTACGGGGCACTCGCGAGGGGCGCTTCGGAGTCGGTCTCGAAGGCGGGCGAGACGCCGAGCGCCCGGTCGTAGGATTCCGGAACTCGGGCCGTCGGACTCCGGAACTCCGGTCGTGAGATTCTACCGGAATCGAGACCCATAATTGTCCGGCGGCCCTCGGACTGCGTGTGAACCACCGCTTCGTAACTGTGGGCTTGTTCGCGGCGCTCTCCGTGCTGTGGGGATTCTCGTTTCTGGCTATCTCGGTGGGTCTGGAGTCGCTGGAGCCGATACTCTTCGCGGCGTTTCGCTACGATATCGCGGCCGTCCTCCTGCTGGGGTACGCCTTCGCGAGCGAGACTCCGAGCCTTCCGACCGACCGGGCGAACGTCACCGCCGTCCTCGCGGGCGGGGTGTTCCTCGTGGCCGCGAACGCGTTTCTGTTCATCGGCCAGCAGACCGTCCCGAGCGGCGTGGCCGCCATCATGCAGAGCCTCGTCCCCATCGCGACCTCGCTGTGGGCGCTCGGACTCCTGCCCGAAGAGCGCGTGTCGTCGGTCGGTGCGGTCGGCATCGGTCTCGGATTCGTCGGCGTCGGTCTCATCGTTCGGCCCGACCCCGGAAATCTGCTCGGGGGCAACGCGGTCGGGCGACTCCTGATTCTCGGGCAGGTCGCGGGCGTGGCGCTCGGTGGCGTCCTCGTCCAGCGAGCGGGACCGACGCTCGACAAGGCCGCGCTGTCGGGGTGGTCGATGCTCGTCGGCGGTCTCGTCCTCCACGGCGTGAGCACCGGCGTCGGCGAAGCGTTCACGCTTCCCACGACCCTCACGGCGGGTGCGGCGGTCGCGTACCTCGGCGTGTTCGCGACAGCAATCGCGTTCTTCATCTACTTTACGCTGCTCGAAGTCCGGGGCGCGCTCGAAACGTCGCTGGTCGCGTACCTCGTTCCGGTGGTCGCGACTATCGTCGGCGTCGTGGTCTTGGGTGAGCCGATTACGCTCCCGACGCTCGTCGGATTCCTCGTCGTCTTCGCGGGGTTCGTCGTTCTCAAGCGCCGGGCGATTGCGGGTCTCGTAGACGAGATAGTGGCGTCCGGGAGCGGGTCGGGAAGCTAGAGCGGCGCGGCCACTTAGCGCCCGCGCCGTCGAGAGTCACGACTCGACCGGAGTCGGCGACATGGGAAAAGGGCAGCAGGTGGTTTGTCAGAGCCGATACCAGTGGCGAAAGCCTGAAACGACGGTTCCCCTGCTACCACACTGGCCAACGTACAGGGTGGTAATAAACCGCGTACCAAAACAGATAGGTTTTCCCCGAATTAAGTCACACTTCGTACACTTTCGCGGAGATATCCTGCCCGAGTGCGACGGCGAACGTTTCATTTTGCGCAAATATCCGGGACGGTCGTCCCGACCGCGGGAAGTGACAGTTTCGTTTCCGATTCGAATAAACATAATTTGAAATAGGGTGGGTTCGATGGACGCACGTCATCCATGACCGATTTGCACGCCGCACCATCGTTCGAAGCGCTCGACGACCACCAGGGAACCACGTTCACCGTCAGCGACGCGGACGCCGACCTCGAACTCGAACTCACAGAAATCGACACCACGTTCGACACCGCCGAAGACTGGGAGCGATTCACGCTCGTGTTCGACGGACCAGGCGACACCGTCCTCGACGACGACCTGTATCGACTCGAAAACGACGGCGGCGACCGGTTCGACGTGAGTCTGAGCGCGACGCCGACGATGAATCCCGACACCGAGCGCGTCCAGTACGAGGTCGCGTTCACGCGCCAGAACCCGGGTCGCGAACCGGGCCGCGCTCGGGGACGCGGCCCGGCGAACGCCGGGAACGGGGCATCGGTCGGCGCGCCACAGCTCGCGGCCAACCCGGTCCTCGGCGGTATCGAACTGTTCGGCGGGAAGTTCGCTCCGGTCGGCTTCTCGAAGTGTAGCGGACAGCGAATACCCATCTCGCAGAACGAGGCGCTCTACAGTCTTCTCGGGACGAAATACGGCGGCCAGGGGAGACAGACGTTCGGCCTCCCCGACCTGCGCGGCCGCGTCCCGATTTCCGCCGGACGGGGCGGTAGTCGGTCTCAACGGAAGGTCGGAGAGGCTGGCGGGTCCGAAACCGTCGCGCTGTCCCAGCAGCAACTGGCACCACACAACCACGCGTTGCAGGCGAACCTTCCGGTGAGCAAAGACCAGGCCGACAGCCGAAACCCCAACGGAAACCGGCTCGGTCTGGTGGCACGCGGCGGCGACGGCGTAGATATCTACACCGACGGCGACGCCAACGGGAAGATGGACGTCGACGGAACCGTCGGTCGAACGGGCGACGGTCGGCCCCACGACAACATGCCGCCGTTCCTGACGGTTACCTACGTCATCGCGGTGCAGGGCGTCTATCCGAGTCACTCCTGAGACGTAGCGCAAGCGGTTCGGGGCGTCGGCGTCCTCGTGGCGGTCCGAGACGCTCGACGGCGACCGCCGTCGAGCGTCTCGGTTGACGGGGACCAGCGCGTTCGAATCAGTACCGAGTATCGGTCGTTCGACCGACACGGCTGTTCACTGATGAAACGGCTGTTCAAGGATGGTACATCTATTATTAGAAAGAAATAAACTCCCCGACTGATTGGAGAGAGTTATGATTTCCCGGTCTGGGCACACGACTCGTTCGGTGGTGAGTGTGTGCCTCGTGGTTCTCGGCGCATGGATGCTCGCGGCCTCGGGCAGTGTCGCCGGACTCGACGCACCGGCGCACGCTCTCGATGACGGAGAGAACGCTGGCGGAGCGGGCGAGCGCACGCACGAAGTCCGCTCGATTTCGGCGATGAGTGCCCAGCAGGAGGGGCCGAATCTGCTCACGAACCCTGACTGCAACAGCGACGACGGCAGCGGCACCCCACCGGACGGGTGGACGGCGGTGTCGAGCAATGTCCAGTGTACGGACCCATCGACTATCGACGATTTGACTTCACCCGACGGGTCGGACTCCTTTGCCGATTTCTCCGGTGATGACTCCGACGGCATCGTCGAGCAAGAGGTCGACGTGACCGGCGAGACGGAGTACAACGTCGGCGGCGAGGCCGGGAGGGACACTGGCACCAGCGATTACGTCGAGATCGAGGTCGAGTACCGAGATAGCAGTGGCTCCGTCCTGTCGGGAAGCGGTACCACGGTGGAATCCAAGCCAGCGGGGGGAACGTACGAGTCGTTCGAGGGGACGACCGAGGCTCCGCAGGACGCGGCCACCGCCGTCGTCCGGGTCACCCTCGTCGATATCGACGACACCAGCTACTCGGACGCCTACCTCAACGAGGTCGAGTTCCGCGAGGTCACCAGCGGGGTGACTGCGTTCCCGGTCAGCGGCGTCGAGACGGGCGTCGAACAGACCCTCGACCCGTCGTGGACGCTGTTCGACGACGACTACGCCGAGGACGAAGACGACCTTGGCAGCGAACCCGCCGACCTCGCGAGCTTCGGCGGCGGCGACCTCGCAGGCGACGCCACCGAGTACGACGCGGGCGATACCGCCGACCTCGCGGGCGGCACGCTCGAAGTGAACGCCGACGGGTCGTTCAGCCTCACCGACCCGACCGAGACCGGCACGTACGCGTTCGACTACCGCATCGAGACGGATGACGGCCAGTCGGACGAGGCCACGGTGACAATCGAGGTCGGCGACCACGAACTCGAAAATCCGGCGTGCGAGGAGACCGACGGAACCGAGGTTCCGCCGGGATGGACCGGAACGCAGGGGGACATGACGTGTCTCGATTTGGACACCACCGACGACACCGACCACTCGGCCGCGGTCGGCGACAGCGCGTTCGCGGTGTCGGCCGGGACCGGCGACGTGGTCGCCGAACAGGAAGTGTGGGTCGTCCCCGACGAGGAGTACTCCATCGAGGGACTCGTCGGAACCGACCCCGGAGACGACTACGGCGAGGTCGAAGTCGAGTACCTCGACGAGGGGGGCAACGTCATCTCGGGCGAGGGCGTCACCGTCTCGAACCTCCAGTCGGACTCGGCAAGCGAGTTCGATAGATTCGCGGATTCGTCGGTGGCCCCGACCGACGCGCACAAAGCCGTCGTCCGCCTCCGGATGGCCCACGTCGAGAACGACGACTTCGCGGGCGTCTACTTCGACGACCTCGCGTTCACCCCCGGAACCGCCGCAGACGAACCGGTGAACGCCTACGACGTCGATGGGCTGGAGGTCGGAATCGAGAAGACGCTCGCGCCCGACGAGTCGGTGTTCGACCTCGGCGACCAGTCCGACGAGCGCGGCTTTCCGAAGGCCGACCTCGCGAGCTTCGGCGGCGGCGACCTCGCGGGCGACGTGACGAGTAACGACGCGGGCGACACCGCCGACCTCGCTGGCGGCACGCTCGAAGTGAACGCCGACGGCTCGTTCAGCCTCACCGACCCCACCGAAACCGGCACCTACGCGTTCGATTACCGCATCGAGAACGAGGACGCGTCCGACGACGCGACGGTCGAGATTCGGGTACGAGACCACACGCTCGACGACCCCTCGTGCGAGGACGGCGCCGACGGCTGGACCGACGCCTCGCCCGGCGAGTCCACGATGGGGTGTCTCGACCCCTCGACCGACGGGGACCAGAGCGCACCGAGCGGAACCGAGGCGTTCGGCGACACCACGGGGAGCGGCGACTACGCGAGCCTCGAACAGACCGTCCCGATACGGTCGGGCCGGTCGTACGAAGTCGGCGGATTCGTCGGCACCGACGACGACCTCTCGACCGCGGACTACGGCCAGGTCGAAGTCGAGTACCTCGACGAGTCGGGGTCAGTCGTCTCCGGCGCGGGCACGTCGCTCACCGACCTGCGCTCGGACTCGGACACCGAGTTC
This sequence comes from Halorussus amylolyticus, assembly GCF_004143485.2. Classification (GTDB taxonomy): domain Archaea; phylum Halobacteriota; class Halobacteria; order Halobacteriales; family Haladaptataceae; genus Halorussus; species Halorussus amylolyticus. The sequence continues at coordinate 584,455 of NZ_ML974130.1, read as the reverse complement.
GACGAGTTCGGCGACACCTCGGCCGCCCCCGAGAACGCGGTTGACGCCGTCGTTCGAATCACCGCCCACCAAGAGGACGGCAGCTACGCCGAGGTGTACTTCGACGACCTCTCGTTCGAGGAACTCGGAATCGCGCCGACCGCGAACGACGCCGACGGCTTTGCGGTCGGATACGGCGGCACCCTCGGCGAGAGCGTGGTCGAAGACCACGGCAACGGAGCCGACGACCTCGGCGACCCGGAGGCGAGCGTCGCGAGCTTCGGCGGCGGCGACCTCGCAGGCGACGCCACCGAGTACGACGCGGGCGACACCGCAGACTTCGCAGGCGGGAGCCTGACGCTCGCCGCCGACGGTTCGCTCGAACTCGCCGGACCCACCGAGGACGGCACGTACGAAGTCGATTACCGACTCGAAAACGACGCCGGACACGACGACGCGACCGTGACCATCGACGTGAGGCGACCGAACGTCGATGGCACCGTCACCGACGCCGCGACGGGCGACCCGCTCGACGGCGCGACCGTCACGCTCGAAACCGACGACGGGACCGTCGCAGACACCCAAACGAGCGGTGACGGCTCCTACGCGTTCGACGCGGTCGAGGGCAACACCGACTACGACGTGACCGTCGAGCGCGACGGCTACGAGAGCGACACCGACTCCGTGACCGTCGGAAGCGACGACGAGACCCTCGACGTCGGACTCGACGGGAGCGCGTCGGTGAGCGGGACAATTTCCGACACGACGTTCGAGACGGGCGTCCCCGGCATCTCGGTATCGGTCGAGAACAGCGACGCGACGTACACTGCCGAGACAAGCAAAGACGGAACGTACAGCGTCTCCGTCCCCGGAACAGACGAGGCGTACACGGTGGGCGTCTCCCCCGAGGGCTGGGGCGCGAACTCGGCGACGACCGCGACGCTCGGCGACGGCGACGACGCGACCGACTTCGACCTCGACATCACCGGGGACGCGAAAGAGGAAGCCATGTCGGTCAGCGACGCCGTGACCGACGAACCCATCGAGGACGCGACCGTGACCGTCGAAAGCAACGTGTTCGGCGTCGCCGAGGACGTGTCCGCGACCGACCAGAACGGCTTCGTGGAGACGAGCGTTCCGGGCGGGTACACCTACGACTTCGTGTACTCGGCCGCGGGCTACGACGACTTCGAACACACGTCGTCGCTGGACCCGGGCGAAACGAATAGTCGAAGCTGGAAACTGACGGGCAACGCCGAGATTTCCGGCCGAATCATCGACGCCGACAGCGGGGCGGGAGTCGAGGGCGCGACCGTGACCGCCGAAATCGGCGGCGACGAGTACACCGCGACGACCGACGCCGACGGGTCGTACACCGTCGATGGCGTTCCCGGCGGCGACGACTACGACGTGAGCGTCGAAGCGGACGGCTACGACGCGACCACGTTCGCCGACGAGCGAGTTTCGGACGGCGCGACTCACGGACTCGACGCCGACCTGACGGGGACGGCCACCATCAGCGGCACGGTCACGGACGAAGTCTTCGGAACCGAACTCGAAGACGTAACGGTGACGGCCGAAGGCGACGCGGGGACGTACACCGTCGAGACCGACGAGAACGGCGAGTACACCCTCACGGTCGCCGGACTCGCCGACCCGCAAGCCGAGTCCTACGACGTCGGAGTCGAGACGACGGGATGGGAGTCTGACTCCGATACCGTCGGCGTGGGCGACGGCGAGGACGCCACGGGCACGGACTTCGAACTCAGCGGCGATGCGAGCGACGACCTCACGCTCACCGACGCCGAGTCGGGCGGAGAGATAGCCGACGCGGAGGTGTCGGTCGAGAGCGACTCGTTCGGCGTCGCGTTGGATTCCTACTCGGCCGACAGTTCGGGGACCGTCTCCATCCCCGCGCTCCCCGGCGGCCACGCCTACGACTACGTCATCGAAGCCGACGGCTACGACGGGAGCGACCTCGCGGACGTGTCGCTGAGTCCCGGCGAAACCGCCAGTCGGACCCACACGCTATCGGGGAACGCGACGCTCGCCGGAACGGTGACCGACGACGTTCTCGGAGCACCCGTCGAAGGCCTCGCCGTGACGGCCGAACACGGCGGCGACACGTACGACGCGACGACGGACGCGGACGGCGACTACCGGTTCGAAGCCGTCGCGGGGGGCCACGAGTACGACGTGGCAATCGACGAGGACGGCTACGAACTGGCCGAGACGCGCGTGACCGTCGGCGACGGCGCGAGCGCCACCGAAAGCGTCGTCGTCTCGGGCAACGCCGAACTCACCGGTACGGTGACCGACGCGGTGACCGGCGACGAAATCGACGGCGCGACCGTGAGCGTCGAAGACGGGTCGCGAACGTACACCGCGACGACCGACGCGGACGGCGAGTACGTCGTCGAAAATATCCCCGGAACCGGCACGGACTACGACCTCTCGGCGACTATCGCGGACTATGAGACGAACGCCACGGTCGTCTCGCTCGGCGACGGCGAGGACGAGACCGCCGACCTCGCGCTCGAAGGCGAACCCGGGTCGGTCTCGGGAACCGTCACCGAACTCGACGGCCAGACGCCGGTCGAGAACGCGACGGTGACGCTGTCGAACGCGAGCGAGACGCTCGACTCGATGACGACCGACGACGATGGAGACTACCGATTCGAAACGGTAGCGCACGGCGACGACTACGCGCTGGCGGCGAACGCGACCGAGTTCATCGAAGACGAGACGACCGGCGTCACTGTCGGTCCAGCGGCGTCGGTCACTGGGACCGACTTCGCGCTCGAACGCGACGCGTTCGTCGCGATGACGAACCTCGATGCCCCCGACACCGCCAAACGCGGCGACAACGTCACGCTGAACGCGACGGTCGAGAACGTTGGCGACGTGAGCGAGACCGCGCGCATCGAGTACCGAATCGACGACGCGTCCGAGGCCAACACGACCGTCTCGCTCGACGCTGGCGACGAGCGTTACGTCGAGTTCGTCTCCAAAGTCGCCGAGAACGCGACGTACGGCACCTACGAGCACGGCGTGTTCTCGCCCGACGACTCCGAGACGGCGAACGTGACGGTTCGGCGACCCAACTCCGGCTCGCCAGCCGAGCCAGCGAGTCTATCGGTCGTCGAGTTCTCGGCCGACCCGACCGAAGTGACGGTCGGCGAGTCGGTAACCGTGACCGCGACCGTCGAAAACACCGGCGACCAGACCGGCGGCGCGGAGTTCGAACTGTTCCTCGACGGCGACCGAATCGACCGCCGGACGCCGATGGTAGCGGGCGGTACGACCGAGACGATGACGTTCACCGCCGAACCCGAGAAGCCAGGGACCCACACGCTCGAACTCGACGGGCGGACCCTCGAAATCGACGTTCTCGAAGAGCGCGAGGACGAACGCGACGGCGACGAAAGCGAGGACGACGGCGACGGGAGCGACGGAAACGAAGACGACACCACGCAGACCACCGAAAGTCGCGAGACGACCGAAAACAACGAGACCCACGAGCGCGGCGAGACCAACGAAACCCGCGAGACCAGTCAAAACGATGGGGGCGACGGAAACGCGACCGGTTCGGACTCGGACGACGATCTGAGCGACGAGCCAACGAACGGGACGGTTCCCGGCTTCGACGCGGGCGTCACCCTCGTCGGTCTCGCCGTCGCGGTCATGGCGTTCGCTCGTCGGGAGTGAGTGCGGCGTCCGAACCGCGAAAAGTCAGCAATGCATCGTCGGAAAACGCGACCCGATATTTCTGCCGTCGTTCGGCGTCGAGCGGTCACGGGACCTCGACATCACGCGAACGCGCCACCGCGTCCCGACGCGTCGGGACGCGGTGGCGCTCGACGGTGTCAGTAAAGGCCCATCGCTTCGATTTGCTCTTGATACCGGTTTCGGATGGTGACCTCGGTGACCTGCGCGACGTCGGCGACCTCGCGCTGGGTCTTCTTCTCGTTACAGAGCAGCGAGGCGGCGTAAATCGCGGCCGCGGCGTACCCCGTCGGCGACTTGCCCGAGAGGAGGCCCTGCTCTGCGGTCTTGTCGATAATCTCGTTCGCCTTCATCTTGACCTCCTCGCTCACGCCGAGTTCGGAGGTGAACCGCGGCACGTACTCCTTGGGGTCCACCGGTTCCATCTTGAGGGTGAGTTCCTTCGCGATGTAGCGGTACGTCCGACCGATTTCCTTCTGCTCGACGCGGGACACCTCCGAGACCTCTTCGAGGCTCCGCGGAATGCCCTCCTGCCGACACGCCGCGTAGAGGCAACTGGTCGCGACGCCCTCGATGGACCGGCCCCGAATCAGGTCCTCGTTGAGCGTGCGCCGGTAGATGACCGACGCCACCTCGCGGACCGACCGCGGGACGCCGAGCGCGCTCGCCATCCGGTCGATTTCGGACAGCGCGAACTGGAGGTTCCGCTCGCCCGCGTCCTTCGTCCGGATGCGCTCTTGCCACTTGCGCAGACGGTGCATCTGACTCCGCTTCTCCGAGGAGAGCGACCGACCGTAGGCGTCCTTGTTCTTCCAGTCTATCTGGGTCGTGAGACCCTTGTCGTGCATCGTGTTCGTGGTCGGCGCGCCGACCCGACTCTTGCTCTGGCGTTCGCTGTGGTTGAACGCGCGCCACTCCGGCCCGCGGTCGATGGTTTGCTCTTCGAGGACGAGACCGCAGTCGTCGCAGACGATTTCGTTGCCGTCTCCGGTCGTGACGAGGTCCTCCGAGTCGCACTCGGGACAGCTCTGGGTCTCGGTCTGGTCTGTTTCCTCTTCCGATGTACGTTCACGCTCGCGTTCTCGCTGCCGATTCGGACGAACCATTCGATACGTTATAAAGAGCAGTTTGTCTGCCTAATAAGTATGGTATTGTTCGGGAGCGAAAGCCGGATACAATTTTATTTATTATTATATTTTCGAACTGGTAAAACTCGGGGAAGTCGGACAGGACGACCGAATCGGGTCCCGGAGAGCGTCGAGTCCGCCGCGTAACACTTTTCGGGTCGCGTTTAGATTCCGTTACTATGTCCTCCGAACGAATCGGCCTGCAGGTGCGGATGGTCGCCGCCCTCGTCGGTCTCGCGCTCGTCACGGTCGGGTTCCTCGCGGGCGTCTGGACGGTCTTCTACGGCGCGCTCCTGCTGTTCGACGTGGCGTTCGCGGCCGAAGCCGCGGGCGGTATCACTGCGATAACGCTGGTAACGGTCGGCTACCTCGAATACAGACAGCTCGACACCATCGAGCGACTGGCCGACGCCCACCCCGTCACGCGCGAGGAGGCACCGGAGCTGTACGAGACCGCGACGAGAGTCGCCGCCCAACTCGACGTTCCCGCGCCGACGATTGCGGTGTCGGAGCGGGACGCGCCCGAGGCGCTGGCGGTCGGCTTTCGCCCGAGCAACGTTCACCTCGTGGTCTCGCTCGGGACGCTCGACGCGCTCGACAGCAACGAGGAACTGGAGGCGGTGCTCGCACACGAACTCGCCCACGTCAGGAATCGGGACGCGATGGTGATGACGGTGGTCTCGCTCCCGGTGATTCTGGCTGACGGACTCGGCTCTCGGATTGCCGAGACCGAGGAAGTGGGATGGGCCGCAATCGTCATCATCCCACTGGCGTTCCTCTCGACCGTCGCGTGGGCGGTCGGACGGACGATTTCGGCCCGGCTGTCGAGAGCGAGAGAGCGCGCGGCCGACCGGGCGGCGGCCGAGGTGACGGGGTCTCCCGCCGCGCTCGCGAGCGCGCTCGAGCGACTCGACCGCGACATCGCCGAGACGCCCAATCGCGACCTCCGGGAGGTGTCGGGCATCTCGTCGCTGTCGATTCTCCCGCTCGAACCCGAGGAGCTCGAAAAGGTGATGCTCGGTCCCGAGGGCGAAACCGAGCCGTCGTACTGGTGGCTCGAAACGCGCCTCCACAGGCTCGAACGCTACCTCTTCGAGACCCATCCGCCGACAGAGGACCGAATCGAATCGCTGGCGGCGAGCGAGCGTGAGCAGTGAGGGACGGCGGTACCGCGTTCACCCCGACAGCGAGACCAGCGTCGCGCCGATGACGACGACGAGTGCGGCCGCGAGAAGTGGCCACGTGACTCGTTCGAGCCGTCGCGGAAGGAACACGGCCGACAGCCCAATCACGAGTAAGGGCGCGGTGTGGGTGATGGGAACGACGAGGACGACCGGGGCCGACGCGAGCGCCCCGAAGTACGCGAGCAGTCCAATCGTACTCGCGAGTCCGGCACCGACGTACCAGCGCGCGTGCGGACTCCGGACGGGGACGCGAAGCGTGTCCAGTCGGAGTTTCCGGTAGCCGACGTAGCTCGCGAACGCCGTGGACATCATCACCCCGAGACCGACGAGAATCGGCGTCCCGGAGCCGAGTCCGGCCCGGACGAGCACCGGTTCGATGCCGACGAACGCCGCCGCCCCCACCGGGAACAGCAGGGAGAGACCGACGCCGCGGAGCGAGACGTCCGCGTTCGCGTCGGTCGCGGTCACCCACGAGATGACCGCGACGCCGACGACGATGAGCGCGATTCCGACGACGTGAGCCGTCGTGAGCGACTCGTCGAGGAGCCACACCGCCAGCACGGTCGAGACGAGCGCCGAGGCCGAAACGACGGGGGTCGTTCGACTCGCGCCGATTCGGTCGATTCCGGCGAACGTACACAGCCGACCGAAGACGAGACCGGCGAGTCCCGCGGCGGCGAACACGCCGACGGCCTCCCACGAGAGACCGTAGTCCGGGTAGTGGAGAACGACCGCGAGCGGCCCGACGAGAGCGAGGTTGACCCCCATCATGACGACGACGGCGTCGCCCACGTCCCCCCTGTCGGTCGCAATCCGAATCAGCACGTTCTGGACCGCGAGGAGCACGGCGGCGAGCGTCGCCAGCGCGAGACCGACGAGCGAGACGAGTTCCATCGGTCCGGCGGTCAGCGGTCCCCTCGCGGGCGTCGGTCGTCCGTTTCGGAGCACGGGCGAGTCGGCGGGCGCGGCGGGTCTCGGCTCTCGGTGAGCATGTCGCAACCGAGTGTCCGAGAGGATATAATACCGCGACGAGGCGTGACACCATACAACATGCATCACGGTAGGGAGTCGCACCCTTCACGGAACACGACACGGACGGTCGTTCTCGATATCGTACCGTAGTTAGGCAGGAGCAGTCGGCAGTGCGTCGCGTGAGAGGACGGGACTCGGAGCGAGGGTTTCGACGCTACTTCCAAACCGCGCCCGACATCGGGGGGAGTTCGAAGACCGAATCGCCGTCCCGCGGAATCTCCTCGCCGGTCGTCGCCACGAGCGTCTCGGGGGTTCCGTCGCACGGAACGCGAACCTCGACCGGCGACTCGCCTCGGTTGACGCCCACCGTGACTTTCTCGGTCGAATCGCGCTCCGAGCGCGAGTAGACGACGCGGTCGCCGCGACACTGGTCCCTGTCGAAGGTGAGCGTTCCGCGCCGGAGCGGTCGGTGGGTCGTTCGCAGGTCGACGAGGTCGGACACGTACCGGTGGAGGTCCCGGTCCTGCTCGTCGGGGTCCCACACCATCGTCCGGCGACAGTCGGGGTCCTCGCCGCCGGTCATGCCGACTTCGTCGCCGTAGTACACGCAGGGCGTCCCCCGGAAGGTCAGCAACACGAGGAGCGCGAGTCGGACTTTTCGCTCGTCGCCGTCGTATCGGTGCTTGAGACGAGCGGTGTCGTGGCTCCCGAGCAGATTGAACAGGACTTCGTTGACCTGTTCGGGGTAGCGCGTGAGGAACCGATTCACTTTGTCGGCGAACGTCGAGGCGTCGATGGACTGCTCGCCGAGGAAGTCGTCGGCCGCGTAGGTGAACGGGTAGTTCATGACGGCGTCAAACTGGTCGCCTTGAAGCCACGGCCGCGAATCGTGCCAGATTTCGCCGAGGATGTAGGCGTCGGGCTTGACGTCCTTGACCGCCCGCCGGAACTCCCGCCAGAACTCGTGGTCCACTTCGTTCGCCACGTCGAGACGCCACCCGTCGATGCCCGTCTCTTCTATCCAGTCGGTCGCCACGTCGATGAGGTAGGACTTGACCTCGGGGTTCTCGGTGTTGAGCTTTGGCATGTAGCTCTCGAAGCCGAACGCGTCGTAGCTCGGTCGGGGTTCGAGTTGGATTGGGAACTCGTGGATGTGGAACCAATCGACGTACTCGGAGTCGCGGCCGTTTTCGAGGACGTCCTGAAACGGCCCGAACCGTCGCCCGCAGTGGTTGAACACCGCGTCGAGCATCACGCGCATGTCGCGGTCGTGGGCGGCGTCCACGAGTCGCTTCAGCGTCTCTTTGTCGCCGAAGTGGGGGTCGATTCGCTCGTAGTCGGTCGTGTTGTACTTGTGATTCGATGTGGATTCGAAGATGGGCGTGAGATACAGCGCCGTGATGCCGAGGTCGTCGAGGTAGTCGAGGTTGTCGATGACGCCCTGTAAGTCGCCGCCGAAGAAGTTGTCCTGTTCGGGCTTGCCGCCCCAGTCCTCGACCCCGTCGGGGTCGATGTCGGGATTGCCGTTGGCGAACCGCTCGGGGAAAATCTGGTAGAACACCGCGTCGGCGACCCACTCGGGCGGGTCGATGACGTCGGCGGGGTTGACGAACGGGTACTCGAAGTAGTGGAGCGGTTGGTCGGTTCCGGCGGTCGGCAGGTCGTTTTCGGCCTTCGACTCGAAGCCCCACTCGGTGAACCACAGTTCCTCGTCGTCGGCTTCGAGGAGGAACGCGTAGCAGAGTCGCCGGTGGGCGGGCGTGACCGACGTCTCCCAGTAGTCGAAGCGCGAATCGCTCCGGACCTTTTCGAGGCGAGTCAGACTCCGGTTCCCCCAGTCGAATTTGTCGGCGTGGAGCACCCGACACCCATCGAGGTTCCCCTTCTTCGCCCGGAGGCGAAGGCGGACGGTCTCGCCGTCCTCCGCGTACGCGAGGTTGCTCTTGGGTCGGTGGTGAATCGCTTCTCGACAGACCGACATCACGGCCCCTCCGTGTCGGTTCGGTGCGTCTCGTCGAGCGTGTGGGCGGACATCACGAGCGATTCGTCACGAGATTGCCTAAAAAATGTTTTGAATAGTTTCTTCAAAGTTAGAAGTCGAGGGGGCGGCGCACGCGCCGCCCCCTCGACTTCCGATGACTGTCGATTCGTCCGCTATTCTCGGGCGGTGAGGGTGACCTCGGTGGCCTCGAAGTCTTCGAGGAACGACCCGGGACCGCCGACGGTGACTCGCCCGTCGTCGGTCTCGGCGACGAGGGAGTTCTGGACCGGGAAGTCGTTGGTCGCGGGTTCGACCAACCCCTGATAGGTGTCCACGACCGTCCCGGTGAGCGTCTTGTGGTCGGGACCGCCCCGAGACGGCGTGACCGAGGCCTCGACGCCGACCGGGCGGTCCTCGCGGAGGCGGAGGGTCGCGTCGAGAACCGCGTGTCGAAAGCTCCGGTACGCCGCCGGGAGCGACCGGGGTTCGGCGACGTAGACTTCGTCCGCCGTCGGCCAGTAGTTGCCCATGAACGACCCGACGAGCACGGGGACTATCTGCTCCTGGGCGAACGCGATGGCCCGCTGGTCGGTGTTCGACCGCGCCACCATCTCGACGGGTGCCACCACGCCGTACTGCTGGTCGACCGTCAGAATCAGCGGCGTCGCGTGTTCCCACGTTCTGACGACCGTCGCGACGCCGTCCACGTCGTCGGTGTCGAATCCGTTCGACGGGGCGTCGTTGACAAGCACGAGCGCGAGGACGCCGCGGTCTACGGCCTCGCGGAGTTCGTCCGCGACTTCCGAGAGGTGTTCGTAGGGAATCGAGAGCGTGAGTTCGCTGTCGGCCGCCGAGATGAACTCCGCGATTCGCTTGACGACGGTGACTCGCGACTTGACCACATCGAACTGCTGGAGGTCGCGCTCGGCCCGAGAGTACCGCTCGGAGAGCGCCGGTTCCATCGCGGCGAGTTCGTCGGTGAGCGCCGCGACGACCTCCTCGGGCGGACGGGCCCAAATCTTCGTCGGCACCACGTGGTCGTCCACGTCCACGAACCCCCGGTCCTCGAGCGCTTCGCTGATGCTGTAGACGTACCGCTTCGAGACCCCGGTGGCGTCCGCGATTTCGCTCGCCGTCGCCTCGCCCTGTTCGAGAATCGCGAGATACGTGTCCACCTCTTTTTCGGACAGCCCGAGGTGGCGTAACTGCTCGGAGAGCGTCAGGTCGTCCATTACTCGGTACACCGTCCGCCGGGTTATTTAATGTACGCGATTGACACACTCGCGCACGGTCTCAAGAGAGAGAAAATATTACAACAAATCTTATTGCCGAGCAGTGCGCGTCTTTCGAGTATGAAACTGCGGCACGCACTGAACGACTACAAGCGCCACCGGGACCACGACACGAAGTTCCCCGGCGAGCGCAGGTCCACGACCGGCGTCTTCTCGGGGACGGACGGCCGCCTCGTTCACGTCAGCCGAACCGGCGCGCTCCGCGACTACTCCGACCCGCTCGTCGAGCTATCCGGCATCGAGCGGTCGCGTTTCGGGGTCGAAACCGACGAGGTTCGATGGTTCGCCGGAGCCTCAGCACAGGAGTACGTCGGCGACTCGGCAGTGGTCGAGACGGCCCACGAGTTCGACGACTGGACCGCGACCCAGTACGACCTCACGGTCGGTCGCGCCCACGTCACCCGGTTCGAGCTATCGGGCGACCCGCCCGACGACGCCCGCTTGCGGGGCGTCGTCGGCTTCGCACCGGACGGCCGGGAGGGACAGCTCGCCAACCTCCTCCACGAGAACGCCGTCGAGGTGTACCACCGGGACGAACACGATTACCTCGGCGTCTCGACCGACCTGCGCGACGTCGCGGGACAGGTGCCCGAGCGCTTCGACGAACTCGTTTCGCCCGACCCGGTGGCGTTCCCGCGAGCGACCGACGCCGCCACCTACGAGGAGCCGACGCTCTCGGGAACCGTCGGATTCGCCGCGCCCTTCGAGGACGGCGGCGTGACCGTGGTCTCGCTGCTCGCCGACTCCGACGAGCGCCCCCGCGGGGCGGCGCTGTCTCGCGTGGACGACCTGCTTTCGAGGTACGACGACGCGTCGGCGCTCCGACATCGCGGCGACGAACGGGCGCTCTCGGTCGGTGAGAACGTTCCGAACCGCCGGGCCGTGACCGCCGACCTCCGCGCGCTCTCGTTGCTCTCGGCGTCGTCGGGCGCGCGCATCGCGGGTCCCGACTTCGACCCGTTCTACGAACACTCGGGCGGTTACGGCTACACGTGGTTCCGCGACGACGCCGAGATATCGCGATTTCTGCTGACCGCCGACCGGGTGTTGGGTCTCCCCATCGACGACTGGCACGCCCGGTCGGCGGCGTTCTACTGCGACACCCAACTCGAAGACGGGACGTGGCCCCACCGGGTCTGGCCGCGGAGCGGGGCGCTCGCGCCCGGATGGGCGAACGCGCGACTCGAAGCCGGGAGCGACGCCGACTATCAGGCCGACCAGACCGCGAGCGTCGCGTCGTTCCTCGCGACCTACCTGCGCCAGTGCGACGGCGAGAACGCAGACGCCGTCGAGACCGCGCTCGAACGCGCGGTCGGCGCGCTCGACGCGACGCTGGCCGACGACGGCCTGCCGGTCGCCAGCCAGAACGCGTGGGAGAACATGCAGGGCCGATTCACCCACACGGCCGCCACCTTCCTCCACGCCTACGGTGCGGTCGCGCGCGCACCGGTCGAGGCGAGCCTTCGCGACCGCGCGCGCTCGCAGGCCGAGACGGTACTCGCGAGTCTCGACCGACTCTGGACGGGCGACCACTACGCGCTCCGACTCGCCGACGGCGAGCGCGACTCGCGACTCGATTCGAGCACGCTCGCGCTCGGTGCCGCCCACCGGGAGTACGCCGCCGTGGCCGACCTCTCCGACGAGAAGCGCGACCGACTGGTCGCGCACGTCGAGACGACGCTCGACGGCCTGCTCCGCGAGACCGGTTCGGTCCGGGGGCTGGCCCGCTTCGAGGACGACCCGTGGCGACGACGCTCCCAAGACGATCCGAAGATTTGGACCGTCTCGACCGCGTGGGGAGCCAACGCGGCCGCACAGCTCGGAACGCTCCTCGCGGACTTGGGCGACGACCGCGCGGCGCGCGCCTACGGTCGCGCGCGCGGTCTCCTTAGAGAACTGCTCCCCGAGGGGTCGCTCGTCCAGTCGAGCGGCTACCTGCCCGAGCAGGTGTTCGACGACGGGACGCCCGACTGTGCGACCCCGCTGGGGTGGCCTCACGCGCTTCGACTCGCGACGATAGCGCACCTCGCAGATGTGGGCGAACTCCGGGCCGAGAACGCGGTCGTCCAGACCGATTGAGCGACCGCTTCGCGAAACGGTCGGTGACTCGAACGGCGGGGGTGAACGGGGCCGCCCGGTCGCGACCGGGCGGCCCCGTTCGAGGGCTATTTCTGTAGAGGCGCTTCGAGAAAGACGATACGAAACGACCGAAGCCGTCGAAGGCAACCGAGTCACGTCACTCTGCGAGCACAGTCGCGACCCTTCGCGACAGAATCGCTCAGAGACCTCTCACGCCGTCACGGCTTGCTGGTCGGTCTCGTCGGTGAACAGGACGGATTCGCCGTCAGGCGCGAACAGGTGGAGGTCCGACTGGTCGAACTCGACTTCGACGGTGTCGCCCCGCGTCGGTTCGAGGTCCGCGTCCACGCGCGCGATGAAGTTCTTTCCCAAATCGAGGTAGAGGTAGTTGTCGCTCCCGATTGGCTCGACCACATCCACGACGGCTTCGACGCCCTCGCCCGACAGGTGTTCGCTGACCGTGACGTTCTCGGGGCGGATGCCGAGGCGCGCGTCCGACAGGTCGGCGTCGGCGACCCGCCGGCCGCGGTCGCCGTCGAGCGCGTAGGTGAATCGGTCGCCGTTCGTGAGGACGACCCCGTCGCCCTCGTTCGCGACCGACACGTCGAGCATGTTCATAGCCGGCGACCCGACGAACGTGCCGACGAACTCGTTCGCGGGGTTCCCGTACACCGATTTCGGCGGCCCCGTCTGCTGGAGGACGCCGCCGTCGAGGATTGCGATGCGGTCGCCCATCGTCATCGCCTCCTCCTGGTCGTGGGTGACGTAGATGGCGGTCGTGCCGAGTTCGTCCTGGAGGCGCTGGATTTCGGTCCGCATCGTGGTCCGGAGTTTGGCGTCGAGGTTCGAGAGGGGTTCGTCGAACAGGAACACGTCGGGTTCGCGCACGATGGCGCGTCCGAGCGCGACTCGCTGTTTCTGACCGCCCGAGAGCTCGCTGGGCCTGTCGTCGAGCAGTTCCTCGATGTCCATCATCTCGGCGGTCTCGTACACCTTCTCCTCGCGCTCGGCCTTCGAGAGGTCGGTGCTCATCCGGAGCCCGAACGCCATGTTCTGCTCGACCGTCTTGTGGGGGTAGAGGGCGTAGTTCTGGAACACCATCGCCACGTCGCGGTTGCGCGCGTGCACGTCAGTCACGTCCTCGCCGCCGATGTGAATCTGGCCCGACGTTGGCTTTTCGAGTCCAGCAATCATCCGGAGCGTCGTGGACTTCCCACACCCGGAGGGGCCGACTACGGTGAGGAACTCTCCGTCCTCGACCTCCAGCGAGAGGTCGTTGACCGCGACGATTCGGCTGTTGTCGAACTCCTTCCTAAGCGATTGTAGTGTGACGGTTGCCATTTGAGACGAGTATTGGTAAGCAGCGGGATAGTTCTTACGGAAATATTGATGTACGATTTCGTATTACTTTCTACGCGTGGCGCGATTCGTCTCTGCAAGAAGGAACCCTGCCGTCTTGGTCTGCGAGGAGTCGGCAACATTGGCCGATATTCGACAGTATACACGCCTGAACGACCGTGAACAATATGATTATTCGTGCAAGAGTCCAAAGGTTTAATAGATGAACGACTATTTCATCACATGTACACTCATGGCACTCGACCGTAGAAAGCTACTGAAGCAGATTGGCGGTGCGGGCACTATCGCGACTCTCGCGGGCTGTGCCAGCGTTCAGGAGAGTTCACAGGACACCACAGAAAGTGGAGGGGACTCCGGCGGCGGCGATAGCGACGGGAGCGAGAGCGACGGAAGCGACGAAAGCGACGATACCGAATCGCAGGGTCCGTCCGGGACCGCGACGGTCTGGTACTCGCTTTCGGACACCGAGAAGGCGCTCCGAGAGGATATCATGCAGACGTTCAACGACGAGTCCCATCACACGGTCGATGGCTCGGACATCTCGGAGATGCAGGACAAGACGACGAGTTCGATTCCCGCCGGGCAGGGACCCGAGATTTTCCAGTGGGCCCACGACTGGGTCGGCGACTACTACGAGCGCGAGTTCGTGGTCGACGGGAGCGACCAACTCTCGGTCGAGTTGGACCAGTTCTCGGACGCGGCGGCCAACGCGGTGCAGTACGACGACGCCGTCGTCGGTCTCCCGTTCTCCGCGGAGACGGTGACGCTCATCTACAACGCCGACATCGTGGACGAAGCGCCCGAGACCTTCGCCGACATGGAGGCCGCGATGGAAGACTACCACGACCCCGATAGCGGCCAGTACGGTCTGGCGTACCCGTTCGACCCGTACTTCGTGAGCGGGTTCGCGCAGGCGTTCGGCGGCTACTACTTCGACCCCGAGAAGGACCCGGCGCTCGGTCTCGAAGCCGACGAGACGATTCAGGGCCTCGAATTCGCGGTGGACAACCTCACGCCGTACATGCCCAACGACCCGGGCTACGAACCCCAGGAGGCCGCCTTCATGGAGGGGAACGCCGCGTTCGCCATCAGCGGCCCGTGGTATCTCGCGGGTCTCAACGACAACGACATCAACTACGAACTCATGACGTTCCCCGAAATCGACGGGGGACAGTTCAGGCCGTACACCGGCATCAAGATGTGGTACTTCTCGAAGGCGATGGAGGAGGACGGCGCGGACGCCGCCGCGGCCATGGAGTTCGCCGAGTGGTTCGTCACCAACGAGGACCACCTCCTGTCGCGCGCGGAAGACCAGGGCCACATCCCGGTGCTGGCCGACCTCGTCGGAAGCGACGAACTTCCCAGCGCGGTCCAGGTCTACTCGGAGGCGGTCGACCAGGGCGTGCCGATGCCGACCGACCCGCGGATGAACGACGTGTGGGCCGCCTTGGAGGAACCGATGGTGCAAGTCTTCAACGGGAGTCAGTCCCCGGAGGAGGCGCTCACCGGTGCCGCCGAGGAAGTCCGAAGTAACTGGGAGTAAACAACACATGAGTACGGCTTCACGCGTCGTACGCCGACTAGAGGAGGTGCCGTTCCTCGAATCGCGAGACGCATCGCTCCTGTTCGTCCTCCCGGGACTGTTCGTCTTCTCGACGTTCATGCTGTTTCCCGTGTTGTATCTCGTCGGGATTTCGTTCACCGACGCAGCGCCGTCGAACCTCTTCGCCGGGGAGGGCGTGTTCTCGGTCATGACGTTCGGCGAGGCGACGTTCGTCGGACTCCAGAACTACATCGACGTGCTCACCGACCCCGAGTTCTGGAACTCCTTCGGCGTGACGTGGCTGTTCGTCGCCACGAGCATCGTGCTGAAACTCTGTCTCAGCCTCGGGGTCGCGCTGGTCGTCACCAACGACCGGGTGCGCGGACGACGGCTGATGCGGTCGTTCATCATCCTGCCGATGGGTCTGCCCGCGATTTTCACCATCACGGTGTGGCGCGGCATCTTCAGCTCCGCCGAGTTCGGACTCGTGAATCAGGTGCTCGGCACCTTCGGAGCCGAATCGGTCGCGTGGCTCTCGACGAGGTGGCCCGCGTTCTTCGCGTACAACGTCACCGAGATGTGGCTGTCGTACCCGTTCATGGTCATCATCACGGTCAGCGCGCTTCAGGACGTGCCCGAGGAGCTCCACGAGGCCGCGACCGTGGACGGCGCGGGTCTGGTCTCGCGGTTCTTCCACGTGACGCTCCCCTCGATAAAGCGGCCGGTGCTGTTCGCGTCGATTCTGACGGCCGCGGCGTCGTTCCAGCAGTTCCTGATTCCGTTCGTCTTCAATCAGGGCGGTCCCGCACGCGCGAACGAACTCATCGTCGTCTACGGCTACCGGGAGGCGCTGTCGTTCTCGGAGTACGGACGCGGCGGCGCGGTGAGCCTCATCGCGGTCGTGTTCATCGGCGCGTTCATGTGGATTAACGTCAAGCGCGGGAAACTCGCCGACGGGGTGAGCGACGAATGAGCCTGCTCTCCGGTATCGTCCGGAAACTGACCGAGGACGCCAAGAACATCCTCGCGGTCCCGGTCGAGACGGCCCGAGACGTGACCTACACGGTCGAAGCCGTCCGAAGCGGGAAAGTCTCGCCGAAAGAACCACTCAAGACCGTGGGAGCGACCGCGGGCGCGCTCGTGATGGTGCTCGCGCTCCTGTTCCCGGTCTACTGGATTCTGCAGGCGGCGCTGTCGGGGTCGGGTGCCTCGCTGTACTCGGCGAACGGAATCTCGCTGTTCCCCGAGGACCCGACGCTTCAGGCGTTCGTGTGGGTGCTCGGAGACATCATCGTTCCGGGCTACAGCATCGCGTTCAACGTTCCGTTGACCGACGTTGCGCTCGTGTTCGACACGCCGCAGGTCACGCTGCTCGACGCCTCGACGTACGGCATCGACAGACCGTCCGACTTCAAACACTTCCTGTGGAACAGCGTCACGGTCGCGATTCCGACCGTCATCATCGCGATGTGTCTCATCGTGCCAGCGTCGTACGCGCTGTCGCGCCGCGAGTTCATCTTCCGGCGCAAAATTCTGTTCCTCTACGTTCTGCTGACCCAGGTGGGCGGCGGTCTCGGCATCGCGCTCCTCATCGGCCTGTACGCCATCTACGTCCAGTTCGGAGTCAACGACAGCAAACTCGCGCTGTCGGTGTACTACGCCGCGACCGCGGTCCCGTTCAACACGTGGCTGTTGAAGACGTACATGGACGGGATTCCGGTCTCCTACGAGGAGGCCGCCGTGGTGGACGGCGCGCCGCCGTGGCGGGTCGTCACCGAGGTCATCATCCCGCTCTCGACCGCCGGTCTCGCGACGGTGTTCATCTTCACCTTCCTGACCGGGTGGACCGAGTTCGTGGTGGCCCAGACGCTCCTCGGGACGGACAACTACACGCTTCCGGTGGGTCTCTACTCGCTGGTGGACGAGTACTCCATCCCGTGGGCGCGGTTCTCGGCGTTCGCGCTCACCTTCGCCACGCCCATCATGCTCGTGTACCTGTTCGCACAGCGGTACATCGAGGGCGGCCTCTCGTTCAGCGGCATGGAAGGCTAAGGGCGCGGTCGGTCCAACCGCGTTTCGTCGTTCGACTGTTCTCACCGATTCGAGAGACCGCGACCCAAATTCGACCGAATGCGACGGCACGATTGCCGGAATCACGGCGTATTACTCCCACCGACGACCACGTTCGAGGAATGAGTCGCTACCGCGTGGTCGGTGCGTTCGTCGCTCTCGCCGCGATTTGGGGGTCCACGTTCGTCGTCATCGAGGCGGGGCTAGCGTACCTGCCGCCGGTGCTGTTCGCCGCGCTCCGATTCGACCTCGCGGCCGCCGTCCTGCTCGGGTACGCGACGTGGCGCGGCCACCGCCTCCGGCCGCGCGGTCGGTCGGACTGGCGGTACCTGTTTCTCGGCGGGACGCTCCTCACCGGGGCGCACTACGGCTTCCTGTTCGCGGGCGAACTGTTCGTCTCCGCGACCGTGGCCGCGGTCCTCCTCGGCCTGATTCCGATTATCACGCCCGCGCTCACCCGGGCCGTCGGTTCGAGCGAGCGCCTCGGCGCGGGCGGGGTCCTCGGCGCTCTCCTCGGATTCATCGGCGTGGTAATCATCGCGCGACCGAGTCCGTCGAACCTCGCGGGCGAGACCGTCGTCGGCGTCGGTCTCGTCCTCGCGTCGGCGGTCTCGTTCGCCGCGGGCGCGGTCCTGCTCCACGATTCGGAGTCGTCGCTCCCCGCGGCCTCGACGCAGGGCGGGATGATGGCGATTGCGGCGGTGTTCCTCCACGCCGTCAGCGCGGTGTTGCCGACCGAGCGCGGAAGTTCCGCGGCGTGGACGCCCGAGATGGTCGCCTCGGTCGTCTACCTCGGCGTCGTCGGGAGCGTGGTGGGGTACGGCCTGTACTTCTACCTGCTCGGCGAAATCGGGCCGATAGAACTCAGCTTCATCGAGTACGCGATACCGCCGTTCGCGGCGCTGACAGGGTTCCTCGTCCTCGGTGACGTGGTGACGCTCCCGACCGCGCTCGGATTCGTCGCGATTCTGTGCGGGTTCGTCGCGGTCAAGTATCCGGTCCTCCGCGGGGAGTGGCGTCGGGTCGCGAATCGGTAGCCTGTTCGGGCCGAAAACCGAGTTCGACTCCGGCCTACCGGGTTCGAGTCCGACCTACTGGTCGGGCATGAAGTCCTGTTCGACCTCGCCCGTGAATTCGTTTGCGACGAACTCGTTGCGGAGCGTGCCGACGCCCTCGACCTCGACCTCGATGGTGTCGCCGTCGCTTATCGGACTCACGCCCGACGTGGTCCCGGTCGCGACGACGTCGCCGCGTTCGAGAGTCACCAGTTTCGTAATCTCCTCGATGAGTTCTGGAACCGAGAAGATGAGATTGTCGATGGTGGACTCCTGCTGGACCTCGCCGTTCTTCCGGAGTTCGATGGCGGCGTCGTCGGGGACGCTCTCGGGTGCCGCGACGTAGGGACCGACGGGTGCGGCGTTGTCGAACGACTTGCCCCGGACCCAGTTCTGCTCTTGGCGCTGGTCGTCGCGGTTCGAGAGGTCGTTGACGCAGGTGTAGCCCGCGATGACCTCCTCGGCCTTCTCGGCCGGAACGTTCCGGCACTGTTCGCCGATGACGACGCCGAGTTCGGCCTCGTGGTCGATTCGTTCTTTGTCGGGGAGCGCGATGGTGTCGCCGTGCGCCGCGAGCGTGTTCGGCGCTTTCAGGAACAGGAGCGGACGCTCGGGAATCTCCGAATCGGTCTCCTCGGCGTGGTCGGCGTAGTTCAGGCCGACGCACACGATTTTGCTCGGTTCGGTCGGCGGGAGAATCGTGACCTCGTCCACGTCGTAGCGCTGGGTCGAGAACACGACGCCGTCGTCGGTCCATTCGCCGACGCGCACCGACCCCGAAGGGTCTCGGAAGCGAACTCGTTGCATGGCGGGAAAAACTCTGACGGATTCGCCTAAATAGATTCGTTCCCCGGTAAAATGCACGTCTCGACGCTCGGCACCGATATGCTAGAGACACCCACACACAGTTCGAATCGGGAGACAGCGGACGCTTCACGGCCACGCCCAAGAAATACATTCCCTTGGTGAGGGCGAGTATTTGGCTACGAATTTTCAGGAATATTCGATGATGCCCCGAATATTGAATACGTCGCTCGTTCAGAGGGTCGTATGAACGAACGACGGTATCTGAGCAGTCTGCTCGGCGGCGACGACCCGGTTCTCGGGGCGAGGGCCTCGACGACCGCGCCCGCCATCGTGGAAGTGTACGGGGCCATCGGCCTCGACTTCGTGTGGGTGGACCTCGAACACACGGGCAGTAGCCCCTACGACAGTCGGGCGCTCGACGAGCTAAATCGGGCCGCCGACGCGGCCGGAATCGACCTCCTCGTTCGGCTTCCCTCCGGCGACCCGCACGTCGTTCGGAAGGTACTCGACACGGGAATCAAGTCGATACTGATTCCACGCGTGGACTCGGCCGCGGAAATTCGCGGGGCGGTCGAGGCTTCCCGGTTCGTCTACGAAGGACGCCCCGGCAACTACGGCGCAGGTGCGGGCCGCGACAGCGGGTGGGGAAACGTCTCGTCGCTGAACGTCGCCGACCACGACGAGGCGGTTTCGGTCGGATGCATGATAGAGAGCCGAACTGCGGTCGAGAATCTGGACGAGATTCTGCGCGTTCCCGAACTCGGCTTCGCGTTCGTCGGCCCGGCCGACCTCTCCATCTCGATGGGCCACCCCTTCGAAAAGGACCACCCCGACGTTCGAGACGCCATCGAGGCGGTCCGGGAAGCCTGCCTCGACGCCGACGTTCCGGTCGGGTGGGTCACGAACGACACCGACGACGCCGCGGACGCCATCGAGCGCGGCTACCGACTCCTCCGACTCGGCGACGAAATCGCGTCGGCGCGGTCGGTCCTCGGGTCGAGACTCGAGAATCTTCGGTAGTAAGCTGTTATTAGTTAACAACCCACAATCTATTTCTTCTGGGCCGACTATCACTAGTCGAGCATGCGACTACTCAGATTTTCCACCGGCCGCGGCCCCCGCGTCGGGGTGGCGGAGAACGGAACGGTCGCCGACATCACCGACGGCGTCGATGGCTTCACCGACGCGCTCGAAACAGTGACGGGCGGTGACTCGCTCCCCGACGGCGACGACACCCACGACGCCGACGATGTCGAGTACCTTCCGCCGACGACGCCGACGAACACCGTGTTCGCGGCCGCGCTGAACTATCACTCGCACATCGAGGAGGTCGGCAAGACCGACCGCGAGTTCGAGTGGCCCCTGCTGTTCATGAAGACGTACGGGTCGCTGGTCGGCCACGAACAGCCAATCGCGTACCACCGGCCAATCGTGGAGCGACTCGATTACGAGGGCGAACTCGCCGCGGTCATCGGCGAACCGGCGTGGCAGGTGGACGAAGACGAAGCGCTCGACTACGTCGCGGGGTACACCGTGCTGAACGACGTGACCGCGCGCAACCTCCAGCGACTCGAAGCGGGCGACGACGACGCCATCGACTGGTTCTCCTCGAAGAACATGGCCCGGACCACGCCGGTCGGTCCGGAAGTCGTCACGACCGACGAAGTCGGCGACCCGAACGACCTCCACGTCACCTCGCGGTACAACGGCGACGTGATGCAGGACGAGGACACCGACCTCATGATTTACGACACGGCCGAACTCGTTTCGTTCGCGTCGAGTCGCGTCGAACTCCAACCCGGCGACGTGATTGCGACCGGGACGCCCGAAGGCGTCGGCGAGTTCCAAGACATCTCGATGGAGGAAGGCGACACCATCGAGGTCGAGGTCGAGGGCGTCGGCACGCTGTCGAACACGGTCGGGAGTCCGGACGAGTAATTCGGGCAGGTAGTTCGAGGGCCGGGCGACTCGTTCCGAGTCGCCCGGCCCTCGAACTGGGCGCTCACCAGTCGGGCGCGTACTCGGGGTCGTACTGTCTGTCCTCGCGGTCGATGGCGTCGATAGCGTCGATGTCCTCGTCGTCGAGGTCGAACGCCAACGACTCCCAGTTGTCGCGGATGTGTTCGGCCGTGCTCGCTTTCGGAATCGTACAGACGCCCTTCTCGCGGAGCCACGCCAGACTCACCTGCGCCTCGCTGACGCCGTGTTCGTCGGCTATCTCCCGAATCTCGGGCGCGTCGAACACCGCACCGTACCCGAGTGGCGCGTACGCGACGAGTTCGATGTCGTGGCGCTCGCAGTACTCTCTGAGCGCTTCCTGCTGGAGGAGGGGGTGGCACTCGACCTGAAGCGCGCCAATCGGCACGTCCGAGGCGTCGCGTGCCTCGTCGAGCAGCTCCGGCGTGAGGTTACAGACGCCGACGTGGTCCACGACGCCCTCGTCGTGGAGGGTCGCACACGCGTCGAACGTCTCCTCGGGGTCGTAGTCGCCAGCGGGCCAGTGGACGCCGTAGAGCAGGTCTACGCTGTCGAGACCCAGTCGCTCGAGACAGTCGCGCGCGCTGGCGACGATTTCGTCCGAGGCGTACCCCTCGGCGAACTTCGGGTGAAGCACCTTCGTCGCCACGAACACCTCGTCGCGCGCCACCCCGGAGTCCGCGATTCCCTCGCCGACCGCGACTTCGTTGCCGTACGCTTCCGCGGTGTCGATGTGGCGATAGCCGAGGTCGAGTGCGCTTCGGACGTTGTCTCGACACTCCTCGCGGTCGGTGTTTCTGTAGGTCCCGAGACCGAGCGCCGGTATCTCCGGGCGTGTTACCATACCCCGCACAATGGACGATAGATTAGAAAAGCGTTACGCCGATGGTGTGCTACGTTTGCCCCCTCGAAAGCATGGATTTTGCAGTTATCCGCACGGTATCGCGGGATTCTCGTCCGAGAACGGTTGCTCTCCGACCGAATCTGACCGATACGTACCTATATGACCTCTCGGCGAATCTTTGTAGGCGAACATCCATGCGTAGTGTACGATTCAAAGATAAAGCCGGTTCTATCCGGCGAGGCGAGTGGCGAGACGGTGTCATCGAGTTCGGCGACGACGAGTACGACCCCGCGGAGGTCGATGTCCTACCGCCGGTCGAACCGTCGAAAATCGTCTGCGTCGCCGCCAATTACATCAACCACATCGAGGAGGCCGGCCGGTCGATTCCCGAGGACCTCCCGAAGCGGCCGGGATTCTTCCTCAAGGGACCGAACGCAGTCGCAGGCCACGGCGACACCGTGACGCTCCCGACGCCCGCGGCCGAGGCCGAGGAGTTCGAAGGCCGCGACAAGGGCGACATCGAACTCGGGCAGGGTCGAATCGACTACGAGGCCGAGTTCGGCGTCGTCATCGGCGAGCAGTGCCGGAACGTCGCCGAGGACGATTACATGGACGTGGTCGCGGGCTACACGTGTCTGAACGACCTCTCGAACCGCGACGACCAGGACGCCGAGCGCAACTGGGTCCGGGGCAAGGCGTTCGACAACTCGGCCCCCATCGGTCCCGTGATGGCGACTCCCGACGAGGTTCCCGAAGAACCGCGAGTCCAACTCTGGCTCAACGGCGAGCAGCGGCAGGACTCGAACAACGACGAACTCGTGTTTCCGGCATCGCGGGCGATTCACGAGGTGTCGAAGTTCCTCACGCTCGAACCCGGCGACATCGTGGCGATGGGCACCACGGTCGGGGTCGGTCCCCTGAGCGACGGCGACCACGTCGAAATCGAAGTCGAGGGCGTCGGCCGACTCGAACACTGGGTCGAGCGGTAGCGGCATTTCCGCGGAAGCCGCCGCTCCCGGCTCCCGCCCCCGGCGATATTTTACTTCGTCGCGAAAACACTCGCTTAAGCAATAATTCTTTATCTGTTCCGCGGTTTTGATGTTGTATGGACGAAGCCACAGCGTTACTCTTCTCGAACGACGTGCTCAACGAGCGAGACGGCGAAATCTCGCTGTCGAGCGAATTCGAGTCGTCGCTCGCCGACCATCAGGCGACCGTCGCCGAGGGGTCCGGGGACGAACTCGGGGCACTGATTCGGGAGAAAATCAGCGACGAGACCGTGGTCGAACCGTTCGTCAGACTGGCCGAGAAGGACCCTCGAACCGTGGCCGAGTTGTGCGCGCTCGCCGACTTCGTGGACGCGGCGGCCGACGAGTGGCTTCCGGTCGTGCCGCTCTTGAGGCTGTTCCGACCCGACCCCGTCCGGACCGACGGCGTGCCCGACCGGTTCGTGCCGGTGCCCGGCGACCACCTCCCCGAGTTCGTGGACATCTACGCCCGACTGTTCGTGTACGTCTGGCTCGACGACTGCGAACCGTGCGACGCGCTCAAGGCCCGACTCGAGTCCGTCTTCGAGGAACCTCGGGACGTGCTCCCGGTCGCGGTGTACGGCCCGGAGTACAAGGAGACGCTCAGGCGGGAGTACGACGTCACCGCGGGACCGGCGATGCTGTTCGTGCGCGACGGAGCGGTCGATACGAGGCTGTACGGTGACAACGACGAGGGGGTCATCGAAACCGAACTCGAAGCGCTGTGGCGGTGACGACGGCCGCCCCTCGGCCGTCGGCGTCGAACCCCCGAATCTTCTGCGTGCGCCCGAACCCGGACTAGTCATCTACTGAATACATTCGGGCATCTCGTCTCTGTATCCCCAATTCTGTTTTGCCGGTTTCCTATTTCATAGGTAATTTACCCCAAGAATCATAGAGAATAGAATCATTTTCACCGAAAATCTTAATAATATACGTGGATTGCTCTCAATGCACATACACCGGAGATGGCCCGTGATTATTCCAAATAACAGTCTTTCGAACGAATGGCGAGCAAAGCGCGACCCGAATAGGAGCGAACGACGATGAGTGTCACGAACGCATTCAAGAACTTCAAAGAGAGCGACTACGGTATCGTACTTCTCAACACTCTCAGGAAGCTACTGCAGGAGCGAATCACCAAGTTCGCGTTCGTCTGTCTGGTCATCATTCTGGTTCTCGGTACTATCGGGCCAGCGATAGCGCCGTATCAGTACAACGTCCAACACCGCGAAGACGGTCAGTTACTCCGGTACGCCGAGCCGTCGCTCGACCATCCGCTCGGGACGAACGACCGGGGTGAAGACGTGCTGTCGCGGCTCCTGTACGGCGCGCGAACCACCGTCATCACCGGCCTGCTGGCGGGGTCGCTCATGCTCTCTATCGGGCTTTTCGTCGGCGTGACCGCGGGGTACGTCGGGGGGAGAACGGAGAGCTTCCTCATGCGATTCGTGGACTTCATCTACGGGATTCCGTTCATCCCGTTCGCAATCGTCCTCATCACGTTCTTCGGCGCGGGCTTCTACACTACGATTGCGATAATCGGCCTGGTGTTGTGGCGATTCATCGCCCGCGTCATCCGGTCGCAGGTGCTTCAGATAAAGCAACGGCCGTACATCATGGCGGCTCAAGCCGCAGGCGCGAGCACGCCGTGGATTATCAGAAAGCACATCCTGCCCAACATCGCGAACATGGCCGCGCTGTTCTTCGCGATGGGCGTGGGGCTGGCGATTCTCGAACAGGCGGGGCTGTCGTTCATCGGCGTGACCGACCCGTTCAACCCCACGTGGGGAATCATGCTCAGGAACGCCCACCAGTCGGGCCGCGTGGTCGAAGCGTGGTGGTGGTCGTTCCCGCCGGGCATCATGATTTCGCTGACGGTCCTGTCGCTGTACCTCCTCGGGCGGGGCTACGAAGGCACGAGCGGCGACGACGAGGTGGTGGTCTAACATGTCCGAACCGATTCTCGAATTCGAAGACGTAGACATCACGTACCGAACCACCGGGGACAGCGACGTTCACGCGGTCAACAGCGCCTCGTTCGCAATCGAGGAGCACGACTACTTCGGTCTGGTCGGCGAGAGCGGATGCGGAAAGTCCACGCTCGCCGACTCCATCGTCGGTGGTCTCGACGACAACGGTGAGGTCACCTCCGGGAAAATCAGGTACAAGGGCGAGGAGATTCAGGACTACTCCGAATCCGAGTTCAACAAGAAGATTCGGTGGAAGGAGATTTCGGTCATCCCCCAGTCGTCGATGAACAGTCTCGACCCGGTGATGAAGCTGAGCGACCAGGCCATCGAGATGGCGAAGTACCACACCGACCTGACTAAGGCCGAGGCCGTCGACCGCCTCCGGGAACTGTTCGACGTGGTCGGCATCTCCGAGTCGCGCATCCACGACTACCCTCACCAGTTCTCGGGCGGGATGCAACAGCGGACCATCATCGCGTTCTCGCTGTTCTTACAGCCGAGTCTCATCATCGCGGACGAACCGACCACCGCGCTCGACGTGATAATGCAGGACCAAATCCTCGACTACATCAACGACCTGAAAGACGACTGGGACATCAGCATGCTGATGATAACCCACGACATCTCCATCGTGTTCGAGAACTGCGATTCGATGGCGGTGATGCACGGCGGGCAGATGGCCGAAACCGGGCGCGTCGTGGACCTGTTCGACCGGCCGCGCCACCCCTACGCCATCCTGCTTCAGAACGCGTTTCCCGACGTTCGGTTCCCCGACCGGGAACTCGCGGTCATCGACGGGCACCCGCCGCAGTTGCTGGACGACCCGGACTACTGCACGTTCGCCGACAGGTGTCCGTGGGCGGTCGAGGACTGTCGCCGGGGCGCACCCGACCCCCAGGAAATCGAGGGCGACGCGGACCACCGAGCGTGGTGTATCCGCGCCGACGAGATGGAGGACCTCGCCGCGGACCACCTCGCTCCGGCGACGGGTGAAACGAGCATTCTGGAGGAAGACACGTGAGCAACGAGACACCAGTGCTGGAGCTTCGGTCGTTGGAGAAGTACTTCGATACGTCGTCGGGTCTGTTCGACGCGGTCAAGAATCGGATACTCGGCGACGGCCCCTCGTACGTCCGGGCCGTCGATGGCGTGAACATGAAACTCGAACAGAACCAGGTGCAGGGCGTCATCGGCGAGAGCGGGTGCGGGAAGACCACGCTCCTCCGGACGCTCATCGGCCTGTACAATCCGACCGGCGGGGAGCTTCTGTTCCACGGCAGGCCGGTGTCGGAGTTCGACAAGGACGAGTGGAAGGAGTTCCGCCGCCACGTCCAAATCATCTTCCAGGACCCGTTCAACTCGCTCGACCCGAAGTTCAGCGTTCGGCGAACGCTCGCCGAACCGCTCGAAATTCACAACATGGAGTACGACGACGAGCGAATCGCAGAGATGCTGGAGTCCGTGGGGCTGACGCCCCCCGAGAAGTATCTGACCCGATTCCCGAATCAGTTGTCGGGCGGCGAGAAACAGCGGGTCGCCATCGCGCGGGCGCTCATCACCGAACCCGACATCATCCTCGCCGACGAGCCAGCGTCGATGCTCGACGTTTCGACGCAGGCCGAGATTCTGAATCTGCTGAACAAGCTCACAGACGAGTTCGGCGTGTCGATGGTGTACATCTCCCACGACCTCTCGACGGTCTCGTACATCTGCGACACCATCAACGTGATGTACCTCGGTCGGGTCGTCGAGGAGGCCCCGACGAGGACGCTCCTCGCGGAGCCGAAACATCCGTACACGAAGGCGTTGATACAGTCGATTCCGATTCCCGACCCCCACTACGACCGGAAGCGCCCCGACCTCGACGGCGAACCGGGCGACCCCATCAACATGCCCGAGGGATGTCGGTTCAAGAACCGGTGTCCGAAGCGGATGGACATCTGCGACCGGAAGCCTCTCGACATCGCTCTGGAGGGCGAAGACGACCACACGGTCGCGTGTCACCTCTACTACGACCACGACGAGGTCGAGGGCGACCAGCCGGAACCGACCGCAGACCCGGCTTCCTCGGCGACATCGGCGGGTGATGCGGCATGAGCCGACTTCGGTACTTCGTGCGCCGGACGTTCATCACGGCGTTTCTCATCTTCCTCGTGGCGTCGGCGCTGTTCCTGTTCTTCCGGCTGATGCCGGGCGACTACACCGCGCTTCTCACCCAACAGGGGATGCAACCCGACCAGATTGCGCGGTTGGAGGCCAAGTGGGGGCTGAACGAGCCGATGCACATCCAGTACGTGAGCTACGTGACGAATCTGTTGACCGCCGACGCCGGGCAGTCGTTCCGCCACGGAGCGCCCGTCTGGGACCTCGTCAAGCCGCGAATCATCAATTCATTCATCCTCGTCGCGCCCGCGATTACCGCGACGTACATCATCGGCGGCACCCTCGGCGCGGTCATCGGGAAGTACCGCGGCGGCCTGTTCGAGAAGTCGAGCATCATCTCGGTGTCGGTGTTCCACTCGATTCCCGACTTCTTCCTCGGAATCCTGCTCATCGCCGCGTTCTCCGAGACGGCGGGTATCTTCCCCACCTCGGGGATGCTCTCGACCCGAACGTCGATACTCATGCAGGGTGAGCC
Source organism: Halorussus amylolyticus (assembly GCF_004143485.2). Taxonomy (GTDB): domain Archaea; phylum Halobacteriota; class Halobacteria; order Halobacteriales; family Haladaptataceae; genus Halorussus; species Halorussus amylolyticus. Next base: position 556,821 of record NZ_ML974130.1, on the reverse strand, counting down.
GTTCTACGCGAAGTTCTTCCTGAAGGAGTTCTGGATGCACTACGCGCTCCCGTTCGCCACGATTACGCTGTACTTCATGCAGTACCCCGCGCTCATCATGCGCAACAGCGTGGTCGAGGTCAGCGACCAGGAGTTCCTTCACTACCACCGGCTCAAGGGACTCCCGCAGTCGAAACTGCTCCAGAAGCTCATCCGCCACGCGTCGCTGCCGGTCATCACGCTCTACCCCATCTCGCTCGCGACCTCGATTAGCGGGCTCGTGCTCATCGAAGTCGTGTTCAACTGGCCCGGTATCGGTCGGCTCCTCGTGGACTCGGTGCTCGCACGCGACTTCCCGGTCATCCAGTTCGTGTTCCTCGTCGCAGCGGTGTGGGTCATCCTCGGAAACTTCGTGGTGGACCTGCTCTACGGCGTCATCGACCCGAGGGTGTCGGTCGAAGGCGACGGCGAGTAGAAACGCCGACGTTCGCGGGCGGCGGTTCGCCGCCCGCCTCGATACTGTCTCCGCTATTGAAGATATTGATTCATATCCGGATAAGTACCTACAGAATATCGGCGAAACGGCGAAGAAAAAATGAAAATCAGTCAAAATTGTTGGATATTACGAAACTCTTTTACTTGTCCCCGGAGAGCTAGACCCATGCCAACAGATGGCAAAGTGGCGAGCGTTGACAGACGGAGACTGCTACAGGCGATCGGGGCGGCGTCGGCCGTCGGACTGGCCGGGTGTAGCGGTAGTGGTCAAGACGAGGGGACGACCACTGAACAGGAGACCGACACGGACGGGGGCGACGGCGGCGGTGACGGAGGCGACCTCGGCGAGCGAGTTCCGACTCTCACGTTCCAGTACTGGTCGGACCAGGGTCCGCCGACGGTGCTGTTCGAGGAGACCATCTCGACGATTCAGGCCGTGACGGGCGACATCGGCATCAGCTTGGAGACCATGCCGATGACGACCGCCGAAGGACTGAGCGCGGTCAGCAACGACACCCGTGAATTCCACATCGCGGTCAACAGTCACGGTCCGTCTCCGGGGCGACTCGACCCGAACGAGCTACTGACCAACTACAGCATCGACTTCGCGGGGGCCAACGGCGACTACAATCCGTCGAACTACGCGAGCTGTGAGTTCTCGGAACTCGCAGAGGCCCAATCGACGGTCGGCGACCCCGAAGAGCGACAGTCTGCAGTCGACGACGCGCTGTCGGTGTACTCGGCCGACCTGCCGTTCATCCCGACCATCGAGCGACCGACCACGGCCGCCATCAACACCGACCAAGTCAATTCGATTGAATCGGGAGCGGCGGGACTGAACGACGTTCACTGGGCCGCGCTGGTGGAAGCGGGCGTGAGCACCGCGGGCGGAACCGACGCAATCGTGGCGAACCTCCCGACAGAGCACCTCACGAGTAGCTTCTACCCCACTGTGGCGGACGGCGACTCGATGGGGCTGTACACGAGTCTGACCCACAATCCGCTGTTGATGTACGACTCGGACTACGAGCTAACGCCCGTCCTCGCGGAGGACTGGGAGACGTCCGACGACGGGACGACGACCACGTTCACGCTCCGTGACGCGACGTTCCACAACGGCGACCCGGTCACGCCCGAGGACGTGAAGTGGACGTACGAGTTCCTGCGAGACCAGTACCACGACGGCGATTACCAGTGGACGTCGCTCCCCGAGAGCCTGTCTGTCGAAGTCGTAGACGACAGCACGGTGGCGTTCAACACGGACGAAGCCGCGCCGACGCTGCTCACCGCGAGCCTCTCGATTTACGGCGTGCTTCCGCGCGACCCCTACGTGAACGCTGGCATCGAGGACAATCCGACCGACTTCGACGACCCGATGATAGGGGCCGGACCGTACCGGATGGTCTCCTACCAGAATCAGCAGAACATGGCGCTCGAACCCCACGACGGCCACCCGGTGTACAGCCCGGAGGCCGACATCCTCTTCCAGTTGTACGAGAGCACCGACGGCGTCACGCGAGCGTTCGAGAACGGGGAACTCAACGTCGCGGTGGCGCTCCACCCGGAGGCCGGCCAGCAGATAGAGGAGTCGATGGGCGGCAACGTCCAGATAATCACGGGTGTGTCCCACCTCCCGTTCGGCGTCATGCCGCAGATGTCGTTCGCGCCCGGGAAGTTCATCGAGTTCCGACAGGCGCTCTCGCATCTCATCGACCGACAGAACATCAACGAGACCTACGCCTTCGGCGAGTCCGAGACCGTGACTCACTGCACGTTCCATTCGAGCGCGCACCCGTGGCACAACGAGGAGGTGCTCACCGAAATCGCGGGCGACTCCGCCGACGTGGACCAGGCGCGCTCGATTCTCGAAGACGCCGGTTGGGGCTGGGACGACAACGGCAATCTCCACTACCCGCCGGACGCCGAGATGGAAGCGTGGCCGCAGGGCGAGGAACCCGATCCGGAAGAGTTCCCCTGCCTCGGGTAGGCGACCCGACGCGCGACCCTTTTCTCGATGCGACTCGCTCGCGAGTCGCATCGCCGGTCGTGACCCGGAATCGGGAGCCGTTAAGTACGTGGGGCGGTATCAGTTCGCAAAGATGCCGACACCGACCGACGACTCGTCCGCAGAGGACAACGACCTATCGGCCGACACCGACCCATCGACGGACAGCGCCGCGTTCGACGTCGTGGAAGCCACCGTGGCGGAGATTCACGACGCCATCGAAAACCGCGACCTCACCGTCCGGTCGCTCGTCGAGGCGTACCTCGCTCGAATCGAGGCGTACGACGCCGACCTGAACGCGATTCTGACGGTGAACCCCGGCGCTCGGGACCGGGCCGACCGCCTCGACTCGGCGTTCGAGTCCGAGGGGTTCGTCGGCCCGCTCCACGGCGTCCCAATCGTCCTGAAGGACAACCACGACACCGGAGACATGCCGACGACGGCCGGGTCGAAGGCGCTCGAAGAGTCGGTGCCGCCCCGAGACGCGTTCGTCGTCTCCCAACTCCGCGAGGCCGGCGGCGTTGTTCTCGCGAAGGCGAACCTTCAGGAGTTCTCGTTCGGCGTCGATACGATTAGCTCGCTCGGCGGGGAGACCTCGAACGCCTACGCGCTCGACCGGCGACCGTCGGGGTCGAGCGGCGGCACCGCGGCCGCAATCGCGGCGAATCTGGGCGCAATCGGAACCGGGTCGGACACGTGTTCGTCGGTCCGGTCGCCGCCCGCGTTCAACAATCTGGTCGGGGTTCGACCCACCAGAGGACTGGTGAGTCGAACCGGCATCGTCCCCCTGAGCGAGACCCAGGACACGGCGGGTCCCATCGCCCGAACCGTCGCCGACGCCGCCCTGACGCTCGACGCGATGGTCGGCTACGACCCCGAGGACCCCGTGACCGCGAACGGCGTGGGCAACGTCCCCGAAGGCGGTTACGTCGCCCACCTCGACGAGGACGGTCTCGACGGCGCGCGAATCGGCGTCGTCCGGGAGTTCTTCGGCCGAAGCGACGACGAGAGCGCGACAGAGGCCGAGGCCGAGCGCGTCACCGCGACCGTCGAGGATGCAATCGCAGAGATGGACGCCGCCGGAGCCACCGTCGTGGACCCCGTCGAAGTGACCGACACCGACTTTCTGGACTCGGCCCGCGTCCTCCCCTACGAGTTCGCGCGCGACTTCGACCGGTATCTGGCGGGGTTGGACGACCCGCCGTACGACTCGCTCGCCGACATCGTGGCGTCCGGGCAGGTCGCCGAGGCGGTCGGGTCTCGAATCGAGGGGAGCGAAATCCTCGACACCGACCCCGAGACGCTCGACGAGAACGCCGAGTACCTCCGGAAACTCGACCGCCGCCGCCGAATCGCCGACGAGACGACCGCACTGCTGGTCGAGCGCGACCTCGACGCGCTCGTCTACCCGCCGTCGGCGATTCCGCCGGTCGAGATGCCCGCCCGCCAGCCGTTCTCGGAGTTGCGGTGCGAACTCGCGGCCCACACCGGTCTCCCCGCCGTCGTCCTGCAGGCGGGATTCACCGACGACGGTCTGCCGGTGGGCGTCGAACTGCTCGGTCGGAAGTTCGCCGAACCGCGACTGTTCGAACTCGCGTACGGCTACGAGCAGGCGAGCGACCACCGACGACCGCCCGAGAGATTCGGGAAATTGGCGTAGGCGACGGTTCGGAGACGCTCGCAGCCGACCCTGTCGGCCGCGAGCGTGCCAGAGGGAGTGTTCCGGAGAGAGCGTGCCAGAGAGAGAGTCTCAGAGGAAGCGTGCCAGCGGTTGTCTAAGCGATAGAACTATCACGATTCCCGACCACCGAACCGCCGAACGATGGACAAAAGCGAATTCGAAGAACTCGTCTCGTCGCTGACGCCGTACGAATCCGCGGGCACCGTCAACACCTACCGGAACACGGTCAGCATCGCGTGTCCGGCGTGCGAGGAACCGTTCGACGATTTGGTGGTCTGCGAGGGCGAGTACGACAGCCTCGAACTCAGCCGGGTCCTCGACCTCTGCGTGACGACTTCCGACGAGAACGTGCTGTTGTTCACCCACCAGTAGCGATTTCGGTTCGCCGGGCGCGTTCATTTCGACGAGCGCGTGATTCGGCGGGCGACGACGCCCTGCCGGGCGTCGTCGCCCGCGCGGAGAATCGCCCGGACCGACTACGACTCGTCCAGAATCTCGTCGGCGAGCGTCGGCACGAACGTCCCCACGTCCGTGACCATTCCGATGGCTTGGGCGCTCCCCCGGTCGAGGAGTTGGGTCACGGTCGCGGGGTTGATGTCCACGCAGACCACCCGCGTCGTGGAGGGCAGGCAGTTGCCGACCGCGACCGAGTGGAGGAGCGTCGAGAGCATCAACACCATGTCGGCGTCGTGGGCCTGCTCGCGGATGGCGTTCTGGGCCTCGACCGAGTCGGTAATCGTGTCGGGGAGCGGGCCGTCGTCCCGAATCGACCCCGCGAGGACGTAGGGAACGTCGTTTTCGACGCACTCGTACATCACGCCCTCCGAGACGAGTCCGTCCTCGACAGCGGCCTCGATGCCCCCCGCTCGGATGACCTCGCTGATGGTGTAGATGTGGTGTTTGTGTCCCTTTCGCGGGTGTTCGAGCGTCTCCATGTCCATCCCGAGCGAGGTGCCGTACCGGCCGCGTTCGAGGTCGTGGACCGCGAAGCCGTTACCCGCCGAGAGCGCATCGACGTAGCCCTCGCGGACGAGTCGCGCGAGCGCATCACCCGCCCCCGAGTGGATGAGCGCCGGGCCGACCACCGCGAGGACGTTCCCGCCGTCGGCCTTCGTGTCCGCGATTGCGTCGGCGATTTCGCGGATGAGCGACTCGGACGGTCGCTCCGAGGAGACCCCGCCCTGCATGAATCCGAACGGACCGCCCGACCCCCGGGGTCGCTCGGGCGGGTCCACCCGGACGCCCGCCTCGTCGGTGACGACTCGGTCGCCCTCCTCGATTGCGTTCAAGACCTTCGTGTACGCGCGCGGGCCGTCGTCGGTCTCCTCGACCACGATTGCACAGTCCATCTCGATGTTCTCCACGTCGAGCCACGCGCCCTCGTAGCGCACCTGTGTCGGGTGGTTCGTAGTCGAGTAGAAGCGGTCGGGGACCACCTGCGCGGCGGGCGCGGGCGCGAGCGTCGCGTCCGGCGGGTCGGGGAGGTGTGCGCCGACCTGGTGGAGCTCGTGGAGAATCTCGCGGAGTTGGTCCTCGTCGTCGGCCGACACCGTCATCCGGCAGTACGATTCTTCGTCCTTGCGTTTGCCGACTTCGAACACTTCCACGTCGAAGTCGCCGTCGAGGTCCATCACCACGCCGAAACACTGCTGCATCATCCCCGAGTCGATGATGTGTCCTTCGAGTTCGACCGTTTGGGCAACCGTCATACGCGATGATTGGGCCGGTGTCACATCAGCGTTCCCACGGCGGCGAACCGCGAACCGGTGTACCCACGAACCGGTACGAGGCTCGTTCGCGGTCACGCCCGACCGGGCGTGACCGCGAACCCGTTCGGGTGTGGTCGCGAGCGTGCCGATACGACAGTCGTCGCGAGCATGCCGATACGAAAACGTACATCCGAACACGGCGTCAAGACGAGTCCACAGTCGAATGACAGAGAGCGACGGCGCGGACGGCCGGACGATTCCGTGGGATTCGAGCGCGCTCTACGTCATCCTGTCGAGTTCGCTCATCGGCGTGATGGGCGTCTCGCTCATCAGTCCGGTCCTCCCCGACCTCCGGGCGGTGTTCGGCGTCTCCGACGCGCAGGTGGGGCTGGTCATCACCGTCTACACGCTTCCGGGCGTCTTCTTGACCCCGTTCATCGGTCTCGTCGCCGACCGAATCGGTCGGCGACGAGTCATCATCCCGCTGTTGTTCGTCTTCGGGGTGACGGGCGCGGGCATCACGCTCGCCGGGAGTTTCACCGAAATCCTCGTCCTGCGATTCCTCCAGGGAATCGGCGCGAGCGCGCTGGTCACGCTCGCGGTCACGCTCATCGGCGACTTCTACGAGGGGAACCGCCGGAACGCTGTCATGGGTCTCAACGGGAGCATGATAGGGACGGGTGCGGCGCTCTACCCGCTCGTCGGGGGCGCGCTCGCCGGAATCCGGTGGAACGTCCCGTTCCTGTTCTTCGGGGTGGCGCTCCTCGTCGGACTCGTCGCGGTGTTCGCGCTCGAAGAACCCGACCGGCGCGACCCGACCGGCGTGAGCGAGTATCTGGGCCGCATGCGCGACGTGGTGGTGCTCCCCGAGGCCGTCGCGCTGTTCGCCACGATTTTCGTCATCTTCTTCGTGTTCTACGGTGCGGTCCTGACCGCGCTGCCGCTCCTGTTGAGCGACGAGTTCGGTCTCTCGGCCGGCCAAATCGGCCCGGTGTTGGCGATGGTGTCGATCGCCAGCGCGACCGTCTCCTCGCAGTACGGCCGGGTCTCGGAGTGGCGGACCGCGCCCGAACTGCTCGCACTCGGGTTCGTGGCCTACGGCACCAGCCTGCTCGGGGTGTGGCTCGCGCCGTCGCCTGTTCTGGTCGGTGCGGCACTCCTCGTGTTCGGCGTGGGCTTCGGCATCGTGATGCCCTCCATCGACACCACGGTCGTCACCCTCGTCTCCGGGGAACTCCGCGCCGGGATGATGGGGATGCGGACCAGCATGCTCCGACTCGGACAGACCCTCGGCCCGGTCTCGTTCACGTACGTCGCCGAGGCCGCGTTCGCATCGTCGCTCGCGGGCTACCGGGTCCTCCTGCTCGTCTCGGGAATCCTCGTCGTCGGGTCGGGACTCGTCGGATACGCGCTCCTTCGACGCGGAGGCACTCATGAGATATATGCATAAATAGTTGAAGTCCGGCGACCGGAATCGGACGTTAGGCGTTCGACCCGGGGAAATTCTGAGCCGAGAGTCACGCATCGAGATAGCGACTGTCTCCCGAAATTCTCCCCAGTAGAGCCGATACGCGCTCGAAAGGGAGCGGTCGAATGCCGAATGCTCAGTAGTGAAGAAGAGATGGAAAATGCGCGACTCTCTTGGATTTCCGGCAGTATCTCGGGAAGAGTACGTCGAACCATCCTCGAATCTCTCTTTTTGTACGATTTGTTGAATTTCGATATCGGGAAGAGAACATATACAAACACTACTGTGTATTTACGAACAGTTGGTCGCCCCCGAGATAGTGTTTCGGGTCTCGACTACAGATAACAGCGGTACAGGCGTTACTCCGCCGAATCGCCGTTCTGACAGTCGCACCCGCCGCGCTCCAGTAGCGTTCCGACGCCGTACTGGGTCTCACACTGCTGGCAAAATACCTGTAGGTCCAGCAGGACGCGAAACTCCCCGAGGTCGATTCGGTCGGCGTCTCGCAACTGTTCGAGTTTGGTTTCGGTCACGGTCGCGGTGCGATTCTGCAAGCGGCCGAGCGTCTGCGCGACGGTTTCGACGCGGGCTTGGTCGTCGGGTCGCTCGTAGGTCACGTCGCGACCCTCGCGAAGGTACGTTCGAACCGCCTGATACGTGACGAAGTCCGATTCGAGTCGGTCCACGTCCACGCCGTTTCGTTCGAGTTGTTTTCTGGTCTCGGTCCGGACGCCGCTGCTCACCTCGTCGTCGGTCAGGAGGCGGTACGTGTTCGCGACTTCGCCGTCGAGCGACTCGATGCCCGCACTCTCCATCGCCGACCGGAGGACTGCCTCGTTGAAGTAGGTCGCGAGTTCGCGGAGGCTCATCGAGTCGTCGTCTCGGGTCCAGTACTCCGCGAGTTCGTCCTCGACGCCCGGCAGGTCGCGCTCCCGCGCGACCCGCGACACCTTGTAGGTAGGCGTGGACTCGGTCATCCGTCACCCTATTCGGAGTGCAGACATAAACGATTCGTGTACCGACGCGACCACTCGGCGGAGCCGGAGCGCAGTTGCAGAGATAAATAACTGTACTTTCTGGTGGTGGGACTCTGCGAGTCAAATAGACGATTGAGTAGGTCGTAATTGAGAGATCAAGTGACTGGTGAGCACCTCGTTTCACAGATGTATAGTATTCCGCTTTTACGTGCGTTTTTCGAGAACCGGAGCGAAGACACCGGTTCGGAACGACCACACCGATGTCCGATCGGCAGTCAGGAGACGATTGAAACTGAGTGCCGCCAAATAAACTAAGAAATCCAGATATTCCGATATAATATGTCCGTCTGTGGTCTTTTACTCATTTATTCCTATGAATGTACTGTAAATGAGTTAAAAGAAGCTGGTTCGAATTTCCCCACATGTCCTTCGACGAAGATACAATTACTTTTATTTTCCACCGGCTTTCTCCACCACCGCGTGAGCGAGGACGTTCGCGCCAGCGACCACGTCGTCCCACTCGGTGTACTCCTCCTCGACGTGGCTGATGCCGTCGACGCTCGGCACGAAAACCATGCCCGTCGGGCAGATTTTGTTGAGGTAGTTGGCGTCGTGCCCCGCACCGCTGACGAGGCGGGCGTAGCCGTCCTCGCCCACGACGCGCTCGGCGGCGCGTTCGACCGTCTCGATGCACTCGTCGGCGAACGGGTCGGCGTCGAGGCGCATGATTTCCTCGCACTCCCACTCGACGCCCTCGCGTTCTGCGGCCCACTCGATTTCGCGCCCGACCCGCTCGACAGCGGCTTCGACCACGGCGTTGTCGTACGACCGGAAGTCGACCGTGAACTCCACCCGCTCTGGGATGACGTTGATGGAGTTGGGGCGCACGTCGAGCGACCCGACGGTTCCGACGAGGTCCTCGCTCCCCGTTCCTGCGATGCGCCGAACCGCCTGAACGACGTCGCTCGTGGCGACCAGCGCGTCGTACCGCAGATGCATCGGCGTGGGTCCGGCGTGGTCGGCGCTTCCTTCGAACGCGGCGTTCAGCCACGAGAAGCCGTAGACGCCCTCCACGACGCCCACGCTCAGGTCGGCCTCGTCGAGGTACGGCCCCTGCTCGACGTGGAGTTCGAAGTAGCAGTGGAGACTGCGGGGTTCGCACGGCGTCTCGCCCTCGTAGCCGATTCGCCGGAGTTCCTCGCCGAACGTCTCGCCCTCCTTGTCTTCGAGCGAGTGGGCGTACTCGGTGTCGAACCGACCCGCGAACACCCCGCTGCCGAGCATGTCGGGCTGGAATCGCACGCCCTCCTCGTTGCTCCACGACACTACCTCTATCGGGCGTTCGGTCCGAACGTCGCGGTCGTTGAGCGTCTCGATTAGTTCGAGACCCGCGAGGACGCCGATGACGCCGTCGAACCGCCCGCCGTTGTACTGGCTATCGACGTGCGACCCGACCATCACGGGGGCGAGCGAGTCGTCGGTTCCGTCGCGCCGCCCGAAGATGTTTCCCATCTCGTCCACGACCACGTCGAGACCCGCGTCGGCGAACCACGTCACCAGCTTATCGCGGGCTTCCTTGTTCGCCGCCGAGAGCGACGGGCGGTTCACGCCCCCGCGCTCGGTCGCGCCGATTTCGTTGAGTGCTTCGAATCGTTGGCGGAACCGCTCGTCGTCGAGAGCCACGTTCATACGTGCCAGTTCGCGCGTCGGTATTTCAATCTGTGTACCGTGAGACCGTGGAGCAGAGCAGGTCGAGGCAGGGCAGAGTAGAGCGAGGCAAGCCGAAGCCAGTGGTGTGAGACGAGTCGAGGGAACGACGAAACGAGTCGGCGGAGCGACCGAGAGCGGCCGAGAGCTTTCGGGGAAGTCACTGTGGTATTCGTGGTGAAAACCGAGTGTGAGCGTCCGAACAGCGAGAAGCGAGCGACTCCCGGTACGGATGAAATCGCACCCGCACCGCGAACGAGGAAGTCCGACCGAAAACCCCCAGTCGTCTCTACTCGCCGTAGCGTTCGACCACGTCGCCGAGGTTCGGGTCGATTCGCTCGACTTCTCCGGCCGCGCGCATCGCGCTCTCGGCGTCTTTCAGGCCGTTGCCGGTCACGACTGCCACGACCGACTCGCCCGCCTCGATGATACCTTCCTGACGGGCCGTTCGGATACCCGCGATTGGCGCGGCCCCCGCCGGTTCGGCGTAGATTCCTTCGGTGCGCCCGAGCGTGGCTTCGGCCGCCAGAATCTCGTCGTCGGTCACGACCACCGAGTCGCCGCCGCTCTCGTCGAGCGCCGTGCAGGCTTTGAGCGTGTTGCGCGGGCGGCCGACCGCGATGCTGTCGGCGAGCGTGTCGGCGACCTCCGCGATATCGTCGTGGTTTTGGAAGGTGTCGTGGATGGCCGAGGCTCCCGCCGCCTGCACGCCGAGCATCTTCGGGGTGTTCTCGACGTAGTCGAGGTCGGCGAACTCCCGGAAACCCTTCCACCCGCCCGCAATGCTACAGCCGTCGCCCATCGAGAACACCACCCAGTCGGGGCAGTCGTCGCGGGTCTGCTCTGCGAGTTCGTGGCCAACGGTTCGCTTGCCCTCGACCTGAAACGGATTGATGGCGGCGTTTCGGTTGTACCACCCGAACTCCTCGGTGACTTCGAGCGAGAGGTCGTACGCCTCGTCGTAGCTTCCTGCGACTCCCAGCACGTCCGCGCCGTAGACGAGCGGTTGAGCGAGTTTTCCCTCCGGGGCGTCGTCCGGCACGAAGATACGGCAGTCGAGGCCGCCGCGCGCGGCGTACCCGCCGAGAGAGGCGGCGGCGTTACCGGTCGAGGCGCAGGTGATGACGTCCCGACCGGCGGCCTTCGCCTTCGTGACCGCCACGCTGGTCGCGCGGTCTTTCAGCACGCCCGTGGGATTCCGGCCGTCGTCTTTGATGCGCATCTCGACGCCGAGTTCCGCGCCGAGGCGTGGTGCGTCGAGAATATCGGTGCCGCCCTCGCCGAGACTGACGATTTCGGCGTCCTCAGCGACCGGAAGGAACGCGCGGTACTTCCACTGGTCGGGGATGTCGCCGTCGAGATCGGCGTCGAATCGGTCGTCGATAACGTCGTAGTCGTACTCGACCTCCAAGATTCCCGTCACGCCCTCGTGGTTCGGGCAGGTGTAAATGACTTGCTCGGGGTCGTACGTCTCGCCACAGAGCGGACACGCGAGCGTCGTGACGTGGTCCATACGCCGAGACTCTCGCGCGCCGACGAATAAGTACGCCTTTCCGCAACCCAGGGTCTCGGGCCGCGACCCGACTTCGATTCGAGCGACCGCGTCGAGGTCGAAAACAGCGACGTTCGTCGGAGGAGGAGAGTAACGACGTTCGTCGAATCGAAAGCAACGATTTTAGTCGGAGGAGATGAAAGCACTATATATCGCTATAGACGGAACCGACGCGGACGAGTGGGAGTCGCAGTGACTCGGTTCCGTCACCGCCCCGCGGACGTCGCACGCGGCCCCGTCGAGACGCGACCGACACCAATGAGAATGGGATATCAGAACCTCTGGAATCTGGTCGAACGAAGAACCGTCGTGCGCCTCTACCGATTCGTCCTCGTCGGGTCGGGGGCCGCGCTCGTCCAGACAGCCCTGCTCTGGATGCTCGTCGAGTACGGCGGACTCAACTATCTAATCGGTGCCACGATTGCCATCGAGGTCACCATCCTCCTTCAGTACGTCGTGAACAACGCGTGGACGTTCCAGCACTCCAGCCACACCACCCGGTTCGAGTACTTCGTTGGACTGCTCCGGACCAACGTGGTTCGCGGCACCGCGATTCCCCTGCAAGTGGGCCTGCTCTACGTGTTCGTGACGTGGGGCGGCCTGATGTATCTGATAGGGAACGGGTTCGCCATCTTCATCAGCGGTCTCTACCGGTACTATCTCGACTCGCGATGGACGTGGAAGATTCAGATGTGACGGATTTCCTTACTGAATCGACAGTTTCATACTCCGTTGCGGTAGCAATCCGAACGATGCAAGAAACTTCTCGAAGCGGGACGACCGAGTCGATGCTTCGGTCGCTCGTCGGCGACGACTGCTGCTGGTGCACGGCGGGGACGCTGACCCGCGAGACGTTCAAGGGCGACGACGCAGTCGTCTGCGAGAACTGCGAGACCCCCGCAGTCCGTGTGTGGTGAGCGCCGAACGCAGGTGACTCCGACTCAGAACAGCGCCTCCAACTCTCCGGCATCGTCCTGTACCAGATTCTGCAGATTGTCGTCGCTCTCCTCGCGGATGGTCTCGATGTTGTCCTGGGTCTCGACCGCAACGCCCTGTAGCTCTTTGATGCGCGGGACTTCCGTCACACCCGACAGGAGTGTCACCGCGCCCACGTGGTCGGTGCTCCGAAGCGGGTAGTCGCCGCCCCGGACCTCCATCGAGTGCGTCTCGTCTTCGAGCCACTTCCGCCCGCGCTCGACGCCTTTGCGATTCAGGTACTTCGGCGGCCCGCTCGTGACCACGAGCGACCGCTCGGTGCTCTCGACGTCGCAGGGAAGGGTGAGGCGGCCGAGCGCCGCCTTCCGGACGAGGCTCGTGATTCGGTTCGTGGTCTGGGTCGCGTCCACCTCGTCGTCTTTGAATCGGCCGAGGAGGCCGCCGTCGGTGCCTCCGACCGTCTCGGTCGCGTAGCCGATGGTCGAGACGCCGCCGCACGCGAGCGTGTTGATGATTTCGCTCGAATCCACCACGCTCTCTGCGACCTGTTGGCCCTGCTGGACCTCTCCCGCCGCGAACAGCACGCCGAACCGCCGGACGATTTCCTCGTTGATTCGGTCGTAGCCGCCCCGGACCGACTCGCCCGTCTCGCGCCACGCGTCGTTGTCGAACACGAGGAGATTGTCCACCTCGTCCACGAACGTCTTGAACGACCGCGCGGCGTTGAGCGTGTAGATGCCGCCCTCGTCTTGGGCCGGAAGGATGCCGAGTCCGTACACCGGTTCGGTGTAGATGCGCTTGAGATGCTTGGCGAGGACGGGCGCGCCGCCCGACCCCGTCCCGCCGCCCATCCCCGCGACGATGAGGAACGCGTCGATTTCGTGGACCGGAACCTCGTCGATGGCCCCCTGTACCTCGCCGATGTCCTCCTCGGCGATTTCCGCGCCGAGTTCGTTGTCCGCGCCCACACCGTGGCCCTTCACGCGGGCCTGTCCGATGAGCACGCGGTTGCGCTCGGGAACGTTGTCGAGTCCGCCGAGGTCGGCCTTCGCGGTGTTGACCGCGATGGCCGACCGGACGACGTCGCTCCCGATTCGCCGGTCGTACTCGACGAATCTATCCACTATCTTCCCGCCAGCCTGCCCAAAGCCTATCATTGCGAGCTTCATATCTTGGTGCCTCCCTAACGCCGATAGTCCGACGGTACCCGACCGGAGGCCGGGATTAGCGCCGCGTTATCGGCTCGTACCACCAACCGTAGTCGGACACACACATTGTTATGCGGCGGCAAACGGGGTTTCAGGCGGGGCCACACGAGAACTGCGCGAGCGAGTGCGGCGGTGGGCCGCGAGTCAGGGGTCGTTTGTTTCAGGTGAGTCGGGACCCCTCCGGAGCGGTCGGTTGCGCTCACGACTCGACACGCAGTCCGGCTGTTTCTGGGCGGAAGGGACCGCGTACCCGCTACCTGAGCCGACCGTCTCACTCTCGGGAGGCTTCGACGCGCGTATTATCCTCCCGCCAGTAGACCGGCCTATGCGACAGTTCATCGTCCTCGGTCACGACGCGCCCACGACCTCCGACTTCTCGCTCGACGACCTCGCGGGGAGCGCCGGCCGCCTCGACGTGCTGTGTCGGTGCGTCAACTCCGCCTTTTTCCTCTCGCACGACATCCGCGAGGACGTGCGAGTCTTCCTCGTCCTTCGGGACGAACTCGCGATTCGGTTCGAGGGGTCCGAACTCCGGCGGCTCAACCCCGACGAGCGAAGCACTGCCGCGCTGATTCGGCAAGCCCTCGACAAAAAAGACGAGGCCATCGGCCACATGGAAGCCGAGAGCACGCCGGGCGTCCACCTCTCGAAGCGGGGGTTCGACCCGATTCTGGAGGAGGTCGCGCGCACGGGAACGATAGTACAACTCCACGAGGACGGCGACCCCGTAGTGGACGTCGAGCCGCCCGAAAACCCGGCGTTCGTCCTCTCGGACCACCACGACTTCCGGGACGAGGAGGAAGCCCTGCTGGCCGACGCCGCGGACGAGCGGGTCCGACTCGGTCCCGAACGCCTCCACGCCGACCACGCGATTACGGTGGCGCACAACTATCTCGACACCGAGGGGTTCGTCAGCTACTGATTTCGCGGACTTACGCGAACCCCGGATTTCGTGAATTTCCGCAAGCCACGGGACGCGCCGCGGTCGCGCCCGAAGGCGCGACCGCACGCGGGGAGGCACGGGGGCGCGGTGCGGTCGCTGGGCGGTCGCAGTGCTGTGCGGTTTCTCATAGGTACCGGGAGTCACGGACTCGTTGTGTGGTCTCGCAAAGTCACGGACTCGTTGTGTGGTCTCGCAAAGTCGCGGACTCACTGTTTGGTCTCGCGGAAGCGAGTCCGAAGGCCTCGGTCCTTCTCGAAGCGTAAACGACATTCTCAACACCCTTCATCGACGACTCACACCCATGCGAGTCAGCGTCATCGGCGGCGGAACCGTCACCGACGAAGAAGCCGCGGTCGCTCAAGAAGTCGGCCGACTGCTCGCCGAACGCGGCCACGAGGTCGTCTGCGGCGGTCTCGGCGGCGTGATGGAAGCCGCCTGTCGCGGCGCGAGCGAGGCGGGCGGCCGAACCATCGGCATCCTCCCCGGCGAAGACCGCCGAGTCGCGAACCCCCACGTCGATGTCGCCGTCGCGACCGGACTCGGCCACGCCCGGAACGGGCTGGTCGTGCTGAACAGCGACGCCGCAATCGCCATCGACGGCGGACCGGGCACGCTCTCGGAACTCGGCTTCGCGGGCGTGTTCGAGCGCCCGGTGGCCGGTCTCGGGACCCACGACGCGCCGGGCGTCGAAGTGGTCGAGACCCCGCGAGAGGCGGTGACGTACGTCGAATCCGCGGTCGGCGACGGCGCATAATTTCGGAACCATTAAAGGCAGTCGTCGCTACGTTCGATATGCGGGCCGGTGGGGTAGCTTGGTATCCTTCGGCCTTCGGGTGGCCGTAACCGCAGTTCGAATCTGCGCCGGCCCACTACCTTTCCCGCACTCAACGAACGCCGAGCGATAGCGAGGCGTTCCGAGAGCGGGAATCGTGACGCCAAGCAGATTCGAGCAGGGAAGTCGCACGCCCGGAAGCGCAGCGAAGTCCTCGTGAGCGAAGCGAACGAGGGCACGGAAGAGTTTGCTCTTCCGGAGCGAGCATCCCGGACCGTCTTCCCGAGTTCGACATCTGCGTCGGCCCACTACCTTTCCCGCATTTCGTTTTACACGGTCAGAAACGAATCCGACCCGCACAGAGTGACCAGCGTTCACCGTCCGCGACGCAGTCAGTCGCTGATAAATCACCACGAGATGCCTACCTAACCCTCGGACTCGTATCGCTTCTCGCCGAGAGGCGAGACCGATGAAGCAAGCGAAACAAGACATTCCAATCAGAATCGACAGCCCGAACGCCGTCGCGCGCCAACAGACGGATTTCGGCGATGCGACGAACTACGGAACGTTCGGAGCCGAATACTTCACGCTCACGGAGGGAACCGACCTCACGCCGCTGCTCGAAGGGCTGAAAGACGACCGGTGTCAGTCGCCGCACTGGGGGTACGTGGTGGACGGCGCGCTCACGGTCACGTACACCGACGGGACCGACGAAGTGGACGAGACCGGAGACCTGTTCTACTGGCCGCCCGGACACACCCTCCGAGCCGACGAAGACACGGATTTCGTGCTGTTCAGCCCGCAACACGAACACGGGGAAGTCCTCGACCGAGTTCGGCACAACATGGACAAGAGCACGTAAGGTCAGCTAACGAGCACCCGCCCGGAGCCAAACCGTTATCCCTTCCAGGCCCCGAATTCGCGTATGAAACTCTCCGCCGTAGACCTCTCGCCGGTCCCCGCCGACGGGACCGCGACCGACGCCTACGCGAACACCGTCGAAACCGCGCGGCAGGCCGAGCGACTCGGCTTCTCGCGATTCTGGGTCGCCGAACACCATAACATGGCGGACACGCTCGCGGGCGTGAGTCCAGAGGTGTTGCTCGGGCATCTCGCGGGCGAAACCGACTCGATTCGGCTCGGGTCGGGCGCGGTGTTGCTCAACCACTACAGTCCGTTCAAGGCTGCGGAGTGGTTCGGCGCGCTCGACGCGCTCGCACCCGGTCGAATCGACGCCGGACTCGGGCGAGCGAACGGGTCGCCCGCGTCCGACAGCGCGCTCGGGACCGAGCGCCACGTCGAGAATCCCGACGAGGACCACGCCGAGAAAATCGAGGCCGTGGTGAATCACCTCTACGACGACTACCCCGACGACCACGCGTACGCCGACCTCCAAATCCCTCGTTCGAGTGCAGAAACGCCCGTCCCGTGGGCGCTCGGGTCGAGTCCCTCCAGCGCGGCCATCGCGGGCGAACTCGGCCTCCCGTACTGTTTCGCGGCGTTCATCCGGCCGCAGTTCGCCGTCCACTCGTTCGAGGAGTATCGCGAGGAGTTCGAGCCGTCGCGGTTGGCTGGCAGCATCGACGAACCGCGTGGAATGGTCGCGGTGAACGCGGTCTGTGCCGACACCGACGAGGAGGCGGCGCGACTTCGCGCGGTGGTCGAGGCGTCGTACAAGCGGATGCGCCGCGGCGAGGTCGGGCCTCGGCCGTCCGTCGAGGAGGCCATCGACGAACTCGGCGGCGTTCCGGAGCCGACGCCCGCCACGCTCGACGCCGACGAGTGGCCGCGTTCGATTTCGGGGAGTCCGGAGACGCTCGCCGGACTCCTCGAACAGCTCGCCGACCGCGTGGGCGTCGAGGAAGTGATGATTCAGCACGTCGTCGGCGACCACGACGACGCGCTGCGGTCCCACGAACTGCTGGCGGAAGGCGTCGGAATTTCGCCTCGCGAATAGTGTAGATGGGATAACGTAGATGGGAAACCGTCTCGCGCACGCGAGACGGTTTCCCGAGTGTACTCACGCGAGACGCCCGGCCGCGGCGACCGCACCCGCACCGACGAGAGCCGCCGCGCCGGTCGCCAGAAACGCCGGGTCGTAGGTTCCGAGCGCGTCGTAGGTCGCACCCGCGGCCGAGGGCGCGATGAGGCCCGAAATCGCGAACGCCATCGACAGCAGGCCGAACACCGCGTTGATGTTCGCCCGACCGAACAGGTCCGCGACGAGCGGCGAGAGCAGTGCCCCGTTGCCGCCGTACGCGAGTCCGTAGACCACCGCAAAGGCGTAGATTCCAGCGGCCGTGTCGGCCGCGACCAGCCAGAGCGTCGAGACGCCCATCGCGGCCGAACACGCGACGAAGACCCGGAGCCGTCCGCTCACGTCGCCGAGGTGCCCGATTCCGACGCGACCGACCGCGCTGGTCGCGCCGACGAGCGCCAGCGCGGTCGCACCGACGGCCCGCGAGAGACCTCCATCGACCGTGTGGAGCACGAGGTGGGCGAGGACGACGTAGAGCGTCGCGTAGACGAGCGTCCAGCCGACGAGCAACAGGCCGAACGACGGTCTGGTCGCGATGTCCTTCGCGTCGGCGTACTGGTCGGCCAGCGTCTGGCTGTTGGCCGTCGGCGTCGCGCCGACGAACTCGCCGTCCGGCGGCTCGACGGCAGTGGTCGTCGGGTCGTCGCGGACGAGCGCGGCGGCGACCAGCAGGACCGCGGCCGCGCCGACCGCGAGCGCGCCGAGCGCGTCCCGCCAACCGAGTCGGGCAACGAGCCACGTCGCCGACGGCACGACGACGAGCATCCCGACGCCGAGACCCGCCGAGGCGAGGCCGCCAGCGAGACCGAGTCGTCGGTCGAACCACCGCGTCACGGTGGCGTACGAGACGACGTAGACGACGCTGAGTCCGAGACCGGTCACGACGCCGTAGGTGAGAATCAGGCTCGGTAGGTCGGTGGCACGACTCGCGCTCGCGAGTCCGGCGGTCGTGAGCAGGGTTCCGACGACGAGCATCCGGCGCGTGCCGTAGCGGTCCACGAGCACGCCGACGCCGCTGGCGCCCACGTAAATCGAGAGCGTCTGGACGCCGAACGCCAACGAGGTCGCGCCGCGAGAGCGCCCGAACGCGTCGAGAATCCGGTCGAGGAAGACGCTAAAGGAGTAGCTCACGCCGAATACCACGAACGAGCCGAGAAAGCACGCGCCGACGATGACCCAGCCGTAGTAGGGGCGACGCATCGAGCGGACCGTCTCGCGCGGGAGAGAAAGTCGCTTCGGGTTCGAACCGCGCGATTCTCGCTTCGAATCGAAACGAGGCGGTTCTCGATTCGGGCTGAAGCGGGGCGATTCGGGTCAGTACGGCAGCGCGTAGAGGACGACCGCGAGGAACGGCACCAGCGCCAGCATCATGGCGATGGCGTAGCCGAACATCTCGCGCGCCTTGACGCCGGTGATGGCGAGCAGCGGCAGCGCCCAGAAGGGGTTCAGCAGATTCGTGTGGGCGTCGCCGACCGCGTAGGCGATGGTCGCCTGTCCCGCGGGCACGCCGAGGCTTTCCGCCGCCTGGAGCACCGACGGGCCGAGGACGAGCCACTCGCCGCCGCCGGAGGGGACGAACAGGTTCGCGACCGACCCGGCGAGCCACGCGACGACCGGGTAGGTCTCGGCCGTCGAGACGCTGAGCAGGGCCTCCGCGAGCATCGTGGCGAGTCCGGAGCTAGCCATGATGCCCTGAATCCCGGCGAAGAACGGGAACAGCAGGATGATTCCGGCGGCGGCCGTCGCGCCTTCGCCGAACCGCTCGCGGTAGTACGCGGGTCGCAGGTAGATGAGCAGACCCGCCATCAGGAAGCCGAAGTTGACCGTGTCGAGCGTGAACGCGCCCAGCCCCTGCTGGACGAACTGGTAGGCGACGACGGCCACGCCCGTCAGGGCGATGAGACCGCCGAGGAGTCTGCTGTTGTCGAGTCGCTCGGCCGGAACCGTCGCCGCGTTCGACGCCGACTGTGCATCCGCCGTCGCGTCGTCCGTCGCATCGTCGTCCACCGGCTCGGTCTCCGCCGAACCCCCGTCGGGGGTCGCGTCGAACAGTTCCTCCTCGGAGACGTACTCGGTGATTCCCTTCGCTCGGCCACCCGATGGCGCGAGGGCGTACAGCACGAGGGCCGCGAAGGCGATGGAGAGGACCGTCAGCATGATTGCGTACGGGTGGAAGATGGTCTCGGAGGCCGGGACGGTGGACGCGAGGAAGTCGAATCCGGTTCCCTCGCCGATGTTTTTCGGGTCGGTCAGCTGGAGCGGGGCCGACCCCGAGAGTCCCCAGTGCCACGTCAGCCCGAGACCCATGTACCCCGCGACCGCCAGCAGCGGGTAGTGGACGTCGATGCCCTTCTCGTGGGCCACCTTGCCCATCTCGCGGGCGAAGATGGCTCCCAAAATCAGGCTGAAGCCCCAGTGAACCCACGCCAGCGTCATCGAGACGACGCCGACGAAGGCGGCGGCCTGCGCGCCGGAGTTCGGTATCTCGGCGAGTCGCTTCAGGAGCGAATTGACTCGCGGATGGTAGGCGATGACGAACCCCGTCATCAGAATCAACACCATCTGCATCGAGAAGCCGAGGAACGCCCAGAACCCGTCGTACCAGAATTCGAGGAGTTCGACCGGTCCGGAGTCGGTCGCCGCCAATCCCGCGACGTACACGACGTACGTCAGCAGTATCGCGAACAGAAACGGACTGGGCATCCACCGCTCGACGACTGTCGAGAGCCTGTAGCCGATTCGCTCGACCGGACTCCCGCCACTGCCACTTGTTGACATGCGAGAGGGACCTTCCGCTCGCGACGTATAAGCCATTCGGATACCGTTCGCGCGAGCCAAACCGAGCGACGGGAGACGGCAGGCCCGTCGTCGTTCCGGTAACTCCCGGTTCGTTGTCGTTTCTCTGAGCGCGTAGCCCGGTCGCGAGACCGGGCTACGCGCCGACCGGGAGCCACTCTATAATCCAGAGCGCGACCATGCCGACTCCGATAGTCGCGAGCATATTCTCGGTGCGCCACGCCACGACGGCCGCGAGACCGCCCGCGAGCAGGCGGGGGTTCGTCGCGCCGAGCGCGAACGCGCCGTCGAGGTAGACGAGGTCCGGCACCACGAGCGCGGTCAGGACGGCGGCCGGGACGAACTGGAGCGCGCGCTCGACGCCCGGCGGTACGGTGTCGATTCGGCCGAACAGCGCGATGAACGACAGCCGAAGCCCGAACGTCCCGACGCTCGCGGCGACGATGACGAACCAGATGGTACTGTCCGCGAACGGCGCGCTACTCATCGGCCACCCCGTCGGCGAGAACCCCCGCGGCGATTCCTCCGGCGGCCGCCACCAGAATCCCGGCGTTGAACGGCAGGCCGAATCCGGCCACGGCGAGGACGCCGGACGCCGCGCTCGCGACGTAGGAGGCGGCGTCGTCGAGCGCGGAGAACAGCAGAGCCATGAACAGGAGCGGAATCGCGAAGTCGAGTTGCCAGTGGTCGGGCACGCCCGAGCCGAACGAGATTCCGACGGCGCTAGCCCCGACCCAGACGACCCAGAGCGGGAGCGCGGTGCCGAGGTAGTACCACCGATTGGCGTCGGGGCGGTCGGCGTCGAAGCGCGCGATGGAGAGCGCGTAGGTCACGTCGAGCAGGAAGAAGGCGGTCACGGCTTTCCAGCGCGCCGAGAGGCTCTCGAAGTGCGTCGCTATCGACGCGCTGTACATCACGTATCGCAGATTTACGACGAGCGCGGTCAGGACGACGACCGCAATCGGCGCGCGGTCGCCGACGAGTTCGACCGCCGCGACCTGTGCGGCCCCCGCGAACAGGAGGCCCGCGAACGCGAGCGCCTGCCCGGCGTCAATGCCGACGCCGACCGTCGCCACGCCGGCGATGATGCCGAACGGCACGTTCGCGGGGAGCGCGGGCAGCACGTCTCGCACGCCGGACAGGAACTCGGAGCGGGCCTCGGACATACACAGTCCAACTCGGAGCCACTGGTATCAAGCAGACGGTTCCGGCAGCGAGCGGTTCGAGAGCTGAACGGTTCGAGAAGGTCAGGAGAGTGGAAGGATTTCGAAGCCTTTTCCCGCGGTCCGTCACCACCGATTCGTGATGGATAGCCAGATGCGCGGCACGGTTCTCGCGGTTTTGGGGGTCGTCCTCCTCGCTTCGACGCTCACGGTCAGCGCGGTCGTCACGCCCGACCGGAGCGTCGATACGACCGACGACGAACAGCGCCAGACGCTCGTCGGCGTGCAGGGCGGGGGTCCGGGGTGGCACGACCACGGGAGCGTCAGCCTGTTCGAGGGCACCGACAGCGTCTGGCGTTCGGGCGACACCGACAGCTACTTCGACGTGACGATGCTCGACAACGGGAGCGTGATGGCCGGATTCATGCAGGGCGGCTACGACGACTGCGGCCCCTACGAGTCGCCGTGTACCCGGACCGGCTTCCGCATCATCGACCCCGACCCAGAACCGGAGACCGTCTTCGAGTACTCCTACCCGGTCAGAACGCCCACGAACAGCGAGGTCCACGACGTCGAGCGCGTCGGCGACGGCGAGTTTCTCGTCACCGACATGGAGCACGAGCGACTCGTCATCGTGAAGAACGGCGAGGAGGTGTGGGAGTGGAACGCCGAGTCGTTCTACGACGCGCCCGACGACCCCACGAAGACCGACTGGCTCCACATCAACGACGTGGACGTAATCAGCGAGAACCGGTACCTCGTATCGCTCCGCAACGCGAACCAGGTCCTCGTCGTCGAGCGCGGCGAGGGCGTCGTCGAGGTCATCAACGAGGACGACGGCGGCGACGACTCCTCGTGTACCCGAGACAACCAACTCAGCGACACCGACGGCGACGGCGACGTTCGCTGTGGCGACCCCGACGTGATGGACCACCAGCACAATCCCCAGTGGCTCGGCGAGGGGGCGGTCCTCGTCGCCGACAGCGACAACAACCGCGTGGTCGAACTCCACCGGAACGACGACGACGAGTGGGAGGTCGCGTGGGAACTCGATTCGGCCGGTGGGATTCCGTTCGACTGGCCGCGTGACGCCGACCGCCTCGAAAACGGCAACACCCTCGTCACTGACACGCTCAACAAGCGCGTCCTCGAAGTGGACGAGAACGGGACGGTCGTCCACAGTATCACCACCGACCACATCCCCTACGAGGCCGAGCGCCTCCCCGAGGGCGAGCGGCCGACCGGCGAGCGCTACGGCACCATCAACACCCAGTCGGCCGACCGCCTGCCGGTCCTCGACCCGGCCGTGAGCCTCCTCCGCGGGGCCATTCCGGGTCTCCCCTACTGGTACGCGGGTCTCCAACTCGGTCTCACGCTGGTCTCTCTCGGTCTGGTCGGGACCGGCGGCTACCTCCGCTGGCGGGCGTAGACCACCCAATCGGCGGCCGCGGCGGTGGCGGTCGAATCCGGTTCACATCGCTTATGCCCCCCGCGTTCCTCGATTCCACAATGACAGACCCCACGGAGCAGGCGGTCGATTCGACCGCCGAACTCGCCGCCGAGCGCGACGAGGTGGTCGCGGCGGTCACCGAACACGCCGGGACCATCGCGCGCGAACTCGCAGTGTTACAGGGCGGCGACTACGGCCAGCGGAGTTTCGACACCGACGCCGGGGAGTGGACGCTCAAGTACGAGGCGGGCGCGCTCCAGTACCTCCGGTTCGACGGCGGGCCGGGCGGCGAGACCTACGTCGTCTCGACCAAACAGCCTCCCGAACCCGAGGCGCTCGCGACCGCGATGGCCGACTACGACGCGTTCGTGGAGTCGTACAATCGGTACGTCGATTCGCTCGACGGCGTGCTCGACGACGTGGACGCCGACTTTCCGGAAGTCGCCTCGACCGAGTCGGTGGTCGCCCAACGCGACCGAATCTTGAATCGAATCCGGGACGCCGCCGACCGGATGGCGCTCGAATGCTCGCGGTACGAACCCGACGAGTACGGCACCTTCTCGGCGCGCGTCTCGGGCACCCGGTGGGAACTCAAGTGGGACCGCGACGGCGCGTCGTATCTCCGGGTCGGCGGCGAGGGCGGCGTCTACCTCCTCTCGCAGTACGAACACCCGTCCGCGAAGGACGTTCGGCGTCTCGCGGACGATTTCTCGGGGTTCGTGGAGGCGTACAACGACCACGTCGAGGAGTTGGACGCCGACCTCGCGGACGTCTCGCTCTGAGTCGGTTTGTCTCGCTCTGAACGAATTCAATTATTCTCGGGGCGCGCTCGCTCGACCGCGCCGGACGACCGGACCGCCACCGCGGCGACGAACACCGCCGCGAGCGCGAGTCCCGCGGCCGACTCGGCCCACGTGTGCGCACCGGCGAGCGGCCGGGCCGCCACCATCCCGACCGGCACGGCGACGACCGGCGCGAACCGCCGGTCGGCCAGCGCGAGGTAGCCCGCCGGAACCGCGGTGTACGCGACGTGACTCGACACGTCCCAGAACGGCGTCACCGCGATGTGAACCGCCGTCACCGCGAACAGCGCCGCCGCGAACGTCGGGACGTGGCGGCCCCACCTGCGACTCCACCACACCCCGCCGATGAGGAGGATGCCGACACCCACGCCGAGACTCCCGGTGAAGTCCGACCCCCACGCCGGAATCGGGTCGAACAGCAGGCCGGTCGATTCGTAGATGGCGAACGCGACCGCCCACCCCGCGAGGACGGTGAAAAGTCGCGCGCCGAGTCGGGTCGCCCCGGATTCAGACCCCGCGCGCCACTCGTAGCCGAGGAGCGCGAGCGTGCAGGCGAGGATGAAGAGTTCCGGCGCGAACACGTCGGAGTACAGCGTTCCGAAGTCTGTCAGCATACTGATAGCGATTTTCGGGGCGGATATTCACGATTACGGTTCGCCCCCGAGAGTCGCTCTCGGGGGCGAACCGTCGCTCGGAGTATCCGCGTGAATCGTCGCGGGGGGGGGGCGGGGGCCCCCCGCGGCCCCCCGCCGGGGCACGGGGGGGGGGGGGGGGAAA
>NZ_ML974130.1:446620-532352 GCF_004143485.2 Halorussus amylolyticus | reverse complement strand
GGGGGCCCCCCGGGGCTTGGTTTTCTGGGTTTTTTGGGGCGGTGTGCGCCGCCCGCCCCCCCCCCCCACGACCTGCTTCGAACGGTTCGGTGCGCTGAATACCTCGGTTCCAGTAGTCGAAAATCCGGTTCCAGTGTCGAAACCCCGGTCCCAGTAGTCGAGCACACGAGTTCGTCGTCCGAGGGAGCGATATGTCGTGTCCTGCCTCCCCAACCAGATTGTAATGACACGGATGGCTCGTCACAACAGCTATATCCGAGGAGAGCGAACCGACATCCAAGATGGCGACCAACGACGACAAAATTCAGTTCCGCGGGAGAGCCGAGAAGGAGGCGTCGCAAGCCGTCGACGAGATGCGTCTCGGTGGCATCAATATTAGCGAACTCGCCCGACAAGGTCTCCAAGAAAAACTCCGAGAGACGCTTTCGGACGAGGAGAAAATCAGCTTTCACCAGAAGTACAAGAAGGGCGAACTCTCCGACGAAGCCGCTGAAATCCTCCTCGGAGACGCCTTAGAGGAAATTGAGCGGGAGCAGGAGGCCTTCGAAGCGGCGACGGAGTTGGATACCGATGGCGTATTTCAAGAGTGAGGATGGGAGACGACACGCTTCGAAGTCCGGTCATCGTCGATACGGATGCGCTGATTGCGGTCGCGAACACGTCTCTCTGGAATCGTATCACGGATACCTTGCAGTTGACGACGACGAATGTCTGTCTTCACGAACTCAAACGCCATCTTCGTGAGAAATCCGAGCATGCACGCGAAGGGACGAGAGAACGCCGGATTCACGACGGAAGTAAGCGCGCTGTCGGACTGTTCGATACCGAAGAGAACGAATCGTTCAGCGTGGTGACCTGCGTCCCACGACCGCACGGGGAAGACGCCGGAGAACGGTCGGTGAAGGCCGAAGTCGAACAGCACACTGCGTTCTACACGTTCGCCATTCTAATGGACAAGCACGGTCGGAAATCCATCAACCGAGTGTTCGACGAAGCCGAGGGGGCCGCGGGAAAAGCAGTCGCCCCCACGTTTCTACTGTACCTACTGCTAGACAGCGAAGCGTGTACGGAACGGGAGTTTTGCGAGGCTTGCGGTGAGATGCTGCGCGGAGAGGGTTGGACCGGGTATCAAGCGATTCAAGCGGCGTGGGAAGCCATCCCCGTCGATTGCTCGCGGTATCTCTCCGGCGATTTGCTTCCCTGAGTGGTGTGAACACAGAAATCGAATTACCGCCGACCGCTACTCCGACCGACGGGGGGGCTACTCCGACAACAGCCCTCTCGTCGCGTCTTTCAGAATCTCCAAACCGAGCGCGGCGTCGTCCAAGTCGATGTACTCGTCGGCCGAGTGGGCCTGCGAGAGGTTCCCCGGCCCCCAGATGATGGCGGGCGTCCCGTCTTTCACGAACTCGCGGGCGTCGGTCGAGGCCTCCATCCCCCACGGGTCGTCGGGTGCATCGGCGCGCTCGGCCGAGAGTCGCCGGAATCGCTCGGCGAGGGGGCTGTCGTCCGGGATTCCGGCCGACGCGTAGTGCTGGACGAGTTCGCGGTCGGTCACGACGTCCGACTCGCGCTCGACGGTCTCGAAGAGGGCGTCAAGTTCGTCCTCCACGTCATCGAAGCTCTCGTCGGGGAGGATGCGCCGGTCGAGCAGGAACTCCGCGCGCTCGGGAATCACGGCCATGTTCGAGTCGGTGCCCGCGGTGAACTCCGTGACCGTGGCGTACGCCCGGCCGCAGAGGTCGTCTTCGCGCTCGCGGATTCGGGCGTCGTACTCGTCGATAGCGTCGAACACCGGACGGGCCTGGTCCACCGCGTTCGTCCCCTCGTCGGGGTGGCTCGCGTGCGAGGACTCGCCCGAGACGCCGACGCGGTAGGTCGCGACCCCCTTCGCGCGAGTAGCGACCCGGAAGTCGGTCGGCTCCAGCACGATTGCACAATCGCCGTCGTAGCCCGCGTCGATGAGGCTCCGCGTTCCGGGGTCGCCGGTCTCCTCGCCCATCGCGGCGTGGACCACTATCGACCCATCGAGGTCGCCCGATTCGAGGTCGGCCGCGAGGTCGCGGGCGGTCAGCATCGCGAGCGCGACCCCGGTCTTCATGTCCACGCTCCCCCGGCCGTAGAGCCGCCCGTCCGCGATTTCGCCGCCGTAGGGGTCGTGGCTCCACTGGTCGGGGTCGCCCGCCGGAACCACGTCGAGGTGGCCGTTCAGGACCACGGTAGGTCCGGCGTCCGGGTCGCCCACTTCGGCGGCGGCCTGGGCGCGCTCGGCGCTCGGTTCCTCGACCAGCACGGCGTCGAGCCCCTGCGATTCGAACCACTCGACCACGAACTCCGACCCCGGTCGCTCGTTGCCCGGCGGATTCTCGGTCTCGATGCGGACGAGGTCGCGTGCGAGGGACGCGAGTTCGTCGGCGGTTTCGGTTTCCGTCATGGTATCACTCGGTCGGGCGTCCGTGATAGTCTTACTCGAACGCCGTCTCGATTGCCTGTTCTACGTCCGCCAGCAGGTCGTCCTCGTGTTCGGTGCCGACGCTGAGTCGGACCAGACTCACCGGGATGCCCGCGTCGGCGAGTTCGTCGGCCGAAAAGTCCTGATGAGTCATCGTGGCTGGCTGTTCGGCGAGGCTCTCGACGCCCCCGAGACTCTCGGCGAGCGCGACGACGTCGAGGTTCGAGACGAAGTCGCTGGCCTCCTCGATACCGCCCGCGAGTTCGAAGCTCATCATCCCGCCGAAGTCGGCCATCTGGCGCGCCGCGACCTCGTGGTTCGGGTGGCTTTCCAGACCGGGGTAGTGGACGCGTTCGACCTTCTCGTGGCCGTCGAGGAACTCGGCGACCGCGCGGGCGTTCGCGCAGTGGCGCTCCATCCGAGCCGAGAGGGTCTTCATCCCTCTGAGGACGAGGAAGGCGTCGAACGGACTCGGAATCCCGCCGCGAGCGTACTGGTAGTACGCGATTTCCTCGGCGAGGTCGGCGTCGTCGCGGGTCGCGACTGCACCCGCGATTACGTCGGAGTGGCCGCCGAGGTACTTGGTGAGCGACTCAATGACGATGTCCGCGCCGAGTTCGAGCGGTCGCTGGAGGTACGGCGACGCGAAGGTGTTGTCCACCGCGAGCAGGGCGTCGTTGGCGTCGGCGACCGCCGCGGCGGCTTCGATGTCCGCGATTCGGAGCATCGGGTTCGTGGGCGTCTCGAAGTACACCATCGTCGTTTCGGAGGTCACGGCGTCCGCGATAGCGTCGGCGTCGGTGATATCGACGTGCTCGACTTCGACGCCGTACTCCGAGTATACGTTCGCGAGCAGTTCGTGGGTCTCGGCGTAGAGATTCTTGCCCGCGACCACGCGGTCGCCCGACGAGAGGAGCGAGAACACCGCGTCGATGGCGGCCATTCCGCTCGCGAACGCCGAAGCGTCCGTACCGCCCTCCAAGTCGGCGAACGCGGCTTCGAGGTCGTCGCGAGTCGGTTCGGACATCCGGGAGTAGCGGTGGTCGCCCCGGAGGTCGCTCGGCGTGTCGTACTCGTAGGTCGCAGTGGCGTAAATCGGCGTCGTGAGCGCGCCGTGTGCGTCGTCGTCGGGACCAGTATGAATCTCCTTCGTCTCGAACCGCCGGTCGTCGTTCATGTCTCCCCGTGGGAACAGCGGGCGTATAAGTCCGGTTCATTCGGGCGACGAAACCGAAACTGTCGTGGCGATTCGGGATGTCAAGTGACAAATCGTCAGTCTGTGGCCTCGCGGCTCGGAGAGAGGAACGGCGTTGACACCGCCCGTCCCGTCGCGTGAACGAATCGGATTCCCCACACATTCATAACGAGCGGCGCGCGAGAGTACCGATACGCAGATGACTTGGGGACCCGCACTCGCTGGCACGCGCCGTCCGCGCACACACGGTGGTATCGATGGCTGACTCGCTCGTCGTGGTGTGCGGTCTACCCGGCGTCGGGAAGACCACCGTCGCCGAGACCGTCGCCGACCGACTCGACGGCCGACTCCTCCGGACCGACGTGGTTCGCAAGGAGATTCTGACCGACCCCGACTACACCGAAGAGGAGTCCCGGATGGTGTACCGGGAACTGTTCGACCGGGCGCGCGCGACCGTCGAACAGGGTCGGAGCGTCGTCCTCGACGGCACCTTCCAGGACGAAGTCCGCAGGACCGACGCCGCCGACCTCGCCGCGACCCTCGGCGCGGAGTTCCGACTCGTGAAAGTCGAGTGCGACGAGGCGGTCGTCAGAGAGCGAATCGAGAGCAGAGAAGGCGACGAGAGCGACGCCGACTTCGAGGTCCACCGGATGTACCGCGAGACGTTCGACGACCTCGCGCGCGACCACGCGACCGTGGACAACTCCGACGGACTCGATTCGACGCTCCGGCAGGTGGACGAGCAGTTCCCGGAAAAACGAGTGACGCAGTAGGAGTCGAACTGTTTATTGTCTGGGTTCGAACTGTACTGTGGGACAATCGGCTCGGACATCTCTGCTCAGTCGCTTCGAATCGCAGAGACAGAGCTGCAGAGAACAGCCAGAAAGCCTCGCTTCGAATCACAGTCTATAGAATCAACAACAGTTAGAAAGCCCCCGCCCGGTCGCTACGCACCCTATAAAATCCGAGAACCAACAACACTCAGAAAGCCCCGGCCCGGTCGCCACCGGCAGACGGTCCTGCTCGCTTCGCTGCGCGGGCTGCGACTGCCGAGGTCTCGTTCGCTTCGCTCACGAGACGGTCGCTGACCGACATATCTGCGCTCTCAGCACCACCCGCGCAGATAGGGGTCGGTCAGGCGACTAAACTGGACGCGACCGGCCCGCCCCTTTCATTCCCGCGAGGGAACCGAGCGGGAAGTCGAAAGACGTGTCTTTCGGAAGTCCCACCCCTGTTGATTGGTCAGTCGGCCGTTTTCCGTGGATAGTTCACCGGCAGTTTCCCGTCGATTGTGTCACCGAGCGTAGCGACCGAGAACCCGACTCAGGACAGAATCCGGTCGGCGGCGCGCACGCCCGGCCGACCGAAGACCGACGCGAGACACTCGCCGACGTAGTCCGCCCGGTCGTCGGGCGTGTAGTACGCCGCGCGAGCGAACTCCACCGTCGCTCGGGGCGACCACCCCCGCTCTTCGAGGTGCTTTCGCGCGGCCTGATAGTGAGTCTCGCGGACCGCCCGACGGCGGACTCGCGGGGGAAACGACCGATACACGTCGGCGAACGTCCGGAGCACCTGCTTGCGGCCGTCGAGGTAGGCCCACGACTCCGACAGCGAGGTGTCGGTCCGCCCCCGGAACACCAGCGGTTCGTTCACGAAGTCGAACTCGGTGTGCATCGCGAGTTCGATTTTCAGGCCGGTGTCGTCCGCGCCGTGACGGTGCCGGAGCGGGAGCATCTCCGCCAGCACGTCGGCGTCGATGAGCATCGTGGAGTTGATGCAGGGGAACGTTCGCATCTCCAGCGCGTATTCGAGCACGTCGCCCCGGACCGCGGGGTTCGGGAGAATCTCGCCGCGGAGTTCGTCTATCATCCCGGAGTAGGCCACGCCGACCGGCGAGTCGAGGAGGGCGACCTGCTCGCGGAGTTTCGAGGGGGCGAGCCGGTCGTCGTCATCGAGGAACTGAACGTACTCGCCCGACGCGCGCTCCGCGCCGAGGCTCCGGGCGGCCTGCGGTCCCTCGTCGCGCTCGGTGAGTCGGTACTCGGCCCCCTCGAACGACTCGGCGACCGGGCGGGCGTGGCCGTCGTCGGAGCTATCGACCACCACGACCTCGATGGGGTCGTACTCCTGAGCCTCGACGCTTTCGAGCGCCGCCCGGAGTCGGTCGTTCCGGTAGTACGTCGGAATCACGACCGAGACGAGGCCGTCCGAACTCATGGTTTCGGACGACTACGACTCGCAGGCTAAAAGCCGCCACGGCCCTCGGGCGGGAAATCACTGGCCGACCAAACCGCGGCGAGTGGTCCGACCAATCGTGGGCGGGCGGGGGCTTTCGAGGTGTTCTCAGAGAAAGTGTCCGCGAACGTAAACGCCCCACGTATCGAACTCCAAGTAGCTACCTTTTTGCCCCCGAGGTGACCACCGAGCAAAGACAGATGGTGGTCGAGAAACTCGACGCGCCCGACCCCGAGACCGTCGCGGAAGCGACCAAAGCGGCGGTCCGGGACGGCGCGGTGTTGACGGTGGAGGCTCGCTGCGAGGTGGAGTACGAGGGTCGGACGAGCGGCTATCTCGGACCGGGCGACCGCGTGCTGGTCGCCAAGCCCGACGGCACGTTTCTGGTCCACCAGCCGACCGGCCACAAGCCGGTCAACTGGATGCCCGGCGGCGGGAGCGTCTCGGCGCGCGTGAGCGAAGGAGACGCGGTCCTGCTCGCGCGGCGCACGAACCCGAACGAGCGCGTGGAGGCCCGCGTGCGCGAGGCGTACGGCCTGACGCGGTTCGACGCCACCGACGGCGCGACCTACGAGGAGTCGGGCACCGAGGCCGAGATGCACGAGTACATCGAGGCCAATCCCGAGGTGCTGGAACCGGGCCTCCGAATCGTAGAGCACGAACGCGAGTCGAAGTACGGCTTCATCGACTTCTTCGCCCGTGACAGCGATAGCGTGCCGGTCGTGGTCGAAGTCAAGCGAATTCAGGCCACGCTGAACCACTTCGACCAGCTTCAGCGATACGTCTCGCTCTACGAGGAAACGAACGAGGAGGTCCGGGGCATGTTGGTGGCTCCGTCGGCGTCAGAACGCGTGAAGCGCGCGCTCCGGGACAACGGTCTAGAGTTCGTCGGTCTCTCGGAGTTCGGGACCGACGCGAAGGGTTCGACCGAGGCGAAACTGACGGATTTTTAACTGTCTTGGGACGCCGGTCGCGTCGTCAGCCCCGTCGCCCGTCTCCGGCGTGTCTAGCGGCGATTCCGGCTTCGAGATTCCATGGCCCGGCGAAGGGGTTCTCGGCGGCGTGGACCACTGTCCCGTCCCGCCCGTCGTACAGTTCGACCGAGTCGAGTGCGAACGGATACGCGTCGTTCTCGCGGGTGAGCGTCGTCTTCGCGCCGGTCGCCGCGCCCAGCGACTCGTACTCGGTGCCGACGCCGTCGGCGTACATCGTCGTGACGTGGCCCCGAGCGTCGGTCCACTCGCCCGAGACGACGGCGGTGTGGCCGTCCACGAACTCGACGGGGGTCTCGGCGGCGGGGTGCGACCCGATTCGGTCGAGTGCGAGGCGGTCGCCGTTTCGGAACACCCGAATCGAATCGGCGGTCTCGGCGGTCACCGACGCGCCGAAGTTGACGATTCCGCCCGAGTACCGAAAGGCGACACCTCCTCCGGCGAGGGTGCCGCGGACGATGCCGCCCTCGACGACCGTCCCGTCGCCGTCGCGCGAGACGCATTCGTCGGCGACCGGCGCGGTGGAGGCGTCGTCGGTTCGCTCGACGTCCTCGCTGACGACGAGCATGTATTCGAGCGTGCGGTCAGGGCCGTCGGCCGCGATAACGAGGTGGTCGCTCAGTCCGTCGGAATCGGAGTCAGACGTTTCGAACGCGGCGCTCGTGGTTCCTGCGACGCGACTTCGGAACGTGCGCCGATTGGAGTCGTCCATCGTGTTGGCTAAATACAATGAAGACACTGATAAAAGATGGGAACTGTTCGGCGACTTGAGTAGACCGGGGCTGTTGTCCGATATTTGATTGGATGGGGTCGCGTGACTCGAAGCCGGTTCGCCATCGACGCCGACTCGCGTTCGCGAGTCGGCGTCGATTTACGAGTCGTGGAAGCCGCCACCAGTCGCAAGCGGTGACTCTTTGACGCGTCTACCCCATACCCCGCACATGCGTAGCGACGAACCGACGACCGGCGGCGACGAGACCGACGACCCGCTCGCGTGGGAGACGTTCGACACGCGAGTCGCGTACTCGTGTCCGGGCTTCGACGTGCGCCACGACGACGTTCGCCTGCCCGACGGCACCGAGACGGACTTCGACTACCTCGACGAGTCGCCGAGCGTCGTCGTCCTGCCGTTCACGCCCGACGGCGACGTGGTCGTCATCGAAGAGTGGCGGCAGGCGGTCCGGCGCGTGAACCGAAGCCTCCCGGTCGGCGGGATGGAACCCGAAGACGACGACCGGGCGGCCGCGGCGCGGCGCGAACTCCGAGAGGAGACCGGACACGAGGCCGACAGCGTGGAGTTTCTCACCAGCGTCGAACCGGCGAACGGCATCGCCGACTCGGTACTTCACTTCTTCGTCGCCCGCGGGTGTACCCCGACCGCAGAACAGGAGTTGGACCACAACGAGTCGATTCGCGTCGATACCACGACGCTCGACGACCTCCGGGAGCACGTCGCTTCGAGGGAGATTCGGGACGGCCGGACCACGCTCGGGATACTCTACTACGAGGCGTTCGGAACCGAGAGCGCGGCGTCGGAACGGTAAGCGGCACCGCAGAAACCGAATCACTCGCGGGGGCACTCCGAACGCCAGAATCGCCTCAGTTTCACGCCCCGACGACGACCGCCTCCCGGAGTTCGAGCGCGGTCTCGAACTCCTCGCGGCGGTCCTCGCGCCTGCCGACTCGAAGCAGTTGCTCGGCGTGAGCGCGGGCCACGGCTTCGTGTTCGCGGCGCGACCAGCCGAGGTCGTCGCCGACCTCCGCCCAGAACCCCTCGGGCACGAGGAAGACGGTCCGAACGTCGTCCTCGTGGACGCACTCGTAGGACCGCCGGAGGTCGTCGGCGCGGGGTTCGACCTCCCGGCGGGCCTCGGCCACGAGGTCCGGCAGGCGCTGGCCGCCGACGCTCGCCTTCGCCGCGGTGAGGACGAGGATTTGGCCCTCGATGGGGTTATCGATGGTCATCCGCCAGCACGCATCGCCTTCCGCGAGAAGTCCTCGATGAGGGCGTCGAGCGCGTCTTCGTCGCCCTCGAAGACGACCGTCACCTCGGTCAGTTGGACTGACGGCCCGATGCCCACCTTCTCGGACGTGATGGCCGCCCGCCAGTCGTCACCGAGGACGTCGGCGTCGCCCTCCGGGTCGCCGTCGGCAATCTCGCCGCCGAGGTTCGAGAGGTAGTGGTGCGCGAGTCGCTCGGAGATGCCCCGGTAGGACTTCTCGACCCGCATCTAACCCCCCGCGACCGGCGGGAACACGCTCAGGGTGTCGCCGTCTTCGAGCGGCGTGTCGAGACCGTCGAGGTGGTACACGTCCTTGCCGTTTTTCATCACCGACACCTGCGGTCGGATGTCGCCGTCTTCGAACAAATCGAGGTCGTACTCGGCCACGAGGTCCGAGAGCACGTCGCCGACGATTGTGTCGCCGTCAACGTCGCGTTCGAGGACCTTCTGGCCGACCGCCTCGCGGAAGTTGGCGAAGAATCGGAGTTCGAGAGTCACGTCACGACCTTCGAACGCCGTGGGCATAAAGACTCATAGTGATTGCTGTGACTACCTCCCGGGACAGCGTCACAGCAATCACTATCATGCGTCGGCGCGGCGGCGACCGCCGAGAGAGCCGATTAGCGCGCCCACGCCACCCCCGACCGCGACCGCCGAGACCAGCGCGACCGGGAACGTCGCCCCGCCGAGCATCGACGCCATCCGGTCGGGAGTGAGCAGGACGGCCGCGAACGCCGCGCCCGCGGTCGATGCGGCGAGCGCCGTCGCTCCGTGGCGCGCGCCGCGACCCGCGCCCGGGCCGCCGAGCCATCCCGCGACGTAGGCTCCGAACAGGACCGCGAGCAGCGTGACCGACGCGACCACGCGCACCATCGACTCGGGGATGCTGGCGGCCAGCAGGAACGCCGGAAGCGTCTGCGGGCCGAGGGCGCCGACCACGCCGGCCGCGACCGCGCCGCCGTCGAGCCATCGGTCGCTCCGCTGGCGCGTCTTCGCGCGTCGGACCCGGTCGAGGGTGTCGGCTTCGTCGTCACTCGTCATCTGTCGCCTCACTCGGCTCTCTTACCGTCCGGGTCGGATGCCGTCGCTGACGAGACGCGAGTGGCGCTCGCGGTCGATGTACTCCGAGAGGTCCTCGTGGTCGTAGAGTTGGCGCATGAGCGCGACGTGGAGGTCGCGCCACGCCATCGCGTAGATGGGCGACTGGCCCCACGCCCGGAGTTCGACCACGAAGTCGTCGTAGCGTTCGAGCCTGTCTTCGAAGCGTTCGAGCGCGTCCACGACCGCGCCCGCGGCCGCCTCGTCGGTGTCGGCCTCGTCGGCCGCGCGGTTGAGTCGTCGCTCCCACCCAGCGACCGCCCGCTCCATGTCGCGGGCGGCGTCCTCGCCGTCGGCGGGGAGCGACTCGACGATTCGGTCGGGCAAAGTCAGCGTGATGTCTTCCATGCCCGTGGGTTGTTCCTTATCGTTCAAATACCTACGGTGGAGCGAACTGGCGAGAGTGTGGATTCTGGACGAGACTGGTGAGGTTATGGTAGGGTCGGAGTATCGGTAGAGGAGAGTGTCGGTACGGGAGAGTGTCGCTTGTGTATCAAATAGCTAGCTATCTCCGGTACCTATGAGGGCCACGCCGCAACCGCGACAGCCACACGCCTCCCCAGCCGATTCGCTCACTCCCGTTGGTCGCTCACTCATCCCTCGCGCGCATGGGCGCAACGTCAAACCACGACGTTGCGCCAGCGCGCGCCGGGAGTGAGGATTCCTCGCCGACACCACCTCAACCGAACATGTTCGCGACGGCCTATTTTCCCGCGGAGCGCGTACCGTCGAACATGAAGACGGCCACAGAGCGGACGGCCGAGAGTTCGACCGGCGAGACGGGCGAGCGAACCACGGTCGAGGTGCGGTGTACCGGCCACGTCAGGGGTGCAGTCGGGGAACCACGGCTGGAGTACACCTTCGAGGGAACCACGCTCCGGGACTTCCTCGACGCCTTCTTCGCGGAGTACGACGTGAAGGACCTCCTCATCGCCGAGACCGAGGAAGACGCGACGACGTCCGGGTGGGCGTCCCCGCCCGACGAACTCCCCGGCACGTGGAAGAAGAACCCCGAGGGCGAGCAGACCCGCCAGTTCGCCCGCGTGGCGGTCAACGGCCAGTTCAACGAACACCTCGCCGGACTCGACACCGAACTCGAAGCGGACGACAGAGTCTCGCTGATGTACCCGTTCATCTTCTGCTGTTGATGGGCGCCCAATCCGTGACACGGTGGGCGCGCCGGTTCGTCGGCGCGAGCGCGCTGTTTCTCGTCGCGTGGCAAGTCGCGGCGCTCGCCGAAGCCCCCCGACAGGTCGAAGTGAGCCTCGCGGTCTACGGGTTCGTCCTCCACGCGGTTTTCGGAAAGGCGTATTCGCTCGTCCCATCGTACTTCGACCGCAGGCTCGCGCTCCCGCGCGCGCCTGCGGTCCACTTCCCGTTCGCGGTAATCGGCACTCTCGGACTCGCCCTCGCACCCTTTCGAGGCGTCCCGGAGGGGGTCGGACTCGTCGGCGCGGTCTGCTGGACGGCGGGCGCGGCCGTCTTCGTCGCCGCGCTCGGGTGGACCCTCCGCGGGAATCTCGCCGGGCGCGAGACCGGGACCGGCGGCCCGAACGCCCACCGCAGGGGAGTGGACCGGTACGCCAACGCCTTCGTCCCGGTCGTCTTCGCGTACCTCGTAGCGGGGAGCTACGGGACGCTCGCGGCACACACTGAGATTCCCACACCCATCCCGTTCGGATTCGCACAGACCGCCCACCTGCTCGCCGCGGGGACCGCCGCGCTCCTCGTCTTCGCGGTCGGCTTTCGGCTGTTCCCGCGGTTTCTGGCGGCCGACCCCCCGAGCGTCCTCGTCGCCGTCGTCCTCCCGGCGGGCGCGGTCGCCCCCGCGATTCTCGCGTCGAATTTCTACCGCGACCCGTGGTTCCGGGTCGGTGCGGCGCTCGAAGCCGTCGCAGTCGTGGGGTTCGCGCTTGCCTACGCCGCGCTGTTCGCTCGCTCGGAGCGCCCCCGTGTCGGCTTCTACGCGGTGCTGGTCGGGGCGGTCTGCGGCGTCGGCGGGGTTCTCCTCGGCCTGCATTTCGCGTTCGGCGGGGCCGCGCCCGCGCTCGTCGCGGTCCACTTCCGCCTGAACGCCCTCGGCTTCCTCGGTCTGACGATTGCGGGCGCGACCTACCAGTTCTACCCGCCCGCAGTCGGCGAATTTCCGGGTGCCTCCGACCGGACCGCGCTGGCGTCTGTCGGGCTCATCGGTGGCGGCCTGCTCGCGGAAACCGCGAGCGTCCTCGCGGGCGTCGAGGGCGGGGTCGTCGCCGGGCACGTGCTCGCCCTCGCCGGAGCGGCGATTTTCGCAGGCCTCACGATTGGCGCGTTTCTCGACCGCTAATCGTCGAGTCGCTTCGCCATCTGGACCTCGTCCACGAGGTCGTCGCCGACCCGGTAGTGGTCGGTCCGGGTGGCTTCGCGCTCCCAGCCGTGTTCTTCGAGCAGGTCGAAGGCGTCGTCGTTGGTCGCCGGGAGGCTCTGGTACACCTTGATACACTCGCGGTCTGCGGCCCACGACATCCCGCGTTCGAGGAGGTTCCCGCCGATTCCCTGCCCGCGGTGTTCGGATGCCACCCCGACGGTGAGTTCGGCGGTGTGGTCGCGCGCCGGGAGTTCGAAGCCGTGGACATGGACCCAGCCGAGGAGTTCCGATTCGTCGCGTTCGCCCTCCTCGGCGTCTCGCTCCGCGACGAAGAACATCCGCGATTCGCGCTCGTTGAGCCGAATTAGCGCGCTCTCCTCGATAGCGTCGGCCACGCGCTCGTCCACGACGATGGCTCCTTCGGCGGCCACCTCGCGGATGAGTCGGGCGATTTCGTGGCGGTCGTCCTCGTCGGCCGGGCGCACGACGTACTCGAAGTCGGCGGCCTCGTGGGTCTCGGCCTCCGCGTCGGGCGAGACGTAGAGGGTGCCGTCGCGCTCGGTCAGGGGACCACCGTCGAGGAGGTCGTCGATGTACGCGTTCAGGTCCGGCACCGAGAGGCGGGCGGGCGATTCGGTGCCCGACCGGGGCGGCTTGGCTCCGGCGGTCTGCTCGACCCGAACCGCGTCTCGGACCTCCTCGCGCGTGGCCGACCCGCGGCGCTCGACGTACTCGTAGATTCGACCCTCGACGTCGCTTTCGAACTCCAAATCGGGCGCGGACATACGGCCGGATTCGCGGTCAGCCACCAAGGTTATTCACCGAGTACGGTCGCGGTATGCACTCACTTCTCGCCGACTCACCGGCCGGAATCGTCGCGCAGGGGCGTCGAGTACGGCAGGACGGGAATTTCGAACGTGTCGGCGAGCGTGGCGAGCGTCCCGTCGAAGGTGAACAGATACACGGGGACGTTTCGGTTCCGGTTCTCGCGGGCGAGACCCAAAACGAGGGCGGCCTCGGGAAAGCTGAACTCGATTTTCGGCCGTCGCTGATACAGTTCGGCAACCGCCCGGAATACTGCTCTTGGTGACCTGTTCTGAGCAGATGTGGTCCACTCGTCGCGACCATCGTAAACGCGAACGATGGACCCCACGAGGTTTTCGTGGAACGCGACAGTCGCTCTCGCGGAACGTTCGTATCGAATCTTCGTGAAGACTTCTACGAGTGGATAGATGCTGGTCTTGAATAGCACTCTCGGGTGACCGACATCGTACAGGCGGTCGAGCACCTCTCGGTGTGTTTCCGACCGGACTTCGGTAAACCACGAGAGCAACACTTCCTTTCCGAGATACGCGACCACGTTTTGCGGTCCCGGTGGAAGAAGCACATCGTCGGGATGATGTGCCAACGGCTCGGTCTCCTTCGAAGCGCCAGCGGAAGGCGTCACGGAGTCAGTCCCCGTCGCCTTCCATTCTGATACGGCCGCCGTGGATGAACGGGTCCTTCTCGTCTTCGTCCGGCCATTCCAGTTCCGGCAGTTCGTCGGGGTCGCCGTAGATGAACTCCTTCAACTCCGGAGAGAGGTCCTCGTCGGCGGGATGCGGGTCGTCCATCGTGTACCGGCGTTCGTCCTCGTCAGTTGCCACAGTGACACCTCCTCGGCGCGAAGTTGTTCGTCGGTCTACTAAAATCCACGGTGCGGTTCGCGGCCGAAAGTCGTCCAGTTCGAGTCACACTCCGGGTTGGCTCCGCTCTCCGATTTAAACCTGAGCCTCCTTCTCTCGCCTACTTTTCTTCGACGTGCCTGACGCTGGTCGCGATGCCGCGCGTGCTCTCGGCCATCTCCGGGCCGGACATCTCGGCGCGACCCACCGCGAACGCCTTCGGGCCTTCGACGACCACCTCGTCGCCGACTCGGATGTCGTCGTCCGCGTCCACGACGCCCGGCGCGAGGACGCTCCCGTGAGGCGCGAAGGCGTCGATTTCGACGCGCTTCGTGGGGGCGTCGGACTCGACCCACCGCTTGCCGCCTTCGAGGGTGAACGAGAGGACGCCGTACTGGGGAACCATCGCCGCGAGCTGTTCGCCCTCGCCGTCGAGAACGCGGAGTTTGGGGTATCTGCTCTCGGTTTGAATGTCTTCGAACAAGTCGTCGCCAGCGCCGTCTCCGAGTTGGTAGTCGGCGATGGCTCGAATGGTGTTGTGCTGGCGCTCGCGCTTGCCGTACTTGAGTTCGCCGTCGAGGGTTCGCATGAGATTCCCGAGCGATTCGGTGGTCGTGGGATGTTCCTCGACGGTGTACTCGAACTCCATTCCCAGCGCCTCCTCGACGCGTTCGCACACCTCGCGGTAGCCCTCGGGCGGAACGTGGGCGATGACACGGGGGTAGTCGTTGCGTTCGAGGTAGCGCCGGAGGACCTCGGCGACGAACTCCTTCTCGTCCTCGGACCACCGCCCGGTCACCACCGAATCGTAGTGCTGGGCGGGGTAGGTGAGTTCGAGTTCTTGGGGCACGACTCCGATTGGGGAGGTCATCGAGACGGTGTGGCCCCGGAACTGAATCGCGTCGTGGAACTGGCCGTGGCTCTGAGAGTCGCTGTAGGGCTTCGTCGCCGAGCAGGGCACGAGGACGAGCGGATTGTCGAACCGGTTCCGGTACCGGGTCGTCACGCGCTCGGCGAACCGCTGAATCTCGACTCGCCTGAGCGAATCCTCGGTGGCGGCGGTGAGTTCGGTGTCCCGAATGACGGGCGTG
This sequence comes from Halorussus amylolyticus, assembly GCF_004143485.2. Classification (GTDB taxonomy): domain Archaea; phylum Halobacteriota; class Halobacteria; order Halobacteriales; family Haladaptataceae; genus Halorussus; species Halorussus amylolyticus. The sequence goes on along the minus strand of NZ_ML974130.1, from coordinate 517,275 downwards.
CGCTCCTCGACGTAGCTCCACTGCTGGTCGAACTCCCGGAACGCGGCGGTGAGCCACTGGTCGTGGCGGGCCTGTCCCTCGATGTAGTCCCGGAGTCGTCCCGCCCGGATGCGCTCGCGGACGATTCCCAACTCGGCACGGAGCGCGTTCTCGTTGTGCTCGGCGCAGTCGGCGCGGGTGAACTCCGAGACGGGCTTTTGGCACGCCGGGCACGCGCACGGGAGTTCCGAGAGGTCTTCGAGGAAGTGGCTCCCCTCGGTCGTGAGGTACTTTCCGCGCGTGCCTTCGACCACGGCGCGGTCCGAGTCCACGAGGTCCGCGCCAGCGTACACGAGCGTCGAAACGTTCGCGGGCGTGGCGACCCCCGAGAGGTAGAGCGCGCTGTCGGCCGGAATCGCCTCGCGGGTCTCGATTACCGCCTCTTTGAATCCCGCGCCGTGGCCGACGAACCCCTGCGCGCCCGAGAGGACGTAGGCATCGGCTGCGTAATCCGCGGCGGTCTCGGGCGCGACGACCGCCGCGCTCGGGTAGTCCACGTCGGGGTACTCGACCGCGAACGAGTCCATGACTTCCTCGTCGGTGCCGCTCGGGAAGCCGCGATGGGGCAGAATCGTGAGTTCATCGTCGCTCCCCTCGGGCATCTCGCGGTCGGCGACCCAGAGGCTTCCGGCGTCCGAGACGAAATCGTCGGCGAGAGCGGGCGTCGTCACCGGGTCGGAGAGGCGCAACTCCGCGACCCGCGCCGCGCCGTCGCGGTGGTGAACTTCGAAGTAGTCGGTCATACCGTCGGGTCGGGGAGCGAGACGCAATTATCTTCCGAGATAGGAGCGCTCCCGCGACAGTTTCTGTTCTCCGTACAGTTTCTCGTTCTCCGTTTGGACTACAGGGGAGAACACTCCGAAAGCCCCCGGGTGCTAAACTCCCGCGGCTCGCTGTGCGCTTCACTCGGTCGCTACGCTCCCTCGTTCCAGTGCTTGCGTCGCCGGGGTTCGTTTAGCACCCGGCCCCTTTCAGTCCCACCCCGCGGTGGTCTGCGAAGGGTTCGATACCTCGGGGAACGTCACTCCCCGTTCAGGTCCACCACGTCCACGCGTTCGGGAACCAGATTCAGCGCGCTCTCGGGCCATCCTCGATGGGCCAGCGTGAACGCCACGTCGGGGTTCACGTCCGCGAGCCGAGCGACTCCTTCCGCGGCCGCTCGGTACCCTTCGGCGTCCATCCGGTCGGGCACCTCGGCGGTCAGGGGGTACGACTCGGAGAGGTGACGCGGGAACGGGCCGAACGGCGGGACGACCCGCCACGACGCGTCGAAGTTGTCGCTCGGGCCGCCCTCGGTCAGGAGAACGCGCTCGCCGGGGTCGAGACTGAGGCGTTCGAGTCGCTCGTGGTGGCGGACGACTTCGGGCCGCCGGGCACTCTCGCCCGAGAGGTAGAAGAACGCGCCCTTCGAGACCGAGTCCTCGCGTTCGAGTTGGTCTGCGTGGTCGGTCAGCGCGCGGTAGCCGTCGAGCATCGCGGGGTGGGCACGGGCGCGGGTCTCCACGAGTTCGAGTAGATTGCCCGCCCGAAGCGCCTGCTTGATGGTCCGAATCTCCTCGAAGGTGACGTGGAGATTGTGTTCGGCGAGCAGTTCCTCGCGGGCGCGGCCTCCCACGTTCCGGAGTTCGGCGGGCGCGTAGTCGGCGCACACCGGACACGAGCAGGGGAAGTAATCGAGGTCGTCGAGGTGTTCGGTCCCGCGAACCGTGAGATACCGGTCGTCGCGGGCGTAGAGCGCGTAGGCCGCCGAATCGAACAAGTCGCATCCCATCGCGACCGCCAGCGCGAACATCATCGGGTGGCCCGCCCCGAACAGGTGGACGGGGGCGTCCCGGCCCAAACCGCGCTTCGCGCCAGCCACCACGTCCACCATGTCGCCGTACCGGTAGTCGTTCATCAGCGGCACGACCGCGCCCACCGGGAACACGTCGAGGTCGGTCGCGTCGGCGTGTCTCCCCGCCCGCTCGCGGAGGTCGGGGTAGGTCGAACCCTGGACTGGAGCGTTGACGAGCATCTCGCCCACGTCCACGCCCTCGGCGACTTCGAGGCGTTCCTGCGTGGTCCGGAGTTCCTCCTCTGCTCGTTCGCGCGCCACGTCGGGGGGCGTCGGAATATCGACGGGCGTGCCGATGTCGCTCCCGATGTCGCGCTGGAACGCGAGGATTTCGGGCGTCGTCACGTCGATTTCGCCGTACTCGGCCAACTGGAACGACCCCGAGTCGGTCATGATGGCTCCGTCGAAGCCGAGCACGTCGTGGAGACCGTCTTCGAGCGCGTCGTCGCGGTACTCGTCGCTCCCGTAGAAGCTGTAGGAGTTGGTAATGAGGATGTCCGCGCCGAACTCCGACCGGAGCCGCGAGGGTTCGACGGTCCGGACGTGGGGGTTGATGACGGGGAGGAGCGCGGGCGTCTCGACGGTCACGCCCGCCCGCGGGACGGAGAGTTCGCCGATGCGACCCAAGCCGTCCTGGTCGCGGATTTCGAAGGTCTCTCTGGTCATTGTGGCGAGGTAGCCCCACGACGGGGGTAAGGATTGCGTTCCGCGGCGTTCGGATTGCATTCTGCGACGTTCGGGGCGATTTCGCGCGCAGGACTGCGCGCGAAATCGCCTTCGTGACTGCGAGCGATTAAAGCTCCCCCGCGACTGCGAACGACCGGATTCTCGGCTCCCCCGCGAATCCCGGTCGGCCGAGTCTCATCCCTCGAATCGCTCGACGCCGAACGCCGAGATGTCGGTCTCCACGTCCGCGCCCCGGGCCGCCTGCGCGACCAGTTTCCCGCTGTAGGGGCCGAGCTGAAGCCCGGTCGCGCCGTGACCCGTGGCGATGAACGCGCCGTCCACGTCGGGCACCTCGCCGAGGACCGGAAGCTTGTCGGCCGAAACGGGTCGGAGACCCACCCGGATTTCCTCCAGTTCGGCGTCGTCGAGTCCCGGGACGACCCGGAGACACTCGTCGAGGACCTCGCGAACCCCGCCCGCGGTCTTGTAGGGCGCGAACCCCGACCCGGCTTCTCGGGTCGCGCCCGCGACGACTCGGTCGTCCGGCCACGGGACCACGTAGTGGCCCCGGAACGGGCTGACGATGGGCCAGTCGGCGGTGTCGAGTTCGGCCGCGCCGAGGTGGGCGATTTGGCCGCGCTTGGGTTCGACCGGAATCTCGACGCCGAGGTCGTCGCCGAACGCGCCCGACCACGCGCCGCCAGCGACCACGACGCGCTCGGCATCGAGCGCGCCGTCTTCGGTTTCGACGCCCGCGACCGCGCCGTCTTCGACCCGAATCCCCTCAGCTTCGGTTCGGCGGATTTCGAGTCCGTGCGCTCTTCCGGCCCGCCGGAGCGCCTCAGTGAAGATTCGGCCGTCCACGCGCGCGGCGTTCTCGTAGGAGGCCGCGCGCCGAACGTCCTCGGCGAGCGCGGGGAGTCGCTCGCGCGCCTCAGCGGGCGAAAGCTCGCGGAACGAACCGGGTTCGGGACTCCCGAGGTCGGCCTGCCTGCGCTCGATTCGGCTCATCGCCGCCTCGAACGCCTCGACCTCGGCGTCGTCCAGCGCCACGCTCAGCAGGCCGGGCCGAGCGTAGCCGGTATCGCCGTCCTGCTCGGCTTCGAGCGCGGCCACGAGGTCGTCGTAGTACGCGACCGCCTCGATGGCGAACTCGAACCACGTGTCGGAGTCCGTGCGACTGCTCGTCGCGGGCGAGAGGATGCCCGCGCCCGCGGCGGTCGCCCGCCCCTCGTCCTCGCGGTCGAGGAGGACGGTATCAACCCCGGCGCGCGCGAGGTGGTACCCGACCGACGACCCGACGATTCCGCCGCCGATGACTGCGACTTCGTGCATGCGTATTCTGCCCTCCGATTGGACCGGGTGGGTCTAAGAAGTGGGGTTCGCGGCGGTTTGGACGGCGCGCGAGACGCGCAGGGCGCGTCTCGCGCGGTCCGCCGTCTCGTCCGGTCAGTCGTCTCGCCCGGTCAGTTGCCGCCGGTCGCCAGCGATTCGAGCGCGCCGGAAATCTGAGCCAGCACCTCGTCGCGACCCTCGACGCCGTGGCGGTCGGCGAGCCACGCGGGGTCGTTGTAGGTCACGTTCACCGACCCGTCCTCGGCCTCCCAGACCAGCATCTTCTGGGGGAGGTCGATGGCCGCGCTCCGACTCGCCTGCATCAACTGCGTGCCGAGTTGCGGATTGCCGAACGCGAGGAGCGTGGTCGGCGGGAGGTCCAGCCCCGCCGATTCGGCGTTCTCGGCGTGGTCTACTGTCGTCACGAGCGTGAGATTCTCGTTGCCCTCGATGGCCCCGGTGATGCGCTCGACCGTCGTCTCGAAGTCGTCGTCGCTCTCGACCGTGACGAGACCGGCGTCGTCGCTCGCACCGGTCGTTGTCTCGTCGCTTTCGGTGGTCGCCTCGCCGCCTTCGGTCGTCGTCTCGTCTCCGCTCGCGGTGGTGTCACCTTCGGTGGTCTCCTGCCCGGCGGCGGTTCCCGCGAGCGCGAGGCCGCTCGCGCCCGCGAACGCGGCCCGGAGAATCGTCCGTCTGTCTGGTTCTCGCATCGCCGCGAGACAACCACGTCCCGGCGATTAGGTATTGGGAGACTAAAGCCGCGAAACGAGGCGTTCGAGTCCGAAGTGGGCCGATACCCGACTGACGCGATTACGTCTCCCACGGCTCGCCGCCCTGCTGGTCGCCGAACAGTTCGCGCATCAGCGTCACGATGCTCTCGGGCGGGAACTGACCGCGCTCGGTCACGATGGCGTCCACGTACCGCGGCGGGGTCACGTCGAACGCGGGGTTCTCGACGGTCACGTCGCCGATGTCGGCCTCGTCGTCGAGCGTGAGGACCTCGCGCTCGTCGCGCATCTCGATTTCGACCGTGTGGCCCGTCATGGTGTCGGGGTGGAGTTTGAGCGTCTGGGCCGCGACCATGATGGGGACGCCGCGCTCGCGGGCGTTGACCGCGAGACCGGAGGTGCCGATTTTGTTGATAACCGAGCCGTCGGCCGCGATGGAGTCCGCGCCGACGAGGACGTGGTCGGTCTGGTCCAAGTACCGGCGGGCCGCGTTGTCCACGATGAGCGTGACGGGCACGTCCATCTCCCGGAGCCAGCGGGCGGTGATGTGGCCCTGCTTTCGCGGGCGGGTCTCCTTCACGATGGCGTGAATCTCCTTGCCCTGGTCGAGCGCGTGTTCGACACAGGAGAGCGCGTCGGTCGAGTGGCAGTGGGTCATCACGGTGTCGCCGTCCCGGAGGCGGTTCGCGCCGATTCGTCCGAGGTTGTCCTGCGCCTGGTCGAGTTCTCGGCGGAACTCCGCCGCGCTGTCGAGGATGCTTGACCGAAGCCCTTCGACCGACTCGCCCCCCATCCCTCGCAGGACGTACCGCAGGGCGTTCGGCAGACTGACCGCGGTCGGTCGGGTCTCCACGAGCCGTCGGCCCGCCGCGCGCATCGTCGCTCGGAACTCCGCGGGCGTCTCGGCCTCGCTCTCCTCGGCTTCGACCGCCAACGCCTCGGCCGCCGCGTCCGCGATGGTCGCCGCGCCCCGGATTTCCATCGTCGCGATGTCCTCCGCGGCCGATTCGACCGCCGGATGGACCTCGGAATCGGATTGAGTCATGGCTCGGCGTACGCGTCGTAGGTGCAAAAACGGACGGGTGGCGCAGAATGGCCGGGTGTGTTCGATTCCGAGATTCGATATAGCGCTCGAAGATTTACCCCCGCGAGGTCGTCATCCCCCGTCGAAAGACACGGGTGACGAAACCGACTCCGCATCGAATGAACCGACTCCGCATCGAATGGACTCCGGTTCGACCGTTCGCACTCACAGATGGTCACGGTGTCATATTGCTTCTGACAGTTCCCCGAGTTCGACCAGTAGTAGTTGTTACGCGCGCGAACCACCCCAACGTGAGTTGCTTTCCAGTATGTAGCGAAAGGACAGTGCGCAGTCCAGGGAACCAACGGCTCCGTGCAAATCCGTGATAGTCCGAAACAAGGGCGGTGAAAATCTGCGGTCGCCTAGCGGCCACGACTCAGTCTACGAGAGACGACACCCCCTCCAGAACGCCTCAGACATTCGGATTTTCGATAGCGACGAACAATTCGGCGACGCTCTCGCGGAAGACCCGCTTCGTGAAATCGCAGAAACCGATCCCGTCTCGGTGACTCTGACCGACTTGGAAATGCTCCATAATCAGATTCGCGTGATTTTCGCTCGCTCGACTCACCTCCCACAGGGACGTTTCCGTCGAGAACGCTTCAGCGGTCAGTCCCGCTGGCCGATTCGTTCGGCGTCGCGGTGGCTGTACCGTCGGATGTCAACGCACCTTCGAAATCGGCGAAACCCCGTCGTTGGCCGTCCTCGTACGGCGAACCCCAACCGTAGCTCGTCGGCCAACCGATTGGTGAATTACATAATGCAATATAAAATAGAGTGGTCGCGCAAAAAAGGCGGCTTAGTCGGTCGTCGGGCTACCGAGTCTCGGCCTCGGCAGTCGCGGTACGGCGCGGGGCCGACCGCGACTGATACGCGTTGTAGCCGCCGAGGACCGCGACCAGCGCACCGGTGATTACGTCGCTCCAGAACGCCGTCTCGGTCAGCGTCTCGAAGACGAACGGCGCGACGACCATCCACAGGCCGAGGAGCGCGACCAGCGACGCGGCCCCCGTGCTGACCGCCTCGTAGTCGTCGGTCTTGATGGCGTTGTAGCCCGCGATGATGCCGATGGCGGCACCGACGATGATGTCGTTCCAGAAGTTGGCGGCGGGCGGTTCGAAGACGAACGCCGATACCACCAGCCAGCCGCCGAGGAGCGCGACGATGGCCGAAATCCAGCCGCCGGTACTCCCCGTCTCGGTCGTGTCGCTTGTCGTTGCTGTTTCACTCATTGGGAACCCCCGGGCGCATCTAGTCGGTGAACAGTTTAAGTCGCACGGCCCGATTCGGGGCGGTCGATGCCGCGACGGAGAGCCGAGTAGAGGCCTCGCTCGCGGACGGTTCACGGCCAATCGCAAGCCTTTCGGCCCCGCGCTCCGCCGTTTGGCGCATGGTACTTCCAGAGGGGTTCGCGCTCCCGGCGCTTCCGTATCTCCTCGCGCTTCTCGCGGCGGTGGCGGTGGTCGGCGCGGCGCTCTACCGAGCGAAGCCACCGGTGTCCGAACGGACCGCGCTCGCGCTCGCACCGTGGGTGCTCGTCGGGTCGAGTCTCCACGTCCTCTACGTCGTCGATTGGGTGCCAACGGCGCTCCGCCCGCTGTTCGGCACGCCAGCGGTCTACCTGACGACGTTCGTGGTCGCGGGCGCGGTGTGGTTCGCGACGAGTCGCGCGGGTGCGAACGTCGAGCGCACGCTGGCCGCGACCGGTCTCGGAGCGACCATCGCAGTCGTCGGCTACGCGCTCGTCCGGGGAGCCGAGGTCGGGGAGCTCCAACTGTTCTGGCCGAGCGTGGCCGTCGCCGTCGCGTCCGTGCTGGCGCTCGCGCTCTGGCTCGCGACCCGGCGCGTCTATCCCGGCGTGGCCGCGACGACCGGCGCGGTCGGCGTCCTCGCGCTGTTCGGCCACGCGCTCGACGCGGTCTCGACCGCGGTCGGCGTGGACGTGCTCGGCTTCGGCGAGCGAACGCCGGTCTCCCGGCTCGTCCTCGACGCGGCCGGAAGTCTGCCGACCGCCGAAATTATCGGCGTCGGGTGGCTGTTCGTCCTCGTGAAGCTCGTCATCGCGGAGTTGGTGGTCGTGCTGTTCGCCGACCTCGTCCGCGAGGACCCGCGAGAGGGCTTCATCCTACTGTTCGCGGTCGCGGCCATCGGACTCGGGCCGGGCGCGCACAATCTGCTCCTGTTCGCGATTGCGGGATGAGTCACCGGCGATTCGCGCATTTTCACGGACCTCTCGGCGCGCGCTGGCGCACCCCCCGTGGGTGCGCCGAGATGCGCGAGGGATGAGTATCGCAGGGAGGAGCGAAGTCGTTCGAAAATCGAAGATTTTCGTGATCACGAGAGAGCAAAGCTCTCTCGGACGACGACGACCGAGAAACGCAGTCGGTTGGGGAGGCGTGTGGTCTGCGGTCGCGGTGCGGTGCGGTTTTCATAGGTACCGGGAGTCGCTCGCTTCGACAGTTCTCTGAGCAAATCAAAAACACGGTTCCAAAGATAACAGCCGAGTACGACCGGACGACGAACTCGACACGAGGAAAAACATCTGTCCCGCGAAGGTGACCCAAGCGTTTTGACGAGCGGGTGCATACCGTGGCGGTATGTCGCTCTCCGAACGCCCCCATCGCCGCGAGTCATGGTCGAGGTAGTCACCGCCGGGCACGTCAACTGGGACGTGACCCTCCGGGTGGATGCGCTTCCTGTCCCGGACGGGGAAGCACGCATCGACTCCCAGCGCCGGTCCGGCGGCGGGAGCGCCGCCAACGTCGCAGTCGCGCTCTCGGGAATGGAGTTCGAGACGGGGCTGGTCGGGAGCGTCGGCGACGACGACACCGGTCTGCTCGCCCGTCGGGAACTCCGGGACGCGGGCGTGGACTGCACCCACCTGCTCGAAGTCGAGGACGCCGAAACCACCACGAAGTACCTCATCGTGGACGAGGGCGGCGAGGTGATGGTCCTCGGCAACGAGGGCGCGAACGAGGCGGTCGCGCCAGCAGACGTGACTCCCGAGTACGTCGAGGGTGCACGCCACCTCCACCTCACCAGCCAGCGGCCCGACACGGCGGCCGAACTCGCCCGGGTCGCGACCGAGGCGGGCGTGACCGTGAGCTTCGACCCGGGCCGCCGACTCGCCGACCGCGACTTCGCGGCCGCGCTGGCCCACTCCGATGTGGTGTTTCTCAACGACCGCGAGGCCCGGACGATTCTGGACGACGACCTCGAAGCGCCCGCCTCGGAACTCCACGGTCGCGTGGTCGTCATCAAGCACGGCGAGGACGGGGCGCGCGTCGATACCCCCGACGGGTCGTACAGCCACCCCGGTTTCGACGCCGAAGCCGTGGATACGACGGGCGCTGGTGACGCCTTCGCCGCCGGATTTCTGGCGGTGCTCGTGCGCGGGGACAACCCGGTCGGCCCCGACGCCGACTACGAGCGCGCGCTGGAGTTCGCGAACGCGTGTGGAGCCTTGGCGGCGATGGAGGACGGTGCGCGGACCGCGCCGACGTGGGAGGACGTGCAGGCGTTTCTCGACGGGCAGTTCTAGGGGTCAGCGTTCGAGCAGGACTTCTCGATACCCGGGCCGTTCAATTCTCCCGTCAGTTCCCTACTGACGAGCGCGAACGATTGGGATAGTGGGACTCCAGTCGGCGTTTATTTCATTTTCAACAAAGATTCTATTGGAATTCTTATTACTCACCGATTCATCGAACTCCTTATGGGCCGGACCAATGGCGACAGTGGTTTCTGGAAAGTAGCAGTCATAACTGTTACCGTAGCCACGTTTCTGGTCGGAGCCTGGATGATTCTCTGGAATAATCTGGTCACGGCAACCGGCTTGTTCGTAATCACCACCTTTGGCGTGTTGAGGCTTTACTCACGTGATTTTCGGCTCTGGATGGACGACAATCGGTACAAGGTGCTGGTAATTCTCCTGATTGATTACCTTATCGCATTGGCTGGCGTTGCTCCTTTGGGGTGGTGATTTCGATTAAGAGTTACAAGACGCGGTCATCACTGCGTTTCATCAGTGGCTCCGGTGTCGCTTCTCGCACTACAAGCGCTACCTCGATTCACTCGGTAGTTCGGTGAGGCGGTCGAATTCGGGCAGAGACCACCACGAATTCCAATCGCCTCATCCCTCACCCTTGTCCGAACAGTCGCCCACAGCGAACCCCTACGCTTTTTCTCCCTCTCGCGAGAATCGACCGGTATGGCGAAACAGCCCCACCTTCTCGTCGAGCAGGGCGACGTGAACGACATCGCGCTCATCCCCGGCGACCCCGGTCGCGTGGACCGCATCGCGGGCCTGTGCGACGACTCCGAAGTCGTCGCGCAGAACCGCGAGTACAAGGTCGTCAACGCCGAGTACGAGGGCACGCCCCTCACCATCTGCTCGACCGGAATCGGCTGCCCGTCGGCCGCAATCGCAATCGAAGAACTCCACGCGGTCGGCGTCGAGACCGTGATTCGGGTCGGGACGACCGGCGCGCTCCAGTCCGACATCGAAATCGGCGACATGATAGTCGCGACCGGCGCGGCGAAAAACGAGGGCACGAGCAGGCGCTACGAGGCCGTCGAGTACCCCGCTGTCCCCGACTACGGCGTCCTCTCGGCGCTGGTGGACTCCGCGAAAGCCAACGACGAAGACGTTCACGTCGGCGCGATTGCGAGCGACGACGCCTTCTACGCCGAGACCGACGAGTACGTCGCCGACTGGGAGGCCGCCAACATTCTCTCGGTCGAGATGGAGGCCGCCGCGGTGTTCTCGCTCGCGCGCCGGAAGGGCATGCGCGCGGGAGCCATCTGTACCGTGGACGGCAACCTCGTGGCAGGGACCCAGAAGGGCGAGACCGAAGACGACGAACTCCCCGAGAAGGCGAAGAACAACGTCGAGCGCGCGATTCTAATCACGCTCGACGCCGTGGTGGACCTCGCGGCGTAGTCGGTCGTTCGCGACACGACCGTCGTTGACTGATAAGGCACGGCCATTATTTCCGTCCCGTGCTGTAAGTGCACATGGCTACGATAGCCGAGTTTTCCATCCCGGCCGACGACTTCCCGCTGGGCCACATCTTCGAGAGTCTGCCGGACGTGACTATCGAAATCGAGCGCGTCGTCCCCACGGAAGACGCGATTCTGCCGTACTTCTGGGTCCGAAACGTTTCGGTCGAGCGCGTACGGGAGACGCTCGAAGCGCGGGGGGCGCTCCAGTCGTTCGCCGTCGTGGACGACCTCGGCACGCAAGGGCTGTTTCGCGCCAACTGGGACGCGAACGTCGAGGGCGTCCTCACCGGTATCGTGGACGCGGAACTCACGTTGCTGTCGGCGACCGGCACGCAGGAGGAGTGGATTTTCGAGTTCCGCGCGGAGGACACCGACCGAATCGCGGCGTTCCAACAGTACTGCACGACCCACGACATCGACATCGAGTTGAGTCGCCTCCACGCAGTCGGGGGCCGAAACGGCACAAATCAGTACAGTCTCACGCCCGAACAGCGAGAAGCCCTGCTTCTCGCGTACAACGAGGGATACTACGAGACGCCCCCGCAGACGAACCTCGCGGAGTTGGCCGAGAAACTCGGTATCGCGCGACAGTCGTTCACCGACAGGCTTCGCCGAGGGTACAAAAATCTCCTCGGAGACACGCTGGCTCACTGATAGACATCCTCCCCCTTTTGAAAGGCCTGCATGCGCCGTCTCGGGACTCAACCGACTCAGAACCGTACGGTACGGTGGAGATAGTTCGAATGACTCATTCAAATTCAGCAGAGATTACAGCATCAAAAGGTGGCGGCGAAGGGATACAAAAAGACGGGGAGACGACGTACCGCATAGAGGAGGGTGAAACGGTTACGGAGGCCGTCGTCCGGGCCGTGAGTCCGGGGGCGAAGTCCGGCCGAGCGGAGTTGAAACCGCTCTACTCGGTCATCGACACCGACGCGCTGAACGCGCTGTTCGCCCCGCTCGAAAACGGCGTCTCGCGCCGGACGAGCGGCACCGTCGAATTCGATTACGGCGGCAAGCACGTTCGGGTCGTGAGCGATGGCAGCGTCGAAGTCGAACGGGGTGGCACGAGATAGCGTGTTTCAGCTCGATTGTGAGTTCTGTGACTCGAAAGTCGAGGCCGAGGCAGTCGCCAGGGCGAAAACGCGAGCGAGCGACCACCTGCAGCAGAACCATCACGACGGCGTGGTCGCCGAACTGGGCGACAGATACGACGAGATAGCCTGCGAGTCCGGGTGCGGGTACACATTTCCGGTCGGTGTCGAGGACGTAACAGGGATGAACTGTCCGAAATGCGGTCACGACAACGCCGAGTCGCTGCTAGAGCGGTACGTGTACTGGCAAATCGCCGAAAAGTGATTCGAACCGCGACGGCTTCCCGATGCGTCGGTCGGTCAGCGGTAGCGGCCGCGAGAAGGGACTCGAAGCGCTCGATTCGTATCTGCAAACCAAGAACATCTCGGTGAGTATCGACGAGCGGTAGGCGATTGGTCGCGAATCCGCAATCTTCGCGGCACGTTCGAGCGATTCAGCCACCGAAAATTCGCTCGCCGAACCGAAGTCAGGAGGCGAACGGTTCACAGGCGGCGACGCCGACTACCAGACAGACCAACACGCCGCCGTACAGCAACAGGTGTACCGGACTGTCGGGGACCAGAATCGATTCGATGAGAACCATTCCGACGAGGTAGGCGACCAGCCCCCCGCCCGCGAAGTTGCGCGGCGAAATCGACGCGAACAGACACACGACGACGCCGACACCGACGCAGACGCCCGCGACGAGCAGGAGCGTGACCGGCACGCCAACCACGTCGGAAACCGCGGTCCAGTACACGCGTCGGGGAGGCCAAATCAGATAGCCCACGACGAACGCGAGGATTCCGCTGAGGAGGATTTCCGGCACATCCCTCGACATATCGGAGAGTCTGTGACGGCAGTCAAATAAACTTCGGGCGACGGCCGTCGCCCCGAAATCTCGTTCAGTCGCTCCCCGGCTTTTCAGGCGACCCCGACGACTTCCCAGTGAGTCGGTCGGCGATGCTCTCCATCTCGTCGCTCCCGAGCGCCGACCGCACGAGCAGGTGGCCGCCGATGGTCGCCGGACTGATGACGGTGTCGGCTCCCGCCCGCTTGAGTTTGTCCACGTTCTCGCGGTCGGTCGCGGCCGCCACGATGCGAATTTCGGGATTGAGTTGGCGCGCGGTCAGCACCGCGAGCGCGTCCTCGGCGTCGTTGTTAGTGGCCGTGAGGACCGCCCTCGCGCGCTCGATGCCGACCCGTTCGAGCGTCTCCTCGTCGCTCGGGTCGGCGGTCAGGACGTTCATTCCGCGGTCGGTCAACTCCGCGGCGCGCGCCGAGTCGTTCGTGACGACGACGAACGGCGTGCGGTCGCGGAGTTCCGACAGAATCGGTTCGGTCAGGTCGCCGTGCCCGAGAACGATGACGTGGTTTTCGAGGAGTTCGAGTTGTGTTTCGGTCATTTTTCCGAGTGCGGAGGCGAGGCGGGCTTCGATTGCGGGGCCGAGCAGCGACGCGAGCGCGATGGCGAACGAGGCCGTGCCGACCACGACCACCGACAGCGCGAACACTCGGGCGGTCTGAGTGGCCGGGGTGGCATCGCCGTAGCCAACGGTGCTCGCGGTAACGAGCGTGAAGTAGAACGCGTCGAGCGGCGTATCGACCCCGTTGAACTGGTCGGCGAGCGCGTAGGTTCCCATGGTGCCGTAGACGAGGACGCCGACGAGCGCGGTGACCGCCGCGAGCTGTGCGGTCGAGAGTTGGACTTCGCGGTCGAAGTGGCGGCGGCCGAGCGCGACGACCGGGAACGCCACGGCCGAGACGACGACCAGCGGCACCGAGTAGGGACTGGACTGGACCACGCCCTGCACCGCGGTCAGCGGGAGGAGAAGCGCGGTCGAGTACCACGCGGCTCGGAGGTGTCGGCGCATGCCGAACGCGCTGGCGAGCATCAGAAAGCCCGTGAGCGTGCCGGTGAATCCCGCGGTCTCCTGTGCCCACACCGGAATCGTGTCGCCGAACAGGTCGGTCCCGGCCGCGAGACCGATGCTGGAGATGCCGGTCGCTATCGAGAGCACCGCCACCGCGAACGTGAGCGTGATGGACGCTCGCACGCCCACCCAGTCCCGACGCGTGCCCGACTCCATACGTTGCTGTCCTCTCGGCGTGATAGATAAACTGTCGGTACTGTCTACAAACGTCGATACTGATTTACGGCGGGTGTGCATGCCAAAACCCAATGGATTCGCTTCCGGTTCAGGTCGCTCTCGGTCTCTATCTCGGCGCGTTGACCGCGGTCGTTCCCGCGCTCGTGGCGTGGTCGCTCGGGTTCACCTTCAAGTACTTCACCGGCGTCACGATTCCCGGCTTCGGTGTCCTCGTCCTCGGCGTCGCCATCGCGGGCGTGCAGGGCGGTCTGCTCGGCCTGCTCGACACCCAAATCATCAATTCGCCCATCGCGCTGGTCTCGGCGCTCGTCGTGATGATGGTGACGCTGTACGCCCACGCCCAGGGCGACAAGATGGGCGCGGAGTTCCCCCGGCGGTTCACCCTCCGAAAGCTCCGCGAGCGCGGCCTGTCGAGCGACGTGGTCGAACGGGTCGGCCAGTTCGGACAGGCGCGAATCAGGGTCCGGGGCGAGGTGGCCGACATCGAGGGCTACCCGCCGCTCCCCGACGACCTCCGGGCGACCATCCGCGAGGGCGAGTGGACGTTCCCCGACGACCTCCCCATCTCGGAACTCGAATCCCGACTCGAAGAGCGCCTTCGCACCGACCACGACCTCGCGGAAGCGACCGCGAGCATCGACGCCGACGGCCGGGCGACCGTGAGCGCCGCACCCCCAGTCGGCGCGCTCTCGCGTCGGATTCCGGCGGGCAAGCGCGCGGTCTCGACCGACGCGCTCGTCCCGACCGGTCTCGCCCGAAGCGACGAGGTCACGGTGGCGACCCCCGACGGCGACGTGACGGGGACCGTCGTGAGCGTGCGCTCCGACGGCGGAACGGCGGGCGGGCGGTCCGCGGGCGAGACGGCGGGCGGACCGCCCGCCGTCTCGCCCGCGAGCGGAGCGGTGAGTTCGAAAGACGCCGCGCCCGGAAGTGCTAGCTCCGGAAACCCCGACTCCAGAGACGCCGAGACCCGGCCGCCAACGGCGGCCGGGTCGTCGCCGCGCGCGACCGGCGGCGACGGCCGCGTGACCGTCGCGGTGCCGATACGGGCGGCCCGGACGCTCCTCGACGCGGATTCGGCGGCAGTCCGGGTCCACGCCCGCGGGACGCGCCGGGAGTTCGAACTCCTCTCGCTCCTCCGTCGCGACGGCAAGCGACTCCGACGAGTGAAGATTCGGGAAACCGGGTCGCTCGCGAGCGAGACCGACGAGGACGCCGCCCTAGCCGACCCGGAAATCGCAGTGCTCGCGGTTCGGCACGGCCGAACGTGGACGTTCGCACCGACAGACATCGGTGACCTCGCCGCGGGCGACGAACTCTACGTGGTCGGGAGTCCCGGTGCGCTCGACCGCTTCGAGGAGGTGGTCGCGTGAGCGCCCTCACCGCGGTCTCGGAGCTAGTGTCACCGGTCGGGCGCGCGGTCGGTCTGACTCTCCTCTCGGGCGCGGTCGCCACCGTCCTCGGCCTGCTCTACAAGTCCTACGCCCGCGAGCGGATGCCCGAGGGCCTCGCTGTCCTCGTGGGTCTCGGCACGGTCGGTCTGTGGCTCAACACCGCGACCGCGCTCCAGCAGTTCCTCGGGGGCGGCGAGGCGCTCCCCTCTCACGCGACCGCGGTCACGAACGTCGCGGCGTTCGTCTTCGGTGCCGTCGCGGGGGTCGCGGGCGCTCGCGTCGGCGACCGACTCGCGACCGACGCGGTCGCGCTCACGGGCGCGGCCGAACTCGACGGCGACGTGAGCAGACTCGTCCGAACCGTGGGTCGGTTCACCACGGTCGAGCTTCCGGGCGAAATCGACGATATGGAGGGGTACGAGCCGGTCGCACCCGAGACGAAGGAGTCGCTCGCAGGCAAGACGCTCCGATTCCCGCGTAGGCTCACGGTCGCCGAACTCCGCGACAGGCTCGCGACCCGACTCCGCGACGACTACGGCGTCGGCCACGTGGATGCCGACATCGGCGACGACGGCGCGGTCGAGTTCCTCGCGCTCGGCGGTCGGGTCGCCGGTATCGGTCCGACGCTCCCCTCGGGCACCGTCGCAGTCGCGGTCCGGGCCGACCCCGCGTTCAGCGCGGGAGCGGGCGACCTCGTCCAAGTCTGGACTCGTGAACCCGACCCCGAGCGGGTCGCCACCGCGGAACTCCGCGCGGCGGTCGGCGACGTGGCGACCCTCGCGGTCGGCGCGGACGACGCGACCAACCTCGACCCCGACGCGGAGTATCGGCTGGTAACGCTCCCGACCGAACCCCGCGCCGACCGGGAGTTCTCGGCGCAACTCCGGGCGGCCGACGAGACGGTCGGCGTGGTCGAAATCGCCGGGGGGAGCGCGCTCGACGGCGCGACGGCCGGCGGTCTCGACGTGAGCGTGGTCGCGGTCCGAACCGACGCGGGCGTCGAGACGCTCCCCGCCCCGGACCGCGTTTTCGCGCCGGGCGACACCCTTTACGTCATCGCCCGGCCCGACCGACTTCGAAAGGTCGAATCCGCGGCGACCGAGACCGCGGAATCGGCCGCCCCGGACGTCCGGTGAGTCGTCCGTCCGGACGCCCGATAAATCGACGGGAGCCACGACCGAACCCGTGTCCCGAACGCTTGGGCAACCCTCTTTGCGCTCCCATTCCCACACCGACTATGGAGTGGAAACTGTTCGCGGACCTCGCCGAGATAGCCGGGGGAAAGCAGGTCGAAGTGGACGCCGAACCGGGCGATACGGTCGGCGAGGCGCTGTCGGCGCTGGTCGCCGACCACCCCGACCTCGAAGACAGAGTCTACGACGACGGCGACCTGCGCGAGCACATCAACGTCCTCCGGAACGGCGAGAACGTCAGCGACAAGAGGGGACTCGACACCGAACTCGAAGCGGGCGACGAACTCGCGCTGTTCCCGCCCGTAAGCGGCGGGTGAGAATCGAACGGACGATACCGCGAAGAATTACTCGACCGTCAGGTCGGCGGCCAACACGAAGTCGGGGTCGTCGGAAACCTCGACCCGACAGAGCGCGGCGTCGCTGACCGCCCGGACCGTCTCGGGAATCGGAAGCCTGACGCGGTCGGCCCCGCGGTCGGCGGCGTGACGCGCGATTGCAGCGAACAGGGCGTCGGCGCTCGCGGCGTCCCGCCACGCGCCGACGCCGTACTCGACCCACGTTTCGGTCTCGCCGTCGCTTCCATCGTTTTCGCCGCCCTCGCGCTCGAACTCCCTGACCCGATGGGCGAACCCCGCGGTTCCGTCGGCCTGCACCACGAGCAAATCGCCCGCGTCGGCCGCGCGTTCGAGGTCCTCGCGGGTCAGATACGAGACCGCCCACGATTCGTCGTCGTCGAGCGCCAGCCCCCGGAAGTGGTCGCGGGCCGCGCTGTCGGTCCAGAACCGCCACGCCGCGTCGGGGTTCGAAGTGATTTCGAACTCGGCGGACGCGGCGCTCGCCGAGGCGAGCGCCGCGTCCGCGTTCGGTTCGACGTTCGAGCGGAGTTCAGCGTCCGGATTGGGTTCGGCGTCCGGGTCGGGGTCGGGGTGCGCCCACCGGAACTCGGTCACGGGGTCGTAGCCGGTCGCCCGCGACTGGCCGAGTCCGGGCGCGTTCCACGAGAACACCATGTTCCGGGCGACGGTCGCGCCCTGCTCGCGCGCCCAGTCGAACAGGTCATCGGTAATCACGGTGCTGACGCCCCGCCCACGGTAGTCCGGATTCACGCGGAGTCCCTGATTCCACGCCTCCCACGGAGAGAGCAGGACGGTTTGGGCGAGGCCCGCGACCACGCCATCGACTTCGGCGACGACGGTGTGCTTTTGCGGGTCGTCGTCCCCGAGCCAGTCGTGGTAGACCCGCGGGATGTAGTCGCCGCCGTCGCGGCCGGGCCACGTGTTCTGCGTGAACGCCGCGATGGCTTCGTAGTCGTCGTGGCGGGCCTCGCGAACGCGAATCGTCACGCTCTCACTCCCAGGGAACCGAGCGGTCGGTGATTTCGCCCGCGATAGGTTCGCGGACCGCCGTTGCGGGGTCGTCGCCGTTCGCGAGCGCCCACATCAGCTTCACCTTCGCGGTGCCGGGGAGCATGTCCTCGCCTTCGATGACGCCCGCGTCGAGCAGGTCCCGACCGGTGTCGTAGACGCGGTCGCAGACCCGGCCCTCGATGCACTGACTAGTCATGACGACCGTCGTGCCTGCGTCTACGAGTTCGGCGATGCGGTCGGCCCAATCCGAGTGGACGTGACCGAGACCCGTGCCTTCGAGGACGAGTCCGACCTTGCCTTCCGCAACATCGAGCGAGGACTCGTCCATGCCGGGTGTGAACTTCAGGAGTTCCACCTCGGATTCGAGGTCGGGCGCGATATCGAGGTCGGTCGCGCCGCGCTCGGCGTAGTCTCGGCGGAAGGAAACCTCGCCCGTCTCGTACTCGACTTCGCCGAGGGGTTCCGCGCCGACCGTCTCGAAGGCGTCCCGGCGCGAGGTGTGGTTCTTCCGGACGCGGGTCCCGCGATGGAGCGCACAATCGTCGTCGCTCTCTGTGGCGTGCATGCAGACCATGACCTCGGCGGCGTCGGCCTTGGCGGCCTCGACGGCGCACACCGCGTTCATCACGTTGTCCGAGGAGGGGCGGTCGGCCGACCGCTGGCTCCCGGTGAACACGATTGGGACGGGCGTGTCGAGCATAAAGGAGAGCGCGCTCGCGGTGAACTGCATCGTGTCGGTGCCGTGCATCACGACCACGCCGTCCGCGCCGTCCTCGATTTCCTCGGCGACGGCGTGGGCGAGGTCCTGCCACACGTCGGTCGTCATGTTCTCGCTGAGGATGTTTGCGACGACTCGCCCGCGGTAGTTCGCCCGGCCCGCGAGGTCGGGAACCGCGCGAAGCACGTCCTCGGCGTCGAACTGCGCGGTCACCGCGCCGGTCCGGTAGTCCACGGTCGAGGCGATGGTGCCGCCGGTCGAGATGAGCGAAATCGTCGGGAGGTCGGGGTCGAACTCCACCGCCGAGGAGTCGTCGGTTTCGCCGGTCTCGATGTCGTACACGTCGGTTTCGAGGACGTCAACGTCGGCGTCCTCGCGGTCGATACCGACGTTGTACCCGCCTTCGAGTTTGACGACGAGGTTCTCGGCCGTCGATGAGGGGAGCAGTACGCCCTCGTAGGTCTGGTCGGCCCGCTCGACGCGGACGCGGTCGCCGGGATTCATACCTCCGAGTACCGGCGCGCGCGACTTGAAACCATCTTTTCGGCGCGTGGACCAGACGTAGCGTCGTTCACGGAACGCAGGATGACAGAAGCAGTGAAAGTAGCTACTCCCGGTACCTATGAGACCGCACGGCACCGCGGGGGCTCCCCACTCGACTGCGGTCCTCGGTCGTTCGCTTTGCTGCCTCCGATTCTCATCCACCGGCGGAGAACCGTGTTTGCCGAGGTCCCGAATAAATCGGCACAGTTTCACCCCGGAATGAGCCGAAATCTCGAAGCCGATTTTTCTCCCCACGAAAAGACCCATTACCTCCGCGATTCCATACCCACGTATGACCCAGCGTTCCGACCAGCACTCCGGTGACTCGGTCGCGGACGAGTACGCCGACCTCCTCGACGACGACATCGCGACGTCGGACGCCGATACCGAATCGTCCTCGTCGCGGTCCGCCGAGTCCTCGTCGTTCGCCGGACGCCTCCAGAATCGCGCGACCAGCATCTTCTCGCCCAAGGTGTTCCTCTACGCCGTCCTCCTGCTCGGGGCCGGGATGTTCGCCGGAAACGCGTTCGTCCCGCTCCCGTTCCTCGACAGCCTCGCGGGACTCGTCGGCGTGTTCGTCAGCGCGTTCGTCCTCGGTCTCGCCGTCAAGCGCTCGACTCTGCTCGAATCCGCGGCCGCCGGAGCGGTCGCGGCCGGACTTATGACCGTCCTCGGCCACCTCGCGCTGAGTGCGTTCGGCGGGGCGGGCGTCCCGCTCGCGGTCGTCGGCGCGGGGTCGGGTCTGGTGGCTGGCGCGCTCGGCGCGCACTTCGGCGGCGACCTCCGGGACGGACTCACGCAGGACATCTGACTCTCGGTCTCTGATTACTTTCGGCCGCGCTACTCCGCGAGCGACCACTCGTCGCCGTCGCGTTCGGCGAATCCCCGGTCTTCGAGCGCGTCCAGACACTCCTCGACGACCGGGCGGGGTGCCTCGACCGCGCGGCTCACGTCCGCGGACGTACTCGCGCCGCCCGCGACCGCCGACAGCACCTCGGCGTGGAGTCGCGTCTCGCCGTCGGTGCCGGTGTCGAGTGCGTCGCTCAGTCGGTCCTGCACGTCAGCGATACGGCCGTGAACCCACCGCTGGGCGAGCGAGAGTTCGCTCTGGAGCTGCTGGAGTTCGTCGAGTTCGGACGCCAGACCGGTCGCGCGTCCGACGGCTTCGTCGTCGGACGCGCCGGTCTCGTCGGCGTCCGTCCGAGACGCGCGGTCCGCATCGGCGTCCCCGGTTCCGGTCTCGTCCGCGTCGGTCTCGCTCGCGTCGGCCTCTCCCCCTCCTTCGCTCGGTGGCGTTTCCGCCAAGTCCGCGAGCTGGACGTTGAGAGAGATGTGCCGACACCGACTCACGTCGAGGCTCTTGCTCGCGGGGTAGGCGCTCTTCATCCCGAACTCGTACGGCGAGACGCTCACTTCGAGTCGGAGGTTCCGCGAGATGCTGAAGTATTTTCGGCGCTGGTCGTCGGTCCGACTCTCGACGAGACCGGCGTCTTCGAGCTTTCGGAGGTGGTCGATGACCGCCTTGGGACTCACGCCGAGGTACTCGCTGATTTCGGTGACGTAACACGGTTTGCGCGCGAGCAGTCGGAGGATACGCCGACGGTTTTCGTTTCCGAGGATGTCGAGTAGTTCGGCGGAGTCCATTCCGGCGAAGAGTAGGAAACGAGCGCCCAAAAGGGTGTCTCTCGTCCGGTGGGTCGCGTCTCGCTCGCCGACCCACGCGGGGTCCGAACTCGCTACACGTCGTCGAACGCGCTCGACGCGACCGAGACGGAATCGGTGGCGTTCGCGTTCGAGTCGCTGGCTTCGCTGGAGTCGTTCGCCGCCGAGGGCGGGGTGGCGTTCGACGCGCTACTGGCGTCGGTCGGATTCTCGGAGTCGCCGTCCACCGGACGCTTCTCGGGCGGTCCACGCTCGCCAGAGGCGTTCGTATCTGTGGTGTTGGGCGGCTTCGCGGCGTTGGAACCGGTGGCGGCCGTGTCGTTGGCGCTTTCGTCGATTCCCGTCTCGTTCACGCCTTCCCCGACGCCGGTCGGGGGACCGCTTTCGTTGCCCTCGGCTCCGGCGCTTCCGGGCGGTCCGTTCCCGACGCCGGTCGTGTTCCGAGCGACCGCGGCGATTTCGGGACCGGACAGATTCCGAGTGTCGGCTTCGAGCGTCCGAATCTCGTCGGTGTTCATGCCAGCCTGTTTCGCCCGCGATTCGGTCGCGTTGATGGCCGACTGGAGCGCGTTGATTCGTCCCGTCAGTTGTCCGACCTGCGCTCTGTAGGCCGGTTTCGATATCTCGCCCGCCTCGCGCTCGGCGGCGAGTTCCTCCTTGCGCTCCTGAAGGTCGGTCAGGTCGCCGCGGAGTTTGTCGGTTCGGCGCTCGACGAGTCGCTCCTGACTCGAGCGGTTCGCGGTCGCGTTGAACGACGCCGACCACATGCCGGTCTCGACCGCGCCGCCGATTTCGGCGGCGCTCGACTGCATGAACGACGAGATGTTCGCACCGAACGAATCGTTCGTCTCGTTCTCCGTCGTTTCGTCCTGGGTCGCGTCGGTCTGGGCGGTCGAAGGCCGGAGGTCTTCCGACGCGAGCGCATCGTCGGCGCTCGCGTCTGTCATCGCACTCGTCGGCGCGGCGACCACCAGCGAGCCACAGATGACGAGCAACGTCAGGAGGACGGCTCGATGGGCACTCATCAGTTCGACGTATAGCGCCCCCGTTTAAAAAGGCAGACATTCGTTCGTTCCGTTCACGTCGGACGCTTACACGTCGAGAGCGCGTATTAGCGTTCAAAGCCCGATTAGCTCGCGCCTACTCGGTTTCAAGCCGGTTCTGACCCTCGGTTCGGGGGAGGCGGTCGAACGCGCGCGCCGCGGCCCCGACCGCGAGGACCGAGAGCGCGACGGTCGCAATCGGCAGGACGACGCCGGGTTCGTACCGCAGGGGCGGGTGGTAGCCGAGCAGGTAGTCGAGCGCGTCGTTGGCGAGGAGCGCGGCGAGCGCGGCCGCGAGCGCCCCGCGAGTCGTCGCGCCGTAGTGAGGGAGGAGATACGCCTCGACCACGAACCCGAGGTGCGTGAGGACGATGAACCAGTACGACCACAGCGCGTCCTCGCTCCACGGCGGCCCGAAGTACGACGAGAAGCCGAGGTTCAGCGAGACCGCGGTCCAGAGACCGTACTTTACGAGCCACGCGAACGCGAACGTGTGGAGGTACGCGAGCGCGCGGTTGCGCGGCGCGTCGGACACCCGATTGCCGAGATTCGGCAGGAGCGTGACGAGCGACAGCGTGACCAGAAACAGCGCGGCGGGCGAGTCGGCGTACAGCGGCCAGAGGTACGTCGGCACCTCGGGGAGTGTCTCGACGTAGAACAGCACCCCGACCAGCATCGCCAGTACGTTCACCGAGACGAGCCACGCGAGATTCGGCCCGTCTTCGAGAAACTGGCGCGCGTACCGGTCGGGAATCACCATACGTCCTCGCGGGCCGCGAGCGCCAAAGTTCTTATCGGTCGAAAGACGTGTGACGGGATGCGAGCGAAGACGGAGACGGAGCACAGAATGCGACGGGCCTCGGACCCCCGAAACGTCCCCGCCGGTCGCGCGAGCGCGACCGGCGGGGACGTTCGGTCCCCTCGGAGGGGAGCCGTCTCACCGAGAAACGTCCGCCCGAACGACGGGAGAGATTGCGAGTAGTTAAATAGTGTTTTTGCGCGACTATATAAACCTATCCGAAACGCTTATTCCTGGTCCTGATATACGTTAGCTTGTCCCATGTTCGAGGAGTTCTCCAGCGGCTACTACCTCGGTCGGTTGTACGTCGAACCGTCCGACGGCGAGCAGGCGGCCATGCGGCGCGACCACCACGAGCAAATCAACGAGCAGTTGTACGCGACCGGCGAGGGAATCGAGCGACTCGACAATCCACTCGTGATGAAAGTCGATAGCCACCACCTCGCGGTCCACGGCGAGGACGACGTTCCGGAGGGAACGCTGGCGCTCCCGAGAGACGTACTCGAAGACACCCGAATCAGGAATCCGCCCGCGCTCAAGGAAGTGCTGTTGGCGAAGGCCGACCGGGCGGCGCAGTTGCTCCGGATTCAGGGGACGCATCCGGGTATGGACGCCGGAGTCTGAATTTTTGCTCGAAAAGCGAAGGTCCGCCGCTTACCGGCCCCACTCGCGAGTCGTCTTCGGCCGGTCGCCGACGGGCAGCACGTCGAGGGGTTCGTCGCGCGCGTCGAGCGCCTCCAGCGCGGCCTGCGCGCTCGCCTCGGTCGAGAAGTAGGTCACTTCCTCCTCGACCGCAGTCTCCAGCACGTCGCGGTTCCGCGAGACGATGAGGTCGATGTCGCCGCTGAGAATCGCTTCCTTGGCGGCGTCGGCCTGCTCGGTCGGGTCGTCGCCGAACTCCTCGGGCGTGACGACCTCGAAGTAGTCGCCGAACTCGTCGATGCTGAAGTACTCGCCGAAGTCGTCGGTCAGGTCCACGAGGGCGGTGCCCGAGTCGGGGATGGGCTTGCCGGTCGCGTCCTGAGCCTTGTCGTAGGCCTTGCCGAAGGTGTCGGCGCTCCCCATCACCTCGCCCGTGGACTTCATCTCCGGGCCGAGGCGCGGGTCGCTTCCCGGCAGGCGGTCGAACGGGAGGACGACCTCCTTCACGCTAATCTGGTCGGGCACCTGCTCGGCCACGCCGAGGTCGGCGAGCGAGTCGCCCGCCATCACTTTTGCGGCGAGTTTCGCGATTGGGACGCCGGTCGCCTTCGAGACGAATGGGACCGTGCGCGACGAACGGGGGTTGGCTTCGAGGACGTACACTTCGCCGTCTTGGACGGCCAACTGGACGTTCAGCAGGCCCACGGTGTCGAGCGCGACCGCGATGTCCTCGACCACGCTCCGGACGCGCCCGAGCGTCTCCTCGGAGAGCGACCGGGTGGGAATCAGGCAGGCCGAGTCGCCCGAGTGGACACCGGCACTCTCGACGTGTTCCATGATTCCCCCAATCAGCACGTCGTCCCCATCGGCCACCGCGTCCACGTCGAGTTCGACCGCGTTGGCGAGGAACTGGTCCACGAGGATGGGCTTGTCGGGGCTGACCCGGACCGCCTCCTCGATGTACTCCTTGAGTTCGTCGTCGTCGTGGACGACTTCCATCGCGCGTCCGCCGAGGACGTAGGAGGGACGGACGAGGACCGGGTAGCCGATATCGTGAGCGAGGTCGAGCGCCTCCGATTCGCTGGTCGCGGAGCCGCCGACCGGCTGTGCGATGCCCAAATCGTCCATCAGGCGGTTGAAGCGGTCGCGGTCCTCCGCGAGGTCCATCGCGTCCACGGTCGTACCGAGAATCTCACAATCGAGGTCCCGGCGCTCGATTTCGTCTTCGAGCGGCCGTCCGATATCGACCGAGGTCTGGCCGCCGAACTGCACCATCACGCCGTCGGCGTCGGTGGTCTCGATGACGTCGGCGACCTCCTCGGCGGTGATGGGTTCGAAGAAGAGGCCGTCGGAGGTGTCGTAGTCCGTGCTGACGGTCTCGGGGTTGTTGTTGACGACGTGGGCGTCGATGCCCTGTTCGCGGAGCGCCTGAACCGCGTGGACCGAGCAGTAGTCGAACTCGACGCCCTGCCCGATGCGGATGGGACCGCCGCCGACCACGACCACGCTCTCGGCGTCGGTATCGACCTGCACCTCGTTCCGGCCGAGTCCGACGCCGGGACGGCGCGAGGAGTAGTAGTACGGCGTCGAGGCCGCGAACTCGCCCGCGCAGGTGTCCACCTGCTTGAAGTCGCGCTCGGGTGCAGCGGATTCGACAGCGCCGACATCCGCGCCAGCCTTGGCCGCGACCTCTTGATTCGTGAAGCCCGTTTCGGCGGCCTGCTCGAAGGTGCCCTCTTGGGCCGCGACCGAAGCGTCGGCCACGTTCTCGTAGCGCTCGACGTACCACTCCTCGATGCCGGTGAGTTCGACCACGTCGGCCACGGTGTACCCGCGCTCGAACGCCTCGAACATCGCGTACGGGCGGTCAGGCGTCGGCGATTCGAGGTAGTCGGCTTCGAGGGTCGCGTCGTCCACCTCGGGCCAGTCCACGTCGGGGTCGTACTCCGAGGAGCGCAGGGCTTTGAGGAGGCTTTCCTCGAACGTCCGGCCGATTGCCATCGCTTCGCCCGTCGATTTCATCGCGGTGCCGAGTTCGAAGTCCACGTCGGTGAACTTGTCCTTGGGCCAGCGCGGTACCTTCGTGACCACGTAGTCGATGGCGGGTTCGAACGCGGCGGTGGTCTCGCCCGTAATCTCGTTCTCGATTTCGTGGAGTCGTTTTCCGAGCGCGACCTTCGCGGTCACGCGGGCGATGGGGTACCCCGTCGCCTTCGAGGCGAGTGCCGAGGAGCGCGAGACGCGCGGATTCACTTCCACGACGCGGTACTCGCCGCCGGGGGTGCCGTCGTCGCGCCACGCGAACTGGATGTTACACCCGCCCTGAATCTTGAGGTCGCGGATGACTTCGAGGGCGGCGTCGCGCATCTCCTGGTGGCCCTCGTCGGGGATGACCTGCGAGGGCGTGACGACCGTGGACTCGCCGGTGTGGATGCCCATCGGGTCGATGTTCTCCATGTTGCAGATGATGATGCACGAGTCGCCCGCGTCGCGCATCACCTCGTATTCGAGTTCGACCCAGCCCGCGATGGACTCGGTGATGAGGACCTCGCTGTTGCGCGAGAGGCGCAGACCCTTCCGAACGCGGGCCACGAGTTCGTCCATCTCGTGGACGACGCCCGACCCCGACCCGCCGAGGGTGTAGGTGGTCCGGGCGATGACGGGGAGGCCGCCGACAGTCTCGACGGCGTCCTCGACGCGCTCGCGCAGAGCCTCCTCGTCGAAGTCGGTGACCGACTCGTCCTCGTCGAGCGCGATGGTGGTCGAGCGCGGCACCGGCTGATTCAGCTCCTCCATGCGCTGGCGGAACAGGTCGCGGTCCTCGGTGGCGTAGATGGTCTCCAGCGGCGTGCCCATGATGTCCACGTCGTACTCCTCCAAGACGCCCTCCTCGGAGAGTTCGGCGGTGACGTTCAGGCCGGTCTGGCCGCCGAGACCCGCGATGACGCCGTCGGGGCGCTCTTCCCGGATAATCTCGGCGATGGCCTCGGTGGTGATTGGCTCGATGTACACCTTGTCGGCCATCTCGGGGTCGGTCATGATGGTCGCGGGGTTGGAGTTGACCAGCACGACTCGCGCGCCCTCCTCCTGAAGCGCGCGGCAGGCCTGCGCGCCGGAGTAGTCGAACTCCGCGGCCTGTCCGATTTGGATGGGGCCACTTCCGATGAGCAGGATGGTCCGTCCGTCGCCAGTCGTGGTATCCTCGGTCATTCTGTTGATAGACCGAAGTTCGCTCATCGTAATAAATCCGACGATAGATTACGACTTCCGAAACGAAATTTCGAATTTCGAATTTGCGAGAGAGTGCCACGCAAGGTGGGCGAGCGGCGATTTGTGCGAATTTGGAGAAGCGACGGTTTCGACCATCTGGCCATCCACCCCGGCGCGCGCTGGCGCGGCCCGCAAGTGGCCGCGCTATCATTCGCGCGAGGGATGACGGAGCGACTGAAAGGAGCGACGGAATCGGTTGGGGAGGGTGTGGCCGTCGCGGTCGCGGTGCGGTTCTCAGAGGCGACGTGCGAGCAGGACGCTTCAATCGAAAAATCAGCGTTTCTGATACGGTGACAGAATGACGGGCGAACGAGACGCTTCAATCGAAAAAGGGTGGCGGGGAATCTCCAAAGCTCTCGGACACGCTCGCTCTTAGTACGTCTCGACAGAAACGCCATCGAACAGCTCAAAATCCTCGACGTTTCGCGTGACGACGGGCGCGCCCAACTCCGCCGCGACCGACGCGATGAGGAGGTCGCCAGCGAGCGCGTTCACCTTCTGCTGATTGATGTCGTCGTCTTCGCGCAGACTCGCTTCCAGCTCGCCAGCCGAGAAGGCGTGTTCGACGCCGAACGGCACGAGACGAACCCACTCGAACTTCGAACGTATCTCGCGCGGGTCGAACTGGCCCTGTAGCTTCCGTCCGACCGCAATCTCTTTGAGATTGATGGCGGTCGTGGCGAACTCGCAGGTGTCCTCGCGGGCTTCGAGGTACTCCGCCACGGCGTCTCGTCCCGCCCAGTAGTGGATGAGAAACGTCGTATCAAGCAGTTTCGTCGTCATCCGTCACCTCCGCCAGCGCTTCGAGCGCCTCCGCCTGTCGATTCGTCACTCCTTCAGCCGTCGCTTCGCGCGATTCGCGGACGACCGATTCGAGTTCGTCAGCCTCCCCATCCGAGAGCGTCCCGAATCCCTCTCGCCAGTCGGGCGTCGTCTCGTCCATCAGGCGGTCCATCACGTCCGTGAAGCTCTCGCCCTCCCGCTTTCGGGATTTCAGACGCTCGTACACGTCGTCCCGGAGGCCGATGGTCTTCGTCCCCATGGTTTGTGTTTGTGCGCACAAGCACAAAAGTATTCTTCCGCGGTCTCGCTCGTGCCACCGCGAACTATCGAAGACGGTTTTACCTATCCCCCGCAATTCGAGTCCAATGAGCGTAGACGACACGACGACGGACGCGAGCGCACCCGAGACCGACGAGCGCCACAAGAACGCCCGACAGAACGTCGTCGCGGTGGACGAAGACGACAACGAAGAGGGACTCGTCAACCGACTCGACGCCCACACGAACGGCGGCACCCGCCACCGGGCGTTCACCTCGCTGGTGTTCGACGGCGACGGCAACATCCTGCTGGCCCAGCGCGCGCCCGGCAAGCGCCTCTGGGGGACGTGGTGGGACGGCACCGTGGCCTCCCACCCCGTGCAAGGTCAGTCTCAGGAGGACGCCACCCGCCAGCGACTCGAAGAAGAACTCGGCGTCACGCCCGACCAGTACGACGACCTCCGGGTCACCGACCGCTTCGAATACAAGCGCTACTTCGAGAACGCGGGCGTCGAACACGAGGTCTGTGCCGTCCTCAAACTCACCCTCGACGACCGCTCGCTCGACCCCGACGAGGAGGAGGTCGCGGGCCTGATGTGGGTGCCCTACGAGCGACTCCACGAGCACCCCGAGTGGTACCGCCAACTCCGACTTTGTCCGTGGTTCGAAATCGCGATGCGCCGGGATTTCGAGTAAGACGCGCCACTTCCGACCGACTCACTCCCGACTCGCCAACCCCGCGAGGTGGCCCGCCTCCTCGACGATTATCTCCTCGGTTCCGAGTCGGGCGGCGTTCTCGCTCCCCGGCAGGCAGAAGACCGGGACGCCGTCGGCCACGCCCGCTGTCGCGCGCGTGCCGACGATTTTCGTTCCGATTTCCTCGAACGACAGCGACCGGAACAGTTCGCCGAACCCCGGCAGTTCCTTCTCGAACAGCGGCGAAATCGCCTCGACGGTCACGTCGTCGGGCGTGACGCCGGTCCCGCCGGTCGTGACGACGATGTCCACGTCGTCGCGCCGGACCAGCGCGTCGAGCGACCCCTGCACGCCGTCGCGGTCGTCGTTCACGAGGTCGCGGCTGACGACGGTGTGGCCCGCGTCTTCGAGGGCGGCCACGACCGCGTCGCCCGAGGGGTCGTCCGAGAGCGACCGCGACGAGGAGACGGTGACGACCGCCGCACCGAGCGATTCCACGTCGTGCGCGTGATGGTCGTCCTCGTCGTGAGAGTGGTCGCCCTCCCCGTGGTCGTGGCCCTCGTCGTGACCGTCCTCGGCGGGGGAATCGTCGTCGGGGGAGTCCTCGTCGTCGAATCCGCGGCTCGTATCGCGCGATTGGAAATCGACCATATTCGACCATTCGGCGGACGGCCCCTTAAAACACGGTCGCGAAGCGCCACCGCGCTCCGCGCCCGCCGCCCCGTTGTGACTCCGCGAAGGTTCGAAAAAGCGTTCCCGCCGGACTCGTCGGGCGACCGCGGCGCGTTCGCCCGACGATGGCCGAACCGAGTTCGGACTGCGACGAAAACTGGATTCGGGCTACGAGGGGAGCGGACAGAGGCTCGCGGTCAGCACCACGCGCTCGTCGGTGTCGTTTCGCGCGCCGTGGACCTCCCCGCGCTCGTGGAGGACCACGCCCGGAGCTTCGATTGCTTCCTCGTCGTCGCCCTGCACGACGGTCGCAGTGCCTTCGAGGACGTGAAAGACGTTCGTGGCGTTCGGGTGGTCGTGTGCGGAAAGCTCCGCGCCCGGACCGAGCGCGAACGCCTTCACGAGTACGTCGTCGGTCACGGCCAACTCCGCGTCGAGGACCTCGCCCTCGTCGGGGTCGAGGTCGGGGTACCGGTCGAGTCCCATGCCACTCCGAACGCGGGGCGGAGCCTTAAAGGTCGGCTCGAAGGAGGGCTGAAAGGGCGGCGGTGGTGCGAGCCGTGTGTGCCTCTGTGGCGGCCGGGTGTCGGCGGTGACGAGCGCGGTGGTCGGCTGTCGTGCTGGCGGAAACCGGACCGATGGGCGGGTCCGGCCCGGTCGGGTGTGCTCGTCGTCGCGCCGGGATGTGCGGTCGTCGTCGCGCGCCGCCGGAGCGGAGACGGCGCGAATCCGTCCGCGACCGCACTCGCTCGTACGGACGGATTCCACTTCAACCGAGGTGACCGTCCAGACCGTTTCGCGCCGTTCACCCCGAATAAACGGTCGTGAACGGTCCGAACTACTCGCGGTCGTCGATGAACCCGGTCGAGAACGCTATCCACGCCAGCGCGCTCACGAACAGAATCGGCGGCAGGATGGCGAAGCCCCAGAGGGGGTCGACCCCCCACAGGAGCAACAGGGCGAGGTCGGCGAGACCGAGCGCGAGGAAGGGTAGCACCGCGAGCGCGGCACGCTTGCGGTCGCGCGACTCCGACGGGAAGCGACTCTCCATACCCGAGGTCGGTTCCGCGCGGACAAAAATCGACCGTTCGACGCGTCGGCGGAGGGAGCGTAAGGCGATAGCCGTCTGGGGGGTAGGATTTTGGTTCGCGGTCTCGTACCGCGGTCATGGCGAGTACGACCGAACTTCGGGAGGGCGAACAGGCTGGCGTCTGGTGGTTCGACCTCGGACACGTGAACGCGTATCTGGTCGAGGACGGCGACGACGTGGTGCTCGTGGACGCCGGGACGCCGCGAGACGCCGACGCGATTGCGGCTGGCATCCGCGACGCCGGCTACGCCGTCGGCGACGTGACCCGAGTTTTGCTCACGCACTTCGACGTAGACCACGTGGGCGCGCTCGGAAAACTCGGATTCGACGCGCCCGTCTACGTCGGACGCGAAGACGCCGCCGTGCTGGCCGGGCAAGACCGCCCCGACTGGCGGAACCACAAGGGACTGTTACAGCGCGTGACGCTCCCGTTCGTGGTCGCGCCCGGCGTGCCGATTCGCCCCGTCTCGGACGGCGACGAAATCGGGGGGTTCACCGCGTACCACACGCCCGGACACTCGCCGGGCCACGTCGTCTACGTCGGCGACGATGTGGCGTTTCTCGGCGACCTCGTGCGCGAACGCGGCGGTCGGCTCGAACCCTCGCCGTGGCACCTGAGCGACGACACCACCGAAGTCAGGCGGAGCGTCCGGGCGTTCGCCGACCGCGCGCCCGACTTCGAGGTCGCCGCGATGGGTCACGGTACGCCCATCCTGCGAAACGGGGGCGACCGCCTCCGGGAGTTGGCCGACCGGGTCTGAGACCGCTGTCGCCGGACCTGCTATCGCTTTTCGTCCGCCTGCCGGAATCCCCTCGGTTTTTATCTCTCCCGCTCAACGTGACGGACGATGGAAGACGCGGCCCGGTCCAACGTCCCGCGCGGGCGCTTCGATTTCGAGTACGTCCCCGACACCGACCAGTCGTTCGAGTCGGCGATAGCCAAAGCGAGGGACGGCGACAGGCTCTCGGTCGCCGACGGCGTCGAACTCATGACGACCGGGACCGACCGCGAGGGAATCGACATCGCGCGCAAGGAGGCGGTCCTCGAAGCCGCCGACCGCCGCCGGGCCGAGGTGGTCGGCGACGACGTGACGTTCGTCGCCAACCTCAACAACAACGTCACCACCGCGTGCAACACCGGGTGTCTGTTCTGCAATTTCAAGGACACCGCGCAAGATTTTGAGGCGGACAGCAGCGAGGACCACGGCGGATTCACCAAGACGCCGGAGGAGTCGCGAGAAACCGTCACCGCGGCGCGCGAGATGGGTATCTACGAGGTCACGTCGGTCAGCGGCCTCCACCCCGCGCTGGCGCTCGACGACGAACACCTCGAAATGCTGGAGGCGAGCGACCGAGGCGATTTGAACTACAAATCTCCGAGCGCCTACGACACCGACCCCGGTACCTACGTCGAGCAGATGGAGGCGATGGACGTTGACGGCCTCCACCTCCACTCGATGACGCCCGAGGAGGCGTATCACGCCCGGAGGGGCACCGACTGGTCGTACGAGGAGGTGTACGGCCGTCTGAAGGACGCGGGCCTCGACAGCGTTCCGGGCACCGCGGCCGAGATTCTGGTGGACGAAGTCCGGGGGGTCATCTGCCCCGGCAAAATCCGGTCGGACGAGTGGGTCGAAGCGATGGAGGCCGCCGCCGCGGTCGGTCTCGACACGACCGCGACCATCATGTACGGCCACGTCGAGAACGAGGCCCACCGCGTGATGCACCTGAAGCGAATCCGCGACCTTCAGGACCGGACCGACAACATCACCGAGTTCGTTCCCCTATCCTTTGTCCACCGGAACACCCCGCTGTTCGACCGCGGGATGGTCGAGGGCGGCGCGACTACCCACGAGGACGAACTCATGATTGCCGTGTCGCGGCTCTTTCTCGACAATATCGACAACATCCAGTCGTCGTGGGTCAAGTACGGCGACGAGCAGGGCCTCAAGATGCTCTCGTGTGGCGCGAACGACTTCATGGGCACCATCCTGAGCGAGGAGATTACCAAGCGCGCGGGCGGGGAGTTCGGCGAGTTCCGGTCGTTCGCGGAGTACGTCGAGATGATAACCGCGGTCGGACGCACCCCGGTCGAACGCTCGACCGACTACCGAAAGAAACGGGAAATCGACCCCGACGACCCGCCGCTCGGCCCCGAACTCGGACCCGCCGCCGACGGGACGCCGCTCTTGCCCGACGAGCGAGCGAGTCCCGAGACGGTCGCAGACGACTGAGCCATGACGACTCACGCACACAGGACCCTCAGCCACGCATGATGAACACTACCCACGCCGCGATGGGCGTGACGCTCGCCGCCCCGGTCGCGGTCGTCGCGCCGGAGTTCGCGTCGGTGGCGGCGTTGGGCGCAATCGTCGGCGGCGTACTCCCCGACCTCGACCTGCTCGCCGGACAGCACCGCCGGACGCTCCACTTTCCGGTGTACTACGCGGCGGCCGGAGCGGTCGCGGGTGCGGTCGCGGCGTTCTCGCCGACGAACGCGACCGTCGCGGTCGCGTTCGTCCTGCTCTCGGCCGCGATTCACTGTATCACCGACGCGGCGGGCGGCGGCCTCGAACTCCGCCCGTGGGAGGCCACCGACGACCGCGGGGTGTACGTCCACCCGGCGAAACAATGGGTCGCCCCCCGGCGCTGGATTCGCTACGACGGCGCGCCCGAAGACCTCCTGCTCGCCGCGATTTTCTCGGTGCCGGGCCTCGTGCTGTTCGACGGGTGGGTCCGGACGTTCACCGTCGTCGGACTCGCGGTGTCGGTACTCTACGTCGCCGTCAGAAAGCGCCTGCCGGGAATCGAGATGCGGTATCTGCGGTGAGTGCCCGGCGACACCTGCGGTGACTACTCGGCGTCGAGAACGGCCCGATACCGCTTGCCAGCCTCGTCGTCGGCCTCGATTGCTCGCCGAATCGTCTCGGAAACCCACTCGTTCTCTGTGGCCTCGCCACCGACTCCGTCCGACAGAAACCGCCGATACACCGGGAGTCGCTCGCGGAGCGGAACCCCGGCCTCGTCGGCGATATCCTCCAACTCCCGGAGCGCGGGCCACTCGTACTCGGGGTTGATATAGTCGTCCGTAATCGGCGAGACGCCGCCCAAGTCGTCCACGCCGCAGTCGAGGAGGTCGCGGGTCGGAGAGAGGTTCGGCGGGACCTGCACCGAAATCTCGTCCGGCAAGCAGTACCGCGCCATCGACACCACCCGGCGCATCGTCTCGACGGAGGGTTGGTCGAAGTTCGAGCGCTCGTTCGGAACCACGTTCTGGACGATGACCTCCTGCACGTGACCGTATCGCTCGTGCAGGTCGCGGATGGCGAGCAGGCTTTTCGCGCGGTCGCGCCAATCTTCGCCGATGCCGACCAGCAGGCCAGTGGTGAACGGCACGCCGAGTTCGCCCGCGGTTCGAATCGTGTCGAGTCGCTGGCCCGGATTCTTTCGGCGGGGTCCCGCGTGGGCGTCCACGTCGGCGACCGTTTCGAGCATCACGCCCATCGAGGCGTTCACGTCGGCGACCGTCGCCATCTGCTCGCGGGTCTGGTCGCCGGGGTTGCTGTGGGGGAGCAGGCCCACGTCGAGCGCTATTTCGCAGACTTCCCGGAGGTAGGTGTGAATCGAATCGTGGCCCCACGAGTCGAGTTGTTCGTGAATCCGGTCGTAGCGGTCGTCGGGGTCGTCGCCGAACGTAAAGAGCGCCTCGGTGCATCCGGCGTCAGCGCCGGTTTCGAGGATGTCTCTGACTTCCTCGGGCGAGAGCAGGGACGCCTCTCCCGGCGGGTCGAAGTAGGTGCAGTAGGTGCAGGTGTACCGGCAGGCCGTGGTGAGCGGGACGAAGACGTTCTTGGCGAACGTGAGTTCGTCGGCGGGGGATACGTCACCGGGGTTGATTTCAAGGAGGTTCGAGGCCTCGCGCTCGTCGAACTCGATTCGGATATCGTACTCGGCGGCCCCCGGGATCTCGGCACCTGCCATTGTATCGAGTTCTGGCTTCGGCGGGAAAATCCTTGCTTTCGCGGTTACTTGGAATCAGTTCTCTTTGTCCGGTAGTACCGAATGGAGAAAGTCGTAGATGTGGTCTGCTTCGCCGAGAAAGTCCTCGATTCCGGCTTTCCATTCGTCGGTCTCGTCGTCGCGAGACACGTCAGCAACGCGTTCTAGGGTCTGCTCGAAGGCGACGATTTGGAACTCTCCTTTCTTCTTGCCGTTCGTCGTTAGGACTTCACAGACCCCGGCCACCATGTCGTGGTTTCGCTCGGCTACTTCAGGAGCATCGAGTTCCAGCCTGTCGTGTCGAGTGCGGATTCGCTCGTCTAGCCCATCTACGAAAGTTTCGAGAGTTCCGCCGTCGAGGTCTACGAGAACGGTAATCTCGGGGTCGATTCGAAGCAGTTGGTTCACGACGACCGAGAAGACCTTCTCCAACTCCTGTTTTCCATTGTCAGACTTGACGAGGACGTGGTACGGATTCCGTCTCTCCCGGAAGTTCGAAATTTGACGGGACTCTTCACCTCGCATCGAGGATTGGATTTCCTCGCCGAGAACGGTTTTCAGCTCGAAACTTCCGCCCCGCTCCTCAAAGAAAGATGATACAAGGTGAACGTCGTGCTTCCCCTCACAGAGAATGATGTGTTTCATTCAAATCCCTCGCAGGTCGAGGTGGAGGTCTTTCAGATTCTCGCGGGCAGTCGCGTAGTCCTCGACCACTGCCGAGTCCTCTTCCATCCGGAGGAGGGAGAATTCGTCTTCGAGATAGGCTTCCTCTTCGTCAGTCAGATTCTCGGTGAAAAAGCCGTTGATGAAGTCGCTGTCGTGGGTAGTGATGAAGAGTTGCACGTCCTCCTCGCGGGCGAGGTTGATAAGGAAGTAGACGACTTCACGAATGTATCCGGGATGCATGTGGGTTTCCGGTTCTTCGAGAAGGACGATGTCGTTTTGAACGTCTTCGTCCATGAGTTCCCAGAGCAAGCCGACTATCGACTTGAAACCGTCACCCATGAAATCGAACGGTATTTGATTTTTCTCCCCGGTTTCGTCTTCGAAAACGAGGTAGTCAAGCGTGAAAGTTTTGAGGTTATCTACTATCCCTGTTTGTTTTATGTAGTCGCTGATATCGTCTGTCTTGATCGGTTCTTGATTGTCGTCAGCTTGCCCAATGCGCTCAGTAGGATTTGTCGATTGGATGAATGTGACTGAATCAGTTAGTTCTGGTTGGTTTATAAATGTGTTTTCGGGAGGGAGACCAAGATCTAGTCTTCTTGAATAAAATTCGAAGAACCCTCTTGGACCCATTTGGTTATGATAGAGCCCCAAATCAGTGACATTCTCGTTCTGGCTAAATTCATCAACTATCTCCTCTAGAATACTTCTCATGAGTGAGGTGCTTCTTTCTCCACCCAAAAAACACGGATATTCGTTATCCGTTGTCGACAATATTAGTATCTCATCTTGGAGTCCTTCAGTGGACTCCGTGACCATCTTTTCCTTTATCGTGTTTGCTAATGAGTTCCGGATTTCTTCGTAGATTTGTTTTGGAGCATCAGACTCTTCTTTTTCGGCAGTAAACTGTGAAAGCGACATCTGAAAGCCACCGGTGGTAGAAGCTATCTCGAAAAACATAGTCTCCGCTTCCGATAATGATGGATATCTTATATTGGTTTTGATGGTTGGTAGGTCAGTCTCTCCACAAATCTCAGTACGGTCGAAATCTACATGGATCACGGAATCGATGTTTTCATCGAAGTTTTCGAGACTTCGAGGATTAAAGAACAGATCCACAGCTTCCAAGAACGAAGTCTTCCCGGTGTTGTTCCGCCCGGTAATCAAATTAATATCTGACGGCTCGAACTCCACATGCTCCAACCCTTTGAACCCCTCAATCTCGATGTGTTCGAGTTCCGTCATCGGTAATCGCTTACGCCCATCTTAGCCCTCATCGTATTAAAACGGTGGCCTTCTCTCAGATTCCGTCCCGAACCACACCGACCCGACTCTCGTCGCTCGCCAGTTCGAACCCCGCCTCTTTCAGCCACTTGAACGACTCGCTCCGCGCTCGCGGTTTCACCGCTCGCATTTCCGAGGCGCGTTGCGCCTCGCTCTTTCCGTGAATCAGCACCTCCGCCAAGTCCTTGCGCTCGTCCACATCAGTCGCGAGTCGGTGCGAGTCAACGACCTCGACCTCCGCCCCGACCTCTCGCGCAATCTCCAGATGGTCCAGATACGAAGTCCCGTGGTAGTCCACCCGAAACTCGGGGTGGCGCGCGACGAGCGCGTTCGTGCCGCCGCCTCGTCCCGGCACGAGTGCGACCTCAGCGTCGGTTCCGAACAGTCGCGCCAGCGCGTCGGGGGTCGCCAGCGCGAGGTCGGCCATCACGATTGCGACGGGTCCCTCGGTCTCGGCCAGCACGGCGTTGACTGCGGGCGTGAGCGGTCGGTCGTCCACCGTCACCGGCGCGTCCACCGCGACTGGAGCCGTCGCGAGCACTTCGGGGTCGCGACCGGTCGCGCGCACGGCCGCCAGCACGTCCGCGAGCATCGCTTCGGCGAACGAAGACCGCTCGGCGGCGGAGAGCACGCCTTCGAGTCGGGTCTTCGGCTCACTGGCGGCGAAGGGGACGACGACTCTCATTCGTGCCCGTCGTTGGGTCGGCGGTCGTTAAGAGGCTGTGGAATGGCGTCGAGACGGGCGTACATCCGGAGGCTCACCGCCCCGCGTTCGTCTCAGCGGTCTGGGCGGCTTCGAGTCGCTGGGTGACCGCGAACGCCGTCCGCCAGCACACCGCCCCGACCGTCACGCCGACGACGTTCGCGAGGATGTCGCCGACCGAGAACGCCCGCGTGGGGACCACGGCCTGTGCGAACTCGATGCCGACGCCGTACGCGAGCGCGAGCGCGGCCGCCAGCACGACCGCCCGGCCGACCCCGCGACCGGGGGCGAGTGCGGTCGCGAGCGCGCCTGCGAGTCCCCCGTACGCCAGCACGTGGAGCCACTTGTCGAAGCCGAACAGTCCGAGCGGGCCGGTGTGAGGCACGCCCGAACTCGGCGGCTCGATTACCGAACTGTAGAAGATGACGCCAGCCACGGCGACGACGCCGACCCAGCGGAGCCACCCCGGCGGGCGGAGACGGTCGAAGTTCATCGACTCGGCGTTCGCACGCGCACCGATAAAAGACGGTGGTGTCGGTCGGGAAACTCGACCTCGGTCGGGCGTAACCTATTCCGGTTACGCCATTACGGCAATGACTAACACGTTTCCGGCCTAATACAATTATAGGACGTTACCATGACTGATTTAGGCGGATTCCAAGACCACGTCGCTCGCGTCGACCTCTCCGAGGAGGCCGTTGGCTACGAGGGTATCGACGACGACGACGCTCGGAAGTACATCGGCGCGCGAGGGCTGGGGGTAAAGTACGTCTTCGACAACGGGGCGGACGTGGACCCGCTCGGCTCGGACAACCTCCTCGCGTTCATGACGGGGCCGCTCACCGGGACTCAGACCGTGATGAGCGGGCGAATCGCGGTCGTCACGAAGTCGCCGCTCACGAACACCGTGACCGATTCGCACCACGGCGGGTGGTCGGGCGCGCGACTCAAGTGGTCCGGGTTCGACGGCCTGCTGTTCGAGGGGAAAGCAGACGACCCTGTCTACGCGGTCGTCGAAGACGGCGAAGTCGAACTCCGGGACGCCTCGCACATGTGGGGATGGGGCGTCCACGATACGATGGCCGAAATAGAAGACAAGATGGACGGCGCGTTCGGCAAGAACCTCTCGGCGATGGCCATCGGACCGGGCGGCGAGAATCAGGTCCGGTACGCCTGCATCATGAACGAGGACGACCGGGCTT
The DNA here is from genome assembly GCF_004143485.2 of Halorussus amylolyticus. Classification (GTDB taxonomy): domain Archaea; phylum Halobacteriota; class Halobacteria; order Halobacteriales; family Haladaptataceae; genus Halorussus; species Halorussus amylolyticus. The sequence continues at coordinate 479,420 of NZ_ML974130.1, read as the reverse complement.
CCGGCCGAGGTGGCACGGGCGCGGTGATGGGGTCGAAGAACCTCAAGGCGGTCGTGGTCAAATCCTCGACCAAGATGCCCAAGCCCGCCGACTCCGAGACGTTCCAGAAGGGCCACAAGCAGGCGATGCGCGTGATTCAGGAGTCCGACGTGACCGCGCCGAACGAGGGCGGCCTGTCGCTGTACGGCACCAACGTCCTGATGAACGTCACCGAGGAGATGGACGGCCTGCCGACCCGGAACGCAAAGTACACCTCCACCAGCAGCGAGGCCGAGGGCGACGCCGACGAACCCAACATCGACGCCGAGAAGGTGTCGGGCGAGAACGTCCGCGAGAACATCCTCGTGGACGAACCCACCTGCCACTCCTGCCCCGTGGCGTGCAAGAAGGAGGTCGAGGTGCAGGTCAACCACAAGGGCGAGGACCACAACATCCGGATGGAGTCCTACGAGTACGAGTCGGCGTGGGCGCTCGGCCCGAACTCGATGACCGACGACCGCGACAAGGTCGCGATGATGATAGACCGGTGTAACGACATGGCGGTCGACACCATCGAGATGGGCAACACGATGGCGATGGCGATGGAAGCCACCGAGGAGGGCCACCTCGAAGAAGGACTCGACTGGGGCGACACCGAGACGATGATAGAGATGATAGAGCGCGTCGCCAACCGCGAGGACGACCTCGCCGACCTCCTCGCGGAGGGTGCGAAGCGCGCGGCCGAGGAACTCGGCGACGAGGACATGTCCCTCGACGTGAAGGGCCAGACGATGGCGGCCTACGACCCGCGCGGCATGAAGGGGATGGCAATCGGCTACGCCACCTCGAACCGCGGCGCGTGCCACCTCCGGGGGTACACCCCGGCCGCCGAGATTCTCGGCATCCCGGAGAAGGTCGACCCCCACGAACCCGAGGGGAAAGGCGAACTCTGCGCCACCTTCCAGGACATGCACGCGGTCTCCGACAGCTTCGACATCTGCAAGTTCAACGCCTTCGCGGAGGGCGTCGAGGAGTACGTCCTCCAGTACAACGGCATGACCGGCCTCGACCTCTCCGAGGAGGAGATTATGGAGGCGGGCGAGCGCATCTACAACCTCGAACGCTACTACAACAACCTCGTCGGCTTCGACGGGAGCGACGACGACCTGCCGGTCCGGTTCGTGGAAGGCGAACCCAAGGCGATTCCGGGACAGGGCGGCTCCGAAGGCTCGCTCGTGGAACTCGACCAACTCAAAGACGAGTATTACGAGGTCCGCGGCTGGGAAGACGGCGTGGTGCCCGACGAGAAATTGGAGGAACTCGGTATCGACGTGGGGCCGGGCACGGGCGTGAGCAGTGGCGGCGCGGCGGCCTCGGGCGACGACTGAGCGAACGTCCTCTTTTCCGGACGCGAGCGACTTTCCCGGTTCACTTGCTTCGAGGTAGCTTCGCTCTCAGGTCCGGTCCGGGTTCGTGAAGTGGCCGATGGATTCGAACTTCCGGTCGTCGTCGGTCAGCGTCTCGGCCAGCACCTCGTGGTGCTGTTCGTCTATCTCGTAGGCTTCTTCGTCGCCAGCCTCGTCGGCCACCTCCATATCGGCGGCTTCCATGAACATGTAGAAGTAGTCGCTGTCGTCGGTGGTCTCGATAAACGCAGTTTCGGTGTACATCCCCTCGTGATGGAGGGTTTCGAGGACTTCGTCTTCACGGTCTGATAGTTCTGTGAACCACGTGCGCAGACGTTCGGTCTTTCCGGGTTTGATTCGCGCCCGGACCAATGTGGCTTCGGTCATGTTCTCACGTCAAAGCGCCGTCGCATAAGGTCGTCGTCCGACCGTGCACCCCAACCCTCATCCTTCAACCAGAATTCCCGACGAAACCGACCGTCACGGCTACCACCTTCCTCGTGGCACTCACTCGCATGGAAATCAGAGACGCCACGAAAGACGACATCTCGACCATTCGCTCGGTCGCCCGCGAGTCGTGGAAGCGCGCCTACGCCGACGTCGTGCCCGAATCGGTCATCGAGGACGCGGTTTCGGAGTGGTACGCCGACGACGCGATGAACCGAATCATCGGCGACGACGAGCAGGTGTGTCTGGTCGCGAGCGAGTCGCAACGCGACTCGGAAAGCGCGAGCGGAGAGCGAAGCGAACCGCGAGCGGGCGAAATTCTCGGGTTCGCGCACGGAGCCACAGACAACGGCGAGGGCGACGTGCTCCGACTCTACGTTCACCCCGAGCGATGGCACGAGGGCATCGGAACCTCCCTGCTGGAAGCCACGGAGGAACGACTGAGAGAGATGGGCGCGGAGACGATGCAGGCGATGGTACTCGCCGAAAACGAGATGGGCAACGCGTTCTACGAGGAGCGAGGCTTCGAGAAGACCGGCGAAGCCGAGACCCATCTCGACGGCGAGACCCGGACCGAGAACGTCTACGCGAGAGCGTCGTGACCGCGCGCGAGTTCGGTTCGGTATTGTGCGCGTCTGAAATTTCGCCGCATACCTCGGCAGTTATTGCCAGTATACTCGGCGGTAATCTTTCGACCCGAGACATTCTTTCGGCGCATTAAATAGTCGAAGGAATCAAATGGCTCGTCGTGAAACGATGGTATGGTTGTGCATGTCATCTGAAAATCTGTCTGAGTCCGACGCCAAACGCTTCGAAACGCTCGCGGTCACGCACGGCGAGGAACCGGACCTCTCGAACGGGGTGGGCGACGTGACCTCGCCGATACACCTCGCCTCGACGTTCGCCGTCGAGGGCATCGATATGAATACCGCGCTCGAGGACTTGGACCCCGACGCCGACGAATTTCTGTACACGCGACTCTCGAATCCGACCCGTCACGCGGTCGAAAAGCGGGTCGCGGCCCTGGAGGGCGGCGAACACGCGATGGCGTTCGCCTCCGGGACGAGCGCCATCGTGGCGGCCGTCATGGCCGCGGTCGAACCCGGCGACCACGTAGTGGCGTTCGACGACCTCTACGGCGGGACGAACACGATGCTCAAGGAGCTTTTCCGCGACAAACTCAACGTCGCGGTGGACTTCGTGGACGCGACCGACCCCGAAACGGTCCGGTCGGCGATGCGTCCCGAGACGAGTCTCGTCTGGATGGAGACGCCCACGAACCCCCTGCTCAAACTCTGCGACATCGAGGCGATGGCCGATATCGCCCACGAGGGCGGCGCGCTCCTCGGCGTGGACAACACCTTCATGGGACCGTACTTCCAGCGTCCGCTCGAACTCGGCGCGGACGTGGTGGTCCACAGCACCACGAAGTACATCAACGGTCACAGCGACTCGCTCGGCGGCGTGGCGGTCGTTTCGGACGACGACTACGCCCAAGAAATCGGCTTCCTCCAGCAGGTCGGGATGGGCAACGTGATGGCTCCGTTCGACGCCTACATGGTGCTTCGGGGGCTAAAGACGCTCCCGCTCCGCATGCGCCAGCACGAGACCAACGCCGCGGAAGTCGCGGCCTACCTCGAATCCCACGACGCGGTCGCCGCGGTCCACTACCCCGGACTCGAATCTCACCCCCAACACGAACTCGCCGACGAACAGATGGACGGCCACGGCGGCGTCCTCTCGTTCGAAATCGACGGCGACCTCGAAGACGTAGAGCGGTTCGTCGCCGCCTTGGAGGAGTTCACGCTCGCGGTCAGCCTCGGCGGCGTCGAGAGCCTCATCGAACACCCCGCGAGCATGACCCACTCGCCGCTTCCCGCCGAGGAGCGCGCGGAACTCGGCATCACCGACGCTCTGCTCCGGGTGTCGGTCGGCGTCGAACACCCCAAGGACCTGCTCTCAGACCTCGAACGCGGCTTCGAAGCGGTGGAGAAAGGACGGGCAAACGCGGCCGACGCCGAATCCGGGGCTTCGGAGGCGTCCGACGAGTCGGACGCCTCCGAAGCGTCCGCGTCGATGGATTAGTCGCTCGTTTTATCGGCTCTACTCCTCGGACTCGACGCCCGCAATTCGAACCTCGTCGCCGACCGAAATCTCCGCGCCCCACTCGGATTCGGGGACGTTGGTGTTGACCATCAGCCGATAGTCGTGGTCGAAGCGGTCCGAATCGGTCCACTCAGGCATGGTCTCGGCGCGCTTTTCGAGGAACGTCTCGCGGAACGCCGGCGTCTCCTCGCCCGTGTCGGGGTCTCGGGCCGGGACCACGCACCGCGCACAGGGATTGACGCCCGCGAATCGCACGTCGCCGATTTCGAAGGCGACGACTTCGCCGGCGTCGGCGAACAGGCGGTCTTCCCAGAACGCGGGCACGCCGCCGATTTCGAGGCTCGCACGGAATCGGCGGCGCATCTCCCCGACGCCGATTCCGGGGAACCACGACGCCACCTCCCGGAGCGTTCCGGTCGAGATGACGGTCGGGCCGGACGCCGAATCGTCGTCGGGGTAGCCGCCTGCCGGCTCCCGGCGGACGCTCACCGGTCGGTCGAAGTAGTCGCTCAGCCAGTCGTTTAGCTCCGTACGGTCGTCGAGGTCGAACGTTCGGAAGTCGTCGTCGCCCTCCACGCGAAGCGTGAGGGTTCCCGCCTCGGAGTCGAACGACGACCGAAGCCGGTGGACCGCGGCGGTTCGCTTGCCGTTGATGTAGTCGCCGTTGCCGGAAACCGAGGCGGTCGCCCTGTCGTGAGGCTCGTCGGCGGGCGCGTCTACGATGGCGTATTCGCGGTCGCCTGCGAGCGCGCCGCGTTCGGTCAGTCGCGCCGAGTCGCGGGTCTCGGGGTCGAGCGACTTGACCGGGTAGACCGTGATGCGTTCGAGCGTCGGCGTCATTGGTGGTCGGTGGCGGGCGAGCGTGGTGAATCCTCCGGTCGAGGCCCCCGCTTTCGGCGACCGGGGACGCGCCCGGTCGAACCGCCGAATCCGGTACTCACAAGACCGCCCGACACCAAGGGGCAGGTAACGATGTCACAGGCCGCGACCCTCATCGGCTTCCTGATAATCATCGTCGTCAACACCCTCGTCGCGGCGGTCGCAATCCGGTTCTTCCGGCTCAGGCTCTCGACCGCGTGGGGCGCGGCGGTGTACACCGTGCTGTTCGTGCCGCTCATCTACCTCGTCACCACCATCCTGCTGTCGGGGTTCGTCGGCTTCGGCGGCGAAGGAGTACAGGACACGGGGACTGCACTCATCCTCGTCTGGGTCCTCCCGTTCACGCTCGCGCTCTCGCTCGACATCTTCTGGCTGCCGCCGCCCGAGGAGGCTGGAACGCCCGACCGCACCCGGTGACGCCGCGACACCCGACCGCACCGGTGACGCCGTCGAGACGCCGCGCCGCCCGGACTGCCGATTGACCGATGCTTAAGGTCTCTCCCGAACCACCTCCGTGCATGAAGGTCATCGTCCACGGCGGAGCAGGCGGCGTCCCCGACGAACCCGAACCCAGACAGGCGGTCCTCGACGACGCCGCGGCGGCGGGCGCGAGCGAGTCGTCAGTCGTCGATGCGGTCGAAGCCGCGGTCCACGTCCTCGAATCCTCGCCCCGATTCAACGCCGGAGTCGGCGGCGCGGTCCAGAGCGACGGCGAGATTCGGACCGACGCTGGCGTGATGACCAGCGACCGCGACGCGGGCGCAGCCTGCTCGATGCTCGGCGTCGAACACGCAGTGTCGGCCGCCCGCGTCGTGATGGAGGAGACCCCGCACGTCCTCGTCTCGGGCGACCACGCGGTCGAACTCGCGGCCGACTTCGGCGTCGAGACCGACGCCGACCTCTGGACCGAGCAGTCCCGCGAGCGATGGGAGGACTACGAAACCCCCGACGGGTCGCCGAGCGAACACCTCGACTGGCTCCGCGAGAAGTTCGGCGGAAGCGACACCGTGGGCGCGGTCGCGTTCGACGGCGACGAGTTCGCCGCGGCGACCTCCACCGGGGGCCGGTGGCTCGCGCTCGCGGGCCGGGTCGGCGACGTGCCACAAATCGGGAGCGGCTTCTTCGCGGCCCCCGCGGGCGCGGCGAGCGCCACGGGCGCGGGCGAGGACATCGCCAAGGCGACCCTGACCCGCCGAGCGGTCCGCCACCTCGAAGCCGGGTACGGTGCCCAAGCGGCCGCCGACCGGGCCATCGAGGAGTTCGGTGAACTCACGGGGTCGCGAGCGGGCGTCATCGTCCTCGACACCGACGGCGAGGCCGGGAGCGCGTTCAACAGCGACGACATGCAGACCGCGGTTGACAGCGGCGAGTAGCGCCGCTGGTGACTGGCGGCGCGGTCGAAAGAAAAGTTGCGTCAGTTCGACCCGAAAGCTGCGTCAGGCTTCTTCGGTCGTTGTCTCTTCGTCGTCAGCGCCGAGTTCGTCTTCTTCCTCGTCCTCTTCGGTCGTCGTTTCTTCGTCCTCAGCGGCTTCCTCGTCGTCAGCCGCGTCTTCCTCGGTCGTCGTTTCTTCGTCCTCACCGTCCGCTTCGTCGTCCTCCTCTTCGGTCGTGGTTTCCTCGTCGTCAGCGGCGTCTTCCTCAGTCGTGGTTTCTTCGTCCTCACCGTCTTCGTCTTCGGTCGTGGTCTCGTTACCCGGTTCGGTCGTCTCCGCGCCACCGTCCGCGGTGTCGTTCGCTTCGGTGATGGTCAGATTACCGGTCTGGTTCGCGCCCAGCGTGTACACGCCGTGGGTGTACTCCCCGGCGGGGAACGCGCCGATATCGCTTTCGGTGATGTTGAACGTCACCGTGGTCGAGTTCCCGGCCGGAATCTGAGTCAGGTCGGAATCGACGACGTTGCCCTCGATGCGGTAGGACACCTGCTGGACGACCTGGTCGCCGCCCTCGTTCGAGACGGTCGCCTCGACGGTGTAGTTGTCGCCCTGCTGGACTTCCGAGGGTGCCGAGAGGTCCTGGATGGAGAGGATAGCGACCTGGCCCTCCTCGACGCTCGACTCCTCGGCCGCGGCCGACCCGACGGTCGCGTTCTCGACGCTTACGGTCCCGACCGAGACGTTCTCGATGACCGTGCCGTCTTGGCCGCCGTCGGTCGCGGTGGTCGTCTCTTCGTCGTCAGCTTCGTCCTCCTCGTCAGCGGCGTCTTCCTCGGTGGTCGTCTCTTCGTCCTCGGCGTCTTCCTCGTCAGCCGCATCTTCCTCCTCCTCTTCGGTCGTGGTCTCCTCGTCTTGGAGGGCGAGGTCGTCTTCTTCGGTCGTGGTTTCCTCTTCGTCAGCGCCGTCGGCTTCCTCCTCGGTCGTCTCTTCGTCGTCAGCGCCGAGGTCGTCGTCCTCCTCCTCTGTCGTGGTCTCTTCGGCTTCCTCGTCCTCGGCGTCTTCTTCCTCAGCATCCTCCTCTTCAGTCGTCGTTTCGGTCTCCTCGGTGGTCGTCTCCTCGTCGTCAGCACCGGTGTCGAGACTCTCGACCACCATGTTCGAGACCATCATCTCCTGTACGTCGACGGTCTGGATGGTCGCGCTCTCGACTTCGACCGACTCGACTTCCTGGTCCATCTCGGCGGTCTGATTGTCGTCAGCGACCGTGGTTTCCGCGTCCTCTTCGGTCGTCGTTTCTTCCTCGTCGTCCGCTTCGTCTTCTTCGGTCGTGGTCTCGTCCTCGTCGTCAGCCGCGTCTTCCTCCTCAGTCGTGGTCTCCTCGTCTTGGAGCGCGAGGTCGTCTTCCTCGGTCGTGGTCTCCTCGTCGTCAGCGCCGTCGGCTTCCTCCTCGGTCGTCTCTTCGTCGTCAGCGCCGAGGTCATCTTCCTCGTCCTCCTCGGTCGTGGTTTCCTCGTCCTCCTCGGCGTCTTCCTCCTCAGCGTCCTCCTCCTCCTCCTCGGTCGTGGTTTCGGTCTCCTCAGCCGTGGTCTCCTCGGCGGTCGCCTCACCGTCGGTCTGGACGGTCAGGCTCTCGACCGTGAGCTGTGAGACGTTCATCTCCTCGATGGTGAGGTCCTGCACCGTGACCTCCTGGACCGAGGCGTTCCCGCTGAGTTGCTGGGAGAGCGACTCGTCGTCGGTCTCGACGCTCTCCATCGTCACGTTCTCGAAGGACAGTTCCCCGAGCGTGACGTTCTGGAGCGTCGCGTCGTCGAGCGTCTCGTCGCGATTCTCGATTTCGACCGACTCGACGTTCATCTCCTCAATCGTCGCGTTCTCGACCGTGGCGTTCGCGAGTTCGAGTCGCTCGACGGTCGTGTCTTGAAGTGTGACTCCGTTCGTGTCTGTCGCGTCCGACGGACCCCCGAGCGTCGCCATCGGAACGCCGGCGAGCATCAGGAGCATCGCCATCAATACCGCACCGGTCTCTCGTTGCATAGGCGTCCAGTCATATCGCCAGAACCGCCAATAAACGGGACCAACCGTTTCGTACCGTTCGGGGCGTTGACGGCCTATTACCCGCGTTACCACCGAGTTACGGACTCGGTACGTCGGCCTTAACCGAATCGGTGACATGTGGACGCACGGAGGCGTCGCAGTGGCGCACGCGGGCGATTCGGACTCGTCTCGAAAGCGATTTCGGCGAGACGAGTCGAGACGCAAACTCTTTCCCCCATTCGGGCAAAGCAAGAGCCATGAGCGACACCGAGGTCGACCTCGAAGCCGAGAAGTACGAGAAGCACCGCGAGGCGGGCGAGATTCTCGCCCAAGTCCGCTCGGAGGCCGCAGAACGGGTCGAAGTCGGCGCGAGCCACCTCGACGTGGCCGAGTACGCCGAAGACCGCATCCGCGAACTCGGCGGCAAGCCCGCGTTCCCGGTCAACATCAGCGTGGACGAGGAGGCCGCCCACGCCACGCCCGCCCCCGACGACGAGACCGAGTTCGGCGAGGAGATGGTCAACCTCGACATCGGCGTCCACATCGACGGCTGGATTGCCGACACCGCGATTACGGTGGACCTCTCGGGGAACCCCGAACTCGCGGAGGCGAGCGCCGAGGCGCTCGACGCCGCGCTCGACCTCGTCGAACCCGGCGTCGAGACCGGCGACATCGGCGCGGAAATCGAGTCGGTCATCGACGGCTACGGCTACAACCCCGTGGTGAACCTCACCGGCCACGGTCTCGACCAGTACCAGCAGCACGTCTCGCCAAACATCCCGAACCGCGCGGTCTCCCAGGGCGTCGAACTCGAAGTCGGCGACGTGGTCGCCATCGAACCGTTCGCCACCGACGGCACCGGAAAGGTAACCGAGGGCAACGACGAGCAGATTTTCGCGCTCGAACGCGAGGGGTCGGTCCGCGACCGGCAGGCCCGGAAGGCGCTCGACCAGATAACCGAGGAGTTCAAGACGCTCCCGTTCGCGACGCGATGGCTCGACGCCCCCCGCGCGGAGATGGCGCTCCGACGCCTCAAGATGAGCAACGTCGTTCACGGCTACCCCGTCCTGAAAGAGGACGACGGCCGTCTCGTCAGCCAGAAAGAACACACCGTCATCGTGACCGAAGACGGCTGTGAAGTCACGACGAAGTAGCGCCGCAAAACGAGTTCGTTTTCGAGTCGCGTTCGAACCGCGTGTCGCGTCGAGTCGTCGCGAAGACCCGACCCCCCATCGTCCCACACCCCGCTCGACCCACTACCCCCTCGGCTCAGGCGTTGTTCATCCGCTGGCTCGACGTGTCGCCACAGACCTGACATTCTGTGACGCGGTACGGTTCGCGCGAGAACTCGGCGTTTTCGCGCTTCTGACTCTCGGTGCGAATCTGGACGGAGACCTCGTGCGGGGTGTCGCGGCCGCATTCGTCGCACGATTCGGTTATCGCCTGGAAGCCCGGATTTTGTGTTGCCATGGTGACTTTCCTCTCGGTCTCTCCTTGCGCTGATATGAGCATAAAAACCCCCTTCCGTTGGGGGGCGTTCGAACCGTTCATCAGGTTCACGTATGGCGGTTTCACCCCGATATTTGACGAGAGGCGACGAAACCGTTTATAGCGTCGTTAGACTGAGTAATGAAACAAAAACCCCGTGAAACGGCCGAAGGGTTTAAATACCAGAATGGGCGTTCGCGGTCGAAACGCCCGACCGCCGCGAACGCGTGGGAGAGACCCACTCACTGGCGTATTTGCGCCGTCCGGGAGATTCGTCGGGTATACGGTAGTGGAGTTCAGAGAGAAGGCTAGAGGAAGTGACAGAGTGTACGTAGACTACCGCGCGACCCTGGGATTCGTCGGCACGATACTCAAGTACCTCTCGGTGACGCCGCTCCTCCCCGCCGCCGTCGCGCTCTACTACGGCGAGAGCGTCCTCCCGTTCGTCGTGACGATAGTCGTGATGGCGGCGCTCGGCGTCGGACTCGAACGACTCCGCTCGGCCGACGACCTCGGCCACCGGGAGGCGTTTCTGCTGGTGGCGCTCACGTGGCTCGCGGTTCCCGTCCTCGGGACGATTCCGTATCTGGTCGCGGGGCAGGGAACGGTCGCCCACCCGGTGGACGCGCTGTTCGAGAGCATGAGCGGCTTCACGACCACCGGTTCGACCGTCCTCGGCGAGATTTCGTTCGAGCGCCACTCCCACGGGATACTGCTGTGGCGACAGCTCACCCAGTGGCTCGGCGGGATGGGCATCATCGTGCTGATGGTCGCCATCCTGCCCGAGCTCTCGGTGGGTGGCGCGCAGGTGATGGACGCCGAGGCTCCGGGACCGTCGCTCGAAAAGCTCACGCCCCGGATTCAGGACACGGCTCGCGCGCTGTGGAAGATTTACGTCGGCTTCACGGTGGCCGCAATCGCGGTGTACTACGGACTCCACCTCGCCGGGTTCGCGGACAACATGGACTTTTACAACGCGGTCTCCCACGCGCTCACGACGCTTCCGACCGGCGGGTTCTCGCCCGAAGGCCGGAGCATCGAGGCCTTCTCGCCCGCGATTCAGTGGGCGGTCATCGGGTTCATGGTCGTCGCCGGGACCAACTTCGCGCTGTTCTGGCACGTCCTGAACGGCGACTCCGACCGGCTCACCGGCAACTCGGAGTTCCGGGCGTATCTCGCCTCGATGGGCGTCATCGGCGCGCTGTTGGCGATTCTGCTGTTCACCGGGGCGGGTCTCGAACGAGTGCCCGAGAGCATCGGTCAGCTCTCGGGCGACTTCGAGAACTCGCTCCGCCAGAGCCTGTTCCAGACCGCGGCAATCGTGACGACCACCGGGTACGCCAGCATGGACTTCAACGCGTGGGACGCCTCGGCGAAGACCGTCCTCCTGCTGGCGATGTTCCTCGGCGGGTCGGCGGGGTCGGCCGCGGGGTCCATCAAAATCGTCCGGTGGGTCCTCGTCCGGAAGACGATTGCGCGAGAACTGTTTACGACGGTGCATCCCGAGGCGGTCCGCCCGGTTCGGCTGAGAGACGACGTGGTGGACGAGGAGCCTCTCCGAGGCGTGTTCGTCTTCGTGCTGACGTTCCTCGCCATCTTCGCCGTCTCGACCGTCGTCATCTTCCTCGACGGTCTCTGGATGGGTCTCGACCTCTCGGGTCTCGAAGCCATCAGCGTCGCCATCGCAACGCTCGGAAACATCGGACCGGGCGTCGGCATCGTCGGGCCGATGAACAGCTTCCACGACTTCTCGGCCCCCGCGAAGCTCTACATGGTGTTTCTGATGTGGATTGGACGGCTGGAGATTCTGTCGGTGCTCGTCATCCTCACGCCCACCTACTGGCGGCGGTAGGGCGTCGGATTCGGGACCGTCCCGATTCAATCGGCGATTACTTTGGTTTCGAAGCGTGAGACGGCCGCACCGAATCGCCGAAAGCTAAAGCGCTCGCGCACGTTCGACCCGACATGGAACAGGTGTTCGCACCGTGGCGAATCGAGTGGGTCGAGCGCGACGACAAAAATTCCGGCGTGGACTGCGTGTTCTGCGAGTTCCCCGAGCGCGACGACGACCGCGAGAACCTCGTGGTCGCCCGGAGTCCTCGGGCGTTCGTGATGCTCAACAACTACCCCTACAACCCCGGTCACGTCATGGTGATTCCCCGCGTCCACACCGGGGAGTACCCCGACCTCTCCGAAGAAGTCCTGCTCGACCACGCGCGACTCAAACAGCGAACCTTCGACGCGCTCGAAACCGCGCTCTCGCCCGACGGCTTCAACGCGGGGCTGAACCTCGGACGCGGCGCGGGCGGGTCAATCGGCGACCACCTACACACCCATATCGTACCCCGATGGGAGGGCGACACCAACTTCATGCCGGTCATCTCGGACACGAAGGTCGTCGTGGAGGCGATAGACGACACCTACGACCGACTCCGCAAGGCGTTCGCCGAGCAGGAGGGCGTCGACGGGTCGGGCGACGGCGCGGTTCGAATCGAGTGATTAGCAGTCGCACGCGCATTCGGGCGTGGTCGTCGCCGGAACGGGACAGTCTCGGTCGCGACACTCGACCACGTCTACGAGCGATTCCACGTCGCCCATAATCGCGGCGAGCGACTCGCCGTAGTCGGTGAGGCGATACGTCGTCGTGGGCGGCGAAGTGGCGTGGACTTCCTTCTCCACGAATCCGAGACACCGAAGCTCTCGGAGTCGTTCCGAGAGCGTCTTGGCGGTCACGCCAGCCAAGTCGCGCTTGAGGTCGTTGAACCCTCGTTCCTCGACCGCGAGCGCCCGGACGACGTGGAACGCCCACTTCGAACCGAGCACGTCGCGGACCGCGTGCCACGTGCGACGCCAGTCGTCGCCCGAAGCGTCGGCGGAGCGTTCGGTCATACCACAACCTTGGCGCGCGAACGGGATAAACGCCACCGGGGAGTTTCGGCGGAGAAACCACCTTTCTCTCGGGACGCTGACTTCTTTATCCATGTCCGGGGCCTACCAGCGAGTGCGATGTCCGACAACTGCGAGACCGACTGTTGTACTGACTCGGAAACGACCGCGGTCGCGGTCGTCTGCTGTTGTGGCGGGTGTTGCGGTGGCGGCGCGGCTTGCTGTGGCGGTGGCAATGCGGCCTGCTGTTGCGGTAACGGCAGCAATTCGGCCTGTTGTGACGGCGGCAGCGCGGCCTGCTGTTGACGTCGGTCGGTCGAAACGGTACGACCGACCGAGGAGAACGATACACCCTTCTTTCCGGCGGCCAAAGCCACGCCCGATGAATCGAAGAGCGGCCGTTCGGCGGGTCGGCGCGCTCGTGCTGGCGGTCAACGTCGCGCTGGTCGCGGCCAAGGGCGTCGTCTGGTGGACGACCGGGAGCCTCGCGGTGGGTTCGGAGGCGGTCAACAGCCTCGCCGACGTAGCCTACAGCATGGTCGTGGTCGCGGGCCTCTACCTGACGACCCAACCGCCCGACTTCGGCCACCCGCACGGCCACGAGCGCATCGAACCGTTCGTCTCGCTGTTCGTCGCGGTCGGGGTGTTCGCGGCGGGCGGGGCGGTCCTCTGGCAGGCCACGACCAGCGTCCTCTCCGGCGACGTCGCGGTCGCGTCGGGTCCGGCCCCACTGGTCGTCCTCGCGGGGACCGCCGCGGTCAAAATCGGCCTGTATCGCTACTGCCTGAACGTCGCCGAGCGCGTGCGGTCGCCCGCGGTGCGCGCGACCGCGCTCGACAACCGCATCGACGTGTTGACCGCGAGCGCGGCGCTCGTCGGGGTCGCGGGCGCGAACCTCGGCTACCCGATTCTCGACCCGGTGGCGGCCGGAGCGGTCGCGCTCGGCATCCTCTACACCGGGTACGAAATCGTGGAAGACAACGTGGACTACCTCGTCGGGAGCGCGCCGCCCGAAGACCTCCGGGTCGAAATCGTGCGCCGGGCGCTCGCCCACCCCGACGTGGAAGGTGCCCACGACGTCATCGCCCACTACGTCGGCCCGGAGATAGACGTGAGCCTCCACATCGAGGTCGAGGGCGACCGCACGCTCATGGCGGCCCACGATATCGAGACCGACGTGGTCGAGGCGATTCGAGACCTCGACGAGGTGGACGACGTGTTCGTCCACATCGACCCGAAGGAACTCGGCGAGTGGAAAGACGACGAGAACGTAGAGCAGTTGGTCGGCGGCGAGACCGAGCGAGCGAGAAACTGACAGCGGAGTTCACACCGGTTCGCCGAACGCGTACACCGTGCTGTGGCCGGTAATTTCCACGTTCACGAAGTCGCCGACCTCGACGCCGTACTCCGGCGCGTTCTGGACGATGACCTGCCGATACGCTTCGTCGTAGCACTTGACCGAATCCGCGGTGCCGTCCTCGACCGCCAGCACCTCGTGGGTCTCGCCCACCATCGCGTCGTAGGCGTCGGCGACCACCTCCATCTTGGCGTCGGTCATCGCCTTCGAGCGCTCCTTCTTGAGGGTCCCGCCGAGACCCTTCATGTCGGCGGCGTCGGTGCCGGGGCGCTTCGAGAACCGAGTCACGTTGATTTTCTCGGGGCGCGTCTCGCGCAGGAGCGCCATGCTCTGGGCGTGGTCGGCGTCGGTCTCGGTGGGAAAGCCCACGATAAAATCGGTCGAGAGCGTCCAGTAGTCGAGATGTTCGTCGAACGTCTCGACGATTTCGACGTACTCGGAGACCTGATGCTGGCGGCGCATGTCGCCGAGTACGTCGTCCGACCCCGACTGGACCGGCGCGTGGATGAAGTTGTAGAGCTTCTCGTTTTCGGCGAACACCTCGGCGAGTTCCTCGCGGATGCCGTGGACGCCCTTCGGGTTCGCCATCCCGACCCGAACCCTGAACTCGCCGTCGATGTCGCAGATTCGCTCCAAGAGTTCGTGGAGCTTTCGCTCGCCGGTGTCCCAGCCGTAGACGCCGGTGTCCTGGCCGGTAATCCGTATCTCCTTCGCGCCCGCGTGGACGAGCGCACGAGCCTTCTCGACGTTCTCGGAGACGGGCGGCGAGTCTATCTTCCCGGTCGCCTGCTTGGTGATGCAGTACGAGCAGTCGGACATGCACCCCCGAGCGATGGGCAAGATTCCGATGACGCCGTCCAACACGGGTTCGGCGTCGGGCGTCGTGGTCGGACACTCGCCGTTCGTGACCGCGGTGGGGACCTCGTCCCAGTGGAGCACGTCGGCGTCCACGCCCGCCTGCCGGAACTCCTCGCCTTGGGCGAGCGCCATGCACCCCGTCACGATGAGGTCCGCCGTCTCGGATTCGAGTTCCTCGGCCCGCCGGAGCATGTTGCGCTCGGTTTTCTCGACTACGGTGCAGGTGTTGAGGATGGCGACGTCGGCCTCGTCGGCCCCCTCGACCCGGTGGTGTCCGGCGTCTCGGAGCCGTCGCTCTATCTCGCGGCTCTCGCCCCGATTCGAGGTGCACCCGTAGGTTTCGATGTGGTAGCGGGCCATTCGCTGTGGAACGTTCGGACTACGCGGCCAAAAACGCGACGGATTCGGGTTCGCGACGGCTCACCTTCGGACGGACAGCGCGGCAAACGACGCGCCGAGCGCGCCGAGTACCGGAACGACCCACGCTTGGGCCGCGACCGCTTCGCCAGCGAGGACGCTCCCGCCAGCGTAGCCCACCGCGAGGAACGCGACTGCGAGGACGGCCAGCATTACGCCGAATCCGTCGCCCTGTTCTCGTATCGTATCGAGCGGTCCGTTGGCGTTTAAGTCCATCTTTCGATAGGTTTCTCAGCCCGACTACTTAGCGTTATCCCTTAGAACGGCCGTCGTGTCCCGTCTCCGATTTCCGTAACGTCCAAGACTCGCCGCGGGCGAGTCTTGGACATGTTGGCCATCGCCGGGTATCTCGCACTCGCCGCAGTCGCCACCGCGGTCGTCTGGCAGGGCAGCGTCCGTCTGGAGGCCGCCGCAGAGCGACTCGCGGCCTACTACGGCGTCCCGGCCATCATCCAAGGCGCAATCATCGCCGCCATCGGGTCGAGCTTTCCCGAGCTTTCGAGCGTCGTGCTGGCCGCGCTCGTCCACAACGAGTTCGAGCTCGGCGTGGCGGCCATCGTCGGGTCGGCCATCTTCAACATCCTCGTGATTCCCGCCGCCGCGGCGCTCGCCGGACAGGGGAGACTCCAGTCGAACCGAAGCCTCGTCTACAAGGAGGCGCAGTTCTACATGCTCTCGGTCGCGGTCCTGCTGCTCACGTTCTCGTTCGCGGTCATCTACTACCCGGTGGCAGACGGCCGACTCGCCGGGGAACTCACCCGCCCGCTGGTGTTGCTTCCGCTCGCGCTCTACGGCCTGTACATCTTCATTCAGTACCAGGACGCCCGCGACATGCGCGAGGAACCCGACACCGGAGGCGTGAGCCAGCTTCGGGTCTGGGGGACGCTCGCGGTGAGTCTGGTCGTGATTCTGGTCGGCGTCGAGGGACTCGTCCGGGCCGCGCTCGGTCTCGGCGAGGCCTTCGGAACGCCGAGTTTCTTCTGGGGGCTGACGGTCGTCGCGGCGGGCACCAGCCTCCCCGACGCCTTCGTGAGCGTTCGGGCCGCCCAGAAAGACAGCGACGTGACCAGCCTCGCGAACGTCCTCGGGAGCAACGTCTTCGACCTGCTGGTGGCGATTCCGGTCGGAATCCTGCTCGTGGGCGCGACCGCCATCGACTTCGGCGTCGCCGCGCCCATGATGGGCGCGCTGACCATCGCCACGATTCTGCTGTTCGGCGTGATGCGAACCGACCTCGAACTCACCGACCGGGAGGCGTACGCCCTGCTCGCGGCCTACGCCGCGTTCGTGGGGTGGATGCTGCTGGAGACGTTCGGCGTGACCGGTCTCGTCCTCTGACCTCGCGCAAGGGACCGTTTCACCCCTCCGAGAACGAACCAGTTTGCTGTAAATCAGTTCACGAATCCCGGCTCGAATCCGAGACCCGCCGACTCGTCCGGGCGCTGACAGTCAATGGAAACCGATTACCGGTCGGAACGCTCGCTCTCTCCGCCGTTTCTCCGTCGCTGAGAGGAGCGCCGAACCGGCGCGGCTCACGTGTCAGCTCCGGGTTATTTTTCACACGGTTGCAGTTCGAGCGAACCGCCAGTCGAGGAGGTGTTCGGCGTTCGATGTGTCCGAAACCGAGACGGGGGTCGCGACCCGAAGACCCGCCTCAGCGCCGGTCTCGCACTCCGAAAGTAGGCACCCAACAACAAACTGCGTCGGGTCCGTGGTACGTGTGCCGGTCGAATCCGGCGAGAAAACCATGAAAGCGCACTTCGTACTACAGCAAGACGGCGTGCTGGGCGACTTGCCGGGCTGGCTCGGCGACGCCCTCTCACAGATAATCGCCGCGATTCCGCGACTCGTCGGTGCAATACTCATCCTGCTCGTGGGATGGGTCGTCGGGAGGGCCGTCCGGCGGGTCGTCGCTGGCGTAGCGGACAGAGCGGGAATCGACAAACAGGCACGCGACACGCCGCTCGGTCGGATGTTCGGCGACTCCCGAAACGCGGTGTCGAACTTCCTCGGCAGCGTCGGCGCGTGGTTCGTCTACGCGCTCGCCATCCTCGCGGCCGCGAACACGCTCGCGATTCCGATTCTGTCGGAGTGGATTTCGACCGCGGTGTCGTACCTTCCGGCGTTCATCGCGGGGTTGGTCGTTATCATTGGTGGGTTCATCGTCTCGGACTTCATCGGCGACGCGATAGAGCGGACGCGCGCGGCGACCGAGACCGCGTACACGTCGTGGTTCGCCAACGGCGTCAGATTCTTCCTCTACTTCGTCGCCCTCGTCATCGGTCTCGACACGATGGGCATCGACGTGGAGATACTCTACCTGTTCGCTCGCGCGATGGCGTGGGGTCTCGCGGCGGGCGTGGCGCTCGCGGTCGGCATCGCGTTCGGGTGGGGCGGCCACGACTACGTCGCCAACAACATCAACCGCTGGGCCGGAACTGCCCGAAGCGGCGCGTCGAGCATGTCCACGCAGGGCCAAGGCTCGCCCTCGGGCGATGACGACGACTGAATTCCCAGACCTTTTTCGTGATTCGAGCGGCTTTGCGAGAGCGGTCTCGAGGTTCGAGCGACGGGTGTAAGCTTCGAGATTCGGAACGACCGGCGTAACGCTGTATTTCTATCGCCAGCGGGCGCTCGGTTCGACCGCTCGCGGGGTCAGTTGTCGGCGTCTCGGAAGTCTGCAACGATTTCGACGCCCGAACTCGCGCCGATTCGCTCGGCCCCGGCGTCGAGCATCGCCTTCGCCTTCTCGTAGTCGCCGATGCCGCCGCTCGCCTTCACGGGGAGGTACTCGCTCATGAGTTCGACGTCGGCGACCTTCGCGCCGCCGTCGGCGAACCCGGTGGAGGTCTTGACGAACGCGGCGTCGGCCTCCGCGACGGCCTCGCACGCGGCGTGCTTCTCGTCGTCGGTCAGGAGCGCGGTCTCGATAATTACCTTGACCGGAATCGGTACCGCGGCGACGACCTCCTCGATGTCCTCACGGACCGCCTCGGTCTCTCCGGCCTTCAGGCGGCCGATATTGAGTACCATGTCGAGTTCGTCCGCGCCGTCCTCCCACGCGAGGACCGCCTCGTCGCGCTTGGCCCCGGTGGCGTGCTGGCCGTGCGGGAATCCGACGACGGTGGCGAGGGTCACACTCGGTGCGTACTCGTCGGCCTCGGCAACGTAGCACGGCGGGATGCAGGCGTTCATGCCGTACTCGGCGGCCTCGTCGAGAACGCGTTCCACGTCGGTGACGGTCGTCTCGGGGCCGAGGACGGTGTGGTCTATCTTCGCGGCGAGTTCGGACTCGTTCATACGGGAGGTGTGTCCGGCGGGCGATAAAAAGGTCGCCATGAGAGGTGCCGAGTCCGAACGTTCACGTAGGAAGCGGCCCGAGAGAGACCCATGTACGCCGTCGTGGGATGTAGCGACTGCGGGGCGCTCAAAATCGTGGAGGGGCGGCCCGACACGACCCAGTGTCTGCGGTGTGGCAAGCGCCGGAAGTTCGAGAAACTCAAGAAATTCGTGCAGACGGACGACGAGGACCACGCCCGCGAGGTCCGGGCGTCGATGCTCGCGAACCGACGAGGCGAGGGCGAAGCCTTCGCCGAACTCGACTCGTTCGCGGAGATGGAGTCCCGGGTCGAGGACGCGGGCGTCTCCGACGACGAGTTCCTCGAAGCGTCGGGTATCGACGCCGAGGAGGTGGCGGCCGCGGCCGAGCGCGCCGAGAACCGGTCGGCCAGCACTCGCGGCGGGTCCCGGAAAGAGACGGTTCGGGACGCCCTGCGCGAACTCGACCGACCGACCGAAGACGAGGTGGTCGGGTACGCGAGCGAGCGCGGGGTTCCGGGCGAGTACGTGCGCGAGGCGCTCGAAAAGCTGGCGCGGCGCGGCGAGGTCAGCGAGAGTCGGGGTCGGTACAGGCTACTCTGAGAACGAGCGACGTGCAGATTTTGAGAACGAGCGATTTGTCGAGCGCTTCGGTCGAAGGATGACAGGGGGCGGTTCCCGACCGACGCGAGTCTCGCGGGTCGCTCATCCGGCGACCCGCGAGCGACTGCCCGGCGTGCCGCCGAGACGGGAATGGAGACCGAATCGGGCACGCGGGCGGTCCACCACACCTCCGGGGAAACGGGCGGGAGACCGCGGCGAACGCCGCGGTCTCCTGCCCGCAAGCAGGAACGTCCGCCGAACGATGCGCGGCGGTCCGGGAACCGATTTCGAGTTCGAACGCCGGGGAAATAAACCCCGGGCATGTCCGCGGTGAAAGTAAAAGTGGTCGGGCGGGCACGAAAAAGTGGTCGGTCCGGCGAGAATGAGAACTGTTAGGGGCCGACCCGCCGACCATCCGGACATGACCGACGCCGATTCGGACGCCGACACCCCCGACTCGACCGACCCCGCGACCCTCGCCGACCGGGTCCGGGAGGGCGAACTGCGACTCCACGAACTCGACGACTGCGCTGACGCCGAGACTGCGGCCGCGGCCCGACGCCGCCTGCTCGAAACCGAGACCGACGCCGACTTCGACGTGGTCGGCGACTACGCGCTCGACGCCGAACTGGCCGCCGACACCAGCGTCGAGAACATGGTCGGCGCGGCCCAGATTCCGATGGGCGTCGTGGGTCCCGTCGAGGTGGCGGGCGGCGCGGCCGACGGCGACTACTACCTCCCGCTGGCGACTACCGAGGGCGCGCTCGTCGCGAGCGTGAACCGCGGGTGTTCGGTCATCGCCACGGCGGGCGGCGCGGACGCCCGAGTCACCAAGACCGGGATGACCCGAGCGCCCGTCTTTCGGGTCGCGGGCATCGCGGAGGCCGAGGAAGTCGTCTCGTGGGTCGGCGAGAATCGCGACCGACTCCGCGAGGCCGCCGAATCCACGACCAGCCACGGCGAACTCCTCGACGTGGACACCTACGTCGTCGGCGACTCGGTGTTCCTGCGATTCGTCTACGACACCAAGGACGCGATGGGGATGAACATGGCGACCATCGCCACCCGCGAGGCCGCCGAAGTCGTGGAGGCCGAGACCCCCGCCTCGCTCGTCGCGCTCTCCGGAAACCTCTGCACCGACAAGAAGCCCGCCGCAATCAACGCGGTCGAGGGCCGAGGTCGGAGCGTGACCGCCGACGTGAAAATCCCGAGCGAGACCGTCGAAGACCGACTCCACACCACGCCGGAGGCCATCGAGGAGGCCAACACCCGGAAGAATCTGGTCGGGAGCGCGAAGGCCGGGAGCCTCGGCTTCAACGCCCACGCCGCGAACGTGGTCGCCGCGGCGTTCCTCGCGACGGGACAGGACGCCGCGCAGGTCGTAGAGGGGTCGAACGCCATCACGACCGTCGAAGCGCGCGAGGACGCGCTCTACGCGAGTGTGAGTCTGGCGAGTCTGGAGGTCGGGACGGTCGGCGGCGGAACGAAGCTCGGTACCCAGTCGGAGGCGCTCGACGTGCTCGGACTCCGAGGGGGCGGCGACCCCGCCGGAGCCAACGCCGACGCGCTCGCCGAAATCATCGCGGTCGGCGCGCTCGCGGGCGAACTCTCGCTGCTCGCGGCGCTCGCGTCCCGGCACCTGTCGAGCGCCCACGAGGACCTCGGGCGGTAGGGCGCGTCGGCTCTGTCGAAATCCTCGGCAAGTGATAACAGTCGCGTGCTGAATAGAGAGGATGTATCCAGCACGATGGTTGGGTTGTGGTTCGGCCCCCTATCGAGTGAGTCACCTGTTCAGGTACGCCGTGTCGGGGATACCTGTCTACGCAACGGACTCGACACGAAACACGTAGTCAGCATAGGCCGTATCGAGGTTCGTCGGGCTCTCTTCGGCGGTATGTTCTGTACACAAGAAGGCTTCTGCCTCGACGGCGCCGTGGCCGGTTTCTTCTTGATAGCGTTCGAGGACGACAAACGTCGCGGGCTCAGTACAGCCACGACGATGACACGTCCGAGGCGAGTCTGGAGGTTCGTTCCCCTCACGTCGAGATTCGTCCCGCCCGTCGCGCGGTGGTTCGGCTTCGTCGGCACGCTCACGCGACGCTTCGATTTCCCGCTCTCGCTGGCGATTCGCTGCGTCACTGGCTTGCTTGTCTCGGCCCTTCTTTGTGTCTGCCATTCTGTGATAGAGGGGAATGAGAGTGATAACGTTGTGGTCGGTACACGGTATGATATTGCAAGCTCGTTGATACCCGGGGCAGAGCAGTCTGCTCAATCGGGAAGAGAACGGTGGATACGCGGCCTGTATTCAGCATGATTCTAAAATCTATCACAGTTTAAGAATTTCTACAAGGCCGTCCCATCCGAGTAGCCGACACGTGCGCGGATTCGGCGGCACGCCGCCGAATCCGCGCATGCAACCCCGTCTCGGGTCGGATTGCCCACAGTCGAACTTTTAGTACGAGCGAGCGTGACCACTATGCATGGAAGTCGTACCCACAGACTCCGTCGAAGCGACCGAAGCCGTCGAAGGCGTCCACCTCTCGATACTCGCGGGCGGCGAGGAGATGAACGTCCAGCACTTCGAAATCGAACCCGGCGCGACCGTGCCCGAACACAGCCACCACCACGAGCAGACGGGCTACCTCACCGGCGGGACGCTGACGTTCACCGTCGACGGCGAGGAAATCGAAGTCAGTGCGGGCGACTCGTACGCCATCCCGAGCGACGAACCCCACTCGGCGGTGAACCGCGGCGACGACACCGTGACCGGCGTGGACATCTTCAGTCCGCCGCGCACGAACCCCGACTGGCAGGAGTAGGACGGCCTACAGCTCTTCGAGAAACCGCCCGAAGACCTCGCCTTCGAGCGTCCGGAGGTCGGCGGGTTCGTCGGGGTCGAAGTCGGCCCGAAGCGTCTCCGGGTCAGTGTCGGTCGCGCCGTCGCGGAGTCGCGCGAACAGCGCGGTCGCGGCTTCGGAGAGCTTCTCGCGGTGGTCGGCGACGAAGTCGAGCGTGGCGTCGCGGTCGATGTCCCGGCCCGCAGTCTCGGCGTGAGCGACCCGGCCGACCCCCGCCGCGAGGACGACCCGGAACACGTCCACCTCCTCGCGGACGACCTCGCGGCGCTCCCACGTCGCGTCGAGCAGGCGCTCGCCCGTCTCGTCGTCGCCGTCCGCGAGCGCGTCGAGCGCGAAGCCGTAGAGGCGGCCCGCGCTGTCCTCGGAGTGAATCCGGTCGGCGTACGCCGCGACGAGTTCGTCGCGCCGGGCGTCGTCGATGTCGCTCGCCTCGGCCTGTCCGAGGACCATCATCACGTTCCCCCACCACTCCGCGAGACCGTCGTCGTCGGCCTGCTCGTCGGCGACTTCCACGACCGCCTCCATCGCGTCGAGCGCCTCGGGGGCGTTCCGCCGCCGGGAGTGGAGTTCCGCCACGCGCTCGAACTCCCGACGCGCGGCGTCGAGGTCGCCGGTCTCGCGCGCCACCGCGCCCAGTTCCATCCCGAGTTCGGCCGACGCCTCGTGGTCGCCGAGTCGCCCCCGCAAGCCGCTTGCTCGCTCGTAGTAGTCGGCGGCGGCACCGAGGTCGCCGCGAGCGCGCGCCCGCTCGGCGCGCCGCTCGCAGTACGCCGCTTCGACCCGGTGCTTTCGGTGGAGGAGCCTATCGTACTGCGCGCCGAGCCACCTGTCGAATCGGCGCGCTTTCCCCGCGATGTCGCTCGTTCCCATACGAGTTACACTCTCGCGTCATTTTATAAATCCATCTGTCGTGGAAATTAAAACGGGAGAGAGGGTAAAAGCGACCGAAGTGGGTTTACGAGAGCTTCTCGATGTTCTCGCAGATTGCGTCGGCGTACTCGCTGGTACCGAGCTTCTCGCCGCCCTCGATTTGACGTTCGAGGTCGTAGGTGACCTTGCCCGAGGAGATGGTCTCCTCGACGGCGTCGCGGATGAGCTTGCCGGTGTCGTCCCAACCGAGGTATTCGAACAGCAGACGGCCCGAGAGGATGAGCGCAGTCGGGTTCGCCATGTTCTGACCGGCGCGCTTGGGCGCGGAGCCGTGGACCGGTTCGGCGAGACAGCGGTTGTCACCGAAGTTCGCGCCGGGCGCGATGCCGAGGCCGCCGATTTGGGCACCCGCGGCGTCCGAGAGGTAGTCGCCGTTGAGGTTCGGCATGGCGAGCACGTCGAACTCGTCGGTCCGGAGTTGCATCCACTGGAGCATCGCGTCGGCGAGGCGCTCCTCGACCATCACGGCGTCCTCGGGGATGTCCACTTCGTCCTGCTCCTCCCAGAGCGAATCAGGCGCGGCGAACACCTCCTCGTCGTCGTACTCCTCTTCGGCGACCTCCATGCCCCAGTCACCGAACTGCCCCTCGGTGAACTTCATGATGTTGCCCTTGTGGACGAGCGTGACCTTGTCGCGGTCGTTCTCGATGGCGTAGTCGATGGCCTCGCGGACGAGACGCTTGCTCCCCTTCTCGGAGATGGGCTTGAGACCGAGACCGATGGGCCCCTCGTGCATGACGCCCTCGACGCCCATTTCGTCCTCCACGAAGTCACGGACCTTCTCGACTTCGTCGGTGCCGGCCTTCCACTCGATACCGGCGTACACGTCCTCGGTGTTCTCGCGGAACGTGACCATGTCCATCTTCTCGGGCGCTTTCATCGGGGACGGGACGCCGTCGAGGTAGTAGGTGGGTCGGACGTTCGCGTAGAGGTCGAGCGTCTGTCGGAGCGCGACGTTGAGCGAGCGGAAGCCAGCGCCCACGGGGGTCGTGAGCGGCCCCTTGATAGCGACTCGGTGTTCGCGGATGGCATCGACCGTCTCGTCGGGGAGGTTGACGTCCTCGCCGTACTTTTCTCGTGCGCTCTCGCCAGCGTAGAGACGCATCCAGTGGACTTCGTGGCCGGTCTCCTCGGCGGCCTTCTGGAGCACCTTCTGGGCGGCCGGGCCGACGTCCTGTCCGATTCCGTCGCCGTGGATAATCGGGATGATGGGGTTGTCGGGGACGTGAAGTCCGTCCTCGCCCTCGTTTTCGACCGTGACCTTCTCCCCGCCTTCGGGGACTTCGACCTTGTCGTAGCTCATAACACCTGGACCTGCGTGCGAGGAGGATAAAAGGCCTGCCGTTTGCTTGCGTGTGGTAGCTAAACGCACTTTGATTCCTAGAATTCGACTCCCGCCCCGCTACGGCCCGTTCCCCCGCTCACCGCCCAACGACCAACCGGGCGACCGTCAACAGCAGTAGGGTCGGAGCGACCGTCAGCCAGCCGAACCCCAAAAACACCGCGAGTAGCTCCCACGCGTACAGCAGACCGGGGAGTCCGACCAACGTCACCGAGAGGAGCGTGCCGAGCGCCGCTCGTATCCACGGGAGTCCGGACGGCCCGGCCCATAAAATCGCCGCAAAGTCGAGCGCGTCGGCGAGCGCGACCACGAGCAGGACCCGTGACGCTCGGACGCGCGTGCGACGAGCGACCTTCTCGGGCGGGTCGGGAAACGGGAACACGAGCCGAATCCGGTCCGGAAGCCGAACGTCGGGGAGCGACATCGGCGGGAGCGAGAAGCTAAAGCTCGGCTTCTCGTCGGCACCGCGGTTGCGCTCGCGGGAGCGCGAACGCTCCCGCGAGCGACCGGCGTCCTCGTCGGCCATACTCGTCGTACGGGTGAGAGCGCAAAAGGCCTACCGAGAGCGCAAGAAGTCTACTCGTCGGCGTCGTCGAAGTCGTCGCGGAGTCGCGCCACCACGTCCACGACGGAGTCGAGGACCGCTTCGGGCGACTGGGTCGCATCGACCCGGACGAATCGCTCCGGTTCGGCCTTCAGCAGGCGCTCGTAGTTGCTCTGGACCTGACTCAGAAACGCGGCCTGCTCGAACTTGTTGGTCGCGCCGCTCCGGGCCGCGCCCGTCTCGGGGTCCACGTCGAGGTAGATGGTGGCGTCGGGCGGCCGGGTCCACGGCTGGTGGATGCCGCGGATGTATTCGAGCGGTCGCCGGACAGCGCCCTCGATGCTGACCGCCTGATACGCGTACCGCGAGTCGGAGTAGCGGTCCGAAACGACCACCTCGCCCGATTCGAGCGCGGGGCGAACCGTCTCCGAGAGGTGGGCGGCGTGGTCGGCGGTGTAGAGAAACAGTTCGGCGACGGGGTCGGCGTCGTCGTCGGAGACCGACCGCTCGACCGCCTCGCCGTACCACGTGTCGGTCGGTTCGCGGGTGTAGACGAACTCCGGGAACTCCTCGCGGAGCACCTCCCACACCGTCGTCTTACCGCTCCCGTCGAGGCCCTCCAGCGTGATGAGCATACTCGCAGGTGGTCGCGGCTCGGTATAAATGGCTGTGGGTCCGAGGCGAAGCGTGAGTAGAAATCCGGACCGGGCGTTCGAGCGAGTCGCGTCCGCGGACGCGACTCGCTCGAACCGGGTGACAGAGTGTCCCGGTACCAAGGCAGAGAATGGCCCGATACCGAGACAAGGAGTGGCCCAGTACCTTTACTTGCCGTCGCTACCTATCCCGTATATGAACATTCTCGTAGCTGGAGGAACCGGATTCATCGGGACGAACCTCGTGGCCGAACTCGACGACCGCGGCCACGACGTGACCGTCCTCGCGCGCGACCCCGACGACGCCGACCTCCCGGCCGGGGTCGAGCGAGCGAAGGGTGACGTGACCGACGTCGATTCCATCGAGGCCGCGTTCGAGGACCAAGACGCGGTCGTGAATCTGGTGTCGCTCTCGCCGCTGTTCAAGCCCTCCGGCGGAGCGTCCCACATGGCGGTCCACCTCGGCGGCACGCAGAACGTCATCGAGGCGGCCGAGCGCCACGGCGTGCGAAAAATCGTCCAGATGAGCGCGCTCGGTGCCGACCCCGACGGGCCGACCGAGTACATCCGAGCCAAGGGACAGGCCGAGCAGGTGGTCGAGGACTCCGGACTCGCGTACACCACGTTTCGGCCATCGGTGGTGTTCGGCGACGGCGGGGAGTTCGTCGGCTTCACGAAGAAGCTGACGACGCCGTACGTCACCGCGCTCCCCGGCGGCGGCAAGACCCGCTTCCAGCCGATTTGGGTCGGCGACCTCGTGCCGATTCTCGCCGACGGGGTGGACGAAGACCACGACGGCGAGACCTACGAAATCGGCGGTCCCGAGGTGCTGACGATGGCCGACGTCGCAAAACTCGCGTACCGCGCGGAGGGGAAGTCGCTGACCGTCCTCCCGGTTCCGATGGCGCTGTCGAAGCTCGGTCTCACCGCTGCCGACCCGATTCCGTTCGTCCCGTTCGGGGCCGACCAGTTCCGGTCGCTAAAGATGGACAACACGGTTGCGCACAACGACATCGACGCGTTCGGCGTCGAAGCGGCCGATTTGACCACGCTCGCGGCGTATCTCGGCGTCGAGAAGTGACGGTTCGAGGTCGGGTTCTGTCCGCGCGCCCGCGGCGGACGGGCGTCTGACGCGGGCGCAGAATCACCCTCAGGAAGGCGCCAAACGGACCCGGAGATGATACATCGAGCCGCGTATAAACTTAAAAGAACATGTCCGCGAGTCGTAGTTGATAGCGCCATTTGAGTAACGACCCGTTACCGTCTTGCGGTTTTCCGTAACGAGGGCGTTCTCGGTGTCGGCCAGCGGACCAAAAAGCTTAACCACGCGTCACCGTTGTGTTTCTCCCAACGGAGTACGGTACGGAAAATGAAGCTCGCAATGATTGGTTTCGGGCAGGCCGGTGGGAAGATAGTCGACAGGTTCCTGGAGCACGACCAGCGAACCGGAAGTGACATCGTCAGGTCCGCAGTCGCGGTGAACTCCGCGAAGGCGGACCTGATGGGACTCGAGAACATTCCGCAGGACCAACGGGTCCTTATCGGACAGTCTCGGGTCAAAGGTCACGGCGTCGGCGCAGACAACGAACTCGGCGCGGAAATCGCCGAGGAGGACATCGACGAGATTCAGGGGGCAATCGACACCATCCCTGTCCACGAAGTCGACGCGTTCCTCATCATCGCCGGGATGGGCGGCGGGACGGGGTCGGGCGGTGCCCCGGTCCTCGCCAAGCATCTCAAGCGAATCTACACCGAACCGGTGTACGGGCTCGGCATCCTGCCCGGCGGCGACGAGGGGGGTATCTACACGCTCAACGCCGCGCGGTCGTTCCAGACGTTCGTCCGCGAAGTGGACAATCTGATGGTGTTCGACAACGACGCGTGGCGACAGTCCGGCGAGTCCATCACCAGCGGCTACGCCGAAATCAACGAGGAAATCGTGCGCCGATTCGGCATCCTGTTCGGCGCGGGCGAAGTCGGCGGCGGCGACCAGGTCGCCGAGAGCGTCGTGGACTCCAGCGAAATCATCAACACGCTCGCCGGGGGCGGCGTCTCGACCATCGGCTACGCGGCCGAGGAAGTCGAGAACAGCAACTCCGGTGGCGGCCTGCTCTCGCGGTTCACCGGCGGTGACGACGAACCCACCGACACCGCCAACACGACCAATCGTATCACGAGCCTCGTCCGGAAGGCGGCGCTCGGCCGACTCACCCTGCCCTGCGAAATCGAAGGCACCGAGCGCGCCCTCCTCGTCATGAGCGGCCCGCCCCAGCACCTCAATCGGAAAGGCATAGAGCGCGGGCGGAAGTGGCTGGAGGAGCAGACCGGTTCGATGGAGGTCCGGGGCGGCGACTACCCGGTGGCCGACTCCAACTTCGTCGCGGGCGTCATTCTCCTGTCGGGCGTGAACAACGTCCCGCGCATCAAGGAGCTACAGGAAGTCGCGATAGAGGCCCAGGACAACATCGACGACATCCGGGAGGAGAGCGAAGAGAACTTGGAAGAACTCGTGGAGGACGACGACGATGAACTCGAACCACTATTCTAAACTCCTGACCCTGCTGTTCGCCACAACGCTGGTCGTCTCGGCGGCCGCACCGGCCGCGGCCGCGGTGTCGGTGTCGGCGAGCGACGCCCCCTCCGACGCCGAGGTCGGCGAGGAAGTGACTACGACGTACACGCTCGACCGGCCGTTCAGCGAGTACGACGAGTGGACGCTCAACGGCGAGACCGAACTCGAAAGCGTGACGTGGACCGTCAAGCTGTACGACCAGGGCGGCGACAAG
Source organism: Halorussus amylolyticus (assembly GCF_004143485.2). Classification (GTDB taxonomy): domain Archaea; phylum Halobacteriota; class Halobacteria; order Halobacteriales; family Haladaptataceae; genus Halorussus; species Halorussus amylolyticus. Next base: position 451,153 of record NZ_ML974130.1, on the reverse strand, counting down.
GTCTCCCAGGAGTCCTACGACGGCCAGTCGTTCAACCACACGCTCCAGAGCGACACCAACGCCGCCGAAGTCGAGGTCACCATCGAGGGAACCGTGGCGGAGGTGTCGGACTTCACCTACGACCCGGCCCAGATGCACCTGCTGACCGAACTGAATCAGGTCCGCGACGGCGGTAACAGCGACACCCTCGACTCGTGGGAGTTCCGACCGTACACCGCCGAGAGCGACGAGGCGCGCTCGGCCATCGAAGACGCCGAAGCCGCGATTTCGGACGCCGAGAGCAGCGGTGCGAGCGTCTCGGACGCCGAGGGCGACCTCGAAGACGCCATCTCGGCGTTCGACGGCGAGAACTTCGAGCTCGCGGGCAATCTGGCTGGCGAGGCCACAGAGGGTGCCGAGTCGGCCGCACAGTCGAACCAACAGACCCAGATGCTGCTGTACGGCGGCGTCGGACTGGTCGTGCTGGTCGCCATCGTGGGCGGCGCGCTCTGGTATCGCTCCCAGCAGGACGACTACGACAAACTCGGCTGACCGCGCGAGCTTCGTTTTCCGACCGTTTCGTCTCCGACCGTTTTCGCATTTGTCTCCGACTGTTTTCGCATTCGTCTCGGATATTTCACGCCCGACGCTCGGCGTTTCGCCGAGCGTCGGGCCGGGGTCGTCTCCGAAGCCGATTTACGCGGGCGACCACTACCGATTCCCAATGAGCAAGCCGACGCCCGACGTGTACGAGCAGGGGCGGGGGATGGACGCCCACAACAAGGTGATGCGGTCTATTCGCGCCCAGAAGGACAAGACGTACGACCCCCACGAGCCGACTCGGGTCTGGATAGACGAGGACAAGACGCCCGGCGGCGTCTACCAGAGTCTCACCATCATCCTCAACACCGGCGGGTGTCGGTGGGCGCGCGCCGGAGGCTGTACGATGTGCGGCTACGTCGCCGAATCGGTCGAGGGCGGGTCGGTCGCCCACGACGCGCTGATGGACCAAATCGAGGTGTGTCTCGAACACGAACGAGACAAAATCGAGGCGGGCGAGGCCGACGGGAAGTCGGGTCTCATCAAGATTTACACCTCCGGGTCGTTCTTGGACGAACGCGAAGTCGGCGCACAGACCCGCCGAGCCATCGCCGAGACGTTCGCCGACCGCGAGCGAATCGTGGTCGAGAGCCTGCCCGACTTCGTGGAGCGCGAGAAAATCGAGGACTTCACCGAGCAGGGTCTCGACACCGACGTGGCGGTCGGTCTCGAAACCGCGACCGACCGCGTGCGCCACGACTGCGTCAACAAGTACTTCGACTTCGAGGACTTCATCGAGGCGAGCGAACACGCCGAGGAGGCGGGCGCTGGCATCAAGGCCTACCTCCTGATGAAGCCGCCGTTCCTCTCCGAATCCGAGGCCGTCGAGGACATGAAGCGGTCGATTCGCAGGTGCGCCGAGTACGCTCACACCGTCTCGATGAACCCCACCAACGTCCAGCGGTACACGATGGTAGACGAACTGTACTTCCGAAACGGCTACCGCCCGCCGTGGCTCTGGTCGGTCGCCGAGGTGCTCGAAGACACCGCGGACGCCGACGCCATCGTGGTCTCGGACCCGGTCGGCCACGGAAGCGACCGCGGCGCGCACAACTGCGGCGACTGCGACGACCGGGTCCAGACCGCCATCAAGGACTTCGACCTTCGCCAAGACCCCTCGGTGTTCTCGGAGGTCTCGTGCGACTGCGAGGCGACGTGGAACGCCGTGATGGAGCGCGAGACCGGATTCAGCCTCCCGCTAACTCGATAACGTACTCGCTCCGCGACCGACCCGGTAGCGGCGTATTTCCGTCGGCTCGGGACGATTCAACGGAAGCTTCTCGGACGTAGGACGACCGTACCGCCCGGATACTCGCCGGATAACAAAGTCGGTCTCGGTCCTCGTGTTCGCTCGGGGGGCACGCCGAAGGCGGCCCGGCGACCGGGGGAGTTCGCCGGTGGTCGCCGACCCGGCGTGTAGACGAAATGTCTCAGGGACGGGGCGACTACGAAACTATCTTCTGTTCGAACGGGTGGATGGAGATTCGGAACAGCGAGGAGAGCGACGACCAGTGGATAGCGACCGACGCGCCCGCGGAGATAGAGCGATGACGGCGACCACCGGCGCGGCGGCGATTGGAGTTGCGTCGGTGACTGCGGGGCCGCTATCGGTGATTGCGGGGCCGCTGTCGGCGTGGTCCGTACTCGTCGTCGTGGGGTGGCTACTCGTCATGCTGTTCGTCTGGGTCCTGCTCGCGGCCCACGGGCGACGCTCGTCGGGGTGAGTTCGCCGCGACGACCGGCTCAGTTCTCGAACCCGCGGAGGATTCCCTGTCCGTCGGTCTCGCCGATGTCGGGGAGCGTGATGCGCTCGGGGTGGGGCATCAGCACCGCGACGTTCTCGCGCTCGCCAGCCACGCCAGCGACGTTCCCCTTCGAGCCGTTGGGGTTCGCCTCGGGCGTGACCGCGCCGTCTTCGTCGCAGTACCGGAACAGAATCCGGTCCTCGCGTTCGAGTTCTTCGAGGTGGTCGTCGGTGACTTCGAACCGCCCCTCGCCGTGGGCGATGGGGAGTTCGACGACCTCGCCCTCGTCGTAGGCCGCGGTCCACGGCGTGTCGGCGTTCTCGACCCGGACGTGGACGCGCTCACACTGGAACCGCGCGGAGGCGTTCGTGGTGAACGCGCCGGGCGTGAGCCGGGATTCGGAGCCGATTTGCGCGCCGTTGCAGACGCCCAGAAGCGGCGTGCCCTTCTCGGTGGCTTCACGGACCTCCGCCATGATGGGGCTGTTCGCGGCAATCGCGCCCGCCCGGAGGTAGTCGCCGTACGAGAAGCCGCCGGGGAGCATGATGCCCGAGGCGGCGTCGGGCAGGCCGTCCTCGTGCCAGACGAGTTCGGCGTCGATGCCGAGGTGCGCGAGCGCGCGCTCGGCGTCCCGGTCGCAGTTGCTGCCGCCGAATTGGACGACAGCGACCGTCACTTCGACCACCTCCCGTGGTGTCGGAAGACGGTCGGTGTCGGAGAGATTGCGACCGTCATCGCTCGCTGACCGCGACCTCGTAGTCGTGGATGGTCGGGTTCGCCAGCAGGCGCTCGGCCATCTCCTCGGCGCGCTCGCCCGCCGAGTCGGCGGAGTCGGCGTCGAGGTCGAGTTCGAACTGGTCGGCCGACCGCAGGCCCTCGACTTCGAAACCGAGTCGTTCGAGCGCCTGCTTGGTCGTCTCGGCCTCCGGGTCGAGGACGCCGTGTTTCAGGCGCACCGTGACCGTGGCGGTGTAGGCAGTCATCACTCGAAGGTGGTCGTCCATGCTCAAAAGCTCTTTTGGAATCCCGATTCGTTGCACGAACGTGGTCATGTCTCCGGGAGTGTTGCGCAAAAGCGTCACCTTTTCAGTCTCCCGGGCGTAGCCGGTCCAACAATGTCTCTGAGCCGGGTGGTCCGATGAGCCAGCACGAACTGACCGAAATTACCGTCGTCGGCGACGACGACACCGGACTCATCGCCCGCATCACGACCCTGCTGTTCGAGCGCGAAATCAACATCGAGGACCTCGACCAGGCCGTCCGCGACGACCTGTTCCGGATGACCATGCGGGTCGATACCGACGGAATGGCGGTCTCGCGCGACGAACTCCGGGCCGACCTCCACGAACTCGGCCGCGACCTCGACATGGACGTTCGGGTTCGCTACCCCGCCGACCGCGAGACCCGCCAGATGGCGATTCTCGTGACCAAGGAGTCTCACTGTCTCGAACGACTCCTCGCGGCGCGCGAGACCGGCGACCTCGACGCGGAAATCGGCGTCGTCATCGGCAACCATCCCGACCTCCGACCGGTCGCCGAGGAGTACGGTGTTCCGTTCCACGACATCGGCGACGGGAGCGGTACACCCGACGAGGGGAAACTTCTCGACCTGCTCGCGGAGTACGACACCGACCTCGTGGTGCTGGCCCGATACATGCGCATCCTCGGCCCGAACGTCGTGTTCCGGTACGAGGGCCGAATCATCAACGTCCACCCGAGTCTGCTGCCCGCGTTCCCCGGCGCGAAGGCCTACCGGCAGGCCAAGGAGGCGGGCGTCCGCATCGCGGGCGTGACCGCCCACTACGTCACGACCGACCTCGACCAAGGCCCCATCGTGGCCCAGCGCGCCTTCGACGTGCCCGACGGCGCGCCCATCGAGACCGTCAAGCGACGGGGGCAACCCCTCGAAGCCGACGTGCTGCTGGAGGCGGTTCGGCTCCACCTCAACGACGACGTGGCGATTCACCGCGGGCGCACCGAACTCCGGGGCGACGCCGACGACTACCAGCTCGGCATGCCGCCCGAGCTCGGCGAGGCGACTCCCGACGCGCCCATCGACGGGTCCGTGGCGTCGGCCGACCTCACCGACGACTGAATTTCTCCGTCACCCGCGACCGGCGCCGCGGTTCCGTCTTTCCGACCTTCCTGCCGTCGCCGCGGGTACGGGGGGCCCCGGAGCCCCGCAACCCCGCGGGTAGGGGGGGAGTAA
>NZ_ML974130.1:428128-446610 GCF_004143485.2 Halorussus amylolyticus | reverse complement strand
CCGATTTCCCCACCTTCCCCCGGCCGCGGCGTTCCCGCGCCCCCGCGCCCCCCGCAACCGCGGCGATTCTCGGGCTAATCTCCGGATAACAAAGACGGCTCCCGCGAAACCCGAACCAAATGCGTGCTCGGGACGCCGTTCGGGTGTTGTTCGTCGGACTCGTCGTGGCGTCGGCGTTCGCGGTCGCCACCGGATACCTCTCGGCGTCGGCCGAAACGTCGGATGGGCGGCCGACCTTCGACGCCGAACCGCGCGACGATATCACGGTGGTCGCGACCGACTCGAACACGTGGCTCGGCGAGGAGAGCGAGGGACCGCGAGCGCGGGCCGAACTGGTCGCGTTCGCGCCGAACGGGAGCACGCTCTACTACAACGACAGCCACACCCGGTACTGGGACGTAGACCCGGTGCCGAACACCACCCACTCGGTGATGTACGTCGCCGCCCAACACCTCTCGGAGGACGAGTGCAGCGCAACCACGGTCTGTACGCGGAACGTGGTCGAGCGCGCGAACCTCTCGACCGGCGAGCTCGAGCGCGTCTACAGCAGAATCACGCCCGGCAAGCACTCGACCCGGTGGCACGACGCCGACCGCCTCGGCGACGAGCGGCTCGTCGTGGCCGACATCTACCGCGACCGGGTGTTCGTCGTCAACACCACGACCGATATGGTGGAGTGGGAGTGGGACGCCCAGCGCGACTTCTCGCTCTCCTCGGGCGGACCCTACCCCGAGGACTGGACCCACCTGAACGACGTGGAGGTGCTCGACGACGGCACCATCATGGTCAGCATGCGGAATCAGGACCGGGTCGTCTTCCTCGACCGCGAGGAGGGTGTTGTCGAGAACCGCACCCTCGGCAACGAGAACGACTACGACGTGCTCTACGAGCAGCACAATCCGGATTACATCCCCGAGGAGAACGGTGGTCCGGCCGTCCTCGTCGGCGACAGCGAGAACAACCGCGTGGTCGAGTACCAGCGAACCGGCGAGAACGAGACCGGCGCGTGGCAGTGGGACCAATCGTGGGTCTGGCAGGACGCCCGAATGCAGTGGCCCCGCGACGCCGACCGCCTACCGAACGGCAACACCCTCATCACCGACTCGAACGGGAATCGCGTGTTCGAAGTGGACGAATCGGGCGACATCGTCTGGAGCGTGGACATCGCGTTCCCCTACGAGGCCGAGCGACTCGACACGGGCGACGAGAGCGAAGGCGGCCCCGCCGCGAGCGAGGCCGACCTCGAATCGAATCGCGGCGGTGGCGGCGACGGCGAAGCCGACGCCGCCACCCGGGAACCGACCGCGGACTCGGGGGTCCTCGACAGGACGTGGCTCGTCGTGAAGGGCCTGCTCCCCGGCCGAATCGCCAACTCGGTGATGTACGTCACGCCGATTTGGATGGGTGGCGGCGAACTCGTCGCGCTCGCGGCGCTCGCGCTCGTCGTGCTCGTCTGGGTCGGGGCGGAGGCGTACTGGTCGTCGTGGTCGGCGTCGGTCCGGTGGCCGGTGTCGATTTCGCGGCGACGGTGAGGTCGATGCGGCCGGTGGTCCAGTCCACCGGGAATCGTCCCGCGATGCAATTCAGCGCCTGTCGTTACGTGACACGTCCCACCGACGCCGAATCACCGGTCGCGAGGGGTGAAAGGGCCGTGAGCACCCGAGTTTTTCTGCCTGCTGTCTGCGGTTCGGAGCGTACGAGAGCCCAACGCGTTCGGGTTCGTCACTCAGTCGGTCTCGGGCGTCTCGTCCGCACGACGGTCGGATGCGACCGTCGAGTCCGTCCGAATCACCGCGAGACCGCCGGCGAGGAAGACTGCACCCCAGACCAGAAACAGCACGTCCCACACCAGCACGCCGCCCGGCCCTTCGGGCCAGACGTGGTGGATACCGAGCAGGAAGTGGTTCACCGTCCCCTCCACGAGGTTGAACACCCCCCACCCCGCTACCGTGGCCCCGAGCAGGGTCCGACCCGACGGTGGCACGCCCGGCGCGCGCCACGCGCGAACGACCAGCGCCACGCCCCCGACGGTGAACAGGTACGTCCCGACGTGGAAGAGACCGTCCCAGAACACGTTCAGGCGCAGGTCGGTCGCCACGCTCGGGTCGGGGTGGGAACTCAGCATGTGGTGCCACTGGAGGAGTTGGTGTATCACGATGCCGTCGAAGAACCCACCGAGTCCCGCGCCGAGCACGATTCCGGCCCGGACGAGCGGGGTCGCACGGTCGCTGACGCCGGTCCACCCACTCATGGGTACGAACGACCCCGCGCTCGGAGTTAGGCGTTGTGCCCGCTGTGAAACGTGACGAACGGTAGAGAAACCGACAGCTCGGCAAACTCCGAGACGGTTCCGAAAGCCCTCGCGCGCTGGCGGCCGCTCTGCGGGATATTTCCGCGCCTCACCGCAACGTACCGACGCGGAAATAGTCGCCCGCAGAGACGGCCATGGGCCTTCGACCCGCCAGCGCGCGACCCCTTTCAGTCCCGCCCCGATGGTCGGTTCACCGGGCGGTTCCCGGCGGCCGTGTCACCGGCCGAAACCCAACGAAAATCAGTTCGCCCGAAAGCCCATCCCGAACTCAGAGGTCGCGCACGACCGCCACTGCGTCCTCCAGCGCGGGCGCATCGAACAGTTCCCGGCCGATGTAGGCGTTCGTCCCGGCGGCGTAGAGGTCGCTTGCAGCCTCGACGACGCCCCCGTCGAGGGGTTCGGGGTCGAGGTCGCACAGCGATTTCCAGTCGGCCAGCCCGCGAGATTTTGCGGTCTCCTTGGCCTGTGCGACCGCTTCGACCCACTCAGGCTGAGTTCGCTTGTGGTACTGGCGGATGAACTCCTTGCTGACCTGCTGGCCGTGGAACGTGAACCGATTCTCGTCGAAGGTGCCGACCACGTCGGCAACGCGAATCTCGCCGCCGACGTAGAGACACTCGATTTTGCCGTCCTCGTGGGTCAGGTCGGCGGTCGCGGCGCGCTCGGTCACGACGCGATTGACCTCGCGCGCGACTGCTTCGAGGTCCGCGATGTCGGCCTTCCCGGCGATTCGGTCGGCCTCGGTTCTGGAGAGGTAGCGGTCGCTCTCCTCGTACTTGGTGGAGAACTCCACGATGGGTTTCTCCAACTGGACGACGCCCTCGGGCCACTCGGGGAAGTCGAGTCCAACGTCGCTCGGGTCGGCGCGACGCCGGAGACTCGACCCCACGGGGACGCTGTTCCGGAACACGACTTCGAGCGGGACGAGGTAATTGTCGCCCGCCGCGGCGTGATAGGCGTCGTAATCGTAGTTCCGTCCGGACCGCGGCAGGTCGGGGACCTGCGTCAGGTCGATAGCCATCTCGGTCGGCGGTTCGTCGGCGTCGGCGAGCGAGACGACTTCGTCCTCCCCGTCGTCTCCACCCGAAACGACTCCGCGGTAGTGGGTCGGCACTCCCTCGTCTTCGAGCAGTTCGAAGTTGAACGCGCCCATCGAACAGAGGCTCGCGCCCTTCTCGGGAATCTCGTCGGGCATCTTGCCCCAGTCGAACACCGAGTAGTCGTCGGTGAAGACGAACGCCCCGCGCCCGAGGGCGTTGGGCGAGGGTTCGGCCTCGACGCGGAACTCCTTGACGCTCGTCACGGCGACCGCCTCCGCGGTGTGCTCATGCTCGTTGGGTTGCCGTCGCCGGACTAAGGCGTTTCCATTCCTGTGTGTATATTGCCCCGGATATTCGCTGGAAGTATGCACATATACGCATCGGACGGACGGGAGAGGGGCGCGAGGAAATCAGACGGAGAGAGCGCGACGCGCTTCGAGAAATCGCTCCGAAGCGTCTCATAGGGTCGGTTGTAACTATTTTCACCAGGAGCACGCTCTCTCCGGTGAATCGGGCGGAAACAGTCCGGCGACGGATGTGGGCCGGTGAAGAATTACAACCGACCCTATCAGTCCCCGGCGACCCGATACACCGCGACGCCGTCGTTCTCGTAGACGAGTTCGTGGCGGTCGGATTCCCGCAGGTCGCGCTCCAGCGCGCCGTCGCTGACGAACTCCTCGCCCCGGATGGTGTAGCCGTCGCGCGGCACGTAGAGGTAATCGGGTTCGGCGTCCACGCTGTCGGTCCAGCCCTCGACGCAATCGACGGTCGGGCACGCCGAGGCGTTCTCGAACGCGTAGAGGTGCGACTGGTACGCCTCCGAACCGCGCCACTCGACGCCCCACGGCCCGACCAGCATGGTTCGGTGAGTCTGCTGTGGGAACCACTCGGCGGCGTCGCCCAGGACGACGAACGTGGCGTCGGCGTCCGTCTCCTCGGACGCCCACGCCATCGCCTGCAGGTCCTCGTCGTCGAGGAACTCGGGGGTTATCTCGTCCGGACCCGCCGCGCCGGTCATCTCGGCTCCCAAGTAGCCGAAACCGAGGACGACGCCCGACACCGCCAGCACCGCGAGCGGGACGCCCGCGAGTCGTCCGTCGCGGAGGCTACCCGGTCCCCGGAGGTGACCCGCCTCACGGAGACGAGGCGCGACTACTTCGACCGCGACGAGGACGAGGACGAACGCCCCGATGAAGTACGAGAAGCGCGACTGCTCGACGAAGAACTCGGCCGCGAACAGCCACGCCGGGAGGAACCGATACCCGGCCGCGAACGCGACCACCCCGGCCGCGATGGGGACGAGCGCCCACGCCGACAGCCCAGAGATGATACCGCCGCCGACTCCGCCGTGGGTCCCGGCCGCCCCGGCGAACACGTCCGCGCCGTGGGTGCCGACGATTTGGACCCACCACGGCGCGGCGAGCGCCGCCCCGCCGAGACCGACCGCGAGACCCGCCCCGAGTCCGCGCGGCGTGCGGTCGAACGTCGCCCAGAGCAGGACGTAGGTCAGCACGGTGAACAGGGTGTAGGTCGGGTGCGTGAGAACCGTGAGACCGAACAGGCCGATTCCCACGGGGAGCCACCGCCGGTCGCCGTCGCGGAACACCCGAAGCCCCGCGTAGATGCACGAGGTGGCGAGCAGAAAGCCAGTGGAACGGACGAGTCCGCCGGACGAGAGGTGCCATTCGAGTATCTGTGGGTTGAGCGCGACCAGCACCGCGGCCGCGGCCCCCTGCGCTCGACTGTCGAGTAGCTCCCGCCCGAGGAGGTAGGTCGGGACGAGGTACACCACCGTGAGCAGGGGCGGGACGAACCGCGCGACGGCTATCGGGTCGAACCCCGCGTCGAGGAGGAGCGCGAAGCCGTAGAACGCCAGCGGCGGGTACGCGAACGGGATTCCCTCGGCGGTGTAGTGGGGAATCGTCTCGGGGAGACCGTAGCCGTGGCCCGCGATTTCCTCGGCGATGAGGGCGTACAGCCCCGCGCCGTGGGCGGGGTAGCGGTTCGTCGCGAGGTAGAGGAGCGCGACACCGACGCCGACGCTCAACACGAGCGCGAGCGGACGTCGGTCGGCAGGTTCGCGAATCACACGTTCGAATGCGAAGACCGGCGTTTAATGTCTCTCGGTTCGGCGGCGTCCGGTCTCGGGACGGCGGCGTCTGGACGGACGCCGCCGTCCGTCAGCGATGGCGGCGACCTTCGACCCGAAATCAGTCGAATCAAAATCAGTCGAACCGAACCGTCCGGCCCGGCGGCCGCCGGGCCGGACGGTTCGACTCGCGACCGCCCTGCAGACTCACTCCCGGAACCGAATCGGCCACCGGACCTCTACGGACCGGCCGCTCCAGCGCCACTCGGTGACCGCCCACCCGACCAGCGCCGGGACGCCCGCGACGAGCGCGAGTATCTGGGCCGTCCCGAACCACGTCGGGAGGATGTAGACGATGCCGTTCACGATTTTCGGCGGGAGCAGTCCCACGAGCGCCGCCCGGAGTTGGCCGAGCGGACCGCGGTCGTCGGCGCTCTCGTCGGCCGAGCGCGAGGGGATGTCCGCGGACTCGGCGCTCGGACCGCCCGCGCTCTCGTCGCCCGTGCCGAGGCGTTCGGCCTCGTAGGGGAAGCCGACGTCCACGCTCCAGACGACCTCGCCCTCGTCGTCGATTTCGAAGACGCGGTCGCCGTTCGAGTCGGTGATGAGGGTGTGACCGTTCGGCAGACGGTCGGCGTCCCGGGGCCACTGCATCCGGTCGTCGGTCCACGACCACGTCCGTTCCCAGTCGCCTGCCTCGCGCTGGTACTCGACGACCCGGCCGTTCTCGCTGTCGCCGACGAGAACGGCGGGGCCGCCCTCCTCCTCGGAGATGTAGTCGGGGTTGTGCTGCTCGTAGAGGATGTCGTAGTCGTCCTCGGCACCGAGCGTGTAGTTTTCGAGGAGTCCCGTCTCGCGGTCGAGGAACACGACCTGGTCTTGATTTCGCAGACTCGCCATGATGGTGCCGTTGTCGAGTACTTCCACGTCGTTGACGTGGGTCCAGTCCTCGGGATACTCGCCGCCGCCCGACAGCGGGAAGTCCTCTTGGGCCTCCCACTCCCACTCGGTCAGGCCCGACGAGACGTTCGCGACGAACACTCTGTCGCGGTAGATGTCGGCCACAACGAACCTATCGTCGTCGATTCGGTCGGCATCGTGCCACCGGGTCGAGTGCTTGCCGGGCGTGACCCGCGAGTACATCCGCTCGACCTCGCCGGTCGAGAGATTCACGCGCTCGATGCCGTTGCGCGTGCAGACGCTGTCGGAGTGACACTCGTCCGCAGTGAGGTGGTCGGCGAACACGTACGTCACCGAGTGGGTGGTGTTCGGGACGGGGTCCACGTCCCAGTACCGGGTGTGGCTGTTGTTGTAGTACAGTACGGATCCGTCGGACGCAAACGCGGCGAGTTCGGCCTGCGCGCGCGGCCCGGAGCCGTCGTCGGTGACGACGGCGTTCGAGTCGGTGGCGACCACCGTGATGTTGTCCCGCGGTTCGACGACCGAGTCGGACGTTCCGCTCCGGAACGCCTCCTCGACCGACTGGTCGCCTGCGTTGAGGCTCTCCCCCGGCGAGCCCGCGTAGCCCGCGACGAGGACCAGTGCGGAGGCGACGACCGCGACGGCGAATGCGATGCGGACGGTTCGGCGTGAGACCATTCTCGAATGGTACCCACAGATAGTACAAGTATGTCCCGGTCGGCGACACCAGCAACGCTTTATCGGCCCCCTGTGACTGTAGCGGGTATGTCGAGAGAAAGCACGTTCGAAATTCGCGCCCCGAGAGGAGTCGAGTAGGTCGGATGGTCGCGGACGGCATCCACATCCTGCTCGGTGTTGCATTGGTCATGATTCTGCTTCGGACCCAGCAGGTCGAACCGTATCTCGTGGTGGTTCCCTGTGGGGGACTCCCCGACCTCGACCGGTACCTGTTCGCCCCGCTTCTCTATCGGGGGTACGTGACCGGGGCGCTCTGGACCCACCGGGGAATCACCCACTCGCTGTTCGCGATGGGACTCGTCGTGTTGCTCGCCGCGAGCGTCGGCCAGTGGCGCGCGGCCGCCATCGGATACGGGTCGCACCTGCTCGCTGACATCGCGACGGGCGGGGTCCGACTGCTCGCGCCGTTCGACCGCACGCCGTACGGCCTGTACTACGACTGGATGCTCGGCAACCTCGTGGCCGGGACGTTCGCCGTCTTCGTGGTCGGCGGCGGCCTGTTCTGGATGGTGGCGAGAGACGACTACCCGAAGTTACCGGTCGGATTCAGGCGACTCTACACAGGGAGTGAGAAACTGTGAGTTCCGACCCGAAATCCGAGTCGCGGTTCACGCGCAGGGAGCTACTGGCCGGAGGGTCGGCGGTCGCCGCCGCCAGCACCGCGGGGTGCATCAAGCGAGTTCGGAGCGTCTTCGGGCGCACCTCGCCGAGGCAGGTCTCGATTCAGGTCAAGACCGTCCCCGCCGACAGCGACGAGTACTCGGTTCGAATCGCGCGCGAGTTCGCCAAGCAGTGTCGCGAGGCCGGTATCGACGCCACCGTCGTGCCGATGGCGCTCGAAGAGCTTCAGCGACAGGTCCTCCTCAATCGGGAGTTCGACGTGTACGTCGGCCAGTTCCCCGAAGCGAGCCACATCGACCCCGACGTGCTGTACCCGCTGCTCCACTCTGCGTTCTCGGGCGAGTCGGGGTGGCAGAATCCGTTCGGATTCGCCGACCTCGAACTCGACGAGCGACTGGAGGCCCAACGCACCGCCGAATCGAGCGAGCGGGCCGAGGCCGTGGACGACGCCCAGACCATCGTGGCGCGCGAACAGCCGTTCGTTCCCGTCGTGGCACCCGACGTGATTCAGGCGATTCGACGCGGGCGGTTCACGGGGTGGACCGACTACGGCCCGAACACGCCGCTCGGCTACCTCGCGGCCAGGACCGACGACGACACCGACGAACCCCAACCCGACGACGAGTTTCGAGGGGTTCTCACCGACCAGCGCGTAACCGAGAACCTCAATCCGCTCGCCGTGGAGTTCCGACGCCACGGGACGTTCACCGACCTGCTGTACGACCCGCTCGCGAGGCGGTTCGACGGCGAGACCAGACCGTGGCTCGCGTCCGACTGGGAGTGGGAGACCGACGGAGGCCGGGCCGCGAGGGTGACGCTCCGCGACGACCTGGCGTGGCACGACGGCGAACCCCTCACCGCCGACGACGTGGCGTTCACGTATCGGTTCCTCGTGGACACCTCGCTCAGGGAGGCCGAGAGTCCGGTGCCCGCGAGTCGCTACCGTGGCCGGTCGTCGCTCGTCACCGACGTCGAATCGGTGGACGACCGGACGGTACGCCTCGAATTCGAGGACGCCGGCGAGGCGGTCGCCGAGCGCGCGCTGACCCTGCCGATACTCCCCGAGGAGGTCTGGAGCGACCAGACCGAACTCACCTCTATCGCGGGTATCGACCTCCAGGACGACGTGACCGAGGCGCTGGTGTGGAACAACCCGGACCCGGTCGGGAGCGGCCCGTTCGAGTTCGTCCGGCGGTCGCCCCGCGAGATGCTCTTGCTCGAACGCTACGACGACCACTTCCTCTGGCGAGACGACGACATCGACGCGGTCGAGCGCTTCGGGGACGCGTCCATCGACCGCCTCTCGGTTCGGGTCACGTCGTCGGACGTGTCGGCGGTAGAACTGGTCGCCAGCGGAGAGGCCGACGCGACCATCACGGGTCTGAGCGCGAAGACGGTGCCGCGAATCGCGCGGTCGGACGAGCTCGAACTCAGCGCGAAGCCGACCAGAGCGTTCTATCACATCGGCTTCAACACCCGGCGCGCGCCGATGGCGAACCCGCGGTTTCGTCGGGCGCTCGCCCGACTCGTGGACAAGTCGTTCGTCGCGAACGAGGTGTTCGACGGCTACGCGCGACCAATCGCGTCGCCGCTCGCCGGAACGAGGTGGCTGGCCGACGACCTCCGGTTCGACGAAAACGACCCCGTCGTTCCGTTCGTGGGGTCCGACGGCGAACTCGACCGCGAGCGCGCCCAGTCGGAGTTTCAGTCCGCCGGATTCCGGTACGAAAACGGTCTGCTCGTCGGGCGGTGAACGTCCCTCACTCGTCGAGTCGGGCGTCGCCGAGTTCGAAGTACCGGTCGTAGTGGTCGGCACACCCCGGATTGAACGCGGCCCCGCAGTCGGGACACGAGTGGTCGCCGTCCGCGAACGCCCGCGGTGTCAGGCCCGCGCCGCAAACGCCACAGAGAACCGCAGACGCCGAGCTATCGAGCGGGAGTCGCTCGGCGTCGTGGTCCGCGGTCGCCCCGTGACACCGGAAACACGGATAGTACGCCTCACAGCACGAGAATTTGAGCGCCACCACGTCCCGGTCGGTGTCGTAGTGGGCGCACCGCGTCTCGGGACCGACCTCGACGCCGCGGACGAGGTGGCCCGCGATTTCGCGCTCCATGTCGGGTGAGACTCAGGGCTGCGGGAGTTCGACTTCCTCGCCATCCGCGTAGACGGTCGGGTCTCGGAGGATACCGTCGAGGTGGATGGGCGCGTCGGTGTCGCCGCCGATGCCCGCGTCGTCGCCGATGGCGATGTGGACCGTGCCGCCAGCCTTCTCGTCGAGCAGGACCGAGCCGACCAGTTCGGTGACCGCGACGTTCGTGCCGATGCCGAGTTCGGCGAGGTTGTACGCCGCGTCGCCGACCGCCTCGCTCGCGGTCTCGACCTGCTCGCGGATGTCGTCGTCGGAGATTCGGGTGACGTGGCCGTCTTCCACGTCGAATTCGAGCGTCTGGCCCTCATCGAGCAGGCCGTGGGGCATCATGGTTCCGTCCACGACGTAGGTGCCGTTCGCGGTCTCGGGGCTGACGAACACCTCGCCCGCGGGGAGGTTCGAGAACTCGCCCGCGTTGTGGACGATACCGGTGTCGGCGAGCCACTCGCGGTCGCCGGGTTCGAAGGTGATGTCGGTGCCCTTCGGGGTGGTCACGCGAACCTCGTCGGCGTCGCCGACCTGTTCGAGGACGTTGAGGCAGTGGCGCTGAATCTCGTCGTAATCGGCGTCGAGACCCGCCGTGAACACTTCCTCGGTGATTCCCGGCAGGGTCGCACCCCGCGCTCCGGCGTCGTTGGCCGACCCGCGAGCGCGGGTGTGACTCAGGCTCTTGGTGGTGGGCGCGAGGAACACGTCGGCCCCGGCCATCGCGGCCGCGACGGGTTCGGGGGGTTCCGCGCCGTGCGAGTCGCCCGGCGGGTAGCGAACGATGGTCGTGTCGCCGGAAATCTGGCTGGCGACTTCGTAGAGCGCCTCGCCGATTGGCTGGCGCTTGTCGTCGGTCACGATGCAACAGGACTCGGTCTCGTCGAGGTCGAGGCACTGGGTGAGTGCGGTCTCGGCCGCGTCTCGCAGGCTCATGTCCGGGGCGTCGGGCGGGAGGGGGTTAGGTGTTCCCTTCGAAGCTTACTCGGAGGAGAATTAGTTTCCCGCGTCCGACCCCGAAACCATTATGCGCGAGAGCGTCGGAGCTTCGGGCGTATGCTACAGGTCGGAATCAACGGCTACGGGACTATCGGCAAGCGAGTCGCGGACGCGGTTCGCGCACAGCCGGACATGGAGGTCGTCGGCGTCGCCAAGACCCGGCCCAACTTCGAGGCCGAGCAGGCCGTGGCGAAGGAGTTCCCGCTCTACGCCGCCATCGAGGACCGCGTCGAACTGTTCGACGACGCGGGCGTCGAACTCGCGGGGATGGTCGAGGAACTGGTCGAGGCGAGCGACGTGGTGGTGGACGCCTGCCCCGGCGGCATCGGCGAGCAGAACGCCGAGATGTACGCGGAGTACGACACGCCCGCGCTGTATCAGGGCGGCGAGTCCGCGGACTTCGTGGACACCAGCTTCAACGCCCGGTCGAACTTCTCGGACGCCACCGACGCCGACCACGTCCGAGTCGTCTCGTGCAACACGACGGGTCTCTCGCGTCTCGTCGCGCCGCTCCGTGAGGAGTACGGCGTCGAGAAGGTCCGAGCCACGCTGGTCCGGCGCGGCGGCGACCCCGCCCAGACCGGTCGCGGTCCCATCAACGACATCGTGCCGAACCCGGTCACGCTCCCCTCTCACCACGGCCCGGACGTGAACACCATCTTCCCCGACCTCGCCATCGACACTCTCGGGCTGAAGGTGCCAGCGACGCTGATGCACATGCACAGCGTGAACGTCACGCTCGAATCCGACCCCGACGCCGATGAGGTTCGCGAGCTTCTGGAGGGCGAATCCCGGCTGTTCGTCATTCCCGACCACTTCGACATCGACGGCGCGGGCAAACTCAAGGAGTACGCCCAAGACGTGGGTCGCCCGCGCGGCGACATCTGGGAGAACTGCATCTGGGGCGAGTCTGTGACGATGGAAGGCGACGACCTGTATCTGTTTCAGGCCATCCATCAGGAGAGCGACGTGGTACCTGAGAACGTAGACGCGATTCGGGCGGTGACGAACACCGCCGACGCCGCCGAGAGCATCGCGACGACGAACGAGGCGCTCGGGATGGGCATCTGAGTCGGAGACTCGACTTCTATTTCCGAGGGCGGGGCATCTCCCGACTACACGCCCCACGAAACGCGGTCCCACGCCCGTTCGTAGACGTAGTACGTCCCGGTTTTCACGACGTTCGTGACGAGACCGATGTTAAGCGCGTCGGTCACGTCGCCGACGACCGCCCACGCGACGGTCACGGTTATCAACAGCATGAACACCCGATAGCAGAGCGTCTTGACCACCGCCCGGACGCGGGCTTGGTGCGGGGACCGGGAAACGAGTCCTGTCACGCCCCTCATGGTCGGCAGTTCGTCCCCTTCCCTGATAAAGTAACTAGATTTGGTATCAAAAACCGAATTTAGAAACTGGATTTAGTTTCGTTGTGGCGGAGTCTGACCGGAGACGTAACCGGCTGCGGGTCGCGGCCGCGCCGCCGCGCGGCCGCGACCCGCGTTCGTCCTCCGTCTCCGGGATTCGACTCGCGGGGTCCGGCTTCGGCGTCTAGGATTCGACGCTCGGCGACTCGCTCGCCCGGAGCGCGGCAACGACCCCCGAGTGCCAAAGGCTTTTGCCCGCTTGCTCCGTAGTTCGGAATATGCGAAGAGACGACCGCGACGACCCCTTCGACGACCTCTTTCGGGAGATAGAGCGCGTGATGAACGAGATGATGGGCGGGGAGTTCGACATGGAGGTCGAGCGCGGCGGCCAGACCGGATTCGGCACCGAGACCCACGTGGACGTTCACGAGGACGACGAGCACGTCCGCGTCATCGCCGACCTTCCGGGCGTCGAAAAGGACGACATCGACCTCAAGTGCGACGGCGAGATACTGACCATCAGTGCGGCGAGCGACCACCGCGAGTACGACGAGCGCGTCCGCCTCCCGACGCAGGTAGACGAGAACTCCGCGACCGCGACGTACAACAACGGCATCCTCGAAGTCACGTTCGAGCGCGGCGACGACTCGGCGGACATCGACGTGCAGTAGTCGGCTCTGTCTCAGTTCTCCGCGGTCTCTCGAATCAGCCCGGCCAGCCTGTCGTAGAACCCCGCGTCGTACTTCGTCTCGGCGTCGATGGTCGGCCGGGCGTTGGTCTCCGAGACCACCGCGCGGTCCTCCGAGACGAGGATATCGACCCCGAGAAGCGGAATATCGAGGGCTTCCGCGGTCCGCTCGGCCAGACTCCGGAGGTCGGCCGGGAGGTCCACGCCGGTCGCTTTCGCGCCGCGGTGGACGTTGTGCTTCCAGTGGCCGGACGCGCGCGCGTCGGCCGGGAGTCGGCGTTCGACCCCGCCGACGCACTCGCCGTTCACGACCATCGCGCGGTAGTCGGCGGCGTCGGCGACGAACTCCTGAACGAGAAACGACTTGTCGCCCGTGGCGCGGTAGTCGTGGACCAAATCGAGGTAGTCGGTCACGCCGAGAAACGAGTCGGCGTCGCCGACCTTCGCCACGCCGACCCCGCGAGTCGTGGAGTTGGGCTTGATTACGACCGGCGGGTCGAAGCGGTCGAAGGCGTCGAGGAGGTCGGACTCGTCGGCGGGGTTCGAGACGAGGACGGTCTCGGGCACCGGCACTCCGGCACGGTCGAGTGTTGCGACGACTCCGGCCTTGTTCCGCGATGTGAGCACCGCCTCGCGGTCGTTGACCCACGGGACTGAGACGAGAGCGTCCAGCACCCCGCCCTCCATCGCTCGCGAGGGGTAGACAAACCCCGCGTCGAACTCGTCGGCGTCCCACGGCGAGTCGGTGAGCGCGATTGTTCGGCCCTCCGTCGGGACGTGGCGCGCTTCGATGCCGCGCTCGGCGAGGGGGTCGCGCATGCGCTCGAACGTCTCCTCTCGGTAGGCGACCGCGAGAGTGAGCATACGCTATCCGAGGGAGCGAGTGGGTAAAAAGGTGGATAAACGAACGGGACAAAGGGCCAAAAAGCCAAGCGAAAGCCGGTCATCGTGTCACTCGTGAATCAGCGGCGAGTCGGGGACATCGTTCTCGGGGTGGCGATGGTTCCGATAGGCGTCATCCCGTTGGGATTCGTCGCAACCGGACGGGCACAGCTCGTGGTGGCAGGCTACAGTCTCGGAGCGTCCTCCGGGTTTCTCGGTACGGCTCTCATCGCGATTTTCACGCTCTGTGGTTTGATTTTAGCCGCCGCAGGAGTCAACGTCGTGAGAGATGGCCGTCCGGAGTCAAACTCCACGTCCCTCCACTGAATCGAACCGCGGTATCGAAAGTCGATGGACGCTGTTGGAGATTCCGAGTACCGTTGTCGAGACAGCGCGTTCGTCGAACGGTCGGTCGTACCGTCGTCACGACGGGGTCGCTGTCCAGCGAGTAGTAACAGTGGTCGCCACCCAGCCACCGATTCGACCGCACACCAAGCCGAACATCGAGGCGAGAACGAGCGCTACGACGGCCAACGCCACCAGTACGTGCGGTGATGGCCACGCTATCAGGCCAGCCACAGAAAGACCGTCCGGCGCTACGAGCGGTGTGAGTATTGCGACGACGCCGCTGAGAAGACCGGCACGAAGTCCGGCGGCCTCCGGGTCCGTCGAGCGCAGTACGGCGATGGCGCCCGCGATGAACGCACCGACAATCATGATGCCGCCCGCGATGTCCGCCTCGGAGTTCGGAAGTCGATTCACGAGAGCGGTGACCGGTAGCGAAGCGAGTGCGCCGACGAGCGCGAATCGCCACGCCGACGGGCCGATGCGGAGGAGCGACGGAGACATTCGTAGTTATAAATCGTAGCGAGCTGTCATATAACCTTCGCCAGCGCGGGCTACGGAGGTTTTGCTGACCAAGTGACGTGGATTGGACGCCACCCGGGTAGCACGGTGGTCTACCGACGGCGAAAGTCCCCGGGAGCGCCGAATACCCCGGAGAACCGTCTCAGCTCGGTAGGAGACGAGCGTGCCGACAGCTCACGACTTGTAAACGACGTAAAGAAGGCAACGAAAATCGACTTACGCGACCAGCAGTTCCTCGCCGCGCTCGACGGTAATGCGGCACGGCGGCGAAATCTTGTTGTACGCGCGGCGGAGCGCGTCCTTCACGACGGGGGCGTCCTCGGGCTGACACCACGCGGTGAAGATGCGGTCGTTGCGGGGGACGCGCGCGGCGGTGCCGACGATTTTGCCGAACGACTGGCGCATTCCGTCCGAAACGCGGTCCGCGCCCGCGCCGGTCGCCTGCTTGTTCTCCCGGATGACGTGGTGGGGGAACTTCCGGAGAATCATCTTGTAGTTCTCGGGGCCGAGCTCCTTCAGGAGGTGACGGTTGGCCGAGAGGCGCGAGGCTTCGAGCGAGCCGTGGCGGAGCTGACACTCCTCCTCGGTGCTGAGGCTAATCTGGACGGGGTAGTCGTCCTCGTCGGATTCGATGTTGCCCATCTTGTGCTGTGCAATCTTCGAACCGGGAATCCCGGTGATGTACTCTCGTCGGGTGTACGCAGGCTTGCTGATTTCCCGGTACATCGAGGCGGGTTTGTCCGACATGGTTATTACTGGTGTCTGAGGGCCAGTGCGCGGATAAACCCTTCGAAGCGCGGCGAATCGAACTGCGAGAACCACTTCGGGGCCGGACCGCCGTTCAGGGCCGGACCGCCACGAGCGTCAGCCCCGCCAGCAGGCCGCCCTCCACGAATCCAGCGCCGTGGGCGAAGATGTTGGTGAACGTCCCCCCGGCGAGCGGTTGAGCCGGGAACAGGCCGTAGACCAGCCAGACGAGAAGCGAGAGCACGAGTCCGACGTACACGAGGTCGAGTCCCACCTGCTGGAAATGGTCGTCGCTGAGACCGGCCCGGTGGCCCCGCGAGACGATACCCGACACCGCGAACGCGAGGCCGACGACGACCGCCCCGCCCTCGACGGGACTCACGCGGTCGGCGTAAATCCAGAGCAGTTCGGCGAGCAGGAGGAGAATCGCGAACTGACACACGAAGAACGCGGTCGCCCGCGAGTAGTTCGCCCGGAGTTGGACCGCGAGCGCCGCGAGCAGGAAGCCGCCGAACCCCGCGACGACGCCCGAGAACCCCCGCGAAATCGGCGTCGAACCGGGGTAGCGCGATTCGAGGATGACGTAGCTGGTGAGGTTCACCGCGACGGGAAGCACGACCAGAAAGACGGGGAGCGTCCGGCGGAACCACGCCCGGCGGTCGGCGGTGAGACAGACGAGGTACGTCACGACTGCGAGCGAGAGGTAGCCGCCGACGTTGTTGAGCAGGTGGTCGTACCCGGCGTGGACGTACGCCGCAGTGAGGAGGGTCGCGGGCGCGAACGCCGAGTGGTCGAACGCGAGGCGGTCGTGAACCGCGTCGGGGAGCAGGACGTGAATTACGACGAGGACGACCGCGACCGCGGCGACCCCGGCGAGGTCGGCGGCCACCGCCGACCGGGGGTAGTCGAACACGTCGGAGCGGGGGGACGGGTCGCTCATGGGACGCAGTTCGAGACGAGACGGCAAAAAGGCTCTCCGGCGTCGCAGGAGTTCACTTACGCGAGGTCGGTCCCGCAGTCGGGACACGTCTCGTCCGCAATCGTCACCGGCGCGTCACACGCGGGACAGACTTCGAGATAGCAAGCGCGGTCACCCATAGCGTGCAGTTTGTTCCCTCGGAACAAAGGTATTTGGTCGGATTTCTCACCGCTGTCGGCGTGTTTCGAAACCCTTTTGTTTGCCATACGCTTCGTTCCGAGTGCGCCGCCTTAGCTCAGACTGGGAGAGCACTCGACTGAAGATCGAGCTGTCCCCGGTTCAAATCCGGGAGGCGGCATGTTTCAAACCCGTGAGCGTAGCGAACGGGTGCAGAAACTGACGCCGGACGGATTTGAACCCTGCAAGTCGCAGCCCGGAAGCGCAACGAAGTGAGCATCTCGGACCGCCTCGGCGAGGTTCACAATCCGGGAGGCGACATGGTTTTGCGGCGAACTACCCACACCCCGCCCCAAATCGCCCCATCCTATTTCCACGAGCCGAACCAAGAAACAGTATGAGGCTCTCGACGATACTTATCGTGTCCGGTCTCCTCCTAATCGTGATACCGATTCCAGTCCTCCCGCCGTTCGTGGGTGCAATCATCGGCGCGTTGCTCCTGTTCGCCGGACTCGGCCTGCGACTGTTCGGCGTGTGAGACAGGAATCTTCGTCGGTCGAGAATGCCCGAATCCGTTACCGAGCGCCTACTCGGCCGAGTCCACGCAGGTGTCGTGAACGGTCTCGTGGTTCGCGTTCGGTCGCCGTCGTTCGCCGGGACGGATTGGTCGGCCACAGGCCGCACACCGCAGTTTGTCGCCCTCGCTGGCCGTCTCGATTTCGAGCGTCTCCGTGAGGTCGGGGGTCTCGGACGTTGCGGTGGCTCCCAGCGCAAGCGCGCCGACGCCCGCCAACGCGCCGGTGAGTCGCTTGCCCTTTCGAAGCGAGAGGGCCGCGACGAGTGCCAGGGCGACCGCGAGGGCCATCCGGGCGATTCTACTTCGAGTATCGTCGGTCTCGTGTCGTTCCATGTGTGGACGTTGGACCGGAGGGCCTTGTAGTTCATCCCTATCGAGATGCTGGCGACCCCCCGAAGGCCGACTACTGGCGCTCGACGACGCCGAGACGACGCCCCAACGGTTCGCTGTCGAAGAACGCCACTCGACCGTCCGGCCAGTCTTTCGAGTCCAACAGGGGATGTTCCCGACGCGCGGATTCGAGGTCGTCGGTCGCCAGGAGGAAAGCGCACGGACACTCTCCGAATCGCTCCACTCGACTTTCGAGCCATTGCTCGCCGTCGGGGGTCGTCAGCGCAACCGGGAGTCCGGGAAACGACGCGACTTCCCCGAAGCCCGAAACGTCCCCGAAAACGGGCTTCGGAGCGCGGTAGAGGCTCCGAAACGTCCGACTCGCCGAGTCGAGGTCGCGGACCGCGAGGACCACCTGCCCGATTCCGGTGAGGGGACCGCCCGCGATGCTCGGACTCGGCGCGACTCGGTACGAAAGCGGCGTTCGGTCCTCGATGGCGAACGGGAACAGGAGGCGCTCGTCGCCGGTGCCGAACTCGGCGCGGTCCCACTCCACGAGCGTCCCGTCGTCGCGCTCGCGGGCACCGTACAGCGGCCCGCGGACGGGGTGGCCCGCTTCGAGGACGCGCTTGCACTCGGCGACGATATCGGGGACGCGAACGCACCACGCCGCGGGTCCGGCGTCGGCGCGGATGTGGTCGGGCCAGAAGCCGTGGTCGCCGTCCTCGGCGTCCTCGCGCTCGGAGATGAGTTCGAGGTACGAGTCGTCGTCGAAGCCGAGCACCGACATGTGGGTCGCGTCGTTGTCGTGGACGCCGCCGTACTCCGGCGCGAGACCGAGGCGTTCGAACTCCGCGGTCGTCGCGTCGAGGTCGGCGCAGGCGAACGGCACGTGGTCCATCGTGAGAGCCATACGTCCCCGAGGGAGGCGGGTCTGATAAATTTTCGAGTCGCGGACACTCGGCGAGTCGCTCACCCGCGGCGGGGGGGGGGGGGGGCCGCCCCCCCCCCCGGGGGGGGGGGGGGGGGTTACGGGCAACGCGGTTACGGGGTGGGAACAATTTTAAAACCCCA
>NZ_ML974130.1:170916-428118 GCF_004143485.2 Halorussus amylolyticus | reverse complement strand
GGGGGGGGGGGTTTTATATTTTGTCGTGGCGGGCACACGGGGGTTGCCGCCCCCCGGGGGGGGCGGGGGGCCCCCCCCCCCCCCGCCGCGGGTCGGGGAGGCTGAGATTCCGGACTCCGCGTTACCGGATTGCTAACTGTTTACACACCCGAAGCCGTCGTGAGCCTATGGCTTCCGACGCTGAACTCGCCGACCTGGAATCGGCGGTAGACGACCTCGGAGACGACGCGATTTCGTTTCTCCGGGAGATGGTCCGCACCCCGAGCGTGAATCCGCCGGGCGACTACGCCGATATTCTCGACCTCCTCACGAATCAGTACGAGGGGTACGACTGGGACGTCGAGGTCGCGTGGGCACCCGACGACTTGCTCGACGAACTCGACCTCGACCACCCGCGCCCGAACGTCCTCGCATCCGTGACCCGCGGTGACGGACCCACAATCGCGCTCAACGCCCACATCGACACGGTGCCGGTCCAAGAAGAAAAGTGGAGCTACGACCCCTTCGGCGCAGAGATAGACGACGGGCGACTCTACGGCCGGGGCGCACGCGATTCGAAGGGCCGCATCGCGGCGTACACGCTCGCGGCCCGCGCGCTCGAAGAAGCCGACTTGCTCCCCGAGGACGCCACGCTCGTCCTCGCGCTGACCGCCGACGAGGAGACCGGCGGCGAGGCGGGCGCGGGCCACGTGGTCGAGAGCGGCGCTCTCGACGCCGACTACGCCATCGTGGAGGGAAGCACCTACGCGGTCGAGTACGCCTCCTCGGGCGTGTTGGCCTTCCGAGTGAACGTCGATGGCGCGTCGGCCCACGCCGGACTCGAACCCGAGACAGGCGCGAATTCGGTGGTGGCCGCGGCGCGCATCGTCACCGAACTCGACGCCTACGGTGACGAACTCGCCGACGAGGAGAGCGAGATTCCCGGCGTCGGGGGCGCCACCTGTACGCCCGCCACGATAAACGGCGGGGTCAAGACCAACGTCGTCCCGCCGGCCTGCTCGTTCACCGTGGACCGCCGCGTGCCCCCGGACCACGACATCGACGCCGCCGAACGGGAGTTCCGCGAGGTGGTGGCGGGCGTCGAACTCCCCGAGGGAACGACCGCGACGGTCGAGGCGCTGAGTCGCACGAAGCCGTTCCGCTCGGACCCTGACGACCCCCACGTCCGCGCAGTCGCGGAAAACGCCGACGCGGTCCTCGGAGACGTGCCGGTTCGCGGAACGCGCGGCGGTTCGGACGCCGGGCACTTCCACGCCGGAGGAACGGCCACGCTCAAGTTCGGCCCCGGCGGTCGGGACTCGAACGTTCACGGCCCGGACGAGAATCTCGAACTGTCGCAACTCCGGGACGCCGCGGTCGTCGTCGCGGCGAGCGTTCGAGATATGGATAGAGACGCGGAGTGACGTTCCGAGACGGGTCAGGGTGCGACTTCTCCGAGTGCATCCGGACCGAACTCGGTCAGCACGCTCAGGTGGTCCGCTTCGGGCGCGACGGTCAGTTCCGAATCGGGAAGTCTCGCGGTCAGAAACTCTCCCTGCGCGACTGGGACGTTCACGTCGTTACCGCCGTACCACCCTTTCACCGGAATGTCCACAGTTTCCACGTCGAACGGCCACTGCTCGGCGAGGAGGGCCAATTCCCGAACGACGCCATCGACGCCACCGTCGAACGCTTCGAGGAAGTCCCGATACACCAACTCGGCGACTGCCGGGTCTATCTCGTCCGGGCCGGTCCCCACGGGACGGTCGGCGTAGAACTGCGTGACAAACGAGGGGGACGCGTGGCGAGTGAGCCACGTTTGCAGACGAAACACGGGCCGAACGAGCCACGGTACGGACCGCGACATGGCCGAAAGTACGCGATTCGTCGGCAGAACGTCGTCCTGCGGCGCTGACGGCGGGGCAACGCCGGCGAGAAGTCCGACGCCGGTCAGACGGTCGGCTACCTCGGAATCGCTCGCACACGCCAGCGCGTGCGGACCACCGCCCGAATAGCCGACGATGCCCACTCGCCCGAGCGACAATGCATCGAGCATGACCGCCACGTCGTCGGTCCAGTCCAGAAGGGTCCGGTCGGGCATCGGGTCCGAGCGACCGATTCCGGGTCGCTCGGGGACGAGAAGACGGACGTTGGCGTCGCTCGCGCCGGTATCGAGGAGTTCACCGAGCAATCGACATCCCGGCGTTCCGTGAAAGAACAAAACTGGGGCACCCGTCGAGTCGCCGTACTCCGAATAGTGGAGCGACCGCCCACCGACATCGCACGTCCGGCCCGAGGATTCGGTGTCCATACGGTCCGCTTCGAAGCCCGCCTAAAAAGTCACTCGGTTTTCATATCGCGGCTTCCTCCCCTACGCCGACAGCAACACCTTCGTCACGCCTTCCTCGTGCTCGTCGAATCGCTCGTACATCTCCGGGGCGTCCTGCAGGGATTCGCGGTGGGAAATCAGGAAACTCGGCTCCGCTCGCCCTTCGATTATCATGTCCCGAAGCCTGCGGTTGTACTGCTTCACGGGCGTCTGGCCGGTCCCGACCTGTAGGCCCTTGCTGAACAACTCCGCGAAGTTGATTTCCAAGACGCCCTGCTCCTCGACCTGCTCGGGCGCGTGCGGGTCGTCTATCTCCTCGACACCGGTGTCGTACGGTTCGTGGTACACGACGGCGTTGACTGTCATTCGAACTCCCTCGAACGCGAGACGCTCCGAGAGCCGTTAACACCCGTCACCTGGAATATATTTTGTGCCACCACGCGCAATTCGTAATCGGGCCGAGGTCGGCGTGGGCCGAGACACGGTCTGGCGACGTGAGAGACCACCACGGGCGGCGGCCCCCGCGCCGCGGTCGCCGCCGACCGGGCGAGTTCGGTCTGGCTTACCGGATAAAGAAGGCTCTTTAGTTTCGGTTCGAAACATCTTCGATAGTGGCCAGTCTCCCGAACCCCGTTCGTCTGCTCATCCTCTACATCGGTCTCGCGCTCGCCCGCGCGGGCCTCGTGGACCCGAAGCACGTCCGCCGGACCACGGACCTCGCGTGGCCGCGCATCGTCACGGGGCTGGCGCGCATGTCGAAGAACGCGGTGGACGTGGCGATGGTCGGTATCGCGGTCGGCCCGGTCGCCATCGCGGGCGTCGGGTTCGCCTCGCCGTACTGGGGGCTGGCGTTCTCGCTCGGCGGCGGTCTCGCGGGCGGCACCATCGCGCTCGTCTCCCAGCGCTACGGCGCGGAGGCGTTCGACGAACTCGGCGTTGCGGTCCGGGCGAGCGCCGCGCTCGTCGTCGCGGTCACGATTCCGGTCTCCGCGGCGTTCTGGCTGCTCCCGACCGAACTCATCTCGGTGATGACCAACGACGCGCGCGCCATCGAACTCGGTGGCACGTACCTCAAAATTCTCGCGTTCGGCGTGCCGTTCGCGGGTCTCAACCTCGTCGGAAGCAGAATCTACATCGGTGCCGACGACGCGTGGACGCCGATGGTGGTCCGGGCGGGCGGCGCACTCGCGAATATCGTCCTGAGCGCCGGGTTCATCTTCGGACTCGGCATGGGCGTGGCGGGCGCGGCAGTCGGTACCGTCCTCTCGAACGTGGTCGTGACCGCGGCGTTCGCGGGCGGACTCGTGGCGGGTCGGCTTCCCGGCACCCCGGCGCTTCCGGTGAAGATAG
This sequence comes from Halorussus amylolyticus, assembly GCF_004143485.2. Lineage (GTDB taxonomy): Archaea > Halobacteriota > Halobacteria > Halobacteriales > Haladaptataceae > Halorussus > Halorussus amylolyticus. The sequence goes on along the minus strand of NZ_ML974130.1, from coordinate 424,460 downwards.
ACCCGTTCGGGACGTACCTCGACGGCGAGACGATGCGCGACGTCGTGAAAATCGGTCTCCCGGTGGTGGGTCGGAACACGGTCTGGACCGTCGCGAAGTTCCCGATGCTCGCCATCGTGGGGCTGTTCGGCGCGAACGTGGTCGCGGCGTACGTCATCGCTCGGCGCATCTGGGGCCTGATGAACACGCCCGGGTGGGGCTTCGGACTGGCGTCGAGCAGTCTGGTGGGTCAGGCGCTCGGCGACGGCGACGAGCGCGGGGCCGAGTCGTACGCCCGAGACATCGTGGTGTTCTCGGTGGCGACGTACGTCGTCGCCGCGATACTCGTGGGTGCGTTCGCCGAGCCAATCGTCCGGTCGTTCGTGAGCGACCCCGCCGAGCTCTCGATTCCGGTCGCGGTGTCATTGGTGTACGCCGCCTGCGTCGCCACCGTCGCACAGGGGGTCAAGTCGGCGGCCGCCGGACCGCTCGACGCCAGCGGCGACACCCGGTGGCCGTTCTACAGCCAGATGGTCGGGATGTTCTGCTGTGCGATTCCGGTCGCGTACCTCGGCGCGACGACCTCGCTCGGACTGTTCGGTCTCTATCTCTCCTTCCTCGCCGAGACCACGGTTCCGGCCGCCATCAACTACTATCGGTTCTCGACCGGGAAGTGGAAGGCCATCAGCCGCGAGTTTCGGCCCGACGCCGCGGTCGCCGACGACTGACTCGGTGCCAAAGTGAATGATTCGGCGGTAGAGTGAATGATTCGGCGGTAGAGTGAATGATTCGGCGGTAGAGTGAATGATTCGGCGGTAGAGTGAATGATTCGGCGGTAGAGTGAATGATTCGGTGGCAGAACGAATTTCGACACGAGTCGCGCCGCTCGCGAGCGTGAGTCCACGAAGCCAGTTTGGGGGTAGTGATATCGGGATACCAGCCCGGGATGTCAGAAACTGACTGGCACGTCAGCTCTGCATGTTAAACTCACGCGTGAGCATTATATTTCTATGTGTTCGTGCAATGTTACCCGGTGTTATCCCGGGAAATTTGAACGAGTTTTAAATTTTCGGCGGGAAACGGGATGGGAAGTCGAGAGTGGATGGCCGAGAGGCACGTCGAAACGCGAGGACCGAACGCACGGTCCGTGGTATCTTTTCCCTCGGAACGTTTATACGTCCGTCGCGTCTGTGTTCAGAAGCAATGGCAACTGGTACGGTCGATTTCTTTAACGACACAGGCGGCTACGGTTTCATCGACACTGAAGACGAGGACGAGGACGTTTTCTTCCACATGGAGGACGTTGGCGGCCCCGACCTCGAAGAGGGTCAGGAAATCGAATTCGACATCGAACAGGCGGACAAGGGTCCGCGCGCGACCAACGTCACCCGTCTCTAAGGCGGCTTCGACTTTGCGAGCGTAACTAAACTAACGCACTTTCTTTCGACGCAGACCGGATAGCGTCGGCTCTCTCGACGCGAGAACCGCTCACCCGTCGAGTCGCGCGAGTTCGTCGTCCGAGAGGTCGATAGCCGACGCCGCGACGTTCTCCTCCAGATGCTCGACGCTCGACGTGCCCGGAATCGGGAGCGTCACCGGCGAGTGGTCGAGCGTCCACGCCAGCGCGACCTGTCTCGGGGTCGCGTCGTGATTCTCCGCAATCTCGGCCAGCGCGTCGGCCTTCTCGCCGAGGTCGCCCGCGCCGAGCGGGTACCACGGCACGAAACCGATTCCGGCCTCCTCGCACGCCTCCAACACGTCCTCGTGCTCCCGATTCGCGACGTTGTACCGATTCTGGACGGTCGCCACCTCCACGATGTCGCGGGCCTCGTCCAACTGCTCGACGCTCACGTTGCTCAGTCCGACGTGTTCGATGAGCCCCTCGTCGCGCAACTCCGCGAACGCGTGGACCGACTCGGCGAACGGCGTGTCGGGGTCGGGCCGGTGGAACTGGTAGAGGTCGATGGTCTCGACGCCCAGTCTGTCGAGGCTACACAGCGCCTGATTCCGGATGAAATCGGGGTCGCCGTGGGGAATCCAGTCGCCGTCGCGGTTTCGGAGGAGTCCGGCCTTCGACGCGACGACGGCGTCGTCGTCGTCGAGCGTCTCGCCGACGATGCGCTCGCTGACGCCCGGCCCGTAGGAGTCGGCGGTGTCCACGAAATCGACACCCAGTTCGACCGCGCGCCGGAGCACGTCGCGGGCCGCCGATTCGTCGTCGGGGCGACCGATGATGTCGTCGCCGGTCAGTCGCATCGCGCCGTAGCCGAGTCGGCGGACCGTCAAATCGCCGCCGATGTCGAACGTGTCGCTCTCGTTTTCGACCATACCGAATCTGTGGTCCCGGCCTCAATAGTCGTTCTGGCGAGCGCGACTGGAAAGAGCGAGGCGATTGGGGACGGCGTGTGGCCTGCTCGCGGTGGGTGCGGTCGGTGCTGTCTGTGCGGTTGCAGTGTGGTCGCGGTAGGTGCGGTGCAGTCGCGGTGGGTGCGGTGCGGTCTCACAGGTGACGTGCGAGCAGGGCGCTTGCCGGAAGAACGGTTACACAAACGCGAGCAGGACGCTTCGCCGGAGAAACTATTAGACGAACGCGAACACGACGTTTCCCCAGAAGAACTGTTACGCGAACGCGAACACGACGCTTCCCCAAAACCGCCACACAAACCGAGAGGCGACGACGTTACTCCGACTCAGTTTCAGGAGCGTCGGTATCCGTCACCTTCCCGTCGGCGCGGTCGCGCGACCGCGCCGACGGGTCCCTCTCTGCCGGGTCGCCGTACCCGCCGCCGCCGGGAGTGCGAACCGTGACCGTGGTTCCCGACGAGACGTTCCGCGTGGTCTTGGCCGGGACTTCCTCGCCGTCGATGCGGTTCTCACCGGTCGCGCCGTCCGCGCCGCCGTCGCGCCCTGCGGGCGCGCGACGGCGGCGCTCGGTGAGCAGCGACACCACCGAATCGGTCTCGACGGTTATCGACCGCTCCAGTCCGAGTCCGCCGCGGTGCTCGCCGTCGCCCCCGGTGTCGGGCCGGAGCGCGTATCGCTCGACCGCGAGCGGGTACTCGGTTTCGAGCGACTCGACCGGCGTGTTGAGCGTGTTGGTCATCCCGACCTGCACGCCGTCCATCCCGTCCTTCGTCGCGCGCGCGCCGAACCCTCCCGCGATGGTCTCGTAGTAGGTGTACCCCTCGGCCGACCGGCTTCCGATGATGAGGTTGTTCATCGTGCCCTGACTCCCCGCCGGAACCGCGCCGGGAATCGCTTCGGCGAAGGCGTCGAGCACCACGTCGGTCACGCGCTGGCTGGTCTCGACGTTCCCGCCGACGACCGCGCTCGGATGGGTGGGATTGAGCAGACACCCCTCAGGTGCGTGAACCGTGACCGGTTCGTAGCACCCGCGATTCGGCGGTATTTCGGGGTCGGTTACCGCCCGGACGACGAAGTAGACCGCGCTCTTTGCGACCGCGAGCGGTGCGTTCAGATTCCCCGCGACCTGGTCGGCGGTGCCCGAGAAGTCCACCTCGACCCGGGAGTCATCGACCGTGACCGCGACCGCTATCGGCACGTCGTCGTCGGTCACGCCGTCGCCTTCGAGCACGTCCTCGGCGCGGTACGTGCCGTCCGGAACCTCGGCGAGTTCGGTCTCGATTCGATTTCGAGAGTAGCCGATGACCGCGTCGAAGGCGGCCGCGAGTTGGTCCGGACCGTGGTCGTCGAGCAGTTCGCCGATTCGGGTCTCGGCGCGCTCGTTGGCCGCCAACTGGGCGCGGAGGTCCGCCCGGCGCTCGTCGGGATTCCGGACGTTGGCGAGCAGGAGGTCGAGCACGTCGTCATTGGGACCCTCGGCGGTCGCGAGTCGGACGCCCGGAATCCGAATCCCCTCCTGATAGATTTCTGTCGCGCCCGCGGGCATGCTCCCCGGCGACATGCCGCCCACGTCGGCGTGGTGGGCGCGCGTGACCGCGTAGCCCACGATTTCCCCTCGGGGTGCGAGCGGCGAGACGATGGTCACGTCCGGCAGATGAGTGCCGCCCGCGAAGGGGTCGTTCAGCACGAAGGCGTCGCCCGGTTCGGGATTCTTATCGCGAATCGCCGCGACCGCCTCGGGCATCGCGCCGAGGTGGACCGGGATGTGTTCGGCCTGCGCGACCATCCGACCGTCGGCGTCGAACACCGCGGCCGAGCAGTCCTGGCGCTCCTTGATGTTGGGCGAGTACGACCCGCGAATCAGGACCTGCCCCATCTCCTCGGCCACGCCCTCCAACTGATTCCGGAGGATTTCGAGCGTGACGGGGTCGATGTCGGCGTCGGTGCTCTCGGTCGTCTCGTCCGTCTCTCGGGTCACTGTCCCTCACCTCGAAGGAGAACCACGGTCCCGTCTCCCTGCACTTCCGCCGTCCACCCCGGCGGCACGACGGTCGTGCTCTCGGCCTGTTCGAGGACCGCCGGACCCTCGACGCTGGCTCCGGCGGCGAGCGAGAGGCGGTCGTGAACTTCGGTCTCGCGGAGTTCGCCGCTGAAGTGAGCCTCGCGAGTCCCGAGATAGCTCTCGCCGTCTCCGTCGTAGGCGGTGTCCTCGACGCCGCGCTCGATGCGGGCGGTCGCCCGGAGATTCACGACTTCCACGTCCTCATCGACGCGGTAGCCGTAGGCGCGGTCGTGGGCCTCGTGGAATTTCTCGCGCACGTCGTCGGGGTCGAACGCGCCCGAAATCGGGACCGAGAGTTCGAAGCTCTGTCCGGCGTACCGGCAGTCGGCCGACCGCCGGACTTCGGCCGAGGAGTCGCCCGCGGCAGACGCGGCGGCCGCGTCTGCCGCGCTCTCGTCCCCCACGTCCGCGAGAACCTCGTCCCGGAGGTCGCCCAGAATTTCGTCGATTTTCGCGGTGTCGGCGTCGGCGAGCGAGACGAGGTGAGTCCGGACCGCGTCGTGCTGTTCGTCGGCGTCGAGCAGGCCGTACGCCGAGAGGACGCCGCCCGCGACCGGGACGACCACCGCGTCGATGTCGAGCGCGTCGGCGAGCGCGGGCGCGTGGAGTCCGCCCGCGCCGCCGAACGCCACCAGTCCGAACTCGCGGGGGTCGTAGCCGCGCTCGACCGTGACCGACCGAATGGCCCGAATCATCTTGGCGTTCGCCACGTCGTAGACGCCGCGGGCGGCGTCGAGCGCCGAGTCGAGTCCCGCCTCGTCGGCGAGGTCGGCGAGCGCGTCGCGGGCGGCCGTCTCGTCCAATTCGAGTTCGCCGCCGAGCGCCGTGCTCGCGCCGATGTAGCCGAGGACCACGTTCGCGTCGGTGATGGTGGCGCGCTCGCCGCCCTTTCCGTAGCACGCGGGACCGGGTTCCGCGCCCGCCGACTCGGGACCGACGCGGAGCGCGCCCCCGGAATCCACTCGAGCGAGGCTCCCGCCGCCGGAGCCGATGGTGTGAACGTCAACCATCGGGACCCGAATCGGCACCCCGTCGATGGTCGTGTCGGTCGTGCGCTCGGCCCGGTCGCCCCGGACGAGGCTCACGTCGCTCGACGTGCCACCCATGTCGAACGTGACCAGACCCGCGAGGTCGCGGTCTGCGCGAACGTCCGCGGCGGCCCGACTCGCGCCCACGACGCCCGCCGCGGGACCCGAGAGGACGGTCGTGACCGCGCGTTCGCGCACGGTTCGGGCGTCGGCGATACCGCCGTTCGACTGCATAATTCGGGGTTCGGGAACGCCCATCTCGGCCGCCCGGGCTTCGAGTCGCCCGACGTAGGCGTCGATTTTCGGCGTGACGTAGGCGTCCACCGCGGTGGTGGCGGTGCGCTCGTACTCGCGGAACTCCGCCAGCACCTCGTGGGACGCCGACACCGGCACGTCGAGTTCGTCGCGCAGAATCTCGGCCGCGGCGCGCTCGTTCTCGGGGTGGGCGTAGGCGTGGAGGAACGCGACCGCCACGCTCTCGACGCCTGCCTCCCTGAGGTCGGCCGCGACGGCGCGGACCTCCTCGGGGTCCACGGGCGTCTCGATTCCTTCGGAGGTAGCGCGCTCGCTGACCTCGAAGCGTCGGCGGCGCGGGACCAGTTCGGGCGGCTTCTCGGCGTCGAGGTCGTAGAGCGACGGGCGGGTCTGGCGGCCGATTTCGAGTACGTCGCCGAACCCTTCGGTCGCGACGAGGCCGGTCGTCGCGCCGTCGCGTTCGAGCAGCGCGTTGACCGAGACGGTCATCGCGTGGGTGAACGTCTCGATGTCGTCGGGCGCGACCCCGGCCTCGTCGCAGGCCTTCGCGATTCCGGCGACGACGCCCTCGCTCTGGTCGGCGGTCGAGGGGACCTTCGCGGTCACGAGGTCGCCGTCGGTCACGAGCGTTACGTCGGTGAAGGTGCCGCCCACGTCCACGCCGATTCGAGGTCCGGTCACGGTTGGGAGCCTCCGAAAGCGAGATGTGAGCGTCGAGACGTGAGTCGAGTCGTCATTCGATTCGACCTACCGAACACAGGGTATTCAGGGTAGTGGTCGGGGCGAAGGACTGCCGGATTCGAGGCTCGCGGCGACTCGACCGCCGAAACCGACCGACCGGCCGAGCAGTCACCCCGGCGCGCGCTGGGGCGGCCCGCAAGTGGCCGCCCCAATATGCGCGAGGTCTGCAGGAGCGACAACGGAGCGACTGCAGGCTCGGCGGACGCGGTTTGTCCGCCGGTGGATGAGTGAGCGACCGGAAGGAGCGAGCGAATCGGTTGGGGAGGCGTGTGGCTGTCGCGGTGCTGTGCGGTGTTAGGTAGAGTGAAAGTGGTCGTGTGGAAATTTCTGATTGGTGTCGTTCTCGTCACCCGCGATTCGGAGGAACGACGACACGATTGGCATCGAGTCAGCGGCGACGCTATCACGACTCCCCGACCGCAGTACCACTAGTCCTCGGAGACGGTCTCGACACCCACCGTCGAGTCGCCCGCGTCCCGGTCGATGACCGCGCTCTTCCACGTCCCGCGGGTGAACCACGCCGCGGCCGCGATTGCGCCCACGATGTGGCCGAGCGCGACCCCGACCCAGATACCGGTCGCGCCGAGCGGCGTCTCGAACGCGAGGTAGTACACCGCCGGGACGCGGATTATCCAGAGCGTGACGAGCGAGAGCACCATCGCGGTCTTGGTGTTGCCCGCGCCGCGGTACGCCCCGACCAACACCTGAAACACGCCGATGAACGCGAACTCGACCGTTCGAATCCGGAGGTACTCGCTGGCGTACGCGACCGTGGTCGCGCCTTCGGCGGTGCCGGTCGCCATGAACACCGAGACGATGGGTTCGGGGACGAGCGCGGCGACGACGCCGAGGACGACCATCACGCCCGCACCCGCCTTCGCCGCGAGTTTGACCGCGCGCTCCGCGCGGTCGGAGTTGCCCGCCCCGAGGTTCTGGCCGACCATGGTGTTGGTCGCCCGGCCGAGACCGACCGCGGGCAGGAACACGAGCGAGATGAGGCGATTGCCGAGTCCGTACGCCGCGATGACTTCAGGTTCGAACGTGACAATCATCACCGTGAGCGTCACCATGGCGAGCGCGCCCGCCGACTGTTCGAGCGCCGCCGGAGTTCCGATGCGGACGATGTCGCGGATGTAATTCAGGTCGGGCACGAGGTGCTCGGGCCGAACGTCGGGTCCGATATCGGTGGCGAACAGCACGTACACCCCGGCGACGCCTCCGACGGCGCGCGCGACGACCGTCGCAATCGCCGCGCCCTCGATGCCCATCCCCTCGAACGGGCCGACCCCGAAGATGAGGATGGGGTCGAGGACGACGTTGAACGCCACGCTGACCGCCATCACCCGCATCGGCGTCCGGGTGTCGCCGTACCCCCGGAGGAGGGCCGAGAACGCCAGAAAGCCGAACATGAACGGGAGTCCGAGGAAGAAGATTTCGAGATACGACTCGGCGAGCGGGACGACCCGCGCGGCGGTCGCGGGGTCGCTCGGGAACACCGACAGCATCGGCCCGGCACCCAGACGCCCGACGGCGGCCATCACGACGCCGACGAGGACGACGAAACCGAGCGTCTGGCCCGCCACCTTCCCGGCCGACCCGTCGCTGTCCGCGCCCATGTACTGGGCGACCAGCGTGCTTCCGGCGACGTTGAACCCCCCGCCGAACGCGATGAGGAAGAAGATGAGCGGAAACGCGAGGCTAATCGCGCCCACCGCGGCCGCTGAGTGGCGTCCGAGCCAGAACGCGTCGGCCACGTTGTACGCGACCTGAAGCAGTTGCGTGACGACGATTGGCCAGGCGAGGTGGAACAGCGGACGCGCCAGCCCGCCCTCCGTGATGTCGTCGGAGTTCGTCGTACCCACTATTCTGTTGGAGGACTTCTTAGGATTTCAATCCTTTGGGTTGAAATTGAGGTGCGGCGCTGGGAAAGATTCAGGGCGTCTCGTTGGTTTCGAGCGAGAAGTCGGTGGTCGGGTACGCCGTGCAGGTGAGGATGTACCCCTTCTCGACTTCGTCTTCGGCGAGCGTCTCGTTGTTGCTGTGCTGGACGTACTCGTGGGCGTCACCGTCGGCGACCTTGCCGCCACAGGAGAGACACTGACCCTGTCGGCAGGCGTAGGGCAGGTCCCAGCCCTCGTCCTCGCCCGCGTCGAGTAGGGTCTCGTTGTTCGCGACTTCGATGGTCTCGCCCTCGTTGACGTACTCGATTTCGAAGTACTCGACCTCGTCGTCGGCGATGGAGGCGGGGTCGAAGCCCTCGTCTTCGTCCTCGTCGCCCGCGAGTTCGCCCTCGGCACCGCCGCCGCCGACCGCGACCGCGCCGCCGCCCCCGATGGAGCGGTTCATCGGTTCGGGGAAGTCCGTCTCCGGCACGCTCGCGGCCCGACGTTCGAGGACCTCTTGGGAGATGTCGTCCGGGGTGCGCCACTCGGTGCCCTTCGTGTAATGAAGGGCAACCACGATGACGACCATCGTAATTCCGAGTCCCAGACCCAGTGGTTCTACCATGCTCGGGGCTACGGAATACGGGTTTAACAGCATTGTGATTGACCGTTGGGACGGGGTCGGAACCGTCGGAGGCTTGTCTTCGCCGTCTGACCATCGCGGGGCTTATTCGCCCGGCAACACAACATCGACTCGATGGACGCCGAAATCTCCCCCGAGGAGGTCGCCGAACTGCTCGACCGGGATTCGGAGGTTCGAATCGTGGACATCCGCCCCGCGGCGCAGTTCGACCGCGGGCACATCCCCGGCAGCGAGAACATCCCGTTCCACGCGCTCGCGACCGAAATCGAGCGACTCGACGGCTCGAACCGAATCGTCACGGTCTGTCCGCACGGCAAATCGAGCGTGCAGGCCGCCCGACTCATCGCCTCCTACGAGGGCGTCCCCGACGACGCCCGCGTGGAGAGCATGGCCGGCGGTTTGGACGCGTGGCAGCGCGAACTGGCGCGTTCCGAAGGCGACGAAGCCGACGCGGACGAGGGACCCGCAGCTCCGTTCTGAGCGAGTACTTTCGAGCGAGCGGCGCTAACGCGACATCGCCACTGCTCACCCCTTAAAATCTACGCGAACCGTGTGCGAGGTCAGGCGACGTTGAAGCCCTTGTCGCGCAGGAAATCCTCGACGCGCCCAGTGTGGTTGCCCTGGAGCTCGATTTGGTCGTCCTCGACCGTCCCGCCACACGCGAACTTCGATTTGAGGTCCGACGAGAGACTGTCCAAATCGACGTCCTTCGGGTCGAATCCTTCGATAATCGTTACCTCTTTTCCGTAGCGGCGCTCGTCGATGCGAATGGTGATCTGCTGAGATTCTTTGGCCACGTCTTCGCAGACACAAAGCTCCTCGGGCAGCCCGCACGTCGAGCAGACTTCCGACATTACAGTTCGGGACTTTGTTGTAGGGGTACAAAACAGTGTCGCTACCTTCGCCGCCGATTCGGCGCGCGCCGTCCCGAACGCGCGAGGGAGCAGTAGTTTTCAAACCCCCTACTCTTTCAACTAACTACGTCGCTCCGCGGCGTTCGCGCACCAGTTCGTCGACGAGCGAAACCGCTTCGTCGGCCAATCGCTCGTCGGTCTCCCCGGCGTATCGGACCCGCTCGTACAGGCGGCCGACTCGCTCGATTCGGTCGTCCCCGTCGGCGAGCGACCCGAGGTACGCCCGGGGCGTCTCGCCGGGTCTGCGCTCGCGGTGCTCCCGACTCAGCACGTGTTCCAATCTGTCGAACGCCTGCGAAACGTCGGTTTCGGGGTCGCTCCGGGGTTGCCAGTGAAGCCACACGACGCGGCGAAGTCGCGCGATGACGCCCGTCCGGCGGGCGGCCGCCACCAGTCCGACCGCGACGACCGCGCCGAGCGCGGTCTGCTCTCTCGACGGCGGTTCGACCGTGATTCCGAGACCGCCACCGTCGCCCGACGCGCCCGCAGCCGTGGCGTCCTCGTCGGTCGCGGACCCGCCGACTGTCTCGTTCACGCCGTCCCGGACGTCGGGGGTCTGGCGCCGGGGACCCTCCGCGCCCGTTTCGGGTTCGGTCGCGCCACTCGTCTCGTTGGTCTCGTTCGTCTCGGTCGTCGTCGCCCCCTCGTCGGTCGGCGACTCGGTCGTGGTCGGCGTCCACGTTCCGCCCTCGCTCTCGTCGGTGTCTACGTCCGAGACGTTGCTGGCGCGGGCCTGCGTGAGTTCGGCGCTCTCGGTCGTCTGGCGCGGGTCGCCGGGCGTCGGGTCGAACCGGACCCACCCCACTTCGGGGAAGTACGCCTCGACCCACGCGTGGGAGTCTAACCCCCGGACCACCCACTCGTCCTCGGCGACTCGCTGGCCGGGGGTGTAGCCCACCGCGAACCGGGCGGGAACGTCCTGCGACCGGAGCATGGCGACCATCGCGGTGGCGTAGTAGGTGCAGTAGCCAGCCTCCATGTCGAAGATGAAGCTCTCGGCGATGTCGCCGTCCGGGCGCTCGACATCGAGCGAGTAGTCCTTCTCGGATTCGAGCCAGTCCTCGACCGCGACCGCCTGCTCGTAGGGCGTCTCGGCGTCCGCAGTGATTTCGTCGGTTCGCTCCTGAATTCGCTCGCCACTGCTCTCGGGGAGTTGGAGGTATCGGCTCTCGACTTCGTCGGGGTAGTCGGTTCCGGCGGTCTGGAGTTCCCGTTCGGTCGCGTCGGGGACGCTGCTCGTGACCGAGTACCGCTCGCCCTGCCGGAGCGACCCGACCGGGTCGAACGACCCGGCGGACGTGATTCGGGTGTTGCTCCGGTCGCCGTCGGTGAGCCGGGTCGGTCGCCACGCCGCGGGCATCGCGTCGAGGCGCTCGGCTTCGACCGTGACGGTCTGACTGACCTCGGTCGTCTCGCCCGGCGGCGACTCCTGGGCACGGTAGTCGGTCGTGTCGCCCGTCCGAATCCAGCCGTCGCCGTCGTAGCGGTCGTACGCGCCGACCCGCCAGTACGCCGACTCGTCGGACTCAACCGTGAACCGGACCTTCGGCGAGAGCCGAATCGACCCGACGACGTTCGCCCGGTCGTCGTTGCTGACCAGACTCCCCTCGACGGTCGGGGTACCGCCCCCGCCGCCGGGGAGGACGGGACTCGCCGACCCGCCGGGGACCACGCTGACCGTCGAGGCGAGCAGTATCATGGCGACCAGCACGACCGCGATGGTGTCCACCTGCGCGGGTGTGCCGCCCCGGCGCGCGAGCGTCCCGAACCCGAGCGCGGCCGCGGCCGCGAGCGACCCGACGAGCGTGACGAAGCTCCCGGCGTCGCCGGTCAGCACGAAGAAGCCGAGCGCGGCCCCGCCCGCGGCGACCGCGAGCGCGTAGCGCCGCCGGAGGACGAGATACCACGGGCCGAACACGAGACCGGGCGCGACCCCGAGCGCCCACGCGCCGACCTCGGTCATCCGGAGGACCGACAGGCCGGTCAGCAGGGCGACGTTGTCGCCGACTACCTTCCGGACCGTCGTGGTCGCGAGGTACGCGCTCGGCACCGTGAGGTAGTACGCGACGACGCCGACCGCGAGCAAACCGACCGCGAGCGCGGCGGCCTGTCCGGCTCGAAGGTGGCGGGCGACGCCCGCGCCCGCGAGCAGGGTGGCCGCCACCAGCGCGAGCAGGGCCGTCGTCCCGCCCACCACGTCGGTGACGTGAAACAGCACGCTCAGGTAGGTCGCAATCAGCACGGTGGTCGAACCGACCGCGAGCCAGTGGTACGGTACGCTCACGTCCCCGAGTTCGAGTTCGCGGCCGACCGCGGACTCGGCGCTCATCGCGGGGCACCTCCGGTGCTCATCGCGACCCACCTCCTCGGTCGCCGATTCGTCTCCCGACACTCCCGCCGTCGGCGAACGCGGACGCCCCGGCGTCCGCGCTCGCCGACTGATGGTTCGACCCCGACGCGACCGTCTCGTTCGTGCCCACCGACCCGCCGGTCAACTGCGCGAACGTCACGGTCCGGTCGCCGACGGTGATTCGAACCGCATCTGCGTCGGCCGGTCCGCGCACCGCCACGTCGGCGTCGTCGCGGCGCGGGTCGCCGACCGTCCCCGCCGAGAGCCGAGCGAGGTGGCCGAGGATTTCGGTTCGGTGGTCGGGTCCGACGCCGGGTTCGACGCGGCCCGAGGGGGTAGTCAGTCCGACCGCGAGACCGGCTTCGAGCAGGTACGCCGCCACGCTCGCGGCGGCTTCGGCCACGTCGTCGGCGCGGCCGCCGTCGGCCTCCGCAAGGAGTTCGACCTGCTCGCGTCGTTCGTCGGCCTCGAACTCCATCACCACGAGGTCGGCGTCGGCGCGCTTGGCGCTGGTCTTCCAGTGAACGTCCCGGAGCGGGTCGCCCCGCTCGTACTCGCGGAGTTGGTCGAATCTGTCGCGGCCGCCGAGACCGAACTCGCGGCGGAGCGCCGCGAGTTCGGTCGCGTCTCGGAGTCGGTGAATCTCCGGGAACACCACGAGGTCGCGCCGGACGGGGTACCGGTAGGTCGTCCGCCAGAGGCCGAACACGTCCTCGGCGACCACCTCGACCGGGCCGACCGACCGGACGCCGCGCTCGCGGAGTTCGACCGCGAACGCCAGCGAGCCGTCGGTGACGGTCGTCTCGATTTCCGAGTCCGGAATCGCGAGTCCGTCGTCGGCCCGGAAGCGGACGGTGGCGGCGACCGGCGCGGAGGCGTCGAAGTCGAGCGAGACGGTCGCGGTCTCGCCCGCGAAGCCGTACTCGGGCGTCCGGGTCCGAAGCTCGGGCTGTGGTGCGCGTCGGAGTTGGACGTAGGCCGCCGCGAGCGCGACGAGCGCCGGACCCGCCACGGCGTCGAGCGACCGGGCACCGAACTGCGCGCCGAGCAGAAGCGCGCCGCCCGCGACCGCCGCGACCGCCCACCCGCGTCTCGTCAGCATCTCACTTCACCGGAACGCTTTCGAGCGCCGAGGCTATCAGTTCCGGTCCCGACCGGCCGCCGAGGTCCCCGCCGGTCCGGACCCGGTGGCCCAGGACCGCCTCGGCTTCGGCCTGCACGTCGTCGGGGACGACGTAGTCGCGGCCGTCGAGGACCGCGCGGGCCTGTCCCGCTCTGAGGAGCGCGATGGACCCGCGCGGGCTGACCCCGAGTTCGGCGTGGTCGCGGGTGTAGTTCGCGAGTCGAGTCACGTACTCCCGGACCGCCTCCTCGGCGGTGACGTTCGCCACGGTCTCGCGGGCGCGCCGGACCTCCTCGCCGGTCGCCACGGGGTCGAGGCTCTCGATGGGGTGGCGGCCCGTGACTCTGCGGAGGACCTCCGACTCGTCCTCGGGCGATGGGTAGCCGAGCGAGAGTCGTTTCATGAAGCGGTCCACCTCCGCGATGGGGAGGTCGTAGGTCCGGTCGGCCTCCACGTCGTTCTGGGTGGCGATGACCGTAAACGGCTGGTCGAGTTCGTACGTCTCGCCGTCCACGGTGACTTGGGCCTCCTCCATCGCTTCGAGGAGCGCCGACTGGGTCTTGGGCGGCGCGCGGTTGATTTCGTCGGCGAGGACGACGTTGCCGAACACCGGGCCGGGCCTGAACTCGAACTCGCGGGTCCGCTCGTCGAAGACGTTCACGCCGGTCACGTCGGTCGGCAGGAGGTCGGGCGTGAACTGGACCCGAGTGAACGCACAGTCGATAGACCGGGCGAGCGACCGCGCGAGCATCGTCTTTCCGACGCCGGGCACGTCGTCGAGCAGGAGGTGCCCGCGCGCGAGAATCGCGGTCACGATGTGCTCGGTCGGGTCTCGGTGGCCGACGATGACCTGCTCGACGTTCTCGACGACGCGGGTGGCGAGGTCGGCGGCCTCGTCCAGCGAGAGCGGTTCGGGCGACTCGTCACTCTGGCGCGACTTGGCTTTCGGGTTCGGGTTGGCTTCCGTCATAGGTGGCTCCGTCGGCGCTGGAGGGCGAGAATGCCGGCGACCGTCCGAGACGGTCGCTGAGACGTGCGCCTGCTACACCTACCTTACTCCCCCAGCTTTGAAACTTTTGTCCCGGCCGAAGTCCCAAGTTCGGTGATTCGACGGCGAGCGGTTCGAAATCCGACGATTTTCCGCGCGCGACCGAAAGACTTTCTCTCCGGGGTTCGATGCCGGGCGTATGTCCGCGACTCGACAGCGAGCCTTGGCCGGGATTCTGGCGGTGGTGGGCCTGCTCGCGGCCGTGGTGCTGTTCGACGTTCTCGGCACCGTCTTCTTCGCCATCACGGTCGCGTACGTCCTCGCACCGCTCCACCAACGGCTGGTCGCTCGCGGACTCCACCCGTGGTGGGCGAGCGCCGCGGCGACCGCCGTGGGGTTCGTGAGCGTCCTCGCGCTGTTGTCGTCGTTCGCCTTCCTCGTCTACCGGCGGCACGCCGAACTACAGGCGGTGCTTCGCGGGCTTCCGGAGAGCCTGTCGTTCGAAGTTCTCGGAATGGCGTACACCATCGACGCGAGCGTCGCCATCGCCTTCGTCCGCGAGAACATCACCGAGGCCGCGCTGACCGCGGCGCGAATCGCGCCCGTCCTCGCGCTCAAGGTCACGCTGTTCGGTCTGCTCGTGTTCGCGCTCCTGCTCCGGCGCGGGCAGGCCCGGAAGGCGCTCGTCGCGCCGATTCCCCACGGCTACCGCGACGTGGCCGCCGCCTTCCACGAGCGAACGCGCGAGACGCTGTTCGCGATTTACGTCCTGCAGGCCGCGACCGCGGTGGCGACGTTCCTCATCGCGCTCCCCATCTTCTTCGCGCTCGGCTACGACCTGTTCGTCACGCTCGCGCTCGTCTCGGGGTTCCTCCAGTTTCTCCCCATCGTCGGACCGTCGGTGCTGGTCGGCCTGCTCGCGCTCTACCAGTTCAGCGTCGGCGACGTGACCGCGGCGGTGCTGGTGGGCGTCGTGGGCGCGGTCCTCATCGGGTGGCTCCCCGACGCGCTCGTCCGACCGCGACTCGCGCGCCACACCGCCGACCTGCCGGGAAGCCTCTACTTCATCGGCTTCACCGGCGGCTTACTCAGCATCGGTCCGGTGGGGTTCATCGCCGGGCCGCTGGTGGTCGCGCTCCTCGTGGAAGCCGCCGAGATGCTCGCGGCCGAAGTGAACGGGACCGCGAACGGCGCGGAGACGCTGGGCATCGGAGGCGAGACCTCGGAGTCGCTCGAATTCGAGCGAGACCAGTCGGAGACGCCGGAGCGCGAGAGCGAAACCCGAGCGGACCCGGAATCCGGCGCTTCGGAACGGACCGACGACCACGCGGAGAGCTGACCCCGAAATTCTACCGGACTCGCCTCACACCACGCGATTCACCATCTCCGACCCGTCCTCGACGCGGCCGACGTTCTCGCCCACCAAGTCGGCGATGTCCCGGTAGTAGTCGCGCGTGGCCGCCGCGCGGTGGGGCGTGACTATCACCTCGTCCATCTCCCACAGCGGCGAGTCCTCGGGCAGGGGTTCGGTCTCGAACACGTCGAGGCCCGCGCCCGCAATCTCCCCGTCGCGGAGCGCGGCGACCAGCGCCGACTCGTCGGCGCAGTCGCCGCGCGCGACGTTGAGGAAGTAGGCGTCTTCACGCATCGCGGCGAACTCCTCGCGACCCATCAGACCCCGCGTCTCGTCGGTCAGCGGAACCGCGAGCGCGACGAACTTCGCGTCAGCGACGGCCTCGTGGAGGTCGTCGGGCGTGTACACCGTCTCGACGCCCGCCACGGGGTCGCCCGAGCGCCGGACGCCCGTGACGCGCATGCCGAGCGCGTCCGCGCGCTCGGCGATTCCCTTGCCGAGCGTTCCTAATCCGACGACGCAGAGTCGCTCGCCGTCGAGGGTGAACGGGGCGTCCCACTCGGGGTGGCTCCACTCGCGGGCCTCCTGCTGGCGGACGTAGGTGTGGAGTCTGCGCGCGAACGTCAGCATCAGTCCCGTCGCGAACTCCCCGACGCTGGTGTCGTGGATGCCGGTGCTGTTGGTGAGCGCGATGCCCCGCTCCTCGAACTCCGGAAGCGGGAAGCGGTCGATTCCGGCCTGAATCGAGTGGACCCAGTCGAGGTCGGCGTCGAGGAAGGCGTCGGTGTACGCGAAGGTCACGACCTCGCCGTCGACATCGGAGAGTTCCTCACGGAGTCGTTCGGGCGGAAAGACGGCGCTCACGGAGTCGTGGATGCCGAGTCGACGGAGTTGCATGGCAGTGTTTCTACTGCGCGGCGGATTCAATCTTCGGGTGAAACGTCGAAAGGCGGCTCGGGTGGAATGCCTCGTCACAAGGGGCTCGGTGGGGGTAACTTTCGTCACTGCCGCCAAATGCTGATTTCGTGCCGAGCGACAAAAGGCCACCGAGTTTTTCGAGTAGACCGGAGTCATTTGTACCGTCTGCTGAGTGCTTCGAAAGGCTGGCCACTAGCTTTCGTCGGACGCCGTGGCCTCCAGTCGTTTCAGCCGCCGGTCAGTCGAGGGGTTCATCAAGAGCACGCCGACCGCACCCCTGGAAGTCGGTTGGTCGTCGGCGTCCGAGAGCCACTGAAATGTATTACGGATGCACTTCGACGACGTTCGTTCGACCGCGACTCGGTCCGCTTCGAACACGAGGCGACGGCCGACGACGACGCGTGCGAAGACGAGAGCGAGGACCACCGACAAAAGGACGACAGCCTGCACGGCCGCCGAGCCGTAGGGAATCGCGCCGACCGCGACAGCGGGGAGACCCAGCGTGAAGACGAGAATTGGGGCAAACGTCGCGGCGACGTGGAGTTCGTAGCACCGGGTCTCGTCCTTTCCGGCGGCGACCGCCAGCAGTCCTCGACACACGTCTTCCGGGGCAGTTTCGAGGAGATGTTCGGTTACGAACAGGCGTCTGTATCCGAGTGGTCCCCGAATCATCGCGACCGCCTCTCCGAGCGTCTCACGTGGAATGACGTACACGCGTTCGGCGGAAAGTCCCACTTCTTCGAGAAGACCGGTGACACGGTCCGACCCCTCCGCTTCGTCCGGTTTCAACGTCGTCGTGTACCAAACCCAGCTCCCGGCGTACCAGCACGCTGCGGCGAGACTCAGCACCACTGTCAGCGCACCGAACTCCGAAAGGTGCGGCGACAGCACGAGGGCGACGCCGAACGTGACCGCAACGGCAGTAGTGAGCGTCGTCGTGAACAGGAGTACGGTCCTGACCGCAAACGGTCGGGAATCACCCTCGTCCGTCGCGCGGGACGGGAACAGACCGACGTACGCTACACCGACAGAAAAAACACCGGCCGCGAGCGTCGGAATCCACGCGAGGAATTCCGACCCCGGAGATCCAGCGATACCGACGGCCGCGAGCACATCCCGGGCGGTTTGTAGACTTTCGACTTCGAGGAGAATGAGGGTCGCGTTGACGAACGCAAGCACGCCGCCGACGGGAAACCCCCACAGCAGCACGCGTTTGCTCTTCCGGGACGAAACGGGGAGGAACTCGACAACCCACGCACAGACTCGAAACGCGAGTCCGGTCAGTACGAGCAGACCGACGAGTACCGCGAGCAGAGTCCTCATCGGCAGTCACCTATGTCGTGAACCGCGGGATATCGTGGTAACATCGCCATGTGTCATTCATATATGTGGTACCGCCGCAAAAATATAGTGGCTTTTGGGTTACGACCAAGCGCTAGCGAGCGCACCGCCGACAGCGATGGCCGCAGCGCCAGCCGCGGGGAGCGTGCCGCCAGACGCACCGGTACCAGCGGCCGCGGCGATGGCCGCGAGTATCAGCCCGATAGCCAGGAGCGCCACGAGCGCCCACTTGAGGACGAGTGGCAATTCAGTCGGAAGGCCTTCGTAGGCGTTCCTGATAATGTCCATGCCAGCATCGACGACCGACCCGATAGCGGCAGTCGTGGGGTCGATGAGGTCGTCCTTACAGCCGATGAGCGAACACTGCTCGATGGGGAATTCGCTCAGACCAGCGTACATACAGCCGTTGTCAGCGAAGCCGAGCCACGGCGAGAGACCAACTTCGAGCGACCAGTCGTCGTTGAACCCCTTCTGATAGTGGTTGACACCGAAACCGACCTTGTAGATGGGTCTGGAGGTCGGACACTCGTCGATGACGGAGTCCCAGATGTTCGTCGCCTGTGTACAGATTCTATCGGCGTCGAAGATGAGGTCCTGTTCGCCACAGATGTCGAACGGAACGCTCGTCGGAGTGATTCGGTCCATCAACTTCAGGAACTTGCTCGCCAGCGATTCCGGCGTGACTTCGTCTCCTTCGACATCCTCGGCAGAATACGTTTCCTGCAGTTCAGCGGTCGAAAGTTCTTCGCCGGACGGAGTGATACCGCTCGAAATCTTATCGTAGGCGTAGTCGACCAAACCGTCCCAGATGTCGTCGATTCGGTCCGACTGAGCGGAAAGGTCGTCTGCTGCGACCGCGTTTCCGGCGAACACACCGGCTGTTCCCGCAATACCGAGGTGTTTCAGAACGTTTCTCCGGTCGATTTTATGGTCTCTCCGAACCATGAAATATAGTTTAGAACACCCCATATATAATATTTTCTAACTCCACTATGTATAAAATTGTTTAATAATATTTTTTATTTTTTGTGTTGGATATAGATATCATATCTGGCCGCAACCGTCGAATCGGACACGAAACCGAAGCCCTTTCAACAAAACTAACTAACCGGTTAGTATGAACGCGGCGGACAACACCGAAAACACCCCCGACACGCGAACGGCCATCATGGAGGCCACGTACGCCGCGCTCTGCAAGCACGGCTACGCGAACCTCACGATGCAGGCCATCGCCGACGAGTTCGACAAGACGAAAGCGGTCCTCCACTACCACTACGACACCAAAGAGGACCTGCTGGTCGCGTTTCTCGACTACCTGCTCGACCGATTTCTCGACACGCTCGACATCGAGACCATCGACGACCCCGAGGAGCGACTCGTCGCGCTCGTGGACGCGCTCCTGCTCGGCACCCACGAACCGCGCTCGGAGACCGACCACTGGGAGTACCACACCGCACTGCTCGATATCCGGGCACAAGCGCCGCACAACGACGCCTTCCGCGAGCAGTTGACGACGAACTACAGACACATCGAGGCCACCGCGGCCGCCATCATCGAGGACGGAATCGAGCGCGGCGTCTTCCGCGAGGTGGACCCCGAACGCGCCGCGACGTGGCTGTTCGCCACCATCAACGGCGCGCGACTCCACCAGGTCACGCTCGACGAGAGCGACGTGGCCGAGGACGTTCGGGCCGCAATCGTCGAGGAGTGGCTCGACTGGCTCCGGAGGCCGAACGGCGAATGAGTCGGTTGGTCGGCGGCGACGACCCGAGCGTGCGATACGTCGTCGGGAGCCTCATCGCCGGGGTGTTCCTCGGCGGTCTCGGCGGCGGGGTCGCGTTCCCGACGATTCCGTCGCTCGGGGGGATTCTCGGTATCTCGCCGTTCATCGTGGGTGTCATCCTCTCTATCAATCGGTTCACGCGGCTCCTGATGAACACCCCCGCGGGCCAGATTCTCGACAAGATGGGGACCCGCCGACCCATGATAGTCGGCTTCTTCGTGCAGGGACTCGTGCCGTTCGGCTACGTCCTCGGGATGAACCCCGGCCCGATTCCGCTCGACAGCGCCACCATCTTCCTCGTCTCGCGGGCGTGCTGGGGCTTCGGGTCGGCGTTCGTGTTCGTCGGCGCGTTCAGCACCATCACCCACATCACGACGCCCGAGAATCGCGGCAAGTGGGTCGGCTACATGCGCGGCGGCCAGAGCCTCGGCTTCCCGATGGGTCTGGTGGTCGGCGGTCTCGTGACCGACGCCTTCGGCTACACCGAGGCGTTTCTGACCGCCGGAGTCGCCGGACTGTTTGCGGCCGTCGTCGCGCTCGTCGTCCTGCCCGACATCAACGCCGACGTGGAGACCACCAGCAGTCTTCGCGAACTCCCGTCGCTCGTGCGGGCCGACACCCGCATCTTCACGGTCGGTGCCATCAACTTCGTCGTCCGGTTCCTGTTCGCGGGCGTCCTGCTCTCGACCATCGTGCTGTACGCCGAAGCGAACGGTATCGGTATCGGGAGCCTGTCGGGCGTCGGCGCGAGCGGTCTCGTGATGGCCGTCAGCGTGGCGGGGTCGAGCCTCACCACCCTCGCCGTCGGTCGGTACTCCGACACGCTCACGAACCGGGCGGCGCTGACTCTCCCCGCGCTGACCGTCTTTGCGACCGGATTCGGACTACTCGCGCTCTATCCGACGCTCGAAGCCACGCTCGTCGCCGTCGCGCTCATCGGCATCGGCGTCGGCGGGACGAACCCGCCCCTGTTGGCGTATCTCGGTGACATCAGTCCTGACAACGACGTGGGGAAACTCGGCGGCGTGTACAACGTGTTCGGCGACCTCGGTTCGACGCTCGGGCCGCTGGTCGCGCTCCCCTTCGCCACGCGCTTTGGCTTCGCAGTCGAGTATCTGGCGTGCGTCGCCCTCATCGCGGTCGCCGGAGTCCTCGCCGCGAAGACGCTGTACGGCGACAGTTCGACCACGAGCGCGGTCTCCGCGAGCGCGGGCGACGATTGAGAGGACGTACGCTACGAGTCCGACTCGTCTTCGGACGCCCCGGAACCGGCGGTTCGACTCTTCTGTAGCTGTTTCACGAGATTGAGGTGCATGAGGTGGAGGTGCATCCCGATGCCGAACAGCAACAGCCCCATCCCGACGAAAATCAGCGGGAGGAGGACGGCACCGACCGCGCTCGGCACGGAATCGAGATTGGCGGGCAACCGACCGACGACCGCGAAAGCGAAGGCCGCGAGGATTACTCCGAGTCCCGCCTTGACGAACCGAGAGTACCGACCGACCTGCTGTATCCGAACCTCGATGTCATCGGTGCTCGGAGAATCGTGGTCTGCGACCATGCGTACGATGACGCGCTCGACGCACTTAGATGGTGTTTCGTCGGTGGGTAGACGAAACGGAGAGACGCCTCACGCCCGCCACGCAGACAGGTCTCGAAGCTCCTCGACGACTTCCGAAATCCCCTCGCCGTCCAACGTCCCGCGTTCCGTAATCACCCCCGAAACGCAGTCGGCGGGCGTCACGTCGAAGGTCGGATTCACCACCTGCAGGTCGGCCTCGCCGTCGTACACCGCATCGAGGTCGCCATCCTCCAGAAACGCCTCGTCGCCGGTCGGAACCTTGTCGCTGGCCGCGACCGCGTAGACGGGGACGCCCTCGCGCGCCGCCGCGAGCGCGGCGGCGCGCGTGCCGGTCTTGTTCACGACGCGACCGTCCGGCAGTATCGCGTCCGTGCCGACCACCACCGCATCGACCGCCTCGGTCGCCAGCACGTGCGCGACCGCGGCGTCGGTGTGGAGGGTCACGTTCGCCGGGCCGAGGCGCTCTGCGAGCGCCTCGGCCACCGCAACTCCCTCCCTCGCCGGGCGCGACTCGGCGACGAAGACGCGGTCGGCGGCGTCGAGCGCGTCGAGGACGGTCCCGGACCGCGAGAGCGTGAGAACCGTGTCGTCGCGGATTTCCTCGGCGGCGTTCTCGGCGGCCCGCTCGTCGGCGCGAAACGCCCGGTCGATTTCCTCGCTGGTCGCGCGCTCGACCGCCGCCGGGGTGCGGTCGTCGGCCGCGGTCGCCATCGCGCGATTCACGCGATTGCCGACGACGGCCATGCTCGGGCGGGCTTCGAGGAGTTTCTCGGCGAGGACCGAGAGCGCGGTCCAGTTGTCGGAAGCGCGCTCGCGGCTTCGCCGCTCGCCGTCCGCGCCGCGTGGCGGCGCGCGCACGACGAACGACCCCGCTCGGTCGCGCAGAACTTCGAGCGCGCGCACCGAGAGGTACGCAGAGCCGTGTTCGACGTCCTCGGCGATTTCCCGAATCGTCGGCGCGACCCGCGAGTAGGAGGTCCAGAGCTGTGGCACGGTCTCGCGCCGGAGGAGTTCCGTTGGCGAGACCCACTCGGACTCGGCGGTCTCCCAGTCGGTGTCGGCGTCGCGGCGCTCGCAGTCGAACAGGTACGGGTGAACGACCCACCGCGTGTCGAGGTCGGGGTCCTCGAACTCGAAGGTGACGCCCGTTCGCGCGAGCGTGCAGGCGTCGAGCAGTCCGGTCTCCGCCGCGATTTCCTCGCGGGCCGCGGCGTCGGGGTCGCCCTCGGCGTGGCCCGAGACTGCGCCCCACAGTCCCGAGTACGAACCGACCTCCGCCGAGCGCCTGAGCAGGAGGACCTCCCCGCGATTCCGGAGAAAGCAGGTGACGACGTGAGTTTGCTCCATATGCCGAGATTCGGTCGCGAGTGGTTTGAGCGTGGGGGTCTCGGGGCCAAGACGGTCGCGTTCAGGGACGTGTCACTCGGCCATCCGACCGAACGGGTGGGACTTTCGAGGTATTAGACCGGGTGGCTACCCAGAATGCGCTACTCTCCTCGACTATTAACACGATTCGACACAGTCCCGAGACGCCCTCCACGCTTTTCACAATTCGGGTCGAACGTTCGACATGGCAGATGCACACGTCGCCTTAATCAGCGACACGCACGTCCCCTCGCGCGCTGAGGGGATTCCCGAGTGGGTGAAAGACCGCATCCGCGACGCCGACCACACGATTCACGCCGGGGACTTCGACAGCGAGGACGCTTACGGAACGATTTCGACGCTCGCAGACGGGGACCTCACGGCCGTCCAGGGGAACACGGACCCGCCCTCGCTCGACCTGCCCGAGGTCGCCACGGTCGAAATCGGCGACACCACGTTCGTCGTGACCCACGGCACGGGGTCCCAAGAGGGCTACCGCGAGCGAGTCGCGGAGGTCGTGAAGGGAGCGGTCGAGGGGCCGGTACTCGGCGTGTCGGGCCACACGCACGAGGTGATGAACGGGGACTTCGCGGGCGTCCACCTGCTGAATCCAGGGAGCGCGACGGGGGCCACGCCCGCCGAGCGAGCCACGATGATGAGCGTCGAAATCGAGCGAGGTCAGCTCCGGGTCGAAGTTCACGAGGGGTGACCGTCGGGCCACCCCTCGTGACCGTTGGGGTCGCAGGGAGGCCGCTCGCGTCACGAGAGACGACCGGGCGCTCGGAACCCGGCGAGTAGACCTTGCCCGTTTCGGGCGGGTTTTTACCCGCGTCGGCCCAACCTCGGGTCATGGACGTGTTCGCGGTGCCGGACCTGCCCGAAATCCGGCCGGGCGACGACCTCGCGGCGCTGATAGACGACCGGGCCGACCTCCGGGACGACGACGTGGTGGTCGTGGCGAGTACTATCGTCTCGAAGGCCGAGGGGCGACTCGCCGACCTCGCGGACTTCCCGGCGGGGCCCCGAGCGAACGAAATCGCCCGACGCCTCGAAGACATCTCGGGCGACGAGAAGGACCCCCGGTTCGCGCAGGCGGTCCTGGAGGAGAGCACCGAGATAATCATGGAAGCCCCGTTTCTGCTCACGGCCACGAAGTTCGGCCACATCGGAGTCAACGCGGGCATCGACCGGTCGAACGTGGGCGACGGGGCGGACCTCCTGCTCCTGCCCGAGCGACCGAGAGACAGCGCCGAGCGAATCCGGGCGAACCTCCGGGCAGACCCCGCGGTCGTCGTGAGCGACACCTGCGGGCGGCCGTTCCGTCACGGCCAGCGCGGAGTCGCGCTCGGATGGGCGGGAATCCCTGCATCTCGCGACTGGCGGGGCGAGCGCGACCGAGACGGCCACGAACTCGAAGTCACGGTCGAGTCGGTCGTGGACGAACTCGCGTCCGCCGCCAATCTCGTGACCGGCGAGGGCGACGACGGCCTGCCGGTGGCGGTCGTGCGCGACTGGGAGTTCGGCGACCACGACGGGAGCGAGAACCTCTTCCGCGACGTGGAGGGCGACTTCGTTCGGCAGGCCCTACGGGGGTGGGAGTTTGCGCGGGATTGAGCTCACGCCCGAGCATCCGATTGCGGACCTCGTGGAAATCGGCGAGACCGCCGAGGAGGAGGGATTCGACACACTGTTTTCGAGCTGTCACTACAACAACCGCGACCCGTTCGTGGTCCTCGACCGAGTCGCGGCCGCGACCGACGAGATTCGGGTCGGACCGGGAGTCGCCAACCCCTACGAGACCCACCCCGTGACGCTCGCGTCGCGGGTCGCCACCCTCCACGAGACCAGCGACGGGCGGGCGGTCTGCGGTCTCGGCGCGGGCGACCGCTCGACGCTCCGGAATCTGGGCTACGACCGCGACCGACCGCTCCGACGGGTGCTGGAGGCGATGAAAGTCTCCCAGAAGCTCTGGGCGGGCGAGCGCGTGGACCACGAGGGTACTTTCACCGCGACGGACGCGAGTCTGAACTACGCGGTCGGCGCGTCCGCGGACGCGCCGACCGCGAGCGACGAGACCGGTGGTGACAGTGCGGACGCCGACGAGACCGACAAACCGGGCGAAATTCCCGTCTACGTCGGCGCACAGGGACCCCACATGATTCGGATGTCGGCGAAGCACGCCGACGGCGTGCTGGTCAACGCCTCGCATCCGAAGGACTTCGCGTGGGCCGACGAGCAGGTCGAGAAGGGCCTCGCCGACCGGCCCGAGTCGCGGGGCGACTTCGACTTCGCGGCCTACGCCAGCGTCAGCGTGGCCGAAGACGAGACGGCCGCCCGCGAGGCGGCCCGGCCGCCGGTGGCGTTCATCGTCGGCGGGGCGGCCCCGCCGGTCCTCGACAGGCACGGAATCGACAGCGAGCGCGCGAAGGAAATCGGTGAGAGGGTCGAGTCGGGCGACTTTTCGGCGGCGTTCGAGGCGGTCACGCCCGAGATGATAGACGCCTTCTGCATCGCGGGAACGGTCGAAACTGCGGCCGACCGCATCGCGGACGTGCTTTCATACGCCGACAGTTTCGTCGCAGGGTCGCCGCTCGGTCCCGACCCGAAAGAGGCGGTCAGCCTTGCTGGGGCGGCTTGCGACCGAGCGATTCGGGGAGAATGAAATCGACCACCGCGCCGAGCGTGAGGTAGCCGAACGCCGCCACGGAGACTGCGACGAACAGCGTGCCGAACGCCAGCAGAATCGCCGGGAGCGGTCCGTTGAGCGCCACGTCCGTGAACAGGCTAATCATGTCGAGGACGTTCTGGATGAGGTTCACCATGTTCGGAGATGTGTGACGGGGGTACTTGTTTGCTCCGTTAGCGAGACTTACGGCGGTCCGTCGGAGCGCGACGAGGAACGCCGAGCGTCCGCCACGCTTACGACGGGGGCCTGCGTAGCATCGCGCGTGCCAGAGGACGCCTCGCTCGACTCGTTCGCCCCCGCGACGGAGGACGACGAGACGGAGACCGACGCTCCAGAGACGACGCCCGACGCCGACCCCGCGGTCTCGACCTACGCGTGGTCGCCCGGTGGCGGGAACTGCTCGGAGTGTGGCGAATCAGTCGAAAAGCAGTGGCGCGCCGGGGGACAGCGCGACGGCGACCTCGTCTGTGCCGACTGCAAGGAGTGGTAACAGGGGACCACCGCGAATCAGGAGCCGATTTTCGGGAGTTCGCGAACGTAGAGCTCCGACTCCGCACATTCGAGGACGAAGTCGGCCACGTCGCCGCGCGCGACAGATTCCACGCCGAGTTTGATGTCGCCGGTCCGGTACTCGCCGGTCCGGTCGCCCTGGGTGAGTCGCGGCGCGCGCACGACCGTCCAGTCGAGGTCGCGGGTCCGGACGTCGGCGACGTGAGATTTGGCGTCCTCCAGCACTTCGCGACTGAGCAGTTTGAGAAGCGTGCCCACGACGCGCCCGCCGAGCGACACGTCCTCGCCCTCGGTCCGAACGCCAGCGCCGACGAGCGTGACGAACCGCCGGACGTCGTGGGCTTCCATCGCGTTCATGACGTTCGCGCCAGCGACGGTCAGGAGGTCGTCGGGACCCGAGGAGGTCTGGCCGAGGACGCTCGCGACCGCGTCGGCGTCTTCGACCGCTTCGGCCACGCCCTCCCCGGTGTAGGCGTCGCCCGCCACGACGGTGAGTCGCTCGTGTTCGACACCGAGTTTCGCTGGGTCGCGGACGAACGCGGTCACGCGGTGACCGCGTTCGAGCGTCTGTTCCACCAGCGGTCGGCCGGTGCGACCCGACGCTCCGAAGACGGTGAGGTTCATGTCGGGGAGAGAACGGGGAGCGCCGAAACGGTTTCGGCGCTCTCCGGCGCTCGTTCCGGACCGGCGTTTCCGCTTCGCCGCGTTTCGAACTACGATTGGACAGTTCCGAAAGCGCGTCTCGACCGGGAGTCCCTCTGCGAGAGCCATACCACACGACCTAAGTATTACTCTGTGCAACCACCAAGTAATGAAGCGACGAACGTTCATCAAAAGCGGCGCGGCGGGGAGCATCGTCGGTCTCGCTGGCTGTGTCGGCGGCGAGAGCGGCGGGCAGGCCACTACTGCCGACGAGGAGACGACCGCGGACGAGACGACGGAGGCGGAGACGACGGACGACGAGACGACGGACGACGAGGAGACGACTGCAGAGGGCCTGAGCGGGACGCTCACGGTCGCCACCTACAGTTCGTTCGTGGAAGCGCCGAGTTCCGCGCCCGGGCCGTGGCTCAAGGAGGCGTTCGAGGAGCGCCACCCCGACGTGACCGTCGAGTGGGCGACGCCCGACAACGAGATGAACTACTACATCCAGCGCGCCCAGCAGGGCGTGGACATCGACGCCGACCTCTTCGTCGGCATCAACGTGGACCACCTCATCCGCATCGACGAGCAACTCGGCGACCCGCTGTTCGCGTCGAGCGCCGACGCGCTGGAGAACTACGGCCACGTCGAAGATGACCTCAAGTTCGACCCCCAGCAGCGCGCGATTCCGTACGACACGGGGTACATCAGCCTCGTCTACGACAGCAACGAGGTCGAGAATCCCGAGACGTTCGACGCGCTGTTGACCGACGAGTACGAGGGGACGCTCATCGTCCAGAACGCCCAGACCGCCGCGACCGGCCGGGCGTTCCTGCTCTGGACGGTCCACAACCAGGGGAAGGACGACTACCTCGACTACTGGGAGCAATTGGTGGACAACGGCACCCAAATCATGGGGTCGTGGGACGACGCGTACACGGCGTGGGAGAACGGCGAGGCCCCGATGGTGGTGTCGTACTCCACCGACCAGGTGTACGCGAATCGCTACGACCAGGACATGAGCAAACACCAGATTTCGTTCCTCGACGACCAGGGCTACGCCAACCCCGAGGGAATGGCGACGTTCGCGGACACCGACAACGCCGACCTCGCGGCGGCGTTCATGGACTTCGTGCTCTCGCCCGAAGCGCAGGGCGAAATCGCGATGCGGAACGTCGCGTTCCCCGCGACCGACTGGGCCGAGCTCGACGACGAGTTCGAGGAGTACGCCAAGGTGCCCGACGAGCCGGTGACGTTCACCTACGACGAACTCCAGGGCAACCTCGACCAGTGGGTTGATGCGTGGGGCCGACAAATCGCGAGCAAGTGACCTGCGCGTGACCACCACTCGCGGGGCCGGGGGCTGGCTCGAACGGCGCGCGCTGGCGGTCCTCGGAGCCGCGACTGCGGTCGTGCTGGCCGTCGTCTTTTATTATCCCGTCCTCACCGTTTTCGCCGACGCGGTCCGGGTCGGCGGCGAGTGGACCCCCGAAATCGTCCGGGAAGTCATCACGGACCCGTTCTACTTCGGCGTCCTCGCGCCGATATTCGGCGGCGATTTTGCCCAAGTCGGCGACGTCGCCGCGAACACGCCACTCGGCCTGTTCGGATTCACCGCGTATCAGGCCGCCCTCTCCACGATTGCGAGCGTTCTCCTCGGCGTGCCGGGGGCGTACGTCCTCTCGCGGTACGACTTTCCGGGCAGGCGCACGATTCGGTCGCTCACCATCCTGCCGTTCGTCCTGCCGTCCATCATGGTCGCCATCGGCTTCGTGGCCTTCTTCGGGTCGAACGGGCCGCTCAACGATTTGCTCGCGCTCGTCGGTCTCGGCCCGGTGAATCTGCTGTTCACGCTCGAAGCCATCGTCGTTGCGCACGCCTTCTACAACGCGCCCCTCGTCGCTCGGGTCACGACCGCGGCGTGGGAGAGCGTGGACGCCCGGATGGTCGAGACCGCCCGGAGCCTCGGCGCGAATCCGTGGCGCGCCTTTCGGGACGTGCTCGCGCCCCAACTCCTGCCCGCGATTCTCACGGGCGCGCTCCTCACGTTCGTCTTCACGTTCATGTCGTTCCCCATCGTGCTGGCCTTGGGGGGATTTCAGCTCGCCACCGTCGAGGTGTGGATTTACTCGCTGGTCCAACAGCTCGATTACGCCGAGGCCGCCACCCTCGCGGTGGTCGAGACCGTGCTGTCGCTCGTGCTGACCTACGCCTACCTCCGGTACGAGGCCCGACAGGCGGGCGCGAATCGCGCCGCGAACCCTCCGGCCCGGAAACGCCTGCTCCCCGACGACCCCACGCCGACGGCCGCGCTCGAACGCGCGGCCGTCGGCGTCTACGCGCTCGTGGTCGCCGTGGTCTTCGTCGGCCCGCTCGTCAGCATGGTCGCCGAGAGCCTGACGGGGCCACAGGGATTCACGCTCCAGTACTACGAGTTTCTCGTGGAGCGACAGGCGACCGGCGCGGACTTCCAGACCAAACCCGGCCTCGCGGTCCGGAACTCCCTGCTGTTCGGGGCCGCTACCCTCCTCGTGGCGCTCCCGATGGGCGTGACCATCTCGGTGCTGACGACCCGGGGCGGTCGGGGGAGTAGACTCGCAGACGCCGCCGCGATGGCCCCCCTCGCCGTGAGCGGGGTCGTCGTCGGTCTCGGGATGCTCCGGGGACTCGTCTTCGGCGTCGAAGTCGGCGACCACCGAGTCCAGATTGCGGGGGTCACAGCTATCGTGGCGGCCCACGCAGTCGCGGCCTACCCCTTCGTGGTCCGGAACGTCTCGCCGCTCCTGTCGGGTCTCGACCGGTCGATGGTCGAGTCGGCGCGCGCGCTCGGCGCGACACGCGCCCGCGCCCTGCTCGACGTGGAACTCCCGCTCGTGGCGTCGGGTGTCGCCGCCGGAGCCGCCTTCGCGTTCGCCATCAGCATCGGCGAGTTCGATTCGACGGTGATTTTGGCGACCGGGAGCAGTAGCTACACGATGCCGGTCGCCGTCGAGCGCTACATCGGAAACCGGACTCTCGGCCCCGCGACAGCGATGGGGACGGTCCTGCTCGGGGTCACGAGTCTGAGCTTCGTGGTTATCGACCGACTTGGTGGGAGGTGGGAGGCGTGAGGACCTCGGTACGAGGTCCGAAGGTTTCCGGAGAGATGGGAGGCGTGAGACGTTCGGCTTGCCCGAACGTCGAGGGCCTCCGGAGGTGGGAGGCGTGACCGACCTTCACCTCTCGGGCGTTTCGAAGTCGTTCGGCGACGTGGCCGCGCTCCGAGACGTGAGCCTCGAAGTCGCCGACGGCGAGTTCTTCACGCTCGTCGGCCCTTCGGGGTGCGGGAAGACCACCACGCTCCGCGCCATCGCGGGGTTCGAGACCCTCGACGCGGGCGACGTGCGGTTCGGCGACCGCGAGATGTCGGGGGTCGCCCCGGAGGACCGCGACGTGGGCGTCGTCTTCCAGAACTACGCGCTGTTCCCGCACATGACCGTGACCGAGAACGTGGGGTACGGCCTGCGCTTCCGGGAGACGCCCGGCGGGCAGAGCCGCGAGGAGCGCGTGGGCGACCTGCTCGAACTCGTGGACCTCGCGGGGTTCGGCGAGCGCGACCCCGACGAACTCTCGGGCGGCCAGCGCCAGCGCGTGGCGCTGGCCCGCGCGCTCGCGCCCGGCCCGGACGTACTCCTGCTCGACGAGCCGATGAGCGCGCTCGACGCCCGCCTCCGCCAGAGCCTCCGGACGCAGGTCAAGCGGATTCAGTCGGACCTCGGAATTACGACCGTCTACGTGACTCACGACCAGGAGGAGGCGCTCGCCGTCTCGGACCGAGTGGCCGTCATGAACGACGGCCGGGTCGAGCAGGTCGGAACGCCCGAGGACGTGTACCGCAGCCCCGAGACGCGATTCGTCGCGGAGTTCCTCGGCGACAACAACGTCTTCGAGGGAGAAGTCCGAGACGGCGACGTGGTGGTCGCCGGGACCGCGTTCCGGGTCGAAGGAGCCGACGCGAGCGCGGGGTCGCCCGCGGGCGACCCCGCGCTCGCACCGGACGTTTCGGAGGGGTCGGTCGCGTTCTGTGTCCGGCCCGAACACCTCGAACTCGGGCCGGGGTCGAACAGTTTCGAGGCGACCGTCGAGGCGGTCGAGTTCTTGGGCGAATCGTTCCGCGTGCATCTCGATTGGGACGGCCGCGAGGTGGTGCTCCGAGAATCCGAGCGCCCGACGACCGACCGCGTTCGGGTCGGCTTCGACCCTGAGGACGCACACGTCATCGCTGGCGGACGGGCCGGGAAAGCGGTCGAGCCGTCCCGATAAACCACTACTCCCGGCCCTTCCAGAATCGCTCCAAACCGAGCGACAGCATATCCGGACTCACCGGCTGGAACTCCTCGCGCTCGGTCTCGGGGAAGTACTTCCGGACGCTGTCCCACGAATTTCTGGCGTATCGCGAATCCACCAGCACCCGGACGCCGACCTCCTCCGGTCCCCGAATCACCCGGCCGAGCGCCTGTCTGGCCTTCCGCGCGGCCGGGACCGTCAGCGCGTACTCGAAGCCGTTGCCGAACGCGCGGTCGTACGCCGTCCGGACCGCCTTCGTCCGGGGACTCGCGGTGTTGATGATGGGGACGCCACAGACGACGGCAGCGTGGAGTTTGTCGCCCTCGTAATCGACGCCCTCGGTGAGGGTGCCCCGGAGACTCGTCACGAGGACCTTGGATTCGCCGCCGAAGAACTCGTCTTTGAGGTCTTCGGTCACGTCGTCGGCGCTGCTCTCGTCGAGCAGGACCGGCTTCTCGACGCTCGGATTCTCGCGGAGGCTCTCGGCGGCCCACTCGGCCTCGGCGTAGTTGGGCATCCCGACGAGGACGTTGCCCGGCGACTGGGCCACGTCTCGGAGCGCGTCGGCGTACACCTGCCGGGTCGTCGTCTCGTCGCCCGGCGCACCGCGGTTGTCGTAGGTGAACTTCGGGGCGTCCACCGCGAAACTCTCGCGGTTCTCCTCGGGGAAGTTCAGGCCGAAGGTTCGCTCGACCACGGGGCGGCCTTCTTCTCGTTCGAGATGGTTCAGGCCCGTCACCTCCTCGAACACGTCGAGGGGTTCGAGGGTCGCGCTCATCAGCACGCCGCCGCCGAACTCCGAAAGCTGTTCGCCGATGGCGTCGCTCGGCACGCAGTTCTGCATGGCGAGGCGGGCGTTGTACGCCCGCCGCCACGACTGTCGAGGTTCCGTATCGTTCCACGTCCGTTCAAGGACGATTTCCCGGAAGTAGTGTTCGTGGTCGTTGCGATACCACTCGCCGAGGACCCGGCCCGCGGCGGGCGCGGCGCGCTCCTTCTCGTCGTCCTCGGCTTCGTTCAGGATGCGAGCGACGACGCTTCCCACGGCCTCGGCGCGCACCCAGACGCCGCCGTGATAGCCCCGGCCCTCGGCCCACTCCGATATCTCGTCCGGCTGTGGCTCGGTCGGGTCGCGCAGGGGAATCTCGTCGTCCGGCAGGTCCGGGAGGTTCGACTTCCACCCGCGATGCTCGCGTTCGAGGTGGGCGGTCACACGGCGGTCGAGTTCCTCGCGGAGGTCGCGGACGAACTCCAGCGTCTCCTCGATTTCCGAGAGGCTCACGTCGCTGTCTTCGAGTTCGCCCCGGACGAGGTCGGCGTCCGCGGTGGTGTGGCTCTCCTTCCCGTCGAATTTGATGGGCTGAATGACGCGGGTGAGTTCGGATTCGGCGTCACCGAGCGTCTTGTCGCCCACCGCGTCGCTCACGAGGTCCCGAACTCGG
Source organism: Halorussus amylolyticus (assembly GCF_004143485.2). Classification (GTDB taxonomy): domain Archaea; phylum Halobacteriota; class Halobacteria; order Halobacteriales; family Haladaptataceae; genus Halorussus; species Halorussus amylolyticus. Next base: position 392,181 of record NZ_ML974130.1, on the reverse strand, counting down.
GGTTCGAGCATGTGGGCCTCGTCGCAGACCACGAACGTCGAGTCGTCCAACAGCGCGCCCGTGAACGTCGCCGTCGTCACGGGGTCGAACGCGTGGTAGTAGTTTCCGACGACGACCTCGGCGTGGCCGAGGAGCGCGCCCATCATCGAGTGGGGGCAGGTGCCGTGCTGGACCGACAGCGACACGAGTTCGTCGGGGTCGATGAGTCCCAAACCGTCGAAGTCGAACGGGACGGCTTCCACGGGGTCGCCGTCCTCGGGCACGTCTTCGAGAAACTGGGCGTAGAACGGGCAGTACTCCAGATTGTCGTACTCGGGCATCTCCGGCGGGTAGGGGGTCGGCTCCCCGGCGGTTTCGAGATAGCTCGCGGCGGCCCGACCCTGCGACCCCGAATCGGCCAGACCGGTCTGCTGGCTCCGGGCGCGCGAGACGAGATTCTGGGCGGTCGTCGAACCGCCCTCGCCGGTAATCGCGCGGGTGTCCTCTCGGAGGGTCTCACACCGGCTGTAGACGTTCTCGTCGTCGATTCCGCCCGCGTTCTCGCGGTTGTACGGGCACACGTCGGCCTTCCCGACGAGGGTGAGCGCGGTCACGGGAGTCCAGTCGTCGGGCAGATTCGCGTTGACGGTCCGGAGGTCGGCCTCGAACTGGCGGAGTTGCTGTTTCACGCTGGTGAGGACGACCACGCGCTCGTAGTCGGTGTCGGGGTCGCGAACGAGGTCGATGCCCGCGGTCAGCGCCAGCATGGTCTTGCCGGTGCCGCAGGCTCCCTCGACCACGGTGAAACCGCCGTCTCGGGCGGTCTCCATCGCGGTCTCGATGCCGTCTACCTGCTCGTCGTAGGGGTCGTCGTGGCCGAAGATGTCGCGCCACGAATCGGCGGAGGTCACTGGGACGAGGTAGCGCGCCATCGGGTTTGAACGTTTGGATGCGACGGGTCGGACGATGTTCGGAAATCAGAATCGTCGGTCCACAAGAGACGGCCGAGGCGTTTTAGAAAGCCCCCGCCCGGTCGCGGTCGTTGCTCGGCATATCTGCGCTCTCTGCACGGCCCGCGCAGATAGAGGCCGAGCAAGCGACCAAGATAAACGCGACCGGGCGGCCCCTTTCAGTCCCACCCACTGCAGTTGGCCAACCGAGCGTTCGCCCGCGAACCGCCACGCGCGCAACGACATTGCGTTTTTATCGGGAGACGCACAAACCGTGGACAATGGCGAGCGCGAGCGCGGACGAGAATCCCTACATCGAGGACCCGCCGACGGAGTTCGAACCGGTCGAGGAACTGAGCGAAGCCGAGGCCACCGAGCAGGCAGAACTTCTCCGGAAGGCGATTCGCTACCACGACCATCGGTACTACGTCGAAAACGACCCCGCCGTCGCCGACGAGGCCTACGACGCGCTGTTCACCAGATTGCAGGACCTCGAAGCCGCCTTCGACGTGCGGACCGACGACAGTCCCACCCGACGGGTCGGCGGCGAACCTCTCGACGAACTCGGCACGGTCGAACACGTCGCGCCGATGCTCTCCATCGACTCCAGCGGCGAGGCCGACGACGTGCGGGAGTTCGACGCCCGGATGAAACGGGAGGTGGGCGAGGCGGGTGAGCAGGTCGAGTACGTCTGCGAACCCAAGTTCGACGGCCTCTCGGTCGAAGTCGTCTACGAGGACGGCGAGTACGTCCGGGCCGCCACGCGCGGGGACGGCCAGACGGGCGAGGACGTGACCGAGAACGTCCGAACCATCGGCTGTATTCCCCACCGCCTCCGGGGCGACTACCCCGACTTTCTGGCAGTTCGGGGCGAGGTGTACATGCCCGAGGAAGCCTTCCGAGAGCACAACCGCGAGCGCGTCGAGCGCGGCGACAACCCCTTCGCCAACCCCCGGAACGCGGCCGCCGGGAGCCTCCGACAGTTGGACCCCGCCGTCACCGCCGAGCGGCCCCTCGACTGCTTCTTCTTCGACGTGCTCGACGTTCGCCGAACCGGACGCGATTCGTCGGACTCGTCCGACGAATCGCTCGCCGCATCGCGGGAGTTCGACACCCACTGGGAACAGCACGAGCGCCTGCCCGAGTGGGGCCTGAAGGTCAACGACCGCATCGAGCGCACCAAGGACATCGAGGACGCCATCGCGTACCGCGACCGACTCATGGACGACCGGGCCGACCTCGACTACGAAATCGACGGGGTGGTCATCAAGGTGAACGACCTCCGGGCGTGCGAACGACTCGGGACCACCGAGCGCGCCTACCGGTGGGCGTTCGCCTACAAATTCCCGGCCCGCGCCGAAGTCACGACTATCACCGACATCGTGGTGCAGGTGGGTCGGACGGGGCGTCTCACGCCGGTCGCGCTCCTCGAACCCGTGGACGTGGGCGGCGTCACCGTCTCGCGCGCCAGCCTCCACAACCCCGAGGAAATCGCGGCGATGAACGTCAACGTCGGCGACGACGTGCGGGTCGAGCGCGCGGGCGACGTGATTCCCTACGTCGCGGAAGTAGTCGAAAAGCGCGCCGAGGGCCATTACGACTTCCCCGACCGGTGTCCGGTCTGCGACAGCGCGGTCGAGTTCGACGGCCCCATCGCGTACTGCACCGGCGGACTGGCCTGCGACGCCCAACTCCGACGCGCTATCGAGTACTACGCCAGCAAGGACGGTCTCGACGTCGAAGGACTGGGCGGCGAGCGCGTGGACCAACTCCTCGACGCCGGACTCGTCGCCGACGGTCTCGCCGACCTCTACGACCTCACCGACGACGACCTCGCAGAACTCGACGGGTGGGGCGAGACGAGCGCGGCGAATCTGGTGAGAGAGTTAGCGGACTCCAAGCACCCGCCCTTGCGCGATTTCCTCTCGGCCATCGGTATCCCGAAGGTCGGTCCGGCAACTGCGGCCGCCCTCGCCCGCGAGTTCGGCGACATCGAGAAGATTCGGAGCGCCGACCGCGAGGCCTTCGAAGCCGTGGACGGAATCGGTCCCAAGGTCGCCGACCAAATCGCGGAGTTCTTCGACTCCGAGCGGAACCAAGACGCCATCGACGACCTGCTCGACGCGGTCGGACCCCTCGAAACGCCGGACGAGACCGAGACGGGCGAGGAACTCGACGGGCTGACGTTCGTGTTCACGGGCGCGCTCTCGAAGCCGCGAAGCGAGATGCAGGAACTGGTCGAGCGCCACGGTGCGAACGCCACGGGGAGCGTCTCGGGCAACACCGACTACCTCGTCGTCGGCGAGGGCGCGGGCCAGACGAAGTTGGACGACGCCGAGGAGCGCGGCGTGGAGACGCTCGACGAGGACGCGTTCGCGGAGTTGCTGGCCGAACGAGGGGTACGGTAGCGGGCCGTTACGGCGGATTCGAAAGCGCGTTCAATTTCTCGGGGTCTCCCGCCTTCGCGGCCGCGTACCAACACTTGATAACGGCGAGCGTGACCCGTTTCACGTCCTCGTGGCGGATGCACGACTCTCGGTGGGCGTGGAGGTCGTCGGGGGGATGAAAGTGTTTGTCGGGAAACTCGGGACGAATCTCCCATCCGAATCGGAACTGAAGTCCGTTTTCGTTGCCTTCGGTGTAGTGATATTTGTACCCGTGTTGGGTCCACCACGCCACGTCGAATCTGGACTCGGCGGCGTGAATCCCGTCTCGAAGTTCGATTCGCAGGTCTTCGAGGCCAACGTCGTAATCGGGGTGCCACTCCACCGACTTGACGAGTCCGTTCAGCCGCTTTTGGAAGGTTCGTTCGACCGTGTTGAGCCTCTCGCGCGAAATCCGACCTCGCGGTTCCCTACGCATGCTTCGACGCGTCCGACGGATGAGCCGTCCACTTCGAGTCACCGAGGTAGTCTTTCACAGACAGTGCGGCTTCGAGGCGCTTGCGGTCGTCTTCGAGCGTCCGCCACTTGGAGAGGTCGTCCCATCCATCGTCGTCGTCGGGGGCCAGTTCCTCGGCGAGTTCAGTCGGCGAATCGACGGCGTACTTTCGTTCGATGTCTCCGAGACGTGTTTTCGCACGCCTGAGTTTCCCATCGAGTTCCGCAGGGGCGTGATTGTCGGCGAGTTCGGCGACCCGGTTGAGACGGCGCTGGGTCGAACTCCACACGTATCGGGTCATATTTCCGGTCGTCCGGGCTTCGACCATTCCGGCGTCGAGGAGCGGTTCGATGTGTTTGCGAACGGTCGGTTTGGTGGTCGCGGCCTTGTCGGCTATCTCGCCGGTCGTGTGCGGTTCGTAGGTGTTTCTGAGAACGGCGTGGATTCGCTGGAAGGCGGTTGCGGTCGCTTTCCACTCCTCGGTCACGGCCTCGTCGAGGTCGTCCGAGACTTCCCCCGAGAGGGCGTCGGATTCGAAGGGACGTAGCTCCGCAACGGAAGTCGGCCCCTCCTCGTCGTTCGCGGGCATAGTCGAATCGACGTGGTGGTGAAAGTAATATTTTGGGGTGCGAATATATGTGGAACCCCGAGACGAGTTAGCTACAGGTCCGCGTTCTCGAAGACCCAGTAGCCGACGCCGACCGAGACCAACAGCCAGAGCAGGAGGTACGAGACGACGAAGCCGTTCGACAAATACACCGGCAGCGACTCGCCGAGCGTCTGTGCGGCGACCTGCTGGCGCATGAAGCCGAACATCATGATTCGCGACTGGACCGCGGATTCGAGCAGGAACGAGTCGATGAGCGTCTTGTACGCCTGCGTCGGGTTCAGGAGTTTCAGGAACAGCACCGCGTGCAACTGGGTCGCGTCGGCGAGTCCGACATACTTATCGAGCAAATTCACGAGCTGGTTCGCGAACGCGTTCCAGAGGATGACGAACATGAAGAACGCGCCGGTCGCCGACATCATCGCGCGCCGACCCGTGCTGGCCGCCGCCGAGATACCGACCGAAAGCCCGACGAACACGAGACCGAGCACCACTGTCAGCACCGCGAACAGCACGAAGTTCGCCAGCTTGAACGACAGCGAGGTGGCGAGTATCAGCACCGCTGCGACCACGAAGCCGAGGACGATTGGGAGCGTCAGGACGCCCGCTCGACCCACGACTTTGCCGAACACGACGTCCTCGCGCGAGTGGGGAAGCGAGAGTAGGAGCTTCAGCGACCCGGACTCGCGCTCTTGGGTAATCGACGCGTACGCGAGCACGATGGCGATGAGCGGGACGAGCACCGAGGTTCCCTGCTTCATCAGGAAGATGAAGGCGTCGGAACTTCCCTGCTCGCCCTGCGGTGGTGCCGACCCCATCTCCAGATAGAACTGGAGGATGGCGGGCAGCGAGAACACCAGCACGAACAGCGCCGACAGCGCCCAGAGCCACTTCGAGCGCACCGCGTCTTGGAAGTCCTTCCGGGCGACGGCCTGCCACGTCATGCTTCCACCTCCTGTTTGTCCGCGGTGTACGCCATGAACAGGTCTTCGAGCGACGACTCCTCCATCTCGAAGTCCTCGACCTCAGCGCCCGCGGATTCGAGCGTCGTGATGACCGACGCCTTCACGCCGCTGTCGCAGGTCACTCGGAGGGTGTGGTCCTCGCGGCCGACTTCGGCGACGCCCTCGATACCGCGCAGGTCGGCGAGGACGCCCTCGGGAACCGAATCGACCCTGACCTTGAGCGTCGAATCGCTCCCGACGGCGTCTCGAAGTCCCTCGATGGAGTCCTCGGCGACGAGTTCGCCCTCCCGGAGGATGCCGACGCGGTCGCAGACCGCCTCGACTTGCCCGAGGATGTGCGACGAGAAGAAGACGGTCGCGCCGCGGTCGGCCTCCTCGCGCACGATTTCGCGCATCTGTTTCGCGCCGTTCGGGTCGAGACCGGTCGAGGGTTCGTCGAGAACGAGGAGGTCGGGGTCGTCCACGAGACTCATCGCGAGGACGAGTCGCTGGGCCATTCCCTTCGAGTAGCCGCCAGCCTTGCGGTCGCCGTCGCCCGAGAGGCCGACCCGTTCGAGGAGGGCGTCGGGGTCGGCGTCGGCGTCTTTCGACTCGATGGCGAATTCGAGGTGCTGGCGTCCGGTGAGTCGGTCGTACACCGAGAAGCCCTCGGGGAGGACCCCGAGGTGTTCGCGGACCGCGACGCTCTCGTCGTGGACGTCGCGCCCGAGGACCCGGATTTCGCCCTCGGTCGGTCGGACGAAGTCCAACAACATGTTGATGGTGGTGGACTTGCCCGCACCGTTCGGACCGAGGAAGCCGAACACCTCGCCCTCGGCGATATCGAGCGAGAGGTCTCGGACAGCGACCACGTCGCCGTACCGCTTGGTTACTCCGTCTATTTCGATGGCGGCCATAGTTCCGGCTTTTGCGTCACCGTACGTAAACCCTTGTCTTATCCGGATTGTGTGTGTCGGGTTGACGCACCGGTCCGAAACACCGTGTCAAAAGCACACTTATTTCACAGAATATTTCCTTCAATAAATATTTTAAGAACAGGATTCTATCATCTGGTCGTGATACGAAAACAACTACTAGCGGCGATTCTGACGGTAGCGCTCGTTACGAGTATGGCAGTCGCCGGAAGCGCGGCAGTTGCCGGAAGCTCGGCGGTCGCGCCGACGGCTGACGACGCGAATTCGAGTAGCATCAGCGGCTCAGTCACCGTGACCGTCACGAGTGCGGCCGACGGCGACACGGTGGACGTAGAGTACGAAAACGGGACCACCGAGACGGTTCGACTGCTCGGCGTAGACACCCCTGAGGTCCACGTCGAGAACTCGCCGTCCGAGTTCGAGGGCGTCCCGGACACGCAAGCGGGCGAGGACTGTCTCCGTGATGCAGGTGAAGATGCGAGCCAGTACACGAAGGACGCGCTGGTCGGAGAGACGGTCACGCTGAAGTTCGATAGCGAGTCCGACCGACGCGGCGATTACGGCCGTCTGCTCGGGTACATCTACACCGACGGCGAGAACTTCAATCACGACTTGGTGGAGACCGGTCACGCTCGCGTCTACGACAGCACCTTCAGTCAGAGCGATTCGTTCTACAGCGCCGAAACCACGGCGCAGAACGACCTCCGCGGTCTCTGGGAGTGCCGAACCGTCGATGACGGCGACGGCGGCGACGGCGGCGACGGGACGGCCTCTATCGAGTGGGTGTACGCCGAGGCGTCCTACCTGAACGACGAACGCGTCCAAATCAAGAACACCGGTGACGGCGAACTCGACCTGTCGGGCTACACGCTCGTAGACGAGGCCGGACACACCTACACCTTCCCGAGCGGATTCACGCTCGATTCGGGTGCCTCGGTCTGGGTCCACTCCGGGAGCGGTAGCGACGATTACGACGACCTTTATGCCGACTTCGGCCACGAAATCTGGAACGACGACGGCGATACGGCGTACCTCTACGACGAGAACGGCGACGAAGTCGACCGTCGGTCGTACTACTGACCGACGCGGTTCACGGTCTTTTTTCGGCCGAGAAGGGAACCGAACCCTTAGACCGTCTCCTCGGGGTCGTGTCGCTCGGCCATCCGAGTCGCTTCGTCGGCGTACCGAGTCCGAGTCTCCTCGTCTTCGACCGCCTGTAGTTCGTCGGGGTCTGCCGCGATAGCGGCGGTCACGCCGTCGGACTGTCGGAGCGCGTTCATCGACCGCTGTCGGTGGAGACTCCGTCCTCCGTCCGGGGTGGCGTACACCAGCGAGACGAGACCCTTGTCGGTGTACGTCCGCTCGACGAGCCAGAGTTGCGCGTCGTCCATGCGTGGAGAATGGCGGGGGCGAGGGTTGAATCCACCGGGTTCCCTCGGGCGCCATAGGTTCGTATCCCCGGGTCGTCTCGGCTCCGTGTCTCTCGACCCGTCTCGGCTCACCTCCAATCGTTGACACCGCCAGTAGCGTTAAGGCCGGAAACGATGTATCGGTACGCGAATGAAAGACTACGGGTGGCAGACGTGTATGCAGTTTCGGACACGGGGTACGGGTAGCGACCGGTTCGGTGTGCGTTCGGCGACGAGATGACGATGAGCCAGTCCCCGCTGTCGCAGGCGACCGACGACCGCCTGTCGAGCATGCTCTTCCAAGGTGAGGAGGTCGAAGAAGAGCTGTCGGTCGATGGCGCGCGAATCGCGGTCACGACCCACCGCGTCCTGGTGTTCACGCCGAACGGAGAGGGCCGACGGTTCGACCACGAGGACCGGCCGAACGTCCTCGACGCGAGCGTCGAGACCGTCGGCCGAGACGCCTACGCGTCGTGGGGCGCCAAGAGCGCCGTCTACGGCGCGGTCCTGCTCGGCGGCGGCGTCCTGCTGACCGCGAGCGGCGTCCTCGAACGACTCGACGCGGCGACCCCCTCCGAGGGCGCGCCCGACGCGGGTCTCGGGCAGTTCATGGGCATCCTCCCCGACGCGTTCGGGATGTTCGCGACCGGATGTCTGGTCGGCGGCGGCGTCCTGCTCGTCGCGGCCGCGGCGCTGGCCGCGGTCTACGTCAGTTCGCGCTCGAAGGAACTGGTCATCGAGCGCGCGGGCCGCGACCCGATGCGCGTTCCGCTCCGCAACGACGACGGCGAGCAGGTCGCTCGACGGCTTCGAACCGCATTAGGGACAGCTTCAAAGCCGTCGAACGACTAACTCCGTTCGATGGACGGGGACGCGGTTCGGGAGCGCGCCGGGGAGCTACCCCGCGAACCCGGCGTGTACCAGTTTCACGACGGCGAGACGGTCGTCTACGTCGGGAAGGCGGTCGAACTCCGCGACAGAGTGCGGTCGTACGCCGACCCGCGGGGCGAGCGCATCCGCCGGATGGTCGAGCGAGCCGACGCCATCGACTACTCGGTGACCGACACCGAGACGCAGGCGCTCCTGCTCGAAGCCAACCTCATCAAGCGGTTCCAGCCCCGGTACAACGTCCGACTGAAAGACGACAAATCGTACCCGCTGGTTCAGCTCACAGACCACGAGCATCCGCGAATCGAAATCACGCGCGACCCCGACCCGGACGCGACCGCCCGGCGCGGGTCGGGGCGCTCCCACGGGTCGGGCCGTCGCCGCGGGACCCGCGGCGACGGCGGGGGACCCACCGCGAGCGGGCCGCGCGTGTTCGGCCCCTTCACGCAGAAGACGCGGGTCGAAACCGTGGTGAAGGCACTCCGCGAGACCTACGGCGTTCGGGGCTGCTCGGACCACAAGTTCGCCGGGCGCGACCGACCGTGCCTCGATTACGACATCGGTCTCTGCACCGCGCCCTGCACCGGGGAAATCGACCGCGAATCGTACGTCGCCGACGTGGAATCGGTCGTCCGATTTTTCGAGGGCGAGACGGGTATCCTCGCCGACCCGCTCCGTCGGGAGATGGAACGCGCCGCCGCGAATCAGGAGTTCGAGCGCGCCGCGAACCTCCGAGACAAACTCGACGCCGTCGAGGGGTTCCACGGCGGCGCTGGCGACGCGGTCGCGAGCCAAGCCGACGAGCGCTCGGTGGACGCGCTGGGCGTGGCGCTCGAAGGCGACTCGGCGACGGTCGCGCGCCTCCACAGCGAGTCGGGGCAGTTGGTCGAACGCGAGCGCCACGCCGTTGCGGTTCCGGAGGGAGACGATGGGGACACGGATACCCGCGCCGGGGCCGTCCTCTCGGCGTTCGTGCCCCAGTACTACGCCGAACGCGACCTGCCGGACGCCCTCCTGCTCTCGGAGCGCCCGGACAAGGAGGTCCGCGACTGGCTCGACGCCGAGGGCGTCTCGGCCCGCGTCCCCGGTGCGGGCCGCGAAGCGACCTTGGTGGACCTCGCGCTCAAGAACGCTCGGCGGGGCGCGAGCGAACCCGACGCGCTCGCGGCGCTCCGAGACGCGCTCGGACTCGACGCGGTGCCCCGGCGAATCGAGGGGTTCGACGTGAGCCACGCCCAGGGGTCGTCGGTCGTCGGGAGCGACGTGGTGTTCGACGGCGGGTCGCCCGACAAGTCGGGCTACCGCCGGAAGAAGCTCGAAGACCGCAACGACGACTACGGGAACATGTACGACCTCGTGCGCTGGCGCGCCGGACGCGCGCTCGCGGGCCGTGACGACCGCCCGGACCCCGACCTCCTGCTCATCGACGGCGGCGAGGGGCAACTCTCGGCGGCCCGCGACGCGCTCGCTGACACGGGGTGGGACGTGCCCGCCGTCGCGCTCGCGAAGGCCGAGGAGGTCGTGGTTACGCCCGACGGGAGCTACAACTGGCCGAGCAACGCCGCCCACCTCCACGTCCTCCAGCGCGTCCGCGACGAGGCCCACCGGTTTGCGGTTCGGTACCACCAGACGCTCAGAGACGACGTTTCGACCGAACTCGATAACGTCCCGGGCATCGGTCCGGCGACTCGCCGGAGTCTCCTCCGGCGGTTCGGGAGCATCGAGGGGATTCGGGCGGCGTCGGTCGCGGAGTTGCGGGAAGTCGAAGGCGTGGGCGAGAAGACGGCCGAGACTGTGAAAACGCAACTCTAATCCATCCTATCCCGCACTCGTCCCGTCCACCCCAGCACCAGCGCGACGGCCAGCAGTACGGCCAAGCCGAGTAGAAACGGCGACTGCAACAGCGCCAGCACCACCATTCCGATGGTCCCCAAGAGCGAGATGCGATACCGTTCGGTCCAGATGCCCGCCGCGCCCGCGACCGCGAAAAAGAGCGAGAGCAGGTACGCGAGCAGACCCTCTCCGGCGAAGCCACTTCCGAGCAGGACGTATCCGCCGACAAACAGGAGGACGATGACCACTGCGACCGCAAAGCCCTTCGCCAGTGCCGTGCGCGTGTTCGCCATACCTGCCGTTGTTCGCGCTGCGACATAAACGTCAACTGTTAAGCCCGTGGGGACTCGTGTAAACAACATGAACAGCCCGTTCTACGAACTGGGTCGGCTGACCTCGGGCAAGGACCTCGCGAAGACCGGGGCCGCCGCGGTCGCCATCCTTCTCATCGTGTTCACGCTCCCGCTGTTCGACCCGATGGTGTTCGTTGGGCTGTTGGTTCTCGGACTCGTCGCGACGGTCCTCTACAGCGCGGTCGAAATCGTGGACGCGACCGAGAAGCGCGCACTGACCGTGCTCGGCGAGTACCGGAAACTCCTCGAACCCGGTCTCAACCTCGTGCCGCCGTTCGTGAGCGCGACCCACACCTACGACATGCGGACCCAGATGCTCGACGTGCCGCCCCAAGAGGCCATCACGGAGGACAACTCCCCCGTGACCGCCGACGCGGTCATCTACATCCGCGTAATGGACGCCAAGCGGGCGTTTCTGGAAGTCGAAGACTACCGGAAGGCCGTTGCGAACCTCGCCCAGACGACGCTTCGGGCGGTCATCGGCGACATGGAATTAGACGACACGCTCCGAAAGCGCACGGAGATAAATTCCCGAATCCACGAGGAACTCGACCGGCCCACCGACGAGTGGGGCGTCCGGGTCGAGGCGGTCGAAGTGCAGGCCGTGATGCCGACGCCGACCGTCGTGAGCGCGATGGAGAAACAGACCTCCGCCGAGCGCCGACGCCGGGCGATGATTCTCGAAGCCCAGGGCGAGCGCCGGAGTACGGTCGAGCGCGCGCAGGGTGACAAGCAATCGGACATCATCCGGGCGCAGGGCGAAAAGCAGAGCCAGATTTTGGAAGCCCAAGGCGACTCGGTTTCGACCGTCCTCCGCGCGAAATCCGCCGAGTCGATGGGCGAGCGCGCGGTCATCGAGAAGGGCATGGAGACGCTGGACGCCATCGGACAGGGCGAGAGTACGACGTTCGTCCTGCCCCAAGAACTCTCGTCGCTCGTGGGCCGATACGGCAAGCACCTCACCGGAAGCGACGTGAAAGTCGATGGCGAACTGCTGGAGAGCAAGGAGTTCGACGCCGAGACCGAAGAATGGCTTGGACTGGACGACGTGGACGAGCTATTGGCGGAGTTGGACGATACCGAGAACCTAGAAGACTTAGAATCGCCGGAAGCCGACGACTGACCTAAAACTCCCCTTTCGGCTCCGGAACCCCGCCTTCCACGTCAACGTCCACGTCGAACTCCTCGCGCATCTCTCGAATCCGGTCGCGAATGTCCGCCGCGAGTTCGAACTCCAGATTGCTCGCGGCCTCCTGCATCCGGTCTTCGAGTTCCTCGATGTGTCGCGCGGCCTCGTCGTCGGTCTCAGGGTCGCCCGAAGTGATGCCGCCCGTGTCGGTCTTGCTTCCGGGAAGGTTCGCTTCCGAAACTTCCTTGTCGATAGTGGTCGCCTCGAAGCCGTGGTCGTCGTTGTACTGCTGTTGAATCTCGCGGCGGCGCTGGGTCTCCTCGATTGCGGCCGCCATCGCGTCGGTGGTCTCGTCGGCGTAGAGGACGACTTCGCCGTTGACGTTCCGGGCCGCCCGGCCCATCGTCTGGACGAGCGAGGTCTCCGACCGGAGGAATCCCTGCTGGTCGGCGTCGAGGATGGCGACGAGGCTGACTTCCGGGATGTCGAGGCCCTCCCGGAGCAGATTGATACCGACGAGAACGTCGAACTCCCCGAGTCGAAGTCCCCGGACGAGCTCGTGGCGTTCGAGCGTATCGGTCTCGTCGTGCATGTACTCGACCGCGACGCCCGCTTCCTCCAGATACTCGGTGAGGTCCTCGGCCATGCGCTTGGTGAGGGTGGTGACGAGGACGCGCTCGTCGTCGTCGGTCCGGTTCTCGATTCGGTCCATCAGGTCGTCTATCTGACCGGAGGCGTCCGTGACCTCGACCTTGGGGTCCACGAGGTGAGTCGGGCGAACGATTTGTTCGACAATCTGCTCGGACTGCTCGCGCTCGTAGTCGGCGGGAGTTGCCGAGACGTAGAGGGTCTTGTCGGTCTTCTCCTCGAACTCCTCGAACGAGAGCGGGCGGTTGTCGTACGCGGTCGGGAGTCGGAAGCCGTTGCCGACCAGCGACTCCTTCCGGGACTTGTCGCCCGCGAGCTGGCCCTTGATTTGAGGCACCGTCTGGTGGGACTCGTCGATGACCGTGAGGAAGTCGTCGGGGAAGTAATCGAGCAGCGTGAACGGCGCGTCGCCCACTTCGCGGTCCGAGAGGTAGACGGAGTAGTTCTCGATGCCCGAGCAGTAGCCCGCTTCGCGCATCATTTCGAGGTCGAACGTCGTACGCTCCTCAATTCGCTGGGCCGCCACGAGGTCGTTGTTCCGCTCGAAGTACCGGACACGGTCGTCGAGGTCCGACTCGATTTCCGCGATGGCCTCTTCCATCGTTTTCTCGGGGATGGAGTAGTGTTCTGCCGGGTGGACCAGAACCGCTGGCTCTTGGGAAACGACTTCGCCCTCCAAGGGGTCTACCTTCATCATGCGGTCAATTTCGTCGCCCCACAGCTCAACGCGCACCGCGTACCGGCCGTACATCGGGAAGATTTCGACGGTGTCGCCCCGCACCCGAAACGTGCCCTGCGTGAAATCCACGTCGTTGCGCTCGTAGTTCAGGTCCACGAGGCGCGCGAGCATCTCGTCGCGCCCGATTTCGTCGCCGACTTCGAGACGCAGGCTCATCTCCTCGTAGTTGCTCGGGTCGCCGAGTCCGTAAATCGCCGACACCGACGCGACCACGATTACGTCGTCGCGGGTCAAAAGCGAGCGAGTCGCAGAGTGTCGCAGGCGGTCGATTTCCTCGTTGATGGAGGCGTCCTTCTCGATGTACTTGTCGGTCTGCTCGACGTACGCCTCCGGCTGGTAGTAGTCGTAGTAGCTGACGAAGTACTCGACCGCGTTGTCGGGGAACAGATTCCGAAACTCCTCGTACAACTGCGCGGCGAGCGTCTTGTTGTGGGCGATGACGAGCGCGGGCAACTGCGTTTCCTCGACCACCCACGAGACGGTGTTGGTCTTGCCCGACCCCGTCACCCCGAGTAGGGTCTGTTTGTCCATCCCGGAGTCGAACCCCGCGGCCAACTGCTCGATGGCCCCGGGTTGGTCGCCCGCGGGGTCGAAGGGCGCATCGACCCGAAAGTCGCTCTCGGCTTCGGGTCGGTCCGGCGAAAGCGGGCCGGAGTCGGCGTCACTCATTGTGGAGTAGGGTAGGGATTGAAGCTACTTTACCCTCTCGTCGTACCGGTCATAATGGTCGCTGACGCATTAGTTCGTACACTCCTTTACCGTACAACAAACAGAGGCATACAGAGGTAAGTGTCAGTATTGTTGAAGACAACGTGCCGGTCGTAACTGAGGTTAGAAAGATAATCCCGGAACCAACAAACATGATAAGGTTGAAAATAAGCGAGAAAACGTGTCCTCGCTTATAGGGGCCTGCAATAATTCGACGGGGGTGACGAATATCACGGAGAGTTATTTTGCTCCGTGCGAACCACTGTTTCCGTTTTTGACTCACTTGCTCGACCCTCTGAAACTCTCGAAACAGGTAAATCAAACCGAGAGAGATACCGAAGATTACGACAGGGATGAGAGTCGGTGCGGTACGAATTAACAGAGCCATCGTGGCTTTCCAAGCGTAAAAAGCTACGAAACCACCAACCGCTGCAACCACAAACACTATCCTCCGTTCACGTACCGTGGTTCTGGGCGTTAGCCATCTACGCGTAAAAAGTGGGATGCCAAGAATCGGAATCAACGCTAAGAAGACGAGTAGTATTCGCGGAAAATTAGCAAACGAGATGCCTGTGAACCGTTTGATTCCGAGAGTAGCATCAATCGGGAAAACGACACCCATAGCGAACGAACTCGAAAGAATTACCGTTACCACTAGCAATAAACGAGAAGGCTCTAATTCGTGTTCGTCACCGACCATTGTATTTCCGGCCACTAATATCAAATAGAATATTATTAATCTGTTCCTTCAATCGTGGACTTCGAACGGCAAGTCTCGCGGGTCTTCAGCCACGACCCACCAGTGGAGGTCGCGGTCGGGATGTCTTCGCTCGATGTGGTCTTCGAGGTCGCCGCCGCTCTCGAAGTCCTTGCCGCAGAGATTGCATCGGTGGTGCTTCTTGTGAGGCATACCGACCGGGCTACGCCGCAGAGAAGCTAAACCTTGGCGGCAAAATCGGACCGATTAGCACACCGGCTTCGGATTCACACCCATCCCCTCCAGCGTCTCGGTGTACTCGTCGTACGCCGCCTGAATCGCGCCGCTCGCGGCCTCCAGCGCGCGCTCGAAATCCTCGTCGCTCTCACAGACTTCTGCCAAAAGCTCGGTCGCGCGCTCGATTTGCCCGTCCAAGTCGCCGCCCAAGTCCCGGAACAGTTGGGCGGTCTGGGGGTCGGCCTGTCCGACGAAGAAGCCGACCATCTGCTCTTTGGACTTCCCGCTGGCGAGCGTGCGCCCGAGGAAGCCGCCGACTCGACCGGAATCGTCCTCGATTCCCCGAAGGTAGTCGTGAACCGCCGGAACCTCGCTCGGTTCGTGGTCGTCGTCCAGCTTTCCGACGACCTGCTCGTAGTGGTCGCGCTCCTGCTCGGCGAAGTCGGCGAAGGTCTCGCGAACGCTCTCGCTGGCGTCCTCGTCGTCGGCCCACGTCTGGAACGTCTCGCTCGCGGCGTACTCGGCGTCGGCGGCCGCGCGGAACACGGTCTCGGGGTCCATCTCACCCTCGGTCTCGGCGTAGAGCGACTTCGAGGAGCCGAGACGCGAAAGCGCGGTTTCGTTGTCGTCGCGGACGGCGTCGAGGAATTCGTCGGGATTCATGCGTGGGGGTACGGACGGCGGGCGTTTGTAAGTAGCGACGGCGGCGAGGAAACGACGGGATGCGTACCGATGGAATCGCTTCCCGCATCGTCGCGAAGAATGCCTCGAAAGCCCCCGCTTGCTCGACTCCCGCGGCTCGCTGCGCGCTTCAGTCGCTCACCCCGTTCGCTCCTTCCAGTGCTTGCGTCGCCGGGGTTCGCCGAGCAAGCGGCCCCTTTCAGTCCCACCCTCGGCGGCTGGTGTCACCGGGCGTTTCCCGTGGTCTGTGTCACCGAGCGCAACAGGTGGCCGGTCGGCGTTCCGTCTCGGGAGTCTCGGCGCGACGCGAAAAGAACGTTGGATGTCGTCTATTCGCCGGTCTCGATGGGCGCGTCCACGAGATTACCCCACTCGGTCCATGACCCGTCGTAGTTCACGGTGTCCTCGTAGCCCAGCAGTTCGTGGAGCGCGAACCACGCGACCGACGACCGCTCGCCGATGCGGCAGTAGGCGACCGTGGTTCCCTCGCCGTCGATTCCCTCGTCGGCGTAGAGGTCAGCGAGTTCGTCGCGGGTCTTGAACGTGCCGTCGTCGTTGGTGACCGCGGCCCACGAGATATTCTTCGCGCCGGGGATGTGGCCGCCGCGCTGGGCGGTCTCCTGAAGGCCCGGCGGAGCGAGCACTTCGCCGCTGTACTCCTCGGGCGAGCGAACGTCCACGAGGGGAACGCCGCGGTCGATGGCTTTCTCGACGTCGTCGCGGTACGCGCGGATGGACTCGCGCGGGCCGCCGGCGTCGTAGGTCTGCTCGGAGAACTCCGGCACCTCGTCGGTGGTGGGGTAGTCGTTTTCGACCCAGTACTCGCGGCCGCCGTCGAGCAGGCGCACGTCGTCGTGGCCGTAGTACTTGAACTGCCAGTAGGCGTAGGCCGCGAACCAGTTCGCGTTGTCGCCGTACAGCACGACCGTCGAGTCCTCGGTGATGCCGTGGCTCCCCAGCAGGTCCTCGAAGTCGTCCTTTTCGAGGATGTCGCGCTGGGTCTGGTCCTGAAGCTGAGTCTCCCAGTTGAAGCCGATGGCTCCGGGCGCGTGGGCCTCGTCGTAGGCCTCGGTGTCCACGTCCACTTCTACGAGTCGGTACTCGGGGTCGTCGCTCTCGAAGTCGTCGAGGTGGTCTTCCACCCAGTCGGCGGTGACGACCACGTCGTTTGCGTACGCTGAATCGCTCATACGTCTTCCCGTACGACCTCCGTCCCCTTATCCTTGTTAGCCACGGTAGGTTCCGCCACATGTCGCCCCTTCCGGAAAGGATTGCCGGGATTGCGGGCCGGGGGGAGACGTTCGCTGAATCTGATACGTCCGGGGCGGACGAAACCGGTGATCGTTTCCGGAATCTGCGAGACGGTGCGAATCCGCCCCGGAACCGGACACCTATACTCGCGGAGGACCAACCCCGAACCCATGAGCGAGAACGTCGTAGTGAGCGCCGACTGGCTCGCCGACCACCTCTCGGAAGTCCGAGTCGTGGACGTGCGCGACGCGTGGGAGTACGACGGCATCGGCCACGTTCCCGGCGCGGTCAACATTCCGTTCGACAGATTTCGGAGCGCAGACGACTCCGACGAGGGGATGCTCCCTGGCGCGGATGCGTGGGCCGACCTGCTGGGCGAAGCGGGCGTCTCGGCCGCCGACACCCTCGTCGCCTACGACGATATGCACGGCGTGTTCGCCGCGCGGTTTCTCGTGACCGCGGAACTGTACGGCCACGAGAAACTCCACCTGCTCGACGGCGACTACAGTTCGTGGACTCGCGCACACGAGACCACGACCGAAGTCCCCGAAATCGACCCGGTCGAGTACGACGTTCAAGAGCCAGCGAACTCCCCGCTCGTGGACCACGAAACCGTCGAGGACGCCATCGACGACCCCGACTCGGTCATCGTGGACACCCGCGACGACTGGGAGTTCGCGGAGGGCCACATCCGCGGCGCTATCAACCTCGACTGGAAGGAACTCGTGGACGACGAGACTCGCGGGCTGAAACCCCGCGACGAATTGGAGTCGGTTCTCGACTCCTACGGCATCGCGCCCGACAAGCGCGTGGTCCTCTACTGTAACACCGCCCGGAGAATCAGCCACACCTACGTCGTCCTCTCGTCGCTCGGCTACGAGGATTTGGCGTTCTACGAGGGGAGCCTGACCGAGTGGGAGCAGGTCGGCGGCCCCCTCGAAACCGAGGAGTGACGGCGAGTCGCGGAGTGTCCGCGCTCCGAGCGCGCACGCGCGCTCGAAGCGCGACCCGGAACCCGGAGCGTCGAGACGCTGACTGGAGGAGAAGTTCAAGGCGACTACGCAACTATTAAATGTTGTGGCTGATACCACCGCTCATAGTCGATGTCCGCGCCCTCCGACACCCTCTCCGACCCCGATTCGGTCGAATCGCCCGACGCTCCGGACGCACCGACCCCCGATAGCTCCGACGCTCCCGATAGCTCCGACGCCTCCAACCGCTCCGAGACCTCGGACCCGTCAGATGCCACGGACCCCCGACTGAACGCCGAGTACGTCCGAACCGTCTCTCACTCCGACCACGGCGACGTGACGCTCGTCGGGGTGGTTCACGACCACCCCGCGAGCGCGTTCCGCGCGCGAGCGGTGGTGCGCGAGCGCGCTCCCGAGGCGGTCGCGCTCGAACTCCCGGCGCTTGCGGTACCCCTCTACCGGGCCTACGCCGGGGACGACGGCGCGCCGCCGTCGTTCGGCGGCGAGATGAGCGCCGCGGTGCAGGCCGCCCGCGATTCGGACAGCGAGGTGGTCGGCATCGACGCGCCGACGCCCGCGTTTCTAGCGCGACTCGCCCGGAACTGCTGGGAGGAACGCGCGACGGCCGGGACCGTCCGGCGCGTGGCATCGGGAGTCGCGTCGGTGACTCGCCACGCGATGGTCTGCCGGGCCGCCGCGAGCCTCGCCACCCGGACCTCGCTCCGGGTCGAGGTCGGCGACCCGGTAGCCCACGACTGCACGCGCTCGGACCCGCCGGAGGCGCAGGCCCGCGACGAGCGCCAGCAGGCCGAGCGGTCGCTATCGTTCCTCCGGACGTTCGACGCCCCGGAGTCGATTCGACTCCGCGACGAGACGCGCGAGGAGTGCATGGCGCAGAATCTGCGGAATCTTCGAAAGCGAGGCGACGCCGTGGCTGTCGTGGGCATCGACCACCTCGACGGCATCGCGCGTCGGCTAAAGAAATAGTTCGGACGGCACCGCGCCCCCGACGGGCCTACATGTGGCTTTCGAGTCTGACTTCGTCGTCGGTAATCGTCTCGACGTGGTTCTCCTCGATTGGGTAGGTGTCCTCGTCGGCGTCGCCCCAGTCGAGTGTGGACTTGATTTTGTCGGTGATGCCCGCGTCGGGCTTGACGTGTGCGGTGCCGTGTTCGACTCGCGAAATCATGCCCACCTTTTCGTCTCCCATTACGACGGGTTTGCCCTCGTCGCGCTCTGTAAAGTTCGCCATTGCAACGGAGGTACGCCGGATTCACACATCACTGCTGTGGCCACCTGTCGAGGGACGGAGAGGGAAGCGTTCGCACGCGGTTTTCGCTCGGCACGGCAGCCGATTTCGACGGCTCAGGTCTCTTTGGAGAAGAGTTCTCTGACCAAGAGGACGGACCCGCCGAGCGTCAAAACGCCTCCGAACAGCGAGAGGAGAGTAGAGTCGAGCAGACGGTCGTATCCGAACAGCAGGGAGAGCACGTCCGGGAACAGTCCGAGAGCGCCGCCGACGGCGACCAATAGCGGTCCGGTTCGGTTCATTTTCGGTCTGCTCGTTGGAAACGAATCCGCGTTCGCACATACTATTTTTCATCGACAGTTTTTCGCGGCGAGTGCCGGACACCTGACGTTTTTCGATGGAAAGGGCGTCATTTGCGAGCATCAGCGACTTTAAGCCGTCGGCCGCCGTCAGTTCGCCCATGCGAGAGGACTTCCTCCTCCTGAATCCGGGTCCGGTCCCCGTGACGCGAGAGGTGTGTCAGTCGATGAGCGAACCGATGGTATCGCACCGCTCCGCCGAGTTCGAAGCGGTCTACGAGCGCGCCCAAGACGCGCTCGACTACGTGTTCACCGAATCGACGCTCGACGGGTCTTCGACCGCGAGCGACGGCACGAGCCTCATCTTCAACGGGACCGCGACGATGGCGATGGAGGCCGCGGTCGCCAACCTCGTCGGCGACGGCGGGAAGGTCGTCCCGCTCGTCAACGGGAAGTTCGGTCGGCGATTCAAGCGAATCGCCGACCGGTACGCCTCGGTCGATGCGGTGGAGGCGACGTGGGGCCAGTCGCTCGACCTCGACGCGGTCGCCGACGCGGTGGACGACGACACCGACGTGGTGACGATGGTCCACAACGAGACCTCGACCGGCCTCCTGAACCCCGTCGAAGCGGTCGGCGAAATCGCGGCCGAACACGACGCCACCTTCGTGGTGGACGGCGTGACCTCCATCGGCGGCGACGAGTTCCGCATCGACGACTGGAACGTGGACGTGGCCGTGACCGACGCCCAGAAGTGTCTGGCCGCGCCGCCCGGAACCTCGGCGATGTACGCCACCGAGCGCGCACAGGAGGCGTTCGACGGCGAGTCCGCGCCGTTCTACGAGGACTTAGACTGGCATCTCCGGAAGGCCGAGTCCCACCAGACGCCGTTCACGAGCGCGGTTCCGCTGTTCCGCGGTCTCGCCATCGCCGTCGAGGACATCGCCGACGAGGGGATGCCCGCCCGCATCGAGCGCCACCGCCAGCAGTCCCGAGCGTTCCGCGAGGGCTTCTATGCGATGGGTCTCGAATCGTTCCCCGAGCGCAACGACGCGACCGAGTACTCGAACACCCTGACCGCCATCTCGCTCCCGGCGGACGTTCGCGAGAATCCGGACGCCTTCTTCGACGCGGTGGCCGACCGCGGCGTCTCCATCTCGGGCGGCCAAGCCCACCTCGGCGGCGAAATCTTCCGCGTGAGCAACATGGGCCACCTCTCCGCGGAACAGATTCTTCGCGGCGTGCGGACCATCGGCGAAGCCTTCGAGGAAGTCGGCGCTGACGTGGACAAGCAGGCCGGAATCGACGCGGCGCGAGAAGAACTGCGGTAATCGAGACAGTATCCGTACGGATACGTGGCTCTAGTCGCTCGTTCTTCGTCCTGGGTTGATAGCGGAGTTCTTGAGGTTCCAACTATACCGAAAAGGTATACAGTCCGAAAAGACAAAGTTGCTAACGTGAAGAACAGAGCGAATATCCGGTCCTCCGTGACGGAGAAGTGGAGATACAGTGTTCCCGGTGGAATTTTAGCGGCCGTTTTTGTTGCGTTGAGCTATTCGGATGACGGGTCAACGGTGTCTCTCGGAGCGGTGTTCTTCGTCGGCATACTCGTCGGCGTCCTCTCTAAACGACACTACGGCACCAGTAAAGGAACAGGGGTCCTGACGGGACTCGTCGGAGCAGTGCCGGTCGTTTGGATGCTCGGTCAGATGCTCACAGATGTCTCCGGGTTGTCTGGCCCTGCATGGTTCACCGCCACAGCTACAATCATGACGCTATTTGTCGTAGCCTTCGGGTTCGCACTCTCCGCTGTCGTCGGAGAGGTCGGCGCACGAATCGGAGGAGCAATCACGGGAACCGGCCCCACTCCGGACGCTAACTGAAGGCGACACCTCATTCTGCGGTCCGGAACAGTGAGCAGTTCACGGAATTCGAGATTGTCGTGCCGTCGCTGAATCGGAGTATAACTAGGGGAGGAACCTCGAAACGACCCGAAATGTTTTATTTATGTGACGAACGAACAGGAAGCCGTGAGAAGTGTTCTGAGTCGTTCATTTTGGTTTCCGGACCATGCGCCGACCTGGAGCGACATCGTAATGGCGGGGTTGGCCGTCGTGTGGACCGCACTCAACGTCCAAACGGTCGAGAGCATCGTTTGGGAACTTTCGGTGTTCGGGTTCATTTCGACGATGATAGCGATGGGGCCGATTGCGAGTTCGTCACTCGGAAAGCGGGTCGAAAACTGGTTCGAAGCAATCGGAATTCTCGGCCGAGCGTTACTGCTCGTTCTCTTTGTCGTTTGCATCTGGGGCCTCGCGCAGGTAATCGAAATCCCGACCACATTGGTCTTCAGTTTCGTCAGCGGGAGTATGCTCGCTATCGCGTCGTTCGTCGTGGTACACGTTCTGTACGCGGGCGAGGTGTCGGGATGGCAACGGTAGCCGAAGCGCAAGCGGAGGTCCAATCTCTACCGCCCGAAAACGGCCGTCTCTCCCGTCTCCCCAATTTTCAAAAACGCCGGAATCGAGACCAGCGCAATCACCGTCTCCAGCACACCCGCCACGACGAACGCCGCGAGGAAGCCGACCTCGTCGGCGACCGTCCCGCCGATGAGGATGCCGCCGAGAAAACCCAAACTCCCGAAGACGTTGAATCCGGCCATCGCGGTCCCACGGCCCGAATCCGGCGAGAGGTCGGTCACGAGCGCCATCGTCGCGGGGGCCATGAACGCGCCGATGACGCCCACGCCGACCATCGCCGCGCCAGCGGTCGTGACGGTGGGCGCGAGACCGACCGCGAGGACCGCGAGACCGTACACCGCCGACCCGGCGACGATGGGTAGCGTGCGCCCGATGCTGTCCGAGAGGACGCCGAAGGGGTACTGGAGTAGCGCGAACGGCGCGAAGAATAGGCCGAGCATCAGGCCGGTCGCGGCGGCGTCGAGACCGAACGCCTCCCGGAAGTAGACGGTGCCGACGAGCGCGAAAAAGCCCGCCGTAAAGCGGTCGATGAACCCGAAGACGTAGGGCACGCCGAGCGCCGGGCGCGCGGTCAGGGTGTCGATTGCGCGGCGGAGTCGCCCGCCGTGCACGGCGGGCGACTCCGCGGGCGCCCGGTCGGGCACGAGGAGCGCGAGAACCGCGGCGACGAGAAGCAGGCCGCCCGCGGCGTACACCGGGGCGAGCGCGCCGACGCCGTAGAGTCGCCCGCCGAGCGGCGCGCCGATGGCGGTACCGAGACCGATGGCGATGCCCGCCGCGCCCATGTTCTTGCCGTGGCCGCCCTCCAAGTCCATCAGCATCGTCATCGCCAGCGAGAACGCGCCGATAGTGGTCGCGCCCTGAAGCGCGCGGACCACCAGCACCTCGCTGAACGACAGCGAGAGCGCGGCGGGAAGGAGCGCGAGCGCGAAGTAGCCGACCGCACCGCCGACCGCGCCCGCGACGATGAGCGGGACGCGCCGACCCAAGTTGTCGCTCATCGCGCCCCAGACGCCCGCGAACGCGACGAACGCCGCGAACTCCGCGGCGAGAAACCACATGCTGGCGTCGAGCGCGGTGGTCGCGCCGACCGCCGCCACGAGGTCCGGAACGCCGGGGTAGAGCAACACCTGCGCGAGCAGGACCGCGAACACCACGGCCGCGAGCAACTGTCTGGCGCGTTCGGTGGAGGTCACGGTTGAATACTTCCGTGTGGGAACTCCGCCGCCTTATAAATCGGTGAAGGGAGTCGGTGGACCAATTGTCGAACGCGATTTGCGTACTCATATGGGGAATCGCGGTTCGCAAAACGCTTATGACAATCACGGGGGATTTTCCGAAAAGGAGGGCCGAGAAATCACCGAACCCGAACGGAATGCCGACGAAATCATCGAAGACCTCGAACGTCGAATCGAACAAGCAGCGTCACAGCGGAAACCGATACCCTGCGACGAGCTGAGCGCCGAAGCCAGCGACCATCTCGAAAGTATCCGACGACGAGCAGATGGCCAGTAATGCGAATTGAACGAGTATTTCGAACGTGAGACCGAGAGGCGCTCAGCCGCCGAAAACAAGGCGCTCGCTCTCAGGGTCAAGTTCCGCGACCCCGCCGACCGGAACCGGAATCGCGGGCGCAGTGTGGCCGAAGTCCACGTCGAAGACGACCGGCGCGTCGGGGTTGTACTCGGCGACCACCTCCGCAATCGTCTCGCGCTGATTCTCGCGGTACTCCGCACGGGCCTCCGGGCCGGGGTCTTCGAAGAGATTGCGCGCCTTCGCGCGCCCGACGAGGACGCCCGCGAAGCGGGAGAGCAGACCGCGCTCGCCCATGCCGATTAGAATCTCCCGGACGTGTATCGCATCGGGCAGTTCCTCGGACGTTTCGAGCAGGAGAATCCGGCCGTCCAAGTCCTCGGGTGCCGGGAGGAAGCGGCCGGTCCGGAGTTGCATGTCGAGCGATTCGAGACACCCGCCCCACGTTCGGCCCGAAACCGCGCGGTCGGCCCCCCGCCACGTCAACCCCGGATTGGGTTCCATCTCGCGATGCTCGTCCAGATTCTCGGGGTCGGCCCAGTCCAGGTCCTCGTCGGTGAACCGCTCTGCGGGACGAATATCGCCGAAGGCGTCGAGGTCGTCGGCGAAGAACGCGCGTTCGAGATGCTCGACGGTGTAGTCGTGCATCGACCCCTGCATGGCGAGGTCGGTCAGCACAGTTCCACCGTAGAACGAGACGATGCCGAGATTCCAGAGGTAGCACGCGAGGTTGGTGTTGTCGCTGATGCCGTAGAATCTGGTGGGGTTCTCGCGCAGCACTTCTGGGTCGAGATGCTTTAGGATTCGAATCTGGTCGAATCCGCCGAGGGTCGTGACGACGCCCGAAATCTCGGGGTCGGCGAAGGCGTCCATCACGTCCCGAGCGCGCTTCTCGGGGTGGTCGTAGAGGTACTCGCTGTCTTTCGTCGCGGTCGGGAATTCGATGGGTTCGAGGTCGAAGACTTCGCGGAGGCGTTCGAGTCCGAGTTCGTAGACGTGGGGGTAGTCGGTCGCTCGGTTGGAACCGGGCGCGACTATCGCCACGCGGTCGCCGGGTTCGAGCGCGGACGGGACGACGAAGTCGGTCATGGTCGAACAGTTTGGTGTCGGCTTCCGTAGGAGTTTCGGAGCGGTGGTCGAGACATCGGCGACGGCGAGATTGTCGATGAGAACGCTACTGTCGGACAGCGTCACCGAGGCCGTACGCTCTGTTTTGTGTTCTTTCGTGCTTCGTGAGCCTTCTCTGCGGCGTCCGAGTCTGACCAGAGGCCTGCACCCTCACGGATGCTCTTGCTCAGGTCTCTTAGTAAGCTGATTCGCATACAAGGACATTGCGGTGACTTTTCGACCGAATTCGCAATCCTTGCCGTAACTGAGAGTTATAAACTCCTCCAAGAATATGACTCTAACACATGACCGACCGCGACGACGAGCCGCGCTTCGACACCCGGAGCCTCCACGCGGGCCACGGTGCCGACCCGGCGACGGGGGCGCGCGCGCCGCCAATCTACCAGACTACCTCCTACGCCTTCGAGGACGCCGAGCACGCCGCCGACCTCTACGCGCTCGACGCCGAAGGCGACGTGTACTCGCGCATCTCGAACCCCACGACCCGCGCGCTCGAACGGCGACTCGCGTCGCTGGAGGGCGGAACCGGTGCGGTGGCCACCGCGAGCGGGATGGCCGCGCTCGATTCGCTCACGCTCGTCCTCGCCGACGCGGGCGATAACGTGGTCTGCTCGACTGACACCTACGGCGGGACGACTGCGTACCTCCAACACACCGCGAGCAAGCGCGGCGTCGAAGCCCGATTCGTGGACACCCTCGACTACGACGCCTACGCCGACGCTATCGACTCGGACACCGCCTACGTCCACCTCGAGACGGTCGGAAACCCCTCGCTCGTCACGCCAGACATCGAGCGCGTGGCCGAGGTGGCACACGACGCTGGCGCGCCTCTCGTCGTGGACAACACCTTCGCCACGCCGTACCTCTGTCGCCCGCTCGAACACGGTGCGGATGTCGTCTGGAACTCCACGACCAAGTGGCTCCACGGGAGCGGGACCACAGTCGGCGGGGTGCTGGTAGACGGCGGGAGCTTCGACTGGGAGGCCCGCGCCGAGAAGTATCCCGAACTCGCGGGCGACAACCCCGCCTACGACGGCACCGACTTCTCGCGGGACTTCGCGGGGGCCCCGCTCGCGGCGGCCGTCCGATTCCGCGCGCTCCGGAGTCTGGGCAATCAGCAGTCGCCGTTCGACGCGTGGCAGACTCTCCAAGGGCTGGAATCGTTCCCGCTCCGGATGGAGCGCCACTGCGAGAACGCCGCCGTCGTCGCGGAGTACCTCGAAAATCACGACGAGGTGGCGTGGGTCGCCTACCCCGGACTGGAGAGCCACCAGACCCACGACAACGCGAGCGAGTATCTGGACGGCGGCTACGGCGGGATGATAGCGTTCGGACTCGAAGGAGGGTACGAGGCCGGGAAGACGTTCTGCGAGCGCGTCGAACTCGCGAGCTTCCTCGCCAACATCGGCGACGCGAAGACGCTCGTGATTCATCCGGGAAGCACGACTCACGGCCAACTCTCGCCCGACGAACAGCGTGCCGCGGGCGTCTCGCCCGACCTGATTCGGCTCTCGGTCGGCATCGAGGACCCCGCGAATCTGCTCGCCG
The DNA here is from genome assembly GCF_004143485.2 of Halorussus amylolyticus. Classification (GTDB taxonomy): domain Archaea; phylum Halobacteriota; class Halobacteria; order Halobacteriales; family Haladaptataceae; genus Halorussus; species Halorussus amylolyticus. Next base: position 366,105 of record NZ_ML974130.1, on the reverse strand, counting down.
ACTTCGAGCAGGCAATCGAGACAGCTACCGACGCGGCGGGGGTGCGAACATGAATCGGACCTGCGACACCACCGACCTCGGGGAGTTCGAGTTCGAGTGCGGCCGGACGATTCCCCTCGAAATCTCCTACGAGACCTACGGCGAGTACGACGGCGACAACGCGATTCTGGTGTGTCACGCGCTCACCGGGAGCGCCCACGTCACCGGCCCGAACCGGGGCGCAACGGACGGACAGGCCGCGGCGTGGTGGAGCGACGTAGTCGGGCCGGGCAAGGCCGTAGACACCCGCGAGTACTTCGTCGTCTGCGCGAACGTGCCGGGGTCGTGCTACGGCACGACCGGTCCCGAGAGCGAGGACCCCGAAACCGGAGAGCCGTACGGCACCGACTTTCCGGCCGTGACCGTGACCGACTGGACTCGCGCGCAGGCCCGACTCCTCGACCACCTCGGAATCGGCCCCCTCCGCGCGGTTATCGGCGGGAGCGTCGGCGGCATGAACGTCCTGGAGTGGGCGAAACGCTATCCCGAGCGCGTGGACCGCGTGGTTCCGGTCGCCACCGCGGCCCGCCTCGACCCCCAGATTCTCGCCATCGAGGCCATCGCGCGCCGGGCCATCACGAGCGACGACGCGTGGAACGGCGGCGACTACTACGGCGTCTCCGGGAGCGACGCGACCGGAGGCTCGTCGGACTCGTCCGACGGCGAGGACCGTCCGAACCCCGAGGAGGGTCTCGCGGTCGCGCGCCAGCTCGGTCACGTCACCTACCTCTCGAAGGATTCGATGGACCAGAAGTTCGGTCGGCGGTCGGCCGGGATGGTGATTCCCGACGGCTTCGCGCCCGACGACCCCGCGGGCGAGTACTTCCCCTACCGGGAGGTCGAGTCGTACCTCGACTATCAGGCCGAGAAGTTCGTGGAGCGATTCGACGCCAACAGCTACCTCTACCTCAGCAGGGCGATGGACGACTACGACCTCGCGTCGGGCTACGACTCGGACGCCGACGCGCTCGCGGGGTTCTCCGGCGAAGCCCTCGTAATCAGCTTCACCGGCGACTGGCACTTCACGGTCGAGCAGGCCGACCGACTCGCGGCCGCCTTCGAGTCGGCGGGCGTGGACGTGGCGAACCACGTCGTCGAGAGCGACCACGGCCACGACGCCTTCCTCGTCGAACCCGAGGAGGTCGGGCCGCCGGTTCGGGACTTCCTCGCGGCGGGCGTCGATGGCAAGGCGGTCAGCGACACCGACGAGGACCGGGAGTTCGCACCGGTCCACACGAGTCTGTTCGGGGATTAAGCGTCGAGACCGCCGCTCCGGTCGTCGGTATCGCTCGCGTTCTCCGAAAGTCGCTCGTCGCCGTACGGCGAGCAGTTTCGAATCACCGAGACAGTCCGGTCGTCGCCGAGGTCGCCGGTCGAGGCGAACGCCGCGACGAGCGTCCCCTCGTCGACTGACACCGTCTCGTTGCCCGCGAGCGTCCGGGTCGCGCTGCTCGCGGACGTGCCCGTGGGCGAGACGTTCACGGAGACCGTCTTCGCGACGTACTCCGTCTCTTCGGGCGCGGTGTACGCGACCTCGCTCTCGTTGCAGTCGATTCGAATCCCGGGGTCGTCGTCGGACTCCGTCGCGGTCGTGCCCTCGTCGCTGGCCGACTGTTCGGTCGCGACCGAACAGTCGGTCACGGCGGTCGCGACGACGCCACCGCCGTCCGTCGAATCCTTCGCGAAGACGAACACGATTCCCTCGCCGTCGAGCGCGACAGTTTCGTTCCCCGAGACTGAACCGAGGGTCGAACGCGACACGTCGTTCGACGACGGCGTGATGTTCGCGACGGTCACCGTCACCTCGTACCGGAAGTCCTCGGAAGCCGCGAGTTCGACCCGGCTTCGATTACAGTCGACCTCGACTTCGACCGGTGTTTCGTTCGTTGTCATGGTTGGAATCAGTCTCTGTTCGGACTCACCGCCGTGGCTTCCCACCCCGTCACCCGCGGCCGGGGCCGCCGCCAAGAGGCTTCCCACCAGCAACCCCGCGAGTAGGAGTGCAGTCGGGCGGTTCGGCAAGCGTGACATAGCACTACCACGCTGGACGGTCACAAACGGTTTCCCCTGCAGTTCAGCGTCGGCCGCGTTGAAATTGGCGTCGAGGACTCGGTATCGAAGCGGGAGCTAACAGAAGTTCTGAGTCGCGTACACTTTCCCCTCGGACGTGACGTACACGCCGATACCCTCGTTGTTCCACGCCTCGGTCAAGATGTTCTCGCGGTGGCCCTCCGAGTTCATCCACCCGCGAACGACTCCCTCGGCGAGTTCGTCGGCGGTCGTGTACCGGACGGTGCCGTCGTCGGTCGCGACGTTCGCGTCGTAATACGTGTACGCTATGTTCTCGCCGCCGGTGTAGTATCGGCTCTCGTCAATGTACGCCCGGCAGTCGTAGCCGAACTCGTCGTACCGGTCGCTTCGCGTCTCGCCGTCGGGCGACTCGTGGCTGAAGTAGTCGTTCTCGGCCATGTCCTCGCTGTGAGACCGAGCGATTTCGCGGAGGTCCGTATCGAAATCGACCGCACCCAGTCCGTGGTCGCTCCGGCGTTCGTTGACGTGTTCGTGGACGAGGTCCTCGATCCGGTCCCTGTCGAGGTCCGAGAGCGGGGTGCTCTCGTCCGATTCCTCCCGGTCGTCGGCCTCGCCGTCCTCCTCGTCGGCCCCTTCGACGACGAAATATCCCACGCGTTCGCCGAGGTGGGCCGTCTCTCTGTCGGCGCTTCGCTCCTCCTCGACCTTGACATCGACCGACGATCCCCCAAGGTTCCGGTACCGGACCGAGCAGGTGTTCGACCCGCGAAACGTCTGCACGTCGGCGAGTAACACCGGCTCGCGGTAGTCGCCGTCGAACTCGATGGTCTCCCACCCGTGGCCCACGCCGGAGCGCGACCCCGCCTCGAACGCGCGGCCGTCGAGCGTCCCCGACCCGGGTTCGACCGCGAGGTAGCCCACGTCCTCGAAGCGGTGGGGACCCTGAGCCTCCTCCTCCTGAACCCGGACCGCCGCGCCCGACCGGGAGACGCCCCGGTTCCGGGTCACCATCGGTTGCGGACCCGCGACCGTCTGGGCGTGCGTGAACACGAGCGGCGTCGTCGCGAACGCCGAGTCGAACTCGAAAGCAGTCCAGTCGTGGTTCGTCCGCACTCGCCCGACTTCGAGTTCGAGGTCACCGACGCCGTATCGCCCGGGGTCGGTCGCGACGCATCCCACGGTCTCCTCGCGGTGTGGGCCGTCGAGGTAGAGCCACTCCTCGACCGCGATGTCGAACGCCGAGTCCGTGACGTTCCGGAGACGCGGAGACGCGGGTTGGGGTCCTCGATAGGATAGTGCGGGGGCGACGACGACCGGATCCGAGTGCGAGTCGGAGAGTCGAACCGTCTTCCAGTTCTCGTCGACGGTGACCGCGGTCGCGTCCACGGCCGGACCGTTCGGACGTGCCGATACTCGGCCCCCGAACCCCACTCCGAGAGCTCCGACCGCACCAACGGTTCGGAGGTAGTTTCGTCTGCCGAGCAGCGATGCCTCTGGGCTACAGTCGCGTTCTCGCTCGCGTGCCATGCGCGGTCAAGTGCTTCGGCCGGTCCCCTATCAACGTTCTGTTGCCCGCGGAACGTCGGTCGCGAACAGCGTCTCCGCGTTCGCACAGCACCGAAAAAATAGACCGGTCAGTTCGGGTAGTCGCTACAACGCGACGGGCGCGACCATGGCGTCGTTGTCCTCGTCGTCCTCGTCGTCTTCGTCATCGTCATCGTCGCCCTGGCTCTGGTCCTGGTTGGACTCGACGTTTATCGACGAACTCGAACTCTGCTCGTTGCCGTCACCGTCTTGGCTCTGCTCGTCGTCCTGCTCGATGTCCACGTCGGAGCTCTGGCTCTGTTCGTCGTCGCCGTCAGCGTCCTGTTCGCTGTTCTGCTCGACGTTGCTCTCCTGTTCGACGCTCTGCTCGTTGTCGTCACCGTCGGACTCCTGGTCGATTTCCTGCTCGACTTCGGCGTCCTGTTCGGCCTCCTGTTCGTTGTCGTCGCCCTCAGCCTCCTGCTCGGCCTCTTGGTCGACGTTGCTCTCCTGTTCGGCGTCCTGTTCGTTGTCGTCACCGTCGGCTTCCTGCTCGACCTCGTTCTCCTGTTCGTTCTCCTGTTCGACATCCTGCTCGTTGTCGTCGCCGTCCGCCTCTTGTTCGGCCTCTTGCTCAGCCTCGTTTTCCTGTTCGGCTTCCTGTTCGTTGTCCTCGCCGTCAGCCTCCTGTTCGGCCTCGTTCTCCTGTTCGTTCTCCTGTTCGGCTTCCTGTTCGTTGTCCTCGCCGTCAGCTTCCTGTTCGACCTCTTGCTCACCTTCGTTCTCTTGCTCGGCTTCCTGTTCGTTGTCCTCGCCGTCGGCTTCCTGCTCGACCTCGTTTTCTTGCTCGTTCTCCTGTTCGGCCTCTTGTTCGTTGTCGTCGTCCTCAGCCTCTTGCTCGACTTCCTGTTCGTTCTCGTTCTCTTGCTCGGCTTCCTGTTCGTTGTCCTCGCCGTCAGCCTCCTGTTCGGCCTCGTTTTCTTGCTCGTTCTCTTGCTCGGCTTCCTGTTCGTTGTCGTCACCGTCCTCGACTTCCTGCTCGGCCTCCTGCTCGTCCTCGTTCTCTTGGTCGGCTTCCTGTTCGTTGTCGTCGCCGTCGGCTTCCTGCTCGGCTTCGTTCTCTTGGTCGCTCTCCTGTTCGGCCTCCTGCTCGTTGTCGTCACCGTCTTCGACTTCCTGCTCAACGTCCTGTTCCTCTTCGTTCTCCTGTTCTAGGTCCTGCTCGTTGTCGTCGCCCTCAGCCTCTTGTTCGCCCTCGTTCTCCTGCTCGGCTTCCTGTTCGGCCTCCTGCTCGTTGTCGTCACCGTCTTCGACCTCTTGCTCAACGTCCTGTTCGAGTTCGTTCTCCTGTTCGCCCTCTTGTTCGTTGTCGTCGTCCTCAGCTTCCTGTTCGATTTCGTTCTCCTGTTCGCCCTCCTGCTCGTTCTCCTGCTCGTTGTCGTCACCGTCCTCGACTTCCTGTTCGCCTTCCTGCTCGGCCTCGTTCTCCTGTTCGGCCTCCTGTTCGTTGTCGTTACCGTCCTCGACTTCCTGCTCGCCCTCGTTCTCCTGCTCAATTTCCTGCTCGCCGTCCTGCTCGTTGTCGTCACCGTCTTCGACCTCCTGCTCGTTCTCTTGCTCGGCCTCGTTCTCCTGTTCGCCTTCCTGCTCGTTGTCGTTACCGGCGTCCGCGCCGATACTCAGGCTCGCGTCACCTTCGACTTCCTGTTCGAGGTCGTTCTCCTGTTCGCCCTCCTGTTCGTTCTCCTGCTCGTTGTCGTCGCCATCCTCGACTTCCTGCTCGTTCTCCTGCTCGCCTTCGTTCTCCTGCTCGGCTTCCTGCTCGTTGTCGTTACCGGCGTCCGAAGCGATACTCTGGCTCGCGTCACCCTCGACTTCCTGCTCGTTCTCGTTCTCCTGCTCGAACTCCTGTTCGTTCTCTTGGTCGTTGTCGTCACCGTCTTCGACTTCCTGCTCGTTCTCCTGTTCGGCCTCGTTCTCCTGTTCGGCTTCTTGCTCGTTGTCCTCACCAGCGTCCGAACCGAAGCTATCGCTCGCGTCACCCTCGACTTCCTGCTCGTTCTCGTTCTCCTGTTCGACCTCTTGCTCGCCGTCCTGTTCGTTGTCGTCACCGTCCTCGACTTCCTGTTCGTTCTCCTGTTCGGCCTCGTTCTCCTGTTCGTTCTCCTGTTCGTTGTCGTTACCGGCGTCCGACCCAGCACTGAAATCGGTGTCACCCTCGACTTCCTGTTCGTTCTCGTTCTCCTGTTCGACCTCTTGCTCGCCGTCCTGTTCGTTGTCGTCACCGTCCTCGACTTCCTGTTCGTTCTCCTGTTCGGCCTCGTTCTCCTGTTCGTTCTCCTGTTCGTTGTCGTCACCGGCGTCCGAGCCGATGCTCAGGCTGTCGTCACCCTCGACTTCCTGCTCGTTCTCGTTCTCCAGTTCGGCTTCTTGGTCGCTGTACTGCTCGTTGTCGTCACCGTCGATTTCTTGGTCGTTCTCTTGGTCGAGTTCGCTCTCCTGTTCGTTCTCCTGTTCGTTGTCGTCGCCGCCCTCGATATCCTGCTCGTTCTCGTTCTCGATGACGTTAGGCTCCTCGTCGTCCTCGTCTTGGAGCTGGTCGGCGTCCTGAACGTTGTCGTCACCGTCGATCTCCTGGTCGTTCTCTAGGTCAACCTCGCTGTCTTGGTCCGACTCTTGACAATTATTGTCGCTGTCCTCGTCGATATCTTGGTTCGAATTTTGAATGATGTCAAGCAAGCGGAGCAACTGTTGGCGGTTGTCGTCGCCGATCTCGATTTGCGTATTCGACACCACAGCATCGACATCGTCTTCCGCGTCCTGACAGTTATCGTCCTGTGCGACTGCCGCTCCAGCCATTCCGAAACTGACCACGCTGACCATCATTACGATGGCGAGCGTGAGTGCGACCGCACGTCCCGTTCTGGTCTCGTTTGCTCTCATAGGTTCCTACTGCGGCACTGGGACCGCAGGAGGTTGCACAACGAACCGTGGTTTTGTTATTGGCACTCCCACACATCAATAATCGGAATTTCTACCGAGGAGGATAACAGTAACGACCAGTAAATCGGGTCGCAAGCAAAGAAACGTCCATCTCGAATAGCGGAAACGTGTGTTTCAGGAGTAGTATCAAACGCTCGAACGCGCCAACACGTCGATTCGAACCAGACTCAGGACAGAATCATGCGACATTCTAACACGCCCTCTTCTGGTGATTGGACGACGGTAAGCGAGCATACACTCGGTTCAGACGCTCATCCTTGACGATGTCTATGCTCGTAACGTTCGTTCACGGAGACCGGTACGCCACCGGACGGACGCGGCCGAGGCCGGAGCGCGACGACTGCTCGTTCGGCGATGCTCGACTCACTGTCGCCCGAAATGTCGCGGCTCTCGCTACGAAATCGCTGAGCGATAGCCGCGATTGGACTCCCCGACTGTAATCGATGCCGGAGCGAAAAACGCCACGGCGGTCCGTGGTGCCTGTCGCCGATACAAAATCGCGTCAGCGAGCGGGCGTCCGTCGTTCGTGGACGGCGGCGTTCGAAGTCGTTCGGAAAAGTGAGACCGGCCTACCCGATGGTCGGCGAGGTTACGATGGCGTCTGATTCGTTCCCCGTTCCTTCGTCGGACGGTTCGGCGTCTTCGCCGGTCTCCGTCTCCTCGCTGTCTCCGTCACTACTCTCGCTTTCGTCGTTCTCCTCGGACGGCGAGTCGCCCTCGTTCTCGCTTTCGTCGGATTGGTCTTCTTCGCCCGCCTCGGCGTCCTCACCCGACGTATCGTCCCCCTCGGCTTCGCTCTCGTCCGACTGGTCGTCTTCCGTGGTCTCGTCGTTCGACTCGTCTCCGTCCGTCCCCTCGTTCTCGGCGTTGCTTTCGTCGGCATCTGAGTCATCCGTCTCGGCGTCCGATTCGGACTCGCCTTCATCGGCCGACGACTCGTTTCCGTCGTTGTCGGCGTTTTCTTCCCCTGCTTCGTTATCGCTTTCTTCCTCGTTGTCCTCGTCCGCTTCCTCGTCGTTGTCGTTTGCTTCCGCGTCGTCACCGTCATTTTCCTCCGACTCGGTCGGTTCATTCGTTTCCGATTCGTCCTCCTCGGCGTTCTCATCCGACGGCGGTTCTTCGCCGTCCGTCTCTTCGGTCTCCTCGGGGTCGTCGTCTCCGCCGTCGCTTGCCGGTTCGTCCTCGTTTTCACCGTCACTCGACGACGATTGTTCGTCAGTCTCGTCGCCGGGTCCGTCGGCGCTACGGTCCTCGTCGTCGCTCGTCGTCGAATCCTCCTCGGTGTCGTCTTCCCCGGTCGTCGATTCGCTCTTCTCCGCGTTCTCGCTGGATGTCCCTCCTTCTTCCGTATCTTCTCTGGACCGGTCTTGTTCCTCCGCGTTCTCGTCCGGCGAGTCGTCACTGTCGTCCGTCTCGTCGTTCGACGACTCGGCATCCTCGGAGTCCGAAGTCGTCGAGTCGCGTTCGGATTCGTCCGTCTCGGTGTCCGTCGATTGCGTCTCCTCGACGGTCGTCGGTTCGTCCGCTTCGGAGTCCTCGTCCACGGACTCGTCCGTCTCGGCGTCTTCGTCCGAAGCCTCACCCGCCTCGGTCTCCGTCGAGGATGCCGACGCCGCTTCGCTCGGGTCCGCCGTCGTCCCGGACGTGTTCCGCGACTGATTCTGGGTCTGGTTCGCCGACACCGAACCGGTCTGATTCAGCGACTGGGTGTTGTTGTCGCCGGTCTGGTTCTGCACCTGCGACTGGTTCGCATCGACCGAAACGCGCTGGTCGGCCGAATCGTTTTCGAGCGTCTGGTTCTGGGACTGGCTCTGGTTCGAGCTAATCGTCTGGTTCTGAGATTGGGTCTGGTTCTCACCGCCGCTCTGGGTGGCGTTCTGCTCGGCTTCGACGCGCTGGCTCTGATTCTGAGTCTGATTGAACTCCTCGCCGCCCTGAGACTGATTCTGGCTCTGATTGACGGCCACCGACTGATTCTGCGTCTGGTTCGCGGAGGCGTTCTGCTGGCCCTGCGTTTGATTCTGCGCTATCGTGACGTTCTCCGCTTGGGTCTGGTTCTGACTCCCGTTCTCGTCCTGCTCTTGGTTCTGATACTGCTCGGCATCGACCGATTGGTTCTGAGACTGGGCCTGGTCGTCCTGGACCTGTTCCTGTCCCATGTAGACGACGTTGGTCCGTTGGTACTGGGTCTGAGTCTGGTTCGTCCCGTTCCCTTGGGTCTGGTCGCCGTTCTGGTCAATCTCAATACGCTGTTCCTGAGACTGTCGGTTCGAGTCGTTGCCAGCCGACTGGTCCTCGTCCTGCATGAAGAAGACGGTGAACACCTGCGTCTGGGTCTGCCGTTGGGAATCGTCCTCCTGATTCTGCGAAGACGATTGGTCGGAGTCGATGAATTGGTCCTGACTTTGCGCGTCGTCTTCGCCGTCTTCGATTTGACTCTCGTCTTGGACGAAGACGATGTTCAGGAACTGCATCTGCGTCTGGTCGTTGTCGGTGCCGTCGCCCTGCTGCTGGCACTGATTCTGCTCGACGTAGATGCTCTGGGATTGGGACTGCACGACTGCCGAATCGCCCGACTGCTGTTGCGTCTGGTCCCCGGTTATCCCCTGATTCTGTTCCTGGTGTTGGTCGCCGTTTTCCTGGCTTTGACACTGATTCTGGAAGATGAAGACGCCCTGCTGTTGTTCCTGTTCGTCACTTCCCGTGTCCGTTCGGTCGTCTTGGTCGTCCTCACCTTCGTCACTCTCGTTTTCGTCTCGGTCGTTGTTCTCGTCGTCCTCATTGCGGTCGTCTTCGTCTTGGTCGTTCTCGTCACTCTCATCTCCGTCTCGGTCGTCCTCGTCACTTTCGTCTCCGTCGCCCTCGCCTTCGTTGCGCTCGTCTCCGTCGTTGTCGTCCCCGGTCTCGTCGCTGTTTTCGTCTTCCTCCCCGCCAGTTCTCTCGTCTTGGTTATCTTCCTCGGTGTTCTCGTCTTGATTGCGGTCGTTAGTCCCGTCTTCACCACTTCCGTCCGAATTGCTCTCGTCTTCGTTACTCTCGTCCGAACTGCTTTCACCTCCGTCGCTCTCGCCATCGCTCGCCTCGTCTTGGCCGCGGTCCTCGCCTTCGTCCGACTCACTTTCGTCTCCACTCTCGTCCGGAGTACCGTCGTCTACCTCGCTGTCGTCCGCATTGCTCCCGTCTCGCTCGCCGTCGTCGGCCACCGACTCGTCGTTTTCTGACGGATTGCTCGCTTGTCCGTCGCTCGCGTCGTCCGACGAGGCGTCACCGCCGTCCGGTTCGTCGTCCTGGAACGATTCGTCGGCCGCCGAGTCGTCGTTCTCGGTCGGGCTATTCGCTTGCCCGTCGTCGCGCCGCTCGTCACTGCTCGCGTCGTTCTCGCCGACATCGGCGTCCGATTCGGAACTGCCCTCGCCGTCGCTCTGCCGGTCGGAGTTCTGGTCTCCCTCCGGGCCGTCGAACACCTCCTCGGTGACCTGCTCGTTCGCGCCCGCTCGGCTTTCGTCGCTCGACGGTTCGTCTTCCCCAGCATCCGCTTCGCCGTTTTGCTCCGACTCATCCACCTGAGCGTCGTTCTCGACGCCTTGTTCGTCCTCAACGCCTTGTTCGTCCTCGACGCCTTGTTCGTCCTCGACGCCTTGTTCGTCCTCGACACCTTGCTCCACATCGCCCGTTCGTCCGTCGGAGCGTTCGCTCTCGGACTCGTCCTCGTCGGCAATCAGTTGCCGGTCGAGTACCTGTTCGACTGCTTCGAGGAGGCCGCCTTCGGACTGCCGGTCGAGCGTCTGTTCGATTTCTTCGAGCACACCGCCTGCAGACTGCCGGTCGGCCTCCTGTTCCAGCCCTCCGGACGTGCCGGTGAGCAGGTATGCCGCGCCAGCGGCCGACTCGCCCTCGCCGGGCGCGCCGACGAGAACGTCGTCCGTCCCGTCGCCGTTCGTGTCACCGACACCCGCGACGGACGCGCCGACCATGCCGCCGGAGCCTTCGCCCTGAAGCTTCGCCACCTTCAGTTGACCCGCCGTCGAACTCCCGTAGAGTAAGTAGGCAGCACCGCGCTGGTCGTGATTCGGCGCACCGATGAGGAGGTCGGCGTAGCCGTCGGCGTCTATGTCGCCAGCACTCCCGACCGACCATCCCAATCGGTCCCCGGCCGATTCGCCTTGAACACGCCCGCCAACGTCCGCGAGGTCGACGACGCCCGAGAGCGAGTCGGACTCGAACGCGATGTAGCCGGTGCCAGCGTTCGGCCCGCGGTCGTCGTTGAGCGGCGCGCCGATGGCAACCTCGGCGCGGTCGTCACCGTTGACATCGCCCACGCCACTCACGGAGAACCCGGCGTTGTCACCGGCGTTCGAACCGACGAACTTCACGTCGGCGTCGGCGAGACTCGACTCGCCGCGAACGTCCTCCGAGACGAGGTACGCGGCCCCGGAGTCGTTTCCGGCCGGGCCGTCGTGCCATCTGGCACCGACGACCGCCTGCGCGTCACCGGTCCAATCGACCGACCAGCCAGCGAGGTCGCCGTTCTCCTCGCCGACGAGCTTCGCGTCCGCCCCCGAGAGGTCGGCTTGGCTCTCGGCTGACTCCAGCGAGAGGAGGTACGCGGACCCGTTGTCAGGGCTCCGTTCGTCCGTCGGAGCGCCGACGACGAGACCCGGTTCGCTGGCGTTCGAGACGTTGCGGGCCGCGACCGACCACCCTGCACGGTCGCCCTCGGCTTCGCCCGTCGCTTTCGCGTCGGCGTCGGCGAGCGAGACCGTTCCGGAGAGCGAGCGCCCGTCCTCGAACACGTAGACCGCGCCCGAATCCCCGGCGCGTGGTGCCCCGACGACGAGTTCGGACCGGTCGTCCCCGTTCAGGTCGCCCGTCGCGACGGAGAAGCCAGCCCAGTCGCCAGCGTCCTCGCCGACGAGTGTCGCGTCGGCCTCGCTGACATCGAGGTCGTCCGTATCGACGGGACCGTAGAACAGATACACCGCACCGGAATCGTTTCCGGCTCCGTCGTTGAACGGCGCGGTGACGACGACATCGTCGATGCCGTCGCCGTTCACGTCGCCAGCGTTGGTTACCGACCATCCCGACTGCTCGCCGGATTCTGCACCCGTCACCTTTGTCGAGCTATTTTCGAGGTCGACCAACCCCGTGGGCGTCATCGACCCCTCGTCGTCCTGACTACCGTTCTGTGCATCGACTACGTCGGTTTCACCGTCTGAAACTCCCGTCGGTTCAGCGAACCCCACTCCCGTAAAAAGGACACTGGTCACGACGATGCAAGCGAGAAGCACCGCGATAGCCTTTCGTCGCGCCGGTCCGTCTTCGATTGGTATCATCCCTACGCCGAACTAGTCACTAGTTCCACACATTGTTATTCGCAGGTCGCAGTAACCGTAATCTAAATTACCAGTGCGAATACGGACGCCATAACGCGGTCGACGACCCGGTATTGGAGAATTCCGGGCGTCCGCTGACCGCCCGGAACGCGTCTCGCTACATCCCGAGCAGTTCCTCGGCGCGCTCGCGCTTTTCGTCTGCGTCGAGTCCGTCGGTGTCGAACGACCCCTTCGACACCCAACCGTCCATCCCGTAGAAGAGGACGTGAGCCGTGCCGTCGGCTTCGAGTATCCACGACCCGACGGTACCGGCCTTCGCGTTCGACCCGAGCGCGAGCGAGTCGGTCCACGCGACCGACTCGCTCGCGCCGAGGCGCTCGACTTCGGACTCCGCCATCGCGCGGTCGGGGAGTGATTCCAAGACGCTTGGTTCGGACATATCTCCGGCGTTGCGCGTCTGTCACAAAAAACACCCGTCTCGAAGTTCGGCAGGAACGAGACGACCCGGACTACGGACGACCCGGACTACGGACGACCCGGATTACGAACCGCAGAGATTGGAAGGAGGCCACGACTTTCTTTGCGGACGGTGCCGTTTCCGGGTCGCATGCGCGAACCATTCGCCGTACTTCTCGCACTCGCGCTTCTCGGGGTGGGACCGGCGAGCGCGGGCGCAGGCGCTGGAGCGCCTGCGCCCTCACTCGGAGAGTCGAACGCGCTCGACGACTCGGACGGAGAACTGCGCGTCACGCACGCCAGCGTCCAGACCCAAATCGCGTGCGACTTCGAATCGCTGTACGACGAGACGATAGAGTCGGTCGTCACCGTGCGGGTCAGCGGCCAGAACGCGAGCGGACTCGGGTCGGGATTCGTCTACGACGAGTCAGGGCACGTCGTTACGAATCAGCACGTCGTCGGCAACGCCTCGGAGGTCGAAGTCCAGTTCGACCGCGGCCAGTGGCGGACCGCCGAAGTCGTCGGCACCGACGCCTACAGCGACCTCGCGGTCCTCCGAGTCGGGAACGCACCCGACTACGCCGACCCGCTCGGGGTGAACGCGAGCGAACCCGAACCCGGCCAGCGAGTCGCGGCGTTCGGAAGCCCGCTCGGGCTTCAGGGAACCATCACCGACGGCATCGTGAGCGGAACGAATCGGTCGATGCCCGCGGTCGCCGCGGAGGGACCGCGGTTCACGATTCCGAACACCATCCAGACGACCGCGGCCATCAATCCCGGCAACAGCGGCGGGCCGCTCGTGAACTGCGCGGGCGCGGTCGTCGGCGTCAACACCGCGAGCGCGGCGGGCGGGGAGAACACCGGGTTCGCGGTCCCGGCGAGTCGGCTCAAACGGGTCGTCCCCGCGCTGATTCAGAACGGGTCGTACACCCACTCGTACCTCGGCATCACCTCGACAGACGTGACGCCGACCGTCGCCGACGCCAACGACCTCGGCGTCAATCGCGGCGTGCTGGTGAACGACGTGGTTCCGGGGTCGCCCGTGGCGGGGACGCTTCGCGGGAGCGACGACAGCAAGCGAATCGACGATTTCGAAATCCCGGTCGGCGGCGACGTGATTCTCCGAGTGGACGGCCAGCGAATCGCCTCGCAGGAGGACCTCGCGAGCGTCCTCACCCAAAAACGCCCCGGAGATACGGTGAGAATGCGAATCCTGCGCGACGGCGAGCGCCAGCGAGTCCGGGTGACGCTCGGCGAGCGACCGCCGCCGGAGGAGGCGTAGCCGTCGCCTACGTGAGCGAGTCGGCGACTCGCTCGCCCGCCTCCAGACCGCTTTCGAGCGCGGCGTGAAGCCGACCCTCACCGGCGACCCAGTCGCCCGCGAAGAAGAGGTCGGCGTCCGCGGCGCGCGCGAGCGCGCCGCGGTCGGCCCCCGAGTCCGGGAGCGCGTTCTGCCACCGAACCACGTCGGCCCAGTCGAACGACCGGAGCGCGTGGTCGTCGAGCAGGTCGGCGGTGCGGTCGGCGGCGGCTTCGGCGATTTCGTCGTCGGCGTCGTCGTGCCGCGCGGCCGACCACTCGGGCGAGGGCTGGACGACGAGCAGGCTCTCGCCGTCGGGGACGTGGCCTGGCTTGCACTCCTCGCGGGCGACCCACCCGAGGTCGTGGGCCTTATCGGTGTTCACCAGCGCGTAGAAGGGCCGGTCTATCGGCCGGTCGTATCGGAGCGCGACCGTGAGAATCGTGCGATACGAGACGCTCGAAATCTCGTCTCGGAGGGCTTCGCGCCGCGAGTCGTCCCACCTCGCGCGGTCGAGCAAGCCCGCGGTCGCGGGCGCAGGCGGGGTGAGAACCACGGCGTCCGCAGTCTCAGGCGTGGTATCCGCGGTCTCGATACGCCAGTCCTCGTCCTCCCGAGAGAGACCCGTGACCTCGGTTCCGAGTCGGACCGTGGCACCGCCCGCGTCCCGGAGGCGCTCACCGAGCGCGGCCACGCCCTCGCGGTAGGTCCACTTGGGTGCGTCGTCGTCGCGGCCCGGCGATATTTCCCCTTCGGCGTCGAACGTCCAGACCGCTCCCTCGACCTCGGCGAGACCGTCGGCCAGTTCCTCGCGGACGAGTCGGGAGACGCGCTCGCTGTCGCTCTTGAGGTAGTTCGCGCCCACGTCGTAGACGCACTCGTCCCGTCGGCGGGTCGCCGCGCGACCGCCGACCGACTCGCGGCGCTCGAAGACAGTTACGTCAGCGTCGGCGTCCCGGAGCGCGTAGGCGGCCCCGAGTCCGGCGACGCCCGCGCCGACGACGGCGACTGTGGTCGTGGTCCCTCCGGTCGTGGGCGCTCCGGTCACTGTCGTATCGTCGGAGCGCGCCGGGAAAAGTGTACTTGCTGACGGGCAGAGAGATACGTGCAGGGTCGCTGACCGGAGGCGTGCCACCGGACCCTGGGCGCGTCACCGAGACCATCGCGGCGAACGACTGACAGTGGAGAGTCACAGAGCCGAGCGAACCGAGAGACGAAGCCGCAAAAACTGAAGTTCGGCCGATACTGTTGCGCGGCCGAGAGGTTTTTATGGTTGACGGGGATTGGTGGTGTATGTACCCTCCGTGCGGAAACCGAGTCCTGAAATTCGTCCGCGACCGGGTCGGCGAGTCGCTGTACGCGGTCAGCGTCTACGACATGGACGACTTTTCGGTGCTGTACCAGCGGCCCGAAATCGAGCGTGTGTTCTCCACCGGTGAAGTCGAAGAATACTTCGACCTCCTCCGGACCGTCCACAGAAGCCTGTACGAAGTCGAACACCTCAACTCGAAAGTCGGCGAACCCCGGGCGAATCTGACCTACTACGAGGGGATGCACGTCCTGCTCCTTCCGGTAGACGAGGTGAACGGCGTCGCAGTCGCCATTTCGAGCGAATCGGGGACGCAGTTCTCCGCGTTCGCCGACGAGTGTCTGCAACGCGCGCGAGCGCCCGTCAACTGAGTCGAATCGCGACCTGCCCTCCCAAAAAACGGCTCAGTCCTCGATGCTGATTTTCGTCTCGTCGTCCTCGTCTTCCGCCTCCAAGAGCGGCAGATGGACTTCCAGCACGCCGTTGCGGTAGGACGCCGTGATTTCGTCGGCCACGACTTCGGCGGGGAGGGTCACGCGCTCGGCCACGCGGCGCGAGCGGTGGAACTGGGCCGCGTCGTCGGTCATCTCGTCGCCCGTCTCGTCGTCGAGTTCGTGTTCGGCCGCGAGGACGAGCGTACCGTTGTCGAACGTGAGGTCGATTTCGTCGGTCTCGAACCCCGGCAGGTCGGCGACGAAGACGTACTCGTCGTCGCGCTTGTCGAGGTCCATGCT
The DNA here is from genome assembly GCF_004143485.2 of Halorussus amylolyticus. GTDB lineage: Archaea > Halobacteriota > Halobacteria > Halobacteriales > Haladaptataceae > Halorussus > Halorussus amylolyticus. The sequence goes on along the minus strand of NZ_ML974130.1, from coordinate 350,376 downwards.
GATGTCCGAGCGCCCGCGAGCGGGTACGTCGAGACCGCCGAACGGTCGGTCGGCGTTCCACATTCGGGTCCGGAACTGGTCGAGCATGCGGTCCATCTCCTCGAAGGGGTCGTATCGAGTCATTCTAATTCACCGCACATCTATAGGCTCGGCGAGGAGATAAGGGTGCCGAGAAACAGTGTCTCGCACGCTGAGGCGTCGATATTCGCCAAACAGTCAGTCGAACAGCCCCTCCTCGTCGAGGAGGTCGCGGAGTCGCTCCATCGTGGCGACGACCTCGTCGCACGCCGGGCGAACCGCTGGCTTGGGCACGAATCCGACGGCGAGACCCGCGACTTCGAGCATCGGGAGGTCGTTCGCGCCGTCCCCGACCGCGATAGTTCGACTGATGGGAATCTCGCGCTCGCCCGCGAGGCGTTCGAGCGCGTCGTCTTTCGTCCCCTCGATGAGCGGCCCTTCGACCTCGCCGGTGAGATGGCCGTCCGCGACCGGAAGCCGATTCGCGACGATGACATCGACCGAGACGCCTTCCTTTTCGAGGGCGGCCTCGACCCCGCGCTCGAACCCACCCGTTAGAATCGCGGTGGTCACACCAGCATCGTTGAGTTCCCGAATCACGGTTCCGGCGTCGGGCCGAAGCACCACCTCGCCGAAGGCGGCCTCGGCTTCGGAGACGGGCAAGCCCTCAAGCAGGGCGGCCCGGTCGCGGAGGCTCTTGGCGTAGCTGATTTCGTCGTTCATCGCTCGCTCGGTGATGTCGGCCATCTGGTCCGCAACGTCCTTCTTGTCGCCGAGGAGGACCGTCATCTCCGAGTCCGAGAGCGTGCCGTCGAAGTCGAACGCGACGAGCGTCATGCACGTCGGTTCTCGGGCCGGGGGCTTGAAACGACCGAAAGGTGCGGACGTTGCGCGGGAGTAACTCACTTCGCGCATCTTCGCCGCGGCCCCGCACGCGCAGTCGCACCCGTCGGGTGCGACTGCGCGAGGGACGAGGACCGCACGGACCACTGAAAGGAGCGACGAGAGCCGCAATCGGTTGGGAAGGGCGTGGTGTGCGGTCGCAATGCAATGCGTCGTATCGCATTGCATTGCGATGCTGTGCGGTCTGCGTAGGTACTGGGAGTAGCTAGCTTCGTCGCAGTACGAGCGTCACGATTCGACACGAAAAGACGAAATTACGATTCGAAACGAAAGCACGAACCCTTAACTCCCGGTCTACCAACACCCACCCATGACCGCATTCCCCGAGTTCGAGGTGATTCCCGCCGTGGACATGCAGGACGGCGAAGTCGTTCAGTTGGTTCAAGGCGAGCGCGGCACCGAGAAGACGTACGGCGACCCCGTGGCGGCGGCCGAGCAGTGGGTCAAGCGGGGCGCGGAGACGCTCCATCTCGTGGACTTAGACGGCGCGTTCGAGGGCGAGCGCAAGAACGCCGAGGCGGTGGACGCGATTCTCGACACGGTGGACGTGGACGTGCAGTTAGGCGGCGGGATTCGAACGGCCGAGGACGCCATCGGCCTGCTCTCTCGCGGCGTGGACCGCGTGATTTTGGGAACTGCCGCAATCGAGAACCCCGACATCGTCGCCGAGATATCCGCGGAGTACCCCGAATCGGTGACGGTCAGCCTCGACGCGAAGGACGGCGAAGTCGTCGTCTCGGGGTGGACCGAGGGCACGGGACTCGACCCCGCCGAGGCCGCCGGACGCTACGAGGAACTGGGCGCGGGCGCGATTCTGTTCACCGACGTGGACGTAGAGGGCCGACTCGAAGGCGTCCAGACCGACCCCGTCAAGGCGGTGGTCGAGGCGGTCGATATCCCGGTCATCGCTTCCGGTGGGGTCGCCACGCTCGACGACGTGCGCGCGCTCCGCGAGGCGGGCGCGAGCGCGGTCGTCGTCGGGACCGCGCTCTACGAGGGCGAGTTCACGCTCGAAGAAGCCAAGTCGGTTTAGCGCGAGCGCGCACCGAGCGCCCGGAGCGCCCCGAGTTTCCGGAGCGACTCGAACTTCGCGGCGATACCCCCGCGAGTCGGCCGCTTTTTCGGTCCCGCGAGCAGGTAACCGCAGGCCGCCAGCATCGGCGCGGCGACGACCGCGCTCTCTCCCGGTAGCGCGAGCAGTCCTCCCGTCAGCAGTGCGAGTGCACTCAGCGCATCACGTTTTCTCATGCCGAGCAGTCGTACAACGAATTGATATAAAAACCCCTGTCAGACGCGCGTCACATGACGGAGGACAACGGCCTTGTATCTCCGGGCCAACGCTCGCACATGAGCGACCGAACCGCCGCGGTGACGCGCGAGACGGCCGAGACCGACATCGAGGTCACGCTCGACGTGGACGGCGACGGCGACGCCACCGTCGAGACGGGCGTAGGGTTCTTCGACCACATGCTCGAAAGCTTCGCCAAGCACGGCCTGTTCGACCTGACGGTGCGATGCGACGGCGACCTCGAAATCGACGACCACCACACGGTCGAAGACGTGGCAATCGCGCTCGGCCAAGCCTTCGAGAACGCGCTCGGCGATAAGCGCGGAATCGTGCGCTTCGCGGACCGGAAGGTTCCGCTGGACGAAGCGGTCGCCTCGGTCGTCGTGGACGTGAGCGGACGCCCGCTGTTCGAGTTCGACGGCGAATTTTCCCAGGACAGCGTGGGCGAGATGACGAGCCACATGGCCGGACACTTCTTCCGGTCGCTGGCGATGAACGCGGGCCTGACGCTCCACGTCGGCGTCGAAGGCGAGAACGCCCACCACGAAATCGAGGCGCTGTTCAAGAGCGTGGCGCGGGCGCTGGACGACGCGACGAGGATTGACGATAGGCGGGGCGACGTGGCGAGTACGAAAGGGCAGTTGTAGCGCGTCACTTGATTTTCCATTCCGGCGCGCGCTGGCGCTGGCCCGTGGTTTGGGCCAGCGCCCATGCGTGCGAGGGATGAGCATCGCAACGACCGGAGGGAGTGAGACGCGCAGTCGGTTGGGGAGGGCGTGGCCTGCGGGGGCGGTGCTGTGCGGTCTTCATAGGTACCGGGAGTAGCTATCTCTTTCCATCTTCCGATAACACTCGAACCGATGTGAATGGAGAGCCGAAAATCACAACAACACCACTAAGCCCCTTCCCAACACACTATTTTCAAAATGTTCGACGAAATTATGCGGAAGTTCGAGGGGAGTCCCTCCCAACAAGCGGTAATCCGACTCCTCCTCGAACGCGGGTTCTCGGTCAGCGACGAGGGGCGGGTCGTCTCCGGGAGCATCGAGATTCCGAACACCCAAATCGCCCGCGAAATCGACGTGGACCGCCGGGTCGTAGACTCGACGACGAAGGCCATCCTCGACGACGAACAGCTCCGGCGCATCTTCCAGAACATCTCCTCGATTCCGAGCCTGATGGACCTCGCGCCCGTCCTCGACTTGACCGTCCTCACGGTCGAGGTGACCGACGCCGACGAGTCGGGCATCGTGGCGACCGTGACCGGCTTGCTCGCCGACAGCGGCATCTCGATTCGCCAGACGATAAGCGAGGACCCGGAGTTCACCGACGACCCGCGACTGTATCTGGTGACCGACGACGACATCCCGGGCGACGTGCTGAACGACCTCAAGAATCTCGACTTTGTCCGGAAAATCGAGCTGAAGTGAGTTGTCGGACTACTCGCGCTTCTCGGTGACGACCGTCTCCGACTCGCCCATCGAGTCGTGAGTCACGCTCACTTCGTCGGGAAGCCCACCCGCGAATTCGAACGTGGCTTCGTAGTCGATGTCGGTAATGCACTCGGCGCACACCTCGGTGTCCTCTCGCTCCTCGGTGGCGACGGTTACGTCGAGGATTCCTTCGTCAGGGTCGTAGCTCGTGTCGGCGAGCGTTCCTGTCTGGCAGGCGTCTGACCCCGTAATGGTGCCGGTGACGACCACCGACTCGTCCTCGAAGGAAACGGTGGCCTCGTTCGACCCCTGTCCGCATTCTGAGTCCGTCACCTCGAACGACTCGTCGGCGAGCGTTGGCGAGTCGTCGGTCGTCTGATCGCCCGTTCCGGGATTCGGGTACTGGCCGAGACAGCCGCCGAGCGAGGCCGCTCCGAGGAGCGCGCCGGTTCGCGTCAGGAGTTCGCGTCGGTTCATACTCGACGTAACGGCCCCCTGTTTCATAGGTTTCATGGATGGAAAAATGGGTGTTTGAGTTATCGTGTGGTCCCCTGCCACTCGAAACACAGACCGTAACCCCTATTAGTAGAACCGGCCAAGGAATGATTGAGTCCTGGTAGGGTAGTGGACCATCCTATGGGCTTGCGGAGCCTGTGACCGGAGTTCAAATCTCCGTCAGGACGTTTCTACGCGACGCAACGACGACGAGCGAAGCGAGGAGTCCGCGTCGCGGAAACTCTATCTACGGAGATTTGAGCAGACCAGATGCACGCCCGCGCAACGAAGTGAGCAGGAACATCTGGGCCAGTTCAAATCTCCGTCAGGACGCTACATTTTGCGGCGCTACTCCGTGAGAGGCTTTTATGCCTCTCACACGACTGCGCCGCTTATGCGCCACTACGGAGATTTGAGCAGGCGAGTCGCACGCCCGGAATGGCGCGAAGCGCCACACGCCCGGACCGTCTCGACCAGTTCAAATCTCCGTCAGGACGTTTCTACGCGACGCAACTCCGCGAGAATTCTCTGTGATTCTCGCAACACTGCGTCGCGGAAACTCCAACTACGGAGATTTGAGCAGACGAGTCACACGCCCCGATTCACCACGGCGCGCCGCGGACCTTGGCCAGTTCGCGCCGCACCGCGTGACGGTTCACGAGGAGGAATCCCGCGAGGATGGCGACGAAGCCCAGAAGCGACAGCGCGGACAGGCGCTCGTCGAGGTACCACCAGCCGACCACCGCGGCCACCGGCGGGATGGCGTAGTTGACGAGGTTGACCGCGAACGGGCCGGTCCGCTCCAGCAGGGTGAAGTAGATGCCGTAGGCGAGGGCGCTCCCACCGATTCCGAGGTACGCGATGGCGGCCAGCGACGGCACCGCGGTCGGGGGCACGACGGATTCGCCAGCTATCAGGCTCGCGCCGTGGAGCAGGACCGCTCCGAGCGCCATCGACCAGCCGGTCAGCGAGAGGCTGTCGATGTCGCCGTCGAAGCGCCGGACGAGGACGCTGCCCGAGGAGACGGCCAGAACCGCACAGAAGACCAACAGCGCACCCACCGCGTCGGCTCCCGGATTCGCGGGGTTCGGGCGCGCGACCATGCCGACGCCGAGCAGGCCGAGGCCGACGCCGACGATACTCCGGAAGTCCAGTCCAGCCGTATCGAGCAAGAGCGCGGCGAAGACGGCCGTCATGACCGGGTTCAGGCTGTAGACGACCGCGGCGACTGAGCCGGAGGTGTAGACCTGCCCGAAGAACAGGAAGAAGACGTTGCCGAAGACCAGGAGCGTGCCAGCCGCGACGATACCGAGGACGCCGGACCGGTCCGAGGGGAGCGAGAGCCGATTCAGCGCGGCCAGCGCGAGGAGCGTGACCGCCGCGCCCAGGTCGAAGCGGTAGGCCGCGAACAGCAGCGGGTCGAGCGTTTCGAGACCCACCTCAATGGCCGTGAAACCGCCGCCCCAAAGCAGCGCCAGCGCGGAGAACAGGGCGGCGTCGCGGTAGCGGGACATGATTGGAGTCGCGCCGGGGAGGACTTGAGGCTGTCCGTCTGCGCGCGAGGAGAACGCGTCGGGGTGTGACGGTGTTCCGGTGACGCTGGTCTGTCGCTCGCGTCGGATGTTGTTGCTTCGGAGTGTCCTGCTCGTACTGGGTGCTGTTTCTCCGGAGTGCTCTGCTCGTACCGGATGTGCTGTTTTTCCGTAGTGCTCTGCTCGCACGTCACCTATGAGGACCGCACAGCACCGCGACCGCAGGCCACACCCTCCCCAACCGATTCCCTCGTTCGCGCCTCCGGCGCGTCACTCAGTCATCCCTCGCGCGACTGATGGCGCTCCACGAGGGAGCGCCAGCGCGCGCCGGGTGGATGGCTCGTTGCGAAATCAGCCGGTGAAACAGTCCACCGAGCAACAGCCGGTGGACCAATCCGCGGGGCGGGAATGAAAGGGGCCGGGCGCTCGCGTTCATCTTGGTCGTCTGACCGACCTCTATCCGCGCGGGTGGTGGTCACGCGAGCGAAGTGAGCGTGACCTCGGAAGACGCGGTTTGTCTTCCGGTGCGGAGAGCGCGGATATGTCGGTCAGCGACCGCGAGCGTCCGGGGGCTTTCGAAGACTGCATCGCTGTCGAAGCAGTTTGCTGTTCAGAACGAGTTCCCCGCCAAGAAAACGAGTCCCGAAGAATCTTCCACACAGAAACCAAAGATTCCCCCATGAAACACCATCTCCGGGCGGGAATCGCGGTCTACAACGCCGGGGAGTTCCACGCGGCCCACGACGCGTGGGAGGCGTTCTGGCTCGACCTCGACCCCGGAACCGACGACGAGCGATTCCTCCACGGTCTCATCCAGTTCACGGCGGTGGTCCACCATGCCCACGGCGCGAACTGGGAGGGCGTCCGGGGACTGGCCGAGAGCGCCGCGGGGTACCTCGCCGACCTCCCGGCCGACTACCGCGAGGTGAACGTCGGCGAGGTCCGGGCGTACCTCCGGGCGGTCGCGGCCGACCCGGAACACGTCGAGCGCGCCGCGCCGCCGAAACTGACCCACGAGGGGCGGGCCGTGATGCCCGAAGACCTCCGGTTCGACGCGGCCGCAATCGCGGCCGAAATTATCGCGGAAGAGTACGGCTACGACGAGGAAGTCATCGAACGGGCCGCCGAGTACGCCCGCGCCGACCTCGATTCGGGACGGGCGTCCAGCGAGTTCGTGACCTTCGTGATGGACTTCGCTCGGGATGCGCCGAATCGCGGGATTATCTTCCAGCGACTCCGCCAGCACGTCGAGAAGCGACGCCACCGCGAGGAGGACGTGGACGGACTGTTCGAGTGAGGCGGGGAGTCGGAGTTACTCGTCGGAAAATTCCGCGGAGTTGTCTTCGGGGTCGTACCCCAGTACTTCCTTCGCGCGCTCGATGGAGTAGTACTTCCGGTCATTGTCCGAGATGCCGTAGACGATTTCGAAGTCGTAGTCGGCCTGCAGGCATCTGTCGAACAGGTGGGCACAGTCCCGATGCGAGAGCCACATCGCCTGTCCGCGCTCGTAGTCGCGCGGCGGGTGGCCCTTGGTGAGGTTTCCGATGCGGACACAGACCACGCTCAGGTCGTGGTGGTCGTGGTAGTACCGCCCGAGGACTTCGCCGCTGGCCTTGCTCACGCCGTAGAGGTTGCTCGGTCGCGGGAGTTCGGTGCCGTCGAGTCGGAAGTCGTCGTGGGGGCGATAGAGGTCGGGCGTGCGCTCGTCGGTCTCGTAGGCTCCGACCGCGTGATTCGAGGAGGCGAACGCGAACTTCTCGACGCCCTCGTCGGCGGCGGCCGCCAGGAGCTTCTGGGTGCCGTCGATGTTGTTGGCCAAGACGCTGTTCCACGGGGCCTCCGGCCGGGGGTCGCCCGCGAGGTGGATAATCGCGCTCACGCCCTCGACCGCTTCGCGGACGGCCTCCTCGTCGGTGATGTCGGCGACGACGAACTCGTGGGAAGTGTCGCGAGTCGGCGGGTCGCGGTCGAGCAGTCGCCACTCGTATTCGTCGGAGAGGTCCGAGAGGATGGCCTGCCCGACGCGGCCCTCCGCGCCCGTCAGCAGGACTGGGTCGTCCATTCAAGCGGAGGGACGGATGGGGGCGATAAGTAAGGTGCGATTCATAGTGAGTGCTGTGACTCTTTCCCACCAGATAGTCACATATCGGCGGGTTCACCCCCTCGATACCCCGAAAATTCCGGAGGTGCTGACAATAATCACAGCAATCACTATCACGCCGACTGGTCGCGGCCCGCGAGACGCGGTAGCACCTTCTCGCGCAGGAGGGTCGCGCCGAACGCGAGCGCGACGACGCCGACGTAGGCGTACCACGCCGCGAGGAGTTGGTCCCCCCCGAGCAACTGCTGGAGGCCGTTGTACTCTGCGGCGACACCGAGCGCGGAAAGTGCGAGCGTTCCCGCGACGTACAGCAGTGTCGCGAGGAGTTCGGCTCCGAGGTCGAGTAACGCTTCGTTCATCAGTTCCGCGAAGGAGTTCGCGTCATATGGTCCTTTCGCGTGGGTCAGATGTAGGAACACTTTTCGGGTGCCGAAACGGACCACGGCGGTATGGGTCGATACGGAGCCGTAAATTACGAACGGTGGGCGAAAATGGGATTCCTGATGAGTCTGGCGGTACTCGCGGTCGGCGCGGGCGGCGAACTCGCCGCGTCGGCGATGCACCTCTCGCTTCCGGCGTGGGAGCACACGCTGTTCTTCGAGATGGAGGTTTTCGGCACGCTCGGCATCCTGCTGTTCCCGCTGGTGTTCGGCGTCGTGCTACCGCTGACCGAGTAGCGGAGCGGAGATGAGAGACGAAAGACGAGAGAGAAGAGACGAGAGAGAAAGCGCGGACTCAGGCGAGTCGCGCGAACGCGAGGTTCCCGCTGATGTTCTTGATGTAAATCTGCACCACGTCGCCCTCCTGTGCGCCGGGGACGAAGATGGTGTACTTGCCCTTCTCGGCCACGCCGTCGCCTTTGCGGCCGGTGCCCGTAATCTTGACCTCGTAGGTGGCACCCTCCTCGACCGCCTCGCGGTTCTGATTCTTCGAGGTGGTCGAACGCTTGGTGACGGGACGGAACGCACCGCAGGCGTCACACCGGAGCATCAGATTCCGGTTCTCGCGGACGAGTCGGGTGTCGGGCAGACCGCACTCCGAACAGAGGACGAACTCCTCGACGTAGCTTTCGAGCGCGGCGTCGAAGTCCGCACCGGTGAACGTCCCGTTGTATCGGGCGCGTCCGTCCTCCAGTTTGCCGTTCGTACCGAGTTCGCGCTGGAGCGCGCTGTGGATGTGTTCGGTGTCCCGGCCGAGCGCGTCGGCGATGTCGCTCAGGTTCGTGAGTCGGGTGAACGCGCCGTCCTTCTGGGCGGTCGCGTCGGGGTAGCTGAATCGCTCGTCGTGGCCCTCGAAATCCGGGACCTTGTCCATCGCGCGGTCGAGGCTTGCTCCATAGTCCATACGCCAAGAAGGTATCCGAGACGGATAGGTATTCCGTGTCGTCTCGGCGCGGAGCGTTCGAGGCGAAAGCACAGTCACTTATTTCCCCGAAGTCGTCGTGGCGAGTATGAACCCCACCGACCGAGACGCCGCCTGTTTCGAGGCGGGAATCAAGTTCGGCGCGCTCTACCACCAGTTCGCTGGCACGCCCGTCAGTCCCGAGAGCGCGGCGAGCCTCGAAACCGCAATCGAGGAGTCCATCGAGAATCAGCCGTTCTGCGAGGACGTGCGAGTCGAGATTCTGACCGAGAAACTCGACGCCGAAATCGACGACGCGTCCGCCGGGAGCTACACCGAACTCACCGGTCGGTTCATGGAGGTCGAAATCGCGGTCGAACACGAGGGCGTCGAAGTCCACACGCGGATGGAGATGGAGGATGGCTACCCCCTGATGAAAATCGAGTCGGTCGAAGAGTAACGCGGCGAGGCCGCCCGCTTCGCGTCCTTCGCTCGCCGCTTACATCTCCGAGAGGTACGCGGTGAGGTCGGTCGCCGAGAGCATCCCCACGACGTTGTCGTCGGCGTCCACGACCGGGACGTGCTGGAAGCCGCGTTCGAGCATCACGTCGGCGACGTCGGCGATGGAGTCGTTCGCCGTCGTCGTCACCACGTCGGTCGTCATGTACGTCGCGACCGTCGCGTCGGCGGCCCACCGCTGCTCGGCCGCGACGTGAACGAAGTCGGTCGCGGTGAGGATGCCTTCGAGTCGGCCCTCCTCGACGACGACCACCGAACCGATGTCGTGGTCGAGCATCGTCTCTGCAGCCACGTGCGCGGGCGTGTCGGGCGTGACCGTTCGAACCGGCGAAGACATGAGTCGTCCGACGAAAATGTCGTCCATAGCGTTCACGTCCCGCTCATCGGGCATAAGGATTTGTGTTCGTTCAAAGGTGATGCCGGATGCGATTTTTCTCGGCGCGGGTCGTTGGTTTCGATTTCGCTCGACTCGACCGCGATGCGTCCGGTGGTTTCACTTTCGGTTTCGGGCGTGGTTTTAAAAGGAATGGGGTCGAAACCGAACGTATGAGCCAATCGACACTCGACGAGGACGAACTGTTCGGCGAGGCGGCCACCGAAGTTCGGGACGATGTCGAATCGAGTCTCGCGGACGCCGCGGCCGCGCTCCCCGACGCCGACGACATCTGGAGCGTGGACGCCGACAACACCCTCGGCGCGCTCAACGCGCTCCGGTCGGCGCTCGACACCGGCGACGCCGAGGACCACCTCCGAGACGCCAAGAAGTGGTACACGATGGGCGAGCGCGCCGACGCCTTCGACGACGCCGAGGACCTTCAGGACGAAATCGAGCGCATCGAAGGAGCCGTCGAGGACGTGGCCGACGCGAAAGAGCAGGTGGGTGACCTGACGAGCACGATTCCGGGCCTGAAGAACGCGCTGGAGGAACTGCACTCCGAAGATGAACAAGCGGAAGCAGACGAGGGCGACGAAGATGAGGACGAAGAGGAGGCCGAAGCAGCCGAAGCGTGAGGCCGGGGTTTGATTGAGACGGTCGGATTTGACGGCGGTTCTCGTGCTACCGGAGCGTCTTGCTCGCGTTCTCTCGATTGGTGGCGGGTTCGTCTCGTTCTCGCTGTCAGTCGGGCGTTCTCGCTCGTATCGTAATGAGGTGTCCGTACCCTGTTGTATCGTAATGAGGCGTCCTCACTCGGTTGTATCGTCAACAAAGCGCCCTCACTCACTTATTTCGTCAACAAGGCGTCCTCATTCACTTATTTCGTCAACAAGGCGTCCTCATTCACTTATTTCGTCAACAAGGCGTCCTCACTCACTTATTTCGTCAACAAAGCGTCCTGCTCGCACGTCACCTATGAAGACCGCACAGCACCGCGACCGCAGGCCTCACGCCTCCCCAACCGACTGCGTTTCTCAGTCAGTCGCTCCCTTCGGTCGCTCCTTCCCTGCGATACTCATCCCTCGCACGATTTGGCGCGCCACGAGGGCGCGCCAGCGCGCGCCGACCGCCGAGAGTGAAAATGTTGGGAACAAACCCCGGACGACTCACTTGTGCGGCGGCCTGCTCACGTCGCGCTCCTCGACCGTGGCGAGGAGTTTCGCCAGCGCCGCACCCGCGAGTTCGAGCAGTCGCTCGCCCCGGTCGGCGTCGCCCTCTTCGGGGTCGCCGACGACGCCGTTCTCGGTGAACTCCGCCGAGTCGAACGCGAGATTCGCGTGGCTAACCCACTCGCCCCATCCCTCGCTGGCTCCCTCGCGTGCCTCCTCGATTCGGCCCTCTCTCACTAATTCGGGCGCGACGGCCCGGAGGAGCGCGGTTTCGAGCGGCCCGCCGTGACCCATGTCGTCTGCGTGTTCGCCCACCGCTTCGAACCACGTGAACGGGACGGCGTAGGCGTCGTCGTGGCGGGTGATGGTGCCCGCGACTTCCCGGAGCGCCGCGACGTTCCCGCCGTGGCCGTTGACGATGACCACCCGGTCCCAGCCGTGGGACGCGAGGCTCTGGACCGTCTCGCGGACGTAGCTCCGAAACGTCTCGTCGCTGACCCACAGCGTTCCGGTGAACTGGCGGTGTTCCTCGGCGACTCCGATTGGAATCGCGGGCGCGACGACCACTTCGCCAGTGTGTGACTCTGCACCCGCCTCCGCGACCGCCTCGGCAGTCAGCGCGTCAGTTCCGAGCGGTGCGTGGGGACCGTGCTGTTCGGTGCTCCCGACCGGCAGAATCGCGAGGTCCGTCGCCGCGGCGTCGGCGTCGGTCCACGTCGCGTCGAAGAGGTCCATGCTCTCCGAAAAGGCGAGCGCGGACTTGTAGCCCCCGGATTCGGTCCAGATTCGGTAGGGGCCACCGGCCTTATTCGGATTCGTGGCGTACCTCGGTCCATGAGTGAATCCGGCGACGACAGCCGCGAACTTGGTCTCGAACTCGGCGACCTCGAAGACGAACTCCAGAGCGAGGAGTATCCCGTCTCGGCCGACGAACTCCTCGACCGATACGGCGACCACGAAGTCGAGATGTCGGGCGGGTCCGAATCGTTCCGAGAGGTACTCGTGACCGGCGGCGACGAGGAGTTCGAGTCGGCCGACGAGGTGAAACAGACCATCCTGAACCGGGTGAGTAGCGAGGCGGTGGGTCGGCAAGGCTACTCCGACCGTGGACCGAACACCGAGGGAAGCGAGAACGACGAGGCGCTGTAGCGCCGAAGTCGTCGCTTCGGGATTCGGACTTCCGGGAGCCGAAACCCTAACGACCCGGCCCGCGAACCGCCGATATGGTTCGCATCCTCTCCGACGGCGAAGTGGCCGACTGTCTCTCGCTCGACGACCTTCTGCCGGTCGTCCGCGACGCGTTCGTCAAACAGGGCCGGGGCGAAGTCGAGCGTCCGGAACGCCCGCACTTCCCGGTCGGTGCGGGATTCGGGAGTTCCGACCCGAAGGGGACCGGTCTGGTGATGCCCGCGTACCTCCACGGTTTGGCCCACTACGCGACGAAGTTGGCGAGCGTCCACGAGGGCAACGCCGAGCGCGGCCTGCCGACCGTCAACGCCCAAATCGCGCTGACAGAGGCCGACACGGGCCTTCCCGCGGCCTACATGGCGGGGACCAGAGTCACCAGCGCTCGAACGGGGTGTATCGGCGGCCTCGCGGCCGCCGAACTCGCAGCGGACCCGGAGGCGGTCACGCTCGGAATCCTCGGCGCGGGCACGCAGGCGCGCTGGCAAGCGCGCGCAATCGCGGCCGCGACCGGCCTCGAATCGGTCCGAGTATTCTCGCCGAGCGATTCGAAATACGAGTGCGCCGACGACCTCCGGGCGGAGCTCGGCGTACCGGTGGAAGCCGTCGAGTCGTCCGAGGACGCCGTCTCGGGCGCGAGCGTCGTCGTGACCGCGACGACCGCGACCAGTCCGGTGTTCCCCGGCACAGCACTCGATACCGGAACGCTCGTGGTGGCGGTCGGGGCCTACGCCGCGGAGATGCGCGAACTCGACACCGAGACGTTCGAGCGCGCCAGCGGGATTTTCGCCGACGTGCCCGAAGAGGTCGCGGAAATCGGGGACGCGCTGGAGGCAGGGCTCGACGCCGACGATTTCGCCCCGCTCTCGGACGTGTTCGAGGGCCGGGCGGGTCGGGAAGGTGAGGACGAAATCATCGTGGTCGAGAGCGTCGGGACCGCGGTACTCGACGCCGCGACAGCGGGATACGTCTTCGAGGAGGCCGAGGAGAAGGGAATCGGGACGGACGTGGCGCTGTAGGTGGTGTGACGGTTATTTGCTCTCGGAAGTTCCTGAAGCGTCGGGCGACCCGGCGGTCGGTTCGACCTCCGGTTCCTCGTCGATGACGGTCTCCTTCCACGTCCCTCGGGTGAACCAGAGCGCGGCCGCGATTGCGCCGAGGACGTTGCCGAGCGCCATCCCGACCCAGATGCCGGTCGGTCCCCAGTCGGCGACGAACGCGAGGTAGTACACCGTCGGAACGCGGCCGAGCCAGAGTGCGACCATCGAGAACATCATCGCGGTCTTGGTGTTGCCCGCGCCGCGGTACGCGCCGAGCATCACCTGGAGGACTGCCATGAAGCCGAACTCGACCGACCGGATGCGGAGGTACTCCGCGCCGTACTCGACCGTCTGGGCCGCGGCGTCGGTGCCGGTCGCCATGAACACCGCGACGATTGGTTCGGGGAACAGAGCGGCGATAACTGCGACTCCGACCATCACGCTCGCGCCGACCTTGGTGGCAATCCACACCGCACGCTCGGCCCGGTCGGACTTTTGCGCGCCGAGGTTCTGGCCGACCATCGTGTTCGTCGCTCGGCCGAGACCCATCGCCGGGAGGAAGACGAGCGACGCGAGTCGGTTGCCCAGTCCGTACGCCGAGACGACCGGCGGCGCGAACTGGACGACCATCGCGGTCAGCGTTATCATGGCGAGCGCGCTCATCGACTGTTCGAGCGTCGAGGGGACGCCGATGCGGACGATGTCCCAGATGTAGCTGAAGTCGGGGACGAGGTAGCCGACCTGTACGTCCGGACCGGCGCGCGCGACGAACAAGATGTAGAATCCGAGCAAACTGGCGACCCCTCGCGAGAAGATGGTCGCCAGCGCCGCGCCCTCGATTCCCATCGCCGGGAACGGACCCCACCCGAAGATGAGGAACGGGTCGAGGACGACGTTGAGCGCGACGCTCACGAGCATCACGCGCATCGGCGTCCGGGTGTTGCCGTAGCCCCGCATCAGCGACGAGAACACGAAGAAGCCGAACAGGAACGGGAGTCCGAGGAAGAACACCTCCATGTAGTCGGCGGCGAGCGGAATTATCTGGGCGGTGGTCTGGCCCTGGCTCGGGAGCGCCGCGAGCATCGGCTCGGTGGCGACGTAGCCGATTGCGCTCAGGAGGAGCGCCAGAATCGTGACGAACATCAGAATCTGGCCCGCGACCTTTCCGGCGGAGCCTTCGCTCTCCGCGCCGGTGTACTGGGCGACCAGGATGCTCCCGGCGGTGGTGAACCCGCCCGCGATGGAGATGAGGAGGAAGATGAGCGGGAACGCGAGGCTAATCGCACCGACCGCGTCGGCAGACAGCCGCCCGAGCCAGAACGTGTCCGCGATGTTGTACGTGACTTGGAGGAGCTGAATGACCACGATGGGCCACGCCAACCGGAACATCGGTCGGACTAACCCGCCTTCGGTTATCGAGTCGTTCGAGGTTGCGGGGTCCATTGTATTTCGGAACGAAAGTTGCGGATTTGAAAGTTGTGGGTTGTGCGTCGGACGGTTCGAAATCGGTTGGAGGGCGAATCGTCAGCGTCAGTTCTGTATTCATGTCGTCCGTAAATCAATTTTCGAGATGCGGTATCGAGTGACACGACGGCGGAGAGACGGCGGGCGCCCGATAATTCGACCGAGATATTATCTGTATAAGTTATAGATTGGCGTGCTATACTCTATCTCAATAACTTAATATAGTTATAGGTCCTCTAAAGAAGTAGGAAGTTTTGCCAATGACGACACAACCAACTGCGACTACCACACCGAACTCGTTCGAAAGCACCATCGGCGGTTACACCGTCCGCACCCGCGCTCACAGTCTGAGCGCGTGGTTCGTCCTCGCGCTTCGCCTCATGATGGGGTGGGCCTTCGCATACTCCGGATTCACGAAAATCGTCGGTCCCGAACCGTTCAGCGCTGGGGGCTATCTCACCAACGTCGCGGCGACGAACGGCAACCCCCTCGCAGAAGTGTTCGCGTGGATGGGCCAGACCGCGTGGTTCGTGGAGTTCGCGAACGTCGCGGTCCCGTGGGGCGAATTGTTCATCGGCCTCGGCCTGCTCGTCGGCGCAGTCGTTCGCCTCGCGGCGTTCTTCGGCGCGCTCATGATGCTCATGTTCTACTTCGGCAACTGGGACATGGCCCACGGCTTCATCAACGGCGACTTCGCGTACATGCTCGTGTTCCTCGCGGTCGCGGCGTTCGGCGCGGGTCGCATCCTCGGTCTCGACCAGTACGTCGAACAGTACGAAGTTGGCGGCGTTCCGCTCGTCGAGAGATACCCCGTGTTGGACTATCTCCTCGGGTAAGCGACTGTTTTCGCTCTGAAACCGTACTCGCGACAAAAAGCGGGCGGCATGGGATTTGAACCCACGACCTTTTGGTCCGGAACCAAACGTTCTGTCCGCTGAACTAGCCGCCCTCACACGGAGGTACTCGACTCGCGGGCTTAACGATTGTGAAACACGCAAGTCCTCAGCGTGCGGCCAATCTCTTCAGTTGAATCTGTGTCGCCTCTCAACAGACGGTACCGATAGGAGCAAATTTCACGGCGAGATAGCTCTCGCTCGCGAACACCGAGCCGCTCGGATGCGGCGCGGTCGCTCGCCGGGAAGTAGTGTCCGTAAAAACGCGTTCATTCCGCCGTCAGGCGGGTTGCGCGCAGTTTAAAGTCGCGTGACGTTAGTCGCGCGGGGGCCCTTGGGGGCCTGTTCGATATCGAATTCGATTTCCGTTCCCTCTTCGAGGTCGGGGCCGCCAACGTCCTCCATGTGGAAGAATACGTCGTCGTCCGCGTCGTCCGTCGAGATGAAACCGTAGCCGCCAGTGTCGTTGAAGAAGTCAACGTTTCCTTCTGCCATTGCGAATAGACGAATGGCCGTTACACGGATAAGACTTTGGAAGTAGGTCCAGCAAATAATCGGATTTATGGACGAATATCGAGGAGAATCGAATTAGAATGGTCAAGTGAATCGGATTCGGAACCTTTCCGAAGCATTCTGTCGCCATTTCACGGCTTTCCGTCCTATCCCCTCCGTATCTCCAATTCGTAAATCGGGGCTCGGAAGACGAGCGACGCGAGAATTCGCGTCGCTCGTCGCGTTGCACCGTCAAAAGTGGGTTCGGGCGGATTCGAACCGGGGCCAGACGTGCTCACTCCGTTGCGCGCGACTGGCAGGGTTCGAATCCGCCCTCACGAGCCTCGATTACCGCTCGTGAAATGGCGAGCAGATAAACTGCTCGCCGACGTACTCGCGGAAAATTCAGTGGGTTCGGGCGGATTCGAACCACCGACTTCGGCCTTGTAAAGGCCGCGTCATAACCAACTAGACCACGAACCCGTGTCCGAACCAAGCGTCTCGCCGGAAATAACTGTTACTTTCTCATCCGCCTTTCGTAACCACTACCACACCCGCCCGCGACCGTTCTCGCATGGACGAACACGTGGAGGCGCTCGCCGAGCAGGACGGCTGGCAGGCCGAGGGGTTCGCGGCCCGCATCCACTATCAAGGCGGCGGCGACCACTACAGCATCGAGTACTACGCGCCGAGCGAGTGCGTCGTCTACTGGAAGGTGAAAGGCGACGGCGAGGTCGCGGTTCCGGTCGGTCGAAACACGGTCCCGGACCCGCTCCGCGACCGGATTCGACAGGACTTGGCGGCGGCGGAGGTGGACCCCGAAATCGAGAGTCGAACGCTGTGAGTAAATTTCGTGTTCCTTGTTAGCGAATCAACAACACTGCTAAGAGCGTCGTCTCCTTCAGTTTCGAACCCCTATGGACGGATATCGGCGAAAGTATTTCGATTCGAAGGAAAGACTTTCAAGAGCTGACCTTTTTCAGATTGATAATGGATATCACTGACGAAGACGACCCGTTCGAGGAACAACGGGAGAACGCCGAGAATCCGATGAAGCGGCTGTTCCTCGAATACGGGTCCGAGAACAAATTCGCGTTCGTCACCGGTATCGTGGCGAGCATCTTCGCGCGGGTGTTGAATCTGTTGCCGCCCATCATCCTCGGTGTCGCCATCGACGCGCTCTTCGCCGAGGGGGAGGGAGTCGCGTACGCGGTGGCGCTCGCGGGTCAGATACCGCTCCTCGGCGCAGGTACGGCGGCCCAGTTCGTCCCCGCCGGAACGACCGACCAGTTCTGGTTCTCGGTCGGGATTATCGGTGCAGCGTTCGGCTTCGGCGCGGCGTTCCACTGGGCGCGAAACTGGGGCTGGAACTCGTTCGCCCAGAACATCCAGCACTCGGTCCGGACCGACACCTACGACAAGATGCAGCGGCTGAACATGAACTTCTTCGCCGACAAGCAGACCGGCGAGATGATGTCCATCCTCTCGAACGACGTGAACCGCCTCGAACGGTTCCTCAACGACGGGATGAACTCCGGGTTCCGACTCGGCGTGATGGTGGCCGCCATCGCCGCGGTCCTCTTCTCTATCAACTGGCAGCTCGCGTTCGTCTCGTTGGTCCCGGTGCCGCTCATCGCCCTCTTCACGTACAAATTCATCCAGATTATTCAGCCGAAGTACGCCGACGTTCGCTCGACGGTCGGCAAGGTGAACTCCCGGCTGGAGAACAACCTCGGCGGGATTCAGGTCATCAAGACGAGCAACACCGAGTCCTACGAGTCCGACCGCGTCGAGGACGTGTCGAACGAGTACTTCGGCGCGAACTGGGGTGCGATTATCACGCGAATCAAGTTCTTCCCGTCGCTCCAGATACTCTCGGGTCTCGGGTTCGCGCTGACGTTCATCGTCGGCGGCCTGTGGGTGTTCAACGGCGAAGCGCCGTGGGTTTTCACCGGCGACCTCAGCCGCGGCGAGTTCGTCACGTTCATCCTGCTGACCCAGCGGTTCATCTGGCCGATGGCGCAGTTCGGGTCCATCATCAACATGTACCAGCGCGCGTACGCGTCCAGCGCCCGCATCTTCGGACTGATGGACGAACCGAGCCGAATCACCGAGGACCCCGACGCCGAGGAACTGATGGTCGATGACGGCGAAGTCGTCTACGACGACGTGACCTTCGGCTACGACGAGGAGGAGACCATCGTGGACGACATCAGTTTCGAAGTCGAAGGCGGCGACACGCTCGCACTGGTCGGTCCCACCGGCGCGGGCAAGTCCACCGTCCTCAAGCTCCTGTTGCGGATGTACGACGTGAACGAGGGCGCGATTCGCATCGACGGCACCGACCTCCGGGACGTGAGCCTGCCGAGTCTGCGTCAGTCCATCGGCTACGTCAGCCAGGACACGTTCATGTTCTACGGCACGGTCGCCGAGAACATCGCGTACGGCGCGTTCGACGCCGACCACGACGAAATCGTGGAAGCCGCGAAGGCGGCGGAGGCCCACGACTTCATCGAGAATCTGCCGGAGGGCTACGACACCGAGGTCGGTGAGCGCGGCGTGAAACTCTCGGGCGGTCAGCGCCAGCGCATCTCCATCGCGCGGGCGGTCCTCAAGGACCCCGACATCCTCGTCCTCGACGAGGCGACCAGCGACGTGGACACCGAGACCGAGATGCTCATCCAGCGGAGCCTCGACGACCTCACCGCCGACCGGACCACGTTCGCCATCGCCCACCGCCTCTCGACCATCAAGGACGCCGACCAAATTGTCGTCCTCGAAGGCGGCCAAATCGTCGAGCGAGGCACCCACGACGACCTCCTCGGCGAGGACGGTCTCTACGCCCACCTCTGGGGCGTCCAGGCCGGAGAGATAGACGAACTCCCCGAGGAGTTCATCGAGCGCGCGACTCGCCGGACGGCCAGAACCGACGCGACCGACGACTGACCGCAGTCCGTCTGCCGCCGCGGCGTCCCCCGCTGTCGCGGGCGACTCGGCGACTCGCAATTCGGTGACTCGGTGACGAGGCGACGGGGCGATTACCGACCCCGGCGGAACCCCTGACCGCTCTTGTCGCGCTGGAGGTCGCGCTGACGGTCCCACTGTCGGTCCGTCCGTCGCTCGTACTCGCGCTGGGCGCGTTCGCGCTCGCTCGCGCGCCGCCGACTCGAACTCCCTTCGAACGTCCCGCCGTACAGCGGGGGTTGCTGGTCATCGCTCGTTTCGGATTCGTCGCTCGTCTCGGGCTCGTCGCGGGGTTCCGACGGCTCCCGCATCGGCTGGGTCCGCTTCGGCGGCGAGGAGTCGGCGGTCCGCTCCTCGACGGACGGGTCGCGTCCGCCGGAACGCTTCGGTTGCCCCGGCGGTCGCTCGGACGGCCGATTCGCACTCGTTCGGGTTTCGGCCGTCCGAGTCGGCGGTTTGGAGCCGTACCGTCGCCCGGCCTGCTGTCCCCCTGCGTAGTCGTTCGACCCGTACCGACGACCGAACGACGGGCGCTCCGAGAGTCTGGCCATCGACTGCTGGGCCGTCTCACCGCGCGTCCCTCTGCGAGTGCCGTCGTCGCGGCCGCCGTTTCGGTACGTCCAGTCGGTCGGCCTTTCGGGGGTGTCCGGGTCGCTCGGTGCGGTTCGGTCCTCGCGGGTCTCGTCGTCGGAATCGTCAGTCGCCATGGTTCTCCGCAAAGATTGACCGATTCGGCGGATAAACTGAGCCGACCGTTCAGACAGTTCGCCCGTGCTCGCGGGGGTTCAACGCGGCGTTACGCGGGGGCGACCGGCGGGGCCTCACGCGATACAGACCGGCAGAGTCTCACGCGGTGCCGACCGGCACCTCGCTCGGCGGAGTCCGGAGAAACGTCAGCCCGTAGGCGTCGAGCCACGACAACACGGCCCGAACGGCCTCCGGGTCGGCGACCCGGAAGGGCGCGTCGGTCGCGGGGTCGTCGCCGACCTTGACACCGAGCCCGCCGTCGTCGAGGACGCCGAACGCCGCCTCGTCGGTGGTGTCGTCGCCGACGTAGACGGGGAGCCAGCGTTCGTCCTCGGGGACGAGTTCGTCGGCGAGCCATCGGACCGCTTCGCCCTTGTCCCACTCGACCGCGGGCCGGAGTTCGAGCACGTCCTTGCCGGTCGTCAGGCGGACCTCGTCGTGGTCCGCCGCGAGCGTCTCGACCGCACGTTCGACCGCGGGCACGTCCCCGTCGGCGACGAGTCGGTAGTGGACCGTCGCGGTGACCCCCTTGTTCTCGACGATGACGCCATCGACACCGGCCAGTCGTCGGGAGAGGCCGTCGCAGAGAATTCCGATGGTGTCCTCGACCGCCCGCGCTTTCGGGTGGACGACGTACTCGTCGTCGGTCCGAAGTTCGAGACCGTGATTGCCCGCGTAGGACGCGTCGGGCACCGCCACGCGCTCGCGCACGTCGCCGAGCGCCCGGCCGCTGACGACCGCGACTTCCGCGTCGGGGGCGGCGGCGAGCGATTCGACCACCTCGCGGGTCGCGTCGGGCAGGGTCGCCTCGTCGGGCCTGCGTTCGATGGCGGCGAGCGTCCCGTCGAAGTCGAGCGCGACCAGCAGGCCGTCGTGAGCGAGTAGCGCCTCGACCAGCACGTGGAGGTGGTCGCGTATCGGCGGCGGGGCCGCCGCGTCGGCGTTCGAACGTCGGTTCTCGGGCGATTCTCGGGGTGCGGACGGGTCTCGGGTCGCGGCCGACTCGTTCCCGTTCATCGCTCGGGTCCAGCACGGGTGACACTCTGGCCGCGCTCGATTGCGGCCGCGGTTTCGAAGGTCGATTCGAGCCACGCGTACACGTCCTCGGCGTGGACCGCGCGCTGGAGGTCGGTCATCCGTCGGTGGCGCTCGGTCGCCGACAGCGAGAGCGCCTCGGCGATGGCGTCGGCGGTCCCCGCGGTGTCGTGGGGGTGGACCAGCACCGACTCGTCGCCGAGTTGGTCGGCCGCGCCGACGAGTTCGCTCAGGACCAGCACGCCGGGGTCGCGGGTCTGAGCCGCGACGTACTCCTTGGCGACGAGGTTCATGCCGTCGCGGACCGGCGTGACCAGCGCGAGGTCGGCCTCCCGGTAGAGCGCGGCGAGACCCGGCTTGGGGAGGTGTTCGGTCAGCGACACCACCGGCGTCCAGTGGTCGGTCCCGAAGCGGTCGTTGACTCGCTCGATGGCATCGGCGACGCGTTTCTGAAGCGCCTGATACTCCGGGATGTCGCTCCGGCTCTCGATGCTCTTCTGGACGTAGGTGAACGTCCCGCGCCGTTCCGGATTGTCGGCCCAGAAGCGTTCGAGCGCGTCGAGGCGCTGCTCGATGCCCTTGGTGTAGTCGAGGCGCTCGACGCCGAGCGCGAATCTGGTGTCGGGGTCGATGTCGTACTCCACGCAGAACGCTTCCCAGAAGTCGTCGGCCGCCTCGCTATCGGCGAGTTCGGCCTGTCGGGCGGCGTCGATGCCGAGGGGGAGCACCCGGACGAACGTCCGATTGCCGCGATATTCGACGCTCCTGCTCGCGCGGTCCACGCGGGCGTCGGTCGCGGCCTCGACCGAGTCGAGGAAGTTCCGGCAGTACCCGTCGGTGTGAAAGCCGAGCAGGTCGTTCGCCAGCAGGCCGTCGAGCAGGCTCTCGTACTGCGGGCAGGCGTGAAACGCGTCCCACGACGGCCACGGGATGTGCCAGAAGTGCGCGAGGAACGCCTCCGGGCGTTCCTCGCGCACGCGCCGGGGCGCGAGCGCGAGGTGGTAATCCTGAAACCAGATTACCGGGCCGTCGGTAGTGCCGTTCCGGTCGTCCGTGTCGCGCCGGTCTGCGGGACCGCGGCCGTCGGCCGCGGTCCCGCGTCGGTCGCTCCCGGTCGCGTCGAGTATCGCGTCGGCGAAGTCGGCGTTCGTCTCGCGGTACGCCCGCCAGAACGACTCCTTCGGGCGCATCTTCGCGGTGTCGAGGTGGCATATCGGCCAGAGGACCTGATTGCTGTACCCGGCGTAGTAGCCCTCGACCTGTGAGTCTTCGAGCCACACCCGGCGGAGGTCGTAGGAGGGGTCCTCGGGCGGGACCGTCACGGTGCCGTCCGAATCGACCGCTTCGCGGTCGGCGTCGCCGTCGCCCCACGCGACCCACGTTCCCTCGACGGCCTGCATCACGGGGTCGAGCGCCGCGGTGAGACCGCCCGCCGGGCGGTCCACCACGACGTCGCCGTCCTCGCGGCGGTGGCTGTACGGTTCGCGGTTCGAGACGACGACGAGTTCGCGGCCCTCACAGACCGCGGCGACGGTCTCGGCGGCGGATTCGGCTGTCGCCCCTGTCGTGTTCGAAGTCATTTTGAGCTGGGTTTCGCCGACGACGCACGCGTCGTCGGCGAGTTCGCTATCGGACGTTTGCGGAGTCGGGCGCATAACCCAGTCGTCCGTTCAGAACCGTTCGAAAAGCCGAACGATTCGACTCAGAGAGTACGACGACCCTACGCCGCGGTAACGGCGGCTTTCCCCGGACCCGGACGTTTCGGCCGGGGTCGTGCCGACGAATTCCACCGGGTCGGGGGGGGGGGGGGGGGGGGGGGGGCGGGGGGGGGGGGGGGGGGGGGGGAGGGGGGGGGGGGGGAGGGGGGGGGGGCGTCCGTGGTTCCGCGGGGGGGCGGGCGGTGGTGGGGCGGGCCCCGACCCGGTTGGCGGGCGACTGTCCGAAAGCGAACGTGGCACTTCTGCGACGAATCCGCCGTCCAATCGGCCGACAAAGTAACGGTTAACACGCGACCCCCCCGAAAGACACCCATGCAAGTCTCTGTCGTGGGTGGCGGCATCATCGGACTCGCGAGCGCCTACTACCTCGCCGAGCGCGGGGCCGACGTGACGCTGTACGAGCGCGGGTCGCTCGGCAGCGGAAGCACCGAGCGGTCGGCGGGCGGCATCCGAGCCCAGTTCTCGACGCCGGTCAACGTCGAACTCTCGCTCGCCAGCATGGAGGTCTGGGACACGTTCGAAGAGGATTTCGACACCGACATCGCGTACCGGCGGGCGGGCTACCTGTTTCTGGCCCGCGACCACGCGACTGCCGCCCAGTTCGAGGACAACGTCGCGATGCAGAACGACCGCGGCGTGCCCAGCAGGCTTCTCGACCCCGAGGAAGCCACCGAACACTGCCCGGAACTCCACGCCGAGAAGTTCGTGGCCGCGACCTACTCGCCGACCGACGGCTTCGCCGACCCCCACCTCGCGCTACAGGGGTTCGCCACCGCGGCCCACGAGGCGGGCGTCGAGGTCCGAACCAAGACCCCCGTGACCGACATCCATCGCGAGGGCGACGGGGAGGGGCGGGTGACCGGACTGACCGCGGACGGCGAGCGCGAGGAGACCGACTACGTCGTCAACGCCGCCGGGCCGTGGGCGGGCAAGGTCGCCGAGATGGCCGGAGTGACTCTCCCGGTCGCGCCCAAGCGCAGGCAGATGCTCGTCGTGGACCCCGAGACGCCGGTTCCCGAGAACGTGCCCTTGACAATCGACCTCGACACCGGGACGCACTTCCGACCCGAACGCGAGGGCGCGGCGCTGGTCGGCGGTCACTTCGACGGTCCGGACCCCGACGCCGACCCGGACGCGTTCAGTGAGAAGCAGGACCTTGATTGGGCGGTCGAAGCCATCGAACGCGCCGCCGACTGCGCGGGCTACTTCGGCCCCGACTCGCGAATCAAGCGCGGGTGGGCCGGACTGTACGCGGTCACGCCCGACCACCACCCGATTCTGGAGGAAACGGTTCCGGGGCTCGTCAACAACATCGGCTTCTCGGGCCACGGCTTCCAGCACGCGCCCGCCACGGGCCGAATCGTCACGGAGCTGATTTTCGACGGCGAGGCGTCGCTGGTCGATATCTCGTCGCTCGGGAGCGACCGCTTCGAGGACGGCGACCTGCTGGAAGAGCGGAACGTGGCGTGAGACGACCGAACGCGCTGTCGCGCACCCGAACGTCGCCTAACGCGCTCGCACGCCGGTCGCTCGCGACCGGCGTGCGAGCGCGAAAGTCCGAAAATTGGACGCCAATCAGGCCGTCGCCTGATAGCCCGCGTCCTCGACAGCGGCCACGAGGTCGGCGTCGGGGGCGTCGCCCTCGATGGTCACGGTGTCGGTCTCGTTGTCGGCTTCGGCGTCGGTCACGCCCGGAACGTCCCGGAGCGCGTTCTCGACTGTCTCCTCACAGCCGCCACAGCTCATGCCTTCGACGGTAATCTGTCGCGTCATGTCTCCCTCTTAGGTCTCGTGCCTTTTCGTGGTTTCCCCTCGCGCGTCGAGGGTGATTTCGGGTCGTGCCTTGGAAACTGAAGTCTCGGAGACCGTTCGTCTCGGAACGCTAGCCTCAAACGACGTGAACGAGGCCGTCGTACGTCCTGTGCGATGGCGCTACAGCAACTCGACGTGAGCGACCTGATGGACGAGTGCATCGACAACTGCTTCGAAGCCACCCAGGCGTGCGAGTGGTGCGCCGACGAGTGTCTCGACGAGGACGAGGACATGGCCCGGTGCATCCGACTCTGCCGGGACGTGGCCGACATCGCCAACATGCACGCCCGGTTCATGGTCCGGAACTCGGCGTACAGCGACGACCTCGCGGCGACCTGCGCGGACGCCTGCGAGGAGTGCGCCGACGAGTGCGACCAGCACGACCACGAACACTGTCAGGTGTGTGCCGACGTGCTCCGGGAGTGCGCCGAGACGTGCCGCCAGATGGCGTCCTAGAGTCGCGACTCGATTTCGGCGGCGAGTTCGCGCGCCGCCGAAACGTGGTCGTCGGCTCGGTCGCTTCCGGTCGTCTCGACGTTCGAGAGGAGCATCCTGACCTGTTCGACGCGTTTTTCGACGACGGCTTCGGGAACGTCCGGCCCGACCGCGTCCTCACAGACCGCTTCGGCCTCGCCGAGCCACCTGCTCGCCGACGCCTCGACCGGGAGTTCGGCGGTCGCTTCGAGGTGGGCGTGGAGGTCGGCCACGAGTTCGCGGAGGTCGGTATCTGAATCGGTCATTACGCTCCTCCACTACCGCGGTACTGCAACAGAGGGAACGACGCGTCGAAAATCAGTTAGAACCGTCCTCGTCGCCGCCACTTTTGCTCAACCGTTCCCGCATCGGTCGAACTTCCCCGTCTTCGATGTACGAGCTCGCATCCCCGAGCAGGTCGCGGACTCGCTGCTCGGTGACGCTGAGGTCCGAATCGTCGTCGTCCGTCTTCCTGATTCGTTGGCTCATACTACTCCGTGGTGGCGTTTTCTTCGTCTGTACTTAAATATGCTTCGTCGCGAATATAAAGGCAGAGCGAGCCGACGACGATTGCGCCGAAGAACAACAACAGCAGTTCGACAGTGTCAGGCAACGGAATCAGATAGTAGGCGACCGAGAACATCAGTGCGAACAAGGCACCGACGAGTGCTGCGAGGGCGTAGCGAAATCGGCGGGCGTTCGTATCGATAACGGGCTTGTTCTCCCGAATCGAATCGGCGTAGGCGCGGAGGACGACGGTTCGATACGTCTGTTCTCGAACCTCGTCTTCTCTCGCTAACGCGTCCGCGATGTTCGCGTCGAGTCCGTAGTCGAACTCCGTGCTCAAGTATGCGATAGTGGCGTAGACGAGCGACAGGAGGAGACCGAACACACCGATAAGGAGGGCGATGGCACCGGCGATTGACCCGCCGTCGATGAAATCCGAGCCACCGTTGGCCATCCGTGGGACGATTCGTGCAGCAGTCGCAATCACACCCAGAAGAACGCCGACGAAGCTGATGAGGCGAGCGGCTTTGTCGTCGATTCCGTCGAGTGTGGACACCTGAATGTCCAACATTCGCTCGAAACGGTCTACAGCATCCTGTCGTGGTTCAGGGCCGCTTCGCGTCGAATCCGACCGTCGGTCAGAGCGCGGGTCGTCTCCGCGGTACGTTCTCGCTCTGGGCCCCCGTCGTCGCGCCATACGAGAGCGTGCGATTAGCGGAGTAATTAATCTTTGATATTCGATAGAACAACACGAACGGTGTCGATTTCTATCGACTCATATTCAGCGCTGAAGTCGAACAACTCGGGCGAATATGACAACAATTAAACTGTCGTGGTCGGACTCTCCCGCATGGACTCCCCGTTCGAAAATCCGTCTCTCCGGTACGGACTCGGTCTGAGTAGCGCCGCCATTCTCGTGGTGGTCGCGTTCACCTTCCTCGAGGGCACGATTCGGTGGATAGTGCTGGGACTCGCCGTTCTCGAAGTCGTGGTCACGCCCCGAATACTGAAGATGGCCGCAGAACAGGCCGACGAGTAGCGACGACCGACCGCCGCGCGCAGTCGGCGCGCGGCGGTCGGTCGTCGCATCAGTATGGACGCGCTTTTAAGCCCGCGAGAGCTACGTACGTCCATGATTTTCGAATCCCTCCCGACGACGCCCACGTCGGAGGAACTCATCGACAAGGCGTTCTCGCGGGCCGCGAGGGCGGGCCGGGCCAAGAGCGGCACGCAGGCCCAGCAGTCGATGCTCCAGACCGCCTCCAACATCCTGAGCGACAATTTGGGCAACATCGCGACTGAGTGGCCCGACTTCCGGGACGTGGACCCCTTCTACTACGAACTCGCGGATGCAATCGTAGATGTCTCCGAGCCGCGCTCGGATGGCTCGCCGGACCAAGGGTCCGGCGGTGTCGACGAACTGCGAAAGAGCCTCTCGGAGATTCAGTGGGCCAGCCGAAAGACCCACGAAATCGGCCGGGAGTATCAGGGGAAGCTCACAGGCGACCTCGATTACGACCGAAAGGTCCGCAAGCAGGGGTTCGCTCGACTCGCCGACATCGTGGAGGAGGTCGAAGACGACCTCCTGCGCGTCGGGAAGGCGCGGAACGACCTCCGAGACCTCCCGGACATCGACCCCGACGAGCCGACCATCGTGGTCGCGGGCTACCCCAACGTCGGCAAGTCGTCGTTCGTCAACGAGGTCACGAACGCCCGGAACGAAATCGCGGAGTACCCCTTCACGACCAAGGGCGTCCGTGTCGGCCACTTCGAGCGCGACCACATCCGCTACCAAATCGTGGACACTCCCGGCCTGCTCGACCGCCCGGCCGACGAGCGCAACGACATCGAGAACCAGGCGGTCTCGGCGCTCACCCACCTCGCCGACGCCATCGTGTTCGTGGTGGACGCGAGCGGCTACTGCGGCTACCCGCTCGACGCCCAACTCGAACTCCGGGACGCGCTTTCCGCGCAGTTCGAGGACGTGACCGTCCTCACGGTCTGCAACAAGTCGGACCTCTCGACCGACGTAGACGCCGACGCCTACATGAGCATCGAGAACGACGAGAACGTCGATGGGGTCCTCGACGAGGCGGTCGAAGCGACCGGCTACGAAATCGAACTCCCTTTCGACGACCGCGAGCGCGACCGAGACGCCTCGTAACCGACTTCCGACCCGATTTTCGTGGCGACGGTCGGGGGGTCGGATAGCTCCCTCGCGGTCTGCACGTCGGTGAACTGCACCCGAACCGCGGTCGATTGGCCGGTCCGGTTCACGATTTCGTCGCGGAGCGAGGTCGAAAGCTCCGGGTACTCCGACCCCGGGGGGCGACTGACTCCAATCGTGACCGCCGGCTTCGTGTCGAACACCGTCGCCGGAAGTCCGTACCCGACCCGGACGGTGCTGACGTTGAGGTCGGCGTACTCCGATTGTGAGAGCACGTCCTGCGCCGCTTGCTTGGTCTCGTACTCGTACTCGAAGTGGTAAAACGTCGCGTAGACGAGGACGCCGCTGGCGACGACGAGAAGGACGGCGACGACCACGAGTGCGCCGGTTCGAACCGTCCTTTCGACCGACGGGACGACTGCGCCGAGATTCGTCCGATAGCCGAGCGTCGTGAGCGTGAAAAACACCGCGAAGTTGATGCCGAGAACCGTGACCGCCAGCACGGTGAACGCCCCGGCCGCAATCAGAAACTCGCCCCACACGAGCGCGATTCCCGTCGCCGACGCGCCCGGAACCAGGGCGGCGGCTATCATCACGCCGATGAGCGAGGTCGGTCCCTTCGTCGTCAGGCCGAACGCCGCGGCGACTCCGGCGGTGATTCCGACCGCAATCGTGAGGAAGTTGGGCGCGGCCCGCGAGACGATGACCTCGACGGAGGTCACGTCGAGAACCGGCGGAGCGAACGCCAACGTTCGCGCGGCGAACGCGAACAGTCCGGCACCGACGACCGCCGCGAGGAGTCCCACGACCTGGAGGCGAACGCTGTCGGCGAACATTCCCTCGTCGCCCGTGATAATCCCGGCGCTCGCGGTCAGTACCGGCCCGACCAGCGGGGCGATGACCATCGCGCCGACGATGATGGCGGGCGAATCGAGCAGGAGTCCCCCCGCGGCGATGATGGCGCTCAGGACCACGAGACCCACGAACGAGAGCGGGTCGCGGCTCAAATCTCGGGACTTGGATTTGAGTTCCGCGACCGAGAGCGGGTCGTAGTTCGTGGCGTACCTGTCCATCAGGTCGTCCATCGTGCCGGTGGTGGCGGTTTCGCCCGTCGAGACCACCCGATAGGCGTCCTCGGGAACGCCAGCGTCGTGAAGCGCGTCGAACACGTCGCCGGTCGCGTCGGTCGGAATCGGGAACTCCACCAGAATCGACTCGTCGCCGTCTTCGAGAACGACGTACTCCACCTCGCGCTCGTCGAGAGCGTCGAGGGCGGAGGCGCGGTGGTCGTCGGGGATGAGAACGTGAACTACGCGCACGAACGTAGCACGTGACACCCGCCAAAAAACGTTCAGGCCGTTGTGAGGCGGTCTGTGGCGACGAAATTCCGATGGAAGAAAATCACCCGGTGAAGGGAACTCCCGTCAGTGCGACCACGTCGGGAGTCGTTGAGGGGACTCCGTCCGTCGAGTCAGTTTCGCTCGGTGTCTCGAACGGCGTTCCCGCGCTCTCGACCGGTCGATTCGCGGTGCGAGTCGAGGACTCCCTCGACACCCAGCAGGTCGTCTACCTGCCGTTCGAACTCGGATTCGGAGATATCGCCCGCGGCGTACCGGCGTTTGAGGACGGACACCGCGTCCTCGTCCGACAGCGACGCGACCGAAGCCGTCTCGGGGTACTCGCTCGCCGACTCGACGTTGCCGATGAGCGAGAGGTACACCGGCCAGAGGACGACCAGGGCGAGACCGACAGCGCCGAGACCGATTCCCGACGCGAGGGTCGCGAGTACCGGCCAGAAGGCGACGGCGCTGACCACGCTCACGACCGCGAAGAACAGCGCCGAGCCGCCGACAGACACGGCCGCCGTCGCGAGCAGGAGCCTGCCGACCGGACCGCCGGGCGTGTAGTGCTCGACTCGCGCGTGCCACGGACGAAGGCTCGACTTCGACGTTCGAGGACCGCTCATGCGACGACGTTCCGAACCGCCAGTAAAATCAGTTACGATGAATGTGCTCTGAAATGATAGTATCTGGCTGGCTATCCGGTCGCGTTGTAGGTGACCTGGACCTGCGCCGACACCGTCACCGGTCCGGATTCGATGTTCGTCGCCGCGCCGTCGGCCGCGTCAGCTTCGAACGCCTCGGCCCGAACGGACGCGAATCGCACGTCGTCGGTCGAGACAGTGTGAACCCCAGTGACGGTGAGGTTCGCGCTCTCGGCGATGACGTCGGCGTTGGCTCGGGCGTTGTCCATCGCGTCCCGAAGCGCGTCGGCCCGGACTTCCTGGCGGCGGTCCTCCGAGAGGGTGAGTTCGACGCTATCGACCCGGTCGGCGCCGTTCGACACCGCCGCGTCGATGACCGTGCCCGCTCTGTCGGCGTCCGAGAGCGTTATCTCGAACGCGTGGACGCCCTCGAATCCCTCGGGCGGGTCGCCTGTCGTCGTCCGGCGGTCGTCGCGCTGCTCGCCGATGTTGTACGCCGCGGTCCGAATCTGGTCGTCGGAGATTCCGAGGTCGGCGAGCGCGTCCTGCATTCGCGAGGCGTTCTCCGCCAAGCGTTCGCGGACCGCGTTCGCGTCGTCGTCGGTCGCGACGACCGCGACTCGAACGATAGCTTGGTCGGGTTCGGCTTCGGCCTGTCCGGACGCCGAGACGCCGATGCTCTGGCCGCCGTCGCTCGTCCGGTCGCCGTCGGCCGTCTGCTGTGCGTTCGCGCTGGCTCCGGTGTCGAGACTCCCCGCACACCCCGCCGTCACGAGCAGGAGCGCGACCCCCACGGTGGCAAGAACGTTTCTGTGCATCGACAGTCGATACGACGACCGGGGGGAAATAGCTCGCGTTGACTGAAATACCGATTTGACTCACCCTTCGGCGGTGTCGATGTCGACGTACCGGACTTCCACCTCGACCGGCCCCCGTTCGCCGTCGTTTATCCGGGCGCTGATTCGGTCGGCGAGACCGGGGTACTCCCGTCCCGACGGGCGACCGACCGTGACGACGACGCGCTCGGACTCGACGAACGGCGGGGTTCCGGCGGTTTCGAACGCGACATCGAGTAGTGTCGCCTCCGGCGTTTCGGCGAGGACGCCGCGTATCTCCTGTTGGGTGTCCTCCTGAAAGCTGGCCGACTGCATGGTGGAGACGGTGACGCCCCCGAGGAACACGGAGAGGACCGCGATGCCGACGAGGAGCGCGCCCACGCGCTTCAGCAGGACGCTCCGAGTTTCGTCCTGCTTGAACCAGTTTTTCGGCCGGTAGTCCATGTACCAGAGGACCGCCAACCCCGCGAAGTTGATGGAGAGGACGTTGACGAGAACGAGGACGGTCGAACTAATCGCGGCTATCGGGTGGCCCCACGCGAGCGAGATACCCGCCGCAGCGGCGGGCGGAACGAGCGCCGCCGCAATCATCACGCCGACCAGCGTGACCGAGACGCCGGACCCGATGCTTATCGCGCCCGCCGCGCCAGCGCCGAGTGCGACCACCAGCGAGAGCAAATCCGGCGAGAGCCGTCCGCTTATCTGAGAGATACTCGTCACGTCGACCCCCGGCGGGACCAACAGGCCGAACCGCCCCACGAGCGCGAACAGCGTGGCGACGACGATAGTGAGGACCAGACCGAACGTCTGGAGTTTGAGTCCTTCGCGGAACAGTTCGCGGTCGCCGAGCACGGTGCCGACGCTGGTCTCCATCGCGGGACCGATGAGCGGCGCGATGACCATCGACCCCACCACGACCGCCGGGGAGTCGAGCAGGAGGCCCGCAGTCGCGACGAGCGCGCTGATGACCACCATAGCCACGAAGATGGGGAACTCCGGTGCCATGTCGCGCGTGATGGTTCGAATCTCCTCGCGCGAGATGCGGTCGGTGTCGCCGTTTTCCTCGGCGTAGCGCTTTTCGAGTTTCTCGAAGCGCCGCGAGGTGTCGGTCTCGGCGTCGATGATGACGGCGTGGGCGTCGTCGCCGAGTCCGGCGTCGTCGAGTCTGTCGAGCACCGGCTGGACCGCGCCGTTCGGCAGCGGAACGTACGCGATGTCGGTGTACTCCCGGCCGCTGGTCTCGTCGGTCAGCATGTAGTCGATACCTTCGTCGTCGAGGATGCGGACGATTGTTTCGCGCTTTCCGGCGGGTATCGAGACCTGTACGAGCCGCATACACTCGGGAAAGGAACGGCCGCGATAAATATGTCCGGTTCAGTCTCGAAGCGCCATGTAGAACAACAGGCCGGGGAGCGCGAGCAGACCGAAGCCGACGCCCCACGCCAGCGGACGCGACTTGCCGCGCTTCTCGGCGTCCTGATGGACGTAAACGCCGACCGGAACCGCGAACACCGCCTCCATGAGGAGGATTCGAATCAGCGGTCCCGAAAGTTCCATGCGCGGAGAGTAGTTCGAATCGTGAAATGTCTTGTGAGATCCGAGCGCTCTCGGGGATTCGCTTGCGGGTGGTTTCGCTCGACTAAACGGCCGAGGCGGTTCGGTAGACCGAACATCTGAGGCGGTTTCGGCAAACAGTCACCCACCACGGGTGGACTGAAAGGGGCCGTCCGGTCGCGGTCACGTGAGCAAAGCGAACGTGACTTCGGAAGACGAGGGTTGTCTCCCGGCGCTCGTCTTGGTCGTCTCGGCGACCCCTATTCGGCGCGTGGTTTGCGCCGAATATGTCGGCGAGCGACCGCGACCGGGCGGGGGCTTTCGAGATATTCTCTGCTGTGGTTCTGGCGTTCGACGCCAGTAGACCGGTACTTTCCTCCCTCGCAGATTCGACCGTCATCACGATTCGAAGCGACCGGACGGGGACGTTCCGAACTCTCAGCACCGCGCGATTCGCCCGACACCTCGGAGCGACCCAGACTGCAATTCTTAAACCCCGCCGCCGCGAAAGGCGGGTATGTTCGAGAGTCGGCCGAACCGCGGGGCGGAAGTGGTCTTCGTCGGGCGGTCGAACGTCGGCAAGTCCACCCTGATGCGCGAACTCACCGGTCACAACTTCGACACCGGAGGCAAGCCGGGGGTGACCCGCTCGCCGAACCACTACGACTGGGCGAGCGAGGACTTCGTGCTGACCGACCTGCCCGGATTCGGATTCATGTCGGGCGTGCCCGAAGACCAGCGCGAGCGAATAAAGACCGACATCGTCCGGTATCTCGAAGACCACGCCGACGAGATTCTGGTGGGCGTGCTCGTCGTGGACGGCAAGAGCGCGGTGGACATCATCGACCGCCACTCGGGCGAGGACGAGATTCCGTACGACGTGGAGATGTTCTACTTCCTCCGGGACCTCGGAATTCCGGTCGTGGTCGCGGTCAACAAGATGGACAAGGTGGACGACGAGGACGAGCGCCTCGACGAACTCTGTGACAGGCTCGGTCTCCACCCGCCGTGGAAGCAGTGGCGCGACACCGTCGCGCCGATTTCGGCCAAGCGCGAGTCCATCGACGCGCTGAACGAGGCAATCAAGACCCACCTCCACGACCAGAAGCGCGACGACCTGTTCAAGTTCTTCTCGTGAAATCCTGCTCGTAACTTCGAAGTTCCCGCGCTCGCGGCCGAGGCCGCGAGCGCGGGAACAGCCTTATTATCGTCCCCGCCCATCGTTCGCACGAAATGAGCGAGGTCACAGAGAGCGTGGGCCGGTATCTCGGTACCGTCCACCTCCTCACCGCGAACGCGGGTCGCCGGGCCAAGACCGGCGAGGTCGCCGACGCGGTCGGCGTGAGCGCCGCGAGCGTCACCGAGATGCTCGCGACCCTGGAAGACCGCGGACTCGCCGACTACGAGAAGTACGAGGGCGTCTCGCTGACCGACGAGGGCGAGGCGACCGCTCGGGAGTTCCTGTGGCGGCGCTGCGTGGCCGAGAACTTCCTCGAAGACGACCTCGAACTCGACGTGACCGAGTTCGCCGACGACCCGCGGGCGTTCGGACAGGCGCTTTCGGATGACGCCATCCACCGACTCAAGGAAGTCATCAATCACCCCTGCAACGGAAAGTGTAGCGCGTCCCACGACGAGTACAGCGCGTGCAGCGACGACGTTCGCGAGACGCTCGGGGACGCTGAGCTATAACAGGTCCCGGTACACGCTTCCGAACGCCTGCCGCCGGAGCGTTCCTATCGCGGCCTCGGTCTCGGTCTCGTAGGTCGCCGCGACCACCGTCTCGCCGAGCGCGTCGTGCCACGCGACCCGAGAGACGTTCTCGTTGCCGCGCTCGATTACCTCGCGGTCGCGGTCGGCCAGCCACTCGTCGTACTCCGCTCTGCTCGCGGTCCGAACTTCGAGAAGCGATGCGAACAGCGCGTCGCGCGCGGTCTCGACCACGTCGGCGGTCACGCGCTCGTCGTACTCCTCGCGGTCGAACGCCATCGCCTTCGCGGTCTCTTTCACGACCGTCTGGGCCGCCGGGCCGACGGTCTCGTACTGGCGTCGGGCGTCGGTCTCGGTCTCGGGCGCGAGCAGTCCGTGAGTCTCCATATCTGGCGGTTCGGACGCCGGGGACTACTCGGTTTCGTCCTCGGTCCGGTCGTCGCCTTCGGTCTCGGAATCCGCTTCGCTCCCGTCCGCCCCCTCGTCCAGCATCTGCTCGGTCATCTCCTGTGCTTCTCGGAGAATCCGCTGGGCGTCAGCGTCGAGCGCGCCCACATCGCCGCCGCTCGCGCCTCCGGCCATCGACCCTCGGCCGTGCGTGTTCGCCCGTTCGAGTTCGTCCTCGAAGAGCGCCCCGCCGCGCGATTCGCCGTGGTCGTGGCTGTGGGGCGTCGTGTCGTCGAACACCTGCGGGAAGCCGACCTCCTCGGCGTACTCCTCGACGCGCTCGGCGAGTTCGCGCTCGCCCTCGTCGCTCCACCCGGGCGCGTGTTCGTCGAGCCACGCCTCGTGGTCGTCGTCGCCGAGCATCGCGGTGAACGCGAGGTGATTGGCGAGGTGTTCGGCGTCGGACTGGGGCGTCTCGCAGACCGGGCAGGCGTATCCCATGCTCGCCAATAGGTCGCAGGGACCGAAAAACGCCACGCTCGGCGTTCGGTTCGCGGGCCGCGTTTTCCGACGGGGTGCAAATTACGAGTCGTTCAAATCCACCACCAGAATCAGCGCGTCCTCGCCGTCGTCGTAGTACCGCGGGAGGGTCCGGAGGAACTCGAAGCCGAACTCCTCGTAGAGCGAAATCGCGGGGTCGTTGCTCGCCCGGACTTCGAGTTTCACGCTCCGGGCGCCGCGAGTGCCGAGGACCGCGAGCGCGCGACCGAGCAGGGTTCGGCCGACGCCCTCGCCCCGACGGTCGGGGTGGACCGCGATGTCTTTGATGTGACCGAACGCTCGGCCGTGGTTCGGAACGAGGTCGGCGACGACGTAGCCCACGACGCTCTCGGCGTCCGAATCGTCGCGACCCGAATCCTCGACCGCCACCAGAAAGCCGGGTTCGCCGAGGTAGCGCTCGAACGCCGAGAACGGCCACGGTTGGGGGAACGACGCCCGCTCGATGCGCAACACCGCCAGCAGGTCGGCCTGCACCGCCTGACGAATCCGGACTTCGTCGCCGTCCCCCACGCCAGTTGTTGTCACTGCCGGGGGTTTGCGCCCGACCCTTATGAGTGTCATGCCCGAGAAGAACCCATAATTTTTTAGTGCTCGTGTTGGATAGAAGAAAGCGCACTTTCCGGCCGGAGGTGCAAGCTCCCGAACTCTCCCCCACAACCTTTTGCTGCACTCAGGAGGTCAGAAGCCTCCAGCTTCTGACCTCCTTCGCTGGCAAAACGTTGATGAAAAACGCCGGAGGACAAACCGCGTCCTCCGAGCAGTCGGTCGCGCCACTCCCGACGACACTGCGTCACCTCCTCGGTTGCAAGAGAGGCGGCGAAGTCGCCTCTCTGCGCCCTCGGAGGTTCCTTGGTCCGCTCCTCGCTTCGTCTGCGTTCGCAAAGCGAACGCAGACTCGGAAGACTACGTCTTCCGGCGCTCGTCGCGGTAGAATACCTAGTTCATCCGTGGAAAGTGGAGATTGCGGAAGATGTTCCTCAGAAGTTCGTGTTACTCCACGAACAGTCGAATGTCGTCGGCTTCGGGTCGCTCCATGTCGGCCACTACCTCGGGGAGTTCGTCGCACCACTCGGCGTGCCAGTCACAACCGTCGGTCACGCGGTCGATATCGGCGGCGGGCGACGCGCGAAAGACGACCTGATAGCTCGTCGTGTGGGGTTCGTCGTCACCTTCGACGACGTGCTCGACGTTCCGCACGCGCGCCGGACCGTCGATTTCGACCGGCAGGTCCGTGAGATGTTCGACTCTCTGACGGCCGACTGCGGCCCAGTCGTCGCCGGATTCAACTTTGCCGTTCGGGAGCATCGCGTGGTCCATCTCCTCGTGTACGAGTACGAGAACAGCGTCGTCGTTCGTGACCCCGACCACGGCCCTCCCTTCGATGCCGACCGCACAGTGGTCCCGGTCGTCGTGGACGGTCGTCTCCTCGCGGAACTCGACCGCCTCGCGGCCGCGCAAGGTTTCGGGGTTGGAAAGCGTCGGTACGGCGTCGGCGTCCGGTGTGGTTTCGTTTGTCATGTGAGAGTGTTGTGAGTCCGTGATTCTCGTGGCGATGCTCCGGCGATTCGTCGGTCGCTCTCGCTACGCGTCGCTGGTCGTGGTGGTTCGGCGTCGTCGTGTGAACGCCCGAACTCCGGTGTTCGAACACCGGAGCAAAAGCTATGCGAAACTGTTAGAAAAAGCCATCGGTTTTATTCCATCAGTTATCCTTAGGTAATAATTCGCTCGCAGAGGTAATAAAAGTTTCGCCGAGTGAGCAAATCAGCCGTTACAAGCTCTGACACGCCGCGATTCGATTCCGAGTTTCGAGCGCGGACGTACCAGTGCTTCAGCAGTTGCTGTGGGGCGCGAAAAAGAAAGAAAACGGATTCGTAACTTCAGTCGTCCGCGGGCGCGGGCGAGTCGCCGCCGGACTCGGCCTGCTTTTTCGTGTGCGAAAGCTTGCCGCCGTCCGCCAGAATCTCGCGTTCGCGCGCGGAGGCGTCGAGGTGGGCCGTCGCCTCCCAGTCGTCGTTGACGCGCACCGTGAACTCTTCCTGACCGGAGCGGACCGCTTCGGCCACGTCGTCCACGATTTCGACGTCGTCGCCTTCGTCTATCTTCTCGTAGGTCTCCTCGTCGATTTCGAGCGGGATGAGACCGAAGTTGAAGAGGTTCGCCTTGTGGATGCGGGCGAAACTCTGTGCGAGGACGCCCTCCACACCGAGGTACATCGGGCACAGCGCGGCGTGTTCGCGCGAACTACCCTGTCCGTAGTTCTCGCCAGCGACGAGGAAGCCGCCGTCGGCGTCGAGCGCGCGCTGGGCGAACTCGTCGTCCACGCGCGAGAGCGTGAACTCCGAGAGCTTCGGGATGTTCGACCGGTACATCAGGATGTCCTGCGTGGCAGGGATGATGTGGTCGGTCGTGATGTTGTCTTCCATCTTCAGCAGGGTCGGCCCCGCGAGATGGGAGTCGAGTTCGTCCTTCAGCGGCACGTCGCCGATGTTCGGTCCCTTGATGAGACCGTCGTCGGGTGCCTCGTCGGGGCTGATGAGGTCGGCCTTGCTCCCGTCGTACTTCTCGGGCATCTCCAGACCGGGCGCTTCGAGGTCGCCGAGTTCGTCGGCGAGGTCGCGCGGGTCCACGATTTCGCCCTTGAGGGCGGCCGCGGTCGCGACTTCCGGCGAGCAGAGGTAGACAGAGTCGTCCTCGATGCCGGAGCGACCCTCGAAATTGCGGTTGAACGTCCGGAGCGAGACGGAGTCGCTGGCCGGAACGTGACCGATGCCGATGCAGGCACCGCACGTGGCCTCCGAGAAGTTGACGCCAGCCGCCATCATCTCGGCGACCCAGCCCTCGCGGGCGAGGAGTTCGGACGCCTGCTTGCTACCGGGCGCGACGATGAGGTCGGTCGTCTTGTTGATTTCGCGGCCTTCGAGCATCTTCGCGGCCGGGAGGATGTCCTCGTACGCGCCGTTGGTGCAGGAGCCGATGATGCACTGGTCGACCTCAGTGCCCGCGACTTCGCTGACCGGGACGACGTTGTCGGGCATCGACGGCTGTGCGATGAGCGGTTCGAGGTCCGAGAGGTCCACGACGATTTCGTCGGCGTACTCGGCGTCCTCGTCCGGGCCGATTTCGACGTACTCGTCCTCGCGGCCGAGCCGCGAGAGGTAGTCCTCGGTCTCCTCGTCGGTCGGGAAGATGGACGTGGTCGCGCCGAGTTCGGTCCCCATGTTGGTGATGGTCGTGCGCTCGGGCACGGTGAGCGTCTCGACGCCCGGACCGGTGTATTCGAGCACCTTGCCGACGCCGCCCTTCACCGAGAGGCGTCGGAGGAGTTCGAGGATGACGTCCTTGGCGGTCGCCCAGTCGGGGAGTTCGCCTTCGAGTCGGACGTTGACGACTTCGGGCATCTCGATGTAGTAGGGGCCGCCGCCCATGGCGACCGCCACGTCGAGACCGCCCGAGCCAATCGCGAGTTCGCCCAGTCCACCGGGGGTCGGCGTGTGGGAGTCCGAGCCGAGCATCGTCTTGCCGGGCGCGGCGAAGTTCTCCTTGTGGACGTTGTGGCAGATACCGTTGCCGGGCCGGGAGAAGTGCGCGCCGAACGTACCGGCGGCCGACCGCAGGAAGCGGTGGTCGTCGGTGTTCTTGAAGTCGAACTGGTAGGTCTGGTGGTCGCAGTACTGCGCCGCGAGTTCGGTCTGTACGTCGTCGAGGTCGAGGGCTTCGAACTGAAGCCAGACGAGCGTTCCCGTCGTGTCCTGCGTGAGGACCTGGTCGATCTCGATTCCGATTTCCTCGCCGGTTTCGAGTTCACCTTCGACGAGGTGGTCTTCGAGTATTTTCTCCGTTAGCGTTTGTCCCATAACACACGAATATCGCCCCTCCTCGGGTATAAATCCCGCGTGTTTCTGTTCATAACGACCATTGTAAATCTACGCGCCCGGTGGCAATTCTTACGCGAACCGGGGACGACTCTCACGGACCACCGGAGTTCGGCACCGATATACGTCCCGCGCCGGACGCCACCTACATGTTCAAAAGCGGCTCTTTCGTGGCCGAACACATCGGGGAAACGACCGACGAACAAATCCAGCCCAACGGCGTAGACCTCACGCTCGCGGGCGTGTACGAGCAACGCGAACCCGGACGCATCGCGTGCGACGGCAAAGAAATCGGCGAGAGACAGGAACTCGAAACCCGGCAGGTCGCCGACGACGCGCCCGAAGCCTACTACCTCACGCCCGGCGGCTACGTCGTCCAGTACGCCGAGACCGTCCGGATTCCCGAGGGACACGTCGGCTACATCTACCCGCGGTCGTCGCTCCTCCGGAACTCCTGCATGCTGAACACCGCAGTTTGGGACGCGGGCTACGAGGGGAAAGGCGAAGGCCTGCTCGAAGTTCACCACGACATCGAAATCGAGACGGGCGCGCGAATCGCCCAAATCGTGCTCGCTGAGGCCGACCACGACGGCACCTACGACGGGTCGTATCAGGGCGAGAACGTCGCGCTCGACGAGTTCTGACCGCGATTCGACTCCTTAGTGCGATTCGACCCCTCAGGAGAGGTCGAACATCTCGGCGGCCTGCGCCATGTCCTTGTCGCCCCGGCCGCTCAGATTCACGAGAATCACGTCGTCTTCGTCCATGTCGGCCGCGATTTCCTTCGCGAGCGCGACCGCGTGGCTCGATTCGAGCGCCGGAATGATGCCCTCGGTCTCCGAGAGGGTTCGGAACGCGTCGAGCGCGGCGTCGTCTTCGACCGCCCGGTAGTCGCACCGACCGACCGCTCGGAACATCGCGTGTTCCGGGCCGACCGCGGGGTAGTCCAGTCCCGCCGACACAGAGTGAACTTCGGTGTCCTCATCGAGCGTCCGGGTCTTCATGCCGTGCATCACACCCTCCTCGCCGTCCGAGAGGGGCGCGGCGTGTTTACCGGACCCCTCGCCTTCGCCGCCGCCCTCCGCGCCGTAGAATTTCACGTCGTCGTCGCGGAAGGCGTGAAACAGGCCGATGGCGTTCGACCCGCCGCCGACGCACGCGACGGCGGCGTCGGGCAGTTGCCCGGCCTGCTCGCGAATCTGGTCGCGAGCCTCCCGTCCGATGACCGACTGGAACTCCCGGACCATCCGCGGGAAGGGGTCCGGGCCGACCGCCGACCCCACGAGGTAGTGGGTGTCGTCCATATTCGCGGCGAAGTCTTCGAGTGCGGCGTCCACCGCGTCGGCGAGTCCCGACCCGCCCCGAGTGACTTCGTTGACCTCCGCGCCCATGAGTCGCATCCGGAAGACGTTCATCTGCTGGCGGTCGGCGTCCTTTTGGCCCATGTAAATCTCGGTGTCGAGGTCCAACAGCGCGCCGACCATCGCGGTGGCGACTCCGTGCTGGCCCGCGCCCGTCTCCGCGATGAGGCGGGTCTTTCCGGCCTCCTCGGCGAGCAGGGCCTGACCGAGGCAGTTGTTGATTTTGTGCGCGCCGCCGTGGAGCAGGTCCTCGCGTTTGAGGTAAATCTGCGCGCCGAACTCCGCCGAGAGTCGCTCGGCGCGGAAGACCGGCGTGGGTCGTCCCGCGAAATCCCGGAGGAGACTCCGGAATCTGCCCCGAAAGTCGTCGGTGTCGTGAATCGCGTCGAACGCCTGTGCGAGCTGTTCGAGGGGTTCTTCGAGCGGTTCGGGCACGTGACGCCCGCCGAAATCGCCGAATTGTGAGTCGTTGCCGTCCGGCATAGGTTTCGATTCCCGCGCTCGCATATAAATGTTCGAGCAATCTCGGAGCGTCGCTCTCGATTTCTCCTCGGGGTCGTCGCTCGACATTTTTCAGTCGAGAAACCGTCGGCGGAACGCCGAACGCCGTCCGGGCGCGGTCGCGTGAGCGACCGCGCCCGGACCGCGTCGAACCCGGACAACGCCACGTCGAACCCGCATCGTTTTAGTCGCGCTCGCGCCTCCGATTCGACTATGACCGCGCGACATCCTCGCCCCGGAGGTGGTCCCCGTGCCCGATTCTGACGCCGCCGTCGGCGGCATCGTCGGGGAGTTCCTCTCGCTCAAGGCCGAGACCGACGCCGACTACCTCGTGATGCAGGTCGGCGACTTCTACGAGTTCTTCGGCGACGACGCCGAGGAGGTCGCCGACATCCTCGATTTGAACGTCTCTCAGAAGTCGTCTCACGGCTCGAACTACGCGATGGCGGGCGTCCCGGTGGACAAACTCACGCCCCACCTCAAGGGACTCGTCGAGCGGGGCTACCGGGTGGCAATCGCCGACCAGCACGAGACCGCCGACGGCCACGCCCGCGAGATTACGCGAGTCGTGACGCCCGGAACCCTGCTCGAAACCACCGACGCCGACGCCCAGTATCTCTGCGCCATCGTCCGGGTCGCCGACGACGAGTACGGGCTCGCGTTCGCCGACGTGACGACCGGGCGATTCCTCGTCACGACCGCGTCGGGGGCCGACCCCGAAGACGCCGCGAACCGCGCGTTCACCGAACTCTACCGGTTCGCGCCCGCCGAGGTCCTCCCGGGTCCCGAACTCCGGAACGACGACGCCTTCCTCGACCGACTCCGCGAGCGCACCGACGCGACGCTCTCCATCCACCGCGCCGACGCGTTCGCGCCGGGCCGGGCGACCCACACGACGAAACAGCAGTTCGGGGGCGAGACCCTCGACAGCCTCGGATTGGAGGCGGACGAGAAGCCCGAAATCCGGGCGGCGGGGGCGCTTCTCTCCTACGTCGAGGAGACCGGCACCGGGGTCAAATCCTCGATGACTCGCCTCCGGCGATACCGGGGCGACGACCACGTCGAACTCGACGCCACGACCCAGCGCAACCTCGAACTCGCCGAGACGATGCAGGGCGACCGCGAGGGGTCGCTGTTCGCGACCATCGACCACACCGCGACGAGTCCCGGCAAGCGACTCCTGAAGGAGTGGCTCCAGCGCCCGCGTCGAGACCTCGAAACCCTCCGCGAGCGCGGGGACGCGGTCGCCGCGTTCGCCGACTCCGCCCTCGCTCGCGAGGGCGTCCGCGAGACGCTGAGTTCGGCCTACGACCTCGAACGACTCGCGAGCAAGGCGGCCCACGGGAGCGCGGACGCCCGCGACCTCCTCCGGGTCCGCGAGACGCTCGAACTCCTGCCGGAGGTCGCCGACGCAATCGCCGCCGACCCCGCGCTGTCGAGTTCGCCCCTCTCGGACATCGCGGGTCGGCCCGACCGCGAGCGCGCGGCCGCGCTCCTCGAGGACCTCGACGCCATCGTCGCCGACCCGCCGGGAACCGTGACCGAGGGCGGCCTGTTCCGACGGGGTCACGACGACGAACTCGACGGCCTCATCGAGAGTCACGACGAGGCCAAATCATGGCTCGAAACGCTCCCCGACCGCGAGAAGCGCGAACACGGTATCGCCCACCTCCAAGTGGACCGCAACAAGACCGACGGCTACTACATTCAGGTCGGGAAGTCCGACACCGGAAAGGTGCCCGAGAGCTACGACCGCATCAAGAGCCTGAAAAACTCCGAGCGGTACACCACCGACGAACTCGCCGAACGCGAGCGCGAAATCCTCAGACTCGAAGAGCGCCGGGGCGACCTCGAATACGAACTGTTCTCGGAGTTGCGCGAGACCGTCGCGGGCCACGCCGACCTCCTCCAGTCGGTCGGCCGCACCCTCGCGGAACTCGACGCGCTCGCCTCGCTCGCGGTCCACGCCGTCGAGAACGACTGGGTCCGTCCCGACCTCTCCGAATCGGGCGACGTGCGAATCGAGGCGGGCAGACACCCCGTGGTCGAGCGAACCACCGAGTTCGTGCCCAACGACCTCCGGATGGACGACGACCGGCAGTTTCTGGTCGTCACGGGGCCGAACATGTCCGGGAAATCGACGTACATGCGACAGGCCGCGCTCATCACCCTGCTCGCCCAAGTCGGGAGCTTCGTCCCCGCGAGCGACGCCGAAATCGGCGTCGTGGACGGCATCTACACGCGTGTCGGCGCGCTCGACGAACTCGCACAGGGGCGCTCGACGTTCATGGTCGAGATGCAGGAACTCAGCAACATTCTCCACTCCGCCACCGACGAGTCGCTCGTGATTCTCGACGAGGTGGGCCGTGGCACCGCGACCTATGACGGCATCTCCATCGCGTGGGCCGCGACCGAGTACATCGCCAACGAAATCGAGGCGAAGACCCTGTTCGCGACTCACTACCACGAACTCACGGGTCTCGCCGACAGACTTCCGGGCGTCCGAAACGTCCACGTCTCGGCGGACGAATCGGACGGCGACGTGACGTTCCTCCGAACCGTCGAGGACGGTCCCACCGACCGCTCGTACGGGGTTCACGTCGCGGACTTGGCGGGGGTTCCCCAACCGGTGGTCGAACGCTCGCGCGACGTGCTTCGAAGGCTTCGGGAGGACAAGGCCATCGACGTTCGAGGTGGCCACGGCGAACGTGGCAGTGAAGGCGGGACTCAGCAGGTCGTCTTCGACCTCGAATCGGGGCAGTTCGGACGTGCGAGCGACGGAGCCGAGGACGACGCCGAAGCCGACGACTTGGACGACGCGAATTCGCTCGACCCCGAAACCGAAGCCGTGTTGGACGAACTCAGGGACACCGACCTGACCGGCACCTCGCCCGTCGAACTCATGAATCAGGTGCAGGCGTGGCAGGAGCGATTGGACGAGTGAGCGTTCCGGCAGTAGACGACCGAGCGATTGCGGGCGACGAGTCGCCCGCAATCGCTCGCCGAGGAGGAGAGTGCGGTCCCGGTGAGGCTCGGAATCAATCCGATTCTTCGACCGCGTCGAGTCGGTACACCGCGGTCCGGTCGATTGACTCCTCGGACATCTCCTCGTAATCCTCGCCGACGGTCAGGTGAGGCGCGAACTTCGCCATGAACCGTTCGAGGACGCCGCGCTTTCGCGCGGCGTCCTCGACCAGCGCGACCGTACCGCGGGCGACGACCGACCGCGAGCGTCACTCAGAGGATGCGAATCGAAGCCCCTCACTCGGCGAACTGGCGTTCGAGGAGCGTGACGAGCAGGTACGCGCCGAGTCGCCCGGTCCCCTCGGTGGGGTCGTAGCGCGGCGCGACCTCCATCAGGTCGGCCGCGCCGACCGCGTCGTGACCGCCGAGAATTTCCATCGTTTCGAGCGCCTGGTCGGCCGAGAGACCGCCGGGTTCGGGGGTTCCGGTTCCGGGCGCGACGCTCGGGTCCACGGCGTCGATGTCGAAGGTGACGTACACCGCGTCGGCGTCTTCCGCGGCGGCATCGACGGCATCGGTAACGACCTCGGCGATACCCCGGTCGCGAACGTCGCGAGCGGTGAACAGATTCAGTCCCGACTCGTCGGCGAACTCGAAGAAGTCGGGCGACTCGTACCCCCGGATGCCGACTTGGCTGACGTGTTCGAAGTCGGTGTGGGGCGATTCGGCGATGAGGTTCGTGCTCGACCCGTGGAAGTGGTCGCCGAAAATAGCGCTCTCGGCGACGGTGTCGGTGTGGGCGTCGATTTGGACGAACCCCACGGTGTCGTGGTCGGTGGCTTCCGCGAACCCCCGAAACGCCGGGAAGGTGCAGTAGTGGTCGCCGCCGAGGACGACCGGAAACGCCTGCTCGGCGATGGTGGCGACGTGGGCCGTGATGCTCTCGGCGGTCTTCTCGCGGTCCATCGGAAACACGGGGGCGTCCCCGCAGTCGGCGAGCGCGAGATTTCCGAAATCGACCTGCCGACCCGTCTGCATGTTGGTCAGACCGCCCTTGTACCCCGAGAGGTACGCCCACCACGCGCTCGCCCGCCGAATCGCGCCGGGACCGTACCTCGCGCCCGGTCGGTTGCTCACCGCGCCGTCGTAGGGGACGCCCAGCACGCCCGCGTCGAAGTCCGCGAGGTCCTCGACCGCGCGCTTGTCGGCTTTCAGAAACGTGTCGATGCCCGCGTACGCGAGTTCGATTTCGGATTCGGGATAGCGTTCGCGGAACGCGCGCGCCGAACGCGGGCGGGTCCGGTCTGAGTGCGGACGGTCGGGGTCGGTCATCGGCGACTCACCTCGGGCGTCTCGGCGGTCGGTCTCGGCCGGTCTCGGTTCGCGAACCGGAGCGATTGGAATCC
Source organism: Halorussus amylolyticus (assembly GCF_004143485.2). Classification (GTDB taxonomy): domain Archaea; phylum Halobacteriota; class Halobacteria; order Halobacteriales; family Haladaptataceae; genus Halorussus; species Halorussus amylolyticus. The sequence goes on along the minus strand of NZ_ML974130.1, from coordinate 305,567 downwards.
CATCACCTGCGGATGACTCGGCCACGACCATAACGATACCTTCCGCGCGAAATTATCCGTCCGAGCGAAGAACAAATTTATACGGCGTTACGAGAGTATTTTCTGATGATGGTCCCTCCACTCTCGCGTCGAACGACCCTTCGGTTCGCTGGCGTCGGCCTCACCGCGCTGCTTCCGGGATGTTCGATTCTTGCCGACGGCGGCGCGCGCTACTCGCTGTTGAGCAGTCCGGCGGGCGGCACCACGCTCACCGACCTGTTCGCGTGGGAACCGAGACGGGGAGGATTGCACGTCCGGTATCACCTCGATGCGCTGACCGCCGAACTACTCGATTCGGGAACGCTCGCGACCGAAGCACAGCCCATCGGTCCCTACGACTCCGACACCGAGCCGACACCGGCCTACGTCGAACACGACGGAGCGTACTATCGCGTCCGGGTGACCGACGTCGAGGACGTGTCGCTCGACCGGTGGGAGTTCTGGTTCGAACCGACGGACGAACCCCCGTCGGACGCCGACCCGGTCGAAAATCCGGACGAAGGACTGTCCGACCTCGACGCCGACGTCGTGGAATGGGCCGCCCAAGACGCAATCAGAGCGATAGTGAACGACGACGACCGCTCGGCCGCGTCACAGGGCGAGCGCGGCGTGGTCTACTTCGAGCCGATGGACCCGGACGACAGCGACCTCGTTCCCGACCCGCCCTTCGAGTACGTGCAGGTCGAACCCGACACCGAGTTCCTGAGCGAGAAGCAGACGTTGCGCGCACACGCCGAGAAGGGGAGCGTCGAGACGAGGCGTTACGTCCACGAAACCGAGCAGGTGGCCGAGTCCGAGTCGGAGTTACGCGAGATTCTCATCGACCACATCGACGCTACGTTCGACGACGCGAGCCCGGACGTTCGGGACATCCTCGAGGAGACCAGCGGCGGCACGTACGCCGAGCGCGACCCGATTTCCGAGTCGTTCGAGCGACTCATCGAGCGACTCGGTATCGAGGATGCGTCGCCGCCCGACGAGTCGGGGGCCTCGCGTGCGTGGCGTCGTCACTACGAGTACGGCGGAAATTACTACGCGACGACGCTTCGGGTGCGAAACGACTGATAGTGATTGCAGTGATTGTTTTCGGCGGGACCAAAAATCGGAGAGAAGTCGCTCGCCGTCGCGGATTCAGTAGAGTTGTTCGATGAGCGCGTGGGTGTAGGAGTAGCCGTAGGTCAGGGAGTTCGCGCTGGCTTCGACGATGTCGTTGTAGTCCGACGAGTCCCAACTGTCGATGTCGGTGCCGTTTTCTTTCACACGGTGGAACACCTCGTACGAGTAGCTGTTGGCCTCGTCCGCGACTTGGGAAACGCAGTCGAAGGGGTCGTTGTTGTAGGATACCATCGTGCAGTCGTCGAGGAAGTTCTCGCCCGACGTGAAGTTGTTCTTGACCCACTCTTCGTAGCCGGAGTGGAGGTCGAAGTAGGGGTCGATGACGCCGCACCCATCGGAGTCACAGTGGATGTCGAAGTTCATCTGTTCGAGACCCATACCGGCGTGAAGCGGCACCGAAACGTCTTGGACGTAATGGATTGCGCGTCCGAGGTGTTCGCGCCGGTCCGAGTAAGACTCGTCCTCGGCTTTGCCCATCTCGTAGGCGCAGAACCACGGTGCACCCCCGAGACCATCGAACTCTATCGTCGTGTTGTATCCGAGGTTGACGGTGTAGGAGTTCGGGTCGTAGTAGTGACCGAAGTAATGGGCGAACGCGTTGAGACCCTCTTTGATTTTATCTTTGACCCAGTTTGGCCAGTCCGCCGACTCCACGAGCTGTCCACAGCCGTTACACGGGTCCACGTCCGGGTCCGGCGAGTGACCGACGATGTCGTCAACCTCGTAGCTGTAGAGGTCGAAGTGGCTGTCGAGTACGTCTTCAGTCATCGCTTCGTGAGTCGAACCGTACCACTGGGCGTCGATTTCGTCCTTCCCGCCGTTCTCTTCGGCGAATCCCACGGCGACCGCCTCGCCCGCGTTCGAGAACTGGTCGGCGTCATCGCTACTGGCGAGCGCCTGCGGTCCGTCGTCGGCGAGCGTGAAGACGAAGTCCTTCCCATCGCGGACCTTCCGAACGTCGTACTTCCGCCAGAGGTCCTTGAGCGTGTCGCGGGCCTCGCGTTCGGCGGACTCGTCCATCTTCGCCTGCTCGACCAGTTCGAGCAGGCGGTCCTCGTCGAGCGTCAGCAGGTCGTACTGGGGCGTGAGCGACGTGAGCGAGTCGTCCACGAGCAGTTTGCTGTGGTCGGGATAGGGGACCTCGCCCTCGACTCTGTTCTCGCTCTGCCCGTTCGCGGCGCTGGTACCCGCGAGGCCGGACAGACCGACGCCGACGAGCGCACCGGAAGTCGCTTTCAGGACGGTTCGACGGCCGACGTTCGATGCGTCTTTGCTACGGTTTGAATGGTCTCGCACCATATTTTCTAATTTTTACAGAAAGTAATAAAATTTTATACAATCAATATATAGTGAAATGTATGTGGCGGACACCCGCGTCCCGTTCGACGACGCCGGACAGCAGTGGATTGAAACCCACCCCGTTCGTCGTAGTCGCCAGCGACGTTCGCGTGAGGATACCGATGACTGACACCACCCGAATCACCCGACTCGACGATGCCACAATTCGCAAAATCGCGGCCGGGGAGGTCGTAGAGCGCCCCGCGTCGGCGGTCAAGGAACTGGTCGAGAACAGCCTCGACGCCGACGCCAGTCGAATCGACGTGACGGTCGAGGCGGGCGGCACCGACCGAATCGTCGTGAGCGACGACGGCGTCGGGATGACCGAGTCCGCGGTCCGGGCCGCGGTCCGCCAGCACACCACGAGCAAGATTCGAGACGCCGACGACCTCGACGCGGGCGTGGACACCCTCGGCTTCCGCGGCGAGGCGCTCCACACCATCGGCGCGGTCTCTCGCGTGACCATCACCACGAAACCGCGGGCCGGCGAGACCGGCACCGAACTCCGGATGGAGGGCGGCGAGGTGGAGTCGGTCGGACCCGCGGGGTGTCCGGAGGGCACCGCGGTCGAAGTCTCGGACCTGTTCTACAACACCCCCGCGCGCCGGAAGTACCTCAAGACGACGACCACCGAGTTCTCGCACGTCAACACGGTCGTCACGCGGTACGCGCTCGCGAACCCCGACGTGGCGGTGTCGCTGACCCACGGCGACCGCGAGGTGTTCGCTACCGAGGGTCGAGGCGACCTCCCCTCGGCCGTGCTGTCGGTGTACGGCCGGGAGGTCGCAACTTCGATGATAGCGGTCGAAGGAGGGGCCGAGTCGGTCGAAGTCTCCGGTTACGTCAGCGACCCCGAGACGACCCGGAGCACCCGCGAGTACGTCTCGACGTACGTCAACGGCCGGTACGTCAGCGACGGCGCGGTCCGGGACGCGATTCTCGCGGCCTACGGCGGCCAGCTCTCGACCGAGCGCTACCCCTTCGCGGTGCTGTTCGTAGACGTTCCGCCGGGCGAAGTCGATGTCAACGTTCACCCGAGAAAAATGGAGTGTCGGTGGGAGCACGAGTCGGCAGTCCGCGACGCGGTCGAGCGCGCGGTGGAGTCGGCCCTGCTCGACCACGGCCTGATTCGGTCGTCCGCGCCGCGCGGCGCGAGCGCGCCCGACGAGGCGCGCGTCGAACCCGAGCGCGAGCGAGCGGACGCGAGCGAGGGTGAGCAGGCCGAACTGGCGGTCGGCGCGGACAGCGCCGACCGAGAGCAATCGACGCTCGACGGGAAGGGCGATTCCGACCCGCCGACCGAAACGGGCGACTCGGACGATGCGCGTGGGACGGCGAGTACGAAACCGGAAGGCTCGCGCGCTCGCTCCCGGACGGGAGCGAGCGCGCGAGCAGAGGCAGGTGGGGACGCAGGGACGAGTCCGGATGCGCACGCAGGGACGAGCACGAACGCAGGAGTGAATACGGACACGGAAACGACCGCGAACACCCAGACGACCGCCGCGAACGCCGAAGCGACCGACGACGCGCCGACCGATTCGACCCGGAAGTTCGCGGCTCCGACCGAAGCCGAGACGCTGGCTGGCGACCCGACGCACGCACCCGAGTTCGATAGCCTCCCCCGGATGCGAATTATGGGCCAACTCCACGACACCTACGTCGTCGCCGAGACGCCCGACGGACTCGTGTTGGTAGACCAGCACGCCGCCGACGAGCGAGTCAACTACGAGCGCCTCGCTCGGGAGTTCGCCGAGGATTCGACCACCCAGATGCTGGCGCAGCCGGTCGAACTCGAACTCACCGCGGGCGAGGCCGCGGTGTTCGACGAGTACCGGGAGGCGCTGGAGACGCTCGGCTTCCGCGGCGAACTGGTCGGCGACCGGGAGGTCGTCGTCCGAACCGCGCCCACCGTCCTCGACGCCACGCTCGACCCCGAACTCCTTCGGGACGCCCTGAGCGAGTTCGTCTCGACCGACGCCGACGACCGGGGCGAAACGGTCGAGGCCGTGGCCGACGACCTGCTCGCGGACCTCGCCTGTTATCCCTCGATTACGGGCAACACCTCGCTCCGCGAGGGGTCGGTCGTGGACCTGCTGGCGGCGCTCGACAATTGTGAGAACCCCTACGCCTGCCCGCACGGCCGTCCGGTGATAATCGAGTTCGCGCGCGAGGAAATCGAAGACCGGTTCGAGCGCGACTATCCGGGACACGGGGGACGGCGTTCGGAAGAATAAGTCCGAGACGGTCTCCGGACGGCGGGCTACTCCTCGACGGCGAGCGTTCCGTTCGCCGTTTGGTCGTCGTTGAGCGTCACGGAAACGTCGTACTCGCCCGATTCGGCGGGGTTGTCAACTGCGGGATACGCCACGACGACCGCGTCGCCGTCTTCGAGCATGTACCCCGTGTCGAGTCCCACGGTGAACGAGTACTCGTTGTTGTTGACGCCGCTGACGTGCGTCTCGTTGAACTCCTGCTCGACCTCGCCGTCGCCGTCCGTATCGACGCCGAGCGCGACCGCGCCGTGCTTCGCTCCGTCCACGGTGAACTCCTCGCGCAGGTAGGTCGCGGACAGCGACTCCCACTCGCTCCCGGCGGTCGATTCGTTCACCTCGACGCGGAGGGTGTGTTCGACACCCGTCGCGTCCGGCGTCGAGTTGGCCGCCGAGACGACGGAGGCACCGTCCTCGCCGGTCGCGCCGTCGTCCTCACCGGTCACGCCGCCGTCCTCGCCGGTGGTGCCATCGCTGAGCGCGCCGCCAGCGAACCCCGAGCATCCGGCGAGCGATACGAGCAGCGCCAACGCTATCGCGGCAGTGAGTCGTCGCATACGTGGGTGCTCGAAACGTGCGCGGTGAAAGCCTTGTGGCTCGCGGACGCCGAAGCGGAACCCTCGGTTCTACGCGCTCTCGCTCGCCGCTTCGATGGCTTGGTCGAGGTCCGCGACGATGTCGTCGAGGTCTTCGATGCCGACCGAGAGACGAACGAGGTCCGGGGTGGTTCCGCTGGCCAACTGCTCCTCCTCGGTGAGTTGCTGGTGGGTCGTGCTCGCCGGGTGGATGATGAGCGTCTTGGCGTCGCCGACGTTGGCGAGCAGGCTCGCCAACTCGGTCTCCTCGGTGACCGAGCGCCCGGCCTCGTAGCCGCCCTCCAGCCCGAACGTTATCATCCCGCCGTAGCCCCCGTCGAGGTACTCGCTCGCGTTGTCGTGGGTCTCGTGGCTCTCCAGTCCGGGGTAGGCGACCCACGCCACCTCGTCGTGATTTTCGAGGTACTCCGCGACCGCCAGCGCGTTCTCGCAGTGCTTCGCCATGCGCAGGGGTAGCGACTCCAGTTTCTGGAGAGTGACCCACGCGTCGAACGGCGACTGCTGATTCCCGAGGTCGCGGAGTCCGCGAGCGCGGGCGGCGTAGGCGAACGCGGCGTCGCCGAACCGCTCGCGGAAGTTCACGCCGTGGTACGCGGGGTTCTCCGCCGCGATTTCGGGGAAGTCGCCCTCCTCCCACGGGAAGGTGCCGCCGTCGATGAGCGCGCCGCCGACGGTCGAACCGCTCCCGTGAATCCACTTGGTGGTCGAGTGCCAGACGATGTCCGCGCCGTGTTCGATGGGGTTGCAGAGGTACGGCGTCGCGAAGGTGTTGTCTACCACCAGCGGCACGTCGTGGTCGTGGGCGATGTCGGCAATTCGCTCTATATCCGGGGTCACGAGCGCGGGGTTGCCCACGGTTTCGAGGTGGACGAACGCGGTGTCGTCGTCGATGGCCTCGTCGTAGGCGTCGTAGTCGAGCGTGTCCACGAACTTCGCATCGACGCCCCGCCGGGGCGCGGTGTGGGTGAAGTAGGTGTAGGTGCCGCCGTAGAGCGACGACGCCGTGACGACGTTGTCGCCCCGCTCGGCGAGCACGAACGTTGCGAGATTGAGCGCGCCCATCCCGCTCGCGGTGGCGAGTCCCGCGACGCCGCCTTCGAGGGTGGCGAGTCGCTCCTCCAACGTCGCGTTCGTCGGGTTCATGATTCGGCTGTAGATGTTGCCCGGTTCTTCGAGCGCGAACAGCGACGCGGCGTGTTCGGCGTCGTCGAAGACGTACGAGGTGGTCTGGTAGATTGGCGGCGCGCGCGACCCGGTCGCGGAGTCGGGGTCCTGTCCGGCGTGGACGCTCTCGGTGTTGAATCCGCGAGCGTCGGGTTCGGGGTCGGAGTCGGTCATGTTCGTCGGGGACAACGGGGCGCGGTCGTTTAGGTCGCCTGACAGGGGCAACTTCTGCACGCAGTCCGGAGTCCCGGCAATCGAACCCTGCTGCAGGTCAAAGAGAACGGCGCGAATCAGTTCGGGCGGTCTCGGTGCTTCTCCGAGAACGTATCGCCGACCGAGTAAATTATGGCACGCGGGGGCGATGGCCGACGTATGACCGACCTCGTCACGTTCGGAGAGACGATGCTTCGGCTCTCGCCGCCCCACGGCGAGCGCCTCGAAACCGCCACCGACCTCGAATTTCGGGCGGCGGGCGCGGAGAGCAACGTCGCGGTCGCGGCCGCGCGACTCGGCGCGGACGCGACGTGGACTTCGAAACTCCCCGACTCGCCGCTCGGGCGGCGAGTCGTCGCGGGACTCCGCCAGCACGGCGTCGAGACCGACGTGGTCTGGAGCGACGAGGGCCGACAGGGCACCTACTACCTCGAACACGGCGGCAAGCCCCGGGGCACGAACGTCATCTACGACCGCGAGGGCGCGGCGGTCACGACCGCCGAGTTCGCGGAACTCCCGGTTCCCCGGGTCCGGGACGCGGAGTACTTCTACACGAGCGGCATCACGCCCGCGCTCTCGGAGACGCTGGAAGCGACGACGGCGGACCTGCTCGCCGCCGCGTCCGACGCCGGGACGACCACCGCGTTCGACGTGAACTACCGGTCGAAGCTCTGGAGTCCCGACTCCGCCCGCGAGACGCTCGAAGGCCTGTTTCCCGACGTGGACGTGCTCGTGACCGCCGCGCGCGACGCCCGCGAGGTGCTGGCGCGCGAGGGCGACCCCAAGGAGATTGCGGACGGACTAACCGAGGAGTTCGACTTTGAGACGGTCGTCGTGACCCGCGGCGACGAGGGCGCGCTCGCGCGCCACGAGGGCGAGGTTCACGAACAGGGGGCCTTCGAGACCGACACCCTCGACCCAATCGGGACGGGCGACGCCTTCGTCGGGGCGTTCCTCGCGCGCCGACTCGCGGGCGACGACGTGCCCACCGCGCTGGAGTACGGGTCGGCGACCGCGGCGCTCAAGCGGACGATTCCGGGCGACGTGGCGGTCGTGACGCGCGACGAGGTCGAGACCGTGTTGGCGGAGAAGGGCGGCGAAATCTCGCGTTGAGAGCGGAAGCGACGTTTCGGGTCCGGAATCCGAGACGAAGACGCCGCCGGTGTCCTCTCACGCCGCTAGGAGGAGGCCAGAAAGCGTATACTCGAGTACCCGCTCAGCGACGACGTAATGGAACGCGCAGCGACCGCCCTACTGGTCCTCGTCGCGGTCGCGAGCGTCGCCCCGGTCGCGGTCGGCGGGACCGACACCACCTCGACCGCGGCGGGAGCGTCCGGCGAAGGGTACGCCGGAACCCACGTCTCGTTCGCGGCCGACGAGCGCGCCGTGACAGACTACGCGGTCGGCGGCGAGACGATGCTCGATTCCGTCCGAATCGAGTCCCAGCAGAGCGTCACCGAGGGCGGCGGCGTGGACGTCGGCGGGGCGCTCTCGGGCGTGACGGCCATCGAAGGGGCCGCACTCAGTCTCGAAGCCCGGTCCGAAACCGAGGCACACGTCGAGACCGAGAACGGAACCGCGCTGACCGCCCACGACAACGACCGCGGAATCTTCGTGGTCGAACCGAACGAGTCGTCGTACGTCGTCGCGGCCCTTCCGGACGGTGCGAACGCGACGTCCGAGACCGACTCGCGAGCGTCCGTGAGGACCGCGAACGGCACGCCGGGAACCCTGCTCGTCGTCGGCGAAGGGAGCGTCACAGTCAACGACGAGGGCGACGTGACCGCCCGACTCGGCGATGGCGGCCGACTCGTCTTCCGGGCGTACCCCGATGGCAAAACCGACATCGACCGTGAACAGGAGCGCCTCGTCGCCACGGGAGCCGCGAAGGCCGAGGTCCACATCGCGAGCGAGGACGGCGAGGTGGTCGCCGACACCGTCAGCTACGACGACGAGACGACGCTCTCGGCGAACCGAACGACGCAAGGCGCGGTCGAAATTGAGGTGAATCGAACGATTCCGGAGGGAACGGTCGTCATCGCGCACGTCTCCGAGCGCGTCCTGAACACCACCGGAAACCTCCGGGTCGCGGTGGACGGCGAGGAGGCCGTCGAGGCCGCGGCCGTGACCCAACTGGAGAGCGCACTCGGAAGCGAGCGCTCGCGGTTTCTGGTGGCCGAGGGCGGCGAGACCACCGCCGACGTGCTGGTCGCGGTGAACCGCTTCTCCGAGCGCACGATTTCGATGTCGTCGGACGCGCCGCCCGCGCCAGAGACGACGACCGAGACGGCGACGACGACCGAATCGGAAACTGCGGCCGCACCGGAAACCACGACCGAACTGGGGACGACCGACGACTCCGAGGAGACGACGCCTGACGAAGAAACGACTCCCAGAGAGAGGACGACTCCCGGCGAGAGCGACGGAGCGGTCCCCGGCTTCACGCCGGGGACCGCGGCCGTCGCGGTCGGCGCGGCCGTCGCGGGCGCGCTTCTCGCCCGACGCCGGTGAGCCGAGTCGAGCGTTCTTCGGGTTCCGAGTCGCTTCGGTCGCGGCCGCGCGTGCCGCGGGCGAACTTCTAATGTATCGGCCGTCGAGACACGACGTATGACCACTCGCGTCGTCGTCATCGGAGCCTACGGAAGCGCCGGAGTCGCGGTCGCACAGCGATTGGCCGACGAACCCGACGTTGACCTCGTCCTCGCAGACGACGGCGACCCCGGCGGCGGCCTCTGCATCCTCCGGGGGTGCATGCCTTCGAAGGAGGTGCTGTCGGCGGCCGAACACCGATTTCAGGTGCGCCACGACGACCGGACCGAAGGGACGCCCGAGGTCGATTTGGACGCGGTCGTGGAGACCAAAGAGGAACACGTCCAGAACTTCGCCAAACACCGCCGGGCCGCGGTCCACGGACTCGCCGAGCGCGAGAACGTCGAATTTATCCGCGAGACCGCTCGGTTCGTGGACGACCGCACGGTCGCGGTCGGCGACCGGGAAATCGAAGCCGACTACGTCGTCGTCGCCACGGGTTCGACCGTCAACGTCCCCGACTTGGAGGGTCTCGAAGACGTGGACTACACGACCAGCGCGGACGTGCTCGACGCGACCGAGTTCCCCGATTCGGGCGTCGTGATGGGTTTCGGCTACGTCGGTCTCGAACTGGTGCCGTATCTCACCGAGGCCGCCGGGATGGACATCACCGTCATCGAACACGACGACTACCCGCTCGACGAGGCCGACGACCCGTTCGGCGAGACTCTGCTCGACCTCTACCGCGAGGAGTTCGGCGTCGAGGTGGTGACCAACGCCTCCGAGCAGTCTGTGGAATCGACCGACGACGGCGGGGTTCGCCTCCACGTCGAGCGCGAGGATGGCGACGATGGGACGGAAGCGAGTGCGATAGAGGCCGACGAACTGTTCCTGTTCACGGGTCGCCGTCCGGCGGTGGACACTCTCGGACTGGAGAACACACCTCTCGAACCCGAATCCGGGTGGGTCGCCGACACGATGCAGGCGAGTTCAGACGACCGGGTGTTCGTGGTCGGTGACGCGAACGGCCACGAACCCATCCTCCACGTCGCCAAAGAGCAGGGGTTCCTCGCGGCGGACAACATCGTCGCGCACCGCGACGGCGGGGAGGTCGAACCGTACCGCAACGTCCACCACCACGTGGTCTTCTCGGGCGTGGGCGTCTACCCCTTCGCCCGCGTCGGCGTCTCGGAAAGCGCGGTGGCGGCCGAGAACCGCGAATACGTCGCGGTCGAGCGCGAGGCGCGGAACGACGGCGTCTTCAAGACCAAGGCGGTCCCGGAGGGACTCGCGAAGTTGGTCGTGGACGCCGACGACGGCACCGTGCTGGGGTATCAGGGACTGCACTACCACGCCGACGTGATGGCGAAGACGATGCAGATGGCGGTGGAGATGGAACTCGACGTGCGCGAGATTCCCGACCGGGCCTACCACCCTACGACGCCCGAGATTCTCGACGGCCTGATTCGGGACGCGGCCGAGCAGTTGGAGTGATTCGGACGTACTGAAGCGGTTCAGACGCACTCCTCGGGAGCGATTCAGACGTACTGCTCGGGATTTTCTTCGAACGCGGCCCGGTGTTCCTCACCGCAAAATGCGTAGAGTTCGCCCTCGTACTCGACCGTCGCCGGAGCGTAGGACTCCTCGCGGTAGTCGGTCTCCTCGGGGCTGGTCGCGTCCACGTCCATCCCGCAGACCGGGCACTCTGGCATCGTCTGGCGTAGGGTCGCCGACCCGGAATACGTTGTGGCCGACTCCGAACTCCACGACGCCGAGCGCGGTCGGAGACCGCGCTCGGCGTCGCTTTCGAAGCGGCCGCAAGGCGCTTCACTTTCGGAGAGGCCGCAATGTACATCCGTTCGAGCGACGAATTACACCCGATGGCACTCATCGAAATCAACCTCGAAAAGCCTGCACTCATCGAGGAGCGACCCGGTAGCGGCGAGTCGTCCGGCCGAACCGCCCGCGAGCGAACCGTTCGAAGCGAGGACGGCGAACGCGGCGGCCGGGGCGGTGGTGCGAAAGTCGTCGGCGTCCTCGCCGCGCTCGCCGTAATCGGCCTGCTCGGCCGCCGACTCCGGGGTCGCGGGAGCGACGAGGAGACCGTCGAGATGGAGGTCGAAGTCGAATCGGGCGAGGAGGCGTCCGAATCGAGCGGCGGCGCGAAAGGAAAGCTGGCGGGCGTCCTCGGACTGGTCCTCGCGGCCGCGAGCGTGGCGGCCGTCGCTCGAAAGCGTCGGAACTAAGCGTTCTCTATCGGTTTTTGAAGCCTTCGTGAGTCGAGATGACGGCGTTTGCTCGCGGAATGTCACACCTTCTCGACCCGACCACTGTTCAACAGTTCGGCACAAAAACTTAAATGTGATGTGCGAGTTACCCGAAACTACTCGCACACCATGCCGACCAACTCCGGAGCCCACGACCTGCGCGACCTTCGCCGCCTCGCGGACCCGAACCGGGAGACCCCCGAGGCGTTCGCCGAGGAGGGCGAGCAACTGCCCGCGCCGCCCGACGAGGTGCTCAGACACGGCCAACGCGACGAACTGGTTCGGCTCCAGAGCCAGTTTTCGGCGGTCGGCGCGCTCCCCGAGAAGCCGTACCTCGACGGACTTCCGGACCGCTACGGCGCGGAGGTCGTCGTCTTCGAGTGGCTCGATTTCCTCATCAACAAGGCCGGGTTCGAGAACACCGGCAACGCCCTCCAGTACTACGAGGACGTGGGCTGGATAACCGAGACGACCCGCGAACGCCTCCGGGAGTACATGCGCGGATTCTCGGAGGTCGAGAGCTTCGACCCCGACCGGCCGGGTCCGGCCGACCTCGACATGGACGACCACGTGCTGAGCCTGGTGTACATCGCGCGATTGGCGTCGGTGTAGGGGGTTGGCGTCGGTGGGGTGGTGGCGGGAGAGACGGCAAGTCGGGAACCGACCGCGCGTGCAACATTCACGCAAGCGTGAAGCTATTTACCCTGTAGCCGATACTGGTACGACACGACTTTCATCACTATGGGGTGTCACGACGAGCCGACTGAAGGGGAGGGTGTGACCGCGAACCCGTCCGAGAGCAGTGACTTTTTCGAGCGATTAGTGAAGTCCGCGACCGACGCGGTCGTGACGACCGACGCCGACGGGACCGTCGTCTACGCGAATCCGGCCGCCGAGGAGCTACTGGGGTACGCGCCCGAGACCCTCCGAGGCCAGCGATTCCTCGACCTCGTTCCCGAGCGCTTCGAGGAGCGATACGAGACGTGGCGCAGTCGCTGTGGGGACGGCGATGCGGGGAGTTCGTCCGACGACGCGACCGGGAACGACGCGTTCGACGCGGCGTTGGTCACCGCGACCGGCGACGAGCGGCACGTCTCGGTGTCGGGGTTCGAACACGGAGTCGAGGGGCGAACGCTGTTCACCGGCGTCTTCCGCGAAGCGCCCGAGATGGGGAACCGGGACGAGCGCCTGCGCGACGAGCAGGCGCTCGTGGGGGAGATTTTCGACACCAGCCCCATCGCGTTCGCGGTTCGGGACGCCGGCGGCGAACTGCTGCGCGCGAACGACCGGGCCACCGAACTGGTCGGGGTCGGCGACGACGGCGAACTCCCATTCGATGCGGAGAGCTGCGACGACTGGACGGTGTACGACGCCGACGGCGACCCGCTCGCCGAGGAGGAGTTCCCGGTCGCGCGCACGCTCCGGACGGGCGAGGCCGTCTTCGGCGAGGAAATCGCGGTGGACCGACGCGACGGCTCGCGGGTGTGGCTCTCGGTGGACGTCGCCCCGGTGTCCGAGGACGGCGAGATACGCCGGGTCGTCAGCACCGCCGAGGAGATTACCGAACTCAAGCGCACGCAGGTCGAACTCGAACGCCGACGCGACGAACTCGAAACCGAACTCGGGGAGGTGTTCGACCGCGTCACCGACGCGTTCTTCGCGCTCGACGACGACTGGACGTTCACCTACGTCAACGACACCGCCGAGGAACTACTTTGGCGCACCGAGGCCGAACTCGTCGGCAAGAGCGTCTGGGACGCCTTCTCGGACGCGGTCGGGACGACGTTTCAGGACGAGTACGAGCGAGCGATGGAGACCCAGGAGGCGGTGTCGTTCGTGGAGTACTTCTCGCCGCTGTCGGCGTGGTTCGAGGTGCGGGCGTACCCCTCCGAGACGGGTCTCTCGGTGTACTTTCGGGACGTGAGCGAGCGCGAGCGCCGCGAGCGCGAACTCGAACGCTACGAGACCATCGTGGAGACGACCGACGACGGCATCTACATTCTGAACGACGACATGGAGTTCTCGATGGTCAACACCGCGCTGACCGGGATGGTGGGCCGCGACCGCGAGGACCTGCTCGGGCGGTCGGGCTGGGAGTTCATCGCCAACGACGAGGAGGTCCGCGAGGTGGTCGCCGAGCAGGTCGCCGAGATGGTGGCGGGCGACCGGACCTCCGCGACCGTCGAGGTGGTGGTCGAGGCCGGGGACGGGACGACGTTCCCGGCGGAGATACTGTTCGTCTCCCGAGAGACCGACGCGGGGCTCGAACACATCGGCGTGGTGCGCGATATCACCGAGCAGAAGCGCCGAGAGACCGAGTTGGAGAGCCGAATTCAGCAACAGCGCGTGGTCTCGGAGTTCTCCCAGCGCGCGCTCGAAGACCGACCGTTCGACGACCTGATGGATGAGGCGGTCGAACTCGTCGCCGAAACCCTCGGCCACGAGTACAGCAAGGTGCTCGAACTCCGGCCCGGGCAGAGCGACCTCCTACTCAGGGCGGGGAACGGCTGGGACGACGACGTGGTCGGGTCGGCCACCGTGGACACCGAACTCGGGTCGCAAGCGGGCTACACGCTCCTGTCCAAAGAGGCGGTGGTAGTCGAGGACTTCGAGACCGAGGACCGATTCTCGTGTCCCGACCTGCTCGCGTCCCACGGGGTCACGAGCGGCATCAGCACCGTCATCGGGTCGTTCGACGAACCGTGGGGAATCCTCGAAACCCATACCTCCGAGCGCCGGTCGTACGAAGACCACGACGTGCAGTTCGTCCAGAGCATGGCCCACGTCCTCACGACCGGGCTTCGACGGCGGGAGCGCGAGACCCAACTCGAACGCTACGAGACCATCGTCGAGACCGTCGAGGACGGCGTGTACGCGCTCGACGCCGACGAGCGGTTCGTGATGGTCAACGACGCGTTCCTCGAAATGACGGGGTACGACCGCGACGAACTCCTCGGGCGACACGCATCGGTCGTCCACAGCGACGAGGTCAACGAGCGCGCCGCCGAGATGAGCAAGCAAGTCGAAGACGAACTCGGGAGCGTGACGCTCGAACTCGAACTGCGGGCGAAGAACGGCGAGACGATTCCGATCGAGAGCCGATTCGGCCCGTACCGGTCCGACGACGGTGAGTTCGCCCGGACAGGCGTGACTCGGGACATCACCGAGCGAAAGGAGCGCGAGCGCGAACTCGAAGCCCAGAACGAGCGCCTCGACGCCTTCGCGAGCATGCTGGCTCACGAGCTCCGGAACCCCCTCGAAATCGCCCAGATTTACCTCGACATGGGAATCGGGAGTACCCCGACCGACCCGGACACCGCGCGGTCGTTCCGCGAAGTCGAGCAGGCGCTCGACCGAATCGAGGAGATGATAGACACCCTCCTCGTCGTGACCCGGCGGGGTGGCGACGTGGACACCACCGAGACCGTGGACCTCGGAGACGCCGCCGAACAGTGGTGGGAATCGCTCGACGACCGCGAGGGGACGCTCCGAATCGACACCGACCGCCGGATTTGGGCCGACCCGTCGCGGTTGGGCCAACTGCTCGAAAATCTGTTCCGGAACGCCGTCGAACACGGTTCGACGAGCAGTCGCACGACGTGCGACGACGCCGTGGAGCACGGCTCCACGGACGACGGAGAGACGGTCACGGTCCGAGTCGGTAACCTTCCGAACGGCTTCTTCGTGGCGGACGACGGGCCGGGCATCCCGGCCGACGAGCGCGAGCAGGTGTTCGAACCGGGCTACTCGACCAGCAACGTCGGCATCGGGTTCGGGCTAGCGGTGGTCGGCCAATTGGTCGAGGCCCACGACTGGGAATGCGAGATTACCGAGAGCGAAAAGGGTGGCGCGCGCTTCGAGTTCAGGAACGTCGAATTGGCGGACTGACGGGCGGCCCCGACCGGCCCACGAACCTCGCTCGCGGAGTCACCGCAACGACCGCGCCGAGTTCGCGACCACGACGAGACTGCTCGTGCCCATCGCGACCGCGGCGAACAGCGGATTCAACAGGCCGAGCACCGCGAGCGGGACCGCGACGGCGTTGTAGAGGAACGCCCACCCGAGGTTGTGCCGGATACGCCGTTTCGTGCCGCGAGCGATGGCGAACACTTCGGGGACGGCGTCGAGGCGGCCGTCCACGAGCACCGCGTCGGCGGCATCACCCGCGAGGTCGGTGCCGCTCCCGAGCGCGATTCCGAGGTCGGCCGCCGCGAGCGCGGGCGCGTCGTTGCTCCCGTCGCCCACCATCGCGACCGTTCCGCGTGATTTCAATCGCTCGACCGTCTCGGCCTTGGCTTCGGGTGGAACCCCCGCGAACACCTCCGAGACGTTCGGGTCGGCTCGGAATCGGGCGGTCGCGCGCTCGTCGTCGCCCGTGAGAACTACGACCTCCCGACCCGCTCCGAGGTCTGCGAGCGCGTCCTGCCACCCCTCTCGGGGCGCGTCGCCGACCGCGATGACGCCACGAACTCGGCCGTCCCACCCGACCGCGACCGGAACCGCGCCGTCGTCGCGCGCGGTTTCGACCGCCGCGCAGAGGTCGGTCGAAATCGCGAAGCCACGCGCGTCGAGCATGTCGGGGTGGCCGACTGCGGTGTGACCGGCGTCGTCGGCGACGACGCCGGTCACGCCGCGGTCGTGGACCTCGATTGTTTCGGCTTCGGGCAGTGAGTCAGCGGTGTCAGCGGCGTCCGCGGCGTCCGCGACCGCCTCCGCGATGGGATGGGCGGCGTAGCGTTCGAGCGCGCCAGCGCGGGCCAGCACTTCGTCTGGGCTCGCCGCCCCGGAACCGTCTACGACCACGTCGCGGACCGTCATCGCGCCGTCGGTGAGCGTCCCGGTCTTGTCGAGGACCACCACGTCGGCCTCGGGAGCGGTCTCGAACACGGCGTCGGAGGCGACGACGACGCCGCGGTCGGCCGCCTCGCGGACGCCGGAGGCGACCGCCAGCGGCGTGGCGAGTCCGAGCGCGCACGGACACGAGACGATGAGCACCGTCAGCCCCGCGAGCAGGGCGTCGGCGACCGGCGCGCCGCCGAGGAGGTGCCACCCGGTCGCGACTACCGCGAGCGCGAGGACGGTCGGGACGAACAGCGTCGCGAGTTTGTCGGCGAGTCGCTGGACGCCCGACCGCGAACTCTGTATCTGCCAGAGGAGGTCCACGAGTCGGTCGAGCGTGCTGGCGGCGTCCGCGCCGACTGCGACCACGAGCGGCCCGTCGGCGACCACCGTCCCGCCGAGGACGCGGTCGCCGGGGCGTCGGGTCACGGGCACGGACTCGCCGGTCACGAGCGACTCGTCCACGGCCGCGGTTCCCTCGACCACTTCGCCGTCCACCGGAACGCGCTCGCCCGGTCGGACGACGACGCGCTCGCCGCCCGCGAGGTCCGCGACCGGAACCGCCTCGTGGTCGCCGTCGTCGGTCACCAGAGTCGCCTCGCTCACGCGCGCGCTGGTCAACTCCGAGAGACCGCTCGCGGCCTTGCGCTTGATTCGGTCCTCGTAGTAGTTGCCGAGGGTGACGACGAGGACGATGGCGACGGTCACGTCGAAGTAGACGTGGGTCCGACCGACGACGACAGCCACGGTGCTGTAGAGGTACGAACTCGCGGCCGCGAGCGACACCAGCAGGTCCATGTTCGGCTGGCCCGCCCGGAGGCTGACCACCGCACCCCGGAGGAGCGGGTAGCCCGTGTAAAACAGCACGATGGAGGTCATCAGCCAGACGTTTCCGAACAGGTAGAGACCGTCGAAGCCGCCCAGATTCACGAGGGGGTCGAAACCGAGGTAGGTCGGGTAGAGAAAGAGGACGTACCACACCATCACCATCATGCCGAACATGCCGCCGCCGAGGAGGAACCTGACGACGCTGGTGTCGCCGCGCTCGTCGTCGCCCGCGCCGCGGTCGGGGTCGCCGACCGCGTAGCCGTATCTGTCGAGTCGGCCGCCGAGCGAGTCGAGGTCCGCGCCCCCGTCGTGGACGATCCTGAGCATGTCGGTGGCGTAGCTCGCCTCCGCGCCGTACACCCCGTCGGCGTCGGCGGCGGCCGACTCGATGAACGTCTCGCAGGTCGCACAGTGCATCCCCTCGACGCCGAAGAACGTGCTGTCGGCGTCGTCGGGCGCGTCCGCGAGTCCGGATTCGCGCTCGTCCCGGACCGCCTCGGGGTCGGCCGATTCCACGTCGTCCACGGTCCGCGCGATTTCGAGACAGCCGCGACAGCAGTACCCGCCCGGAACGCCGTCGTCGGTCACGGGCGACCCCTCGGTCGGCAGGCCACAGAGCGTACACTCCTCGACGGTCGCGGTCCCATCGGCCGCCGTCACCCCAGTCGTGCCCATTCGTCACCCCCTCGGAGAGTATTCCGGCGTCGGAAGCGGGAGTTCGAGCGACGGAACGCCGATGCCGAACAGATTCAGGCCGTGGGCCACCAGCGTGTACCCCAGAACGACGAACACGACGCCGAGTACCCGATGGACCCGCCGACTCGCCGACAGCGAGCCGAACACGGTCCCGTACACCAGCAGGGTCGGAAACGTCCCGAGGCCGACGAGCGCGAGCAGGAACGCCGCGCGGGGTGGGTCGCCGAGCGCGAACGCGTAGGCGTATGCGGGGTAGGTGATAGGACACGGCAACAGCGCGTGGACAACCCCCAGCCCCGCGATGCGAGCGTCGCCGACGAACGCGTCCACCCGGCGGGTGAGGACGCCGCTGACCCGCCGAAACAGGTCGCCCAGCGGGCCGAACGACGGGTGCGCGCTCGACCCACCAGCGTAGGAGGCTCCCATCACGACGATGAATCCGCCGGTGAGCAGCGCGGTCACCGCCTGTACGCTCGTTCCGACCGCGAGGAGCCGCCCGGTCGCACCGACCGCGACGGCCCCGATTGCCGCGAGGACCGCCCCGACCGCGGCGTAGCCCGCTGTTCGCCCGAGGTTGAACACGACGTGCTGGCGGACCTGCCGGAGCGTCAGCGTCGTCTCAGCGGACCCCTCTTGGGCACGAATCCGGTCGGCGTAGACGCTCACCAGCGGCCCGCACATACCGACACAGTGCGCGCCGCCGAGCAAGCCGACCGCGAGGAACACCGCGGCGTCGAGGTTCCCGCCCGCAGGGACCGCCCCGGTTCCGTGAAGTGGAACGAATGTCATCACCGTCTCAGACGGTCGACTCCTCGTTCTGGTGCTCGCCCGCGTCTTCGCTCTCGACGGGCGAGGTGAGGAGATAGATGCTCCCGAAGATGAGCAGAACGTTCACCGTCGTCACGACTCCCGCGTACAGGCTCCGACCGGCCGCGAACAGGACGACCGGAGCGAGCGCGAGGAGCGCGAGCACACTTACACTCCGAGCCGAACGGTTCGCCAGTGCCTTTTTAAATCGAGATTGGGTCTCAGACTGGTCCATACGGGCCGTTCGAAGCGGTCGTAGTACCGGTTTTCGACGGTTTTCATCGACTGAGAATCGCGGAGACGCATTAAATACCGAGTGTTCGTACCGTCGCTTATGTCGATAGAGACCACACGGGAACACCCCGAACGGGGCGACGACCCCGACGACCGCCCCCCGGGCTACGTCGTCGGGTCGGGTCCGGACGACGTAGAGCGCGAACTGAGCCACGACGAGTTCGACCCAATCGGAACGCTCGGCATCATCCTCGTGTACTTCGTGATTCTGGCGGTGATGTGGGCGTTCATGTACTTCGTCGAGTTCCTGGGTCGGGGCATCACGGTGGTGGGCTGAGATGGAGATTCACGCCTACGAGAAGTTCTGGCTCGCCGCGGCGCTGTTGCTCATCGTCGGTCTCATCGCCACCGTCTCGTACGGCGCGGTCGGCGCGGGCATCGAGATGATAGGCGACGAGGGCGGTACGGTTGACCCGGAGGCGCTCGACGACCACCCCAAGTTCGGCGACCCCGGCGTCTACGAGTCGGGTGAGGACGAGTACGACGTGTACGTCGTCGCCGAGCAGTTCGCGTTCCGACCGGGCACGTCCGACCCCATCGAGGTGCCCGCGAACAGCACCGTGACGTTCCACGTCACCTCCGCCGACGTGATTCACGGCTTCGAGGTGGTCGGCACCAACGCCAACACGATGGCAATCCCCGGTCAGGTCGCGACCTTCACGGTCGAAGTCGATGGACCGCGCGACTACGGCATCCTCTGTAACGAGTACTGTGGGTCGGCCCACCACGCGATGGAGGGCACGATGGAAGTCGTCCCCGAGGACGAGTACGACGGACCCGAGGGGGGTGACTGAGATGGCGACGTTCGTGGACCGATACCCCGAGGAGGCCGCGGTCGTCAGAGCGACGTTCGTCGTCGCGTTCGTCTCGCTCGGAATCGGCGCGTTCTTCGGGCTGATTCAGGCGCTCCACCGGACCGGCTACGTTCGGATACTCGACTCGGTGGACTACTACACCATCCTCACGGGTCACGGCGTCCTGCTCGCGCTGGTGTTCACCATCTTCTTCCTCCTCGGACTGTTCACGTGGGCGGTCGCGCGAAGCTTAGAGCGTCCGTTGCCCGACATTCGGCTGACGTGGGCGTGGTTCGGACTCACGACCACGGGCGCGACGCTCGTGGCCGTCGCCATCCTCGCGGGACTCATCCCGAGTCTGGGCGTGAGCGCCGACGTCCTCTACACGTTCTACGCGCCGTTACAGGCCCATCCGCTGTTCTACGCCGGACTCACCATGTTCATCGTCGGAACGTGGATGGCCGGGGCGGACTGGTTCCTCGCCTACCGGGCGTGGCGCGCCGACAACCCCGACGACCGCATCCCGCTCCAGACGTTCATGGTGTTGACGACGATGCTGATGTGGTATCTCTCGACCATCGGCGTCGCGGTGTCGGCCGTGTTCTTCCTCCTGCCGTGGTCGTTCGGCATCGTCGAGACGGTCAACCCCCTGCTCACGCGGACCCTGTTCTGGTTCTTCGGCCACCCGGTCGTCTACTTCTGGCTGATGCCCGCGTACCTGCTGTGGTACACCGTTCTGCCGAAGCTCGCGGGCGGTCGGCTGTTCAGCGACCCGCTCGCGCGGGTGGTGTTCGTCCTCTTCCTCCTGCTCTCGACGCCGGTCGGCATCCACCACCAGTACCTCGACCCCGGCATCTCGGAGGGGTTCAAGTTCATCGCGATGACGAACACGATGTTCCTCCTGCTCCCGAGCCTGCTCACGGCGTTCACCGTGGTCGCGTCGATGGAACACGGCGCGCGCCAGCGCGGCGGTGAGGGCTACTTCAAGTGGCTCGGGGCGCTCCCGTGGCGCGACCCCGCGTTCACCGGCATGGCGCTCGCGGGACTCATGTTCGCGGCGGGCGGCTTCTCGGGCATGATAAACGCCGGGATGAACATCAACTATCTCATCCACAACACGCTGTGGGTCCCCGGCCACTTCCACATGACCGTCGGCACCGCGGTGGCGCTGACGATGATGGCCGGGTCGTACTGGCTCGTCCCGCAACTGACCGGCAAGCGCCTCTACAGTCGGCCCATCGGTCTGCTGCAGGTCGTTCTGTGGTTCGTCGGCATGGTGTTCATGTCGAACGCGATGCACCGGGCCGGACTCGCGGGCGTGCCCCGCCGGACCGCCGAACCCCAGTACCAGAGCTTCGACTTCTCGACCGCTCTGGGGAGCGTGGGCGAACTGCAGGCGCAAATCGCGTTCGGCGGCTTCCTGCTGTTCGTGTCGGTCGTGCTGTTCCTGTTCAACATCCTGCTGTCGTCGTTCGAAACCCCGATGGAGTCGCCGGTGGACGACAGCCTGCCCGCCCCCCTCTCGGGGGCCGAGGGGAGTCCGCTCGTCCTCGACGACCTCCGACTCTGGACCGGCATCGCAATCGTCCTCGTGATACTCGCCTACACGCTCCCGCTCGGGAGCATCGTCACCGACGCCGGACTGTTCGGCGACAGCCCCGGCTTCCCGGTGCTGATAGACGCCGTCGCCATGTTGAAGGAGGTGGTAGCGTGAAGCTCACGCGTGCTGGCGTTCTAATCCTCGTGGCGTTCAGCGTCCCGGTCGCCATCGAACTTCGGACGGTGTTCGGACTGTTCGGCATCGACCTCCCGCTCGCGGCTGTCGGCGTGTTCGAGGTGATACTCGTCGCCGCCATCCTCGTCGCGTACGCAATCACGGCCGAACCGGAGACCGCGACGGGGCCCTGACCGATGTCCGCGAACGCCGTCTCGGACTCGACCGTGCGCCTCGGTCGTCCGGCCCGAGCGGCCCGCGCGCTCGTCGTCCTCACGGTCGCGGAGGCGCTCGTCGTGGGCGCGTATCTCGCAATCGCGGACGCGACCGTGCTCTCGGTTCGGCATCTCGCGTACCCGTTCGTCTGGACGAACGCCGCGGTCCTCGCGGTGGCGTACGCGCCGATTCCGCGGCCCAGCGACCG
This sequence comes from Halorussus amylolyticus, assembly GCF_004143485.2. GTDB lineage: Archaea > Halobacteriota > Halobacteria > Halobacteriales > Haladaptataceae > Halorussus > Halorussus amylolyticus. The sequence continues at coordinate 283,639 of NZ_ML974130.1, read as the reverse complement.
AGTCGCCCGGGGCGCGCTCGTCGCCGCGGCGGGCTACTTCCTCGTCCTCTGCTGGGCGGGCGGTCTCGTTTCGGCGGGAACCGGGACGGGGTTCGGAACGGTGAGCGTGCTCCCGGCGATGCCGGGGTGGGGACCGATACTCACGGTGGGCGGCGGCGCAGTTCACGTCACGCTCGTCCCGTTCAAGGTCGTCGGCTACGTCGGTCTCGCGGCGCTCGTGTACGCCGCGCTCGCGCGAGCGAGTCGCGGCGTGCTCTCGGGTATCGTCGGTCTCGCGACGTGTGTGAGTTGCACCGGGTCGGTCCTCGGCACGCTCCTCGCCGGGACACTCGGTGGGTCTTCGGCCGCGGTTTCCGCGGCGATGGCCAGGTCGTACGACCTCTCGACCGCGGTGTTCCTGCTCACCGTCGCGGCGCTCTGGGTCGGACTGCGCCGGTAGGAGCGCCGATTTTTGCGGTGAACTCGAACCGCCTCAGTTCGACGCCGCGAGAACAGTACCGACTGTCAGACGAAATCCGGTCTCGAACCTCGGAGTCCGAAAAACAGTTCAGGCGGTTCGGCGGTGCGTCCGGCGCTGGAACAGCTTCGACGCGACCAGTACGAACGCGACGAGCGACCCGCCCGAGAGCAGCGCGACGGCCAGACCGGGCGACAGCGCGACGGGACTTCCGACGGTAGACAGGAGCGCGTACCCCGCGACGCCGGTCAGGACGACGCCGAGGACGACGAACACGCCGAGTGCGGTCTTGATGGGGTCGATGACGGTTGTGGTCATGGTTCGTGTGATGCTACGGGCGACTTCCTAATCAAGCCGGAATCCGATTCTCAGGTTTTGAAAAACGGCGACATGGTCTCGGAGGAGTTCGCTCACGCTCACGGTTTGTCGCAGAAAATGGGCCCGCTCGGATTCGAACCGGAGCAAGACATTCCGGGATGCTCACGGCGTTGCGCTTCCGGGCGTGCGACTCGCAGGGTTCGAATCCGCGGTTGGCTATTTGCCGACGCGGTGTGTTGCTCGCACACGCTTCGCGGTGCTCGCGGTCTGCGTCGGCAAAATGGGCCCGCTCGGATTCGAACCGGAGCGAGACGGTCCGGGCGTGCGGCCCGAGCGCGACGCGCTCGGGCCGTTCCGGGCCTGCGACTCGCAGGATTCGAATCCGGGTTCGTTCATTTTCTGCGACCGTTTTCGTTCGCGTCGCTTCGCGCCGCTCACGGTTTGTCGCAGAAAATGGGCCCGCTCGGATTCGAACCAAGGAATCACCCGGTGACCCATGACGCTGGAACACCAGTCGTCAATATGAGCCGGGGGCTTTACCAGACTTAGCTACGGGCCCGCACGTACTGTTTTCCCGTCCCTCCTTTTTAGCCTATCGCTTCGTGGGGTACGAAGCGGTAACGGTGTGAAAACGAACCGGCGAGAGAAGCGCCGTCGCCAGGACTCGAACTCGCCGAGACGGTCCGGGCATGTGGCCCTCCGGGCCATTCCGGGCGTGCGACTCGTCTGCCCGAGTCCTGTCGAGATTGGGTTCTTCGGCTCACGGACGACTCGCTTCGCTCGTCGTCGTTGTTCGCCGAGAGAAGCGCCGTCGCCAGGACTCGAACCTGGGACCACCACGTTAACAGCGTGGCGCTCTACCAGCTGAGCTACGACGGCTTCGAACGCATTCGAATGTATGCGCGAATGCTTTAATAGGACTTTCGTTTTCACCCGCGGGCGGTGAGGCGATACGTTTTCGGAGGCGGGCCGGTAATCGGCAAGCAATGACCGACAGAGACGGGGATTTCGAGGCGGTAGTCGCCGGAGTCGGCGAGCGCATCGACCCCGACGAGCGCGAGCGTGAGCGGATGCGCGAGGCGGTCGGCGCGCTCACCGAGCGCGCCGACGCGGCCATCGCCGACCTCCCGGTCGATGCCGACGTGCGACAGGTCGGAAGCACGGCCCGCGGGACGTGGATTGCGGGCGACCGCGACATCGACCTGTTCGTGCGCTTCCCGTCCGACCTCGACCGCGAGCGACTGGAGGAGTACGGACTCGCGGCGGGCCACGCCGTCCTCCCCGACGGCCGCGAGGAGTTCGCCGAACACCCCTACGTCACCGGCGAGTACGACGGCTTCGACGTTGACCTCGTGCCGTGCTATCGACTCGACTCGGCGACCGACATCCAGTCGGCGGTGGACCGCACGCCGTTCCACAACGACTACGTGGCCGAGCGTCTCCGCTCGGAATCAGCCTCCGATTCGGATGTGGATTCGAGCCCCGACGCGGGCCTCGCTGGGGAGGTCCGACTGTTCAAACAGTTTCTGAAGGGCATCGGCGCGTACGGGAGCGACCTCCGGACGCGGGGCTTCTCGGGCTACCTGACCGAACTCCTCGTCCTCGAACACGGCGGCTTCCGCGAGACCGTCGAGGCCGCGGCCGACTGGCACCCGCCGGTTCGCTTCGACCCGGAGGACCACGGGCGAGCCGAGTTCGACGACCCGCTCGTGGTCATCGACCCGACCGACCCCGAGCGCAACGTCGCCGCGGTCTGTTCGCCAGAGAAGGTCGCCACCCTCCAACACTACGCTCGCGAACTGCTCGAAGCGCCACGCGAGGACCTCTTTTTCCCCGAGCCGACCGACCCACTCTCTGCTGACGGCGTTCGCGACCACGTCCGGACCCGGGGCACCACGCCGGTCGCGGTGCGATTCGACGCGCCCGACATCGTCGAGGACCAACTCTACCCCCAACTCCGGAAGTCTCTCTCGGGGATTCGGGACGCGCTCGACCGCCGGGGATTCGACGTGCTGCGGGCGGCGGCGTTCGCCGACGACTCCGCGGTGGTGCTCGCGGAACTCGAAGTCGCCGAGCGCCCCGCAGTCGAGCGCCACGAGGGGCCGCCGGTCCACGTCCGCCAGCACGCCGCGGGCTTCTACGGGAAGTACGCCGATTCGGACGACTACGGCCCGTTCATCGACGGGGAGCGGTACGTCGTGGAGCGCGACCGGGAGTTCGAGAGCGCAGTTGACTTTCTGGAGAGCGAGGCCATCTTCGACGCGGCGCTCGGCGTCCGGGTCGAGAGGGCGCTCGAAGACGGCTACGAGGTGCTGGTCGGCGACGAGGTGGGGGAGTTGGCCGGTGAGTTCGGGGTGGAACTCGCGGAGTATTTCGACCCGAAGCCGTGAGCGAGTGGGGTGTTGGGGTTCGCCTGGTTTGGACGTGTCAGGGGGACTGCGAACCGGGTGACTCACCGCAAGACGGTGACGCTAGCTACTCCCGGTACATTTGAAACCGCACCGCGACCGCCCTGCACCGCCCCGCGCCCCCGTGCCTCCCCGCGTGCGCTTGCGCCCTCGTGAGGGCGCAAGCGCGGCGCGTCCCGTGGTCCGGTCGGCCTCCGAAAACGCCGTCCCCGTTCGGGCCTCGCGGTCGGATGCACCGCGCACCGGAGGTGCGCGCGTGGGGAGGTGTGGGGACCCTGGGGGATGAAGGGCGAAGGAGGCGCGAGCGACCGATAGGGAGCGAGCAACGACTGAGGGCTTCTTTTCATAGGTACCGGAAGTAGCTAGCTTCAGCCTGCCATTCATCCGTGTCATCGCTTCGACCTCGACTTCAGAACACATCCGATTATCCCAACCCCCTCGCCACGAGACCCAAGGCGACTCGCGTCGTAGTCCACCCGAATCAAATCCCGAAATGTCACACGACCACGCACACGACACCGGACTCCGGGCGCTCGCGGTGGCGCTCACTATCAACACCGTCTTCCTCGTCGTGGAAGTCGTCGGCGCGCTCTACGCCGACTCGCTCACCCTGCTCGCCGACGCGGTCCACATGCTGACCGACAGCGCCAGCCTCGGTCTCGCCCTGTTCGCGGCGTGGGTCACGGCCCGCCCCGCCGACGCCAAGCGGACCTACGGCTACCAGCGCGCCGAGGTCGTGGCGGCGTTCGTCAACGCCATCTTCCTGTTCGCGACCGTAGGGTACATCCTCTACGAGTCGGTCCAGCGATTTCAGGACCCGCGGCCGGTTCGCCCGCTGGTCGTGGTCGGCGTCGGCCTGCTCGGACTCGCCGCCAACCTCGCGGCGGCGTGGGTCCTGCGCGAGCGCCGCGACGTGCTGAACGTCGAGGGCGCGTTCGTCCACCTGCTCGCCGACGCGCTGGGGAGTGTGGCCGCGATTGGCGTCGGCATCGCGCTCGTCTTTACCGACCTGCTGATTCTCGACCCGCTGTTCGCGCTCGTCGTGTCGGGTCTCGTGATATACTCCGCGAAGGACCTGCTCGCCGACAGTCTCAACATCCTCCTGCAGGGGACCCCGCGGGGCGTGTCAGTTGCGGAAGTGACGGAGTACCTCCGGGACCTTCCGGGCGTTCTCGACGTTCACGACGTTCACGTCTGGGCACTGAGTTCGACTGACTACTCGCTGTCGGCCCACATCGTCGTCGCCGAGGACGCCGACCCCGACGAACTCCTCGGGGTGTGTCGGACCCGATTAGGTCGGGAGTTCGACATCGACCACGCGACGATACAGGTCGAGTCGGCGTCGTTCTCGCACGTCGCGGACTTCGACTGTTATCAAATAGACGGGAAACATTGATACAGAAGGCCGTCGTTCTCGGTTGTGATGTGGCGTCCACTCCTCGTCGCGGCGCTCCTCGTCCTCTCGGGGTGTGCGACGACCGGCCCGGAACTCGCCGATTCGACGACGGCCGCCGAATCCGGGGGCGATGCTCCAACCGACCGGGCGCTCACGCCGGAGGACGCCGACCCGTCGAACCCGTGGGGCGACTCGAATCTGACCGTCGCGGTCAACAACACCGCGAACGACTCGCGGAACTTCCACCCGCTCGTCGAAACCGCGCTCGACTTCTGGGCGAACAACAGCACGGAGTACGTCCCGTACTCGGTCGGCTACGACCTCGAACCGAACGCCTCCGACCCCGACATCGTGGTGCGGTTCGTCGAGCGAATCGACTCGTGTGCGAACGTGACCGACGCCGCGGGGTGCGCGCCGTTCGTCACGGCCGAGAGCGGCGTCTCCCCGCCGGTCAGCGTGGAGGTCGCCGAGTCGTACTCGAACGAGTCCACCCTGCTCATCCTCAAGCACGAACTCGGCCACACCCTCGGGCTGAATCACTCGGCCGAACCCCAGTCGGTGATGTCCCCGACTTCGCAACTCACGACCCTGCCCCGGCCCAACGCGACCGAGCGCGACCTGCCGTGGGACGATTCTAACTTCACGGTGTACGTCGCCGACGAAACGGCCGACGGCGACGCCGACCGACTCCGCGAGCAGGTCGGACGCGCGCTCGACTACTACGCCGGCGGCGCGAACGGCACCGTCCCGGCGAACGTCACCGCCGAGTTCGTGACCAACCGGACCGACGCCGACGTGGTAGTGAACGCCTCCGAGGAGCTATCGTGCAGGGAGGCCGAAACCGGGTCGTGCGGTGAGGTGCGGGGCACCGACCCCGACGGCGACGGCGCGCTCGAACAGTACGACGAACTGCACGTCACGCTCTCGGACGTGGACCCCGATGCGGTCGGGTGGCACGTCGGCTACTGGCTCGGCTACGGATTCGGCTTCGAGGACGAGTCGGAGTGGCCCGAACCGTTCCGAAACGCGACCGACGACGAGCGACAGGGTGAGTGGTGGGAGTGAGTCGGACCGTTCGCGCTCGTCCCGGACTCGGCGGTCGTCGCGGACTTGGCGCTCGTCGCGGGCGCAACTGCGCCCGCGACGACCGGCGTCCAGTTCCTTGCTGGGCTACCCCTCGAAGCCGTCCTCCCACCGGAACCGCCCGTTCCGCTGGACGACTTCGCCGTCGATTTCCAGTCGCGAATCCTCGCTCACGTCGGTAATCATATCGACGTGGACCGCCGATTGATTGCCCTCCTCGCCCTCCGGGAGGCAGGACCCGTACGCCCGGCCGACCGCGAGGTGGACGGTGTTGCCCATCTTCTCGTCGAAGAGGATGCTGTCGGTGAAGCGGTCGATGCCGCGGTTCATCCCGATGCCGAGTTCGCCGAGTCGGCGCGCGCCGTCGTCGGTCGCGAGGATGTCTCCGAGTGCCGACTCGCCGACTTCGGCCGACCAGTCCACGACCTCGCCGTCCTCGAAGGTCAGGTGAACGTCGCGGATTCGCGCGCCATTGTGTGTCATCGGCACGTCGAAGTGGACGGTTCCCTCGGGGTCTTCGGGCGCGGTGAACACCTCGCCCGACGGGAGATTGTGCGACCCGTAGGCGACCGACGCCGCGCTGTTGACCGCGGTTCGGTCCTCGATGGACATCGTGAGGTCGGTTCCCTCCTTGACGAGTCGGACCTCGCTCCCGGCGTCGAGGAGGTCCTTCATGTTCGCCATCTCGTCGGCCAGACTCTCCCAGTCCCGGAGGACGGCGTCGTAGACGAAGTCCTTGTACTCGGCGTAGCCCATGCCCGCCTGCTGAGCGTGTGCACGGGTGGGGTGTTGGGTCGCGACCCAGTCGGTGTCGAGTCGGGCGGCCTTGATTCCGGTTCGGGACTTCTTGTACGCCGACCGCCGCCCGCCCGGCACCGAGGCCTCCTCGGCGACGTTCGACTTGCCGCGGAGCGAGAGCACGCTGTCTGCGCGTTCGAGCATCGCCAACTCGAAGTCGGGGTCCTGCTCGAAATCGGCGTCGTGGCCCCGGAGGAACGCCGCCTCCACCTCGTCGGAGATGTAGGTCGCGAGGTAGTTCGCGCCGCGGTCGCCGAGACGCTCGGCGACCGCGACCGCGAGGTCGTGTGCGCCGTCGTCCACCCGAATTACCACGTCGTCGCCCGCCTCGATTCGCGCGCTCCAATCGACCAACACCTCGGCGTGGTCGTAGATTCGCTGGTCCATATCCCACCCTCGGAGCGGGCGGTGAAAACGGCGACGGTTCCCCGCGCCTCGTCGGCGGTCGAGCGAAAAATGCGCCAATCGAGGCTCAGTGCGCGAGCGTCTCCGGACCGGTGTACCGGACGAGCTTCGTCGCCCGGTCGAACTCGATTAGTCCGGTGTCTGAGAGAGCCGGGAGGAAGTGATGGTACAGATGAATTTTCACGTGGTCGCAGTCGGCGACAAACGAATTACGAGGGTCGCGAGCCAGCATCGTCGCGAGTTCGTCGAGCGAACAATCACCGCACTCTGCGACCGCTTCCACGGTCGCCCACTGGCGAGTGAGCGACTGCTCTTCCGCCCGGTCCCGGAGGAGTTCCGGGCCAGCAACGTCGGCGGAGCCAGTTCGGGCGTCGATGTCGTCGGTCGCTTCAGACTCCGAGGACCGAGAGTCGTCGTCCCGGTCGGACTCAACCGAGGATTCGGCGGCCACGCGCGTCCCGTGGAGTTGCGTGACCGCCGTCGCGAAGCCGACGACGCCGCCGACCATCGAGAGCACCGCCACGAGGAAGACGGGTTCGACCAGTCCGGCCCCCTCGAAGCGCCGGTGGAGCAAGACGAATCCCGCGACGCTGTCAGCGAAACGATGCCGCCGACGGTCCACCAGAGCGTGCGCCAGAGTTCGTCGGTCGTGAACTCCCCCGTCGCCAGCCAGAATGCGCCGTACATCAACGCTGCGGGGAGTGCAAAGGTGAGACCGTACTCGACGACCATCCACACCGGCGGGGAGTAGGTGTCGGCCATGAGTCTGACCGCGGCGACCACCCCGAGCGAGAGCGCGAGCAACGCGAGCAGGAGGGCGGGGGCTTCCACCCGGCGGTTCCCGTCGCGATTCGGTGGAGCGTACATTACACAATGTCTCGGGAGGGACTCGTATATGTCTATCCCTCTAAACTATCGTCGAAGGGCGACCGCAACCACGAAACGCCTGCACGCAGAGGCGCGCGAACGAGTACAACGCTTCGAAAATCGATGCCGATTCCGCTAGGGGAACACCAGAATCGTCGCCGAGTCGGTCTCGACCACTTCGACCTCCTCGCCGCCCTCGGCGCGATACTCCTCCTCGATTTCGACCGCGTCGCCGTCGATGGTCACCGTCTCGCCGTCGAGTTCGAGCGAGATTTCGCCCTCGATTTTCTTCTGGTTCTTCAACTGCGTGAAGTCCGACGACTCCAACGCCGCGACGACCTGTCCGGCCTTGTCGCGGAACTGCGGGCCGATGACGCTGTGGTCGGGGTCGACGCCGACCGGGACGAGTTCGACGTTCGGCGACCCGGTTTCGAGGTAGACCGGGGCGTTGACCGCCTCGCTCAGGTCGTAGGTGTCGTAGCCTCGGCCGTGGTCGGAGTAGACCTCGATGCGCTGCAAGTCGGCGTTGAGCGCCATCCCCTCGTCGGACTTCCACGCCCGGACCGTGCTGGCGACTTCGGCGATAACGTCGCCTTTCGCCTCGGCGTCCTCGTCCTCGATGCCGAAGTCGGCGTCGGGCCACGGCGCGACGTGGACGCTCCCCTCGGTGCCGGGCAGGTGGTGGTACACCTCCTCGGCGAAGTGGGGGGAGAACGGCGCGAGCATGCGCATCGACGCCGAGACCGCGGTGTAGAGCGCGTGACGCGCGGCGTCTCGCTCGCCGGGGCGACCCTCGTAGAGCCGCCCCTTCACGAGTTCGAGGTAGTCGTCGGCCAAGTCCTCCCAGACGAACTCCCGGAGTTTGCGGAGCGCCGAGTCGAAGCGGTACTCGCGCATGTCGGCCTCGACTTCTTCGATTGTGCTGGCGAGCTTCGTCAGAATCCACTTGTCGGCGTCCCGGTACGCCGGAGCCGAAATATCGGGCGTGGACTCGTCGAAGTGGCCCGACGAGAACTGGAAGATGTTCCAGCACTTGGTGAGGAATCTGGATGCCGACTTGACCTCCTTCCACTGGAACTGGATGTCGCTTCCCGGTTGGCCGCCGAGCGCGAGCGCCTGGCGAACCGAATCGGCGCTGTACTCCGCGACCGCCTCCTCGGGGCCGACGGCGTTACCGCGGGACTTGCTCATCTTGTGGCCGTCGTCGCCGAACACCATGCCGTTGACGAGCGCCTCGTCCCACGGAATCTCGTCTTCGAGCGCGGTGACCCGGAGGAGGGTGTAGAACGCCCACGTCCGGATGATGTCGTGGCCCTGCTCGCGGAGCGTGGTCGGCGTGAACTCCTCGTCGGGCCACCCCTGGACGTGCATCGGCGAGATGGACGAGTCCATCCACGTGTCCATCACGTCGGTCTCTCCCTCCCAGTTCTCGGCACCGCATTCGGGACAGCTTCCGACTTCGGGGTCTTGCTCGGTCGGGTCGAGCGGGAGTTCCTCGATTTCGGCGACGTGGACGTGGTCGCACTCGCGGCAGAACCACGCCGGAATCGGGGTCGCGAAGACGCGCTGGCGGGAGATGACCCAGTCCCACTCCATCCCCTCGGTCCAGTCTTCGAGGCGGTCGTACATGTGGTCGGGAATCCACTCGACCTGCTCTGCCTTCTCCAGAATCTCGTCCTGTCGGACCTCCACGAACCACTGCTCCTTGCTCAGGATTTCGATGGGCGTGTCGCACCGCCAGCACGCGCCGACCGACTGGTCGGTGGGTTCGGTGTCTTCGAGGTAGCCCGCCTCGTCCAAGTCCTCGGCGATGGTCGCCTTCGCCTCCTCGACGGTCAGGCCCTCGTACTCGCCCGCGAGTTCGCCGAGGCGGCCGTCCTCGGTGAACACCGGCCGGAGGTCGAGGTCGTGTTCGGCCCACCAGGTCACGTCCTGCTTGTCGCCGAACGTGCAAATCATGACCGCGCCGGTCCCGAAGTCGCCGTCAACGTCGTCGTCGGCGAGAAGTTCGACCTCTTGGCCGAACAGCGGGACCTCGAAGGTGTCGCCGATTCGGTCCGAGTATCGCTCGTCGTCGGGGTCCACGGCCATCCCGACGCAGGCCGCGAGCAGTTCGGGGCGGGTCGTCGCGATTTCGATGTCATCGGACGACGTCCGATTGCTCGACGAGCTTTGCTCGTCGGTGTCGTCGTTGTCCACGCCGGAGAAGGTGATGTAGTGGAGCGTGCCCTCGCGGTCGATGTTCTCGACCTCGGCGTCCGCAATCGCGGTCTCGCACCGCGGACACCAGTTCACGGGGTGCTCGTCGCGGTAGACGTAGCTTTCCTCGCCCTCGCCCGCCTCCATCTCCACGAACGACTGCTGGGTCTTCGCCCAGTACTCGCTGTCCATCGTCCGGTACTCCGCCGACCAGTCCTGCGAGAAGCCGAGCGCGTGCATCGTGTCCTTCATGCTGTCGATGCGTCGCTCGGACAGTTCGACGCAGAGGTCGCGGAACTCCTCGCGGGGCACGTCGGTCCGGTGGATGTCCTCTTCCTCCTCGACTTTCACCTCGGTCGGCAGGCCGTGGCAGTCCCATCCCTGCGGGAAGAGGACTTCCTCGCCGAGCAGGCGGTGGAATCGCGCCGCGAAGTCCATGTAGCTCCAGCCGAGCGCGTGGCCGATGTGGAGCTGGCCGGTGGGGTACGGCGGCGGGGTGTCGATGACGTAGTCGGGTTCGCCCTCGTGGTAGTACACCTCCGACTCGCGCCACTCTTCTTGCCACTTCGGTTCGACTGTCTCGGGGTCGTAGCTGTCGGGAACGTCGGTCATGATGGAAGTGTAGCTGACTCTATCGGTGGAAAGTTGGTCCGTCGAGAAAGACGCGCCGCTGCGCTGAACTGTTCAACGTACTACCGACGCGGTCAGCCTCATACGACAACGGAATCGGGCGGGACTGATAAAGGTTCTCGTTGTAGAAGAGAGTTCAGTGGCCATATTTTCAGAATCGAATCTAAGGAGACGAGTGCCATCTCTGTACGCCGTTACAGTAGGGAGAAAAGCGCTCCTCTCTGACCACGGGGTAGATCACCGGTACACTTAATAAGTAAGTAATTATTATAAGGAGGTAGTGGCGTTGGAGTGTCAGTTCGAGCCAAGCAACGCCCAACTCCCGTCCCGACACTCCAAAACGGGTGACAGTATGAAGGAAAAAGCACTCAAAATCATGCAGCAGGATGTCAAGGAAAATCGTGCTGCGTACACCAAAATGGCTGAAGCTGAATCGACCGGTCGTGACGAACAGTAAGTGTTACTCTTATCCCTGCTTCCGTGCCGCATCGAGCGCATTCCCTAACCTTGTAGTCGAATGTTTGTGTACCGAAGTCGGTTCTAAGTCGAAGAAGAGGTTACGGAAGTGGCGGTGCCAGAGGTGATAGAGTTCGTCTTTCTCCCACAGAGTATCGAACCGAACATCAACCACGAAGTTTCGAATGAACTTCGCTTTGAGTATCGTTCGGTTGATTTCGTGACCCGGCCATTCGTCCGGAGCCGAGATATCGTTGAGGTATAGGAGTGCTCGAAGACTCCCCATCGCAGTACGGTGATTTGCATCCGGAAAAAAGTGGAGACCAGAGATAGCTCGCACCCAGTGCGCACACTGTTGCACCAGCGGTTCCTGCCGTGGGAATTCACGAAGTACTCGGTCAACGTCTCGCTCCGAGACGTTTCCAATCCGTCGTTTCGTGATACGACGCGAATTTTGGACTAATCCGTACTGGTCTACTTCGTCCTCGTACCGTTCGAAATTGAATGCGATTATCGTCTCGGCGTCAATGCCGTCAACATCGGTGATGCGGTCGTCGTCCCTTTGCCACCGTGGGGCGATACGTGATAACTCGACTGGTAGGTCGCCGTCGGTTTCGGGGAGGTCGAGTTCACCGCCGACATGTTTTCGCCCCCGTTGTGTTAATTCGTACACGTCGTGAGTGACCTGTTGGAGGAGTCCACAATCACGGAGTTGCCTGCACTGGAGTCGGATGACGTTTTCTCGACGACGGCTTTCCGCAATGTCGCGAGGGGCCGCAGGCTCACAATTAGACAGCCACTCCAAAAGCTCGGTATCCGTGAGGAATGCCTGCTCCGGAGAGTCCATCATCAGTACTCAGCCAACCAACTGTTTCAATCTTTTCGACTTCCGTTCGATTAGCGTCTCTTGTGAAGTGGACGGTCACAGCTCTCGTTTCGCTCGTATCGGGCCTCTACCGGAGAAATCGCGCGTCGGCACAGTTAGGTATCGAACCACGGCGCGTCCGATTCGGGTGCGGGCGTATCCTCGTTGCGCGCTTGCTCGGTGAGTTCGACCGCCTCATCGAGATTGTCGAGAGCCGCGCGACGAGTTTCGCCTTGGCTCGCAACGCCGGTCTGCTCGTCTATTGCCGACCACCATCCGTCGTCTTCCTCGATAAGCCGAATTTCCCGCTGCGGGTCGTCGGGGTCCCGCCGAGCGGAAGTAGCCATACTGTCTACAGTTTCGGGTGGAACGGTGATAAGAGTGTTCATGACCGGAATCAGTGCTTTCGGGGGAGAGGATTCTCGCGAAAACGACCGCGAAACCGCAACCCCTACCTTCGCCCCCGAACCACCCTTCCCCATGCAACTGGGCGTCATCGGACTGGGCCGGATGGGCCGCATCGTCGTGGACCGAACGATAGCCGAGGGTCACGACATCGTGGCCTTCGATTTGGACGAGCAGGCCGTCGCGAACGCCGCGGACGCGGGCGCGACCCCCGCCGACTCCGTGGTGGACCTCGCCGAGAAACTCGGCGACGAGAAGCGCATCTGGCTGATGGTCCCTGCCGGAGCGCCGGTCGATGCCGCCTTGGACGACCTCGAATCCCATCTCTCCGAGCAGGACATCGTCGTGGACGGCGGCAACTCCCACTTCGAGGACTCCACCCGACGCGCTGAAGGAACCTCGGCGGCGTACCTCGATTGTGGCACCTCCGGCGGTCCGGCAGGGGCGGAACTCGGCTTCTCGCTGATGGTCGGCGGCCCGGAGTGGGCCTACGACGAGATGTGCCCCGTCTTCGACGCGGTGGCGACCGGACCGGCAGGCCACAACCGTATGGGTCCCGCGGGGTCGGGCCACTACGTCAAGATGGTCCACAACGGCGTCGAGTACGCGCTGATGCAGACCTACGGCGAGGGCTTCGAACTCCTCGCTGAGGGCCGGTACGACCTCGACTTGGAGAACGTGGCCCGGACGTGGAACAACGGCGCGGTCATCCGGTCGTGGTTGCTCGAACTCTGCGAGGAGGCGTTCCGCGAGGAGGGCACCGACCTCGGAGACGTTGACGACTACATCGCTGGCGGTTCGACGGGGACGTGGACCGTCCAAGAGGCCTTGGAGCAGGAGGTTCCCCTCCCGCTCATCTATCAGGCGCTCTCGGAGCGATTCGGGTCGCGTGCGCCCGAGGAGGGCCGATTCTCGCGACGACTCGCGAATCGGCTTCGATACGGCTTCGGGCGGCACGAGGTCGCCCGGCGCGAGGAGTAGTCCCGCGAGCGAAGCGCGAGGAGTAGCCGTCCGAACTCTTAGGAGTTTGACCCGTACACGTCCTCCCGGTAGTCGTATTCGATTCGAGTCGCCATCTCCTCCGCCATCTCCTCGCCGCAGAGTCGCTCGACCAAGTGGAGCGCCAAATCTATCCCCGAGGTCACGCCGCCCGCAGTCAGCACGTCGCCGTCGTCCACGACGCGGGCGTCCACGACCTCGGCGTCGGTCTCCCGGAGGTCCGAGACCGCGCTGGCGTGGGTGACGGCGGGCCGACCGTCGAGAATCCCGGCCTCCGCCAGCAACATTCCGCCGGTGCAGACCGCCGCGAGTTCGACGCCGCGCTCGTGGAGGTCCGCGAGCGCGGCGGGCAGGTCGCCCTTCTGCGCCTCGGCCCACGCGCTCGCCTCGGGCGTCCGGGCGCTCCACCCGCCGCCCGGAACCACGACGATGTCGGGGTCCGCGTCGGCAAGGGTGCCGTCCACGCCGATTCGGAGGCCGTGGGCCGCGGTCACGGTGTCTGTCGGGTCGAGCGTCCGGATACTCACGTCGAGGTCACAGCCTCGACCGGCGGCCGACGACAGGACTTCGTACGGTCCCACGGCGTCCATCTCGTCGAAGCCGTCGTAGACGACGACCGCGATTCTGGTGGTCATGGTGGTCTCCTCGGGAGGTGAAGCCAAAAGCGTGTGGTCCGCGGAAATCGCCGGGACGGCGGCGAGTAAGCCCGCGTTACTTTCGTGTTTCGAATCTCCGAACGTATCTGGCCGATTACCAAAAACAGCAAGTAACGCCGGAGCGTGGGAGGGAGTATGTGGGGAACCCGGAGGAGCCGGGGAAACGACTCGGTAGACTGCATCGCGTGCGGCGACACCATCGCTCGGTCGGACGCCCGCGAGTACGACAAAGAGGGCGACCGCTGGGACCGGAAGGGCAAGTCGTTCGAGCATCTCTGCAAGGCGTGTCACACCGACCTCTGTCACCAACCGCGAGACGAACTGGAGAGCCTACTGGTGGACATCGAGGCCGGAGAGCTAACCGAAGTGGAGTTTCTCGCGCGCTACGCGCGGGCGGTCGAGGAACGATACGGGCGACTCGACCACGAGCGGTAGGCCCGCGCTACTCGCCTTCGTACGGCCGCCGCGACTCGTCCGCGAACTGACCCGACACGACTAACTACTCGTCGCCGTTACGTTTCTGTATGACGAGCGACGCCCAGGCCGAGGCCGGAACCGCGGAGGGCCAAGGTCCAGTCGAGATTTCCCCTGAATTGGCCGACCGACTCGAAGACAAGCGCGAAGACCTCTTCGAGAAGTTCGAGATTCGCGACGGATTTCCCCAAGCAGTGCTGACGGAGGCCGAGAAGCGAACCGAGAACGTCGAACAGGACATACAGGACGAACTCGAAGAGCGCCGCGACCTCCGGGACATGACGACGTGGACGACCGACCCCATCGACGCCCAGGACTTCGACGACGCCATCTCCATCGAGGAGCGCGACGACGAGTACGTCCTCTGGGTCCACATCGCCGACGTGACCCACTACGTCAATCCCGAGACCAACATGTGGGCAGAAGCCGTCGAGCGAGGTAACACCGTCTACCTCCCGTCGTACACCGTCCACATGCTCCCGCCGGTGCTGGCCGAGACCGTCTGCTCACTCGTCCCCGAGGAAGATAGACTGGCGCACACCGTGGAGATGCACCTCGACAAGGAGCATCTGGGCTACGAAAACATCGAGATTTACAAGTCGGTCATCCGGAGCGACGAGCGACTCACGTACTCGCAGGCCGAGAACCGAATCGACGACGAGGACGCGCCGCTCCACGAGGACAACGCGCTCGCGTTCGAGGTCGCAGACCGGATGCACGAACAGCGCAAGGAGGAGGGGAGCCTCGTCCTCAACCCCCGGCGGGACCGCGCCCACACCATCATCGAGGAGTGCATGCTGAAGGCCAACAAGGCCGTCACGCACGAACTCATGTGGAATCGGGGCGTCGAGGCGATGTACCGGGTCCACCCGCAGCCGACGCCCGACGAGTGGGGCGAGGCGCTGCAGGAGATTCAGGAACTCGACGGCGTCTCGATTCCGGGCGAGGCGTGGGACGACCCCCGAAAGGCGGTCAACGCCACGCTCGAAGACGCGCCCGCACGCCAACTCGACAAGATTCAGTGGGCCGTGATGAAGGTGATGCCGCGCGCGAAGTACATGAACGACCCCTTCGGCGGCCACCACGCGCTCAACTTCGAGATTTACGGCCACTTCACGAGTCCCATCCGACGGCTCTCGGACCTCATCAACCACTGGATAGTGTACACCAACGACGTGCCCGAGGACCTCGTGGCGCTCTGTGACCGCGCGAGCGACAAGCAGGCCGACGCCGAGGCGTGCGAGCGCGAGTACAAGCAGTACCTCCAAGAGGTCGGTCTCGACCCCGCGGCGGTCAACAACCGCGGCATCGAAATCGTCGAGGACGACTGACTCGACGAGCAGTTTTGAGACCGGAGACAGTAGTCGGAAACTTTATACGATATTTCGCTATGTTTACGGACGACGATGAACAATCGGAAGCGAGTCCTCGTCGTCGACGACGAGCCGGGTCTCGCGGAGTTGGCGGCGGAGTATCTCGAACGAGTCGGTGACGGGATGAGCGTCCGAGCCGTGACGAACGCGACCGACGGGCTCGCGCTCGTCCGGAACACCGAATTCGATTGCGTCGTTTCCGACTACAACATGCCGGAGACCAACGGTCTGGAGTTTCTCGAAGCGGTTCGCGAGGAGTACCCGAGGCTCCCGTTCATCCTCTACACCGGGAAGGGGAGCGAGGAGATTGCGAGCGAGGCGATTTCGGCGGGCGTGACCGACTACCTCCAGAAGCAGACCGGCACCGACCACTACGAGGTGTTGGCGAACCGAATCGACAACGCGGTGTCGGAGAACCGCGCGCGAGTCGAACTTCGGGAGACGCGCGAGCGAATCGAAGCGCTTCACCAGACCGCGGCCCGCGCGGCCACCTGCTCGGACCGGACGCCGCTCTGCCAGCTCGCGGTCGCGGCCGCCGAGGAGATTCTGGCGTTCGACATCTGCGACATCAGCCTGTGCGAGGGCGACCGACTCGTACCCAAAGCCGTCTCGAAGGGCGTCCCGACCGACGGCTTCTACCGCTCGACGCCAACCGAGACCGACGAGAGCGTGGCGGCCCGAGCGTATCGGGCGGGCGAGACCGTTCGAATCGACGACCTCAGGGATTGCAATTTCGCTCCGGCGGAGTCCGACTATCGCTCGACGCTGACGGTTCCAATCGACGACCACGGCGTATTTCAGGCGGTGTCTCGAACCGTCGACGGCTTCGACGCCCGCGACCGCGAACTCGCCGAACTCCTGTTGGCTCACGTCGGGGCCGCGCTCGACCGCATCGAATCCGAGGCGCGACTCCGCGACGAGCGCGATAAGTTCGCCACGCTCTTCGAAAACATCCCGCACGCCGTCTGCGTGGGTCGGTTCAGGGACGACGACCCCGTCATCCGCGAAGCGAACCCCCGGTTCGGGGAGGTGTTCGGGTGGGACATCGACGAAATCGAAGACGCGCCCATCGACGACCTCATCGTTCCGGACACGGAGGAGGCGAAGTCCGAGGCCGAAGCGGTCAACGAACGGATGCGCGAGGGCGAACAGGTCACGAGGGAGGTCCGGCGGGTCACCGACGAGGGTCTGCGGGACTTCCTCCTCCACACGGTTCGGACCCCGAGCGACGACGCCGACGGCTTCGTCATCTACACCGACATCACCGAGCGAAAGCGTCTCGAACGCGAACTCGCCGCCGAGCGCGAGTGACCGAGTCGGACCGCCTACAGTTCCTTCTCGCGGACGTACTCCTCGAACTCCACGCCGAACAGTTCCTCGTCGGTCTCCGAGACGACCTCGTACCCCCGCTTCTCGTAGAACGCGTTTCCGACCTCGTTGTCGGCGATGACCGCGAGTCTGAGACGCTCTTGGTCCCCGCCGCGGAGCCACGACTCGATTTCGGCGAGCATCTCGGAGCCGATTCGCTCGCCCCAGCGGCCGGGGTGGACGTAGATTCGGGGGAACCACGCCGGACCGTCGTCATCGCGGACGGCCTGCGCGAATCCGACCGGGGCGTCCGCGTCCGCGACCAGAAATCGGGCGTCGTCGCGGGAGATGGACTCGCGGAGACCTTCGACACCGTACCAATCGTCCACGACCGAATCGACCGCCTCCTCCCCGAGAATGTCGTCGTAGGCGGCGTGCCACGACGCGCGGGCGATTCGGCGAATCGCCCGCGCGTCGTCGGGGGTCGCGTCTCGAATCTCGAACGCCATGCCGTCGAATTGTCCGGAGCGTGTCAAATAGCTTTCGCGAGCGTGAGATTCAGGCCCACGCGCCACCGAGGACGGGTATGGCCGAGTTCCCCGACCCGGATTCGCGAAACGCGCTCGAACCCGGATGCGACCGGTGTCCCGCGCTCGCGGCGTGCCGCGAGCGCATCGCGTGGGGCAACGGCGCACACGACGCCGACGTGATGGTCGTTGGCGAAGCGCCCGCCTTCGGCGACCCGGACGCAGAGCAGTGGCGCGGCGGCAACTGGACCGGGATGGCGTACACCTCGCTCCACTCGGGTCGGACGGTGAGAGACGTGTTCGCCGACGCCGGATTCGCCGGGAACTGCTACTTCACGAACGCGGTGAAGTGCTTTCCAGCGGTCGAAGACGACCCGGAGACGAACCGCGAACCCACCGCCGAGGAGCGCGCGAACTGCCGGACCCACCTCCGAACCGAAATTCGGCAGGTGGACCCCGCGATGGTGGCGACGACCGGCACGCACGCTACGCGCTCGGTGCTGGGCGAGGAGGCTCCGGAGTCGTTCCTCGATTCGGTTCTCGACCCGGTCGAGACCTCGGATTTCGACGCCGTCGTCCTCCCGCTGGTCCACCCCTCGTATCAGAACGTCTGGCTCCCGCGACTCGGCTACACCCGCGAGGAGTACGCGGCCGCGATTCGGGACCGAATCGCGGCCGTGGTGTGAGCGCAGTGCAGGCCCGGTGTGAGCTACAACAGACCCTCTCGCTCCGCGAGCAGGAGCGCCTCGATGGTCGCGTCGTTGGCGGGGTCGGCGCGCGCCGCGTCGAGGGCGTCCTCGACCGGAAGCGAGCGGACCGTGATGAACTCGTTGCTGTCCAGTTTTCGCTCGACAGGGGTCAGCCCCTCGGCGAAGACGATACCGCGCTCGTGGCGGAGGACGCCGGTCGAGCAGTAGAAATCCTCCAGCAGGCTGACCCCCGCGGGGTCGAAGCCGGTCTCCTCGCGGAGTTCGCGCGCTCCCGCGGTCGTGTAGGATTCGCCGTCCTCTACGATTCCGGCGGGGCACTCCAGACACGTCTCGCGGATGGCCGGGCGGTACTGCTCGACGAAGACGACCCGCCCGTCGGTGACGGCGACCACGACCACCGCGGGAGGGAGTTCGGCCCAGTAGTACTTTTTCGTCGAGCCGTCGGGCTGTTCGACGAGGTCGTAGCCGCCGGTGTACCACCCGGTCTCGTACTCCGTGACGGATTCGATGAGTCGCCAGTCGTCGGTCATGTGCGAGGTGTCGGCGCGAGCGACGTAAAGCGTGGCTATCGAATTTCGAAGGGTGTCGTTCGGTGAGACGGCCGCCGAGAATCGGCCGATGACACACTCCACCGAAAATCAGCAAGCGCAGCCAACAGCGGGGTGGGAATGAAAGGGGCCGTCCGGTCGCGCCCGAAGGGCGTGGTCGTCTGCGCGGGCCACTATTTCGCGCGCGCAGAACTGCGCGCGCGAAATATCCCGCTCAGCGACCGCGAGCGGACGGGGGCTTTCGGAGAGTTCAGTATCTCAGTTGCTTTCAGCGTCGCGACTCAACAGGAACGAGTGGGTGTTCCGGAACACTCGGGAGTTTTCGCCAGCGAGTCATGCAAACCGTTACCCGGCGCGAGCGAGTACCGCCACGCATGACCGACGCCGAGAGCTTCGACGCCGAGTCGTGGCGCGACGAACTCCAGTCCCACCGTCGAGAGAAGGACGACTTCTTCGCCGACCACCCGCAGTCGCCGATTCCGCCGGGCGAGCGCGAGGACTTCGAGCGCCTCGATTACTTCGACCCCGACCCCGACTACCGCGTGAGCGCCACGGTCGAGGTCCACGACGACCCCGACCCGGTGGAGATGGACGTGAGCGCGGGCGTGCCACAGCGATACCTCCGGGTGGCGACCCTCCACTTCGAAATCGAGGGCGAGGAGTACGAACTCGCGGGGTACAGCCGAGAGGACCACGAGGGGCTGTTCGTCCCCTTCCGCGACAAGACGACGGGCCAGCAGACCTACGAGGGAGGGCGGTACATGGAGTTCGAGACCGACGAGGAGTTGGAAGACGGCGCGGAGATGGTCCTCGATTTCAACCTCGCGTACTCGCCGTTCTGCGCGTACAGCGAGACGTTCGCCTGCCCGCTCCCGCCCGAGGAGAACTGGCTGGAGACCGAGATTTTGGCGGGCGAGAAAGCGTAATCGTCTTCGAACGAGCGATTTCCGGCGGTTGAACCGCCGGACGCGGTCTTACGCTTCCACGTCCGGAGTCTCGGCGTCGTCCATCTGGACCAGTTCGCCGACGCTCTCCAGCCAATCGACGCCCCACTTCATCGTGACCGGGACGAGCGCGGTGGTCAGGATGGCGAGGAACACCAGAATCGAGAACAACTGTTGGTTGATGATGCCCGCGCTCAGGCCGATGGAGGCGATGATTATCTCGACGGTGCCGCGGCCGTTCATGCCGAGACCCACGACGAACCCCTCGCGTGAGGTGAGGTCGGTCGGGAGCGAGAACAGCCACGACCCGAAGATTTTGCCGACGAACGCGATTGCGGTCAGGAGCGCGAGCAGGCCGAGGTCCTCCGAGAACACCGACAGCGAGAGGTCGAACGCCACCGTGACGAAGAAAATCGGCGCGAAGAAACCGATTGCGAGGTCGTAGATGACGTCGTACACCTGGTCGTAGAGCGCGGGTTCGAGGTCGGCCTGCCGGAGGAACAGACCGGCGATGAAGCCGCCGATAATCATGTGGAGACCCGCGAGGTCCGCGAGGTACGCGAACAGGAGCGCGACCACCATCGCGACGGTGAACGCCGAGGTCCGGTCCACGAAGCCGTAGTGTTCGCGGAGTTTCTCGAAGCGAGTCCAGACGACGGGGAGGAATCGGTCGCCGATGACCAGCGCGACCGCGAAGAACGCGAGCGCCTTGCCCGCGATTTCGGCGATGGCTATCGGTTCGACCGACCCGGCCTCGATGAAGCCGATGACGCCCGCGAACACGACCAGCACGCCCACGTCGGAGATGAGCGCGCCGCCGAGCAACACCCCGGCGATGCGGGTGTCGAGCAGGTCGAGGTCCACGAGGATGCGCGACTTGGTCGCCAGCGACGTGGCGGCCATCGCGATGCCGATGAACAGCGAGGGTCCGACCGCCAGACCGAGACTCGCCCCGGCGGCGTACCCGAGTCCGAACGGAACCACGAAGCCGCCGAGCGCGATTAACAGCGACTTGGTTCCCAACTCGAACAGGTCGTGGATGTCCACCTCCATCCCGACGTAGAGCATCAGCAGGAACACGCCGAGTTCGGCGAGGATGTCGAGTTCCTCCGCAGGGTGGAGCAGGCCGAGCAGCGGCGGCCCGAACACGATTCCCGCGAGGAGTTCGCCCATCAGTGCGGGGTAGCCGAGTCGCTCGGAGAACGCCCCGAACACCCACGCCAGCGCGAGGACGAGCAGGAGATTCAGGATGTCGAAGCCGACGGCTTCTACCATCAGGTCGTCACCTCCGTTCGATTCGGGGGTCGGTCGTCGGGCAGTTCAGCGGCGGCTACCGTTTTGTGTTCGTACATAGCTGGGAAAGTCACGGTTCGGCGTTTCGGTCGGTCGTCGGGAGAGAATTTCGCGCACCGTCGGAGTCGGTGACGCGTTCAAAACGGTGCATGGAGAGTAGTTTCGTAGCGAGTAAATTCATGCTGTCGGCCCCGGCGACAGCGGCCTCGACGACGGACTCTCCGTCCGCGAGGCTCCGACGCGTGCTGATATCGGTCATCTGTCACCGAGTCGAGTGTGTCGTTCGGGTGGTCGTTTCCCCATTACGACCGAGGGTAGCTCCCGATACGACATAAAGACTGTCATAAAATCCCGAAACGAGAATTAAACTCCTTTAATATCCCGATTCGTTCTGTCAGCTTCGGGAACCGAGTCCGGTCGTCACTCCGAACAGTCGAATCGCTGGTACGACTGGGTGTACTCGTTGCGGATGAGTTCTTCTTCGACGACTTCGAGACCGAGTTCGTTCAGGTCCTGACCGATCCGGCTCAAGTCGTCGTGGTCGGTGCCGACGACGCTGACGTGGACGTTCTGCTCGCCGGTCATTATCTCGCGGACCGCGACCACGCCCGAAACGTCGAGCGCCTCGCGGGCGAGGGTCTCGCGCTCTGGCATCGGCGCGGTACAGAGGATGATGGTGTGGAGCGGATAGCCCGCGAGTTCGTAATCGATGTCGAGCGGGTAGCCTCTGATGACGTCGCAGTCTTCGAGTTGTCGGATGCGATTTCGGACCGTGCTCGCGGCCACGTCCATCTGTTCGGCGATGGTGCTCGCGGAGGTGTGTCGGGCGTTTCCCTGGAGTTCGTGGAGGATAAATTCGTCCAGCTCGTCCAAATCCTCGGTGCGCATACACCCATCTCGTGAGTCGAAAATACGAGTAGTTTCGGGTCTCAGGGCGCGACCCCGACCGTCAACAGCGTGCCGAACTCCCGGTATCGCTCGACCATCGCCTCTCGGGTCTCCCAGCTATCGGTCGGGAACTCGGTCTCGTCGGGAATCTCGGTTTCGCGGTCGGGGATGTTGTCCTGCTCGGCGACGTGAAGCCCCGCATCGCGGAACGCCTCGCGGTACTCGGTTGCCGACCACCGGGTCATCTCCACGTCGATGTTCTCCTGCCAGCCGTGCGAGTGGACGTTCTCCTCGTAGTAATTCACGGCACAGAAGAAGGTGCCGCCGGGTCGGAGGATGCGCGCGATTTCGCGCAGAGTCTCGGTCGGGTCGTTGGCGTAGTAGAACGCCTCCATGGTGAACGCGTGGTCCACGCTGTCGTCGGCGAACGGGAGGTGGTCGAAGTCGCCGACCAGAAAGCCCACGTCCGAATCGTCGGTGTACCCGCGGGCGTTTCGCGCCATCTCGGGCGAGCCGTCGAGTCCGTACGCCCGACCGGCGCGCTTGGTGTCCCGGAGCCCGCGAGCGGCGTACCCGCTCCCGGTGCCCAAATCGAGGACGGTTTGGCCCTCCTCGACCGGCATCCGGGCCAGCACGTACTTGGCGGTGTGCCAGTGGCGGTCTTCCATGCCCTTGTCGCGGCCATCCGCGGCCCAGTCGTCGAATTCCTCGCGAACGCTCATGCTCGCGGGGAGGCGCGCGAGGAACTAAACGAGTTCGGAACGACCGCCCGCCGTCTCGGCGGGCGGTCGTTCCGAGTCGGCCGGTGACACAGTCAACCGAAATCGGCCGGTGACACAGTCAACCGAAATCGGCCGGTGACACAGTCAACCGAAATCGGCCGGTGACGCGAACCACGGGTGGGAATGAAAGGGGCCGCCCGGTCGCGGGCCGAAGGCCTGTGGTCGCCTCAGCGGCCTCTATCCGAGGCGAACGCCGAAGGCGTGAGCCGAGGATATGTCGCTGAGCGACCGCGACCGGGCGGGGGCTTTCGAGGTAGTCACTGCGGTACTTTCTGCCGTGGTCACGAAGCGCCCTTCGAATCCCCTTCCAAGACGAATCCCCCATAGCAGGAGCCTTTTATCTACGGGGTGTATCACGTCGGGTATGGTCGGTCGGAAAAAGCGGTTCGCAGTGGCGGACTCCGCCCAGCAGATAGTCGGCGGGTTCCTGCTCGCGGGACCGTTCGTCGTGACCGAGGAGGTGTGGGCGCTGGCGAGCGACATGACTACCCTGCAGGCGCTCTCGACGGTTCTCATCGTCTTTCTCATCGGCTACGGCGCGCTCTACAAGGCCGACGACGACCGCGACCCCGACCGAGAATCCGAGGTCGCGGGCATCCCGACCCGATTTATCTCGCTCATGCTGGTGTCGTACGGGTCGGTCGCCATCCTCACGCTCGCGTTCGGCGCGCCCGACACCTTCATCGCGGAGACGTACGACGCGAGCGAGCCTACCATGACGACCGTCACGACCACGCTGAAGGCCATCAGCGTCGGCGCGGTGTTCAGCGTGGTCGGTGCGGCGACCGCCGACAGCGTGTTCTGAACGCCCGGCACTCCCCCGCCGCGAACTGGTTTCTCGCCACGGTTGACCCGTATTCTTAAGTCGCGTCCCTGTCTTATCCGTCGGTATGGACTATCGACTCGCCATCGAGAACGCCCCCGACTCGATACCCGGTGGCACGGGAATCCTGCTCCTCCATCCGAGCACCGGAGAGACCGACCGAATCGACACCGACTTCCTCAAGACCGACACCGACCGCTTCCTCGTCATCTCGACGCGGACCACCGCGCGCGAGGTCAAACAGAAACTCGACCACTACGACGTGGACGAGAACAACGCCGAAATCCTCGACACCCTCAGCATCGAGCGCGGCTACTCCCGGCGCAGCACCGACCACGTCCACTACGTCTCCTCGCCCGACGACTTGGACGGCGTCCTCGAAATCACCCGGAAGTTCCTCGAATCGAGCGACGGCAAGCGCCGCATCAGTCTCGACTCCATCACCGAGATGGCCTACTACGCCGACGAGTCCCGCGTTCGAGACCTCATCCGCGAGATTCTCGCGCTGTTGGACGAGGAGGACGCTGTCGGCCTGTTCCACCTCTCGAAGGGCGTCCACGACGAGACCCACGTCGAGAAGTTCATGGGCCTGTTCGACGCCATCGTTGACTTGGACCGAGACGGGAACGTGACGACGGACTTCGAGAAGGTCTGACGGCTTCTTCGCAGATGTACGGACGAGCAAATCGGCGAGCGCCGCGGCGCTCGCCGATTTGCTGGTGGGAAGTGACGGGCTAGAAGGGGTTTGAACGACGCCGAGACGTTCCTGCGCACTGCGTTGTGCGGGCGTGCGACTCGTCTACTTCGAATCCTCCTGCGTTCGAATTTGCGCCTCACGAATTTGCGAGCAGACAAGCTGCTCGCAGTCGAGTTCGGCGCAAAAGTACGGGCCGGGAGGGATTTGAGCCGAAGCAAGACGGTCCGGGATGCTCGCTTCGCCTGCGTTTCCGGGCGTGCGACTTGCAGGGTTCAAATCCTCCCACTATCGTTTTCACTGCTCACTTCGTTCGCAGGAAAACGGGCCGGGAGGGATTTGAACCCCCGGCCGTCTGGTCTCTTCCACAACCACCCGAAATTCGATTGGCTGTGTTAAAAGCCAGACGCTCTGCCTAACTGAGCTACCGGCCCTTGATTCTACTTGTGGACGGCCAAGGTTAAACGTTTACCATTTCCCGGGACAGTCGGCGGCTCCACGTCGCAAGATTTACGCCGGTGTCTTTGGTTCTCACTCCCATGGGAGAGTTCTCTGCCGAACACGATTCCGACATGCGAGAGTTCGTTGAAGATTTCCTCCAATTCGACACCACCGGAGGAAACGAATTGCCCGCACAAGAGTGGCTCCGCGGACGGCTCACGGACTTGGGATTCGAAACGTACGAGTGGACCGGAGACGCCGAGCTGCTGGCCGACCACCCCTCGTTTCCGGACGACCCCGACGAGATTCCGGTCTCCGACCGGCCGAGCGTCGGCGGCGTGCTGGAGTTCGGCGACCCCGAGGCGGGCCGAACGCTCGTGCTGAACGGCCACATCGACGTAGTCCCGGCCGCGCGTGAATCGTGGTCGAGCGACCCCTTCGAACCGACGTGGCGCGAGGAAGACGGAACCGAGACGCTCACCGCCCGCGGCGCGGCCGACATGAAGTGCGGACTCGCGGCGTGCATCTTCGCCGCCAAGCACCTCCGCGATTCTGACCCGGACCTCGACGGTCGCATCGCGGTCGAAGCGGTCGTGGACGAGGAGGCCGGTGGCATCGGCGCGGCGTCGTCGGCGCTGTCGAATCCCTTCCCCTTCGAGCGCGACGCGGCCATCATCGCCGAACCGACCGAACTCCGGCCCATCGTCGCCTCCGAGGGGTCCGTGATGAAGCGCCTCCACCTGACCGGGCGGTCGGCTCACGCCGCCTCTCGGTGGGAAGGCGTAGACGTGCTCCCGAAGTTCGAGCGAATCCGCCGGGCGTTCATGGACCTCGAAGCCGAGCGCGACGACGCGATAGACCACCCGCTCTACGAGGAGTTCCCAGTCAAGGTGCCCGTGGTCGTGGGTCGGGTCGAGGCGGGCGACTGGGCCTCGTCGGTCCCGTCGGAACTCACCGCCGAGATGCGAATCGGGGTCGCGCCGGGCGAGACCGTAGACGAGGTCGAAGCCCAGTTCGAGGACCGACTCGCCGAAATCGCGGCCGACGACGAGTGGCTGACCGAGCATCCGCCGGAGTTCGAGCGGTTCTCGGTCCAGTTCGAGCCGTCGGAAATCTCGGGCGACGAACCCGTGGTGAACGCCGTCCAGCGCGCGATGGCGACCCACGACCTGCCGAACGCCGAGCCGCGAGGTGCGACCTACGGCGCGGACGCGCGCCACTACATCGATGCCGGAATCCCGACGGTCATGTTCGGGCCGGGAACCGTGGACCAGGCTCACTTCCCCGACGAACACATCGACTGGTCGGAGGTGCTGACCGGTGGAGAAGTGCTGGCAGACGCGGCGAAGGAGTTCTTAGGATAGCCACGCCTCTAACGCCTCGTCAACGACTTCTCCCGGTTCTTTCCCTTCCAGCGCGGCCGCCCGGCGGAGTTCCCGGTAGGTGCCGGCCGGGAGCGAGAGTTCGAGTTCGCCGGGCGTCACGCCGTGGTCGGCCAGCGCGGACTCGACCGGCGTACCGCCGTTGACCGCGCTCGCGACCGCTCGGACCTCCCGGACAGTGAGGCCGCCGTCGAGGACCGCCCACGCGAGTTGGAAGCGGTCTTCACCGTCCACGCGGGCGATGTGCTTCGCGGCGGTCGGCGCGACGTACCCCATCGCGACGTAGCGCCGGATGGACTGGGGCAGGTCGTGAACTCTGGCCCACTTTCGGATGAACGCGACCGTCACGCCCTCGCCCGCGCGCTCGGCCGCCCGCTTGTACGACCCCTCGCCGCGGACGAGCGCGGCGCACGCCGCCGCGCCCCGGAGCATGTAGACGTTGTCGGCTCCGCCAGCGGTGTTCTCGGCGAACTGGCTCACGGTTTCGGCGGCCTCCGCGAGGCTGTCGGGGTCGCTCGGGTCGAACGCCTTGGCCCGCGCGGCGTTCCGGCCGGTGACGGTCTCGTCGCCGCGGACCACCGGCTGACCCACCGGCGATTCGCGGTCGGTCGGCGGGCCGTTTCGTCCGTCGTGACTCATCGCTCGGACACTGGCGGGCCGAACGCAAAAAGCCGTGGGTCGGGGCGAGTGTTCGGGAGGCGAGAATCGAGTGGGGCCATAATCGAGTCGTGGCGCGCCACCGAATAACAAAAGCTTACACGAAGCCGTTCCTAATTCGACAGTATGAGTTCGGTTCCCGAGCGGTCGGAGATAGATGCCGAGTACAAGTGGGACTTAGAGAGCATCTACGCGACCGACGACGAGTGGGAGGCGGCCTACGACGCCGTCGAGGAGCAGATAGACGAACTGGCGTCCTACGAGGGGCAAGCCACCGACGACGGCGAGACGCTGCTGTCGGTGCTCGAACTCCGGGACGAAGTGATGCGCGAGGTGAGCATGATAGCCTCGTACGCCAGAATGCGGAAGGACGAGGACACCACCGACCAGCAGTATCAGGCGCTCGAAGGGCGGGCGATGTCGCTATCGTCGGACGCGAGCAGCGCCGCGAGCTTCATCGGGCCGGAGATTCAGCGCCTCGACCGCGAGGCGGTCGAGCGGATGGTCGAATCGACCGACGGACTCGAAGAGTACGACCACTACCTCGACGACGTGCTTCGGATGGCCGACCACACGCGCTCGGCGGAGGTCGAGAACGTGCTAGCGGAACTCGGCGAGGTGACCGGCGCGTCGGGTGACATCTACGGCATGCTGATGAACGCCGACCTCGAATTCCCGACGGTCGAAAAGCCCGACGGCGAGGCGGTCGAGATAACTCAGAGCAACTTCACTACGCTCCAGAAGAACCCCGACCGGGAGTTCCGACAGACGGTGTACGAGGAGTTCTACGACGGACTCGGCGAGGTCCACAACACCATTGGCACCGCGTACAAGAACAACGTGAAGGCCGACGTGCAGTTGGCCCGGATTCACAATTACGAGACCGCGCGCGAGGCCGCGATGGACGGGCCGAACATCCCGACCGAGGTGTACGATAATCTCGTGGAGACGGTCCGTGACAACCTCGACAAACTCCACCGCCACGCCGAACTCAAACGCGAGAGCCTCGGCGTCGAGGAGCTTCGGATGTGGGACCTCTACATGCCCATGACCGAGACCGAGACGCCCGACGTGGAGTACGAGACCGCGACCGACCACGTGGTCGAGTCGCTCGGTACCCTGGGCGAAGACTACCAGAATCGGGTCGCCGAGGGCCTCGAATCGAAGTGGGTGGACGTGTACGAGACGCAGAACAAGCGAGCGGGCGCGTACAGCGGCGGCACGTACGACACCCAGCCGTTCATCCTGCTGAACTGGCAGGACGATATCTCCTCGATGTTCACGCTGGCCCACGAACTCGGCCACTCGCTCCACTCCCAACTCACCAGCGAGAATCAGCCCTACGTCTACGGGAGCTACGAAATCTTCGTCGCGGAGGTCGCCAGTACGGTCAACGAGACCCTGCTGACCAACCACCTGCTCGAAACCGTCGAGGACCCCACGTTCCGGCGACACGTCCTCAACGAGTACCTCGAACGCTTCCGCTCGACGCTGTACCGCCAGACCATGTTCGCCGACTTCGAGCACCAGGCCCATCAGGTGGTCGAGGAGGGCGGCGCGCTGACGCCCGAGACGGCCGACGAGATTTACGGCGACCTCAAGACGGAGTTCTACGAACCCGCGGTCGTGGACGACCGCATCGCCCGCGAGTGGTCTCGAATCCCGCACTTCTTCCGAAGTTACTACGTCTACCAGTACAGCACGGGCATCAGCGCGGCGGTCGCGCTCGCCGACCGAATTCTGGAGGAGGGCGAGCCAGCGGTCGAGGACTACCTCGAATTCCTCTCCAGCGGGTCGCGACAGTACCCGCTCGAACTCCTCGAAATCGCGGGCGTCGATATGTCCTCGCCCGAACCCATCCAGCGCGCGCTCGACGTGTACGACGAGTACCTCGACGAGATGGCCGCGCTCGTCTGAGCGCGGCCGTCTCGTCGAGGTCGGTCGGGTCTCGTTCCAGTCGCGTTTGTATTTGCTCGTGGCCATCCCCGTTTTCAGTTCGTGAGAAAACGTACCTCGGTTTAATTAGGGGTCGTGTGAATCACCGAGTATGAGCCAAACACTTCGCTCGAAGTACGAGGACGCGCTGTGGTGGTCGATGGACCGTCTCGGCGTGACCGAATCGGTCGAACGAAAGGTGGTCGCGGCGGTTGCCATCCAGTTTTCGGTCACGGTGGCGTTCGCGGCGCTCCCGTTTCTGGTCGGGAGTTTCGCGCGAGTCGTGCTCACAATCGGACTCCTCGCGCTGTCGGTGGTCGCGTTCGTGAACACCGTCCTCATCGCGAGACGCGACCTCGTGGAGCCGATTCTGGCGCTCGACCGCGGCGCGGACGCAATCGCCAGCGGCGACCTCGACGCGCCGCTTCCCGAGACCGACCAGAGCGACGAACTCGGCCACCTCGTGGGGTCGTTCGCCGACATGCGGGCGTACCTCGACGTGGTGGCCGACCAAGCCGACGCGCTCTCCCGACAGGCGTTCGACGACCCCGCGCTCGACCGCGAGGTGCCCGGCGAGTTCGGCGCGGCGCTCGACCGGATGGCCGAGAGCCTCAAGCGGTACACCGCCGACCTCGAAGCCACGACCGCCGACCTCGAAGCCACGACCGCCGACCTCGAACGCCGGTCCGAGCATCTACAGGCGCTCGTGGAGGCGTTCGCCGACGCGACCGAGCGCGCGGGCGACGGCGACCTGACCGCGGCCATCGACCCCGCGGTCGCCGAGGAAGACGCCCACGAGGAGGTCGTGGCGAACTACAACGCGCTGGTCGAGACCCTCGGCGAGACGATGGCCGAACTCGCGACGTTCGCCGACGAGGTGGCGGCCGCGAGCGAGCGCGCCGAGACCGACGTGCGCGAGGTCAGCGAGGCCAGCGACGAGGTCGCCGGAGCGGTCGGCGAGATTTCGGAGGGCGCGGCCGAGCAGACCGAGCGCCTCGACGAGGTGGTGGCCGAGATGAGCACGCTGTCGGCGACCGTCGAGGAAATCGCGGCCTCGGCCGACGAGGTGGCGAAGACCGCGGGCACCGCGGCCAACCGCGCCGAGTCGGGCCGGAACGCCGCGCGCGAGGCGGTCGCAGAACTCGACCGAGTCGAGGACGGCATCGAGCGGGCGGCCGAATCGGTCGAGGCGCTGGCGAGCGACATCGAGGAAATCGACCAAGTCGCGTCGTTCATCGACGAGGTGGCGACCGAGACGAACCTCCTCGCGCTCAACGCGTCGGTCGAGGCCGCGCGAGCGGGCGAGCGCGGCGACGGGTTCGGCGTGGTCGCCGACGAGGTGAAGAACCTCGCCGAGGACACCGGCGAGGCCGCCGACGAGATAACGGACCGAATCGACGCGAT
This sequence comes from Halorussus amylolyticus, assembly GCF_004143485.2. Lineage (GTDB taxonomy): Archaea > Halobacteriota > Halobacteria > Halobacteriales > Haladaptataceae > Halorussus > Halorussus amylolyticus. Next base: position 253,514 of record NZ_ML974130.1, on the reverse strand, counting down.
ACAGGACCGGTCGGCCGAGACGGTCGCCGACGTGCGAGAGACTCGCGAGCAGGTGTCCCACAGCGTCGAAACCGTCGAGGCGGCGCTCGACGACTTCGAAGACATCGCGGACGTGGTGACCGACGTGGACGCGAGCGTCCACGAGATAAGCGACGCGACCGACCAGCAGGCCGAATCGGCGACCGACGTGGTCACGATGGTCGAGGAGGTCGCGGCCATCAGCGAGGAGACTACCGCGGAGTCCGAGACCGCGGCGGCCGCGAGCGACCAGCAGGCGACGTCGCTCTCGACGGTCTCCGAGCAGTTGGTGTCGCTGTCGGCGAAGGCCGACCAACTCGACGCCCGACTCGGGTCGTTCACGCTTCCGGATGCCGATTCGGCGGCGACCACGGCGGGTCCGAACCCCACCCGCGCCGATTGACCCGAACGAAACACTTTTTTGCGGGAGAACGACCGAGACCCAAAGGCACTTTTAAGACGGTGGCCTATAGGTGAACAACAAGAATGTCGCGTAGCTCACCTGTCCCCGACCACCCGACACTCGAACTCGACCCCGAAATGAGCGAGGGCGAGCGGCTCGCGGCGCTTCGCGAGCACTTCTCACGAGTCGTGAGCGTCAACGATGCTCTCGAAGACCGCCTCGACGCCGCCCGCGAGCGCAGGCGCGGCCTGCGCGAGGAAGTCGATAGGCTCGAACGCGAGAACGAGACGCTCAAGACCACCTCGCTGTACGTCGCGACCGCCGAGGAACTCACCGACGACGGCGTCATCATCAAACAGCACGGCAACAATCAGGAGGTGCTGACCGAGGTGTCCCCGCGCCTGCGCGACACGATAGAGTCGGGCGACCGAGTCGCGGTCAACGACTCGTTCACGGTCCAGACCGTCCTCGACTCCGAGAAGGACGCCCGCGCGCAGGCAATGGAGATAGACGAATCGCCCGGGGTGACCTACGACGACATCGGCGGTCTCGAAGAACAGACCCGCGAGGTGCGCGAAGCGGTCGAACAGCCGCTCGAAAACCCCGAGCAGTTCGAGACCGTGGGCATCGACCCGCCGAGCGGCGTCCTGCTCCACGGCCCGCCCGGCACCGGCAAGACGATGCTGGCGAAGGCCGTCGCCAACCGGACCGACGCCACCTTCATCAAGATGGCGGGGTCCGAACTCGTCCAGAAGTTCATCGGCGAGGGCGCGAAGCTGGTCCGGGACCTGTTCGAACTCGCGGCCGAGCGCGAGCCCGCCATCGTCTTCATCGACGAAATCGACGCCGTGGCGTCCAAGCGCACCGACTCGAAGACCTCCGGCGACGCCGAGGTTCAGCGCACGATGATGCAACTCCTCTCGGAGATGGACGGCTTCGAGGACCGCGGCGAGATTCGCATCATCGCCGCCACGAATCGCTTCGACATGCTCGACTCGGCCATCCTCCGGCCCGGCCGGTTCGACCGCCTCATCGAGGTTCCCAAGCCGAACGCCGAGGCGCGTCGGAAGATTCTCGACATCCACACCCGCGACATGAGCGTCGCCGACGACGTGGACTTCGACCGACTCGCGAAGGACACCGACGGCTACAGCGGCGCGCACATCGAGAGCCTGACGACCGAAGCCGGGATGTTCGCCATCCGCGACGGTCGCACCGAGGTCGTGGACGCCGACTTCCGAGACGCCATCGAAAAGCTGGACGAGGGCGACGACGATACCGGCATCGTGACCGAAGGCTCGCTTCCGAGCTACGCGTACTGAGTTCCGAGCGACGCCCATTAAAAGAATCCACAGTCGCAGGTCGAGTCTGTTTTTCGAAGGTCGAATCCGTTTTCCGTTTCGAGCGAAAGGAAAAAGATGAGCCGCGCTACTCGGACGCCGCGTCCTCGTGAACGCCCGAAAGCGCCTCGACGGTCGGGGCGTTCACGATGGTCACCGTGTCGCCGTCCTGCTGGACGTAGAAGGCGTCACCGAACTCGCCCTCGATGCGCCACGTGTTCTCGCGGCCGTCCACTTGCGTCGCGTCGTTGAAGTTCAGGAGTCGTTCGTACCCCTCGACGAACTCCCCGGCGTCCTGCTCGGAGTCCCAGACCGACTGCCAGACGTAGCCCGTCTCGTTCTCGTCGGTGGCGTCGTTGGTGTAGACGAATAGCTTGTCGCCGTCCCAGCCGTCAGAGGGCGTGCTGTTGTAGTTCAGCGGGTCGATAGTTCGGAGTTCGCCGCTCGACTGGTCGACGTTGAAGAAGTCCTGGGCGGGGATGACCTGCGACTCGCCCCCGGACTTGTAGTAGGGGTACATGAGCATCGAGAAGATGCCCGCCTCGCCGACGCTCGCGTAGTCGGGTCGGCCGTCGACGCTCAGCCGGTCCCACGACTCGCCCGACGCGTCTTCGACGCGGAACTCGGTCGGCGAGTCGTCGCCGAACTTGTCGGGGTGGATTATCTGCTCGGTGCTCTCGGGCTGGTTCTCGTAGAGGTCGTTGACCGCGTCCCAGCCGCCCTCGCGGTGGACGCCCCGAACGAACGCCGGGCCGTCACTGTAGGGCTGGAACTTCAGGATGTACGGACCCATGTTGGCGAGTCCCTCGCCGGACTGCTGTTGAGGGGTCGGGGTGAGACAGTCGCCACCCCACTCGTCGCCACACCGCTGTTCGTAGAGATAATCGACGTAGTTACCGTCGCCCTCGATGAGGCCGTCCTTGGCGTTGTGGAGTTCGCGAGTGGACTGATTGAACGAATCGAAGTCGAAGTGCTGGTCCTGCAGCGCGTGGAACAGCTCCTGAGACAGCGTGATTTCGTTGAGTTCGGGCGTCTCGGAGTTCTCCGAGACCACCACGATTCGCTCCTCGGCGGGACTGTAGAAGCCGCCGATTGCCGACCCGGAGTTGCTGTTCTGGACGCCGATGGAGTCGGTCGATTCGTTGATCATGAACAGGGCTTCGAACTTGGTGTTGTCGAACACCCTCCGGTGGTCCGGAACCGACTGACCCTGCTGTTCCTCGCGGAACTCCTCGCGGGTCTGTATCTCGACCGGGACTCGGTCGTCGAATTCGAGACCGCGGACCTGCTCGACGCGGGCCATCGACCGCGAGACGACCTTCTCCAACTCGGTGTCGTTCAGGCCGTCCTCGGGCGTGACGTTGATGGTCTCGTTGTACCAGATGCCGTCCTCCCATCCGAGGACGTCGGAATCGGGGTCGTCGGGTTTGTTCACCGCAGACTGTTCTCCCCCGGAGTCGGTCGAGTCCGAATCGGTGTCGGACTGGCCCGGCGCGTCGGTCGCACCGGTCGTGTCCGCCGTCGTGCCCGCGCCGGGTGCCTGTGAGCACCCCGCGACGACGAGCATGAGCGCGACCGCGATTGCTAGGCTTGCACGCATTCGTGTAACTATCATGTAGGACCACTGGGTCAAAAAGGTCTTGAAAGAAACCTGAGACTCCGAGAGATTCGTTATCCGGCGACCGGGGTGATTCGCCGGATGACGAAAAAACGTTTTTTCACCCCGGGCCGTAGACTCGCGCATGAATTTCGACCCGAAATCCACCGCAGTCGTCGTCGTGGACGTTCAGAACGGCTTCTGTCACCCCGACGGGAGCCTCTACGCGCCCGCCAGCGAGGACGCCGTCCGAGACGTGGCCGACGTGGTCTCGACCGCGCGCGACGCGGGCGCGTCGGTCGTGTACACCCGCGACGTGCATCCGCCCGAGCAGTTCGAGGGCAACCACTACTACGACGAGTTCGCGCGCTGGGGCGAACACGTCCTCGAAGACTCGTGGGAGGCCGAACTCCACGACGACCTCGACGTGCGCGAGACCGACCACGTGGTCGAGAAGCACACCTACGACGCCTTCTATCGGACCGATTTGGAGGGGTATCTCGACGCGCACAAAATCGACGACCTCCTCATCTGCGGCACGCTGGCGAACGTCTGCGTCCTCCACACCGCCGGAAGCGCGGGCCTCCGGGACTACCGACCGGTGCTAATCGAGGACGCCATCGGCTACATCGAGGAGAGTCACAAAGAGTACGCGGTCGAGCATTCGGACTGGCTGTTCGGCGAGACGACGACGAAGGGCGAAATCGAGTTCGAGTAGCGCTGGTGGACACATCCCGGTCTCGCGTCTCCAGTCGCCCCCTCCGTCCGTTCCAGTCGTTTCGGGAACCAGTAAATATACTTACAGTGAGTCTCAACCGCGAATCAGATGCGCCGAAGACGACTGCTCGCCGTGACCGCCCTGTCGGCACTCGGCGGCTGTCTCCGCCTGACTGACGCCGACGAAACCGGGACGGAAACCGCCGACGACTCGGAGACGACCGGACCAACCGACGACGACGCGTCGGACGACACGACGACGAGCGACTCACCGGGGGTCCTCTCGGTCGACTCGACGTGGCTGTGGTCGGACCGGCCTTCGACTACCGCGATGGGTGAGGACGTGCTCTACGTCGGAACGGGGTCGGACGTGACCGCGCTCGACCCCGAGTCCGGCGACGAGCGGTGGACTGCGACCACCGACTCGTCGGTCAGAGAAGTCGCGCCGACCGACGACGGCGTGGTCGCTGTCGGCGCGGCATCCGACGGCGACGAGGATACCGGAGTCGTCTCGACGGTCGGCGACGGAGAGGTCCGCGAGCGCACCGAGGTTGACCGACCGCTCCGGTCGGTGACGGTCGGCAACGAGGCAGTTCTCGCGGGCGTCTACGGGACTTCGTCCGACCGCGAGGGACCAATCCTGTTCGCGTTCGACCGCGAGGGCCTCGAAGGCAGATGGGACGCGAGTCAGTTCTCCGAGGACAGCGTCGACGGCATCACCATCGCCGACGGCACCGTGTTCGTCGGCTACGCCAATCACTTCGCGACATATTCCCTCGACGATGGCTCGGAGGGCACCTCGACGGACTGGGGGATTAGCGGGCGTCCGCTCGTAGAAGACGGCGTCGCGTATCTCACGGCCCACGAGGGACTCCGTGTGCTCGACGTCGCCAGCGGAATAGAGGAGTGGAACTTCGAGAACAGACGCCTCCACACCGCGCCGACGCTGGCCGACGGGACCCTGTACGTCGGCGGCTTCGACGGCCTCTACGCGGTCGAGGCGGACGGCTCGAACGGTCGGAAGCTGGTCGACACCGGCGAAGAGACGTACGTCACGACTCCGCCGGAGTTCCACGCGGGCTACGTCTGGATTCTCACGGTCGAGAACCGACTCCTTGCGGTCGAACCGACCCACGAGGAGGTGCTGTTCGAGACGGAACTCGACGGTGAAGGCAAGTGGCTCGCCAGTTCCGACGACGTTCTCTACGTCGAACACGACCGGGGCGTCGAGGCGTTTACGGTCGAGACACCGTGAACGCCAACACGCGGTCGTCGAGGAACGCGACCAATCGGTCGCCAGCGGCGACCGTCCGCTCGGTCCGGGCGGGCAGTTGCTCGCGGTACACCGTCTCGCCGGTCTCGACGTCGAGACCGTGGAGGACATCGGTGTCCTGCGTGGCGACCCACACCACGTCCCCGACGACTGCTGGCGAGTACCGAACCGGTTCGGGGAGTTCGACCGACCACAGACCGTCACCGCCGACTTCGGTGGCGTGGACGTTCGGGCCGACCGTGAGGTAGACGACGTCGCCGTCGAACACGGGTCCCGAGACGTGCGAGACGACGTTCGTCTCCCGCTCGACCTCGTGGGACCACTCGCTCTCGCCGGTCTCGGGGTCGAGGCGGACGAGCCCGCGGTCGGTGTCGACAAAGAACAGCGACCCGTCTCGGACCACGGGGTCGGTGTCGGGTGCGAGTTGCCAGTTCCCTTGCCACGCCCACTCGCCGGTCTCGGGGTCGAGGGCTCCGAACTGGTAGTCGAACCCGCCGAGGTAGGCGGTGCCGTCCGCGAGGACGCCGCCGGTGTAGTAGCCGTCCTCGACGCTCGACGACCACGAGACGTCGTACCCGTCCCGCGAGAGGCCGTAGAGGCGGTCCTCGCCTTCGTCGTGGTAGGTGGTCCCGAAGACCACGGTGTCGTCGGTGGTCAGCGGCGGGCCGACCGTCGGCGACTGGTCGGCGTCAAAGACGGACTCTGCGGACCCCGATTCGGCGTCGACGGCGTACAGCGCGCCGTCGCTTTCGGTTCTCTCTCCCACGCCAGCGTAGAGGGTCCGGCCGGCCAGCGAGAGCGAGCGCGTCCGGTACGGTGCCGAGACCGTCCAGCGCTCAGAGCCATCGGCGACGTTCAGCGCGAGCAGTCCCAAGTCACTCGTCTGGTCGCGGTCGGCGACGTACAGCACGTCGTCGTCGAGGACGTGCTCGCCCGGTTCGAAGTGCTGGCTCCACTGGGGGTCCAACTCGACGTCCCACTCCGGGGTCGTCTCGGTCGTCTCGGTCGTCGAGTCGGGTTGCTCGGTGTCGGTCGGCGCGTCCTCGCCGGTCGTGGTGTCGTCGTCCGACTGGGTCTCCCGAGTGGTCGTACCCTCCCCGGTCGCCGTCAGCCGGAGACAGCCCGAGGAAGCAACGAGCGAGCCGACCGTTGCGAGGACGTCGCGACGACGGACGACGCACGAACCGTCTCGGGACATCGAGTCGTCGCTCATTGCTCGACTAAGGTACTGACGTCGTCGTACAACGAATGCGGGCTCGTGACGTTCTCCAGTTCGATGGCACCCAGCCCCTGATTCAGCGAGATGGTACCGTAGCCGAGCAACTTCTGGACCCTGCTCTGGCGTAGTTCGTGGCTCCGAACCTTCGAGACGGGAACCGTGCGTTGCCACGTCCGGAAGAACAGTTCGTACTGGCGCGTGATGGTGTCCTCATCGACGACGTACTTGGTCTGCCGGAGCACGTACACTCGGGCCAGGAACCGAAGAATGCCCAGTAACGTCAGCAGCCCCACGGCCTGAATCACGACGTTCGCCACTTGCGGACCGCCGACCAGATCGGTGTTGGTCCAGATAGCCGCGATCACTCCGACCCCGAGCACCGTCACGACGCCGAGCCAGATTAGCGTCGGCCGAACCGTCGGGTGAGTCCGTATCGGTGTCGAGACCGTCTTCCGCTCCGACTCCGGCGTCGTCGCGCCGCTCTCTGCGTCGGTCGGTACGTCTTCGTCGCGCGTGTCGGGTGTTTGGGCGCTCATAGTGTCGAAGTGGAAGGCGTCACGGTACGGGAACGGTGGAGACGGTGTACGTGAGTATCGACGCTCCGATGTAGACGACCGGTGAGAGGGCCACCGCGATGACCACGAGTAGTCCGTCGGTCCGGCTCGCCCCATGATTGATGCGCGCACCGAGGTACAGCGAGTAGAGGTAGTACGCGACAAGAACGGCGAGAACCGCCAGGACCGACTGCCCGTGTGGGGTGAGCTGACCGAATTCGAGAGAACCGGGTCGCCCGCCGGGGAGTCCGAGGTCCGCACCGAACCAGTCGATGACCGCGTAGATGAACGTCTTCTGGAGATCGACGACCAGGGTTCGGGCCGCCGTCACGCCCGACGTGGTCGAGAGATACCAGACCACGGTGAAGATTCCGGCGAGGTACGCGCTCGTGCTGTAGATGACCGCGTACGCTGACCGAAGGACCCCGCTCGACTGGAGCGTCAATACCATCGAAACGTGGACGCTCAGCAACGTCAGCGCCGTCGCGGCCAACAGGAACAGCGAGTTCTGAGCGAACGCGTACAGGAGCTCCCACGCCTCGGGAGTACCGAGCCCGGCCAGCGCGCCCTCGAACCACGGTGGCATCGCGGGGACGTTCTGTCGGCCGAAGCCCGCGACGGTGAGTGGCCCGGCGTACGCCGCGAGATTGACCACGTAGACGACGACCAGTTGTCGGAACTGCCGGAGCTGATTCAACACGGAGCCCTGTCGCTCGCGGACGGTTCGTGCCTCGACGAGCGACGCTGGTCGGAACACCGCGTCGTACAGCCCGGAGACCACGTTAACCGTCCGTGACATGCTACGGTTAGCAACCGTCGGGAATACAATATAAAATTTTTCAAAGATGTCCGGGTCACGCCGGGGGGGTCTGCGCCTCGAAGCGCACCTCGACTTCCTCGCCAACCGTGAATTCCGCGTCGGGACACACCAATTTCGCGCCGAACGACGCTCGTCGCGAACAGCACAGCGAAATCCCGGTAATCGGCGTCCCGTTCGCCAGCACGGTCACGTCGTCCCACGCGACGGTTCGGCCTTCTGCGACCCCTACCTGCCGACCCGCGAGCGAGACCGCGGCGGCCGCCGCGGTCTCGCTCGCGTCGTTCGACTCCTCGCCGAGAGTGTCACCGCCGAGAACGCCGCCGCCGTCGTAGTGCGGAAGCCCGCCGTCCAGTACTTCCCCTTCCTCGCACGCGATTCCGGCGAACCGCTCGCCGGGCGCGGGGTGGTCGGGCGAATCGAGGACGACGTAGGTGTCGGCGCGCTCGACCACGACCCCGGCCCCGTCCCACAGAACTGGCTCGACTTCGACGCCCGCCTCGACCCGAAGCGACCCCGACGCTCGATAGGGGTCGGCGTCGCGCTCCCGAAAGCCGAGGTGGATGTGATTATCGACCCACGGCGCGAAGAAGCCCGACCGGACCATCTCTCCGAGCGAGTCGCCGACCCGGACTCGGTCGCCGGGTTCGACACCAGGTTCGACGTGGAGCATCCGCGCGAGGTGGTCGCCGGTGTCCACCACGATGAGGTGGTCGTTCGCAACGGCGTAGGGTTTCGGCGGCGCGGAGACGGTCCGGGTGGCGACGACCTCGCCCGCGACCGGACTCGGCGCGTCGTCGGAGTTGACGGCATCGTCGCTGTCGGGAGCGTCGTCGGTCTGCGGATACAGGTCGATTGCACACCCCTCGTCGTGGGCGACGTAGGGGGAGTTGTACAGCGAGAACCGGGGGTAGCGTTCGAGCACCCCCGCGGGAACGACGACCATCGCTCGCACTTCGAACCCCGGTGGATTTAGGTACTCCGGATGCAACCCCCGGATATGCGCGTACTCCGCGGGCGGGCGGACTCGCCGAACGCCGACCGGAACGCCACCGCCGCGATGCTCGAACGGACCGCGGCGACCGGCGAGGCCGCGATTCGGGTGTGGCGACCCCACCGACAGCTCGCGTTCGGGCGGCGCGACTCGCGGGCCGACGGCTACGACGTCGCCAAGCGAGTCGCTCGCGCCACCGGCTTCGACCCGGTCGAGCGGTCTGTCGGCGGGCGGGCGGTCGCGTACACCGGCAACACGGTCGCGTTCGCCCACGCGGTCCCGCTCGACGACATGCGGGTCGGGATGGACGAACGCTACGACGAGACCACCAGAGCCGTCCAGCGCGCGCTCTGGCGGCTCGGCGTGCCCGCGCTCCGGGGCGAACCCGAGGCGAGTTTCTGTGCGGGCGACTACTCGCTCCAGCGCGACGGCAAACTGGTCGGAGTCGCCCAGCGCGTGCGGAAGAACGCGGCGCTCGTCTCGGGCGTCGTGGTGGTCCGCGACCACGAGGAAATCGCGGACGTTCTCGACCCGGTGTACGCCGCGCTCGACGTGCCCTTCGACCGGGGTTCGGTCGGGAGCGTCGAGAAGGCCGGCGGCGACGCCGACCCCGAGACGGTCGTCCGAACCGTCGAGGAACTGCTCGTCGGCGACCGGGACACCGAGGTCGTCGCGGTCGGTGACCGCGACGACTGACCGCCGAAGCGGTCGGCGACGGGGAATCTCGGCCCCGACACGCTTACCACCTGCGGCGCGGAAACTCATCCCATGAACGTCACCGTCGAGGTCGTCGGCGAGGGGAGCCACGACCTCGAAGTCGAGGACGCGACCTACGCCGACCTGCTCGCGGCGGTGGACCTCAGCCCCCACGAGGTGTCGGTGATGGTGGACGGCCGCCCCGTGCCGGAGGACCAGCCGGTCGAAGCCGACCACGTCAAAGTGCTTCGGCTCATCAAGGGCGGGAGCGACGAGGCGGACGCCGGGCCGATACCCGAGTTCGACCGCGAACGCCGGGGTCTCGGCGTCTCGGCTCTCGACTTCGAACTCCCGAACGCCGGAGCGGGTCCCGACCCGGTCGTTCTCTCGGACCTCGCCGCCGACCCGGACAACGACGCCATCGTCGTCTTCTTCCACCGCGACTACCGCTGCCGGAACTGCCGCGAGCAGGTCGAGGAGGTCGCCGACCGCTACGGGGAGTTCCGGGACCGCGACGCCGCGGTCGTGTCGGTCCTGCCCGAACCGAAGGCGAAGGCCGAGAAGTGGCAGAAGAAGTTCCACCTCCCGTTCGCGCTCGCCGCCGACGAGGAGAAGTCGGTCGCCGACCAGTACGGCCAACCGACGCGATTCGGCGCGCTCGGGAAGCGACTCGACATCGTGGGACGGATGCCCGAGACCGCGATTCTCGACGCCCGCGACGGGCTCGAACTGTTCGCCGTCCACCGCGGCGACAAGCCCGCCGACCGACCATCGACGGACGACGTGCTGGCGATGGTGGACCGAATGCTCGAAGCCGACGAATGAGCGTCGGGATTCGCGAAGCGACCCCGGACGATTCGCTCGGCGTGCGTCGCGTTCTCGACGCCGCGATGCTCGACGTTCGGGACGACCTCGAAACCCGAATCGAGACCGGCGACGTGCTGGTCGCCGCGGAGGGCGGGCCGATTCTGGGCGCGCTCGTCCTCGTGCCCCGAACCGACGGCGCGCGCGTGGACGCGGTGGCGGTCAGGCGCGCGCGCCGCGGGCGGGGTCTTGGCACCCGACTCGTCCAAGCGGCCGCCGAGCGTGTCGCTCGGCGGCCGCTGGTTGCGGAGTTCGACCCGAGCGTGCGACCGTTCTACGAATCGTTGGGATTCGAGGTTTCGTCGGTCGGCGAGGGGCGACTTCGCGGCGTCTTCGAAGTCGAGACGTAGCTACACCAGCGGTTCGACCAGTTCCCGACCCGCCTCCAGCAGCGCCGCGACGCGCTCGGCGCTCCCCGCTTCGGCGTAGACGCGCATCTTCGGTTCCGTGCCGCTCGGCCGGACGAGGAGCCACGAACCGTCGTCGAGCAGAATCTTGAAGCCGTCCGTAGTGTTCACGTCCTCGACGTGTTCGCCCGCCACCTCGTCCGGAAGTTCGGCTTCCAACTCCGAGAGGACGCGCTGTTTTTGGTCGTCGGGACAATCGACGCTGACCTTGTCCTGATGTATCTCACCGAACTCGCTCAGGAGGCCGTCCACCCGGTCGTCGTAGGAGCGTTCGCTCTCGACCGCCCCGGCGAGCAGGGCCATCAGCACGCCGTCCTTCTCGCGGTTGTGGCCCCGGATGGAGAAGCCACCGGACTCCTCGCCGCCGATGAGGGCGTCGTAGTCGCCCATCGCCTCGGCGACCCACTTGTAGCCGACCGCGGTCTCGACGACCTCCTCGCCGTGGGCCTCGGCCACGCGGTCCACGAGGAAGGTGGTCGAGACGGTCCGAACCGCGGGACCGGAGTCGTCTTCGAGCAGGTAGTCGTACGTCGCGGCGAAAAAGAGGTTCTCGTCGAGGAAGCCCCGCTCGGGCGTGACGAGCGCGATTCGGTCGGCGTCGCCGTCGTTGGCGATACCGAGGTCGGCGTCGCCTCCGCGGACCGCCTCGACGAGACCCTGTAGATTCTCGGCGCTCGGTTCGGGGTTAGTGCCGCCGAACTCGGCGTCTTGCTCGCACCGCAGGCGCTCGACGTCGGCCCCGGCGCGTTCGAGGAGTTGGTCGGTGAATCCTCGGCCCGACCCGTGCATCGCGTCGTAGACGACTTCGAGACCGTCCAGGTCGGCATCGACGAGGTCGAACAGGTGCTCGGCGTAGGGTTCGAGCAGGTCCTCCTCGCGGACGCTCCCCTGCTCGTCCTCGGAGAGCGCGCGGGGTTCGGCGATTCGCGCCATTATTTCGTCGGTGACTTCAGGGAGCGCGGGTGCGGCGTCGTGGGGAAAGAACTTCACGCCGTTGTAGTTCGGGGGGTTGTGGCTGGCCGACACCACCAGTGCGCCCGCGAGGTCGCGGTCGGCGACGGTCCACACGGCCAGCGGCGTCGGGCAGTCCCGGGGCGGAATCAGGGCGTCGAAGCCGTTGGCGGCCAGCACGCGACACAGTTCCTCGGCGAACCCCCGCGAGGTCTCGCGGGCGTCGTAGCCGACCGCGACGGTTCCCCCGTCGCGGTCTTCGACCTCTCTGAGGTAGTCGGCGACCGCCTGTCCCACCATCCGGACGCGAGGGGCGGTGAACTCGTCCAACGTCGCTCGCCAGCCGTCGGTTCCGAACGAAATCGGCGTCTCCATATCCGGCCAATCGCTTCCCCCGGCGAAAAAACCACCGCGTGCGTCACCGCCCGCGGGCGAACTGTCCAAACACCCGCGACTCTATCTTTCGGAGGTGTTCGCCCACCGTGCCGGGCGACACGCCGAGTTCGCCGGCGAGGTCCTCGTGGGTCGCCCGCCGCGGGTCCTCGTAGTAGCCCAGTTCGAGCGCGACCTCCAACACCTCCCGCTGGCGCTCGGTGAGGCGGGCGAACAGGTCGTCTGCTCGCGGCGGGCGCTCGCCGGTCTCGAGCAGTTCGACCTCGTAGGCGTCGGTGTCGGCTGGTATCGCATCGGTGAACGCGCCCTCGTCACCGACGAAGGTCATCTCGCGCGTCCCGCCCGGAAGCGCCTCGATGGGCATCTCTATCATCAGTTCCGAGTCGCGGAGCGCGGTCAGCGTGCGTCTGATTCGGTCGTTCGGCTCGAAGTGGACGTAGGCGTACCAGCTACCCTCCTCCCCGGTGACGGCGTAATCGTGGACGAACTCGCTCTCGTCGAGGAGTCGCTCGTAGCGGTCCTGGTCGCCGCTCGCTTCGGCGAGCAACAGGCCGGTGCCGTCGTCCAGTAACTCGAAGCGATGGATTCGCTCGCGCGTGACGCCCTCGACCTCCGCGAGGCGCTCGCCGAGCGGGTGTTCGCCCGCGCCCTCGGTCGGCGTGACTCGGACTCGTGCGTACCGCATGCCTCGGCGTACGCTTGTCACTTATAAAGAAGCCGTGGATTCGCGGCAGTAGAGTCAGGGCCGACCGGTCCCTATCGTTACGTATGACGACGCAAACGCCACCGGGACCGCGCGGCCTGCCCGTGGTCGGCAACACCCACCAGTGGGCCCGCGACCCCTGCGACTTCCGGGAGCGATGCGCCGACGAGTACGGCCGGGTCGTCAACTACGAGATAATCGGCTGGGACGCCTACATGTTGACCGACCCCGACGACGTGAAGCGGGTGCTGGAGGACACCGACACCTTCCCGAAGCACGACGACAGCACCGACAGGCTCCGGGAAATCGTCGGCGACGGCCTCCTCACCAGCGAGGGCGACCGTTGGGAACGCCAGCACGAGGCCATTCAGCCGGCGTTCTACATGAGCCACATCCGCAACTACGCGGACATCATGGTGTCGCGGACGGAGGACACCGTCGAGCGCTGGCGCGACGGCGGGACCGTGGACCTACGCGAGGAGATGATGCGCACGACACTGGAGATACTGGTCGAGGCGATGTTCGGCGAGGACATCGACCTCGAAGCACGAGGCATCTACGACGCGGTTGAGGCGATGCAGGAACCCCTCCGGCCCCGGAACCAGCCGGTGACGTTCCTCGCGCCCGACTGGGCGCCCGTCCCCTTCCTCCGGCGGGCGAACCGCGCCAAGGACCACCTCGAAGCGCAGGTCTACGACATTCTCGACGAGCGTCGGCGCGGTGACGCCGACCGCGAGGACCTGCTGTCGATGTTGCTGGACGCGGACGCGGGGATGGACGACGAGCAGATACGCGACGAGATGCTGACCTTCCTCTTCGCGGGTCACGAGACTACCGCGCTCACGCTGACGTACGTCTGGGACCTCCTGTCGCGGAACCCCGACGCGGAGGCGCGACTCCGCGAGGAACTCGACGAGGTCGTGGACGGGCGGCCGACAGTCGAGGACGTATTCGAGTTCGAGTACGTCGACGCCGTCGTGAAGGAGGCGATGCGCCTCTACCCGCCAGCCCACGAAATTCGACGCGAACCCGCCAAGGACGTGACGTTCGGTGACTACGCGGTGCCGGAGGGGTCGCTTCTCGTCCTGCCGACGTGGGTCCTCCACCGTGACGACCGATTCTGGGACGACCCCGAGGCGTTCCGACCGGAGCGGTGGCTGGAAGCCGACCGCGACCGACCCGAGTACGCCTACTTTCCGTTCGGTGGCGGCCCCCGCCGGTGCATCGGTCGGCAGTTCGCCATGGTGGAGGCCCAACTCGCGGTCGCCACGGTGGCCCGCGACTGGACGTTCGACCGACGCTACGACGACCTCGACCTCTCGGCGGCGGTCACGCTCCAACCGAAGGGCGAGGTGCCCGTGCGGACAGAGCGCCGTTGACGTTCGTCCGGTTTGTATCTAGATTTTTACAAAAATCGGGTTCCGGAAAGGGTTTTCGTCGTCAGGGCCTACTCACCGAGTAATGGAATCCACGCCGACCGTCGTCGCGCTCGCGGGGAGCATGCGCGACGGAAGCTACACCCGAACCGCCCTCCGCCACGCGCTCGACGCCGCCGAAGCCGAAGGTGCCGAGACCGAACTCCTCGACGTGCGCGAGTACGACCTCCCGATGTTCGACCCCGACGAGGACGAACCGCCCGAAGCGACCGAATTCAAGCGCGAGATTCGGGAGGCGGACTCGGTCATCTGGGGAAGCCCGGTCTACCACGGGTCGTACTCCGCGGCGTTCCGGAACGTCCACGACTACTGCGGGTGGGACGAGTACGAGGACACCACGGTTGGCCTGCTGGTCTCGGCCGGTGGCGGGTCGTTCGGGAGCACGCTCGACCACATGCGCGTGACCGCCCGCGGCGTGCATGCGTGGGTCCTCCCCCATCAGGTCGGCATCCGAAACGCCCGCGACAAAATCGAGGACGGCGAAATCGTGGACGAGGGCATCAAAGACCGGGTGCGAAAGCTCGGCGAGCAGATGGTGGAGTACGCGTTCATCGAGCCTCGCATCTCCTCCGAGCGGGCCGAAGCCGACGATTAGCCGCGAACAACGAGGAGCCGAGCGCAGGAAGGGACTGAGCGCGCCGAGGGCCGAAGCCGACGAGTAGCCGTCCGGCTACTCGTCGGCGACTACTCGCTCTTTCTCCGGGCGCGAGAGCTGTTTGAGTTCGTACTCCCGAGACATCGCCGCGGATTTCGAGTCGAATCGCTCGGTGTGAACGAGTTCGACCGGCGTGCGCCCGCGGGTGTACTTCGCGCCCTCGCCGCGGTCGTGTTCGCGGACCCGGCGCTGTACGTCGGTCGTGTAGCCCGTATAAAAGCTGCCGTCGTCACATTCGATGACGTACACCCAGTGGACCGTCACGCCTGACAGGCTTCGCGCGGTGTGGTTCAGTCCTTCGGTTTCCCGCCCGAGTAGGTGGACTATGCGTTTCTCGCGCGTTGACGCGCGGCCTCTGCGATTCCAGCGTTCGCCGAACAGCCCGGACACGCTCTGACGTGGCCGTTCGCGTCGGCGAACACCCGTGCGAACCGTTCGGAGACGTGCGCGCCACAGTGGTCACACTTTGGCATGTTCACAACTGGCAGGGACACTGCCAGTGTCCAAATCTTTGTCCCCCATCACCAAAAGTGCTTCCAAAAACCGACGCCAATTTTTTAGAGTAGAAAGTAATTTTTGTTGAATCAGAACTCCTGCCGGGTGCGCGGCGAGGCGCGGACCGGCGAGACCGTCTCACTGGAGTACAATCGCGCGCTCGAACCGTCGGCGACTCACTCGTCGCCCGCGCCCTCCCGAGACTTCGCGCCGACGGCACGAGCGACGAGTCCGGCCTGTGCGCCGGCCACGAATCCGGCATCGACGTTCACGACCGACAGGACGGTACAGGACTGCAACATCCCCGAGAGCGCGGCCTCGCCGTCGCCGCCGTGGCCGTAGCCAGTCGAGACCGGCAGGCCGACGACGGGCGTGTCTACCAAGCCAGCGACGACGGTCGGGAGCGCGCCCTCCCGGCCCGCCGCCACCACCAGCACGTCGGCGTCTCTGAGGCCGTCGAGTTGGTCCACGATGCGGGTCAGCGCGGCCACGCCCACGTCCTCGACGCGCTCGACGGTCGCGCCCATCTCGGCGGCGATGACAGCGGCCTCGCCCGCCGGAACCGCGTCGCTCGTGCCCGCAGTCACCACGCCGACCGTGGCATCGACGTCGGGAGTCTCGAACGAGGGGGCGTGAGCCACGACCACGCCCGACCGGTCGTGGACCGTCACCTCGGCGTTCGGGAAGTCGGTCGCGAGGCGGTCGCGGACCGCGGCCTGGTGGTCGGCGTCGGTCCGGGTCGCGATTGCCCGGCCGGTGGTCTCGACCGCGGTAGCGGCGAGCGCCCCGACTTCCTCGGGCGTCTTGCCGTCGCCTAGAATCGCCTCGGGGACGCCGCGGCGCGTCTCGCGCGCCGCGTCGAATCGTCCGGCCTCTCCGGTGGCGTAGCCCGCGAGCGACGCCTCGGCCTCCTCGACGCTCACCTCTCCCGTCGCGACTGCTTCGAGTAGTTCACGCATACTGGGGTGTGGACGCTCTACGTATTCCTACCCTGCGACTCCGAGTCCGCGAGTTCGACCGGACGGCACACAACTGACTCGTATTTATAGTTTTCGGCCACCTGCGTAGATGTCGGTGGACCACGCCACGTGCCGCCGTTCGCATTCGAATTTGGGAAGCTTTATTAGGAGTCGGCGGAAACTCCAACTCGTATGGCAGACCTCATCGTCAAAGCCGCTGTCAAGGACGCACTGGACGACAAGAACGTGGCGTCGGACTTCTACGACGCACTCGACGAGCGCGTCGAAGACATCCTCGACGACGCGGCCCGCCGCGCCGAGGCCAACGACCGAAAGACCGTCCAGCCGCGCGACCTGTAAACTGGACTACCCGCTTTTATTTTATCGACGCCACGTCGCACAGCCGACGGCTTCGCGCTCGCAGCGCGAAGCCGTCGGAATCTCGTTCGCGCCGAACGCTCCAGAACCCCGTCCTCAGAACCGTCTGACTTCGACGCCGTCGTCGGTGCCGACGTGAATCTCGTCGGCCATCCCAACGAACAGGCCGTGTTCGACCGCGCCCGGAATCGCAGAGAGGTCGGCCGCGAGCTCGGCCGGTCGGTCGATTTCGCCGAACGCGCAGTCGAGGACGAGGTTCCCGTTGTCGGTCACGACCGGGCCGTCCTTGCGCTCGGCTTCGCGGAGCGCGGGGTCGCCCCCGAGCGCGCGCACGTCGTCGGCCGCGGTCGTCCGAGCGTCGGGGAGCACCTCGACCGGAATCGGGTGGTCGAGCCGTCCGGCGGCCTTGCTCGGGTCGGCGACCACGAGGAGCCTGTCGGCCGCGGCATCGACCACCTTCTCGCGGGCGTGAGCCGCGCCGCCGCCCTTCACGAGGTGCGGGCCGGAGAACTGGTCCGCGCCGTCGATGGCGAGGTCCACACCGTTCACCTCGTCGAGCGCGACGAGCGGGACCCCGGCCTCCTTCGCTAGCTCTCGGGACTGGAACGAGGTCGGGACGCCGCGCACGTCGAGACCGCTATCGGCCGCCCGCCCGATGGCGCGAATCGCGTGGGCCGCGGTCGAGCCGGTGCCGAGGCCGACCACCGCACCGTCTTCGACGGCGTCGGCCGCGCTCTCGCCCGCCGCGCGCTTGGCTCGGTCGCTTCCGCCGGTCGTCTTCATGGTCGCGACTGGGCGCTCCGAGGTGAAAAGTGTGGCCGAACCCGACCCAACGACACGTTTCCGCCCGCAACGGACGCCACCGTTTTGAACGTCCCCCGCGTACCTCGGGTGACAATGGCTGCCAGCCACTCGGACGCCGGGCCGGAGACGACGACCGACAGCGAGGACGCGGTGTCGCTCCGCGACGTGCGAAAGACGTACTACCTCGGCGAGCCGGTCCACGCGCTCGACGGTGTCTCGCTCTCGATTCATCGAGGGTCGTACACCGCGGTCATGGGACCGAGCGGGTCGGGCAAGAGCACGCTCCTGAATCTCATCGGGTGTCTCGACACCGCCTCGGAGGGGCAGGTGTTCGTCAACGGCAAGGAGGTGTCGGCGCTCTCCGAGCGCGACCGCACGCGGGTCCGGGGCGACGAAATCGGCTTCGTGTTCCAGACGTTCAACCTCATGCCGAAGCTCACCGCCGCAGAGAACGTCGCGCTCCCGCTCGTCTTTCAGGGCGTCTCGCGGAGCAAACGCAAAAGTCACGCCGAGAGCGTCCTCGACGAAGTCGGACTCGGCGACCGGACCGGCCACAGGCCGAACGAGCTCTCGGGCGGCCAGCGCCAGCGGGTCGCCATCGCTCGCGCGCTCGTAACCGACCCCGCCATCATTCTCGCAGACGAGCCGACCGGTAACCTCGACAGCGAGACCGGCAGGCAAATCATGGGGCTGTTCCAGCGACTCCACGACGAGGGCAACACCATCCTGATGGTGACCCACGAGCGCCACATCGCCGAACACGCAGAGCGCGTGATTCACGTCCTCGACGGGACGATAGAGCGCATCGAGGAGATAGAGTCCCCCCGCCGGGTCGAAATCGAAGCCTTCTGATGGAGTTCCTCGAAAGCGTCCGACTCAGTTGGCGCGCCATTCGAAGCCACAAACTCCGGTCGGTGCTGACCACGCTCGGCATCATCATCGGCGTCGGCGCGGTCATCACCTTCGTCACGCTCGGCGCGAGCCTGCAGGCCGACATCCTCGGACAGGTCGGAGCCGAGCGCACGCCGAACGTCTACGTCTGGTCGGGTCCAGAGGGGCAGAACGCCGGGCCGGGCGCGGGCGCTCAGCCGGTGTTCACCGAGCGCGACCTCACGGAACTCCGAAACGTCGCGGGCGTCTCGGCGGTCGTTCCGCGCGGAATCGTCCCCACCGCGGCAGTCTCGTCCGGGGGTGACACGGTGGCACAGCGCCAAGTCATCGCCACCTCGCCCGCCTCCTTCGACTCGGCGACGTTCGTCTCGGGTCGGGCGTTCGAGCAGGGCGAGCGCGAGGTCGTGTTGAACGAGCAGGCCGCGCGACTGTTCGAGTCGCAGGCCACCGTCGGCGACGAGGTCACCCTGCGACTCGCCTCCGGGGAGTCGGCCGACGCCGAGGTGGTCGGCCTGCTGAACTCATCGTCGGGCGGGGGGCCGTTCGAGGGGTTCGACTCCCAACCGCTGGTGTTCGTGCCGACCGACCCCTTCTACGACACCACCATCGAGAGTCCCGCGACCGGCGAAACCCAACGCGTCTACCCCACCGTGACCGTGGTCGCCAACGACTTCGGCGCGGTCGCCGAGGTGCAGGAGTCGGTTCGGGCGTACCTCGCCGACGAGTCGGACGCCGCGAGCCTCGCGCCCGGCGACTACGAGTTCTCGGTCCGGACCGACCAGGACCTGGTGGACCAACTCGAAGAACTGCTCGACACCCTCACCAACTTCGTGACCGGCATCGCGGTCATCTCGCTCGTGGTGGGGTCCATCGGCATCGCGAACATCATGCTCGTCTCCGTGACCGAGCGAACCCGCGAAATCGGCATCATGAAGGCCGTCGGCGCGCAGAACCGCGACGTGCTCCAGTTGTTCCTGCTCGAAGCCGTGATGCTCGGGGTCCTCGGCGCGGTCGCGGGCACGCCGGTCGGCGTCCTCGGGGCGTACGCCGCCGCGGAGTACATCGGTCTCAGCCTCGTCTTCCCGCTGGAGTGGTTCGCCATCGCGGTCGGCGTTGGCGTGCTCGTCGGGGTTCTCGCTGGACTGTACCCGGCGTGGAACGCCGCGCGGACAGACCCCATCGACGCGCTCCGGTACGAGTGAGACGGCGTCGAACGTCTTTTCAAAGAGGTAAACCGCAAGCCGGCCAGTTCGCTAACCGTTTCCGCCACACCACCCACCGCTCGGCCGAAAACTGGCTACAAACCTTCGCCTTCGCATGGAATCAGCTACTTTGAACACTGCCAACGGTACTGTTCAGATTGGCGTGTTGGAACTGAGACCACGTCCTCGAAATCCCTCGGTCGCTCGACTCCCGCGGCTCGCTGCGCGCGTCGCTCCGTTCAGTCGCTGTCGTGCTTACACCGGAAGATGTCGCTTCGCTCGTCTTCCGGGCCTTCGGTCACTTCGTTCCCGAAGACGTCGCCGGGGTTCGTCGAGCGCCGGGAGAGCGAAGCTCTCCCGAGGTCACGCGAGCACCGCGAGCGTGACCGACCTCGCCCTTTCAGTCCACCAGGCCGGCCAAGGGATTGATTCATCGAGCGCAACGGTCGTTGACCGCGCTTATCTGAACACTGCCAACATCCCAAACAGCTATGGAACAACGGTACCAACACTACTTCTATGTCGAGTGGCACCATCGATATCGACGAGTTCGAGAACGCCAGCGACGACGAATTCGAGGAGCAGAACGATACCGAGCGAATCGTGTTGTTCCTCGATGAGAACGACGACCGTGCGTGGAAGGCAGCGACGATTGCCGAGCAACTTGAGTTGGATACGGACGCCGTCAGTGCGATTCTCTCGCGACTGAAGGAACGCGGTCTCGTACGGCACAAGCGCCCTTACTGGGCGATTACTAACGATGAGGAACGGCTCCGATCAGCGTACCGGCTTCACCAGCACCACCAGACCGCAGACGAGCAGTACGGCGAGGAGTATCTTGAGGCGTTGAAAACTGACGAGATGGAGGAAGTGCAGTGACCGCGTTCGGTGAACTAGAGCGTGGTGACATCATCTGGGGAACTGACCCGCTCTCAGACAAAGGTCGCCCGATGCTCATTCTGGGAACGCCTCGGTTCCCGAACCACGGCTTGCAACTTATTACGGTCTTGGTCTCCACGAAGACCTATCACGAGGAGTCACTCACGCTCCGAGACGACGATTACCAAGGCGAGCCACTCGGGGAACGAAGTCACGTCCTCCCGTGGGCGCTCGCGACTCTCAACAGTGCTACAGAAGTAGAACTCCATATGACCTCCCTCATCGACGAACGTACCGCAGATGTGGCGAGACAACTGAGTGGCTACATCTCTTCCTGAGTAAAATGTACTGCTGCCAACGGCGTCACCGACAAGCAGCTACTCTGAACACTTCCCGAGAGTTCGGAGTTATCGTTCATTGCGCTGACCCCGGCACGGGTCCCAACGTCGAAATCGCTCGCATCGACACCGCCCACGGGCACGTCCATATCGACACGCTCTATCGCCGGGACGAGCCGAAAGAGCCACTCGACGTGAGTCTCTGGGAAGCCGTAGCCCGACTCAAAAACGACTGGCGGCGCTACGCCGAGAGCCACGAACGCAACCGCTAGCTCCCTTCCAGCCGATTCAGCACAGCGTCGGGTTCGTATCGGAGCGAGAGCTGGCGCGACCGACCGCGACCCTCGACGTTGGTGTAGGTCGCGTCGATGATGTCGAGCTGGTCGAGCTTGTTGATGATTTCGGAGTAGCGAGTGTAGCCGAGTCCGGTCTCCTCGTGGAAGGCGTCGTACACGTCGCCCGCGCGCTCGCCGTCGTGGCGGGCGATGACTTCGAGGAGTTGGATTTCGCTGTCGTTGAGCGCCCGGAGGCTGTGGCTGAGGTGGACGTACTTCGACTTCTCGTAGGCGTCCTCCACGTCGTCGATGCTGACGGTTCGACTCGCGCGCATCTCGGCGTTCAGGCCCGCGCGCCTGAGCAGGTCGATGCCGACCCGGAGGTCGCCGCTCTCGGCCGTGAGTCGGGCCACCTCGTCCAGCACGTCCGCGGTGACGACGCCCTCGTGGAAGCCGCGGTCGGCGCGCTCGCCGAGGATGTCGGCGATTTCCTCGGTGTCGTACACCGGGAAGTACACCTCCTCGGGTCGGAACACGCTCTGGACCCGACCGTCGAGTTCCTCGATGACGTCGAGGTTGAGGTCCGACGAGACCACGATGACGCCGATTTTCGCGCCCGAGTGGGCCTCGTGGGCGCGCAGGAGCGAGTAGAGCGTGTCGGACGCCTCGCCCTCGTAGAACAGGTAGTTCACGTCGTCGAGCGCGACCACCAGCACCTCGTCGTCCTCGACCAGTTTCTCGGTTATCTGGCGGAACAGCTTCTTGAACGAGATGCCCGACGAGGGCGGTTCGTACTCGAAGATGCCCTCGAACACCCGCGAGAACACCGAGTAGCGCGTCGAATCGACCTGACAGTTGACGCGTACCGTCCGCACGTCGGTCTGGGCCGAAAGCTCGCCGAACAGTTTCTGGACCGCGGTGGTCTTGCCGGTGCCGGGCGGGCCGCGGGAGATGACGTTCAGCGGACGCGACCCGCGCGCGGCGGGTCGGAGCGCGTACTTCAGGCTCTCCATCTGGCTCTCCCGGTGGGCGAACGTCTCGGGGACGTAGTCTATCTCGAAGACGTGTTCGTCGCGGAACACCGACTCGTCCCACGAGAGCATCCCCTCCTCGGGGTCGTCTGCCATCACTTTCACCACGCTCGTCCAGCTACTTAACCTTTCGGCAGGTGAGAAATATCGGCGGTTCGGCGGGGTCAGACCCGCGTTTTCGAGTTCACGTCTGTTTAATCTCGCTCTCGATGTCGTTTCGGTCCATCGACATGCCGTGTTTGTTCTGGGCGTGCTGTTCGACCATGTTCACGACTTCGTTCTGGTCGTTCGCGCGGACCATGAAGTCGCAGCCGCTTTGTTGACATCCGAATTCGTGAGCCATACGTTCCCCCTCCCCGGGGTGACCCGACCGACACCGCCCGACGAAATAACTACTTTGGCCCGAGAGCGCATCAGCCAGCGTCCGACCGCGCCGCCGACTCAGAACTTCTCGAGCAGTCGGTCGTAGAAGCCCGACTCGTCGCCCTCCGAGAGCTTTTCCACGATGAGTTCCGGCGTCGAGCGCGCGAGGTGGTCTTTGACCGGCGACCGATTCACCACGAGTTCGCCGTCCGCCAGTCCCTCGGCCTCGATGCCGTCCACCGCCACTTCGTAGTCGGCCACCTCCCGAATCTCGCTCGCGAGGTGCGAGACGAACACCCCGGTCACGTCCTCTCCGCGGAGTTCCTCCAAGATGCCCGCGATGATTTTGGCGCTCGCGCCGGGTTCGGTGATGCTTTCGAGTTCGTCCACGAGGACGAGTCTGTCCCCGCTTCCGTCGGTCTGCTCGCCGCCGTTCGTGAGTCCGGCGAACTCCCGGAGCGTAGTCTCGAACGCGCCCGCGTCGAGGGTTCCCTGCGTCTTCTCGTGGTAGTGGAGTTCCCCGAATCGCTCCAGTCGGACTCTCTCGGCGGGCACGGGCAGACCCATGTGGGCCAGAATCGTGACGACCGCTACGAGGTCGAGCGTCGAGGTCTTCCCGCCGCTGTTGACCCCCGAGAGGAGCGCCACGCCCGAGACGCCGTACTCGACCGGCTCAACGTCCTCGAAGGCCACGTCGAGCAGGGGTGAGCGTCCGCCTTCGATTTCGAAGCCCGCGCGGAACTCCGTTCGGCGTGCCTCCGACTCGGTTTCCGAGTCGGAGACATCGACGAACTCGGGCATCGTGCAGTCGAAATCGGCGGCGAACTGCGCGACTGCCAACTCCACGTCCAACTCCAGCGCGGTCCGGACCAGTTCCTCGGCCGCGTCGCGGCGGTCGGCGAGGTCGGCGGCGAGTTCACGCTTCCGGCGGGCCGCCCGGCGGTCCTTCGCGGCCACGAGGTCCTCGCGGAGCCGCGAGATGGCGTCCTCGTCGCGTTCGACCGGAAACGTCGGCTCCTCGGGAAACGCCCGGCGCGCGACCTCGCGCTCGCCCGAATCGAGGTCGAGCGACTCCGCGAGGTGGTCGCGGGCCTCGGCGATGGCGGCGGCGTACTCGTCGCTGAGTTCGCGCGAGAGGAGCGAGTCCACGCCCGCGCCCTGCTCGACCAGCGAGAGGAGGTCAGACCCCTCGACGGTCACGTCCTGCTCCTCGATGGCGTCCCGGAGGTGGTCGTTCGCCACGCTCTCGGCGGTCGAAACCGCGGCGTCGAGGTCGTCGATGGCGCGAGTCAGCCGGTCGAGTTCGTCGTCGCCCACCACGGTTCCGTCCGAGTCCACGCGTTCGAGCGCCGAATCGAGCGCGTCGAGGTCGAGCGGCGGGTCGATGCCCGCGGCGCGGTGGACCCGCGCCGCGGCCCGCAGGCTCTCGCGGTTGGCCGCGAAGAAGGCGAGCGACCGCTCGGGGACCACGTCGGCGGGTCGTTCCAGCGCGTCGGGTTCGACTCGCACGTCGCCCTCGACGCTCACGCCCGCGAACGCCTCGTCGAGCGCGACCACGGTCGAGTAGCCACGCGCGAGGTCGGCGAGGTCGCGGGCGTCCTCGACCACCTCGACGCTGAGTTCCGGGATTTCGCGCTGTGCCGCGGAGTATCGCTCCGCGTCGGTGGTCGCCAGACACCGGTCCCGAACCGTCACGTCGCGGGGGTCGGCGAGCGGCGTCACGTCGGCGAGCGCGGCCAGCACCTCCTCGTCCGGTTCGCGCTCGATTGCGGTCGCTGTGAACTCGCGGACCTCCTCGATTCGGGACGCCACGCCGCTCGGATAGAGGGTTTCGACCCGCTTCTCGCCGTAGCTCGTGACGGTTCGGTCCTTCAGCAGGCTCAACACGTCGCGGTAGAGTTCGTCGGCGCGGTCGGTCGCCAGAAAGCCGCCGGGGTCGTCGTGGCGCTCGCGAACCGCGGCCCGCGCGATGGACGCCGCCCGGCCCTCGGTGATGCCGGTGACGCTCGCGAGTTCGGCCACGTCGCCCGATTCGAGCGCGGCCTCGGGGTCGTCCAACTCCGCGAGCGCCGCCGCCGTCTTCGACCCGACGCCGGGTATCGCCTCCAACTCCATTCGGGGCGTAGTACCGACTCTTAGGATAAAAACGTTCGTAGCGTGTGCGGTCGAGATTCAGTCTCGGAGACCCCACGGAAGGTCGCCGCCGCGATCCTCGATGTACTCTTTTGCGTCTTCAATGCCGGTCAAACGGACGTTGTCCCTGCTTCCACCGTAGCCTTCGAGTGGCGCTTTCGGGTCGCGAATCATGTCTCGAATCAGGTCCTCTGCACGGCCTTGGTCGCTCGTAGCGACCCAATTTTTCACGGTTTCGACCTGCTTCTTGTGGCTACCAGTGACTCTGTTACGTGCGAGCTTCCGTATAATCTTAAGACGTATTTTATCATCTCTGACCATTCTCTTGTGCGTGACTGATACCTACGTCGCATTTATACTTGTTGGAACTATTCGACAGTGAAGCAGTGTATAGGGCATAAGAAAACAGTATTTTCACCACAATCATTAAGTAGAAGGCGTGAATCTAGTTGTATAACATGAGTACCCAAAAAGCGAAAGATGAATTCGGAGAGGCTCCAGCAGAGGATACTATTTTAACGGATGTCCTCGGTCCTCACGCCAAAGTGAAAATTCTGACCGTGTTAATTGGCGAAAGCGACCACGACCTCAATCCGACCGACATCTCGCGTCTCGCAGGCATCGACCGAAGCACGTTCTACGAACATATCGACGACCTCGTGGCCTACGACATCGTGGAGGAGACGCGGACGGTCGGCAACAGCCAGATGTACCAAATCAACCGCGACAACCCCGCCGCCGAAGACCTCGCGCAGTTCGAGTGGGATTTGCTCGACTACATTCCCGAGGAGTAGGGTCGGTCGTCGCTCGCCGGTTCGCTTCTAGCGCAGGTCAATGCGCTTTTCCCCCGTCCGCTCCAAGCGCCGACTATGTCCACAGTCGAGGCGAAAGCGGAGGCGGTTCGGGCTGACCTCGCCGAGCGCGACGGCGTGGTAGTCGCGTTCTCTGGCGGCGTGGATTCGAGCGTCGTCGCGGCGCTCGCCCACGACGCGCTCGGCGACGACGCGGTGGCGTGTACCGCCAAGAGCGAGACGCTCCCCGCGGCCGAACTCGAAGACGCGAATCGGGTCGCCGAGGAAATCGGCATCCGGCACGAAATCGTCTCGTTCTCCGAACTCGACGACCCGAACTTCGTCGTCAACGACGACGACCGGTGTTACCACTGCCGGACGATGCGTCTCGGGAAGATGTTCGAGACCGCCGAACGCCTCGGGATTCCGGTCGTCTGCGACGGCACGAACGCCAGCGACGCAGACGGCGGCCACCGACCCGGACTCCGGGCGGTCGAGGAACTCGACGCCTACTCGCCGCTGCTCGCTCACGACATCACGAAGGACGAGGTTCGGGAGTTAGCGGACCGGTACGGTCTCTCGGTGGCTGACAAGCCTTCGATGGCGTGTCTCTCCTCGCGGATTCCCACGGGACTCGAAGTCACCGAGGACAAACTCTCGCGGGTCGAGCAGGCCGAAACCCTCCTCCGGCAGTGGGGCTTCTCGCAGTTCCGGGTGCGCGACCACGACGGCCTCGCCCGCATCGAGGTCGGGCGCGACGAACTCGACGCCGCACTGAATCCCGACTTCGTGGCGGCGGCCCGCGACCACCTGACCGACGCCGGATTCGACCACGTGACCCTCGACCTCCACGGCTACGAGACGGGGAGCGTGAGTCCCGACGGAGACGACGGGAGCGAACGAGACGAGAGCGGGTCGGACGACGAGCCACTGGTGGAGAACGTTTTCGACGCCGACTACCCCACCGCGGAGTAGTCAGCCGCCAGCGACGGCCAGCGACCGCGCCGACTCGGCGCGGTCGCTGGCCGTCGCTGTGTATTGTTCGGTACGGTCGCTGTACGTTGTTCGGTACGGTCGCTGTACGTTGTTCGGTACGGTCGCTGTTCGCTCGGGGTCGTAGAAAGTGGCATGGGCGTTCGCACCCAGGGTGGCAGTTTGCTGGCACGCGAACTGCGATGTATAGCTGCTGGCACGCGAGCTAGTGGCAGGCGCGAACGCTACTTCACCGTAGGAGTTCCGCACGGTTAGTTATACGGCGATTACGTCGCGGGAAAGCTCTCGTTGACTGGGAGGTTCGCGCCGGTCGTCAGCGACCGGTCCACTTGAGGAGGAGCAGCGTCCCCTCGAACAGCAGTATCATCGTCGCGGTGACGAGGATGGGAGCCATCCCGGTCGGGTCGGGCGTGAACAGGAACGAGACGCCGAGGAACGCGCCCCAGAACAGCAGACGGCGGTCGGCGAGCCACTGGCGGGTAGTCAGCCCCATCATGATGGCGAGCATGATGAGCAGCGGAATCTGGAACACGACGGCGAGATAGCCCATCAACATCAGGATGAGGTTGAACGTCTTCGAGAGGCCGAACGCGAGAATCGCCACGTCGTCGGTGTAGTAGATGAAGTAGGTGAAAATCGCGGGCAGGACGAGGAAGTACGCGAAGCTCACGCCCACGAACGCCAGCACGAGACTGGTGGGCACCGCCGCGAGGTAGTACCGGCGCTCGTGAGGGTAGAGACCGGGTTTCATGAACAGGTAGGTCTGGTAGACCATGATGGGGAGCGCGAAGATGACGCCCGCGAGGCTGGCGACCTTGAG
The DNA here is from genome assembly GCF_004143485.2 of Halorussus amylolyticus. Classification (GTDB taxonomy): domain Archaea; phylum Halobacteriota; class Halobacteria; order Halobacteriales; family Haladaptataceae; genus Halorussus; species Halorussus amylolyticus. Next base: position 226,125 of record NZ_ML974130.1, on the reverse strand, counting down.
TTCGGTCAGCACCAGCGCCAGCGGGTGGTAAATCCGGGGGCGAGCCTCGGGACCGACCTCCTCCAGCGGGATGATGTGATACCAGAGGAAGTTGATGACCTCCTCGCCGAACGGGAGCGCGATGGCGGTGATGCCCCCCGCGACGACGATGACGACCGCGAGCCGCTTTATCATCTCCTCGATGTGCTCGGTCAGCGGCATCTCCTCGTCTTCGAGCGGCTCGGTCGGGTCCGACGGCGGCTCGGCTGGCTCGGGGTCCCGCACCGAGTCGCGCGTCCCGTCGCTCGTGGCGGGCGAGAGGTTGTTGGCGGTCGCCTCCGGTTCGTCAGCCATTCAGTCGGTCTAAGCGCCGGGTGTATTATAGGTCTTATGTGAGCGGCCGAGCCGAACGATTCGGTAATATCCGCGTAATCCCGCAGCACATTTTATTACTCGCTCGATTTCGAGAATAGAGGCCGGTCGGGCCGAGATTCGACGCCGACAGGCCCGTTTGCTGACGCAACGAGAAGATTGATAACTACGACACGGCTACCACGCCCAAGGAATGTCCGGAACTGGAAGTAGCATCGTGGACGAGGACACCGCCCGCGCCGTCAACAGCGGCCGCGAAACCATCGGTGCGGTGCTCTCGACCGCCCAAGACCACCTTCGAAAGGTGTTCATCGTCTTCCTGCTGGGCTTTTTAGGCTGTTTCTACGCACTTCGCGGCGTCGGTTGGCCGTTCCTCGAAGAGGTCACGAAGGCCCAGATGTCCGAGGAAGTCGCCGACAGCATCAACATCGTCGCGGTGACGCCGTTCGACGTGATTTTGCTCCAAGCGAAGATAGGCGTCATCGCCGGAATCATCCTCGCGTTCCCCGTGCTGCTCTACTACGCCCGCGACTCGTTCCGCGACCGGTCGTGGTATCCCGAATCACCCATCGCCCGGTGGAAGCTCGCGGTGCTCGGCCTGCTCGCGCTCGGTCTGTTCGGCGGCGGCATCCTCTACGGCTACGCCGTTTTCTTCCCGCTGATGTTCCAGTTCCTCGCGGACAACGCGCTCACCGCGGGGTTCCAGACCAACTACTCCATCGTGAAGTGGACCGAGTTCATCCTCTTTCTCTCGCTGTCGTTCGGGCTGGCCGCGGAGCTTCCGCTCGCGATGAGCAGTCTGGGATACACCGGCATCGTCCCCTACGAGACGTTCCGCGACAAGTGGCGCTACGCCATCATGGGCATCTTCGTCTTCGGAGCGCTCGCGTCGCCGCCCGACCCGTTCACTCAGATAATGTGGGCGACGCCGCTCATCCTGCTCTACGTCTTCAGTCTCTACCTCACTAAGCTCGTCGTGACGCTCAAGCGCGGCAACGAGCGCATCAGCGTTCGCGGCGTGATTCGCGACGACTGGATTCGCATCTTCGGGTTCCCGGCGCTCGTCTTCGTCGGCGTCCGGATGGCGCTGACCGGCGGCGGTCGCGACTACGTGAACGGCCAGCTTCCGGCGGCGTACCAGCTTCCGCCAATCGAGTCGGTCGTCGGACTGCCGCGCACCCAGTCCGTGCTGGCTGTCGCCGGAGGTGTGGCGGTCGCGACGTTCGTGCTGGCGACCCTCTACTACGTGTTCAAAGCCCTCGACGACGTGGGCACCGGGCCGGAGCCGAGGCGCTCGGGCGCACCCGCCGAAATCGACATCGAGAACCTCGACGCGGGCGCGGTTCGGGCCGCCCCGCCCGAGGTGTTCGAGGAGATGGGCGAAGACGAGGCGGTGGACTACGCCCGGCAGGCGATGGACGACGACGAGGCCGAGAAGGCTCAAGCCATCCTCGACCGGTGGGACGAATTCAACCCCGACGAGGAGGCCGACGAATCGGACGCCGACGAAGCCACCGAGGCGGAAGCGCAGGACGGTGACGAGGACGAGGAGGCGACGTTCCCGCGCGAATCCGAGACCGAGGAGTCCGAGAACGTCATGCAGAGCACCGCCGCGGGCATGGCCGACGCGTTCACCGAGGACGAGACGACCGAGGAGGACATCGGCGGGTGGTACTACGACATCCGGTTCATCCTCGAAAGCCTCACCTCGAAGATGTTCTGGCTGGTGGGCATCTTCATGGCGGTCCTCGCCGCGGTGTTCACGTTCCTCTACACCGGCGGCATCGGCGACATCCGGCAGGACTTCCTCGAACGACTCCCCGCCGAAGTCCGGCCCGAACCCGGTTCGGGCGAGGAGATACTCAACATCGTCGTGCTCCACCCGGTCGAGGCGCTCATCTTCGAGGTCAAGATTTCGACCCTGCTCGCGGCCATCGCGATTCTCCCAGTCGTGCTCTACTGGGCGTGGCCCGCGATGAAAGAACGCGGTCTGGCGGGCGGCGACCGCCGGGTGTTCGGTCTCTGGGCGGGCACCATCGCGGTCGGTCTGGTCGCGGGGAGCGCGCTCGGCTACTCGCTGGTCGCGCCGAGCGTCATCTCGTGGCTGGTCGCCGACGCGACCCGCGCCGAGATGATAATCTCCTACCGAGTCAGCAACTTCTTCTGGCTCGTGTTCTTCACTACCGCGGGCATCGGCCTGCTGGCCGACGTACCGCTCACGATGTGGCTGTTCGAGCGCGGCGGCATCGTCTCGTTCGAGGCGATGAAGGACCGCTGGCGCGAAGTCACCATCGCGGTGTTCGCGGCCGCCGGGTTCCTGACTCCCGATAGCCTCTACACGATGTTCCTCATCGCCATCCCGCTCTCGCTGGCGTATCTCGTCGGCCTCGGCGGCCTGTGGGTCGTGACGCTCGGCGGACGGCGGTAGGACCCGAGTAGCGGTTCTTCTCCGAGTCGAAGATGCAAGAATTTCAAGTGTTTTGCGAGGATAGCGTAGCGTATGGCGGACACGTTCGTGCGAAAACAGCGAATTCAGTCGGGGAAGACCGAGCGACTTCGAGAGTTGCTCGCCGAGATGACCGAGGAGGCACGCGCCGACGAGGACGGAGTCCTCGAAATCTGGGAGGGCGAAAGCCTCCACACGCTGTCGCTGTTCATCGAACGGACCGACGACGCCGACTACCTCGTGTGGTACATCGAGGCCGACGATATCGACCAACTCATCGAGTTTCGACAGAATTCGACCCATCCGCTTCACGACATCGAAGACGAGATGATGGCGGCGGTGCTCGAAGGCCCCGAGAGCGTCACAGAGTACGAGCCAGTCTTCCACGGCGTGAACCCCAATCGGCCGCAGGAGTTCGTCGCTCGACAGTAAACGTGCGCCACGAGCGGCGACTGTCGAATAGTTTAACCCACCTCCGGAGATAATACCCGGGTATGACCAAGATAAGCGTGGAAGTGCCCGACGAACTCCTCGCCGACCTCGACGAACACGTCGGCGACGACGGGAAGTTCGTGAACCGGAGCGAGGCAGTTCGGGCGTCGGTCCGGAAGATGCTCGACGTGCTCGACGAGATAGACGAGCGTCACGGGAGACTGGAGAATGAGTGACGCCTACGCGGAGACGGTCGATTCGCTTCCGGTGGGGCGGGTCGCGCTCATCGGCCTGTTCATCACCGCGCTCGTGGTGGCCCAACTCACCGCCTCGAAGCTCCTCGCGTTCTCGATTCCGGTGTCGCTCCCGTTCACCGGGAACTCGCTCGCGATGCCCGGCGCGGCGCTCGCGTACGCGCTGACGTTCTTCGCGTCGGACTGCTACTCCGAGCTGTACGGTCCGACCGAGGCCCGGAAGGTGGTCCACGTCGGCTTCGCGATGAACTTCGTCCTGCTCGTGCTCGTGTGGTCCACCATCGCCGCGCCCGCCGCGCCCTTCAGTCAGGTGGACCCCGCGACGTTCGAAAGCGTCCTCGGCGCGAGCACCGACATCGTGGTCGCCAGCCTGCTCGCGTACCTCGTGAGCCAGAACTGGGACGTGTTCGCGTTTCACAAGATTCGGGAGTACACGGACGGCGCGCACCTCTGGGCGCGCAACGTCGGTTCGACGGCGTCGAGCCAACTCATAGACACTCTCATCTTCGTCGGCGTCGGGTTCGCGCTGATGCCCGCGCTTCGGGGCGGAAGCCCGCAGGCGCTCGACGCGTTGCTCGCGCTCGTCGTCGGTCAGTACGTCCTCAAGCTCCTCATCGCGGTAGCGGACACGCCGTTCGTCTACGCGGTCGTGGGCTACCTGCGCTCGCGCGGCTACGTCCCGACCGCGCCCGCCTCGGCGAACTGAGTCGCAGGACTCGAACCGACTCCGACACCTCTTTGCCCTTCCGTGATTCGACGTGAGACGTGCAACGCAATGCCCTCCTGCTATTGGCCGTCAGTGCTCTCGTCGTGCTCGCGGGATGCACCGGCGCGCTCCCCGGCGGGACCGACGAACCGACCACGGACGACATGGAGTACCCCGACGGCGTCTCGGAGACCGGAACCAACCTCACGGCGCTCACGCAGGCCCACGCCGACGCGCTCGACGAGAGTAGCTTCACACTCGGCGTCGATTCGACCCAGAACACGTCGATGGGGAACCAATCGGTCGCGATGACCGCCGCGGTCAGCGACGACCGCGAACAGATGCGCGCGAACGTCTCCGCGGCGGGCCAGCAGAGCGAGATGTATCTGACCGAAAACACCCAGTACACTCGAATAAGCGCGGGCGGCCAGACTCAGTACGACGCGAGCGAGCGCACCTCGGACGGCGCGCAATTCGTCCCGCAGTCGTACTCCGGCGCGACGTACGTCGACCAGTTCGGCGGCGAGACCGCGGCGAACTTCACGCCGACCGACGTTCGCGAAATCGACGGCACGACGCTCATTGTCCTCGAAGCCGACGGGAGCAACGTCTCGGCTCCCGAGGGCGCGAGCTTCGCGGACTACAACGCGACGATGCTCGTGGACGAGCAGGGCGTCATCCACAGCTTCGAGGTGTCGCTAGAGAGCGAGCAGAACGGAGCCTCGGCGAACGTCTCGTTCGCGATGAACGTCTCGGACGTGAACGAGACGACGGTCGAAGAGCCGTCGTGGCTCGACGAGGCGAAGAATCAGACGGGCGAATAACTCAGACGACTTCCGCGAACCCGAATCGCGGCTTGACCTCGGTGACGCTGACCTCGACAGTTTCTCCCTCCTCGACGTCGGAGACGAACAGCGTATAGTCCTCGACCTTGGCGACGCCGTCGCCCTCCGAGCCGATGTCCACGATTTCGACTTCGAGTTCGTCGCCCTCGCGGACCGGCGCGGTCAGCCGACCCTTCGCGACCAGATACACCTCCGAGGAGGAATCGCGCGAGGCGTCGGGGCTCATCGTCCGGACGTACTGGAACTCCTCGTCCATCTCCTCGCGGAGGGGTTGGAGGTCCTGTCCTTCGAACACCTTCACCACCAAATCGCCGCCCGAATCGAGTACGTCGAGCGCCGTCTCGAACGCTTGACGAGCGAGGTGGACCGACCGGGCGTGGTCCACGCTGTACTCGCCGGTCATGTTCGGGGCCATGTCCGAGAGGACCACGTCCACCGAGTCGCCCGCGAGGTCGCGGACCTCCGCTTTCGTCTCCTCGTCGGTCATGTCGCCCCGAACCGTCTCCACGCCGTCGATTGGGTCGATACGCTGGAGGTCCACGCCGATGACGGTGCCGCCCTCGCCGACCTCCTCGGCCGCGACCTGGAGCCAGCCGCCGGGGGCGGCTCCGAGGTCCACGACCGTCTTCTCGTCGTGGAGGAGGTGTTCCTCACGGTCGAGCTGTTTGAGCTTGTAGGCGGCGCGAGAGCGGTAGCCCTCCTGCTTCGACTTGTTGTAGTAGTGGTCCTTGTGGCTCATTTACTTGGGATAGCGTAGCCGTTCGCGCTCCTTACGCGCTTCGTTTGTGCGATTCCCGACGCGCTCGGTCCGCTCCGGTTCGGACCACCTGGCAATCCGCAAGTGGCGAACGTAACCGAATCAGCTAACGCGTCCAGACATGCGGAGATAGCCGAGGAACTACACTGTCGTTCGACTACCTCCATCTACCGTATTTGTATCGTACGCGTTCTGCAACCTATTTCGGTTACGCCGCCACGCCAAGATTTATTAGCCGACTCCACCACCGTTATTCACATGGCGATACAACGCCGTCGGTTCCTACGGGGTGCAGGCGTCGCGGCGGCGCTCGGACTCGCGGGGTGTGTCAGCAGCAACCCCCTCAGCCAGAGCGACGAGTCCGGAGACGAGACCGAATCACAGCAGTCTCCGGAAATCGGCGACGACGAACTCACGCTCGCCACGACCACCAGCACGTACGACACCGGCCTTCTCGACGAACTCCACCCGCCGTTCGAGGAGGCGTTCGGCATCACCGTCAAGACGCTCGCGAAGGGCACCGGCGCGTCCATCCGAACCGCGGAGGACGGCGACGCCGACGTAATCTTGGTCCACGCTCGCGGCGCGGAGGACGAGTTCCTCCAAGAGGGCTACGGCGTGAATCGGCGCGACGTGATGTTCAACGACTTCGTCGTCGCCGGGTCGGAAGACGACCCGGCCGGAATCGAAGGGATGGAGAGCGCCACCGACGCGTTCGCCGCGATTGCGAACTCGGGCGAGACGTTCGTCTCGCGCGGCGACGACTCGGGTACGAACAAGAAGGAACTCGCGGTCTGGGACGAGTCGGGCGTCGAACCCGGCGGCGAGTGGTATCAAGAAGTCGGGAAAGGGATGGGCGACACGCTGGTCCAGACGAACCAAATCGGCGGCTACACCATCGCCGACCGGGGGACGTACCTCTCGATGCGGGACGAAATCGACCTCGCGATTCTCGTGCAGGGACCGCTCGAAGGCGGGCCGACCATTCTGAAAAATCCGTACGGCGTGATTCCGGTCAACCCCGAGGTACACGGGAACGCAAACTACGAGGCCGCGATGGCGTACGTCGGCTTCCTCACGAGTCCGCGCGGGCAGGACATTATCGACAGCTACACCGAGAACGGTTCCCAGTTGTTCTTCCCGAGCGCGCTGGGCGAGGAGGCGAACTTCGGCCAGTACGTCCCGCAAGGCTACTCCGCCGAGCAGGCCGACTCGCTCTCGAAGCGCGACCGCCAGTTCCTTTACTGGGTGGACACACACGTTTCGAACGACTACTGACAAGATTCGCTCTCCGACTCACCGACCACCATGTTCCCCCTAACCGCGACACTCCCCGACGCGAGTTGGACGTACTTCTTCAGCATCGTCGCCGTCTCGCTCTACGTCAGCGGTCTCGCCGTCGCGGTGAGTACGCTCGTGAGCCTGCCGGTCGCGCTCGGCATCGGCTTCTCGGAGTTCCCGGGCAAGCGCGCGGTCACGGCCGTCATCAACACCGGGATGGGCTTTCCGAGCGTGGTCGTGGGCCTGCTGGTCCTGCTGGTCGTCTCGAATCAGGGACCGCTCGGCGACCTCGACCTCGCGTTCACGCCGGAGGCGATGGTTCTGTCGCAGTTCGTGCTCGCCACGCCCGTCATCACGAGCATCACGCTCTCGGCGGTCGAGGGCGTCGGCGACGACGTTCGAGACGCGGCGTTCGGACTCGGCGGCACCGACGCCGACGTGGCACTCGTCGTCATCAAGGAAGCCAGATACGGCATCGTGACCGCGGTGCTGGCGGGATTCGGGCGGGCCATCAGCGAGGTCGGGTCCATCCTCATCGTCGGCGGGAACATCGTCTACAGCGACGGCACCTCCTACACCCGGACCCTGACGACCGCGATTACGGTCGAGGCCCGGCAGGGGCGGTACGAGGCGGGTCTCGTCCTCGGAGCGGTCCTGCTCGTCCTCGTCCTCGGGGTGAACTGGCTCGGGTCGTGGATTCGGAGTCGGGGGCGCGGCCGCGCGAGCGGCGGCGGGAGGCGGTCGCCGTGAGCCTGACCGCTGAGGAAATCGGATTCGGTTACGGGGAGAGAAGTACGGAGAGCGAATTCGAGGGGCGGGGGGGGGGGGCTGGCGCCCCCCCGCCCCCCCCCCCCCCCCCGACGCCGACGGGTCGGGGTTCTCGGGCGAATCACCAGTTTCCGACGCGTCGCTGTTCGCGGACGTGTCGCTGTCGGTGTCGCCGGGCGAGGTCGTCACCGTCGTCGGTCCCTCCGGAGTTGGCAAGACGACCCTGCTCCGCCTGCTGGCGCTGTTCCGACCGCCCGACGAGGGGACGATTTCGTGGGACGGCGACGACGCGTGGGCGCTCTCGGACCGAGAGCGCCTCGCGGTTCGGCGGCGGGTCGCCACCGTGTTTCAGGAGCCGTCGCTGTTCAACGCGAGCGTCGAGCGAAACGCCGAGTACGGGCTTCGAGTCCGACGACCGTGGTCCGACCGGATTCGGGACGCGATTTCGGGTGCAATCGGCGTCTCGGACGCGTCGCGACGCGTCCGAGACGCGCTCGAAACCGTGGGTCTCGAATCTCTCCGCGACCAGAACGCGCTGTCGCTGTCGGGCGGCGAGGCCCAGCGAGTCGCGTTTGCGCGAGCGCTCGCGGTCGAACCCGACGTGCTACTGCTCGACGAACCCTCCTCGAACCTCGACCCGCGGAACACGGCGGTCCTCGAAGACGCCATCGCCGACGCCCGCGACCGCGGCGTGGGCGTCGTGGTCGCGACCCACGACATGAATCAGGCCGAGCGCATCTCCGACCGGGTGGCGGTCCTGCTCGACGGGACGATTATCGAGACCGGACCGCCCGAGCAGGTGTTCGAGAGCCCGGCCGACGACAGAACGCGAAGGTTCGTAACCGGGGAGCTCGTCTACTGAGCCATGGAGAGTCCGAAGCGCGAGTTCGAAGCCCAACTGGCGGCGGGCGACACCACCTTCGACGCCCGCGACGAGGCGCTTCTCCGGGCGATTCTCGACGCCGAATCGCTCAACGCCGCGGCGAGCGAACTCGGCCGGTCGTACGCCCACGCCCACCGGCGACTGGGCGACCTCGAAGACGCCTTCGGCCCGCTGGTGGAGCGAACCCGCGGCGGCACCGACGGCGGCGGGAGCCGACTCACGCCGAACGCCCGCGAACTCCTCGCGAAGTTCGAACGCCTTCGAGCCGAGTTCTCCGGGCTGACGAGCGCGGACGAGAACGTCCTCGCGGGCGAGGTGGTCGAACGCGACGGCGAACTCGCGGTCGTCTCGACCGACGCGGGGGAGGTTCACGCGCTCGTGTTGACCGAACGCGAGCGGGTGCAGGTCACGATTCGGGCCGACGCCGTGACGCTCCACGCGACGGGCGAGGTTCCCGACGAGACGGCGACGAGCGCCCGAAATCGACTCCCCGGCGAGGTGGTCGGCGTCTCGGTCGGCGAGACGGTCGGCCGGGTCGCGGTGGACGTGGGATTCGACGAACCACTGATAGCGCTCGTCACGCTCACGAGCGTCGAGCGACTCGCCCTCGAACCCGAAGCCGAGGTGGTCGCGTCGTTCAAGGCGACCGCGACGCGCGCGACCGCCGGGGCCGGGGAGTCGAAGACCGAGGGCACGGAGGCCGAGGACGGTGGGGCGGAGAGTAACGACGACGTAACGCGACGCCGACGCGGGTAATCGTCGATTCTCGCGCTCGCTCGCGTGCGCGCACGAACGGGTGTTTTTTATGCTGGGGGTTCGTAGCAATCGCCAAGATGTTTAAGGCTATCGTGAGCGCTAACACGCTCCGGGATGCTATCGATTCCGTGAGCGTGCTGGTGGACGAGTGCAAAATCCACCTCGAAGAGGACGGCCTCGCCATCCGCGCCGTCGACCCCGCGAACGTCGGGATGGTGGACCTCGAACTCTCTTCGGAGGCCTTCGAATCCTACGAAGCCGACGGCGGCATCATCGGCGTGAACCTCGACCGTCTCGACGACATCGCGGGGATGGCGAGCGGCGACGAGCCGATTCACCTCGAACTCGACGAGGAGACCCGGAAGCTCCACATCCAAATCGACGGGCTGGAGTACACCCTCGCGCTCATCGACCCCGACTCCATTCGACAGGAGCCCGACATCCCGGACCTCGACCTCCCGGCCGAAATCGTGGTCGAGGGCGCGGACATCGACCGCTCGGTCAAGGCCGCCGACATGGTGAGCGACCACATCGCGCTCGCGGTGAACGCCGACGACGAGACGTTCGTCGTGGAGGCAGAGGGCGACACCGACGACGTGCGCCTCGAACTCGACCGCGAGGACCTCATCGACCTCACCGCGGGCGACGCTCGGTCGCTGTTCAGCCTTGATTACCTCAAGGACATGGACAAGGCCATCCCGGCCAACGCCGAGGTCACGGTCGAACTCGGCGAGGAGTTCCCGGTCAAGCTTCACTTCGACATCGCGGAGGGGCAGGGCAACGTCACCTTCATGCTGGCTCCGCGGATTCAGAGCGACTGACGACTCCTCGCGTCGTTTTTCTCGGCCCCCTCAAATTCATACGTGAAGAGGGACAACGTTCAGTCATGTCGCTGGATTCACGCAGTTCGGACTCCGTAAACACCGACCTCGCCACCACAGTCGGTCTCTACGCGCTCGGGGAGCTAACTCTCGGGGAGGCCGCCGACCGCGCAGAGGTCTCCGAGATTCGAATGCAGGAGATTCTCGCGGAAGCAGGCGTCGAGCTACGACTCGGACCGGAGACGAAGGACGAGGCACGGAGAGAGGTCGATGTCGCCCGACGAGCAACCGAGTGAGGGACCGACGCCGATACTCTTCGATACGACCGTCCTCTCGAACTACGCTCGGAGTCGCTCGATGGAGTGGCTCGTCCGCACAATCTCGATTCCCGTCACCGTCCCCGCCGTCGAACGAGAGCTAAAACGTGGACGAAAAGAGGGGTACGAGTACCTTCAGTCGGCGCTCGACCGGGCGAGTCACGTCGAGACCGTCCCCGACGGTCCCGCAAACGAACTGTCTGTCGTGGAACCGCCGTCGACGGTGGACGTACCGGAATCGGTGTCGAAACTCGACGTTGGCGAAGCCCACGCACTGCGTGGTACGTGGCCGAATCGGATACTCGCGACCGACGACCTCGACGCGAGACGACTCGCGAGAGACTGCGATGTCGCCGTCACCGGTTCGGTCGGGATTCTTGTGGATGGTGTCGAGCGCGACGAACTTCCGATGGACGTGGCTGACGAATGGCTCGAAACGTGGCGCGAAGCGGGGTATCGGTCGCCGGTCGAGAGCGTTACGGAAATACTCGATTAGAGATTCCGGTCGATGACCGCCTTCGCGGCCTCGGCCTTCTCCTTCCAGCCGTATCCAGCCTCGTAGACGTGGCGCTTGCGATTGACCAGTTCCTCGGGCGAACTCTCCTCGAAGCCCCCGCGAGTCCACGTCCCGGTGTTCTGAAGCCAGTCCACGACGCGCTCTCTGGTCTCGTCCCACGACAGGCCGACCATCTCGTACCACGCTATCATGGCGAAGACGGCGTTGTCGTGGGCACCCGGCACCGACCCCTTCTCGGCGACGGTCTTGATGGGTTCGATGGTGGGGTCGGTGACGTGTTCTTTGTACTCCTCGGCGGTCAGAAGCTGGAGTCCGCCGTCGCCGGTCTCCATCACGCGCTGTTCGCGCTGGAGGCGGTCGAACGCAGCCTGATGGAGTTTGTCCCACGTCCCGTGGGCCGACTCTCGGAGGTCGTCGGCCCCACGGGGACCGCCCGAGAGGACCGCGATGACATCGGTGTAGGCCTTCTCGATGTCGGCCCACTGCTCGCCCTCGAAACGGCAGTCGGGGCCGTGGAGATTGCTCGTCGTCCGGCAGTCGGGACAGGGGTAGTCGAACCGCGGCACACCACAGTAGTTTTCGTCGGAGTACAAAATTGGTCTGATTCTGAATCGAACGGTTTCGTGAGTCTGTCGGGTGTTCGTGAGTCTGTCGGGTGTTCGTGAGTCCGACTGAAACCGTGACCACTACTTACACGGTACCTAGGAGAAACCGCACCGCAACCGCGACAGCCACACGCCTCCCCAACCGATTCGCTCACTCCTTTCAGTCGTTCACTCATCCCTCGCGCGCTTTGGGCGCGCCACGGGGGCGCGCCAGCGCGCGCCGGGCGGCCGGTCCACCGGAAAATCGGTCCGGTGGACCAGTCCACGGAGCTACGCCCGGAGAACCATCCGCCGGGAGGGACTGAAAGGGGCCGGGCGCTCGCGTTTACCTTGGTCGTCTGCGGGACCGCTATCCGCGCGGGCTGTGCGGAGAGCGCGGATATGTCCCGCAGCGACCGCGAGCGTCCGGGGGCTTTCTAAAACTTCATTGCTATTCTCGTGTCGATTCGCGGCGAGCGTCCGGGGGCTTTCTGGCCGTTCTTCGCTGTCTTTTTCCTGCGCTCACCTCTCGTTCGTTCCCTCCGAGCGACTTTTCAAGCCGATACACCTACTCCCCATCAGTGAAGCTTCACGTCCGGTACGAGGGCGACGACGACCCCGACAAGTGTACGGCCCGAAAGCTCGCGCGCTTCGACCTCGCCGAACTCCACCGCTCGGCCCGCGCGACGCCCTACGGAATCGTACTGAATCCCCACGCCGAGCGGGCGCTCTCACCGGCCGACCGCGCCGAGACCGACACGCTCGTCGCGCTCGACTGCTCGTGGGAGACCGCCGGGCGGGCGATGTTCGAGATGTCGGGCGTCCACCGCGCGCTCCCGTTCCTCGTCGCGGCCAACCCCGTCAACTACGGCAAGCCGTTTCAGTTGAACACCGTCGAGGCGTTCGCCGCGGCGCTCACGATTCTGGGCGAGCGCGAGCAGGCCGAGGAGATTCTGTCCAAGTTCCGATGGGGCGAGACGTTCCTCGAACTCAACGCCGAACCCCTCCGGCGGTACGCCGCCTGCGAGGACTCGACCGAGGTGGTCGAAGTTCAGGGGGAGTACCTCGACGCCGGGAACGCAGAGGACGAGGAGGAGTCGTAAATTGAGAAGCGACGCGGCGACTCGGTAAGGTTTAAACGCGGTGGCGGCCAATCGGCGGTATGGCCAGTTTCGAGAAGGCGGAAGCCCGGACCCTCGACAAGATGATTTGCATGCGGTGTAACGCCCGCAACCCGAAGAACGCCGACAACTGCCGGAAGTGCGGCTACGGCAAACTCCGACCCAAGAGCAAGGAACCCCGAAACGCCTGATTTCGCGTTTCGACTCCGCGCTCGCTTCGTTCCGAATAGTTACTTCTGTTTTCACTGCGTAGCGCCGGTATGGCATCCGATTCCGACGATTCCCGGGTCGTCTCCGAGGACGACTTCGAGTGGACGACCACCGAGCGCGGCGACACCGAGTTCCGCCGCAAGCAGTTGGGCCGGGCCGCCGGGAGCGAGGAGTTGGGGTGTAGCCTCTACGAACTCCCGCCCGGCAAGGCGGCGTGGCCCTACCACTTCCACACCGGCAATGAGGAGGCGGTGTACGTCCTCTCGGGTTCGGGTACGGTCCGGACCCCCGACGGCGAGACGACCCTCTCGCCGGGCACTTACGTCGCGCTCCCGGCGGGCGAGGACGGCGCACACCGAATTCGAAACGACGGCGACGACCCCCTCCGGTATCTCGCGGTCTCGACGATGAACGACCCCGACGTGATGGGCTACCCCGACTCGGGCAAGGTGGGCGTCCACGCGGGAGCGCCGCCGGGCGGTCCGACCGAGGAGCGAGTCTTCTCGGCGTACTTCCGAGAGGCCGACGCAGTGGACTACTGGGAGGGCGAGGACTGAGACGGAAACGGTGAGAGTCGAGACGGAGAAGGCGAAACCCAAGACGGAGAAGGCGAGAATGGTGCGGAGGGATAGAGCCAAATGGCTCTCGGCCCGAGAGTGCGTATGAACGTCACCATCATCGACTACGGAGTCGGGAACCTCCGAAGCCTCCGGCGGGGCCTCGAACGTGCCGACGCGACCGTCTCGGTTTCGGACGACCCCGACGAAATCGCGAACGCTGAGGCGCTCGTCCTGCCCGGTGTGGGCGCGTTCGAGGAGTGCATGCGAAATCTGGAGCCGTTTCGGGACGTGCTACTCGAAGCTGCCGAGGACACCCCGATTCTCGGCATCTGCGTCGGGCTACAGCTTATGTTCACCGAGAGCGAGGAGGGCGCGCCCGAGGGCGAGACCATCGACGGACTCGACCTGATTCCGGGCCGAGTCGAGCGACTTCTGAGCGACGTGAAGGTGCCACAGATGGGGTGGAACGAACTCACCGTCGAGCGCGACCACCCGCTCGCCGACGGCATCGACGACGGCGACTACGCCTACTTCGTCCACTCGTACTGCTCTCCTGCCGACGACGCCGCAGTCGCGACCTGCGACTACGGCTTCGAGTTCGCGGCGATAGCCGCGAACGAGACGGGCAACGTGATGGGAACCCAGTTCCACCCCGAGAAGAGCGGCGAGACCGGGCTGAAAATTCTGCGGAACTTCGTGCGGTACGCCGAAGCGTATCGGCCTGCTGCCACTGCTGACTGACTCTCGCTTCTCCAATTACTCCGGATATTTCGGTTCGCGGCGCTCGGCGCGCTCTAAGGCGCGCTCGATTACTCCGCGCACGTCCCCGTGGAATTCGTCGCCGTGTCCGGCGTACATGTGTTCCACCCCGTCGGGAAGTCGGCTCAGAATCGTCCGAATGCTCTCGATTTCTCGCTCGCGCGACTGGCCCTGCATGTCGGTCCGGCCGAAACTCCCTCCCTCGAACGCGCCGTCGCTGTACACCACCACGTCGCCGCTGAAGATGGTCGTCTCCGAGACGAACGCGAGGTGGTCGTCGGCGTGGCCCGGCGAGTAAATCGCCTCGAACGTCTCGTCGCCGATTTCGAGGGTGTCGCCGTCGGTGAGCGCTCGGGTCCTGTGCGGGTGGTCGTCGTAGCACAGCAGTTCGGGGTCGAAGGCGTCGAGGACCGAGTCGAGTTCCGCGACGTGGTCGCCGTGCTGGTGGGTCAACACGACGGCGTCGATGTCCGCGACGTGGTCGCGGACCGCGTCCACGACGCCCGGCATGCTCCCGGCATCGACCAACACGGTCCGGTCGCCGACCGCGAGATACGCGTTGCAGGTGAACGTCTCGGCGTCGGCGGTCACGTTGTGGATTTGCACACTGGACTGTTTCACCCCACCTCTCAAAAGCTTGACGGGCGGGCGGGAAGCTTTAGTGAACGGCGGTCGTACTGTTCAGTAGCCATGGGATTTGGGAGCTACGACGAGTCCGAACAGGACAATCAGGAGTACGACGCCGACCTCGACGACGACACCGGCGTCTCCACCGAGGAGAACTCCCACGAAGGTTCTGTGGACTTCGAAATCGGCGCGTCGAACGACGAACTCCTCGACCGCCTGCAAGACATCAAAGACGACGAGAACGAGACCTGACGTGAAACCCGGCGTTCGTGCGCTGGGCCTCGCCGAGTCGTACCGGGGGACACACCTGAGCACGCTCGGCGGTGCGGTCGTCAGGGCGAGCCGAGTCGCCGACGGCTTCGCCTACGAGACCTGCACCGTCGGGGGTCTCGACGCCACCGACGCCGCAATCGACCTTTTTCGAGACCTCGACCGTGAGGATGTGAGATACGTCTTCGTCGCTGGCATCGCGCTGGCGTGGTACAACGTCGTGGACCTCCGGCGACTCGCGGCCGAAATCGATCGGCCGGTGATTTCGGTTACGTTCGAGGCGAGTCCGGGTCTCCGCGAGGCGCTCGACGCCGAATTCGACGGCGACGACCTCGAAGGCCGACTCGACATCTTCGACGCCCAACCGCCCCGCGAGCGCCTCCGAATCAACGACGAGACCGTTTTCGTGCGCTCGGTCGGCGTCGAGGCGAGCGAGGCGAGAGACGTCGTGCGCGCGTTCGCGCCCGAAGGCGGGCGACCCGAACCGCTCCGAGTCGCCCGACTCGCGGCGCGGGCCGCGGACGACTTTCGGCGTGAGGGGTGACTAGAAGGAGTGGACATGCAAAGATTCATTCCCATCGTGGCGCGCGGAATCGCGGCCGCAGGCCGCGATTCTCGCGCGAGGGACGAGGACCGCAACGAAGTGAGGACCGCAGTCGGTTGGGGAGGGCGTGGTGCGGTTCTCATAGGTACCGGGAGTAGCTAGCTAAAACGACTAGCTAGCTATAACGGTCGTTTTGATTGCGACTACCGCAGCGTCTCCCACATTCACACACCAAACTGAAGGCCGCCGATTCTTAATACGCCGCCCGCAAACACCCGATATGGACAACATGGACGGTCTCGAAGTCACCGACTGCACGCGGTGTCCCGACCTCGTCGAGAGCAGGAGCCGAATCGTCAACGGCACCGGCCCGGCGGACGCCGACATGCTGTTCGTCGGCGAGGGACCCGGCGAGCAGGAGGACGCCGAGGGCGAACCGTTCGTCGGCCGAAGCGGGTCGATACTCGACGACAAACTCCGCGAGAAGGGACTCGCCCGCGCCGACGTGCGAATCACGAACTGCGTGCGGTGTCGCCCGCCCGAGAACCGCGACCCCACCGCCGAGGAACTCGAACACTGCCGAGGGTACCTCGAAGCCGAAATCGAACTCGTGGACCCCGACGTCATCGTGACGCTCGGGAAGGTGCCGAGCGAACACCTCCTCGACCGCGACGTGGCCGTCACGTCGGAAGCGGGGTCGGTCGAGCGCGCGACCCTCGGCGGCGCGGCGCGCGAGGTCCTCGTCTGCGTCCACCCCGCCGCGACCCTCTACGACCGGAGCCAAGCGGGGACGTTCGACGCCGCAATCGAGAAGGCGGCGACAATAGCTGGCGACGGCGCGAGCGGACAGTCGCAACTCGGCGATTTCTGATTGTGACGTTCGACGGCTTCTAACGACCGCGACGTTCCACAACTTGCGATTACCTGTCGAGCGCGGCCCACCGGAACCGGTCGTCGAACGCGAGCGCCGAGTCGTACCGGTCGGCCGGGTCGGGCGCGAGCGCCCGCGCGAGGACCGTCGCCACCGTAGAATCGAGTCGAGAGCTATCGACGCTCGCGGGCGCGCTCCCGGCCGACGGGAGCGCGCCCGCGAGCAAGTGGTGTGCGAGCGCGCCGAGTCGGTACACGTCGCCGGAGATATCGGGGCCGTCTCGGGTGTCGGAATCAGCCGACTCCGTCTCCGGCGGCGCGTAGGGGTCCGAATCGCCGCGCGCGTCGGCGAGCGCGTCCGCGAGGAACCACCCGCCGACCCGGACGGTCGGGGTTCCGTCCTGCGCTTCGAGGAAGACGTGCCGGGGTGCGAGTCGGCCGTGGACGACGCCCTCGCGGTGGGCCGCGTGGAGCGCCCGCGCGGTCGCCGACGCCGCCTCGACTCGCGCCGAGTGCCCGACCGGCCACGAGTCGGCCAGCGACCCCGCCGGGCAGTAGGGCGTCTCGAACCACGGGGAGGGGTCGCTCCCGGACGCCCGAATCGGAAGGACGCCGTCGGCGTCGAGGTCGGCCCACCGCTCGACCGCCGACTCGAACGCCGACCGGTAGCTGTCGTCGGTCAGGCGCGTCTCGGCGACCAGCGCCGGGCCGTCCGGCGTTCGAACCCGTTTCAGGTGGGTCTCGGTGACCGGCCCGCCGCCGAGGCGTTCGAGGCGACCGAATTCGATGGCGTCGTCGTCGGCAGGTCTCTCGCGAGCGAGTCGGCGATAGCCCGCGGCGAGCAGGCCCGCGCCGCCGAGCCCCGCGAGTCCGAGACCGACCGGCGAGGCGAGCGCGCGACCCACCGTCGCAATCGGCGCGCTGGCGACCGGCGACGGGCGGACGATTGCGTACAGCGACCCGTCGTACGTGCCAGCGAACGCGAGGTCGCCCGCGGTCTCGGCCCAGAGGGTTGGGTCGCCGCTGTCGAGCGCCCACCGCTCGCGGCCGGTCGCGGCGTCGAATACGCGCATTCCGGTTTCGTCGACCACGTAGGCCAGACCGTCGGTCACGGCCCCCCAGTAGGAGTGGGCTTGCTCGGTGTCGAACCGCCACCGCTCGCGGCCGGTCGCGGCGTCCCGAGCCACGAACTCACCGTCCGTGACCGTCGCGTACACCCCAGCGTCCGCGAGGAGGTTTCCGGGTTCCGCGACCGGCTCGAGACCGGTTCCGGCCGAGTCGGCCGTCCAGCGCGTCTCGCCGGTGCCGATGTCGATTGCGACCGCGGGGTCGCCCCAGACGTACACCGCGTCGTCGCCGATTACGGTGGTCGCGGGTGCCACGTTCGTGGCGTCGAGCCGCGCCGTCCAGCGTCTCGACCCGTCGGTCGCGCCGACCCCGCGGACGCGTTCGGCCGACACGCCGACGACGACGCCGTTTCGGACCGCGAGGCTTTGGAGGTCGCCCCGAATCGAGGCGCGCCAGCGCTCGTCGCCGCCGTCGCGGTCGAGCGCCGATATTCCGTCGCGTCCGCCGACGTAGATGCGCTCGCTGTCGAGGACGGGCGCAGTGACCACGTCGCCGCCCGCCACGTCTGCCGTCCACCGGGGTTCGCCGGTGTCGGGGTCGAGCGCCGACACCGCCCGACGGCCGACGCTGAACACCGCGTCGTCGGCGACGACGGTGTTCGACCTGCCGCGTTCTTGCTCGCGTCGCCACTGCTGGCTCCCGTCGGTCGCGTCGAGCGCCCGAAGCCAGTCGTTGCCGTCGAGGTAGACGACGCCGTCGGCGACTTGGGGGACTATCGGGCGGTCGTCCACCGTCCGCTCCCACAGCACGTTGCCCGAGCGCTCGTCGAGCGCGTACACCGCGTGGGTCGGGAGTTCGTTCGACCCGCGCTCGCGCCCGACCGTGAAAACCCGACCATCGGCTCTGTGGGGCGGATACACCGTCGTATTGGTCCCGGCGTCGAACGTCCAGCGAATCGCGTGGTCGGTTCGGATTCCGGGGACGCTCGCGGCGGGGGTCGTGAGCAAGCCTGACCCACCCGCCGCTCCGAGGAGGAACTGTCGCCGACTCGCTCCCCGACGGTTCATACCTTCGAAGGGGGACGCGGGCCTCTTGGCGTTTCGGGTGAGAGACGAGGTCGGTCCGCAAGAGGGATAGAACCGCACCGCAGGGCGCAAAAAAGAACGCGGCGGTCAGGTCACTTGCCGAGCGACTCGGCCATCCGCTGGGGGAAGCCCTTGAGGAGTTCGAGGATGCCCATCGGCTCCTCGTCGGCCCGGATGTACGACCGCACACGCTGGCTGAATATCTCGACCGAGATGATGAGCGTCAGGATGACGAGGATGGTCGCCATCATGTTCGTGAACTGGAACAGTCGCTGCTGGGTCGAGAGCACCTGTCCGAGACCGCCGCCGCCGATGATACCGAGCGTGACCGCGATGCGGACGTTTATCTCGAAGATGTACAGCGTCCACGCGATGAACGGCGTGTGGACCTGCGAGAGCATCCCGAACGAGATGACCTGCAGGCGATTCGCGCCGGTGGTCTCGATGGCCTCGATGGGACCGTCCTCTACCTCTTCGAGTTCGTCGGTGTAGAGACGACCGAGGTTGCCGATGGTGTCGGTCGCTATCGCCATCGTCGCGGTGAACGGCGAGACGCCGCCGAGCGGCACGTAGATGAGCGCCCACACCAGCGCCGGGATGGCGCGAATCGTGGACATGACGCCCCGGAAGATGAAGTTGAACGGGAACGGCGTCACGCGGCCCGACCCGAGCACGCCGAACAGCAGCGCGAGCGGGAAGCCGAGAATCGTTCCGGCGAAGCCCATCGCGAGGGTGATTCCGGCCTGACTGAACAGATTCCGCTCGTCGATGAAGTCCCAGTACTGCCACACGTCGAGGAACGGAATCCCGTAGACGGTCGTCTGAGGGAAGTACTGGTCGAGCGCATCGAGGAACTGGGGACCGTAGCGGATGAGTTCACCCACCGAGAACCCGACGCGAACGAGCGCCTGGAAGAACAGCGACATCACGACGACGAACAGCACCAGCGCGATGGTCACTCGAATCCGGCGCTTGCGCCGGATGTTCTGATACCGGTCGATGACCTGCTGGGAGACGTCCATCAGCCCATCACCTCGTCGGTCGAATCCGCAGTCGAACTCGCGTCCGTCGCGTCGCTCGCGTCCGCGAAGTCGTCCTCGTCGGCGGTGAGTCGGTCTACGTCCACCGTGTCGTAAATCTTGTCCACGACTTCGAGCGAGAAGTCCTCGGCGTAGCCGTCGAACACCTTCTGGCCGTCCTTCAGACCGATGAACCGCTGGCCGAACTGTCTGGCGAGGTTGACCTGGTGGAGGCTGACCACCGTCGTCAGATTTCGCTCTTGGGCCGCCGCGAGTAGATACCCCATCACCTGCTGGGAGCTACCGGGGTCGAGGCTCGCGACCGGTTCGTCGGCGAGCAGCGTGTTCGGCTCCTGAACGAGCGCACGTGCGATGCCGACCCGCTGTTGCTGGCCGCCGCTCATCTGGCGAGCGCGCTGGCGCGCCTCGTCGAGCAAGCCCACGGTTTCGAGCGCGTCGAGCGCGCGGTACTTTTCGTCCGTGTCGTTGAGTTGGAACACGCTCCGGAGAAAGCTCGTTCGCTGGAGCGACCCGGTCAGCGCGTTGGCGTACGCGCTCATCTGCCCGATGATGTTGTGTTGCTGGAAAATCATCGCGATGTCCGGATGCGGTTCGGAAATCTCGGTCTCGCCGATGGTTATCGTTCCCGCGGTCGGCTTCGTCAGCCCGTTCATGCACCGGAGAAGCGTTGATTTCCCCGAACCGGAGGCACCCAAGACGACGACGAACTCGCCCTCGGGAATCTCGAAGCTCACGTCCTCGAGCGCCTGGGTATCCCCGAATCGTTTGCTTAAATTTTCGACGCTAATATAAGTCATCAGTGGTGTTTGTGCGGTAGTCGGTAAGAATCGTTTGGATTCGGCCGGGCGATTAGGCGTCGGCGATGTCGGCGAATTCGAGACCGAGCGAATCCATCACGTTCGCGATGGGGTCGTAGTCGTCAACCGAACCCTCGACGAGTCCGGTGAACCACAGCGGTTCCTCGGCGTCGGGGTCCACGATGTCGTCCTCTTCGACTTCGAGGAGCGCGGTTTCGATGTCGTCTTTGAGCGAGTCGTCCCAGTTCGACCGGGACACGATGGGCGCACGCGGGATGGGGTCAGACTCGGCGAGGAGCTGGAGTTCCTCGTCTGCGCTGCCAGCGTTGTCGGCTTCGGCCGAAATCTCCATGAACTGGTCGGAGAACTGGTCCGCCGGAACGTGGGGCGTGGAGACGAACGCACCGGTGCCCGCGGCGTGAACGTCGTCGCGGTTCATCAGCGTCTGGAGCGCGGTGTCGTGGTCGGAGTGTTCGGCCTCGAAGTTCTCGGGGTCGCCGTCGGGGGCGCTTCCGGTTTCGAGGCCCGCCTCGCTGAGCATGTACAGCGGGAACAGGCTCCCGCTCACCGAGAGTCGGTCGCTGAGACCGATGACGTTCCCCTCGATGTCCGAAAGCTCCTCGATGTCGCTGTCGGGCGTCGTCGTGATGAGCGAGAAGTATCGCTCCGCGCCGTACGCCACGCGGATGCCGACGATGTCCATCTGGTCGGGGGCCGCGATGACGCCGCTCGGCGAGATGTCGGCGAGTTCGGCCTGCTCGTTTCGGATGGCCTCAACCGTCGCGGTGTAGCTGTCGGCCTCGGTCGCCTCGATAGTCGCGTCGGTTTCCGATTCGAGGTAATCGAACAGCGGCGCGTACTGCTCCATCATATCGACCGACCCCTCGGCCGGGTTCAGAATCATCCGGACCTCGTTATCACCGCCGCCACTGCCGGTTAGTTCGCCGATACAGCCAGCGAGGCTGGCCGTTCCTGTGACGCCCGCTGCTCTCAAGAAGGTTCTCCGGTCCGCTACCGTTCCGTCGCGGTCGAACATGGTTGGTACTATCTTTGGCGTTATTTATGATTTTCTATGTTATTAGCATAGCAGTATATAGCAATCGGGGAACACAAAACCGTGACAACGCGAGACGACGCCGACCGGCGCAGTTGCCCGGAGGGAAAGGAACTTCTCCGAGCCACTCCCACGTACGAGTATGAGTACACAGCGCGCGAGCGAGCGCGAGCGCGGCGAGGCGGCGTCGGTCGTAGTCGTGGACTACGGACTGGGGAATCTGCGGAGCGTCACGCGCGGTCTCGAACGCGCCGGGGCGAACGTCGAGGTCAGCGACGACCCCGCGACGTTCGCGTCGGCCGACGGCATCGTCCTGCCGGGCGTCGGCGCGTTCCGCGAAGGCGTCGAGAACGCCGGACCGTACCGCGAACCGCTCCTCGACGCGGCCGAGAGCGGGACGCCCGTGTTCGGCATCTGCCTCGGCATGCAGATGCTGCTCACGTCGAGCGAGGAGGCCGAGCGAACCGGCGAGGCCGACGCCCGCGGACTCGACCTGATTCCGGGCACCAACCTCCGGTTCGCCGAGGGTCAGAAGGTCCCCCACATGGGATGGAATCGACTGTCAGTGAAGCGCGACCACCCGCTCGTCGAGGGCGTCGATGGGGAGTACGCCTACTTCGTCCACTCGTACTACGCGGTGCCCGACGACGAGAACGCGACCGTGGCGACCACCGAGTACGAGGTGGAGTTCCCTGCAATCGTCGCCGACGAGACCGGGACCGTCTTCGGAACCCAGTTCCACCCCGAGAAGAGCGGCGAGACCGGCCTGCAGATTCTGCGGAACTTCGTGAGCATCTGCACCGAGTAGCGCTACTCGTAGAGCGACCGTCGCTACTCGTAGAGCAACTGCTCGACTTGCGTTCGCCGCCGGTCCACGTCGAACGACGGTTCCACGTCGGGGTCGGCCGCGAGGCGGTCGATGACGAGGAGCGGGTCCGAACCCCCGCGCTCGACCCGCTCTAGCAAGGCCGAAATCTCCGACCGGTAGAGTGCGAGCGAGTCGAGCAAGCCGACCGCGAGCGCCATCGCCGCGCCGGTCTCACCGGTCGGAAACGAGTGGCTTATCTCGGTGAAATCGGGGCGGTCGCCGGGCGCGTCGTCGGCGGGTTCGAGCGCGAGACACCGAGTGCAAATCGTCACGGCGTCGGTCTCGTCGGGGAGATACGCCCGGAGGTCGGTCGGGACGGCGAACGCGAGTCGGTCGCCGCCACACCTCGGACAGGCCATAGTCGAGACTCGGTCGCGGGGGTGAAAAGCGTGCGGAGAAAACGGCGTTGAGAAAAACCCGGATATCAGTCGGCGGTGACCGTCTCGACTTCCTCGGCGTCGGCCGCCGCGCGCTCTTCTTTCTCCTCTTCTTCCTTCTTGGCCTTGATTTTCTTGAGACGGAAAATCTCCTCGCGTTCCTGCTCTTCGAGCTTCTGCTCGATGTAGTCCTTGTTCGAGTAGAGTTCGGGCAGGAGCTTGAACTCCAGCGCGTTCACCCGGCGCTTCGTGGTCTCGATTTCGGTCAGCATCTTCTTCATCGCGGTCTCGACCTCCGCGGCGAGGATGATGCTTTCGAGGAGTTCCTCGTAGGCCTCGGCGGCCTCGTCGATGCGGGCGCTCGTCCCGAGGACGCCGTAGCCGCGCTCGTCGAGTCCCTTCCGAACCTTGCTCGACTCGATTTGAGGCACGACGACGCCCATGATGTTCTTCGACTCGGTCGTGATTTCGGGGTGTTCTTTGAGCGCGGCGGCCGCACCTCGCACCGCGACGTCGCCCTCCATCGCGCGAGCCATGTTGATGGTCTGCTGGGCGCGGTCGTAGTTGGCCTCCAGGCCAGAGCGCACGTCCTGTGCCTGGTCGAGGATGTCCATGAACTCCATGATGAGACCGTCACGCTTCTTTTCGAGCGTGTCGTGACCCCGCTCGGAGAGGTCGATGCGGTCGTCTATCTGCATCAACTCTTTCCGAGTGGGTTTAACGTCCTTCGCCATCTTGAGGGAAGGTTGTAGTTCGAGGGGGTTAACCTTTTTCAGTCGGCACGGCGCTCGGACGAGAGTTCGAACGCCGAGAGCCGCGTCGCTGGCCGTCGGGAACGCAGGGGACAAAATGTAGAACGCGGAACCGAAACGCTCAGTCCGCCGCGACTTCTTCTGCCGTCTCGGACTCGGCGTCCTCGGGGTAGTACGTCTCGATGAACTCCTCGTCGATACGGTTGAGTTCCTGCTTGGGAAGCCCGCCGAGCAGGTCCCAGCCGATGCCGAGCGTCTCCTCGATGCTTCGATTCGTCTCGGAGCCTTGGTCCACGAACTCGGTCTCGAACCGGTCCGCGAAGTCGAGGTACTTGTTGTCGAGTTCCGAGAGCGCCTCGCGACCGACGATGTTCACGAGGTCGCGCAGGTCCTCACCGCGCGCGTAGGCGGCGAACAGCTGGTTCGCGACGTCCTCGTGGTCCTCGCGGGTGAAGCCCTCGCCGATACCGTCGTCCATCAGCCGCGACAGGCTCGGGAGCACGTCGATGGGCGGCTCGATACCCTGGCTGTTGAGGTCGCGGTCGATGTAGATTTGACCCTCGGTGATGTAGCCGGTGAGGTCCGGAATCGGGTGGGTGTCGTCGTCGCCGGGCATCGTGAGGATGGGGAGCTGCGTGACCGACCCCTCGCGTCCCTCGATACGACCGGCGCGCTCGTAGAGCTGGGCGAGGTCGGTGTACATGTAACCGGGGTAGCCCCGGCGACCGGGCACCTCCTCACGCGCTGCACCGATTTCACGGAGCGCCTCGCAGTAGTTGGTCATGTCCGTGAGGATGACCAGCACGTGGTAGCCCTTCTCGAATGCGAGATACTCCGCGGTCGTCAGCGCCATCCGGGGCGTGACCGTCCGCTCGACCGCGGGGTCGTCCGCGAGGTTCATGAAGACGACCGAGCGTTCGAGCGCGCCCGTGCGCTCGAAGTCGTCCATGAACTCGTTGGCCTCCTCGGCGGTGATTCCCATCGCGCCGAAGATGACTGCGAACTCCGAACCCTCGTCGTCGTCGCCTTCTTCCTCTTCGGGAACGCTCGCCTGTCGCGCAATCTGGAGCGCGAGGTCGTTGTGCGGCAGTCCGGACCCCGAGAAGATGGGGAGCTTCTGTCCG
The DNA here is from genome assembly GCF_004143485.2 of Halorussus amylolyticus. GTDB lineage: Archaea > Halobacteriota > Halobacteria > Halobacteriales > Haladaptataceae > Halorussus > Halorussus amylolyticus. Next base: position 201,281 of record NZ_ML974130.1, on the reverse strand, counting down.
CGAATCAGCGTGTTCATGCCGTCGATGGCCGACACGCCGGTCTGGATGAACTCCTGGGGGTACTCGCGAGCGTAGGGGTTGATTGCCGCGCCGACGATGTCGTGGCGGTCGTCGGGGACGATTTCGGGGCCGCCGTCGATGGGCTGGCCGGAACCGTCGAGGACGCGTCCGAGCAGGTCCTCGGTGACGGGCATCTTGAGCGTCTCGCCGAGGAATCGGACCGACGACTTCCGGTCGATGCCTTCGGTTCCCTCGAACACCTGAATGGCGACGAGACCGCTGCTGGATTCGAGCACCTGTCCGCGCTTGGTGTCGCCGTTGGGCGTCTCGATTTCGACGATTTCGTCGTACCCGATGGGCTCGTCTACCTCGGCGAACACCAGCGGACCGCTGATTTCGGTGATAGTCTGGTATTCTTTCATTGTTAGTATTTCTCCCGAAGCTGTTCCGCGATGGAGTCTTCGAGGTCGGAGATGTACTCCTCCCAGTCGTCCTGCACGCCCATGCGGTTGAGTCGCGGGGCGGCGTCGATGTCCTGAATCTCCTCGACCGGAACGCCGGCTTCGAGCGCGTCGAACGCCTCGTCGTTGAACGTCTCGATTGCGCCGAGCATCGCGTAGGTCTTCTCCGGGGAGCAGAAGGTGTCAACGTCGTGGAACGCGTTCTGCTGGAGCCACGACTCGCGGATGTAGCGCGCGACTTCGAGCGTCAACTGCTGGTCTTCGGGCAGGGCGTCCTTGCCGACGAGCTGGACGATTTCCTGGAGTTCGCCCTCCTCGTCGAGCACGTCCACGGCCCACTGACGCCGGTCGGGGAAGTTCTCGTCCACGTTCTCCACGTACCACGGGTCGAGCTGGTCGGTGTACAGCGAGTACGACTCGTTCCAGTTGATGGACGGGAAGTGGCGTCGTTCCGCGAGGTCGGCATCGAGCGCCCAGAACGTCTTCACGATACGCAGGGTGTTCTGGGTGACAGGCTCGGAGAAGTCGCCGCCCGGCGGGCTGACCGCGCCGATTGCGGAAACCGACCCTTCGCTCCCGTTGAGGTTGCGGAACTTTCCGGCGCGCTCGTAGAACTCCGAGAGGCGCGCGGCGAGATAGGCCGGGTAGCCCTCCTCGCCGGGCATCTCTTCGAGCCGCGAGGAAATCTCGCGCATCGCCTCGGCCCACCGCGAGGTGGAGTCGGCCATCAACGCCACGTCGTACCCCATGTCGCGGTAGTACTCCGCGATGGTGATGCCGGTGTACACGCAGGATTCGCGCGCCGCCACGGGCATGTTCGACGTGTTCGCGATGAGGCACGTCCGGCTCATCAGCGGCTTCCCGGTCATCGGGTCTTCGAGTTCCGGGAAGTCGTCGATGACTTCGGTCATCTCGTTGCCGCGCTCGCCACAGCCGACGTAGACGACGATGTCCGCGTCGGCCCACTTCGCGAGCTGGTGCTGCGTGACGGTCTTCCCGGACCCGAACGGTCCCGGAATCGCGGCCGTGCCACCCTTCGCGATGGGGAACAGGCCGTCGAGGATGCGCTGGCCGGAGACGAGCGGGGTTCGCGGCGTCTCCTTCTCCTTGGCGGGACGGGCCTCGCGGACCGGCCACTCCTGGCGCATCTGAATCTCCTCGCCGTTGTCGAGTTCGACGACCGTCTCGGTAACGGCGAAGTTGCCGCCGTCCACCGAGACGACTTCGCCGCCCTCGTAGTCCGGCGGGACCATCACTTTGTGCTCGATACTCTCGGTCTCGGGAACCGTGCCGACGATGTCGCCCGGCGCGACGTCGTCGCCTTCCTCAACCGTGGGTTCGAACTCCCACGTCTTTTCGAGGTCGATGCCCGGCGCGTCGACCCCGCGGTCGAGGAACGCGCCCATCTGGTCTTCGAGGACCGCGAGCGGGCGCTGGACGCCGTCGTAGATGGAGTCCAGCATGCCGGGACCCAGGTCAACAGACAGGGGTTCGCCCGTGTTCTCGACCGGTTCGCCCGGCGCGACGTTCGAGGTCTCCTCGTACACCTGCAGCGTCGTCAGATTCCCCTCGATTTCGATGACCTCACCCATCAGCCCTTCGTCGCCGACGTACACCACGTCGTTCATCCGGGCGTCGAGGTCAGTGGCGGTCACGACCGGTCCACTTACGCTCTCGATGACGCCGTCCTCGCGGACCGCGTCGGTTTCGGTTGCTTGGCTCATTCGTTGTCACCTTGTTCGTCTTCGTCCATAAGGTCGATTCCTATCGCGCGCTTGATTTTCTCGCGGAGTCCGCCGCTCCCCGCGCCGCCACCGATGGAGACCATGGTGGGTTCGACGCTGGTCTCGACCTCGTTTCGCACTTGGCGCGAGAGGTGGTCGAGGTCGTCGTCGTGCATCACGACGATGCCGATTTCCTCGTCGCCGAGGACGCGAGTCACCGCGTCGTCGAGCTCCTCGTCCTTCTGGTCGTCCGGGACGTTCTCGAACTTCCGGACGCCAGCGAGGCGGAACCCCGTGGTGAACTCCGGACTACCGACGACTGCGATTTCCTGGCTCATAGCATCACCAGTTCGGTCTCTATCTCGTCTTGGCTCAGTCCCGCCTCGCGGCCGCGAGCGACCGCGCGGATGTTCTCGACCTCGCGCTCCTTCGCGAGGATATACGACAGCACGGGACAAATCGATATCGGGAACACGTGCGAGAGGCGGTCGGAGTACTCCATGAGCGCCGCGTCGAGCGCGTGCTCGAACTCGATGAGGCTGTCTGCGTCTTCGAGTCGGTCGAGCGCGTCGGCGAGGTCGTCGCCGTACGTGCTGTCCCGGATGTACGTCACGAGTTCGTCGAGGCTCCCCGAGAGCTGCTGGAGTTCGGACGCGCCGAACAGGTCGCCGCCCTCGATGAAGTACTCGTCGGGGTCGATGTCCGCACCGCTTCGCGCGATGCGAAGGACGTTACGCACGTTCCTGAAATCGATTTCCGCGCGCAGGAAGTCGGCGTACAGCTGATTCGCACGGTTGTCCGTGTCGCTGACGCCGCCGATGAGTCCCTCGTAGTACGTGCGGTCGACCGCGTTCTCCATCGGAATCAGGACGCCCGTCTCCTCGTAATCGGCGAACGCCTCGGTGAGGCTGTCGCCGTACCGCGTGCCTTCGAGGAGTTCGACGGCCTCCTCGATGGACCCGGCCTCCGCGAGTCGGTCGAGGAATCGTCGGTCGAACTCGCCCGCGTAGATGAAGTCCTCCGCGATGGTCTCGCTGTCGGCTCCGGAGTACAGACCCCGGATGACCGTCTTGACGTTCCACGCGTCGAACTTCCGGAGGTACCTCGCGATGAGGGTGTAGAGCCGTCCGTCGGCCCACTGGAGAAGGTCCTCGAAGTGCTTGGCGAGGTTGCGGTTCAGCGCGTACTCGATGAGGTCCACGCCCGAGTATCGCGCGCCGAGCGCGTTGATTTCGGTCTCGTACTCGGTCTCCTCCATGTACCGAGAAATCTCGCCGGGACCCATCCGGAGGAGCTTCCGATAGTCCTCCTCGTCGAACAGCTTCGCTCGTCGCGCCTTGACGCGCGCGGTGACGTACTCGTAGTTCGACGTTCCTTCCGTCTCTTTCACACTCATTGGTCGAAGAGCCGGGTACTGATGTCCTGGAGGTGGTCGTCCCAGACGGTCTCCAGTACCGAGTCGAACGTGTTGTTCACGCGAAGCCGGGACTCGTCGCTCTCCACGACGACGCCGCCGAAGCAGTCGTACTCTCCGGCGTACTCGTAGCCGTCGTAGTCGCTCACGATGTCGGTCAACAGCTCGTCGTCGTCGGGCTTGCCGTAGACCCGAACCGTGTCGCCGTCGTCGAACTCCTCGGCGGCCGCGTCGAGGAGCGCACGCGTCAGCTCCTCGCGCTCGTCGCCGTCGAGGGTCTCGACGTACTCTTCGACCTGCTCGCGAACGTCGCTCAGCACGTCACGACGCGCTTCGAGGCGCTTCTGCTTGGCTTCCAGCTTCGCGCTGGAGAGCTTCTGCTCACGCTCTTGGGAGATTGTCTGTTCGGTCTCCCGCTCCTGCTCCGCGAGTATCTCCTCGGCGTCGCTCTCGGCCTCGGAGACGATGTCGGCGGCGCGCTCGTCGCCCTCCGAACGTATCTCCTGCGCGCGCTCGCGGGCTTCGTTTCGAATATCCTCAACTACCGTGTCCAAACTCATTGATGAAGAGGGAAAGGGGGTGGTTATCCGACGAGGAACACGACGACCAGTGCCAGGATGACGAGCGTCTCGGGCAGGACCGTCATGATGAGACCCGTACCGAAGAGGCTCTCGTCCTCGGCGATTGCGCCGATGGCGGCGCTACCGATACCGCGCTCCGCGTATCCTGCACCGAGCGCCGCGAGACCGACCGCGAGGGCCGCCATCCCGTTCTCGGTAATCGCCTGAAGCGGGGTCAGCGCTTCGAGTCCGCTCTGTGCAAACAGTACACTGACTTCGACCATCGCGAGTATAACATCGAACATAGTTTCTGGTATCTCCTATTGCTCTCGTAACCGGACAGTCGTATTTCCCGCTACTGCCATCATAAAGCTTCCCAAAAGAGTTGGTCGAATCGGCGTCTCGCGCCGCCAGAATCGGGGTTTGTGCTACCAGATGCCAAGCTACGGGGACTCGAAACAGGTGTTCTCGAACGCTCGGGGAAAAGAAAATTGACGTTCAGTCTTGGGTGGTGTGCGTCCGTTCGTAGCCGAACGGTTCGTACTCCTCGCCGCCGCCCTCGTAGAACTTCCCGAAGAATTCGACGTATTCGAGACGGACCGCCTGCAGTCCGGCGCTCGTGATACCGAGCGCGAGCACCAGCAGGTGGCCGAGGACGAGCACCAGCAGGCCACCGAGTACCCCCGCGATGCCCGAGTGCATCAGTCCGGGGAACATGATGGTCGCACCCTCGTAGTGGTCGAGGGCGTACTGCGGCCCGTAGTTGATGAGGAAGTGCCACTCCTCTCCACTGCCCGTATCGACGGCGTATACGCCGAAGAACAGGAGATTGACCACGAAGGCCATCCCCGCCTTGGCGAGCAGGACCGCGGCAATCCGAGTGTACGAGAGCGCGTCCGAGAGGACGCTCAGACTCTCCAGCGCCCCGATGACGAGACCGGGACCACCGAGGTGCTTGACTTCACCCGCGACGTAGAGGAGGAATCCGACCCCGCCGACTGCGAGACCGACGTTACCGATGGCGGGTGAAAAGCCAGCGAATCCGAAGGCGAACGGGTCGCCGTTGAAGATGGTGAAGAGGAAGTCCGGCTTCGTCCCGCTGGCCTGCGTGCTGAATATCCACGTCCAGACGCCAGCGAACAGCATGACCCACGACCCGCTTTCGAGGACCGCCTCGACGGGGTCGTGACCGACTTCCTCGATGAAGCCGAAGACGTACCCGATGGTCATGTGGAGGAGTCCGAGCAGTATCGAGACGACCATCCACGTCAGCGCGAAGCTCTCGCCGACCGGCTGGAGTCCCTTCTCGATTGGCGGGTGGCCGCCCCAGACCCACTCGCCGAGCTGGTGTAAGCCGAATATCTCGCCGTAGAGCACGCCGAACAGCGCGGTGAACCCACCGGCCCACAGCGCGATGCCGCCAAGACTGTTGATGGCGTCGCTGTCGAAACTACTGTACAGCCAGTAGCCGACCCCCATGTAGAGGATACCGTAGCCGAGGTCGCCAATCATGAACCCGAAGAACGCCGGGAACGTCAGAAACAGGACGACCGTCGGGTCGAATTCGTCGTACTTCGGTCGGTTGATAGTCTCGACCAAAAGTTCGAACGGTTTGACAGCGCCGGGGTTGTCCTGCACGACCGGCGGCTGGTCGTCCATCGTCGTGGCGTGACCGCCGTCGGTCGCGACCGCCTCCTCGGAGACCGTGCCCGTGCTGTGTGCGTGACCGTGCTCGGTGTACTCGGCGCGTTCGAGTTCGTCCACCTCGACGTGGTCGCCGACCGCGTCGCCGAGTGCGCTCGCCAGTTCGGTGTATCGCTCGGTCGGAATCCAGCCCTCGGCGACGAAGGCGTTGTCGGTGGTCGCGAAGTTGAGCGGCGCTTCGGCCTTCTGTACGTCGATGCTCAGCTTCTCCTCGGCCGCGAGCAGGAAGCCAGCGGTGTCGAGCTTGAGGTTGTGGAGTTCGGTTTCGAGCGAGTCGAGCTTCGAATCGAGCTTCTGGCGCTCGTGTTCGAGCTCCTCGACGTACTCGCTCGGGCTTCCCTCTGCGTCGGGAATCTCGAACGCCGCGAAGTCCACGCCGACGAGCGCATCGCCGAGCGCGTCGTCCGCGTCACCGCCGGGATACGCGAAGATTGCGACCGTGCCGTCGGCGGAAAACAGCTCGAACTCTCGGAGTTCGTCGGCGGCCGCGAGCGTCTCGCGAATCTCCTCGGCGTCGCCCTCGCCGACCGCGACTTCGAGGCTGTCGTAGCCCGAGAGCAGGTCGAGGTCGATGCCGAGGCTGGCGAACGGCTGCATCGAATCGAGTCGCTCCTCCACGTCGCGGAGGTCGTTCTCGACGTCGGTTCGCCGGTCGTCGAGTTCGTTGACCTCGCTCCGGACGGATTCGAGTTCGTCTTCGAGGGCTTCGTCGGTGACGATGCGGCTCGGTCCGGCGTCCTCGGCGTCCAAGTCGAGGATGCTTTCGAGCGAGCGCACCGTGACGAGCTTGTCGGACGCGGTTTCGGCACCCTCGATTGGGTCGCCGGGTTCGAAGCCCTCCCACGAGCCGTCGTAGTCGTTCAGGTGAACCAGATTCAGGTCGTGGACGGTCTCGATAACGTCGTCCATGACGGCTCGCGAGCCTGTCACGGACACCTTGCTCATTCGTTCAGGTCTGAGCATGCACCGCCTCCTTGAACAGGTCTACGACGTACTCGGTCACGTCCTCCTCGTTCTCCCGAGCCGACGATTCGAGTGCGTCGCGCTGTTGCTCGCCCTCGGCGAGAATCTCCTCGCGCTCGGCCTCGATTTCTTCGCGAACCTCGGAGACGCGCTGTTCGTGGCGTTCGGCGGCCTCCGCCTCGGCTTTGCGCCGAATCTCCTCGGCTTCCTCCCGGGCGTCGGAGATGCGCTGGTCGCGCTCCTCCTCGGCCTCGGCGACGATATCGTCGGCCTCACTCTCGGCCTCCTTGATTCGTTCGAGAACCTCTGGCCTCGGCATACTAATCACGCGAAAGTTGCGGGAGCGTCTATAAACTACTTGCGGAACGACCCAACCTTTTGCTGCGCTCCGGGTCAGCCGCTGGCGGACCCTTCTCTGGCAAAACGTTGATGAAAAACACCGTCAGAGCAAAGCTCTGACGAGCCGTCGGTCGCTCCGCTCCCGACGATACAGCGTCACCTCCTCGGTCGTTCGGTCGAGGCGGCAAAGCCGCCTCTTGGTCACATCCCTCAAAGGTTCCTTGATCCTTTCGCTCCTCGCTCGCGGTAGAACCGCTGGTACGCTCCGTGGGTCACCCGACCGCGCGAAATGGCAGGATTATTTGGCGAGCGCGCCCGAAGTGCGACCAATGGGTATCCTCGAAGACAAGAGCCGGGCGCGGCTGTTCTACAAGTACCTCTCGAAGGTGTACGACACCGTCAACCCCTTCATCTGGAACGAGGAGATGCGAACCGAGGCGCTCGCGATGCTCGACATCGACGAGGACGACCGGGTGCTCGACGTTGGCTGCGGCACCGGCTTCGCCACCGAAGGCCTGCTCGAACACACCGAAAACGTCCACGGACTCGACCAGAGCGTCCACCAGCTCGAAAAGGCGTGGGCGAAACTCGGCAAGCACGACCCCGTGAGCTTCTACCGCGGGGACGCAGAGCGCCTCCCGTTCAAGGACGACACCTTCGACGTGGTGTGGTCGTCGGGGTCCATCGAGTACTGGCCCGACCCGGTCGCCACCCTCCGGGACCTCCGCAGAGTCGTCAAACCCGGCGGGAAGGTGTTGGTCGTCGGCCCGAACTACCCGAAGTCCACCGTGATGCAGAAACTCGCCGACGCCATCATGCTGTTCTACGACCGCGAGGAGGCCGACCGGATGTTCCGCGAGGCGGGGTACGTCGATATCGAGCACCGCGAGATGGGGCCGTCGTACGACCCCGATATCGCAATTACCACTGTCGCGAGCGACCCCGAGGAGTAGACAGCGAGCGAACGAATGTGAGCGAGCGCACCAGCTATCGTACCGCGAGCGAACGAATGTGAGCGAGCGGCCTTTTTTGGTCCAGATTTTTTCGAGGAGCGGTGCCACAGCGGCCGAGCGAAGTGAGGCCGTGAGGACACCCGACGACGAAAAAAGGTGGGATAGGGACCGTCGTACGACCCCGATATCGCAATTACCACTGTCGCGCGCGACCCCGAGGAGTAGACAGCGATTCTGCGGCGAGCCGAAGCGAATTCACGCAGTTTCGTCCACCTCCGCGACGACCGCGTTCTCGACGACAATTTTTACCGTGACGTGCGCGCCCGGCGCGAGCGCGGGGTCGTTCGTCTCCGCCACGCGGAAGCTCGCGCGCTCGCCCGCTTCCCAGGTCGAATCCGTCGCGGTATTGAACGGGCCCGTCGGTCCCGATTTGAAGTCGCGCGCGGAGAAGAACGGAACCGGGGGTTGCGTATCGAGCGGGGTGCCGTCGATGCGAACGCGAAGCGATAGCTCGCGCACGTCGAGCGAATCGCCCGCGCGGTGAACGAACGTGAGTTCGTTCGCGTCGGCGTCGATTCGCAAGTCCAGCGCCGCCGTAGGCGGATTCGACGGCGGCGTCACTCCGAGCGCGAACGTCCCGACGACGCCCGCGAGAACCGCGGTTACGACGAGCAGGCAGACGACACCGAGGACCGGAGAGAGCGCGCGACCTGACACGCCGAGGGTTGGTCCCGGCTTGTGCCTTCAATCTTCGGACGTGGTCGCTTCGAGCGCGACCGGCGCGACGTCCACCTCGACCGTCGCGCCCTCGTACGTCGCGCTGACGCGGAACTGTTCGGAGGGTCCGAGAGTCCAGACGACGCCGTCGTCGCCGGTTTGGATGGTGTATTCGTCGTCGACCGTCACCTCGCCGTCGAGTGGTTCGCCGGTCTCGTTCGCGAGTTCGACGCGGAGCGGCCCGCCCGCGTAGGTTCGGTTCACGGTGAGCGTGACGTTCTCATCGCCGAATTGACTCGTCGTCGTGTTCCGGACGCCGGGACCCGGCGGAAGCGACTGGGTGCCCGAGAGGCTCTTGTACTGTACCTCGCGGTACACTTCCTCGGTCCCGGTATCGACGTACGCGGTCAGGTTCCCGTGAGAGTGCTCGTAGGAGTATTCGACCATCTGGAGCGACGAGTAGGCGCTGTGACTCGCAATCGGCGAATTGTTGAGTACCCACGGGTACTGCGGCCGAATGACCTGGTTCTCGGCCTCTTCGCGCGAGAGCGGCGACCCAGAGCCGAGGTCGCGGTTGTCGGGGCGGTACGCTTCCCGAACGTACTGCCGGTCGGTAATCATCGTCAGTACGACGCCGGATTCGGCGGTTTGAACGTAGATTCGAGGGGAGTCGGTCGCTCCCTGTAGCGTCTTGGCGACTCGGTCTCGAACCGGTCCTTCGAGAGAGATGAGCTTGCCGCCGAGCGTCCGCTCGATGTTCGGCATCGCGAAGTTCGGGACCTCACGAACCCGGTCGCGAAGCACCCGAATCGAGGTTCGAATCTCGTCCGCTTCGGCGTCTATCTGCCCGAGGGTCCGGACGTACTGGTTCGCGGTAATCGAGCCGTTCGAGAACTCGCTCGCGGCGCGTCGTTCTCTGGTTTCGAGCGAGATGATTCGGTTTTCGAGTTGGTAGCGGTACTGATTTAGAATCCGTTTTTCGGCTTCGTTACTGCCGGCGTTGTCCAGTCGCTGGTCGAGCGTTTTCACGTCGAGGTCCGACCGAAACTCGCCGTTGTCGGCTTCGAGCGAGTCGCCGAGCGAAACCGACGGGGAGTCGAACTCGGCGCGGTCCGGTTCCGTTCCGAGCGTCAACACTGCGGTCGTGTTTCCGCTTATCGCCGGGCGGGCGGTGTCCAACGCTGCAGTATCGGTCTCCGTCGCGTTCGTGGAGACCGGCGCGTCCGTCGTGACCGCGGGGTTCTGCTCGGCGGGTCCGGTGGGCGCGGACGCCTGCATCGCGACCGCACCGGGGGAGAGGGCGAGCAGTAACGCCAGCATAACGGGGGCGAATCGCATTTCGTGTCGGTACTCGCACCGCACCATTAAAATACATGCGGATGTGTGAAGACGAGAGATAAGCGACGAGAGCGTCCGAGACGTTTCAAGAAGCGCGCTGACGTTTTATCCCCGGATGGAAAGTATTTTCTTGTCGGCGCGTTCACGCGATTGTATGCGGTGGTTTGCCGCCCTCCTCGTTACCCTCCTCGTCGTCGGCTCCGCGACCGGAGTCGGTGTCGGCCAGCAGGCCGACCAGCACCAGCGCACGGACGTTCCCCGCGAAGTCGGGGTCCCGAGCGTTGAGCAGGTCGAAACGCCGAACGGTTCGACGCCGAACGGAACGGAGTCCGAACAGATACGCGAAACCGGAACGACCATACACATCTCGCTCCAGCAGACCGGGGACGCACGCTGGGACGTCACGGCCCGGTTCCCGTTACAGAGCGACAACGAAACCGCGGCGTTCCGCCAGCTCGCGTCCGAGTACGAGAACGGCGAGACCGACACCGGATTCTCCCCTGAAACCTTCGAGCGCGTGGCGGAGCGCACGACTGCCGACAGGGACATGGAGATTCGGGGAGCGAATCGGTCGGGACAGTTGCTCGAAAACGGGACGCTCGGGACGCTGACCCTGACGTTCACGTGGACGAACTTTTCCAGCACTGATGGCGACCAACTCCACCTCGGCGACGCGTTCGAGACCGAATCGGGAACGTGGCTCCCGGAGCTGTCGGACGGACAGACCCTGATACTCGAAGGGCCGTCGAACTACTTCATCACCAGGGCACCCGCAGGCCACAACGACAATCAGATTCGGTACGAAGGGCCGAGGGAGTTCGACCCGGACGACTTCCGAGTGACCTTTACGCTCGCGAACCCCGAGCCGAACACGACTCCCGGAGACGTGAACGGCGGGGAGTTCCCGAACATCTCGGGCGTCCCCGGACTCGTCGTGCTCCTGCTCGTCGTCGCCGGCGGCGCGGGCGCGTACGCGTGGAGACGCCGCGACGACCGCGACGTGACCGAGGTGCCGGACGCCGCGGTGGACACACCGCCCGCGAGGCCGAGCGCCGAGACAGACGCGAGCGCCGACCCCCCGGACGATGATGCGGACGGCGCGGACGACGAGACCGACGTGGAGCTACTCAGCGACGAGGAGCGCGTCCTCCGCCTGCTTCGGAGCAACGACGGTCGGATGAAGCAGGCCGACATCGTGAACGAGACGAACTGGTCGAACGCGAAAGTGTCCCAGCTCCTCTCGAAGATGGACGACAGCGACGACGTGAACAAGCTCCGCATCGGCAGAGAGAACCTCATTACGCTCCCCGACGAAGACGTGACCGACATGGAGTGATGCCGTCGGCCGTACTTTCTCGGGGTTCGGAACGCCGAAAACCGTCGGCACGATGTCGCTCGTTTCGAAAACGTTTACCCCCGCGCCGGAGACCCATCCTGTATGAAGGTCTTGGTGACAGTGAAAGAGGTCGCCGAAGTCGCTGACGACTTCGAGATAGCCGGAACCGAGGTAGACGAGCGCTACCTCGAATACGACCTGAACGAGTGGGACGACTACGCGGTCGAGGAGGCCGTCCAGCTGAAGGAGGACGGTCCGGCCGACGAGGTCGTGACCGTCACCATCGGTCCCGAGCGCGCCGAGGAGACCATCCGAATGGCACTGGCGAAGGGCGCTGACCGCGCAGTTCGCGTTTGGGACGACGCCCTCGAAGACGTGGACATGCTCGACGTGGAGACGAAGACGAACCTTCTCGCGGCGGTCGTCGAGGAGGAGGACCCCGACCTCATCCTGACCGGCGTCCAGTCGGGCGACGACGCGCTCGGCGCGACCGGCGTCTCGTTGGCCGACCAACTCGGCTTCCAGTGGGGCGCGGTCGTCAACGCGCTCGACTTCGACGCCGACGCAGGCGTCGCCTCGGTCCACCGCGAACTCGAAGGCGGCGTCGAGGAACTGACCGACATCGAGATTCCCGCGGTCCTCACGATTCAGACGGGTATCAACGAACCCCGGTACGCGAGCCTCCGGGGCATCCGACAGGCCCAGAGCAAGGAAATCGCGGCCAAGACGCTCGGCGACATCGGTCTCGACGCCGGAGCGGTCGAGAGCGACCTCACCCTAACATCCATGTACGAACCCGAGAGCGAGAGCGACGCCACCATCTTCGAGGGTGACGCGGGCGAGACGGCCGGGCAGTTGGCTGAAGTGCTTCGCGAGAAGGGGGTGGCAGAATGAGTGACGTTCTCGCCGTCACCGAACACCGCCGCGGAGAGCTTCGGGACGTGAGCTACGAGGTCATCACGGCCGGACGCGAACTCGCCGACGCGACCGGCGGCGACCTCCATCTGGCGGTCATCAGCGGCGACACCGAACGATTCGCCGAGGACCTCGACCGCGAAGGCGTCGATTACATCCACACCGTCTCGGACGGCGAGGAGTTCAACCACGACGTGTACGTCCAAGCCATCGAGGCGCTCCACGCCGAACTCGACCCCGAGGTCGTGGTGATGCCCAACAGCGTCAACGGACTCGACTACGCGCCCGCGGTGGCGAACCGACTCGACCTCCCGCTCGCGACCGACGCGGTTGGGATGGAGTACGACGGCGGTCTCACCGTCACCCGCGAGATGTACGGCTCGAAGGTCGAGACCGCAGTCGAGGTCGGCGGCGACCAGCAGGCGGTCACCGTCCGGGGCGCGGAGTGGCCCGCCGCGGAGGGCGTCGGCGACGCCGAGATTTCGGCGTTCGACGTGGACATCGACACCGACGCGGGTTCGACCGTCACCGGCTTCGAGGAGGTCGGCGGCGGCGACGTGGACATCAGCGAAGCCGACTTCATCGTCTCCATCGGCCGCGGCATCGAGGAGGAGGAGAACCTCGACCTCATCCGCGACCTCGTGGAGGCGACCGACGCGACGCTCGCCTCCTCGCGACCCATCGTGGACAACGGCTGGCTTCCGAAGAATCGGCAGGTCGGCCAGTCCGGCAAGGTCGTCACGCCGACCGTCTACCTCGCCATCGGCATCTCGGGCGCGGTCCAGCACGTCGCGGGCATGAAGGGCGCGGACAACATCATCGCGGTCAACACCGACCCGAACGCGCCCATCTTCGACATCGCCGACTACGGTATCGTCGGTGACCTGTTCGAGGTCGTTCCGGAACTCATCGAGCAGTTCAGTTAGAATCCTCGCGGTTTTTGATTTCTTCGTGAGCGAAGCGAACGGAGACCCGTCAGAGTCGCCTCTGACGATGCCACTTTTTACGTGAGCGAGGTCTGCGGGAGCGAAGTGAGTCTTCCGGTGCGAACGAGCGTGAGAGGCGGGCGCGCGGCGGGGGCGCGCGCCCCCCCCCGGCCCCAGACCCCCCGCGGGTGTGGGAAGCCGGACACGACAGGGGGGCCCCCCCCCCCAGGATGGACGACGGAACGCGGACTACGCTGACGGTGGTCGCGGTGGGGGTGTTCGCCCTCGCCGCGGGCATCGGCCTCCTCGCTACGTCGCTGTCGGTCGGCAGTCCGTCGTCGGCACCCGACGGCGTCCACGGAGTCGGTCCCGACGTGTCGAGACTCCACGCCGCGGGCGCCACCGGCGAAAACGTGACCGTCGGCGTCGTGGACGTGACGGGGTTCGACACCTCGACCGACGCGCTCGACGGCCGGGTCACCGAAGCCAGAGCGTTCGACGGGAGCGAGAACGTCCAGAACGGCGGTCACAACGCCCACGGGACGGCCGCGGCCGAGACCGTCGCCCGGGTCGCGCCTGACGCCGACATCCACGTCGCGACGTTCGACTCCTCGGACGGCTACCGACGCGCAGTCGAGTGGCTCGTCGCCGAGGAAGTCGACGTCGTGGTCGCACCGGTATCGTTCTACGGCAAACCCGGCGACGGAAGTTCGTCGGTGGCGAGAGTCGCCGCGGACGCCACCCGTGAGGGAGTCGTGTTCGTCTCGCCCGCTGGGAACGTCGCTCGCGGTCACTGGGTAGGTCCGTATCGGAACGTCGAGAACGGCACGCTCGCGTTCGGGAAGAGCGCGCGCAACTACCTCAGGGGCGACCGGCGTGAGGTGACCGTCTGGCTGTCGTGGGACGACGACGGCGTCGGGCGGGACTTTACCGCGGAACTCTACTGGACCGACGGGACCGAGAGCAGGCTGGTCGCCCGGTCGCTCCCGTACGCCGACGACGGGGTGGCGAACGAGCGCATCGTCGCCAGCGTCGAGTCGGGTACCTACTTCGTCGTCGTTCGCGGGCCGAACGAGTCGACCGGAACCCGACTCGAACTGACGTCACCGACTCACGACCTCCAGTACGTCGTTCCCAACGGGAGCGTGGTCGCCCCCGCGAGCGCGCCCGAGGTGTTCACGGTCGGCGCGTACGACGAGCGAACCGGCCGCGCCGAGTCGTTCAGTTCCCGCGGCCCCACGCCCGACGGGCGAAACGGCGTCGACGTCGTCGCACCGAACCGGCCCGCCGTCGCCCCCGACGGATTCACGGGGTCGTCCGCCGCGGCGGCCTACGCGGGCGGAGTCGCCGCACTCGTCCTCGACGTTCAACCGGGGCTCTCGCCCGAGGGAGTCGAGCGTCGCCTCGAACGGAGCGCGCGGGACCTCGGGGAGGACGGCACCGACCCAGTTGCGGGCCACGGCCGCATCGCGCCCGACCGGGCGCTCGGAGTGGCGCGAAATGCGACCGATTAAACCGGGATTTAAGCTATGGACAGGACTTAGTGGCGCTTGTCCGAAGGTGACAACGAGAGAACCATGTCGGGGCTCATCGACCGTCTACAGGACCGGACCGTCCGCGGAAACGAACAGCTCCGGGTACTCGACGTCGGGAACGCCGAGACCGACGCCGTCCTCGACGCGCTCAGTCCTGAGACCCGCCGGGAGGTGTACCGAACCCTGTTCGAGTCGCCCGGCACGCCGTCCGAAATCGCCGACCGCATCGATACGTCGGTCCAGAACATCCACTATCACCTCTCGACGCT
The DNA here is from genome assembly GCF_004143485.2 of Halorussus amylolyticus. Lineage (GTDB taxonomy): Archaea > Halobacteriota > Halobacteria > Halobacteriales > Haladaptataceae > Halorussus > Halorussus amylolyticus. Next base: position 186,127 of record NZ_ML974130.1, on the reverse strand, counting down.
GGAGGAAGCGGAACTGATAGCGCCGGTCGATACTCGCTACTCGGAGAAGGGTAACGAGATGACGGTCTACGCGCCCGCAACCGACCCGCTCGTGCTAGTGGGTGACGGTGAAATCCGACCGCAGGTCCAGCGGTCGCTGGCCGACGTGGTCGGCGGACTCGGTATCCTCGCCGCGGCGAGTCTGCTGGTTCAGCGTGGTGCCGAGCGACTCGCCAGTCCGGCCATCGGCCGAACCGATACGGTCGGTCCGGCCAGCCCGGGAGCGGACGCCGAGCCCGCTCGGGAGGCGCTGGCGTGGCTCGTGTTCGACCTTGCCGAACCGGGCGTGGTCTTCTTCTGTGGTTGTCTCCTTGTCGTCGCCGTCGTCGCGCTCGCGACCGAGCGATAAGGAGGTCCGGGCGGTCCCGGACGGTGCGCGTTCAGTACCGGAACAGGCCGAGCAGGACGGCGATGCCGACGACGGCGAGGACGCCTCCGAGCGCGATGGTGCCGAGGCCGCTGACGAGCCGGTTCTCTGACTCGGTGGAGTCGGAGACGTTTGCGTCGGTGGCGTTCGTCCGCTCGTCGAGAGTCGTCCCCCTCACGCAGTCGGCGCAGGCGACTCGCCCGGTGCCAGACCACAGTTCGGTTCCCCCCTGGGTGACCTGAACGTCCAACCGTTGGCCCGGAACGTTGCTCATGTCGAAGGTCGCCTCGAACGTCCCCCGGTCGGTGACTGTCACCGTTGTCGACCAGTAGTCCTGTTCGGATTCGACGTTGACAGTGAGGTCCGTGCCGGGCATTACGTCGGTCTCGCCCCGAATCGTCTGGTTCGGTTCGGGGTCGAGGACCAGTTCTCCGTCGGCGGGACCGACGCGGGTCCCCTTCTGGGAGACGTCCTCCGAGGACTCGTCCGTCTCGGCCTCGTAGACGACGAGCTTACCCTTCTCGGCGAGGTCGGCGGAGGTGTTCGAACCCCGGTAGAGCCGCACGTCGTACGCTCCGATTGCGAGCGGGTCGTCGAGCGAGGTTTCGTCGGTGGCTTCGACCGTCCGCTCCTCGTCACCGTCTTCGACGCCGAGAGTCGGTTCGTCGGTTCCCGCCCGGTCGGTGTGGAACAGCACCGTCGCGCGCCCGTCGCCGTCGGTGTCCCGTATCGTTCCGTTCACGACGTAGTTGGAACTCGGGCCGCCAACCGAGACGGCGAGCGTCTCGGCGTCACCGAATCGGACGTCGATGGACGCCGTCCGGTTCTGTGAGACTTCCGTGACAGAATCCACTAGCGAAGCGTCGTCCGCGTCCGAATCCCCGGACTCGTTCTCGCACCCGCGCAAACACTCCACCGACGCGGAGGTCCTCAAGAGCTCCGTCTCGTCGTCGATTACGGAGACCTCGAGTTCCGTGCCGGGAGACACGCCGCTGAGGTCGAAGGTGGCCTCGAACGTGCCCTGCTCGGAGACAGTCGTGGTCGTAGACATGAAGTTCGAATCGCCTTCCATCTGGACTTTGAGTTCGGTGCCGGGCGCTACGTCGGTCTCGCCGTGAATCGTCTGGTTCGGTTCGGGGGACAGAACGGGGTCGTAGCCGTCGGGACCGATAGTGGTGTCGTCCGAATCGGCCGTGGCCGCGTCGGCACCGACGACGCCCAGCGCGGGTGCGCTCGCCAGGAGGACGGCGAACGCCGCGACCGTCAGCGTCCTGCACAAGGCCATCAGCGCCTCACCTCTCTCGGGAACCGGTTTCGGTGGATGGAGGGAAACGATACGATGTCTCCAGTCGCGATAGTCGGGGACATACGGGTCGAGAGACGAGCCACTGCCAAAAAGATGTCACGTTAGCTTAACTCCGGGTTTTAGCTACGGGCGTCGAGCCCCGTCGGTTCCGACGTATCGTCACCTACTTTTCCGACCGGCCCTCAATCCCGAGCAATGGAATACGCCGAGTCCCGGCGGGCGCTGGTCGAGGACCGCCTCGAAGCGGTCCTCGACCGGGTTGAACCCACCGAACTCGCGGACGAAGTTCGGCACGTCGCGCTGTCGGGGGGCAAGCGGGTTCGCCCGACCGTGACGGTGCTGGCGTGCGAGGCCGCCGGAGGGAGCGCCGAGGACGCCGTGGATTTCGCGGTGGGCGTCGAACTCGTCCACGACGCGTCGCTAGTCGTCGACGACATCATCGACAGGTCGGACGTGCGACGCGGGAACGCGAGCGCGTGGGCCGAGTTCGGACACAGTTCCGCAATCATCGCGAGCGACGGCCTGCTCGGCGAGGCGTTCGAACTGTTCTCGCCCGACCCGCGCGCGATGGAGACCGTGGCCGACGCGATGGTCGAACTCGGCGAGGGCGAGGCGACGGAGTTGGTCGCCCGGCCGACGAACGAGGCGGAGTACATGGAACTGGCGCGTCGGAAGACCGGCGCGCTGTTCCGCGCGGCCGCGGAACTGGGCGCGCTCGCGGCCGACGCCGACCCCACGACGGTCGAGGCGTTCGGCGAGTACGCCGAGAAGGTGGGCATCGCGTTCCAGATTCGCGACGACGTGCTCGACGCGACCGCCGACGCCGACGACCTCGGCAAGCCGACCGGCCACGACGCCGAGATGGGCCGACCCTCCATTGTGCGAGTGACTGAACTTGACGCCGAGGAGGCCGACGAACTGGCTCGCGAGGAGTCCGAAGCGGCGCTCGCGGCGCTGGAGCGCGCGGGAACGCCCGACTCGACCGCGACCGACTACCTCGAAGACCTCGCGGCGTTCGTCGTGAATCGGACGCACTAGCCGGACGAGTTCGTCGAAGCGTCAATTGGCCGATTTCGGGGACTCACTGGCCGACCTGTTCTGCCTGTCGAGACTTCCGGGACTCCGCAATCGCGAAGGTGAGCGTGCTGGTGAGTCCGAGCAGCGTCCCGGCCGTGAGCATCGCGGCGAGATACGTCAGCGTTCCGCGTCCGATGAAGTAGGCGCTGACGGCGTGGAGGACGACCGCGATTGCGAGGACGTAGAACGGCGCGTTCAGGTAGCGCCACCGGAAGCGGTCGGCGAGATACTCGTCGGTAATCTGACCGAGGCTAGTCGTGATGCCCGCGGCGGTGAACCACGTCACGGCTCCGTAGACGAGCGCCGCCAGCACTTGCAGGGGACCTACCGGGTCGCCCATATCTGCCTGGACCGTCTCCAGCATCGCGACGCCCCGAACCCCGCCGATGACCAGCAGGGCCGTCGCGACGACGTAGGTGATGAGCGTCACCCGGCCCGCGTAGAGACCGTTTCGCACTTTCTCTGCCGACCGGTCGAGCAGGCGCTCGACGCCCAATCCCCGACCGAGGACGTACAGGCCGAGGAGTCCGGAGGTGAACCCGAACACCGCCGCGCCGGGAAGGCCGGCCCAATCCGAGATGACCGCCATCGGGTAGATGAGCAGCAGGATACCGAGCGGGACGAGGATGGTCCCGCGAGTCTCGGGGTCGTCGAGCACCTGCTTCATCGTGTAGTACATCGATTCGAGGTCCTGTGCCTGCCGGACGACCACCCGGCGAACGCCGTCAATCGGCACCCGCGACCGAATGACTGGGATGACGCTCTCGTCCTGTGCGCCGTCGGTCACGATAATCGCGCGAATCTCCTCGCTGGTCGAGAGGCTGGCGAGCACCTCGTCCACCTCCTCGCCGACCGCTCGGTTCGCGGCGATGTCGCTCCCTTCGAGACCGGTGACGACCGCGACTTCGACCGCCTCGTCGTCGATGCGGTCGGCGAGGTGGACGCCCTCGAACAGCACGTTCACGTCGCTGTCCTCGGGGTCTGCGGTCGCGAGCGCCACCGCGGCCTCCTCGACGTTGTCGCGACCGACCACGGGGGTGTCGAACGCCGTCTTCCGACCGAGGTCGTCGTCGAGGTCCACGCAGAGGACCAGCAGCATTGGCCGGGGGTACGGGTCGGGGGTTTAACTTCTTTCGGGACGCCCGGAGGAGGTCGGAATCGGGCTGAGTCGAGTGACTGCGGTCCGGGAGAAATACAAGTGATGTTCGGAGAGCGAGGGAGTACCGGGAGTGTTACTCGTCGTCTTCAGACGACTCACGCGATTCTTTTCGTCCGTGGCGGGTGAAGTGTCGGCTCAGCCACTTCGGTCCCTTGTAGAGGCGTTCGGACATTGGTCTGGTACGCGCAAATTCGGTCAGGGTACACATAATTGTTTGGCAACCGTCGCTACGCTCTCATCGCAAGCAAAACGCCGACAGCACCGAAAAGGACTCCGAGAACTAACAGCAGTTGTGTATAAAAGATGTACCGCCCGTTGTCCTGCAGAATGGCTCTATTTTCGGAGATTGCCGCTCGACGTTTCTCCAGCAATCGGAGATAGATAGCAGACTTCGAACCGTGGGTTGCCAAAATACGAGAGACATCTTCGGGTCGTGGTCCCGCCCGACCGTCAGAAACAGTGTAAGTGAATATGCCCGCAATTACTGACCCGATTACCAGGACTCCACCGGCCTTCATCCAGATGTTCACGGGAATTGGACGCGACGTGATTTGTGCAGCGGAAGCGATTACACCGAGAAGGATGACCTGAACTCGAACGGTCCGAAGGGCTTTGTCGTCGATGTCTGCCAACGTTTCTAACTGATTGTCGAGAACGAACTGTAGTTGAGCGAGCGCCGTAGAGAGGACATCCGCGTCCTGCAATGTGTAGTCCATCGTATCGAATTTTCGCAGTTTGTCCTCGTCTTCTGTGTCAGGCTTACCGGTGGGTGTGAGATACACGGCGACGTAAATCAGCACAAAAAGAACGATAGTCGAGATGAAGACAGGTCTCCAAAAATCGAGAGTTGCCTCAAGTGTGCGGTCGGTATCAGCGTACGCGTATCGTACTGTGTCGAAGACACCGAGAAGTCTGAACAGAACCGAAACAATAGCTCCGAGGAATAGAGACAATACTCCAGATTTTAGACTCATTATCCCCACCTTGATAATCTAATAGTATAAAATTTGATTTTGAGTCGTTGAACGGAGTGGCTTACGCCGGAAAGAAAGAAGTGAACGTCGAAATCGTTCCGTGCGCTTTTTGAAGCGTGAGAGGGTAGAACGCGTAACGAATGATTTCGAAGGGCTGCGAACAGTGCGCCGAAGGGGGGAAGATGGTGCTGTTCGTCTACGGCTACTGCGACCAGCGGGACTGCTTCTACTGCCCGCTCGGCGAGAACCGCAAGAACGTGACTGACGTGTACGCAAACGAGCGCAAGGTCGAGTCCGACGAGGACGTGATTACCGAGGCCAAGCGCATGGACGCGCTGGGAACCTCCATCACGGGCGGTGAACCCCAGGAGGCGATGGCGAAGACCTGCCGATACCTCTCGCTTCTCAAAGACGAGTTCGGCGAGGACCACCACACCCACCTCTACACCGGTATCACGGGCGGCCGGGAGAACATGCGCCGACTCTCGGAGGCCGGACTCGACGAGATTCGGTTCCACCCGCCGCTCGAACTGTGGGGCGAGATGCACGGCACCGAGTGGGAGGAGATTCTGTACATCGCCCGCGAGGAGGGCCTGACCCCCGCGTTCGAGATTCCGGGCATCCGGGCCGAACAGGAGTTCCTCGACTTTCTGGACGAGGGCGCGGCGGAGTTCTGCAACGTCAACGAGTTCGAGATGAGCGACGGCAACTTCCGGCGGATGCAGGAGAAGGGCTACGAACTCCAGGACGGCCACATGAGCGCGGTCGAGGGGTCGAAGGAGATTCTCGATTCGATGGGCGACCACGAACGGGTGTACTTCTGCACGTCCGTCTTCAAAGACGCCGCACAGCACCGGAATCGGATGAAGCGGATGGCCCGGAACATCCGCCGGGAGTTCGACGAAGTGACCGACGACGGCACGCTCGTCTACGGCAAGACGTGGGAGACCGAACAGCGACTCCGGAAACTCGGCGTCCCCGAGGAGTTCTACTCGGTCAAGTCCGACCACGTCGAACTCGCGTGGTGGCTCCTCGAAGAGATGGTCGCGGAGGGCGACGTGGAGACGGGCGAAATCGTCGAGCAGTACCCGACCTACGACGGGCAAGTGGTCGAGCGGACGCCGCTGGCCTGATTCTTTTGCGAGCGAACGCAGTGAGCGAGCGGCCGAGCGACGACCAACGGGAGGAGCGACGGCTTTTGGTCCAGCTTTTGCCAACGAGCGAACGAGCGAAGCGAGAGAGCGAGTGCAGGAAAAGGTGGTCGTGGTAGGTGGTCGAGCGGACGCCGCTGGCGTGACTTTTCGGCGAGATTAGTTCGAACTGGCAGGGATTATAGTGCTATAGCTGTCAATTTCTTGTATGAGTGAGCAAATCTACACCGAAGTCCGCCGAGAGGTGCTAGAGCGCGCCGAGGAGGTCCTCTCCGGCGTCGAATCGAGATGGAGCGAGGTTCCGCGACTCGACCCGCTCGTCGTCTCGCCGCTCCCGCATCAGGAACCGTCGTTCCCCGAGAGCGTCGAGGAGTTCTTCGACCGATTCTACCGCTACGCTGCCGGGGCAGCCGTCACCGACGATGCGGGCCGACTCCTCTGCGTGTACAGTCCCGTGCGCGAGGAGTGGGAGACGCCTGGCGGTGCCGGAGACCCCGGCGAGAAACCGGCGGAGACAGCTCGGAGGGAGACGCACGAGGAGACCGGTGTCGAGTGTGAGCTGACTGGCGTCTTGCACACTCGAATGATGGAAATCGACCTCGGAGCGCCCGAACTGCTGCCGGTGCCCGTCGTGGAGTTCACCGGCCGTCCTGTCGGCGGGGCGGCGCTGACCGACGCCGAGATTAAGGCCCACGACGAGATATCCGACCTCGCGTGGTTCGGTGCTGATGAACTACCGACCGAGATACGGGAGTATGACCAGAAGCACGACCACCTTCAGTCGTTGGCTTAGAACTGGTGAGCGCGAGCCGAATCAGCACCGGAAAAACACCGACTCCGGGCGACGACCGCGGACCGTGGCTTTTTCCGTCCGGATTGTCAAATGCCGGATATGGACGCCGAGACGAGTCTCTGTCCGACGTGTGGGTGGACCGGACGACAGTCGGAGTTGGACGGCGAAGAAGGAGAGTACGCCTGTCCGATTTGCGACACCGACATCGAAATCGTGGAGTGAGCGTTAGACGCCCGTCGAGTAGCGGAGAATCCCCGCGACGCCGCCGAACGCCGACAGAAGCTGTTCGCCTTTCTCGAAGTCCGTGGAGATGAACTTCGTCTCGGTGCCGCGCTGGTCGGCGATGTTCATCAGGAACTCGATGGCGTCCTCGCGCTCCTGTACTTCGGCTTCGGCCCCGTTCTCGCAGGTGTGTTCGGGCGTGGATTTCCGGCGGTCCACGAACTCGAACTCCTCCTTGTCGCCACAGTCGTACACCACCACGTCCTTGCGGAGGTCTTCGGAAAGCAGGAGGCGGTCCACCGACCCCATCACGAGGTTCTTGCGAGTCGGCTCGAACCCGTAGGTGGCTCGGTCGCCCTCGTGAAGCTGTTTGAAGAACGTCTCCATCTCGTTCTTGTCCTTCATCACCTCGGCGTCGGCGAGGGCGTCCTCGGCGTTGTCCACGAGGTCGTAGAGGCCCGACTCGTCGGTGTAGGACACGTCGAACTTCCCGAGGACCTTCTGTTGAATCTCGTGGTGGAGGTAGTCGCCGTCGAGGAACTCGTCTTTCGTCGGCGAGGGACCGCCGACGAGGATGCCGTCGATGTCGCCGCGCTCGGGCACGAACAGGTCGTTCGCCATCTCGGCGACCTCCTGATAGAAGTTGTCGATGGCTTCGAGTCGGAGGCGGGCGAACCGCTGGGCTGACTGGCCACCCTTTCGCTGTTTGCCCGGCACGAGCGACGACGCCGACTTGACCGGTTCGACGCGCTTGCCCCGGAGCCATCCGACGTTGGCCTCGCGGCGGTCGAGGACGACGAGACCGTACAGCCCCTTGTCGGCCAGCATCATTTCGAGCGGTTCGGTCAGGAACGCCGAATCGCAGTGGTACCGGAACGACTCGATTGGCTGTGGCGGGTCCTCCAGCACCTTCGTCACCATGTCGGTTCGGCCGCCGCCGCTGTCGATTGCGCCGCTGAAGATGACCAGTCCGTTTTCCGGCGGGAACGTGTCGTAGTAGCGCAGGCGGTCCTTGATGGACGTGAGCGCGTCCTGCACGTTGGTCCGGGTCTGCTTGGACTTGATGTTGCTCGCTTCGCTGTGCTCTTGGGTGACGTGGGCGACCACGTCGCTGATTTGCTTTTCCGGGGGAATGTAGATTGTTACGAGCTGGGTCCCCGACCCCTCGTAGTCTCTGAGGTCCTCGATGACCTTTCGGAACTCGTATTTCTTCCGGTCGGACTGCTCGCCCTCCTGCTCACTCATTGTCTGGTTCTAGGCCGTCCAGAGGGTAAGTAACCTTTGACCTTTGGGTCGAGGTGAGATTTCATCCATTTGGTCACGCCCTTCTGAGTACTAGAATTAGTGAAGACTTCGAAAGCCCCCGCCCGGTACGAAACAACACGACCACGGCGACAGTGACCACTTCGAAAGCCCCCGCCCGGTCGCGTTCAGTCCCACCCTTGTAGATGGTATCACCGAGCGTTTCCAGTTGAGGGTGTCACCGGGCGTTCCCGGTTGAAGGCGTCACTCAGCTACGCGAATCGGTAGCGCAGGGTCGCACGCTCGCGTGCGACCCTGCGCGCCCGGCCCGGACCGGGCGCGTGAGACCGAGAGCGTCTTGCGCGCGTCCGACGCACGCCGTGCGATTCGCCCGAACCGTCGCCAAACTGTCGGGTTCGACGGAGTAATTTTATATGCGTATCACGGTTCGGTTGGGACAACGAGTACCATGTCCGACACGGTTTACGCGATAGCGAGCGGGAAAGGAGGTGTCGGAAAGACGACGACCGCCATCAACCTCGGCGCGATGCTGGCCGACCGGGGCCACTCGGTCGTCGTGGTGGACACCGACCTCGGAATGGCGAACCTCGCGGGCTTCCTCGATTTCGAGGTCGAGTCGCCGACCCTCCACGAGGTGCTGGCCGACGAGGCGACCGCCGAGGAGGCCGTCTACGAAGCGCCGGGCGGCATCGACGTGCTTCCGAGCGCGACCGACATCGAAGCGTTCGCCAAGTCGAATCCCGCGGCGCTCGGCGGCGTCGTCGCCGCGCTCCGCGAGCAGTACGATTACGTCCTGCTCGACACGGGTGCGGGCGTGAGCTACGACAGCCTCGTCCCGCTGGCGCTCGCCGACAGAGTCCTGCTCGTCGCCACCCCGGACGTTGCATCGGTGAGAGACACCGCGAAGACCGGCGAACTCGCCGAGCGCGTCGGAAGCGAGGTCACGGGCGCGGTGCTAACCCAGCGCGGGAGCAACATCCTCAACGCCGACGACGTGGAATCGACGCTCGGAACGGACGTGCTCGCGGTCGTCCCCTCCGACGAGGCCGTCCCGATGGGTATCGACGCCGGGCGGCCCCTCGCGGCGTTCGCGCCGAACGCGCCCGCAGGACAGGCCTACCGCGAACTCGCCGCGGTCGTGACCGGCGACGCGGACCCCGACCCCGAACTCGGACTCGGCGACGAGGAAAGCGACGAAACGCCCGACGAGGACGCCGAGCGAGTGACACCCGAGAGCTTGACCGAGAGCGTCGAGTCCGACTTCATTCCGGAATCAGAGTCGGAGAGTGACTCGATTCCGGCGGACCCGCTCGCCGGGGCCGAAGTCGCCGAGAACGTCCGAGACGCGGTTAAATCGGGCGACGACTCCGAGGGCCTCCTCGGGGGCGAACTCGCGAAGGCGGCCGACGAAATCCGGCGGGAAGCGTCGGCCACCGACTCGGCCGACGAGACCCCGGAGGCTTCGAGCGCGTCACCGGACGAGTCCGGCGGCGCGACGGACGGATTGGACGACGACACCGGTGTCGAGTCCGCCCCCAACCCGGTCGAATCCGAGACCGACGAACCCGAAACCGACGAATCAGGGACCGACGAACCCCGGAGCGTGGACGACCTCATCGAGGAGCACATCAGCGACGAGCGACTCGGCAGCGGACCGGATTCGCTCGACGAGGAGGAGTCCGACGACCCGCTCGCTGAATCCGGAAACGACCCGCTCGCAGGACCCGAAAGCGACCCGCTCGCAGGGACCGACGACGACTCGGACGAGACCCCGGTGTCGAACGCCGCGGACCCGTTCGGGGAAGACACCGACCCGCGCGAAAGCGAGTCGAACGCCGCCGAAGCGCCGAGTCCGGCGCACGACGAGGCGTCGAGCGCGGTTCCGTTCGAAGGGAGCCAGTCCGACCCCGAGAGCGCGACGGGCGAGTCGGAGCGAACGACATCGCCGAGTCGCGAGGACGACGACGAATCCGGGACGAGCGAGGAGTCGAAACGTCGCGGCGTGTTGGGTCGTCTCGGGTCGCTGTTCAAGTAGGGTCGGCAACAACTAAGGACCTCCGGAGCCGCAGATAGTTTATGGCAGAAGACACGTCAGTTTCGTTCTGGTGGATACTCCTGTTCGCGCTGTTGACACTCGGCATCGGCGCGGGCGCGATACTGTTCGTCGGCGGCGACCTTCTGGGGTCGTCCGCGTTCGTCGTCGCGGGATAGGACGTCCGAAAGGGAACTACATCGACCGCGGCGCTGCCACGCCCAGTACGCCCAGCGCGTTGCCGACCGCGTGCTTGGCGGCCGCGACGAGGGCGAGACGCGCGTCGCGCAGGTCGTCGTCCACGTCGTCGGCCAGAACCGGACACTCCCGATAGAAGCGGTTGAACGTCTCGGCGAACTCCCGGGTGTACGTGGCGACGACGTGGGGTTCGAGGTCCGCGGCGGCCTCCTCGATTACGGCCGGGAAGCGCGCGACGACTTCGAGGAGTTCGCGCTCGGCGTCGGTTTCGAGCAGGGACGCGTCGAACTCCGCCGAGAGGGCGTCGGGGGCGTCCGAGCTAATCCCTGCTTCCTCCAGAATCCCGCAGGTCCGGGCGTGAACGTACTGGACGTAGGGCGCGCTCTGAGCTTCGAAGTCGAGCGCGCGGTCCCACTCGAAGGTGATGGCCTTCGTGGGCTGTTTCGAGACGATATCGTATCGGACCGCGCCGATACCGACCTGCTCGGCGATACGCGAGACGTCCTCTTCGGTCAGGTCGTCGTCGCGGATGCGGTCATCGAGCCGATTTTCGACCTCCTCGCGGGCGCGCTCGACGGCCTCGTCGAGCAGGTCGTCCAAGTCGATTCCGGTGCCTGCGCGCGTGGACATCTTCCCTTCGGGGAGATTGACGTAGGAGTAGATGACCTGCCGGAGTTTGTCGGTGTCGTTGCCGAGCAGGTCGAGCGTGGCGTTCATCTGTTCGGCCTGTAGCTTGTGGTCCTCTCCGAGGACCGTGACCGCGCGGTCGTAGTTGTCGAACTTCCACTCGTGGTGGGCGAGGTCGCGGGTCGCGTAGAGGGTGGTGCCGTCCGACCGGAGGAACACGAAGTTCTTCTCGATGCCGTACTCGTCGAGTTCGAGCTGCCACGCGTCTTCCTCGTACACCGCCTCGTCGGACGCTTTCAGGCGCTCGACCACGTCGTCCACCGACCCGTCGCGCATGAATCTGGACTCCTTGACGAACTCGTCGAACGCGGCGGGGAGGCGTTCGAGGCTCTCGCGCATCCCGCCCAGGACCGTGTCCACGACCTCGCGGACGCGCTCGAAGGTCTCCTCGTCGCCGTCCTCCAGTCCCTGCATGATGGCCTGAATCTCGTCCTCGGCGGCCTCCACCTCGTCGGGGTCGGCGGTCTCCAGAAAATCGTTGCCCTTCCGGTAGTAGCGCACGAGGTCGTAGTCGGCCTTCTCGCGGTCGGGTTGGGGGAGGTCGTCCTCGTCGAACGTCTCGTAGGCCCACGTGAACACCGCCATCTGGCGGCCCGCGTCGTTGACGTAGTAGTGGCGCTCCACGTCGTGACCCGCGAAGTCGAGGATGCGCGCCACCGAGTCGCCGACGATGGGGTTTCGCGCGCGTCCGACGTGGACCGGACCGGTCGGGTTCGCGGAGGTGTGTTCGACCACGACGCGCTCACCCGAGGGTTCGAGTCGGCCGAAGTCTTCGGACTGGGCCTGCTCGACGGTGCCCTCGTAGTAGGCGTCGCTCGGCAGGAAGTTCACGTACGGTCCCTGTGCCGAGGCGGCTTCGACGTACTCGTAGTCGCCCGCGTCGATTTCGTCGGCTATCTGTCCGGCGACCTGTGGCGGCGGTGCGCCGACCTCGCTCGCGAGCCGAAACGCCGCGCTCGATGCCAACACGGCCTCGACGCCCTCCGGCGGGTCCTCGACACCGAGGTCGTCGGTCGGGAGGTCGAGCGCTTCGAGTGCGGAGACGAGCGCCGCCTCCACGTCGTCGCGGAACTGGAGATACATGTTACCCGTTGGTTTTCGACCGGCGGGTAAATGGGTTTCTGAAGCGTGTGCGTCTTTCTGGGGGTTCGGCTACTCCCGGTCGTGGGGCGGCGGCCCCGCGCGCCCGGGCCAAACCCCCCACCACCCCCCCCCCCCCCCGCGACCAACAGGCCGCCCAGAAGCCCGCCGGGCGCGACCGAGGGGCCGAAACGCCCGGCGAGTCGCTTCGCCGTCGCTCCGGAGGACGCCGGGTCCGAGAGCGCTCGTACCGTCCCATCGGCGGCGGCGGCGTACACGGTTCCCCCGGAAACGAGGTGGGAAGTCAACGGTCCGTCGCCCTCGAACGTCCATCGAACCGCTCCCTTGGACGGCGAGAGCGCGGTCACCCGTCTCGGAGTGTCGTCCGGTCGCGTCGTCGCCACGCCGTGGTCCGGAACCGCGAGCACGGTTCCCGCCTCGATGTTCGACCGCCAGCGTTGCCGCCCGTCCGACGCGTCGACGGCGTACAGGTCGTCGTCGGTGTGGACGAACACCGTTTCTCCGGAGGCCCAGAAGTACCACCGAAGCCGGTCGTCGGCCGAGAACCGCCACCGCTCGGTACCGTCGTCGGGGGAGAGCGCGAGGAGGTCGGTGCCGTCGGCCACGTACACCGCCTGCTCGGTGACGACGCCGGGGAAGGCGAAGTAGCTCGCGTCGAGCGAGACGCTCCACGCCGCGGTCCCCGACGGTTCCGAGACGGCGTGGAGCGCGTCGTCTCTGGGAGCCCACGCGAACACGGTCGCGTCGTCGTCCCCCGAGTCCGGAGATGCGTCCCCGACCGGAAGCCGTTCGACCGGTTCGATTCGGGAGTACGAGCGGTCGGTCTCGTCGTGGGGAACGTCGAGGCTCCAGCGTTCGTCGCCGTCGGCGGCCGAGACCGCGTGGAGCGCCCCCTCGGCGGTGCCGACGTACACCGAATCCGACCGGACGAGTATCTCGTTCGCGAGCGCGTCCGGAGGGTCGAACGACCACACCGAGTCGGTTCGTTCGACCGACACCGCCGACACGTCCCCGTCGGCGACGTACACGCGACCGTCCCGAACGACCGGTTCGGAGGCGTCGCCCTCGCCGTCGAGCGGAACGTCGAACGACTGCTCGCCGTCGGCGCGCCGACGAACCGACACGCGCTCGGAGTCGAACGTGCAGACGGCCGACTCGCCGACGGCCCGTTCGCTCACGAACGGGGATTCGGTCGAGGTTTCGACCCGCCAGTTTTGCGACCCGCGAGACGCGGAAACGGCCGAGAGCGAACGGTCTCCGGAAAAGTACAGGTCGCCGTCAGCGACCGCGCGGAGGGACGGTCCGCTCTCGGTGCGTATCGACCACTCGGTTTCGGGCCGGGCGACGAACGGCCACGACCCCGAGAGGTCGGTGAAGGAGGGGACGAACGAAAGCGAGGCGGCGGTAGCGAACTCCCGTCTGGTGAACGTGGAATCGGTCATTTTGGGTAGGAGATTGTGTCAAACATCCCATCTATTCCATAAATAATTTGCGTCTGAGATACTTCGGATTTATGCGCCGTTTTCGGTTCTCGGGAAGAGTGGAAGCGACCCCCACCGAACTCAGCTCACAACCGCCCGTCGATTCGATGCACGTCGATTGGGAGGTCGGTGTCGCCCATTTCTGCGAAGTCCGCCAGCGCCTCGCCGACGACGCTGGCGAACTTGAATCCGTGACCGGTGAAGCCCGCGGCGAACGACACGTGGGGGTACTCCGGATGCGTGTCGAGGTAGAAGTGGCCGTCGAGCGAATTGGTCACGATGCACGAGGCGAGTCGCATCGTCGGTCCCGCCGCGCCGGGGAAGTGCGCCTCGGCGAGGGGTCGCAGGCGTCGTTCGTCTTCCAGAGTAGGTTCGGTCTGCCAGTCGTCGGGGTCGATGTCCTCGGGGGATTCGGGCGACCGGCCGAACTTGAACCCCGGTCGCTCGTACTCGGGGAAGCCGTAGAAGCTTCCCTCGGGAACGTCCACGCTGAAGACGGGGAACGTCTCGGGCGTGAAGTGGTCGGGTTCGTCGGGCGAGAGCCACGCCATGACTCGGCGCTGAGGCGTCAGCGCCCCCGAGAGCAGGTCGAGGTGTTCGGCGGCCCACGCGCCGGTCGCCACGACGAGCGAGTCGGCCTCGTAGGTGTCGCGGTCGGTGCGGACTCGGACACCGTCTTCTCGGGGTTCCCAGTCGAGGACGCGCTCGCGAGCGCGGACGGTCCCGCCGTGGACGTGAGCGCGGTTCACGAACGTCGAGATTGCTCGCTCGCACGCGAGAAAGCCCCCGTCGGGTTGGTAGACCCCGCGATAGTCGTCCGGGAGGCGGTAGCCCGGAAACCGCTCGCCGAGTTGGGCGCCGGTCAGGAGTTCGTACGGCACGTCGTTCTCCTCACAGGACTCGACGGCGTCGGCGACCTTCGGCCCGTCGGCGGGACCGGCGTGGACCGACCCCGTTGTCGTGAGTAGCTCCGCGCCCGACTCGGCTTCGAGGTCGCGCCAGCGCTCGCGCGCTCGGCGCGCGAGCGGGACGTACTCGGGGTGTTCGGGCTGCGTGAGTCGGAATATTCGGGTGTCGCCGTGCGAGGACCCGCGCGCGTGGGGAACGTCGTAGCGTTCGATTCCGAGAACGTCGAGACCCCGCTTCGCGAGGTGGTAGACCGCCGAACTCCCCATGCCGCCGACCCCGAGAACGATTGTGTCGTACGTGTTCCGCGTCATCAGGGCACAAGATGTCGGGAGGGTCGAAAACACCTTCGCATCGGACAGGACGGCGTCTCCGCTCGAAGCGGCCGCGCTCGGAGACTGGCAGTCGCCAGTCTCCCAGCGCGCCCGGGGTACCAACCCATTTTGCAGCCGGTT
>NZ_ML974130.1:119681-170906 GCF_004143485.2 Halorussus amylolyticus | reverse complement strand
GGTCCCGGGTCGGCCGCCCCGCGGCCGCGGGGGGGGGGGGCCCCCCCCCCGCCCCCCCCCCCCCCCCGCGACCGTGGTCCGACCGATTTTTGCTGCCGGTTTTTGCTACCAGTTTTTGTGTACAGCATCTATGGAATCCGTGGACAAGATATTTAAGAGTCATTCGCATGGACTCTCGTATGACGGCTGGACCACCGATAGACGAACTGCACTACGACGACGCACCCGACGTCGGGGCGGTTCCCGGACCCGAATCGCAGAAGCTACTCGAAAAACAGCGCGAAATCGACAGCAGCGCGGTCGCGTACCCCGAGGACATCCCGGTCGCGTTCGAATCCGGGAAGGGCGCGACCGTCCGCGACGCCGACGGCAACACCTTCATCGACATGTTCGCGGGCATCGGCGTGCTGAACGTCGGCCACGCGAACCCCTACGTGATGGACGCGGTCCACGAGCAGGCCGACAAGCTCGTTCACACCGTGGACTTCCCGACCGAGGCGCGACTCGAGCTCATCGAGAAGCTCGACGAAATCGCGCCCGGCGGGCTCCGGGGCAACAACAAGGTCGTCTTCGGCGGCCCGACCGGAAGCGACGCCATCGAGGCCGCCATCAAGCTCGCAAAGTACAACACCGGCGGCGACGGACTCATCGCGTTCCGCGGCGCGTACCACGGCGCGACCAGCGGCGCGATGAGCCTCACCGGCAACAAGGGGTTCAAGGACAGCTACACCCCCCTGCTCTCGGACGTTGTCCACGCGCCGTACCCCCACCCGTTCGGCCAGGACAAAGCGCCTCAGGAAGCGGTCGACCACGCGCTCGAAGAGGTCCGGGCGATTCTCGAAGACCCCTACGGCGGACTCGCCAACCCGGCCGGAATCTTCGTCGAGCCGATTCAGGGCGAGGGCGGCATCATCACGCCCCCGGAGGGATTCTTACAGGGACTCCGCGACATCGCCGACGACAACGACGTACTCCTCGTGTTCGACGAGATTCAGAGCGGACTCGGCCGGTCCGGCCAGTGGTGGGCGAGCGAGTGGTACGACGTGACCCCCGACGCGATGACGACCGCGAAGGCGCTCGGCGGCGTCGGCTTCCCGCTGTCGGCGATGATGTACCACGACGACCTCGACACGTGGGGGTCGGGCGACCACGCGGGCACCTACCGCGGGCACGTCGTCGCAATGCGCGCGGGCACGCGGGCCATCGAGTACATTCAGGACCACGACCTGCTGGCTCACGGCCGGGCGGTCGGCGAGTACATCCGCGACCGACTCCGCACCGTCGGCGACGAGACCGGCAGCATCGGCGAGGTTCGCGGAAAGGGACTGTTCGTCGGCGCGGAGTTCGTGGACGAGAACGGCGACCCGGACAGCGACACCGTCGCCGCGATTCAGGACCTGTGCTACGAGCGCGGCGTCCTCGTCTGGAAGGCGGGCCGCCACGGCAACGTCCTGCGACTCCTCCCGCCGCTGGTCATCACCGACGACCTCGCCGAGACCGCGATGGACGTTATCGTCGACGCGGTCCGGGACGTCGCGGCCGAACAGCAGACGGCCTGAACCGACCGTCGAACGACTCCCAGACACTCCAGTATGAGCAACACCGACAGAATCGTGACGGACGACGCACCGCGCAACGACAACCCCTACTCGCAGGGGGTCTTGGCTGGCGACACGCTCCACGTCTCGGGCTACGGACCAGTGGACCCCGAGACCGGCGAAGATGTCGAAGGGGACATCGAAGCACAGACCGAGCAGGTCCTCGACAACATCGCCGCGGTGGTCTCGGAGGCCGGTGGCGACGGCCTCGACGACGTGGTGAAAGTCACGGTCTACCTGACCGACCTCGACGACTACGACCGGGTGAACGAGGCCTACGGCGCGAAGTTCCCCGGCGACCCGCCGGCGCGGGTCTGCGTCGAGGTGTCGCGGCTTCCGGGCGACGTTCGGGTCGAGATGGACGCCGTGGCGTATCTCGGCTGAGATTCGACGCGCCTCGGCGTCCGTCCGCACCCGTTACCTCGTGACGACCCTCCTTCGAGACGCTCCGGTCGCGCTTCGAAGGGGTGCGAGTTCACGGCTCCCATTCACAGGCGGTGCCGTACGTCAGTTCCTCGCTCTCGATGTACGCCGCGAGACACGCGTAGTTGCAGAACCGACCCGCCTGATTTCCGGGTGCATTCGCGCCTTCGTTCACGAACACGGGGTCGTGGCGCTCGATGTCACTTCCGCAGTACGTACAGCCGTCGGTCATGGTCTCATTTGGGTCGTGGCACAGTAAACCGTTGTCCCGGACGTGCCGAACGGCTCACAGAGCATGCTCGAAGGGAGTGACGACTGGCCGCTTCTCTACTCCGCCGACTCGTGGGGAACCACGAGGGGGTCGTCGTCGGGGACCGCGAGGTCGAGGAGCGGGTCGTTCTCGTAGGCGGTCGCGCCCTCGTGGCGACTCAGGACGTAGCCGTCCTCCTCGGTTCGCACGGTCGTCTTTCGCTCGCCGTGGGGCGTGAGGATGTCGGCGACTGCATCCCCTTTTTCGACGGCGTCGCCTTCGCGGACGCGATACTGGACGACCCCCGCGGTGTCGGTGTGGGGGTGGACCGACCGCTTCAGAGGGTGGGGTATCGGCGGTTCGAGTTGGGGGTCGGTCCGGGGCGATTCGGCGACCATTTCGAGCGTCCGAGCCACGTTCTTCAGGCCCTCGACGCCGTACGCTCTGGCGTCGTCCTCCACGATGTACCGCCCGCCGAGTTCCGGCGTGAAGGCGGGGATTCCGGCCTCTCGCACCGCGGCACCCGAGAGCGACCGGTGGAGACCCTCCGAAATCTCGCGCGATTGGCTGTACTGATTCACCACCGGCAGGCCGAACGCCTCGGTCAGGTCGGTGAGTTCGTCGGCGAGCGCGCGGGCCTCGTCCTCGGTTCTGTCGTCGCCGTGGGTGACGCGGGGCTGGATGACGTACGACGCCGACCCGACCCACGACGTGTGGAGCGCGACGACGGCGTCGGCGGAGTCGGTGATACGGTCGAACAGCCGCCGATTGATGAGTTCCTGGACCTTGCGAGGACGCGCGCCGCCGGCGTCTTCTGCCGGGAAATAGCGATTCGGGTCGTCGCCGTGGTAGTACGACTCCCGACCGTTCACCCGAAAGCCCGCCGGGTTCGCGTTCGGGACGCAGACCACGCGGCCCGCGAGTTCGTCGGGGTTTAGCCAGTCCACGAAGTCGTGGGCGACCGCCAGACTCGTCGTCTCGTCGGCGTGAATCGCGCCGACGACCCAGAGCGTCGGGCCGGTCTCGACGCCCTCGGCCACGACGACAGGGATTTTCTCCGCACCGCCGGTCGGCAGTTGGGTCGCTTCGACGTACCCGGTGGACAGTTCGCCCGCTCGTGACTCGGCAGTTCCGATTTTCATACACGTCCGTCTCTCGGCGGGCGACAAAGTGTATTCCGTCCCGGCAACGCGACGATTTCCGGCGCGCGAACGGTGCGAATCGCGTCGGTCGGCGCTCAGTCGTTGGTCAGTCAGCGTTCAGTCGCTGGCCGGTCGGCGCTCAGTCGTTGAGCTCCTCGACGCGCGCGTCGCGCTGTTCGGCCGCGGCGTCGACCTGCGCGATGAACTCGCTCATCTGCTCTTTCATCTCCGAGCGAATCGAGGTCGCGGAGAACTCGTCGGACTCGGAGAGCAGTCTGACGAACGCCCAGAGCTCCTCGTCAGTAATCTCGCCGAAGTCGCCGAATTCGAGTTTGTCGATGACCTCGTCTACGTCTATCTGGCCGACCGGGTCGACGTTGAAATCGACGGTCACCATCCGGTAGTCTGACCCCGCGAGTTCCTGTTCGGCCTTGTTGACCCCCTGCGAGAGCATGTCCTTGAACGGGGTGTAGTACCCCATCGTGCCGAGATGGAGGAACGCGAGCAGGTCGATGATGCCTTGCGTGTACGCGTCTCGCGCGTCGTCGTCGGGGTTGAAGACGGTCTCGCGGTCGCGGTCTTCGAGGTGTTCGAACAGAATCGTGAAATCGAGGATGGCGTTCCGGATGCGGTGTCGGATTCGGTTGCGCTTCTGCTTTTTCGAGTGTTCCGTGTAGTCAGTCTTGCGCCCGAGCAGAAACTCCCGGTCGCTCGGCGTAAGGATTCCTCTGGGCCGGTCGGCCGAGTAGGTGAGACTGCGCTCGGAGTCGCGCTCGTCAGGGCCGTCTACCATACACAGAATTTGTATACAGACGGGATTAATAGTTACGATACTCACGTAAATTCGGCGAGACGCCGACAACGGACGCCGCGGAAGGGGCGTAGCTCCCACGACACGAGCGCCGTCCGATAAGACGAGCGACCAGTCTACAATTAGTGTGTACCCCAATCAGCACTCCTGACGGCGCACAACGCCAAGCGTCGAGCCGAGTAGAACCACAAACAGATTGTCAGTTTCTCGCTTCCGTCTCACGAATTACCGTTTCGAGTGTAAACACATAGCGTATCGCAACGCCATAAGTAAACACATTCCGTATCTGCCGGCCTCAATAATCGTAATATTTATCACGATATTTCACGACAGTGGCTGATGTGCGTCACCGTGCGACACGGTGCGTGAGAGGATACCTCATGAAATCCGAGATTCACGGCGGCGAAAGGCGGCGTCGGGCGGTGAACAGTACGAGCAAACGCATCGGCTATCGGCTCGGTTCGCAGTCGCGTTCCGGGTCGCCCCGAGAGCCGAACGGGGGACGCAAACGGGGTGTTCGGACGTGAGCGACGCGAGCGGTTCGGGTGCCGTGGACCGTTTCCGCGAGGAAATCGACCCAATCGTGTTCCTGTTCGGGGCGGGCCTGACGGTCGGTCTCATCGCGACCTACTTTATCAGTCCCGGTCTCGTCCAGTTCGGTATCGACGCCGGGAACACGCTGATGAATCAGTACCTCAACTGGGCGCTGTTGGTCATCGTCTTCCTCATCGTCCTGTTCTTGCTGTTCCTCATCGTCGGCCCGTGGGGCAACATCAAATTCGGCGACGAACCGCCCGAGTACAGCTTCCTGTCGTTCTTCGCGATGCTGTACTCCGCCGGGTTCGCGGCGGGCGTCGTGTTCTGGGGACCGACCGAGGCGCTATTCTACTACGACTCCCCGTCGCCGCTGTTCGACGTGTCGAGCGGGTCGCCCGAAGCGATGGTCGTCGCGGTTCAGCAGACGCTGTTCCACTGGGCGCTCCCCCAGCTCGCGGTGTTCACCATCATCGGAATCGCAATCGGCTACTTCGCGTACAACTACGAGAGCGTCCCGCTCCGAGTCTCCTCGGCGCTCACGCCGATTCTCGGCAAGGACAACCTCGACGGGGTCGCCGCGAAAATCGTGGACATCATCGCGGTGTTCGCGACCATCGGCGGCGTGGCGACCTCGCTCGGCTTCATCGGAAGCCAGTTCATCACGGGCCTCGACTACCAGTGGGGTATCGACCTCGGCAACACCGGTGTCATCCTCGTCGTGACCGGGATGACCCTCCTGTTCACGATTTCGATGGTCCTCGGAGTCGATAGGGGCATCCGTCGGCTCTCGAACTTCAACATGATTCTGTTCGTCGCGCTCATGATTGCGACGTTCATCATCGGCCCGTCGATATTCCTCGTGCTGCTCGGAACCCAGGCGTTCGGCGGCATGATAACCGACTTCGTCTCGATGAGCCTCTTTACCGGTGCTGGCCCGATGGGCGCGGGCAACCCGGACGCCACGGAGTGGATGAACTCCTGGACCGTCTTCTACTGGGCGTGGGCGCTCTCGTGGTCGCCGTTCGCGGGGCTGTTCATCGCCCGCATCTCGAAGGGCCGGACCGTCCGCGAGGTCGCGTTCACCGGTATCGGTGCGACCTCGGCCGCCACGATTCCGTGGTTCACCATCGTCGGCGGGACCGCGGTGTGGTCACAGCACAACGGCACGG
The DNA here is from genome assembly GCF_004143485.2 of Halorussus amylolyticus. Classification (GTDB taxonomy): domain Archaea; phylum Halobacteriota; class Halobacteria; order Halobacteriales; family Haladaptataceae; genus Halorussus; species Halorussus amylolyticus. The sequence goes on along the minus strand of NZ_ML974130.1, from coordinate 164,976 downwards.
ACCTGCTCGGTCCAATCGGGACCCACGGCGAGGCCGTCGCCGGGTTCGCGCTGTTCGAAGCGTTCCCGTTCGGGTCGGTCTTCATGGTGGCGTTCATGGTGCTCGTGACGACGTTCTTCATCACGTCGGCGGACTCCTCGACGCTCGCTGTGTCGATGATGACGACCGGCGGGAAGGCCCGACCGTCGAGCATCAACCGCGTGTTCTGGGGAGTCGTCCTCGGGATGTTCGCCGCGATTCTGATGACGCTCGGCGGTGCGAGCACGCTCCAAGACGCCGTCATCATCACGGGTGCGCCGTTCGCGTTCATCTGCTTGCTCGCGACGCTCGGACTCATTCGGGAGTTCGGCGCGAACTACGGGCAGGTCCTGTTACAGGAGCAGACGACGCTCATCGGGTCGCCCGACGAGACCGGCCAGTCGGGCGCGTCCAATCGCCCGGCGGCCGACGACGACTAAGTCGGTCCCTGACTAATAATAACTTTTAATTGACGGTGCATACGTTTTCTGTGTATGGATAGGGACACCGCGGAACCCGACGCGGGTGGACTTCCCGGCCCGAACGCCGAAAAGTGGATGGCGTTTCACGGCGAACACGCCGCGCCGAGCGAGTACTCCCACGAGTTCGTCTGGGACGTCACCGCCGACGCCGACGGCCCGTTCGTGACCGACGTGGACGGGAACGTGCTCCTCGATTTCACGTGTCACATCGGGGCCGCCCCGCTCGGCTACCAGAACGAGAAGGTCCTCGGAAAGCTCCGGGAGTTCGACCTGCTCGAACCCATGAAAATCGCGGGCCAAGACATGTACTTCGGGGCGGGACCCGACCCGGAGACCGCGGAGTTCCCGGGGTCGAGCCACCTGATGGACAAGCTGACCGACGTGTCGAGCCACTACGGGATGGACACCGTCTTCCTCTCGAACTCGGGCGCGGAGGCGGTCGAGAACTCGATGAAAATCGCGTACGACCGAAACCCGACCGCGAAGTACGGCTTCACGTTCGACGACAGCTTCCACGGCCGGACGCTCGGAACCCTCTCGCTCACCCGGTCGAACGAGGTGTACACCCGCCACTACCCCGAAATCGCGGGCATTCGGACGGTGCCGTTCTGCAACGACCGCGACCACGACCCCGCCGACGGCTCGTGTGATTGTGGCTTTTTCACCGCGAACGGCTCCCAACTCCGGAACGCGCTCGCCCCCGAGGGCGGCCATCTCAACCCCGAGGAGGTCGGCTTCCTGGTCGTGGAGCCGGTCCAAGGCGTCGGCGGCTACCGATTCCCGAACGAGGAGTTCATGAAGGAAATCGGCGACGTCTCCTCGGAGTACGACATCCCGCTCGTCGTGGACGAGATTCAGTCGGGCGTGGGCCGGACCGGGAAGATGTGGGCGTCGGACCACTACCCCATCGAACCCGACGTCATCGCCAGCGCGAAGGCGCTCCGGGTCGGGGCCACGATTTCGCGCTCGGACGTGTTCCCCTCGGAGGCCAACCGCCTGGGTTCGACGTTCGGCGGCGGCGACGTGCTCGCGTCGATGCAGGGCGCGTTCACCCTCGAAGCCATCGAGGAGTACGACCTGCTCGACAACGCGACCGAACGGGGTCGGCAGGCCAAGGAGCTGCTCCGGGACGCCGCGCCCGACCACCTCGTGGACGTGCGCGGGAAGGGCCTGATGCTCGCCGCGGAGTTCGACACCAAAGACCGTCGGGACGCCGTGGTCGAGGAGTCGCTCAAGCGCGGCCTGCTCACCCTCGGGTGTGGCACCAAGACCATCCGACTCCTCCCGCCGCTCGACTCGACCGAGCGCGAAATCGAACTCGGCGTCGGCATCTTCAACGACGCGGTCGAGGCGGCCGGGCGAACGTCCGTCGCGTAGTCGGACCCTCGCTACTTTCTCCGCTTGCTTACTCCGACCGACGACCTTCGGGTTCCTCGACCGCGAACGACCCCTCGCCGTTCTCATCGAGAATCACGAACGAGAGGTGTGCGAACGTCGCGTTCGGCTTCGCGCCGTGCCAGTGAGGTTCGTCGGGCGGAATCGAGATGATGTCGCCCTCCGAGACGGGGTTCTTCTCGTCTTCGCTCGCGAGGATTCCCTCACCCTCGGTCACGTAGAGTATCTGGCGGACGGTGTGTTCGTGCATCGCGGTTCGCTCGCCCGGCGCGAAGAAAATCTCGCTCATCGAGACGCCGTGGTCGCCGAATTCCTCGGACGGCCCCGCCTTCCGGTGGACCTGCGTCTCGAAAATCGGGCCGGTGAGTCGCTCGGCGTCGGTCTCGTCGAGTCGTGTAACATCCATGCGAATTGATAACGAACACCGATATAGATGTAGCTATCGCCTCGGTCGAGCGCGTTTACGCCTCGAAATCCGCGTCGATAACCGACACGCCGTCGAGCGAATCGAGCGCGGCTAGCGTCCCTTCGAGGTGGTCCGGCCCGCTCGCGGTCACGCTCGCGGTTACGGGAACACGGTTTGGGTCGTCGTCCGCGGTTCGGCGCGCGCGCCGAACCGCGTCCAGCCCCGCGCCTCGCTCCTCGACGGTGTCGGCGATTTCGCCGAGGTTGGTCGGCCAGTCGGCGACCGCCAGCCGGACCGTCGCGTACCGGCCGAGTTCCGCGAGGCCGGTCCGCGCGAGGTCGGCGTGTTCGGTGAGGTCCACATTCCCGCCCGAGACGACGACCGCGACGTGTTCGCCTTCGACATCGACCGCGCCCGAGAGGAGCGCAGCGAGGGGGGCCGCGCCCGCGCTCTCGGCGACAGTCTTGGCGCGCTCGGCGAGGAGCGCGACCCCCGCCGCAATCTCGCGGTCGCTCACCGAGACCACTTCGTCCACGCGCTCGCGGGCGACCGCGAACGTCTTCTCCAGCAGTCGGGTGTCGGCGATGCCCTCGGCGACCGTATCGACGCCCGGCAGTTCGCGTATCTCGTCGGCTTCGAGCGACGGCTTGGCGTGATACGCGCCCTCGGGTTGGACGCCGACGACGCGAACGTCCGAGTCGCGGGCCGTCAACGCAGTCGCGATGCCCGAAATCAGGCCGCCGCCGCCGATGGCGACTAGAACCGTATCGAGTTCGGGGTACTGCTCTGTGAGTTCCAGCCCCACGGTCCCCTGTCCAGCGATTATCGCCTCGTCGTCGAACGGGTGGACGAACGTCAGCCCCTCGCCGTCGGCGAGGTCGAGCGCGCGCTGATACGATTCCTCGTAGATGTCGCCCTCGACGAGGACTTCCGCGCCGTAGCCCCGTGTCGCCTCGATTTTCGCCGCGGGCGTCACCTCCGGAACTACGATTGTCGTGTCGATATCGAGCAGGTCGCCCGCGAGCGCAACCCCCTGGGCGTGGTTGCCCGCGCTCGACGCGACCACGCCCGCCTCGCGCTCGTCGGCCGAGAGCTGAGACATCTTGTTGTACGCGCCCCGAATCTTGAACGACCCGGTGCGCTGGACGTTCTCCAGTTTGAGACCCACCGACGCCGCGCCGCTCATCTCCGCGAACGTGGTCGAGCGGTCGAGCGGCGTGCGGTGAGCCACGCCTTCGAGTCGGTCGCGCGCGTCCTCGATGTCGGCGAGCGCGACGACCGACTCCGCGCTCGGGAGTTCCTCGGTAGTCACGGCCCGTCCTCCGCGACCGCGAGTATCGAGTCGGTCAGCACCGTGACACCGGTTTCGAGGCTCCGCTCGTCCACGTCGAAGGTCGAAGTGTGGTGGCTCGTCGGGTGGTCGGTACCGACGATGAGGTACGACGCGAGACCGTCCTCGTCCTGCACGCGCTCCATCAGGAAGGTAGCGTCCTCGCTCGCGCCGAAGTCGGCGGTCGGGACGACCGAATCGACGCCCGCCGCTCCCTCGGCCACGCCCGCAATCACGTCCACGAGTTCGGGGTCGCTGTCGGCCCGGGGCGACTCGCTCACGATTTCGACCTCGGCGTCACAGCCGTGCATCTCGGCGGCGGTCTCGAACGTTCTGGTCAGCCGCGATTTCACGTACTCCATGAGTTCGGTGGTCTCGCCCCGGGCCTCGGCGACCACGTCGGCGCGCTCGGCGATGACGTTGCTCGAAGTCCCCGACTCCGCCCGGCCGACGTTGACTCGGGTCATCCCGTCCTCGTGGCGCGGGATTCCGTAGGCGTTCTGGATGGCGGTGCCGAGCGCCTGCATCGCGTTGTCGCCGTCCTGCGGGGCTTTTCCGGCGTGGGCGGAGGTCCCCCGAATCGTCGCGTCCACGTGGCACATCGCGAGCGGGCGCTCGATGCCAGCGACCACCTCGCCCGTCGGGTGGTCGAGACCGACGTGGACCGCGAAGAAGTAGTCCAACCCCTCGGCGAATCGGCTCTCTGCCATCGGATGACCGCCGCCCGAGGCCTCCTCTGCTGGCTGGAAGAAGACGACCAGCCGCCCCTCGAAGTCGCTGTCTTTGATGGCTTCGAGGGTCGCCAATCCCCACGTCATGTGGGCGTCGTGGCCGCAGGCGTGCATCGTGCCGTCGGTTTCCGACCGGAAGCCCTCGACCGCGGGAACGTGGTCGTCGTCGGCCGACTCCTCGATGAACAGGCCGTCGATGTCCACCCGGAGACCGACCGCGGGACCCTCGCCCCGGTCGAGGACCGCGATTGCCCCGGTGTTCCCGCCCGCCATCGTTTCGAGGAGGTCGGGGTCCGCGCCGCGCTCGCGTGCGCGCTCGAACCATTCCTCGATGTCGTCGTTTTCGGGGACAGCCATCCGGTCGTCGGGGTCGTAGGCGTCGGCTCCGACGGCGAGTTCGTCCACGCCGATTTCGCGGAGTCGCTCGACCAGCGCGTGAGTCGTGTAGAACTCGCGCCACGCGGGTTCGGGATACCGGTGAAAGTCGCGCCGTACCTCGGTGAGTCGGCCTCGTATCGTGGGCGTCATGGGTGAGCCTGACACGCTCCAACCACTTATTTGTAAACGGTTTCCGTTGATAGCGGGTACACAAAGGATTAAGTCCACCACTCGCCATGAGTCGAACATTCACAGCGTCCGCGAGACGCGAACTCACAAGCATGACCGAGAATCCGGATGTCGTCGTCCTCCGCGAGGGGACGGAAGGCCTGTCGATGGAATCGTACGCCGACGAACTGCGCGACCGGCTTCCGGGCCGAACCGTCGAACTGGCCCGCACGCCGAAGCAGGAGCGCGAACTCCTCGAAACCGCGCGAGTCGTCACCGGCATCACCGTCGAGGAGGAGGCGCTCGCCGCGGCCGAGCGCCTCGAACTGTTCGCCTGCACGTTCGCCGGGACCGACCACGTTCCGATGGACGCCTTCGCCGAGCGCGGAATCGGCGTCACGAACGCCGGAGGTATCCACGCGCCCGGCATCGCCGAGCAGGCCATCGGCAACATGCTCACGTTCGCCCGGCGACTCCACGAGGGGTGGCGACGTAAGCAGAACCGTGAGTGGCGGCACTTCCAGTCGGGCGAACTCACCGACAGCACGGTGACGGTCGTCGGTCTCGGCTCCATCGGGCAGGAAGTCGTAAAACGCCTGCAGGGGTTCGAAGTAGAGACTATCGGCGTGCGCTACACCCCCGAGAAGGGCGGCCCGACCGACGAGGTAGTGGGATTCGACGGGGACGCCATCCACGACGCGTTCGCCCGGAGCGAGTACGTCGTCGTCGCGTGCCCGCTCAACGACATGACTCGCGGTCTCGTCGGCGAGGCGGAACTGGCGACCCTGCCGACCGACGCCGTCCTCGTCAACACCGCGCGCGGTCCCATCGTGGACACCGACGCGCTGGTGTCGGCGCTCCGGTCGAACAAGATTCGGGGCGCGGCGCTCGACGTGACCGACCCCGAACCCCTGCCCGAGGACCACCCGCTCTGGAACCTCGAAAACTGCCTCATCACGCCTCACACCGGCGGCCACACCCCGCGCCACTGGGAGCGACTCGCCGACATCGTGGCCGAGAACGTCGCGCGCCTCGACGCGGGCGAGGAACTGGAGAATCAAATCCTCGCACCGGGGACGGACTGATTCGGGACGATGGCGACACAGGACACGCCGACGGACGACGGCCCGGATGGTCGCTCCGTGGGCGACCCCGCGAGCGACCCGAGAGCCGACTACGACTACGTCGGCGGCGACGAGGCCCGGTCGGGCCTCGTCGCCGACCTCAGCGCGCGAATCGACGGCGAAGTCCGGTTCGACAGCTACTCCCGACAGCTCTACGCGACCGACGCCAGCGCCTACGAGATGACGCCCATCGGGGTCGTGCTTCCGGCCACGACCGCCGACGTGTCGGCGGTCGTGGCGTACTGCGCCGAGCGTGAGATTCCGGTGCTTCCCCGGGGCGGCGGCACGAGTCTCGCAGGCCAAGCCGTCAACGAAGCGGTCGTCCTCGATTTCACGGCTCACATGGACGACGTGGTGAGCATCGACCCGGACTGCGCTCGCGCGCGAGCGCAGTCCGGGGCGGTCCTCGCGGAACTCAACGCGGAACTCGAACCCCACGGACTCAAATTCGCACCCGACCCGGCCGCCGGAAATCGGAGCGCGGTCGGCGGTGCAATCGGGAACAATTCGACCGGTGCGCACTCCCTGAAGTACGGCAAGACCGACGCCTATGTCGAGGAGTGCGAGGTCGTCCTCGCAGACGGCACCGTGACCACCTTCGGCGAGATGGAAGTCGAAGAACTCCGCGAGCGCGCCGACCCCGAGGGTGGTCTCGAAGCCCGAATCTACGCCGAAGTCGTCCGGATTCTCGACGAGGAGACCGACGAAGTTCGGAAGCGATTCCCCGACCTCAAGCGGAATGTCTCGGGGTACAACTTCGACGTTCTCGTGGAGGAGGCAGAGTTGGGTACCGTGAATCTGGCGCGCCTGCTCGCGGGGAGCGAAGGAACCCTCGCAATCGTCACGGAGGCCGAACTGTCGCTCGAACCCGTCCCCGAGACGAAGGCGGTGTCGCTGTTGTTCTACGGGAGCGTCCTCGACGCGGTGACCGACGTTCAGCACATCCTCGAACACGGCCCCGCGGCGGTCGAACTGATAGACGACGTGCTGCTCGGACTCGCGCGCGACACCGCCGACTTCGAGGAAGTCTCGTCGCTCGTCCCCGAGCGCGCGCAGGCGGCGCTCCTCGTGGAGTTCTACGCCGACGACGACGCCGAGGGTCGAGAGCGGACCGCCGGACTCCTCGCCGACAGGGTTCCGGGGACCGACACCGAAATCGCCCCGCCCGCCGACCGCGCGGACACCGACGAGACGCTCGCGTTCGCGGGGCTGGAGGCCCACGACGAGGGCGAGCGCGACAAATTCTGGAAGCTCCGGAAGGCCGGGCTTCCCATCCTGCTCTCGCGGACCTCCGACGAGAAGCACATCAGTTTCATCGAGGACTGTGCGGTGCCGCCCGAACACCTCCCGGAGTTCGTCGAGCGATTCCAGTCGCTCCTCGCCGAGAAGGACCGGGACCTCGACGCGGCGTTCTACGCCCACGCCGGGCCGGGCGTCCTCCACGTCAGGCCGCTCGTGGACACGAAGACCGCGGCCGACCGCGAGGACATGGTCGCCATCGCCGACGAGGTGACCGACATGGTGGTCGAGTTCGGCGGGAGCGTCTCGGGCGAACACGGCGACGGCCGCGCCCGAACCCAGTGGAACCGCAAGCTCTACGGCGACGACCTCTGGGAGGCGTTCCGCGACCTCAAGACCGCGTTCGACCCCGACTGGCTCCTCAACCCCGGCAACGTCTGTGGCGACCACGACATGACCGAACACCTCCGGTACGACGACTCGTACGCCCACGACGCGGGGTTCGACCCGGCGCTCGACTGGGACAACGAGAACGGCTTTCAGGGGATGGTCGAACTCTGTCACGGCTGTGGCGGCTGTCGCGGCGAGCAGGAAACGACCGGTGGCGTGATGTGCCCGACCTACCGGGCGGCGGGCGAGGAGAGCACCGCCACGCGAGGCCGGGCGAATCTGCTCCGGCAGGCCATGTCGGGGGAGTGGGAGGCGGCGCACGCCGCCTCCTCGGAGCGGGCGAAGCCCGCGGAGACGGGCGAGCAGTTCGACACCGAGTTCATGGCCGAGGTGATGGACCTCTGCATCGGCTGTAAGGGCTGTGCCCGCGACTGCCCCTCGGAGGTCGATATGGCTAAGCTCAAGGCCGAGGTCGAGCACGCGAACCACGAGAAGAACGGCGCGAGCGTCCGGGAGCGCCTGTTCGCCGAGGTCGGCCGTCTCAACGCAATCGGGTCGGCGCTCGCACCCGTCTCGAACTGGGCGAGCAAGCTTCCGGGCGCGCGATTCGTGATGGAAAAGACGGTCGGCATCGCCAGCGAGCGAAGCCTCCCGACGTTCCACCGCGAGAGTCTGACCGAGTGGTTCGAGAAGCGGGGCGGCCCCCGCGTCTCCGAGTCCGAGGCGACCCGAACGGTCGCGCTGTTTCCGGACGCGTACACCAACTACAACCACCCCGAGGCCGGAAAAGCCGCGGTCCGGGTCCTCGAAGCCGCGGGCGTCCGGGTCCGCATCCCCGAGGGCGTGACCTCGACCGGCCGCCCCGCCCACTCGAAGGGCTTCCTCGACAAGTCGCGTGAGCGCGCCGAGACGAACGTCTCGGCGCTCGCGCCGAAAGTCGAGGACGGGTGGGACGTGGTGCTGGTCGAACCCTCCGACGCGGTCATGTTCCAGTCGGACTACCTCGACCTGCTCGGCGAGACGCCCGACGCAAACCGGGTCGCGGCCAGTACGTACGGAATCATGGAATATCTCGACGCGTTCGACCTGACCGAGTCGCTCGATTTGGCCGCGCCCGAGGAAACGCTGACCTACCACGGCCACTGCCACCAGAAGGCGACCAAGAAGGACCACCACGCCGCCGCCGTCCTCGACGCGGCGGGCTACGAAGTCGATGCCCTCGACTCGGGGTGCTGTGGCATGGCCGGAAGTTTCGGCTACGAGGCCGAACACTACTCGATGAGCCGAGCCATCGGCGAGATTCTGTTCGAGCAGGTCGAGGACAGCGACGGCGACACCGTGGTCGCGCCCGGCGCGTCCTGCCGCACCCAACTTGGCGATTGGGAAGGCACGCGAGAAGAACCACCCCATCCCATCGAGAAGGTCGCAGAGGCCGTGGGTCGGTAATTTTGGGGCCGGCAGACGGTGGTTCCGGACGCTCTTACGCCGTGAACAGTTCGCGCGGGAACTCGGCCAGCACTTCGACGCCGGTCGAGGTGACCCGGAAGGTCTCGCTGAGTTCGACGCCGAAGTCGTCGAACCACAGGCCCGGAATCATGTGGAACGTCATGTTCTCCTCAAGAATCGTCTCGTCGCCGGGTCGGAGACTCGCGGTGTGTTCGCCCCAGTCCGGCGGGTAGCCGAGTCCCATCGAGTAGCCGATTCGGTCCTCCTTCTCCACGTCGTACTTCGCGATGGTCTCGCGCCACGCCTTCTCGACCGATTCGGCGGTTACGCCGGGTTCGACCGCGTCAAGCGCGGCGTCGATGCCCTCGATGACGATGTCGGCGGTCTCTTGGACCTCGGCGGGCGGGTCGCCGACGAACGTCGTCCGGGCCAGCGGCGAGTGGTACCGGTGGCGACACCCCGAGAGTTCGATGATGACCGGGTCGCCGTCCTCGAAGGGCCGGTCGGTCCACGTCAGGTGGGGCGTCCCGGTGTGGTCGCCCGACGGCATCAGCGGCACGATGGAGGGGTAGTCGCCGCCGTACTCGTCGGTGCCGTCGATGAGCGCGGAGTAGATGGCCTCGGCGGCCTCGTACTCGGGGACGCCCTCGCCGATGGCGTCGAGTCCGGCCTGCATCGCGTTCTCGGAGATGCGGGCGGCTTGGCGCATGTACTCCAACTCCTGTTCGGACTTCTTCACCCGGACCCAGTTGACGAGCAGGGTGTGGTCCTCGAAGGTGGCTTCGGGGAGGTTCTGCTGGAGGCGCGTGTACGACTTCGCGGTGAAGTAGTAGGCGTCCATCTCCAGGCCGATTTTCGCGTCCGAGACGCCAAGGGACTCCAGTTCGTCGGCGAAGAAGTCCATCGGGTGGAGGTCGTACGGCGAGTGGACGTGGTCGTCGCTGTACGCTCGGATGCTCTCCTCGCCGAGTTTCGTGGTCGCGCGAGCGCCGTTCGCGTCCATCTCGCGGCCGACCCACACCGGTTCGTCGCGGTCGAGGGTCACGAGGACGGCCTGGTGGACGTAGAACGACCACCCGTCGTACCCGGTGAGGTAGTTCATGTTGGCCGGGTCCGAGACCACGAGCGCGTCGAGGTCCGCATCGCGCATTCGCTGTTTGGTTCGCTCTATTCGGCGTTCGTACTCGGTCTCGTCGAAGACTGCTTGCGGAATGGCAACGTCACCCACGTACTCGTTCACCGAGACGTTGTATAAGCTTTTTGTGTACGATGAATCCATAAACTGTGTACGTTTTTCGGAGGCGACTAGGGACTGCCGAGCGCGACTGCGTGGAGAAACCGAGGCAACATGTTTTTATACTATAGTATTTTTTACCTATATAATGTCTGGCGATAGCGACCCGAAGAACTGTGGAATCGGCATCCGGGGCGTGGCGATGGCCATCGATACGGTCGTCTGGCTCGTATTCCTGTTCGTCGCAGTCTACGTCGTGGCCGCAGTCACCGGAGACATCCAGTCCGGCACTGACGGGGCCCAAGCCAACTTGGAGGGCACTCCCGCACTGCTCTCGTTCGCGCTCTGGTTCGGACTCGCGATTGGCTACCACACGGTTCTGGAATGGAAGTACGGGAAGACTATCGGGAAGCGACTCGTCGGGATTCGAGTGACCAACGCCGATGGCTCGCGGGTGTCGCTCGGGTCGTCGGTAGTCCGGAACGTCCTCCGACTCGTCGACTGGCTCCCGATGTTTTACGTCGTCGGCATCGTGGCCATCGCCATATCGAAACGGCAAGCGCGGTTGGGCGACCGATTTGGCGGGACCACCGTCGTTCGCTCGTAAACTCGCTGCGACCGCACAGGCCGTAGTGAGACATCGACCGGTCGAGCACCGCGCGCTCGCTTCGCTTGGCCACTGGCCCGAACGAGTACACCTGCGTCGTCGGACGGCTACGGCGTGAACGTCGAGAAGACGAACCCCGCGCTGAGGTCGGGAGAAGTCAGCGATAGACGAGCGTAACGAACATCGCGGCTTCGCCGACGAGGACCGCCCCGCTAATCAGACCGACCACCAGTACGTCGGGCACAGGGCCAGCAGCACGGAGGAGTACGCTGACTGGCGTAGGGAACGCCACCAGACAGAGGACGCCGAGCGAGAGCGACCCCATCGCAAGCGAGCGGTATCGGTAGGCGGCCCTGGCGGCCTGTCCGGCGACGAACGTCGCCAGCGCCACGACGGCTCCGGCGGCCAGAATGGCCGCCCCGGAGCCGAGGAGAACGCCGACGCCGACCGTCGCGGTCGCGAACGCGAGCGACAGTCCGACGACCGCCAAATCGCGCGTCGTCGGACGGTGAATCAGCCGCCCGTCGGTCGGTCGCGGGTCGCCGTACATCCCCCAAAGAATCGCGAGCAGTCCCAGCGTTTCGAAAATCGGGAGGAACACGTCCCGGAGGACGGGCGGAACCGTACCCTCGACGAAGATTCGAAGCGGGAGCGGAGCGACGGCTATCAACACCAGACCGACGACGAACGACCGGAGGCCGGGGTCGGAGCGAGCGCGGTATCGGTAGAGGGCGAGTCCGGCGGTCGCTACACCCAACAGAACCGCGAGTACGACGGTCACGATGAAGGCCAATCCGAGCGGTTCATCGACCGTCATCCGCGGTTCGCGCTGGGCGACCCGCGAGGCTTCTACCGCGAGGATAGCGAGCGTCCGTGTTGCAGTGGGAACATCTGTCATTGCTGAAGTCGCTCGTACAGTCGGTTGAGTCGGTCAACGGCGTCGTCCTCGACGACCTGGCGGTCGACGTCGATATCGAATCCGTTCGTTCCGAGGTCTATCGTGACCCGGTCGAGGCGGGCGCGATAGGTGTTGAAGTGGTGACCGTCCGGGTCGAGTTCCTGGCTCTCGGTCAGCAGGTCTAACTCGACCAGGCGGCGGATACGGCGGTAGACCGTCGTCCGGGAAGACTCCGACCCCTCGACTAGCTCGTCGGCCGACAGCGCTCGATTCGCGGTTCGCACGAGGATGGACCGCGCCAAGGAGTCGTCGAGGACGGAGACGACGGTCGCAACGTCGTCGCCTTTGGTCTCGTCGCCGTCACCCATCTGTGGACGGTTCGAACTCCGGATATTTCAGTTCACGGGAAGTTTCGCAGGCCAGGTGCTCCGCCGTACCGCCCGTGCAGGTCACAGGTCGCTGGCACGGAATCGCCAGTACCCGACCGCCGCGGGAACCACCGACCAGAGCGCGAGCACGAGGGCCGAAGCCGAAGTCGAGAGAGACACCGGGACCGGTCCGCCACCCAACTGTTCGGCCGCGGTCGCGGTCATCGCGTCCGGGGGGCGAATCGAGAAAATGGACGCCTGCACGGGCGCGCCCAGCGCCGACTCGACGAGCACCTGATACGCCATCGAGGGCGAGAGTCGTTCGAGGACCAGGTACCACGCGGGAACCTCGACACCGGGAACGGTTCCAGTGACGGCGTAGTACGCTCCGCCAGCGATCAGTTGCCAGAACAGGACGAGCAGGAAATACGCACCGACCGCGAGCGCGAGCGCCTTCCCGCGCGAGCGAACCGACGCCGAGATTCCGACCGCGAGACCGACGAAGGCGACGCCCAAGCCGACCGTCGCTAATGCGAACCCCGCGTACCGGAGGACCGAGAACCCGCCGTACAGCGCGAAGCCGACGCCGCCAGCGACCGCGAAAGCGACGGCTATCGACCCCGCGACGACGACGGTTCGGGCGACGACCTTACCCGCGACCACCGCACCCCTCGAAACCGGAAAGCCGAGCAGGAGCCGCAGATTGCCGGACCGTCGCTCGCCGACGACGGCCATGTAGCCGACGACGATGGCCGCGAGCGGGACGAGCAAAATCGAGGGGAAGGCGATTGCCTCCGCCGCCCGTATCGCGGACGCCTCCTCGACGCCCAAAAGAGCGAACAGCGAGACTCCCAGAACGGAAAAGAGCGTGAACACGCCGGTCAGTCCCCAGACCATCCGAGAGCGACTGATGTCGAGGACGTCCTTCCGCGCGAGACCGATGACGCTCACGCGTCCACCTCCACAGGCCCGTCGTCCGGCCGCGCGTTCACATCGGAACGAGCGGCCGAATCCTCGATGTCGGAGCCACCGACCGACGCGGCGAACAGGTCCTCCAGCGAAGCCGTCTCGGTCTCGAAGTCGACCAGCGTCGCGCCCGATTCGCGAACCGCGGAGAGCAGTCGGAACTTGGTCTCGCCGTCCGTGCAGTCGGCCACGAGTCGTCCGTCCTCGGCCGCGACCGAGCCGACCCCCTCGACGTTCGAGAGTCGGTCGGCGTCCGGAAGCGGAACGGCGTCGACACACAGCCTCGTCGCCGCACCGAGGCGCTCGCGCAGGCCATCGACGGTATCGACCGCGAGCAGTTCGCCGCGGTTCAAGATACCCACGCGGTCGCACACCGCCTCGACCTGGTCGAGGTCGTGACTGGAGAAGAAGACCGTCGTCCCGCTGTCGGCCTCCTCGCGGACGATTTCTCGGAGCGTGCGAACCCCGTTCGGATCGAGACCGGACGCGGGTTCGTCGAACACGAGCAGGTCCGGCGAGCCGACGAGAGCCACGCCCAATCCGAGGCGTTGGCTCATACCCTTCGAGTACCCGCCTGCGGGGCGGTCCGCCGCGTCGGCCATGCCGACGCGGCGGAGGAGTCGGTCGGGGTCGTCGTCGGCCCCCTTCAGTTCGATAGCCAGTTCGACGTGTTCGCGACCGGTCAGCCGGTCGTACAGCGCGTAGCCGTCCGAGAGCACGCCGACGCGTCGGCGAATCGCCTTCGATTCATCGACCGCGTCGTACCCCAAAATGGTTACCGCGCCCGCGGTGGGCCTCACGTAGTTCAACATCACGTCGATAGTGGTGGACTTCCCGGCACCGTTCGGACCGAGGAAGCCGAACACCTCGCCCGACGGGATGGAGAGGTCCAGACCGTCGATGGCGACGGTGTCGCCGTACTCTTTGCGCAGCGACTGGATGGATATCGCGTCGTCCATGCGGAACCGTACGACGGTGGGGGACGTATACCGGGTTCGACGGTCACAGTGACCGAAACTCTGGGAAACGTATTTATACCGTGTCACGATACCCACGGTCTCGTTCGACGGCGCCCGCCAATCGACGCCGAAGGCGCGCGCTTGGGGGACGGGCCGACGACGAAAAGCGGGTTCGAGAGGAAAGGACGTTTTAGCCTCGCCGTCCATCCCTCCGACAATGAGCGAATCGGACGGCCCGAAACAGGTAGACAGCCCGGACTACCACAGCGAGAACCACACGGCGGCGCAGACGTGCGGCTGGACGGCGAACGCGCTTCGAGGTGAAGGAAAGTGTTATAAAAATATCTGGTACGGAATCGAATCACACCGCTGTATCCAGATGACGCCCGTCGTGAAGTGCAACGAGCGATGCGTCTTCTGCTGGCGCGACCACGCGGGCCACGCCTACGAACTCGGCGACGTGGAGTGGGACGACCCCGAAGCGGTCGTAGACGCCTCGATTCGCCTCCAGAAGAAGCTCCTCTCCGGATTCGGCGGCAACGACAAAGTCCCGCGCGAGGTGTTCGAAGAGTCGATGGAACCCCGCCACGTCGCAATCAGCCTCGACGGTGAACCCACGCTCTACCCCTACCTGCCCGAACTCCTCGAGGCGTTCCACGACCGCGACATCACCACCTTCCTCGTCTCGAACGGCACTCGACCCGAAATCATCCGCGAGTGCGACCCGACCCAACTCTACGTCAGCGTGGACGCCCCCGAGCGCGCGACGTTCGATAAGGTCGTCAAAGCGATGGAGGACGACGCGTGGGAGAAACTGGTCGAGACGATGGACATCCTTGCGGACAAAGACGAGACGCGGACCGTCCTCCGAACGACACTGGTCGGCGGCCAGAACGTCGCAAACCCCGACTGGTACGCCGGATTCTACGAGCGCGCCGACCCCGACTTCGTGGAACTCAAATCCTACATGCACGTCGGGGAGTCGCGCGACCGGGTGGCGCGCTCCTCGATGCTCGACCACGAGGACGTGATGGAATTTGCAGAGCGCGTCCAGGAGCATATGCCCGACCACGAGTACCTGAAGGGCGTCCCGGCCTCGCGGGTGGCGCTGCTGTCGAAGACCGACGATACGTGGGTGCCGAAACTGAAGAAGGATAGTGAGTTCTGGGAGCGTGACCCCGTGACCGGGGACTGACCGGACTTCGATTCACGCGGTCTGTTCTCGCTCGTCCGCAGTCGAGAGCGCCTCTCGAACCGCGTCGGGGAGTTCGGGCCGCGGTGCGTTCTCGTGCCGTTCAACCTTCGCGGACTTTCGGGTGTTCTCGTAGAGCGCTCGCGCCACGGGAACGCCGCGAAGGTAGTTGTACTCGTAGAGAATTTCCACGCCGCGCTCGGTCAGCCCGTAGAATTTGGAGGGGTAGTCTCGCGTCGTCTCGCTCGGTTCGTGGCGGTACAGGTCGAGGATACCGGCGTCGATGAGATTGTCGAGTTGGTCGCGAACTGCCCCCCGACGCTTTGGAACCGCGTGGTCGAGTTCGGTCCGCGATATCAGATGCTCCGGATGACCAAGCACGGACTGGATAATAAGGTGGTGCGTCTCCTGAGAGAGAAGTTCGAAGATTCGTCGTTGTTCCTTGGAGAGTGAAGATTGATCTGTCGACCAATCGTGTTGCATACGTCCTATTTTGAGCTACAGGAAGTAGTCTATTTCGACTAACTCTATCAAAGTGCGAAAGCGGGTAAATAACCGTGGGACGACTGCTTACAACTCCCCGTTCACGATAGCCGCGACCTTCTCGCGGTCGAACAACTGCGCGTCCTCGGGAATATCGGGATAGGGGTCGCCGTCCTCGTATCGGGGCCACTCGCCGAACACGTCGGGGTAGAGCTGTTTCGCGCCCATCTCGATTTGGAACAGATTCATGATGGGACCCTGATACCGCATTCCGGCGGCGTGGACGCGGTCGTCTTCGACTGCGGTGAGTTGGCTTCCGAGCGAGTGGTCTTTGAGCGACGCGCGCGTGTCGGCCATGCTGTAGTTGGGCGTGATACCCCAGAGGTGGAGAATAACGTCGGGGTCCGCTTCGAGCATCGCCTCGTAATCAACGGTGCCCCAGAGATTGCCCCAGTCCTCGTCGGCGAAGGCGTCGTTCGCGCCGAGCGGTCGGGTGTCGGCCAGCCAGTAGCCCGGCTTGTTGAGGTGGTAGGTGTAGAACGATTCGCCGTCGGCCGCGAGCGTGACGCGCACGACGGTCGGGCGGTCGTCCTCCGGCGGGAGGTCGGCCTGTATCTCGGAGACGAGGTCGGCGTGGACCTCCGCGAGCGCCTCGTAGCGGGCTTGCTCTTGGAAAACTTCGGCCACCTTCCCGAACAGTTCCCAGAGGTCGTAGTACTCGTAGTCGTCGTACTCCTCGGGCGGGGCGTCCTGCGTGCCGCTGTAGAAGTTCCCGAACCACGGCGCGACTTGGGAGTCGATTTCCTCGACATCCGTGCGACTCCAGTTGTCCTGCGTCGAGGCCCACGCGGGGTCGGCGAGATGAACGTCGCTGTCGAGTTCGAACAGCATCTCCTTCGAGAGACCGTCGCTCAGGGGGTCGTGGAGGTCCTCCCAATCGAACGAGACGCCGTCGAGGTGGTGATAGTAGTGGTTCATCGTCGTCCCGGACATCTCCGGGACGTACACCGCGTTCACCGCGTCGCCGTGGCCGAGCGCGACCGCCATGTCGGCGTACTGGGAGAACACCGTGAACACGCGCTCTGGGACCGCGTCGAACTCGACCTCGCCCATCGGCGACATCGCGACCGAGTGCGGCCCGTCGGCGTCGGAGGATTCCGAGTCGGTGGTCGTCTCTGACTCGTCGGCCGTTTCCGTCCCTGTTCCCACCCCGCCCTCGGTCGTCGCGTCGGTCGTCGTCGAGTCTGAACTCTCGCCGGTACAGCCAGCGAGCAGTCCGCCGGTCGCGAGCGCGGAACCGTACTTCAGATACGCCCGCCGCGTCGGTGCTTCGAAGTCGTCGTTCGTTCCGGCCATGTTTTTAGGCTTGCCTAAAACGACTTAGTTCTTTCTTCTTCTCGGGGGATAGCGGGCAAAATTGTCCGACGAATCAGGCGAAGAACCAACTATTCGTCGAGCGCGCGATGCGGAGAGATGTGCGGTCCGGTCGGACTCTCCGCATCGACGCTCGCATCGACCCGAAACACGTCGGCCAGCAGTTTCTCGGTCACGACCTCGCGGGGCGGCCCCCAGTCGTACAGCGAGCCATCCTTCATCGCGATGAGGTTGTCGGCGAACCGGGCGGCCTGCCCGAGGTCGTGGAGGACGACCGCGATGGTGATGTCCTGCTCGCGGTTGAGCGTCCGGACGACCTCCATGACCCGGAGTTGGTGGTGGAGGTCGAGGAACGTCGTCGGTTCGTCGAGCAACAGCAGGTCGGTGTCTTGAGCGAGCACCATCGCAATCCACGCCAACTGTTTCTGACCGCCGCTCAGACTCGACATCTCCTCGTCGCGGATGTGGCCGACGCCAGCCATCTCGATTGCGCGCTCGACCGCGACGTGGTCGTCATCGCCGACCGACTCGAAGAATCCGCGGTAAGGGTACCGGCCGTGGTAGACGAGGTCCTCGACCGTGAGACTCCCCGGCGACTCGTTCTCCTGAGAGAGCAGGCCGAGCTTTCGGGCCAGTCGCTTCGATTCGAGCGAGTGAACGTCCTCGCCGTCCACGACGACGGTGCCGCGCTCGGGCGAGAGCTGTTTCGCCATCGCCTTCAGCAGGGTGCTCTTGCCGCTCCCGTTCGGCCCGACGAGCGCGGTGACCTCGCCCGCCGGAATCACGACCTTCTCGCACTCCACGATGGGTTCGTCGGTCGAGGGGTAGCCGATTGCGAGGTCCTCGCCGAACAGTTCGCTCGCGGCGTCCGAGTCGGCCGCTCGCGATTTCGCGTCGGTCCGGGGTTCCTCGTCGAGTCGCGATTCGGCGGGCGGCGACTCGTCGCCGCCCGCCGAATCGCGGATGTCGTTCGACGCCGGGACGCCGCCGTCCGACTGTGGCGTCCCCCGTGGTTCGTCTGTAGAAGGACCCGATTCGTCGGTCGAAGAGGTTCGGTCGTCCGTCATCAGATTTCACCCAGTTGCTCCTGTTTGCGCATCAGGTAGAGGAAGTACGGCCCGCCGACCAACCCGGTGACGATGCCGACCGGAATCTGGACCGGGTCGAGCGCGAGGCGCGCGCCCACGTCGGCGGCCACCATCAGCGCGGGTCCGGCGAAGACGCACCCGATGACTAGCTTCTTGTAGTCGCTTCCGACCGTGGTTCGGACCATGTGCGGGACGATGAGACCGACGAAGCCGACGATGCCCGCGACCGCGATGCTCGCCGAGGCGGCGAGGACTGCGACACCTGAGAGCGCGAATCGGACCTTCTCGACCGACATCCCGAGCGACTTCGCGGTCTGCTCGCCGAGGAGGAGGACGTTTAGCTGGCGAGAACTGAGGAGCGCCAACAGCATCGCGACCACGGACCACGGCAGCGCCATCCGGACCTGCTCCCACCCGACGCCCGTGAGCGACCCGGTGGTCCACGCGATGGCGGACTGGACCACGCCGAGGTCATCGGCAAAGAAGAACATCGCGGTCTGGAGCGACCCGAACACGGTGCCGACGATGACGCCCGCGAGGACGAGTCGAACCGGCGAGGTGCCGTTCTTCCACGCGATGGCGTAGACGACGAGGAACGCCACCGCCCCGCCGACCGACGCGATAATCGGGAGGAACGCCGACAGCCCCGAGAACACGACGAGCGTGAGCAAAATTGCGAGTCCGGCCCCCGACGAGACGCCGAGGATGAACGGACTCGCGAGTTCGTTTCGGGTGACGGCCTGAAAGATTGCCCCCGAGACGGCGAGGTTCATGCCGACCAGAATCGCCACCAGCACGCGCGGAAGCCGGATGTTCCAGACCACGAGCGTTCCGGTCGGGAGTTCGGGGAGTTCACCCTGAAAGCCGGTAATCGCTCGCATCAGTTCCTCGCCGACGAAGAAGTTCAACAGCCACCGCGGGTCGAGCAGGACCGCGGGGTCCACGACCGCCTGCCACGCTTCGAGAATCGACAGCGAGTACGTCCCGAAGCTGACCTGCACGAGTCCGGCGGCGACGACGATGGCGGTGCTCCCGAGACACAGCGTGAGCATCGACGCGTCGAGCCAGCCGAACCATCCTGACGACGTTTTGCGGCCGCGTTCCGCGGTCGGTCGCTCGGTCATGATTCGGCGCTGGCCTCCTCGCTATCGAGATATTCGCGAATGCGCTCGTCGTCGAGCGCGTCCAGCACGCGGTCCGGGCCGACAGTTTCGACGAGTCGGGCGAGTCCGCGGCGTTCTCGGTCCTCGATTTCGTCGGGCGCGAGATACGTCTCGAACGACCGGTCGATGTCGGCCTCCCGAAGCTCCGCGAGTCGGTCGTCGCCGAGTCCGTGGTCGTCGGGAATCCGCCCCTCGAACCACTCGCGCCACCGGTCGCGGTCGCTCCACTCGTCGTCGAGTTCGGCGTCGCGTCGGAGCCAGTCCCAGTGGTCGGCGACCTCCTCGGGGTATCCCTGCTCGCACCGGTAATCCGCGAGGAGATTCCGGCCGACTTGCGCGCCGTATCCCGCGGAGATGATTGCTTGGGCATTCATCTCGCCCGCAGGCGCGGCGACGTACAGCCCCTCGATTGGAGTCCGACTGTCCGAATCGGCGTACTCCGGGTCGAAGTGTTCGTGTTCCTCGCCGCCGTGCGAGTGGGTCTCGAACATCTCGTCGCCCCCGAGCGGGCGCATGTACTCGCCGTCGTAGCGCGAGGCCGCGACGACTCGCCGGGCGGTGACGGCCCGACCGTCTTGGGTCTCGACCACGAAGCCCGACTCGTCGTCGGTGCGAGTCACCGACTCGACCATGTCCGAAACGAGGTCACAGCCCATCTCCTCGGCGTGGACACCCATCAGGTCGTAGAGCGTGTCGATGTCGATACCCGCCGGGAAGCCGAGGTAGTTCTCCAGATACGCACACCGGCGGAGCGAGGAGTTCCCGCGGTCGAAGATGACGGTGTCGAGTCCGTACCGCGCGGTGAAGATTCCCGCGGAACAGCCAGCGGGACCGCCGCCGACCACGACCACGTCGCGGTCGAACTCGGTCGAGTTCCGCGAATCAGTGGCGGTCATGAGTGGCGGTCTCCGTCGGTGTTATCCGCGACCGCGACGAGGGTTCCAGTAGCGAGAAAACGCCGTCGTCTCGGGGCGGATTTCGAGGAGCCGAACTGTGAAGTGCGAATCATATCTTTTTGGCCCACCTAAACCGTAATAGTGGTTTCGAACTTTAGGTAGGCCTAAATGTCGCCTCCGTACCACGATGAGGGCTCGGGGCGACGAATCGTCGATACCGGGGCTTATCGTTCCAATTGTGAGAACCACCCCAGTTCCGTTATCCTTAAACCGCACGCGAACGGAGTGCCAACTATGTCAGCGACACGGCCGCGCGCGGTCGGCTACGACGAACTCGCGGCGCTGAAGCTTCTCGCGCTCGACGGCGGGCTACAGGGCGAGGTTAAGGTCTCGTGCTCGGCGCTCGCCGAGCGCCTCGACGCCTCGAATCAGACCGCCTCGCGCCGACTCCAGGGACTCGACGACGCGGGACTCGTGGAGCGCGAGATGGTCAGCGACGGCCAGTGGGTCTCGATTACCGAGGACGGCGAGTGGTCGCTCAAGCGCGAGTACGAGGACTACCGTCGCATCTTCGAGACGCCCGCGGGCGTCGATTTGACCGGCACCGTCACCAGCGGGATGGGCGAGGGGCGCCACTACATCTCGCTGCCGGGCTACATGGCGCAGTTCGAGGACCGACTCGGCTACGAGCCGTTCCTCGGCACGCTCAACGTCGAACTCACCGCCGAGAGCGTCCGCGCCCGGTCGGCGATGGAGGCGCTCGACCCGGTGCCGATAGACGGCTGGGAGGACGACGACCGGACCTACGGTCCCGCGGTTTGCTACCCCGCAGTCGTGGAGACTCAGGACGGCGAAATATACGAGGAGGCCCACGTCATCGCGCCCGAGCGAACCCACCACGACGAGGACCAACTGGAGGTCATCGCGGCCGACAAACTCCGCGAGGAACTCGGTCTGGCGGACGGCGACCACGTGACCGTCCACGTCGAGGAGGAACCATGAGTCAGGCCGCTTCGGGCGTCGAAGCCGCGCTCTCGGCGTTCCGAGAGGGGTCGCCCGTCCTCATCCACGACGCCGCCGACCGCGAGGGAGAGACCGACCTCGTCTACCCGGCGGGCGCAGTCGCGCCCGCCGACGTGTCCCGGATGCGAAACGACGCGGGAGGCCTCATCTGCGTGGCCTTCTCGGACGCAGTCGCCGACGCGTTCGGCCTCCCCTTCCTCGAAGACGCGCTCGACCACGACGCGAGCGCGGCCCACGACCTCGGCTACGACGAGCGCTCGTCGTTCTCGCTCCCGGTGAACCACCGCGACACCTACACCGGAATCACCGACGAGGACCGCGCGCTGACGATTACGGAGTTGGCCGACGCCGCGAACGACCCTGACGCCACCGACTTCGCCGCGGAGTTCCGCGCGCCCGGCCACGTCCACCTCCTCCGGGCGGCCCCGGACCTGCTGGCCGACCGTGAGGGCCACACCGAACTCGGCATCGCGCTGGCCGAGGCCGCCGGACTCGCGCCCGCGGTCGTCGTCTGCGAGATGCTGGACGACGAGACGAACGAGGCTCTGGCTCCCGAGGACGCCAGAGCATACGCCGACCGGTACGGCTTCACGTATCTGGAAGGCTCGGAAATCGTCGAGCAGTTGGGGTAGTCGCTCGCAGTTTCGTTCTGATTCAGAGTTCCGCCAGCACTTCGTCTGCATCCTCCAGATATTCCCGGAGGTGGTCGTCGGTGTGCGCGAGCGAGAGGTGGTGACGCTTGTAGGGGTTCGGCGTGAAGAAGTGGCCGCGCTCGCGCATCCCGACCGCGAACTCGCGGAATCGCTCCTCGTCGATACCCACCACGTCGGCGTACGTCCGGGGTTCGTCGGTCGCGCCGAACTGGACGCTGAAGATGCTCCGATGGCCGACGACCCGGCCCTCGATTCCGCGGTCTTCGAGCAGGTCGGCGAGACCCTCTCGATACGCTCTCCCGAGTCGGGTCAGGTGGGCCTGCACGTCCTCCTCCTCGAGTAGCCGAAGCGTCTCGCGGGTCGCGGCCAATCCCGTCGGGTGGCCTGAGTACGTCCCGCTGATGACGACGCCCGAGGTGTTGTTGCCGCCCGCCTGTTCCAGTAGGTCGCGTCGGCCGCCGACCGCCGCGACCGGGTAGCCGTTGCCCATCGCCTTCGCCACGCAGGTCAGGTCCGGGGTGACACCGAGTCCGGCCTGCGCGCCCCGGGGCGAGTGACGGAACGCCGTGATGACCTCGTCGAAGATGAGGGGAACGTCGCGGGCGTCGGTCTCGGATTCGAGCGCGTCGAGGAAGTCGCCGGTCGGGTGGAGACACCCGACCGAGTGGGGAATCGGTTCGAGGATGACGCCCGCGAGGTCGTCTCCGTGTTCGGCCATCGCCGCGCGGAACGCCTCGGGGTCGTTGAACGGCACGACCACGGTGTTCTCGACCGCGGCGGGAAGCATCCCCTCGGATTCGGGGTGGCGCGCGCCGAGTTCGTCGGCGGGCGGGTAGACGCTCACGTCCACGTAGTCGTGCCAGCCGTGGTAACACCCCTCGAATTTGAGAATTTTGTCGTTGCCCGTGTGCGCGCGAGCGAGTCGAATCGCGTGGTAGGTCGCTTCGCTCCCGCTGTTGCAGAAGTTCACCATCTCGACGCTCGGCAGGAGGTTGGCGAGTCGCTCTGCGACTTCGGCTTCGAGTTCGGTCGTTCCGGCCCCGAACAGCACGCCCTCGTCGATTGTGGCTTTGACCGCGGCGTCCACCTCGTCGTGACCGTGACCGAGGACGATGGGACCGAACGCGAGGTGGTAGTCGGTCAGCGTCTCGCCGTCGACGGTCGTGAGGGTCGCGCCGCTCGCGCGCTCGAACGCGGCGGGGTACGGGTCGTGGGCCTGCGCGCGCAGGCCGGTCTGTGCGCCGCCGGGAACGACCGCTCGCGCGCGTTCGAAGACGGCTTCGCTTCGCGAGGTCGCGTCGGATGTGGAGTCGTCTGTCATCGGGGTTTCTTGCTCGCCAGCGACGGACTCGACGGCCTTGGCGTTATGGGGTCCGGCAGGCGGTACTGTTCGAATGGCGAGTTGGAACTGAGACCACGTCCTCGAAAGCCCTCGGTCGCTCGACTCCCGCGGCTCGCTGCGCGCGTCGCTCCGTTCAGTCGCTGTCGTGCTTGCACCGGAAGACGTCGCTTCGCTCGTCTTCCGAGCCTTCGGTCACTTCGTTCCCGAAGACGTCGCCGGGGTTCGTCGAGCGCCGGGAGAGCGAAGCTCTCCCGAGGTCACGCGAGCACCGCGAGCGTGACCGACCTCGCCCTTCCAGTCCACCAGGCCGGCCAAGGGATTGATTCACCGAGCGCAACGGTCGTTGACCGCGCTTATCTGAACACTACCCCGGCAGGCGACGGAGTCCTAGACGGTGGAGTTTCGCAGAGGGTGGAGTCCGGTAGACGGTGGAGTTCCGCAGACGACCGGACGACCATCGAGAGTCGAGGCCGACCCAAAATATTATTTCTCTCGGTCCGTTTCCGTCGAATATGGACGACGACACGCGACAGAAGCTCATCTCGATATTTCTGGTGTTGCTGATGATAACCTCGGGCGTCGCCTACGCGGCGTCGTTCTTCTGAACGACGCCGCGAGCGGTAGGTGACTCCTCGATAGCGGTCGCTACGCGCTTTCGTCGTCGGTGGTCGTCGCTTCTGTTTCGCCATCGGTCGTCGCTTCCGTCTCGTCAGTCGTCTCGCCATCGCTTCCGGTCTCGGTCGTCGCGGTCCCGGTCGCCTGGCCCGGACACGGCGGGAACCCCTCGACGCGGAGGAACAACTGCTTGCTCGCCGGGTCGAGGTCGTCCCAACTGACCCGGCGTTCGTCCACGATTGCGTCGGGAGCGAGCGCCGGGTCGGTGAGAACCGCGTAGGCCCCGAATCTCGGGAGCGCGGGTTCCTCCTCGCCGCCCTCCGCAGTCGTCTCACCGTCCGCTTCTTCGGTGGTCGTCATCTCTTCCGCGGTCGTGGTTCCCTCGCCCGCACACAGGTCCGGGAGCGGGTCGGCGGCCGGACCGCTCGGCGACCCGACCACGATTCGCATCGCGTGACCGAATATCTCGTGGGGCGCGCAGTGGAGTTCGTATACGCCCTCCTGGTCGAAGGTGTAGAGCCAGTAGCCGCCCTCCGGGAGCGCCGGGGCCGAGAACGGCGGCACGCCGTCTGGCACCCGCGGAACGTAACCGAACTCGGGATGGTAGGCCGTCACCGTATGGTGGGGCGACTCGTAGTTGAACCGCACCGTTTCGCCCGATTCGATGTAGAGACCGGTCGGTTCGAAGACGAACTCCGGAATCGGAGCGTCCCGCGGCCGGATTTCGAGCGCGACTTCGTGTTGCGGGCTGACCGGCGGGTCCTCGTCGTCCGTCTGGGCCGGATAGCCGTACACCGGGTCGATTTCGCCGTCCTGTCTCGCCAGTTCGCGGGCCTCCGCGGGCGTGTCGGCGGCGCTCGCACTCGCGCTCCCGAGCGCCGCGAGCGCACCCGCGCCGCCGAGCGCGCGCAGGACGGTTCGGCGTTTCGTGGTCGATTCTCCGCGCTCCGCGTCGGTTTGGAAACCCCCCATGGTCCGAGCGTGGTTCACCGTCATTTCCGATAAAGCTATTCGTGGTCTCGGGCGGTGTTCGGCTACATCGCGAGATGCGACGGAACGACGGGGGATTCGTGCCGACCGCCCTTCCACCAGTGGATGCGCCGCGCGCTCGGCCGCGTCTGCGGTGCGGTCGCGGCCGAGCGTGCAGGCGGGGAGGCACGGGGCGCGGTGCTGTGCGGTGCGGTCTTCATAGGTACCGGGAGTAGGTAGCGTCTCGCTTCGAGACCGTCGATAGCTCGCGTCTCGCTTCGAGACCGTCAACAGCGTTTTGTTCTTCGAAAGCCCCCGCCCGGTCGCGGTCGCTGACCGACATATCCGCCTCTCTCCGCACCGCCCGAGGCGGATAGGGGCCGGTCAGACGACCAAGACGAGCGCGACCGGGCGGCCCCTTTCAGTCCCGTGAGGAACGAACGGGACGTCGAAAGACGCGTCTTTCGGAATTCCCACCCCGTCGTTCGTGTCCTTCGGCCGTTTTCCGGCGGTTATGTCACCGAGCGCAATCACACGCTGTCGTCCCACACGTCCGCCATCGGACTCTTTCGGTCGCGTCCGCCCGAAGATTTCGACCGGGCTTGCGAACGAGACCCCGACGACGTGGACCCGGTGGCCGAGTTCCGACGCCGATTCGGCCTCGAACGTCCACCCCCGCCAGAACGCCCACCCGCACCCGACTCACTCGCGCTCGCGGGGTCGAACTCGGGGAGGTCCGGCCGACTCATGCGCTCGACCTGCTCGGCGAACCACGGCGGGGTGTCGGTCTCCGCGCGGTCGAAGACTTGGAGGAGGCTCGAATCCGCGAGGTAGGTCGCGCCGTGGTCGTCGGGCGACCGGACGACCCGGCCGCACGCCTGAATCACGGTCCGGAGCGCGGCCCGGTAGTACCACGCCCACTGGCCGTCTTCGAGGCGGTGGGCGACCCTCGAATCGCGGGTGTTGAGAAACGGGGCCTTGCAGATGACCTGCCAGCGCGCGAGGTCGCCTTTCAAGTCGAGCGCTTCTTCCATCTTCACCGAGAGGAACACCTCCTCGCCGTCGGTCGCCTTCCACGATTCGAGTTCGGCGTCGCGGTCGTCCTTGTCGTGGATTCTAACGCGGTCGCCGACGCCGAACTGGTCGAGGGTCTCGGCGAGCCGGTCCTGAATCGCGTAGGAGTGGGCGTGGACGATGCCCTTCTCGCCCCGGTGGGCCTGCATGATTCGGACGAGGACGCGCGCGATTTGCGGAAGCGTCTCGTCGCGATTCTCGTAGGTCATCTTCCCCTGGGTCACGTCGTAGAGCGGCCGGTTCTCGACCGGGAAGGTGTGGTCCACGTCCACGAGCGCGACGTTCTCGGGGTCGAGACCGACCTGCCGACAGAAGGCTTGCTTGTTCAGAATCGTGGCCGAGAGGAGCGCGAATTTGTTGCCCCGCTCCCAGACGGTGTGACTGAGATACCGCTCGGGATTCATCGGCTTGATGGTGATGGCTCCGCCCTCGCCGTCCGGTTGGTCCACGACCCACGTCGTCGCGCTCCGGGAGTCGCGGTAGTCCTCCACGAACCAATCGAGTTCGCCGATGAGTTCCTGCAGACGGTCGCGTTTCGCGGCCTCCGGCGGACTGAGTTCCTGCTGGGCGACGAGGTCGTCTTTCTTCCTGCGACAGACGTTCACGAGTCGGTCGGCGTACTCGACCGCCCTGTCGAGACCCGTGATTTCGGGCACCTTCAGGTCGTCCCAGATGGGGACCGTCCGGGGATTCAGGTCGATGGTCGCGTACATCTCGGCCCATTCGGCGAGACCGTGGGCCTCGTCGATGACCACCACGTCGCGCTTGCGAAACACCTCCGACCCCGCGGTTCGCATGAAGTACGCCAGCGTCATCGCCGCGATTTCGCGGTTGCTCGCGATGGCCCTGTCCGAGAAATAGGGACACCGATGTTTGACCGAACAGTCGTAGCCCTTCTCGCGGGCGCAGGGAGCGCGATTGACCGGAGTGTCAGTCTCGCCCGGCAGGATGCACGAGTAGTTTCGCTTTCCCCGGATGATTTTGAGGTCCGTGAGCAAATCGTCCTCGGCCACGTCGTCCAGTTGGGAGACCTGCGGCGTGGTGTAGTACGCCCCGGTGGCGTCGCTCGGCGCGGCGTCGTCGGCCCGGCGGGCGCACCCCGCGATGGACCGCGCGAGGAGGGACTTGCCGCTTCCGGTCGGCGCGCGGACCAACACCACGTCGTTGCCCTCGGCGAAGGCCGCGCGGATATCGGCGAGCGCCTCGCGCTGGGTCCCGCGAAAGGAGGGCGCGGGAAATTCGTCCAGAATCCGCTCGGGGTTCACTACTCCGAGTGACGGCGGTCGGGCGGATAAAGGCTGTTGGTTCGGGCGGGTTCAGTTGTAGAGATGTTCTGTGTGCGAGCAGAACCTACTGCTTGGTCGCTCCAAATCGCCGTGTGAACTACGACGGAGCAGACCTCGAAAGTCCCACCCGTGGCAGTTAGTTCGCTGGCTGTCTTCGATGCCCGGTTCGCTAGCTGTCTCCGATGGATAGCTCACCGAGCGCGAGGTCACTGAAGCCGACAGAGAAAAATAGAGTCCGTCAATCTCTCAGTACGGGTCGTATTCGGCCACGTCGAGGACCTCCCGCACCTCGGGGTTCCAGAAGTGCTTCTCGGCGGTCGCGAACGTCGCGCCGTGCTCCTTGGCGCTCGCGGCGATGAGCGCGTCCGGGTGGCCCGCGGGGACGCCACGTGCGAGCAGTTCCTCCTGAAGTTCGGCGGCCGCGACCGTCGTCCGTTCGGTCACGTCCAGCACGTCCATCGAAGACGTAATCGCCTGCCGAATCGTTGCTACGTCACCGCCGATGTAGCCGTGTATCGACCCCATCAACGCCTCGTACAGCACGATGTTCGAGACGGCCCACGGCTCGGTTTCGTGGTCCTGCAAAAACCGTCTCGCGTCGGAACTGCCGTCGAGATAGTCGCCGAGAAGGTTGTTGTCGAGACAGAGCATCACGAACACTCCTCGTCGTCGAGGCCGCGTTCGAATCCGCTTCGGAGTTCTCCACGCATCCGTTTCATGCCCTCGCGGGTGTCTTCGGTCTCGTCGGCGAGGACGCCGAATCCGCTCCATTTGTTCGCACTCGTGAGTCGATTGATTACGTCCTCGAAGCTCTCTCCTTCGCGTTTTTCCAACTCCAGCCGTCGCTTCGTCTCGTTCGAAACGCGAATCGACGTGTCGGACAGGAATATGCATACGTATGCGTATGCATTAAAGCTGTGGGCGATGTGGGGCCGACGATTTCCGACGATTCTCGACTCACGCCTCACCGAGCGCGGACACGTCCTCGCCGGTCGGGTCGTCCGGGAGGCGGTCCATGCAGTCGAAACAGAGGAAGTGTTCGGTCCCGTCGGAGTCGAACTCCAGCGTCATCCCGCCGGTGGACTGGGTTTCGAGCGTCCAGATGTTGGCGATGCCGCCCGCGATAGTGACCCGGTCGCCACACCCGTCGCAGGTCTGTTTGCCCATGTGTCGCCAAAGCGGGCGGAGAGCCAAAGCCCTGCCGACGGATTCCGAACCGCATATATACGAGTTCGTTGTGAGACAGGGTATCACAGTCGGTTCGGCCCGACTGAGACACAATGAGCCACGAACCAAATTCTCCCGTCGATGTCGCGAGCGCGCCCGGCGAGGACTCGTCGAACGTCCACCAGACTGTTCACGACTCGGAGGGCGACGGCACGCTCGTTAAAACGGTACTCGAAGCGTTGGAGGACGCGTCCGGGCTTCCGATTGACGAGATGAGCGTCCGCCTGTACGACAGCATCGACCCCGACGCGCTCGACGCCATCTTCGCACCGACTCGGAACGGTCGCGGGCGCGACCGAGGGCACGTCTCGTTCGCGGTCGGCGAGTTCGCGGTTACGGTCCACGCCGACGGTCGCGTGTTCGTCCGGCAACTGGGCTGAGTGTCGGTCTCCGGCCGAAGCACCGAGTGTTCGTACGCCCGACAGTTTATTTCGTTCGGCCGCGTATCTTCGCGGGATACCGATGGAGGTGAACTGCGAGGGGTGCGCTGGCTGCTGTCTCGACTGGCGAGCCATCGCGCCCGACCCGAGCGACCACGAACGCAGAGGCCCCCGAACCCCGCTCGACGACACCTACAACCTCGTTCCGCTGACCCGCGACGACGCGAGGGCGTTTCTCGACGCGGGACTGGCGGACGCGCTGACGCCGCGACTCTGGCGCGACGACGACGGCGTCGAAATCGACGGCGTCTCGGTCGCGGCCATCGACGGCAGGCCGGTCTTCTTCCTCGGACTCCGGAAGGCTCCCAAGCCCGTCGGCCCGTTCGACACCGATTCGACGTGGCTTCCGACCTGCGCGTTCCTCGACCCGACCACGCTCCGGTGTCGGATTCACGGCGACGAGACCTACCCGACCGAGTGCGCCGAGTACCCCGGTCACAACCTCGAACTCGGGAGCGAGACCGAGTGCGAGCGCGTCGAGGCGGCGTTCGGCGGTGACCGACTACTCGACTCGGAGCCGCCCGACGGCCTGTCGGCGCTCCTGCTCGGACCGCAAGCCATCGGCCAGAAGGTGTTCGTCTTTCCCGACCCCGACCGGCTGGCGGGCGTCGTCGCACGCGCCGAGTCCGAAGACTTGACCGACGACGACCGCGCGCTGTTCGCCGCGGCCGCAGTCGCGGCCGCGCCCGGCACGACGACCACCGACGACGAGAGATTCGAGGCCGCGCTCGCCGAGGCCCGCGCGGCCGACTCGTGGGTCGGCCGCGCCATCGACGAGTGGGAGTCGCGTGCAGGCGAACTCGGCGCGGACGCTCCCGACCCGGAGGTCGCCGAGCGCGTCGAGGACGCACGCGGCGCTCCCGAGACCCGCGGCTGGGGAGCGTGAGATAACAGAACTGGAAATCGGTCTTACTTTCCGGCCTTGATTTCTTCGAACTGGTCGAGGAGGGCCTCCGCCGAATCGCCGGAGTCGTATTCCACCGTGCCGTGGTAGGTCGTCCGGTCGTCGTCGTCGCTGACGTCGACCGTGTTGTTCTTACGTTCCCGGCGTTCGTGTTCGGCTTCGTCATAGGCACCCATTGACATGACAACCACACTCATGGGTAGGGAGCAAGAGCTAATGAATGTAACGGATAATCACATTCTTTGCGTCCCGTGAAAGGAGGTCAAATTACCCGACTCTGGTAAAATTCGGGATGAATCGGCGGGGAAAAGTTGGTTTCCGACCACTCAGTCTCGGCCTCGGCGCGCCCGCGTCTGACGCGACAAAACACGTAAATTGCTCGCGTGACAAGAAACCACCGTGGCAAGTCCGCTCCGCTTTCGCCGCTCTACGGAGCGGTGGACTGACAACAGGGTCGAACGCGACCTCTACGAACCGCTGAACGGGAAGTTCGGTGCGACGATACTCACGCCCCACTACGCCGGACCAAACGGGTACGAGACGCGACGCATCGAGATGGAGAACGGCGACCTCGCGCTCTTTCTCTGGAGCGACGACGACGCATTCTGGCTCGGCAACACCGAGACGCCTTCGACGCTTTGGCGCACCGAGAAGTACACTTTCGACCAAGTTCCCTATCCCATCGCCCGGTGGGCGCAGCGAGAACTCCTCGCTGACCTGCAAGTCGAAGCGCCGTGGCTGGCCGACCACGACCACCTCGCGTGGTTCTTCCTCCCGGTGCTGTTCTCGAAGGACGGCCGCGAGTCCACCCGGGAGTTCTTCCGCGAACACGCCGCCGGATTTCCGGACGCGACTCGCGACGACGCGCTCTCATTCTACGAGGAGTTCCTCGGAACCGGCGTTCTCGACGAGTATCGATACACGATGGCGTCGAAACTCGGCACCAGTCCGCAGGTGGACCCCGTCCGGATGGCGTCGGCGATGAGCGAGTTCACCGCCGCGAAGGTGCTGACCGACGCGGGCTACGAGGTCACGCCCGAAATCGAGGTCACGACGGGCCACTCGCTCGACTTCAGGGCCGACCCGCCGAACGGAAACGGCGAATCGCCGCTGGTCGAGGTCACCCGCCCGCGCCCGCCCACGCGCCGACGCGCCTCCACGCCGGTCGCGGCGGTGCGCGAGACGGCCGAGACCAAGACTACGGGCCAACTCAAGAAACACGGCGGCGGCGCAGTGCTGTTCGTGGACTGTTCGAGCTTTCGGGACGACGAGTGGGACGCGGTCAGGGGCGAACAGCCGGGCGTGCGACACCGGCCCGCGGTGGTGCTTCGAACTCGGCCGTCCGGCAACGTCGAAGCCTACAGCAAGGGGTCGGTGCCGCTAGACCTCGGCGGAGCCGTCGAGTGGGTGTAGGACGGTAGTGCCGGTCAGAGAGTATTGGTCGGATAGTGTTGGTCGGACCCGAGCCGATGGCTCGGGTCCGGCCAAACGGGAAAAAGCGGCCGTCGGTCAGAAGCTGACCTGCTCGGGGCCGGTCGTTCCCAACACGGTCGGGTCGCGGTCGCTGTACCCCTCGCGGCCGATTGCCTTGCTGCTCACCGCCGAGTAGAGGGTCGCTTCGGCCTCGCCGGGCGCGTCGAACGTCTCGCCGCCCACGCGTGCGAACACGTCGCCGAGCGTCTCGGTTCCGTTCGGCAGGTCGAGTTCGTACTCGCCGTAGGAGTCGGCGAGCTGGTCGGTCGTCGCGGGGTAGTCGTGTTGGCGGAGCAGTTTGGTCGCGCGTTTCAGTGACATCACCAGATTCTAAATCAAAGTTAATGATAAAGCTTGTCGTCGAGGAGTTTGGTCGGCCTTAAGGTCTTAAAGGAGGCGTTTCGGTCGCGAAACGTCGCCCGACGAGCGTTGCGAAGCGCTTTCGAACCCGACGCGCCGAGTAGCGAGTATGAGCGTCTTCGCGGACCTCCACGTCCACACGACCAACTCCGACGGCGAGATGGAGCTGTCGGAACTGCCGGAAGCCGCCCGCGACGCGGGCGTCTCCATCGTGGCCGTCACCGACCACGACCGACTACACCCCGAACTCCCGACGCCCGTCGGCGTCCTCGACGGCGTGACGGTCGTCCACGGCGTCGAGTTCCGGGTCGAGGCCCCCCACGGCGAGCGGGTGGACCTGCTCGGCTACGGCGTCACCCCGACGCCCGAACTCACTGCGGAGTTGGACCGACTCCAGACCGACCGCGAGGAGCGCGGGCAGCGAATCATCGAGAACGTCGAGGACCACCTCGGCGTGGACCTCGGCGTCGAAGCGCGGGCGGGAATCGGCCGCCCGCACGTCGCTCGCGCCATCGCGGACCACCCGGACACCGACCTCGACTTCAAGGGAGCGTTCGACGAACTCATCGGCAACGGCGGCCCGTGCTTCGTCGCTCGCGACGTGACCGAGTTCGAGCGCGGCGTCGAACTCCTGACCGACGCGTGCGGACTGGTCGGACTCGCCCACCCCTTCCGGTACGACGACCCCGAGGCCGCGCTCGAACTGACCGAGCATCTCGACGCCGTCGAGCGATACTATCCCTACGACCGTGAGGTGGACACCCGTCCGGTCGAGCGCGCCATCGCGGACCACGACCTCGTGCCCACGGGCGGGAGCGACGCCCACGACCACACGCTCGGGCGCGCAGGTCTCTCGAAGCCGGAGTATCGCCACTTCCGGTCGGCCGTTTCGTTGTAGGTGTCGGTCGGTTTCGAGGTAATCGCTCGAAACCGACCGAGGCGTAGCCTTAAATGCGATGGGGAACCTACTCGGGAGTATGCGGTGTCACTACTGCGACCGGGAAGCGTCGTTCGTCCCCGAGAAGGGCGGCGTCCGGGTGGGTCTCTGCGACGTGCACTTCCGCGAGCAGTTCGAGTACCTCGCAGACGCCGACGCGCTGGCGTCCCTCCGGCAGGAACTCGACATGGACCGACCAGAGTAGCGCTCGCGAGCGGTCGGCGTCGCCACTGCTGTCGAATCTGCGGCGTCGAAGAGAAAGACGGATTTAGGCTCGACCGGCGTCCACGTCGATGGCGTCCACGGGACACACGTCCACGCAGAGCATGCAGTCGATGCACTGGGCCTCGTTGGCGGGGTCGGCCTTGCGCTCGCTCTCGGGGTGGTCGGGCGAGTCTACCCACTCGAACACGTCGACGGGGCAGTCCTCCAGACACGCGCCGTCCGCGATGCACAGGTCGAAGTCCACCGCGACGTGGGTGCCGTGGATGCCGAGCTTTTCGGGTTCGTCTACGGGACCCCACACGTCGTGTCCGTCGTGGGTGTCCACCTTCTCTCGATTTTCGTGGAATTGCGGGTCGATAGCCATATTCTTCACCTACTCCCGTCCACGGCGAGCAGATACTTAAAACGAAGTTCCCTACTTAAAAGTATCGGCGAGAGAACAAGTTTAGGTGAGGCTAAAACCGCGTGACGTGGGCGGGGGTCCAGCTTTCGTCCCCGTATCACGGCGTAACGGTTTAAGTCGGGTCGAAGGTTCGGTGGGGCTTTGTCGCCCGGCGACCATGCCGCCGCCATGAAGAAGATTCGAATCGAGGACGTGGAATCGTGGATGGGACCGGCCGACGTGAAGCGCCCGCTGACGAAGCAACTCGGAACGACGGACGTGGCGGTGAACTACTACGAACTCGCACCCGGCGACAGCTTCGGGTTCGGCTACCACGCCCATTCGGACCAAGAAGAGGTGTTCTACGTCGAGTCGGGCACGGTCACGTTCGAAACTGAGGGCGGACCCGTCGAGGTGAGTTCGGGCGAAGTCGTCCGGTTCGGACCGGGCGAGTTCCAGCGCGGCGTGAACCGGGGCGACGAGCGCGTGGTCTCGCTCGCGCTCGGCGCACCCAAGGACGGCGGCGAACTGGAGATGCGCCGGGACTGTCCGGAGTGCGACGACCGAACCGAGAACGCCATCGAGCGCGCGCCCGACGCCGACGCGCTGGTGACGATTTGCGTCGAGTGCGGAGCCGAGACCGGACGGTTCGACTAATTTCGCTCGCACTTCGGGTCGGGGCCGAACGCCTTCCATCCGAGTCCGAGGAGGGCCACCGTCAGCACCGTCACGAGTACTTGGACGAGACCCGCGCCGAGACCCCCCGCGACCGCACCGCCAGTAACTGCCGCGCCCCCAATTGCCGCTCCGCCGACCGCCGCGCTTCCGAGACAGCAGAGACTCGCCACGCCGCCGAGTCCGAGGAGCGTCCACGAAGAATCGCGTTCAGTCATGGACGACGATTCTCGCGCGTGACCTTCGACCTTTTGTTTCCGAGTCTACACAAATTGGCTTCAGCGAGCGCTTTTGACGGGCGGCCGACAATCTCGATTCGTTCCCGTGTTCGACCACCGACCGCCGTCGCCCGTGTCCAAATACTACGTCTATCAGGCGACCGTGTCGTTCGGGTTCTTTTCGCCCGTCTTCACCCTCTTTCTGCTCGACCGCGGTCTCGATTACACCGCCATCTCGACGCTGAGCGTGGTGTACGCCGTGCTGACCGTCGTCGGCGAGATTCCGTCGGGCTACGTCGCCGACCGAATCGGTCGGCGAAACAGCCTCCTCCTCGGGTCGGGGTTCATGACGGTCTCGATTCTGGGGTTCGCGGTCGTCGAGTCGTACGCGGGTCTGACAGTGCTGTACGTTCTCTGGACCCTCTCGCTCGTCTTTCGGTCGGGGTCGGGAGACGCGTGGCTCTACGACACGCTCGAAGCCGAACTGAACGAGAACCGATTCGCGCACGTCCGCGGGCGCGGCGAGTCGGTCAGGCAGGCGGTGACCGTGGTCGCCATGCTCGCGGGCGGAGTCCTGTTCAGCATCGACCCGAGGTACCCCTTCCTCGCCTCGGGCGTGCTGAACGGCGCGGGAGTCGTCGTCCTGCTCACGCTCCCGAAGAATCGCCAGTACGTCGAAGGCGGCGACAACGGTGAAGTGGGCGACGGTGCAGAGAACGCAGACGCCGAGACCTTCACCGTCCTCGAAGCCCTCCCGGTCCTGCGCGAGCAGTTGACTCGCCCGCCGCTCCGGTGGTTCGTGGTGTACGCCGCGCTCTTCTTCGGCGTCGTGGAGGCGGTCAACACCTACGTCCAGCCGATTAGCACCGAGACGCTCGGCGTCCCGGTCGCCTCGATGGGACTGCTGTACGCCGCGTTCACCGGGGTCTCCGCGGTCGCGAGCTACTACGCCGGAGCGGTTCGGGGCCGGTTCGGCGTTCGCGGCGCGGTGTCGGTAGTTCCGGTCGTCCTCGGCGTATCTCTGCTCGCGCCTGTGGTGTGGTCCCCGCTGGCGCTTCCGGCCTTCTTCGTCCTCCGCGGTTCGAAGTCGCTGCTCCACCCCATCGTGACTCAGCACGTCAACGACCACGTCGAGTCGGTCGGGCGCGCGACGGTGCTGAGCGCGGTGTCGATGGCGTACGCGCTCGTCCGGGTGCCGCTCTATCTGCTCGGCGGCGCGGTCGCCGACGCGACCGCGCCGCTGGTCGCGGTCGGCGTCCTCGGCGCGGTGTTCCTCGCGGGAATCGGCGCGGTTCGGGCGTTCGGCTCGCCGGTCGGTCGCGGGGCGACACGCGGGTCGGACACGCACGACCGTTGCCGACGCGCGTAGCTTTTTCCCCTTCGACCGACAGTTCACGCACATGACGACCGTTCCGAGTCCGGGCCTCGGCACCTCCGGCAACGACGACCCCGAGCAGTGCGCCGAGACCGTCCGGACCGCGCTCGAAATCGGCTACAGACACCTCGACACCGCCCAGATGTACGACAACGAGGCCGCCGTCGGCGACGGCATCGCGGTGTCTGCGGTGGACCGCGACGACGTGTTCCTCGCCACGAAGGTCCATCCGAGCAACCTCGCGCCCGACGACGTGGCCGAAACCGCCGCCGAGAGCCTCGGCCGACTCGGCGTCGAGTCGGTCGATTTGTTCTACGTCCACTGGCCGACCGAGGCCTACGACGCCGAGACGACGCTCCCGGCGTTCGACCGCCTGTACGAGGAGGGCGTGACCGAACACGTCGGGGTGAGCAACTTCACCCCGGAACTCCTCGACGAGGCGAGCGAAATTCTCGACGCGCCAATCGTCGCGAATCAGGTCGAGATGCACCCCCTGCTCCCCCAGAACGACCTGCTGGAGTACTGCCGCGAGCGCGACATCACAGTGGTCGCCTACGCGCCCCTCCTCCGGGGCGACGCGGGCGACGTGCCCGAACTCGTCGATATCGCCGAGGACCGCGACACCACCCCGGAAGCCGTCAGTCTCGCGTGGCTGTGCCAGCGCGAGGGCGTGGTCCCCATCCCGAAAGCGACGGGCGAAGCCCACCTCCGAGCGAACTTCGACCCGCTCGAACTCTCGGCCGAGGAAGTCGCACGCATCGACGCCATCGGCCGCCGAGAGCGACTTATCGACCCCGACGACGCGGCGTGGAACTGACTCCAGTACGGGGTCAGTTGGGGGGCCGTGGCCTGCGGTTTCTCGTTTGGAGAGTGCGAGCAGGACGCTTCGGAGGACGGCGAATATGGCGAAGCGTCAAAATCAACAACTGAATCGTCCTGCTCGCACGTCACCTGTGAGAACCGCACCGCACTTCGGTCGCGACGGCTTCGGAGCAGTCCGGCCCTGCCTTGTCGGCGACTCCGAATCGCAGATTCGGAGTCGCCTCACGCCGGAAGCGGGAACTCCGCGACCGTCTCCTCGTAGG
Source organism: Halorussus amylolyticus (assembly GCF_004143485.2). Taxonomy (GTDB): domain Archaea; phylum Halobacteriota; class Halobacteria; order Halobacteriales; family Haladaptataceae; genus Halorussus; species Halorussus amylolyticus. The sequence goes on along the minus strand of NZ_ML974130.1, from coordinate 128,378 downwards.
TCGCGTCCCAGAGAATCAGGTGCGAGACGGTCCACGTCACCGGTTCGACCTCGCGTTCGGCCAGTCGCTCGGCGGCTTCGATGCTCCCGTCGCGGGCGAGCGTGACGTGAGGCGTGTAATCGTCGCCTTCCAGGCCCTCGATGGCGGAGAACGCGTCGACGAGTTGCCTGTGGACTCGCCACAGTCCCGGACTCTCGACCGTGAGGTACACCACCGGCCCAGTCCCCTTGGTGGGGTGTGCGAAGTAGTCGATGCCGGAGATGCGGATTTCGAACGCTGGCGCGCCGGCGAGCGCAGTTCGGACCTGCTTACGGAGGCGAGCGGTTCCGCCCTCGGGCGCTTCGCCGAGGCGCTTGCAGACGAGCGAGTGGCGGTCTCGAACCGCGTCGAATCCGAACAGGGCGGGTCGAAGGTCCTCGGCGAGGCGCTCGACCGAACCCGGAACCGGGACGCTGAGACTGTACACTGCCAGAACGTCGGTGAGTGCGACACAAGAGCGTAGCGATTCGGCGAGGGCGACAGACGTGCGACCGATGCGGTGGCACGGAGGGTGCCGACCGCGTTCGGGAGACGGAAAATCTCGCCCGGCGTCGGCGCGCTCGCGCCGACGCCGGGCGAGATTCTGAAACGTGTTCGGCGAACGACCGTATCCGGTTCGGGTTCGCCGACTGGCATTCCGAAAGGGTTTAAAACCCTCGCTGACGAATGAGTATTCAATGACGCAGACTCGCGGCTCGGGCGCGTTCGCCCCCATCGAGAGCCGCGAGTCCGGCTCCTTCTCGCCGCGACGACGACCGGGGCGTCTCTAGCCCCACTATTACCTACTCCACCGATTCCGACGCACTTTCCGCTGACGACGCCACGGGTATCGTCCGCGAATTACATTCCGACCACCAGACACGACAACACACCCACCAACCATGACAGGAACATCCAAAGTCGCGCTCGCCTTCTCGGGCGGTCTCGACACCACCGTTTGCGTCCCGCTACTCGAAGAAGAATACGACTACGACGAAGTTATCGGCGTCACCGTCGATGTCGGCCAACCGGCCGAGGAGTTCGACGAAGCCGAGGAAACCGCCGAGGCACTCGACCTCGACCACTACGTCGTAGACGCCAAGGACGAGTTCGCCCAGCAGTGTCTCGACGCGGTCAAAGCCAACGCGACGTATCAGGGCTACCCGCTCGGCACCGCGCTCGCCCGCCCGGTCATCGCCGAAGCGATTCTCGAAGTCGCCGAAGAGGAGGGCTGTGAGGGCATCGCGCACGGCTGTACCGGCAAAGGAAACGACCAGCTCCGGTTCGAAGCCGTCTGGCGCGACTCGGACCTCGAAGTCATCGCGCCCGTCCGCGAACTCGGCCTGACCCGCGAGTGGGAGATGGAGTACGCCGCCGAGAAGGACCTCCCCGTCGAGGGCGGCAACGAGGGCGACTGGAGTATCGACACCAACCTCTGGAGTCGCTCCGTCGAGGGCGCGGACCTCGAAGACCCCGGCTACGTCCCGCCGGAGGACATCTACGAGTGGACCGAGACGCCCTCGGGCGACATCGAGACAATCGAAATCACGTTCGAGGAAGGCACGCCCGTCGCCATCGACGGCGAGGAGATGCCCGCCGTCCAACTCATCGAATACCTCAACGACCTCGCGGGCGGCCACGGCGTCGGTCGCTCCGACCTGATGGAAGACCGCATGCTCGGCCTGAAGGTGCGCGAGAACTACGAGCACCCCGCCGCGACCACGCTTCTCAACGCCCACGCCGCGCTCGAAGAACTGGTCCTCACGAAAGAGGAACGCGACTTCAAGACGCAGGTGGACGACCAGTGGGCGCAGAAGGCCTACGAAGGTCTGCTCTCGGCCCCGCTCGTGGACGCGCTCGACGGCTTCGTTGACACGACCCAAGAGAAGGTCACGGGCACCGTCACCGTCAAGTTCGAGGGCGGACAGGCCCGCGCGGTCGGCCGCGAGAGCGAGTACGCGGTGTACTCCGAGTCGGCCGCCTCGTTCAACACCGAATCGGTGGACGGCATCGCCCAAGAGGACGCGACCGGCGTGGCGAAGTACCACGGCTTCCAGTCGCGTCTCGCGAACAAAGTGACCGCCGAGGCCGAGGCGAAGAAGGCCGAACTCCTCACCGACGGAAGCGGCGACGACGAGAGCGCGGAGGAACAGTAACATGACGGAGGAGAGCGAGTCCGCGTCCGACGTGGTTCGCCGCGAACGCTTCAGCGGCGGCCCCGCCCGCGGGTTCCTCTCCTCGATGGACGCCGACGCGCGCATCTTCGCCGCCGACCTCGCGGTGGACCGCGCGCACGTCGTGATGCTCGCCGAGCAGGGAATCGTGACCGACGACGAAGCCGCGACCATCCTCGCGGCGCTCGAAAGCGTCGAGGACGCGGGATTCGACGCGCTCCCCGACGGCGAGGACGTTCACGCCGCAATCGAAACCGCGGTCATCGAGCGCGTGGGCGACGTAGGCGGGAAGATGCACACCGCGCGCTCGCGCAACGACGAAGTGGCGACCTGCATTCGCTACCGCCTGCGCGAGGACGTGCTGGACGCAGTCGAGACCACGCTGGGGCTTCGGGAGGCGCTCGCCGAGACCGCGAGCGACCACACAGAGACCGTGATGCCCGGCTACACCCACCTCCAGCCCGCACAGCCGACGACCGTGGGTCACTACCTGCTCTCCTACGAGCAGGCGGTGGCGCGCGACACCGAGCGACTGTTCGACGCCTACGAGCGCGTGAATCGGTCGCCCCTCGGGTCGGCCGCGTTCGCGGGCACGCCCTTCGACGTGGACCGCGAGCGCACCGCCGAACTGTTGGGATTCGAGTCGGTCCTCGACAACTCGATGGACGCGGTTTCGACACGCGACTTCCTCGTGGAGGTCGTGGCCGCGCTCTCGAATCTCGCCACCACGGTCTCGGGACTCGCAGAGGACCTCATCATCTTCTCGAACAAGGGGCTGGTCGAGCTTTCGGACGACTACGCGTCCACGTCGTCCATCATGCCCCAGAAGAAGAACCCCGACACGCTCGAACTCGTTCGGGCGACCGCCGGGGACGCTTCGGCGGGACTGAACGGCCTGCTCACGACGCTGAAAGGCCTGCCTCGCGCGTACAACCGCGATTTGCAGAAGGCCACACCCCACGCGTGGGACACCGTGGACGAAGTGACCGAGGCGGTCGCGGTCGCCGCCGGTGCGGCGGCGACCGCGACGTGGGACGAGGCGGCGCTCGCCGACGCGGCTGGCGAGGGCTTCTCGACCGCGACCGGGGTCGCCGACCTGCTCGCGATGCAGGGCGTTCCCTTCCGGAAGGCCCACGAAATGGTTGCGGAGGCCGCAGAGGAGGGTGCCGATTACTCGGCGCTCGATTCGGCCGCCGAATCGGTTCTCGGTGACTCGCTCGACGCGTACGTCGAGCGCGCGGCGGTCGAGGCCGCGCTCGACCCCGAGAAGAGCGCGGCCTCGCGCGATTCGGTCGGCGGACCCGCGCCCGAGAGCGTCTCGGAGACGCTCTCGGTCGCGGAGGCCGCGATTGCCGCCGACGCCGACGCGCTCGGAGACGAGCGCGCGGCGCTCGATTCGGCCGCCGAGCAACTCCAGACGGAGGTGAGTCGGTTTGCCTGAGCCGCGACCGATTCCACCACAGCCGGTCCCCCTCGGGACCGAATTTATATATCCTCGAAGTCCGCGAACGGACTTCGCCTGACGCAGTATTTGCCAGTTTAACGCCTTTAGACGCGTCTTTTCACTATGGAAATATTCTGACAAGTTCGACGGCTTTAAGTACTTCCGAGCGGTACGGGGAAGTACGATGGTAGAATGCGTCGAGTGCGGGGCCGACGTGGCCCTCCACGATACGGCAGAAGCTGGAGAGATAGTAGACTGCACGACCTGCGGCGCGGAACTGGAAGTCGTCGAGCGAAACCCGCCAGTCCTCGACCGAGCCCCGGAGCTCGAAGAGGACTGGGGGGAGTAAATTGCTGATTGGATTACTCTACTCCCGGATTCGGAGAGACGAGAAACTGCTCCTCCAAGAGCTACGCGACCGCGGCCACGAGGTCGCCAAGATAGACGTACGCAAACAGCGGTTCGGGCTGACCGACGCGCCCGACGACCTCGCGGACTGCGACGTGGTCGTGGACCGGTGTCTCGCCACGAGTCGGAGCCTCTACGCCACGAAGTTCTGCGAGGCGTACGGCATCCCCGTCGTCAACTCCGCGGACACCGCCGAGACGTGCGCCGACAAGGTCCAAAACAGCCTCGCGCTCGCGGGAGCAGGCGTCCCCACGCCCGCGACCGACGTGGCGTTCACCAAGGAGTCGGCGATGGAGAGCATCGAGGCGTTCGGCTACCCGTGCGTCCTCAAGCCCGTCGTCGGCTCGTGGGGCCGCCTGATGGCGAAAATCGACTCGCGGAGCGCCGCGGAAGCGATTCTCGAACACAAGGCCACGCTCGGCCACTACGAGCACAAGGTGTTCTACGTCCAGGAGTTCGTGGACAAACCCGGCCGGGACATCCGCGTGGTCGCCACCGACGGCGAACCCATCGCGGCGATGGTCCGGTCGTCGGACCACTGGCTCACGAACGCCGCGAAGGGCGCGGAGACCGCCGAGTTCGAACTCGACGCCGAGGCCGAGCAGTTGGTGAAGGACGCCAGCGACGCGGTCGGCGGCGGCCTGCTCGGAATCGACCTGATGGAAACAGGCGATTCGTACACCGTCCACGAGGTCAACCACACGGTCGAGTTCAAGGCGCTGAACGACGCCGTCGAGACCGACGTGCCCGCGAAGGTGGTCGATTGGCTCGAAACGAAGGCTGGCGCGAAACAGGAGGTGGTCGCCTGATGGCGGTCGGAGGCGAGACGGAGACGGAAGCAGAGACGAAGACGGACGCGGCCGACGCCGAAGCGTCGGCCGCGTCCGGCGAAACCCTGACCGCCACCGTAATCGGCGGTTCCGGGTTCGCTGGCGGCGAACTCCTGCGCCTGCTCGCGGGTCACCCGAACTTCGACCTCGCGGGCGCGACCAGCAGGCAGTACGCCGGGAAATCGGTCGGGTCGGTCCACCCGAATCTGCGCGGGACCGACCTGCGGTTCTCCGACCCCGCCGACCTCGACTCGGTAGACGTACTCTTTGCGGCGACTCCCCACGGCGTGTCGATGAACCAAATCGAGTCGTTCTACGATGTCGCCGACACCGTGGTCGATTTGAGCGCGGACTTCCGGCTGAACACCGAAGCCCAGTACGAGGAGTGGTACGACGGCCACGACGCGCCCCAATTCCTCGACAACGCGGTCTACGCCCTGCCGGAACTCCACCGCGAGGACCTGCCGGATGCGGACCTCATCGCGGCAGGCGGCTGTAACGCCACCGCGACGATGCTCGGCCTCTACCCCCTGTTCGACGGCGAGATTCTGGACGGGAGCGAGCAAATCGTCGCCGACGTGAAAGTCGGCTCCTCGGAGGGCGGCGCGGGCGCGAGCAAGGCCGGAAGCCACCCCGAGCGCTCGGGCGTGGTCCGGCCCTACGCGCCGACCGGCCACCGCCACGAAGCCGAAATCGAACAGGAGTTGGGAGCCTCCGTCTCCTTCACGGCCCACGCCGTGGACATGGTTCGCGGCGCGGCCGCGACCTGCCATGTCTTTCCGAACAGCCCTGTCTCGAAGGGCGACCTCTGGAAGGCGTTCCGCGGGGCCTACGAAGACGAACCCTTCGTCCGGCTTCAGTCGGGCGGAAGCGGCGTCTACCGCTACCCCGAACCCAAGGCCGTGGCGGGGACGAACATGGCCGAAGTCGGCTTCGAACTCGACCCGACGAACAAGCGCATCGTGGTGTTCAGCGCCATCGACAATCTGGTGAAAGGTACGGCCGGGCAGGCGGTTCACGCCGCCAACATCGCGCTCGGCTTCGAGGAGACTGCGGGACTCGACTTTCAGGGACTCCACCCGGTGGGAAGCCCATGACGGAGACCATCGACACCGAAGACGAACTCGAAGCGGCCCACGCACAGTTAATCGACAACGACCTCGGCGACGACGGACTCCGAACGGATGGCGGAGTCACCGAGGACGAGAGCGCCCCGGTCGTCGTCAAAATAGGCGGCGCGCGCGCCGTGGACCCGGCGGGCGCGCTCGCGGACGTTGCCCACCTCGTCGCGAACGGCGAGGACGTGGTGGTCGTCCACGGCGGTTCGACCGCCGTGGACGACGCCTTAGAGCGCATGGGCGAGCAAGCCGAATACGTCGAGACGCCGGGCGGCGTGGTCGGACGGTTCACCGACGAGACCACGATGGAGGTGTTCGAGATGGTCCTGCCCGGAAAGCTCAACACCGACCTCGTGGCCGGACTCCAGAACGAGGGCGTGAACGCCGTCGGACTGTCCGGCGTAGACGGCAAACTCCTGACCGGCCCGCGCAAGTCGGCGGTCAAGGTCGTCGAGGACGGCCGGAAGAAAATCAAGCGCGGCGACCACTCGGGCAAAATCGAGTCGGTCAACGCCGACCTCCTGAAGACCCTGCTCGTGGGAAGCTACGTTCCGGTCGTGACCGTGCCCGCGCTCGCAGAGGAGAAAGAGGGCGGCTTTACCCCCGTGAACGCCGACGCCGACCGCGCGGCCGCCGCGGTCGCGGGCGCGCTCGGAGCCGAGTTGGTCATGCTGACTGACGTGTCCGGCGTCTACGAGGACCCCGATGATTCGGCGACGCTCATCGACTCGGTGGGGTCGCCCGCCGAACTGGAAGCCGCCGAGAGCGCCGCCGAGGGGTTCATGACGAAGAAGGTCATGGCCGCCGTGGAGGCGCTGGAGGGCGGCGCGAACTCGGTGACGGTCGCGGACGCGAACAACCGCGACCCAATCACCGCGGCCCGCAACGGTCACGGAACGACCTTCGAACCGGAGGCGGTCAGATGACGGGGAGCTTCGTCTACTCCGAGAAGCCCATCCGAATCGAACGCGGCGAGGGACCGCACCTCTACGACGACGCTGGGAACGAGTACCTCGACTTCGGCGCGAGCTACGGAGTCGCGGCGGTCGGCCACTCCCACCCCGAAGTCGTCTCGGCGGTCCAGTCGCAGGTCGAGAAGCTGACGTTCGTGCAGGCGAGCTATCCGAATTCGGCCCGCGACAGCCTCTACGAGAAGCTCGCGGCAGTCGCGCCCGACGGCCTCGAAAACGGCTGGCTCTGCAACTCCGGGACGGAGGCCAACGAGGCCGCCATCAAGTTCGCCCGGAGCGCGACCGGGAACTCGAAGGTCATCGCGGCGATGAAAGGGTTCCACGGCCGGACGATGGGGTCGCTCGCCGCGACGTGGAAACCCAAGTACAAGAAGCCGTTCGAACCGCTCGCGGGCGATTTCGAGTTCGTCCCCTACGGCGACGAGGAGGCCCTCGCCGACGCGGTGGACGACGAAACGGCGGCGGTCCTGCTCGAACCGATTCAGGGCGAGGGCGGCGTGAACCCCGCGCCCGAGGGCTACCTCGCGGCGGCCCGTGAGGCGACCGAGGACGCTGGCGCGGCCCTGATTTTCGACGAGATTCAGACCGGACTCGGCCGGACGGGCGCGCTCTGGGCGTGCGAGAAGCGCGGCGTCGTGCCCGACGTGCTGACCTCCGCGAAGGGACTCGGCGGCGGCCTCCCGGTCGGCGCGACCCTTTGTGCCGACTGGGTCGCCGAAAATTCGGGACCGCACGGTTCGACGTTCTCGGGCGGCCCGGTCGTCAGCGCCGCGGCGGAAGCCACCCTCTCGACCATCGTCGAGGAGGACCTGCCCGGCAACGCCGAGACGGTCGGCGCTCACCTCCAGTCGAAACTGAGGGGTTCCGAGTTACCGATTCGCACGGTACGGGGCGAGGGTCTCATGCTCGGGGTGGAAGTCGGCCGGGGCGCGAACCGCGTCCTGCGCGAACTCGCGATGAATCACGGCGTGCTCGCGCTCCCCGCGGGCCGGACTGTGGTACGCCTGCTTCCCCCGCTGGTCGTGGACGAGAGCCACGCCGACGAGGTGGCGGCGGCGCTCGAAGACGCGCTCGCGGAGGTGACGGCGTGAGCGCCAGCGCAATCGAAACCGACGAGACGGCCCGCGACCTGCTCGTGGACCTCGTCTCGATTCCCTCGGTCTCGGGCGACGAGCGCGAGTGCGCCGAGCGCCTCGCGGCGTTCTTCGAGGACGCGGGTCGAGAAGTTTGGATAGACGAGGCGGGCAACGTACGCGCTCCCGCGGACGACTCGGTCCTGCTGACCTCGCACATCGACACCGTACCGGGTGAGATTCCGGTCGAAGTGAAAGACGGCGAACTCTGGGGACGCGGGAGCGTGGACGCCACGGGACCGCTCGCCGCGATGGCGGTCGCTGCCGTTCGGACGGGCGTGAGTTTCGTCGGCGTCGTCGGCGAGGAGACCGATTCTCGGGGTGCCCGCTTTCTCGTCTCGGACCGGGACGCACCCGACGCCGTCGTGAACGGCGAACCCTCCGGGTGGGACGGTGTGACCCTCGGCTACCGGGGCTTCCTCGGCGGCGAGTATTCGGTCGCGACCGATTCGGCCCACACCTCCCGGCCCGACCCGAACGCGATTCAGCAGGCGATGGCGTGGTGGTCTCGGGTGGAGTCGGGGGGGGGGGCGGGGGCCCCCCCCCCCCCCCGGGGGGGGCCAGGGACGGCCCAGCCCCGCGACGGGTTGTGGGGGGCCGC
>NZ_ML974130.1:0-119671 GCF_004143485.2 Halorussus amylolyticus | reverse complement strand
CCGTTGCGGCCCACCCCCCCCGGCCCCACCCCAACGCTTTACCCCGGGAATGGGCGTGGTGGTCTCGGGTGGAGTCGGCGTTCGCCGAGGCGAACGCCGACGCGCCGGTCTTCGAGCAAGTCACGGCCAAGCCCGTCGAGGTTTCTGGCGGCACCGCCGACGACGGTCTCGCGGTCGAAGCGACGGTGGACGCACAGTTCCGGATTCCGCCGGGCGCGTCGGCCGACGCGATTCGTGAGACGGTCGAGTCGGCGTTGGACGGCGGCGAGATTTCGTGGAACGACCCGATTCCGCCCGTGATGGAGAGCCCCCGAACCGAAGTGGCGCGAGCGTTCCGAGTCGCAATCCGACGAGCGGGGAGCGACCCTCGATTACTCCGCAAAACCGGAACCAGCGACATGAACCTCTACGCCGGAGCGTGGGACTGCCCGATGGCGACCTACGGTCCCGGCGACTCGGAGTTGGACCACGCACCAGACGAACGCCTCGACCTCGGAGACTTCGACCGCGCGGTCGAAGTCCTCGAAGCCGTCGCCGAAGACCTGCAATCATGACCGACGACGCGACTCAGCCCACGACTCAAACGATGTCAGACTCGACCGAACCGAAACCGAACGCGACCGAATCGACGCCGCAACCGACCGCACAGCACGTCCTCGACGTGGACGACCTCTCGGACGACGAACTCGCCGCGGTGCTCTCGACCGCGGCGGAGTTCAAGCAGGCACACCACGCGAACGAACCCCACGCGGTCCTGCCGAATCGGACGCTCGGCATGTTGTTCGAGAAGCCGAGTACGCGAACTCGGCTCTCGTTCGAGACCGGAATGACCCAGTTGGGCGGCCACGCCGTCTTTCTCGGGCCGGACGCGACACACCTCGACCACGGCGAACCGATTCCCGACACCGCTCGCGTCCTCTCGCGGTACGTCGATGCGGTGATGGCCCGCGTGTTCGACCACGGCGCGCTCGAAACGATGGCGGCTAACGCGACGGTTCCCGTGGTAAACGGTCTCTCTGACGACGCCCACCCGTGTCAGACGCTCGCCGACCTGTTCACCATCTACGAGGAGTTCGGCGGCTTCGACGACGTGACCGCGGCGTGGGTCGGCGACGGCAACAACGTCGCCCAGTCGTTCGCGGTCGGGTGTGCGATGGCGGGAATCGACCTCACGATGGCGACACCCGAGGGCTACGAACCCGATGACGACGTTCTCGCGCGCGCCGCCGACCGCGGAACCGCGCCCGCGGTCGTCAACGACCCCGAGGAGGCCGTCGCAGACGCCGACGTGGTGTACACCGACGTGTGGGTCAGCATGGGTCAAGAGGACGAGCGCGAGGCGAAGTTGGGGGATTTCGCGGGCTTTCAAGTGAACGACGACCTGCTCGCGGGCGCGCCCGACGCCGCGGTTATGCACTGCCTTCCCGCCCACCGCGGCGAGGAAATCAGCCACGACGCGCTCGAAAGCGAGCGCGCAATCGTCTGGGAACAGGCCGAGAATCGGATGCACACCCAAAAGGCGCTGCTGGCGCATCTGCTCGGAGCGGTGTGAGACCACCGAATTAGTCGTCTGACGCCGGGACGCAGTCCGGGTCGTTCGTCACGACGAGTGTGTCGAGTCTCGTCTCGGCCTCTCGGACGCCGAGGTGAAGCGTGTGTTCGCCGGGCGCGAGCGGAGTCGTGACGAGGGTGCGATTGTAGGTCACGTTCTCGTCTGCTCCGAGGATAGTGGTGACGTTGACTCGACGCCACTCCCACTCGGTGGACTGCGGAACGAACCACCGACTCGGCTCGCCGTCGTCCACCGCGACCCAGAACGAGTCGCTGGTCCCGTTCGGGGCGACGGTTCGGCCCCAGACGACGTACTCGTCCTCGACGGAGGTGTCGAAGGTGTACGAGATGCTGTTGTTCTCGAACGCGTCGCTCCGAGTCGGCGACGAGAGGTATCGGTCCGCGGTCGCGTTCGGCGCGCGGACGTACTCGCCGCCGGAAGCCGTCTCGTCGGCGACGACTTCGAACGGCGATTCGGACTGGTCGCTGTCGGACCCGTCGTAGTTTTCGGCCTCCAGTTCGATGACGTCGTACTCGTCGGTCTCCTCGCAGGCCTGTTGGACAGCGCTTCCTGCGATGTGTTGGCCAGCGTTTCCGGAGACATGGGTCGCCGAAACCGACGGCGCGAGTACGACGACTGTCAGAAGCAGCAGCACGGTCGTGGATGTTCTCATAGGTAGCAATCCCACGAACGGGACCACAGATTCGATAATAAAGGTACGGTACCGTTCACTCGGCTACGGGCGAGCGTTTACTCGACTGCGGGCGCTTTCTCGCGACGGTACAGCCGAGTTCTCACGGCGGCGAACACCGCGCCGAGGACCACGCCGTAAACGAGGTGACCAGCGAGGCTGGCGACATCGAGGTTCGGAATCGCGGGCGCGTCGAGTCCGAGCGCGCCGAGCCACAGGGGCATCGCGATGGCGGCGGCGACGACCCAGAGGACGACCCCGTAGCCCGCACCGAGGAGCGAGAGCGTTCGGGCGTCGGTGTCCCGGTAGTCGGTTCGGACCACGAGCGCCGCGAACACGAGACCGAACACCACGCTGTGGAACAGGTGAGCCAGCCATCCGATTGCGGCGCTCTCGCCGCCGTAGAGCGCCGCTATTGTCGGCATCATCCCCATCGCCTGAAGGAGGATACCGAAGGCGAGTCCCCCCGCGAGACCCGCGATTGCGGCGCTCGACCACGTGTTTCGTACCGTCGTTCGACCGACCGTCGTCTCAGTGGTAGTTTGTGCCATGTGAGAGAGAAAGCCGTCAGCGAAGATATACGTATTCGAAGGAAACGGACACGACAGCGCCCGAGAGCATGGTTTTCGGCGAAGAACTGAGTCGGGAGAGGGTCGCAGAATCGCCGAAAAGCGGAAACCAGTCACCCGGCGAGTAGAAGACCGGCGCATTCGACCCCGGAGTCGAGCGGAATCAGAGGCGGACCCGAAATCGCGCTGTAACTTCCGTGGCAACTCCGACTGGGCAGTCCGTACTCGCGACCGCGCGCCAGCAGTGCCGGACGTGTAAACGCCGTCGAGCGACGTCGAATCTGTTTTCAGTCAAGGTAGCATTTATCATACCCTCTGAGTACAACGTATTCTGTCCCATATATTTTCAGATAAAATATTATTTATTATATGGTGTCGTCTAAAGGCCTCTAAAGCCTATTTTTAGCAGTTCCAGCTGAATATAGATATAACAATACTTTTGTAATTAAACCTGGACAGACAGAGCATGTCAGAGCCACACCCCGACATCGAGGCGGTCGTGTCCGAAGTACCACCACTCCACACGCTCCCGGTCGAAGCGGCGCGCGAGGGCTACGCCGAGTTCCTCTCGGTCGAACGCGAACTCGTATCGCTCGCGAACGTCAGCGACAGCGTGGTCCCCGGACCCGACGACAACAGCGTCCCGATTCGAGTGTACACGCCCGAAGGCGACGGCCCGTTTCCGGTCCTCGTGTGGATGCACGGCGGGGGCTTTCTTCTCGGCGACGTCGAATCCTACGACCCGGTCTGCCGGGTGCTAGCGGACGAACTCGACTGCGTGGTCGTCGCACCGGACTACCGACTCGCACCTGAACACAAATTCCCGGCGGGTCTCCGAGACTGCTACGCAGTCGTCGAGTGGGCGGCTTCCCGGACAGAGATACTGAACGGTCGTCCCGACCGAATCGTGGTGGGCGGCGACAGCGCGGGCGGGAACCTCGCGGCCGCGGTCTCGCTTCTCGCGCGCGACAAGCGCGGGCCGGACATCGACTACCAGGTGCTGGTGTACCCGACGACGACCTTCTCGTTCGAGTTCGCCGACGAACCGAGCGGTGACGGGAACTACTTCATCACCGAACCCGATTTGGCGTGGTCGTGGGACCACTACCTCGAAACCGACATTGACGGCATGAGTCCGTACGCGTCGCCGCTCCGCGCGAACGACCTAAGTGACCTTCCGCCCGCGACGGTTCTCACGGCCGAGTTCGACCCGCTTCGAGAGGAGGGCATCGCGTACGCCGAGCGACTCGCGGACCACGGCGTTCCGGTCGAACACACCAACTACGACCGGATGGTCCACTCGTTCTTCACGAACCTCGCCGAACCGAGAGTCGAACCGGCGTGGGAGGCCGTCGCGGAAATCGGCACGCACCTCGACCGCGCCTTCGAAGACGACGAGAGAACGGTCGAGCGTCCGGTCCCGGCGTAGTCACTCGCAAAGGCAGATGCATCGAGACGGGGCGACGAACGTGACTTCCTCGCGAGAGTATTTTGCGATGCTTTACAAATAGATTTATATGTGGTTAAAATATATGGTAACGTGAAGCATGAAGCAATCAATCAGAGTTGGCCTGATACTGGTACTCTTGTCCGCACTCCTCGTCGTCGGCAGTTCCGGCGTCGCCTTCGCGGGCGAGTGCATGAGCATCGGTGACGTGAGCGCACAGTGCGTCTGCGACAATCTCTGCTACTGATACCGGATTGCAGAGAAACCGCGTTCCCTAATTTTTCGAGCGCGAGTCAAGCGACCACCCGGGAGCGACGAGGCAAATCTGCCGCCGACCGGCCCCTTTTTGCCGCTCGGTCGCCTGTCCCCTGCCAATGACCGACCTGACGCTCGCCGACGCCGGAGCCGAGTCGCCGCCGGACCACGCCGACGACGGCGTGTGGCTGACCTGCATCGAATGCGACTGGACCGGCGCACCGTTCGAGGAAGTCCGATACCAGTGTCCCGACTGCGACGGCCTGCTCGAAGTTCGATACGCCGACCTGCCGACGTTCGAGGACTTCGCAGAATCGGAGACGAGAGGGGTGTGGCGCTACGCCGACGCGCTCCCGTTCGAATCGGGTGTGAGCATCGAGGAGGGCGACACCCCGCTGTATTCGGTGCCCACCATCGAAGCGGAGGTCGGCGTCGCCGACCTCCGCATCAAGCACGAGGGAATGAACCCCACCGGGAGCTTCAAGGACCGGGGCATGACAGTCGGCGTCCGGGTCGCCGAGGAACTCGGCGTGGGTCGGCTGGCGTGCGCCTCGACCGGCAACACCAGCGCCGCGCTCGCGTGCTACGGCTCGCGAGCCGGAACTGAGGTCCTCGTCCTCCTGCCCGCCGGAAAGGTCGCCGCCGGAAAGGTCGCACAGGCCAGCCTCCACGGCGCGCGAATCCTGGAGGTCGATGGCAACTTCGACGCCTGCCTCGACATCGTCTCGGACCTCGCCGACCGCGGGGAGGCGTACCTCCTGAACTCGCTCAACCCCTTCCGACTGGAGGGTCAGAAGACCATCGGCCTCGAAATCGTCGAGCAGTTCCGCGACCAGACGGGCGACCTCCCCGACCGAATCGTCCTGCCGGTCGGCAACGCGGGCAACACCGCGGCGCTGTTCAAGGCGTTCCGCGAACTGGTCGCGGCCGGAGAGCTGACCCCCGAGGAGGTCCCGGCGCTGACCGGCGTGCAGGCCGAGGGCGCGGCCCCGATGGTCGAGGCAATCGAAGACGGTCGCGACGAAGTGCGCCGCTGGGAGGACGTCGAGACCCGCGCGACCGCCATCCGAATCGGCAACCCGGTCAACGCGCCGAAGGCGCTCCCCGGAATTCGCGAGACGGGCGGCACTGCGGTCGCTGTCTCCGACGAGGAGATTACCGACGCCCAGCGCGCGCTCGCTCGCGACGGCGTGGGCGTCGAGCCCGCGAGCGCGGCGTCGGTCGCCGGACTCCGTAAACTCCGCGAATCGGGCGACATTTCGCCCGACGAGCAGGTCGTCTGTCTCACGACCGGCCACCTGCTGAAAGACCCCGACGCGGCCGCGGCCGCGGGGGCCGCCCCCGAGCCGGTTCCGAACGACACCGACGACGTGCTCGCACATCTCGCGGAATAGTGACCGAACGCCCGTCTCGCGGGCGTCAGACGCGTCCGACGCCGGACTGACGCGGTTTTTTGCCCCTTGGTAGCGTGTGTCGTTACGTGAGCACCAACACCCCCGACCACGCTCACGACCCGACCGCCCAGACGGAACCCGGAGAGAACGCACTGCCATCGGAACGGAGGGACGACGAATTAGTCGTGGTGGTCTGTCCGCAACGCATCTACGAACAACTTCGCCCCGAACTCGACGAGTGGCGCGAACAGCTCTGTCGGCGGTACGAGCGCGACTACGAGGGCCTGCTGGCCGAGTGCGCCCAACTGGAGGACGAGGTGGCGTGTCTCGAACGACAGGTCGAGCGCAAGGAGGCCCAACTCGATGCGGTGGTCGCGCGCAACGAGCAGATTCTGACCGCCCGAACCGAGTCGTACCGCAAGCACATCGACGGCGAGAACGACGACTTCGAGTGGACCGGACGCAGACAGGAGTCCGGCCTGCTCGCGCGACTGAAGCGATGGCTTCGGTAGTCACCGACGCCACCGTTTACTGCGCCGGAGGCATCCGGACTCTCGTTTTCCGGCAGGTGCATCGGAGACTTCTGAGCGAAGTTGAGTCCCTCGTCCGTCAGTCGGTCTGTTCCACGAACGAAATTCGCCAGTTCTCGGCGTCGGCGAGTTCCTCTCTCGGAATCGGACTCGAATCGCCGTCAGGGAGCGGTCGCACGGCGACGTACTTCGGGACGCAGACCCGCGACACCACCGGCCGGTCGTCGCTCACGAATCCGAAGCGCGCGAGCAGGTCCCGAGACAGCGCCGCCCCCGACACCGAGATGACAGTCGCGCTCTCGTTTTCCGAGACGACCGCCGCGAGCAGATTGGCGAACGCCGCCGAATCGGAGTCCATCGGGAGTGCGTCCATGACCAGCACCTTCCGCCCGGTTCGGGTCCGGGTGGTCAGACTCGCGACCGGTCGGCCGTCGCGACGCGCGACGTAGGTCGTGTGGTCGTAGGTCGGCGCGTCGAAGAACCACCGGTAGAATCGCGCTTCGCGGTGGACGTGTCGCTCTCGCGGGACGCTCGACTCGTAGAGGCGCGTCAACGTCTCGGCGGGGACCGACGAGTGGCGGACCACCTCGATATCGTCGGCGAGGTCCACCGAGCGGTCGCGCGCTTCGAGGTACACCGAGGCGACCGAGTCGGCGACCCGACCGAGCGCCCGCCCTGCGCTTCCGGTTCCAATCGAATCGAGCGTGTCGGTGGGTCGCTGGACCCGATAGTAGTTGGTGACCTCGGTGACTTCGGACCAGCCGAGTTTCTGCTGTGCGCCGAGCGCGGATTCGTTCGGGAAATTGTAGAAGAACGCGGGTTCGCGGTCGGCGTAGAAGTCGATTGCCTCCCGCGTAATTTTCGTGTACAGTCCGTTTCTGCGGTGGTCGGGGTGGACCACCGCGTCGGTCGGTTGGAGCGCGAGGACCGACGAGTCGCCCCACCGAATCCGACAGGGGAGGTACGCCTGCGTGCCGACGATTTCGCCGTCGCGCTCGGCGACCGTGACCGGCACGTGGTCGAGGTAGGGGTCCTCGACGTACTTCCAGTCGAACCAGTCGGCGCTCGGCCGGTGGTCCCACTGGACGCCACAGAGCGAGCGGATGCCCGTTTCGTCGCCGGACTCGTAGCGCCTGACGGTGTACTCGGAGTCCGTCTCGCGCGTTTTCTGATGGGACATTACCGAAAGGTAACCCCCTGCGCGGGCTTTGTTATGGGACGCGTATTCCGAGCGTAGCGTCGGAGTAAGCGAGCGAAGTGACGGCCAGAAATAGGAGTTTTGACAGACCCGACACGGCAGTTCTCGTGCGGACGGGTTAGGCGATTCGTGCCGGGACGGTAGCGTGCCGTTGTAGCCGAGGCGGACGGACTACTCCGCGCCGTTGAGTTCGATGTACCGGGCTTCGATGATTCGCTCGTCGGTCTCCAGCGCCTCCTTCGCTTCGTCGGGGACCTCCTCGTCGAGCGTGTACACGGTCAGCGCCTCGCCGCCGTGGGCTTCGCGAGCGTTGAACATCCCCGCGATGTTGATGTCGTGGTCGCCGAGGACGGTGCCGATGAAGCCGATGACGCCGGGGGCGTCCTCGTTTTTAGCGACCAGCATGTGACCGCGCGGGATGGCGTCCACCCGGTAGTCGTCCACCCGGACGATTCGGGGGTCGTCGTCGGCGAACAGGGTTCCCTCCACGCTGACCGATTCGTCGTCGCCGCCGACGGTCACGCGAACGAGGCTCTGGAAGTCCTCGGTCTGTCGGGTCTTGCTCTCGGTGACTTCGACCCCGCGGTCCTCCGCGATTTGGGGCGCGTTGACCGCGTTGACCTGCCATTCGAGCGGCTGGAACACGCCCTTCTGGGCGCTCGCGGTCACGAGGTCCACGTCCTCGTCGGCGATGTCGCCCTCGTAGTGGACTTCGATAGACTCGATGCGCTCGTCGAGGAGTTGGGTCGCGATTTTGCCAGCGGTCTCGGCGAGACCGATGTACGGCTCGACGCGGGGGAACGCGCTCTCGTCGATGGACGGCGCGTTCAGCGCGTTGACGACCGGTTCCTCGGCGAACGCCGCGACGATTTGGTCGGCGGTGCTGGTGGCGACGTTCTCCTGTGCCGCGGAGGTGCTCGCGCCGAGGTGAGGCGTGACCACCACGTCCTCCACGTCGAGCAGGGGGTTGTCTGGCGAGACGGGTTCGTCGGCGAACACGTCCACCGCCGCGCCAGCGAGGACGCCGTCCGCGACGGCCTCGGCGAGTGCGGTCTCGTCCACGACGCCGCCGCGGGCGCAGTTGACGAGGTAGCCGCCCTCTAGCTGGGCGAGTTCCTCCCCGCTGATGAGGTTCTCCGTCTCGGGCGTGAGCGGGGTGTGAACCGTGAGGAAGTCCGCGCGGTCGAGACACTCGTCTAAGTCCACCAGTTCCGCGCCGAGTTGGGCGGCGCGGTCCTCGCTGATGTACGGGTCGTACGCCACGAGGTCCATCCCGAGCGAGTCGAGCTTTTTCGCGACCTCTTGGCCGACGCGGCCGAGGCCGACGACGCCGAGCGTCTTGCCGTTGACCTCGGTGCCGAGGTAGTCGCCCTTCGCCCACTCGCCGTTCCGGAGGCGGGCGTGAGCCTGCGGAATCGAGCGCGCGGAGGCGAACGCCATCGCGACCGTGTGCTCGGCCGCGGCCCGGACGTTGCCCTCGGGCGCGTTGGCGACGATGACGCCGTGGTCGGTCGCGGCGTCGATGTCGATGTTATCGACGCCGATGCCCGCGCGCCCGACGATGACGAGGTTCGGCGCAGCTTCGAACACCTCCTCGGTGACTTCGGTTCCCGAGCGGACGACCAGTCCGTTGGCGTCCGAGACGGCCGAGAGGAGCGCATCGCCCTCTACGTCGTAGGCGGTTTCGACTTCGTGACCCGCTTCTCGAAAGCGGTCCAACCCTGCGTCTGCGATGGGGTCCGTGACGAGGACTTTCATAAATATCAGCACTGTGGCTGTCCGGATAACCCTTTCCACGCCTGTACGTTTTGCCGGGCTTTCGGTTCGAAATTCGACAGTAGTGGCGAATGTGTCTGTTTCGAAATGTGCTACTTCGTTTTGGGTAGTCCGTGATTGCTTTTATATATCTCCGTCCAGTGTTCCGCGTTTCGTTGGGCGATAATTTCGGCCTCTCGAAGCGAAATAGTTCCGTCGAACCAGACGAGTTTGTTTCCCCGAGGAATCGAATCGCGGGGGAGAAATTGGTAATCAATGTGGCCGCCTTGGCCCTCGGTATTATCTATCGTCACGATTTCGGCGTTCTCTTCGTTGATACGGTTTCCGGGAACTTGGAGAACGACTACCCAACGGTCGGCATCGTCGTGGCGATTGAAAGTCTCGCTCCCCTCGGGAACGGGGTCAGCAAACACGAGACGTTTGATGGGCCGCCTCCCGTCTCGAATATCGACGTGACCGACGACAGTCGTCTGTACCCTCTCCATCTCGAAACACCGATTCACTTGAAGAGTCATTCGAGACGATATAAATAAAATACGTTTTTTAGTCGCGATAGTCGGGCGACCGGCCACTATTTCGAGAATCCGGTCGAAGTAACCGGCTTACGCGAGGTAGCAGTCCAGCACATCACAAGACACTTATCTTTGTGAATAGTAACAAAGGTAAGGGAGCGATGTCCGAGAGCAAAGACCATCCGGAGTGGACCGTTGCCGAGCGTCCGAGCGAACGCGACGTTCCCCCCGAAATCCAGCGCCGAGAATCGTTAGCTGAGGCCCTCACCGAAGCCGGACACCGAGATGTCTACGTTCTCGCTCGCGAGGACGCTCGCGAAGTACTCGATGAACACCGGGAAACGATTCTCGACTATCTTCGGGACCACGATGTCGATTCAGTGACCGAACTCGCGGACGCGGTCGGGCGCGACACGGGAAACGTTTCGCGCGATTTGGGCCTCTTGGCAGACTACGGTCTCGTCAACATGACTACGGATGGGCGGACGAAAGTTCCCGAACTCGTCCACGACCTCGTCGTCGTCGAACCGCTCTACTAGCTTCGAGCCGAGAGCAAAACCGATTTCGCGCAGCCAATCAACACCGTTTAATCCGTCTCCTTCGATGTACGAACCGTGATTAGCGGAGTCCTCCTCGTCGGTATCGCTGTCGCCATCTTCGTGGGCTTCAACATCGGCGGGTCGAACACGGGCGTCGCGTTCGGCCCCGCAGTCGGGAGCGGAGCGGTCTCGAAACTCGCGGCGGCCGGACTGATGAGCGTCTTCTTCCTCCTCGGCGGGTGGACGCTCGGACGCCGCGTGGTGGACACCCTCGGGAGCGGCCTCGTCACGGGCGACCCGTTCACGATGCAGGTCAGCATCGTCGTCCTCCTGTTCATCGGTCTCGCGCTGTTCGCCGGAAACGTCTTCGGCGTGCCCGCCTCAACGTCGATGACCGCGGTCGGGGCTATCGTCGGACTCGGACTCGCTATCGGCCAACTCAGAGTGGACGCCGTCCTCGAAATCGTCGGCTGGTGGCTTGTCGCGCCCGTCATCGGCTTCTGGGTCAGCGCGGTCGTCGGCCGGTACTGGTACGATAGACTCGTCGAGCGAATGGCGATAAACCGAACCGAGGGGGCGCTGGTGACGTTCGACACCTCCGGCGGGATTCCGAAGCCCGAACTCGGGCCGAACACCACCCCGCGCGAACTCGGCGGCACGCTCCTCGTCGTCGCTATCGGGTGTTACATGGCGTTCTCGGCGGGCGCGAGCAACGTCGCCAACGCGGTCGCGCCGCTCGTCGGCAACGGCGCGATTACGATGAATCAGGGCATCTTTCTCGCGGCCGGAGCGACCGCGCTCGGCGCGTTCACCATCGCGCGGCGCACGCTCGACACCGTGGGCAACGACCTCACCGACCTCCCGCTGGTCGCCGCGCTCGTCGTGGCGACCGTGAGCGCGTCCATCGTGACGGTCCTCTCGGCGCTCGGCGTGCCCGCGAGTTTCGTCGTCATCGCCACGATGAGCGTCGTGGGTCTCGGATGGGGCCGGGCGACCGTCGCCGACGCGGTGCCGGACACGCCGCGCGTGCCCGCGTCGAGCATGGGCGTGCCGGTCGAGAGCGCAGACGCGCCCGCGACCGACGACTCGCCTTCGGCCGCCGAACTGTATCAGCCAGCGACGACCGCGCGGGTCGTCGTGCTTCAGAACGTCGTGCCCGCAATCGCGACGGTCGTGGCGTACGTCGTGTTTCGGTACGTCCCCATCGTGTAGACGGAGAGGCGGAACGAAGTGAGAATTGTCCGAGTCTCTGCGACGACCTGTTTCTCGCGTCCGAATCCATCCCGATTTATCGGGAGCGTCACGGCCAAACAATAAGTACTAACCATGTCGCCGCCGAAACTTCGGGTGATGCCAACCGTAGAATACCTCAATTACGAAGTGCTGGACGACCAGGGCTGGGACATGGACGACGACGACCTCTTCGATGAGGCCGCCGACGCGGGCCTCGACGGCGAGGATTACGGCTCGCTCGAAGTCGCCGAAGGCGAGTACATCCTCGAAGCCGCGGAAGCGCAGGGCTACGACTGGCCCTTCTCGTGCCGCGCCGGTGCGTGTGCGAACTGCGCCGCCATCGTCAAAGAGGGCGAAATCGACATGGACATGCAGCAGATTCTCTCCGACGAGGAGGTCGAGGAGAAGAACGTCCGCCTGACCTGCATCGGCAGCGCGGCGACCGACGAGGTCAAAATCGTCTACAACGCGAAGCACCTCGACTACCTCCAGAACCGCGTCATATAGACGACTTCGGGCTTCGATTTTTCCGCCAGCAGTTCCGAGTAGTCATAGCAATTCCGCTCGTCTCCTCCTCGTACATTTATATACCAAGCCGGAACTAACCTCGCACACGGAGAACCAAACCCCGATGGCCACCCCAATCGACGCCTCGATTCCCGACCTCCTCAGACTGCTCGTGGTCCCCGTCTTCGGGTGGGCCGCGTTCCGCGACGTGAAGACTCGCCGGATTCCGAACTGGACGTGGTACCCGCTCGCGGCGCTCGCGGTCGTCCTGCTCGCGTGGGACACCTGGCAGGCGTGGACCGGCGCGCCCGGTGCCCCCGAGTTCTTCTGGATTCGGGCCGCCGTCAGCCTCGGCTTCGTCGCGCCCCTCGTCGTCGCATTCTGGTGGTTTCGGGCGTTCGGCGGTGCGGACGCGAAGGCGTTTCTGGTCGTCGCCGCGCTGTTCCCGACGTTCCCGACGTACGAGGTTCTGAGCTGGCATCTGCCACACCAGCAGACCGCGCTCGGCGTGTTCTCGCTCACCATCCTGACGAACACGGTACTCCTCGGCGCGCTCTACCCGCTCTCAGTCCTCGTCCGAAACGCCGCGACGGGACGGTTCTCGTCGGTAATGTTCGTGGGCAAGCCGGTCCGGTGGGACGCGATTCCGACCGAACACGGCCGCCTGCTGGAGACGCCCGACGGCACGACTCGAAACGGCGTGGACTTAGACGCGATTCGGATGTACCTCCGGTGGCGCGGAGTCGCGCTCGCGGACCTGCGCGAGCGCACCGACCGCCTGCGCGACCCCGCGACCCTGCCCGCGGAACCGAACCCTCCGACCGACGGCGCGGTCGAGGTTCGCGCCGACGGTGGGGAGGTCGCGGCGGACGCGGCGACTTCCTCTGAAGTCGCCGCGTCCGAAGCCGACTCTCGGGGAACGTCCGAGAGCGCCCCCGAAGACGACCCGTGGGGCGCGGCGGCGTTCCTCGAAGACATCGACCACGGAGCCTACGGGACGACGCCCGAGAAACTCCGCGACGGTCTCGACGTGCTCGCGACCGAAGACGAGGTGTGGGTCTCGCCCGGCATCCCGTTCGTCGTCCCGCTGTTCGTGGGCACCGCGGTGGCGCTGACCTACGGCGACCTGCTGTTCGGCGCGATGGAACTCGCAGGGTTAGTGTAATCAGGCCGCCTCGGTCGTCTCTCCCCGCTCGGCCGCCCGCTCGGTGTTCGCCCGGCGTCGGTTTCGGAACACGAGCGCGCCGAACAGCACCGCGCCGACCGCCCGGAGTACGAGGTCGAACGCGCCGGGTTCGAGACCGGGGGCGACCCCGAGCACCGAGAGCAGTCCCGTGGTGGCACCGAACAGCAGGAGCGGAGCCATTAGCAAGAGCGCGGCCACCGCGAACAGCACGCGACCGACTCGATTTACATCGGTGTAGAGGTACGCGATGATGGTCGCGCCGAGCGCGACGACGCCGACGAACACGCCGATGACCGGAATCAGCACCTCGGGGACGAAGTAGCCGAGGTCCGCCACGTCCGAGAAGCCGATGACGCTGACCTCCTGTCCGGTGCCCACACCCCGGAGCAGGAGGATTCCGGGGGTCAGCACGAACGCGAACGGGACGATGGCCTTGTTGAGCGAGAGAGAGAATGCCTTCACTCCGGTCTCGAACTGGTCGGATTGGGCGATGCCCGACGCGGCGTAGGCCGCGACCGCGACCGGCGGCGTGATGTCGGCGATGACGCCGAAGTAGAGGATGAACAGGTGAGCCGCGAGAATCGGGATGCCGAACTCGCTGATGGCCGGGCCGAGCATCGAGACGAGGATGATGTAGGTCACGGTGGTCGGCATCCCCATCCCGAGGATGATAGAGGAGACGGCGGTCAGTACGAGCAGGATGACGATGGAGCCACCGGCGATGGTCCGGATGAGCGAGGTCAGATTCGGGCCGAGACCGCTCACGCTGATGACGCCCGGAATCACGCCTGCGGCCGCGACAGCGATGACGACCGCGGTCGCGGTCCGCGCGCCCGAATCCATCGACTTGAGGATGAAATTGCCGAACTGGAACGGTCGATTTTCGGCGAGACTCGGCCGTCGAAGCGCGTTCGCCGCGGCCGACACCGCGGTATCGACCTGCGGGTCGAAGTCCAACAGCGGTGCGTCGCCGTGGGGTCGAACGAGCATCGTGACGAGGCTGACCGCGAGCGTCAGCCAACCGAGCTTTCCGGCCGCGGCCGCGAGCGCCGCGGCCGGAGCGAGTCCGGTACCGGGTGCCGCGCCCGTGACCGTCGCCACGAGTCCCGCGCCGGTCGCCGTGAACGCCGCGGTTTCCAGCAGAAAGATACCGACGATGGTTCCGAGCAGCGGCGCACGCGTCTCGTCGCTGTACGCCGCGACGAGCGCGATGAGCGCCGCGATAGCGACCAGCGTGAACCACGCCGACCGCGCCACCGACAGGCGCTCGACGATGAGGTAGTAGAGCAGGAGGACGAGCGGAACGAGGTAGAACCACCCGCGGGCGAGGTGGGGTCGCCACGAGACTATGTCTTCGGTCGTGAGACCGCCGATGTTTCGCTTCGAGGCTTCGAGGTGGACCATCACCCAGACGCCGAAGAAGAACACGATTGCCGGAATCGCGGCCGCCATAATCACGTCGGCGAACGGCGTGAGCGTGTATTCCACGATGAGGAACGCGGCCGCGCCCATCACGGGCGGGAGAATCTGGCCGCCCGACGACGCCGACGCTTCGACCGCGCCGGAGAACTCCGGTGAGTAGCCCGACCGCTTCATCAGCGGAATCGTGAACGCGCCCGTGGTCACGGTGTTCGCGATGGACGACCCGCTGATGGTGCCCATAAAGCCGCTGGCGATAATGCTCGCCTTCGCGGGACCGCCCTTTCGTTGGCCGGTCACCGAGTACGCGAGGTCGATGAACCACTTGCCCGCGCCGCTCATTTCGAGGAACGCGCCGAACAGGATGAAGATGTAGATGAATCTGACGCTCACCGTGACCGGAATCCCGAACACGCCGTTTTCCGTGTTGTACCAGAGATTTTGGATGATGCTGTCCCACCCGAGCGGCGGAATCGAGAGCACGCCGACGTACGGCGCGCCGAACGGGATGAGGTAGCCCCACCGCGCGTAGACGATGAACGACGCGACGATGACCATGAGGTAGACGCCGAGCGCGCGCCGGGTCGCTTCCAGCACGAGCAGGACGCCGATAGCCCCGAGGGCGAACGCGTAGGAGGTGTCGCCGATGCCGATTCCGACTGCCGCCAGTACGTCGAACACCGGCGAGAGGAACGGAACCACCTCGCGGACGCTCCGACCGACGCCGAGGCCGAGCGCCCGCATCTGTCGGATTTCGTCGAACCCGGTTATCATGTACGACGCCGACAGGAGCACGAACACCACGAACAGCCAGTCTATCGGCGTCACGCGCCGACGGTTCGGGTCCATGAACAGCCACCGGACTGCGCTGCGGCCGCGCTCGCCGACTCGCGCGGCCGCGCTGTCGTCGCCGAATCGGTCGCGGAGCGCGGGCACCACGCGAGCGAGTCGGCGCGAGACGAAGCCGTCTCCGGTCGAGGGCGGAAAGAGCAGGAACGACAGCACGAGCGCGAACGAGACGTGGATGGCGTTCACTTGGAGGAGTTGGAGCGATACGAGTTCGACCGCCCCCACGACCGGCAGGGTCGCTGCGAACTCGAAACCGCGAGCGGCCAGCCACATCTGGAACGCCGAAAACGAGATTGCGACTATCGAGACCGCGACCGCGAGGAGGCCCCGCGGCGACCGCCTGCGCTCTAACTGCTCGATGAGTTCCTGCTGGTCGGCGTCGGATACTGCGCCGTCCGTCGTTCCCCCGTCGGTGGCTGGCTTCTCGCTCATGTCACTGAAGTCGCGTGGTCGTCGGATGGACAGTCGTCGCGGACGACCGGTTCGCGACGTGGATATCGACCGAGTGCCCGTCGGACAGCGCGACGAGGTCGTACCGCCGGTCGGCCACGACGAGTTCGTGGCCCGCGACGTCCCCCGGCGCGACGTAGAGGTGGTCGTAGCTCCCCTCGGGGTCGAATACGAACGTTCCGTTCTCGGTGACGTTCACGTCGGCCCGCGAGGGAAGGCCCGCGCCGAACGACTCGAACTCCATTCGAACCATCTCCAGTTCGGTGTCGTTGACCTCGTACACGTCGCGTACCGGCGTCTTCTCGACGCTGTGAGTGTAATCGAGCGCGACCGTGGTTCCCCCCGAGACGGGGACCGCGAGGAGGCGGTCTCCGGTCTCGGCGTCCGCGACGACGAGGAGGCGGTCGCGCTCGCTATCCGAGTCCACGTCGCCGACGCCCTCGATAGCGCCGACCCCCGTATCGACGGCGCTAGCGCCCGCTACCGACACGACCAGCAGGCACGCGCCGAGCGCGAGGGGGAGTCGAATCACGTCAGCTTTCGGTCGTCGTCTCGGCCATCTCGGTGTCCGTTTCGTCGCCCGTCTCGGTTTCCGGCACTCCCGTGGTCGTGCCCGCGTCGGTCTCGTTGCCCTCGCCTTCCGCGGTCGTCGCGGGGCCGAAGACGGCTCTCGCACCCGGATGGAGCGGGATG
Source organism: Halorussus amylolyticus (assembly GCF_004143485.2). Lineage (GTDB taxonomy): Archaea > Halobacteriota > Halobacteria > Halobacteriales > Haladaptataceae > Halorussus > Halorussus amylolyticus. Next base: position 102,871 of record NZ_ML974130.1, on the reverse strand, counting down.
GACATGCCGTCGAGCGCCGAGTCTTCGCTGATGAAGTCGGTCTTGATGGTGAGTTGGTCCGCGTTGTCGAAGATGGCGCGCGTGACCGTCTCGACCGTTTCGGCGTCGAGGTCCTCGCGGGTCGCTATCATCGCCTGAACCGCGACGGTCGGCACGTCGTCTTCGACGCCGTTGTACGTCCCGCCCGGAATCGTGTCCTCGGCGAACCACTCGGACGCGCTGAGGATTTGCTCGCGGGAGTCGCCCGAAATCTCCACGATGGAGATGTCGGAAGTGGTCGCCAGTTCCTCGATAGCGCCGAGCGGCCACCCGCCGACGACGAACGCGGCGTCGATGTCGCCGTCCCGGAGCTGGTCGGCCGCCTGCGAGAACCCGGTGTTCTGCTCGTTGAAGTCGCCGCTCTCGATGCCCACGGATTCGAGAATCTGGAGCGCGTTGACCTGGGTCCCGCTCCCGAGGTCGCCGGTGTTGATGGTCGCACCTTCCAGGTCAGAAATCGATTCGATGTCCGAATCGGGCTGTGTCACGACGTGAATCGTCTCCGGATACAGCGTGGCGACCCCGCGAAGGCCCTCGATTGCGTTCCCCTCGAAGTCCTCGATACCGGTGCCGTTGTACGCGAAGAAGGCCACGTCGTTCTGGATGAGCGCGAAGTCGGCGTCCCCCTGCGCGAGGCTCCCGACGTTCTCGACGCTCGCGCCGGTCGATTGGACCTGTATCGTGAAGTCCGTGTTCTCTTCGATGACCGTCTTGAACTCGTTCGACAGCGGGAAGTACGTCCCGCCGGTCCCGCCGGCGTGCCACGAGAGGCGCTGGTCCTGCCCGAGACTCGTGCCGGAGAATCCGATGAGTCCGGCGAGGCCGACGGCTCCTGTCGTCTTCAGTACGTCTCGTCTGTTGGTGTCCCCCACCATGACAGATTACGTACTCGCCACGCGGCATATACCTATTGACGCTTCGAGACCGAAATCGGACGTTTCCACTGTCGAAACCCCGGAATTCCTCGGAATCCGTCGTGGGAATCGCGTGCTTTCGACGCGAATCGAGGGAAATCTCGCATTTCTCGACGGCGTCGTCCTGCCTCTGTGCCCGAAACGGGAGGTACATCCGAAATTTCGTCGAGTACGCGCGAATACCGACCGAGAGGGTCCGAATCGAAATCCTGTTATCGGCTCGCTGGCATTTGAAGGGTATGAGAACGATTCGTGCGAACGAGTATCACGAAATCGCACAGGTGAGCGACCCGCGAATCTCGCCCGACGGCGAGCGGGTCGCGTTCGTTCGGAAGGTCCCGAAAGCCGACGACGAGTACGAGGCGACGGTGTACGCCGTTCCGGTCGGTGGCGACGAACCCCGACAGTTCACCGTCTCGGAGGGCGTCGATAGCCAACCGCGATGGAGTCCGAGCGGCGACCGCCTCGCGTTCGTCAGCACTCGCGGCGCGGACGACGACAGGCCCCAACTGTGGGTACTCCCGACCGACGGCGGTGAGGCCCGACAGGTCACCGACGTAGTGGGCGGGGTCTCCCAAATCGCGTGGTCGCCCGACGGACGCCGAATCGCGTTCGTCCAGCAGACCACCGAAGAGGACCGCGAAGAGGGTCGGGATACGAGTCTCGACGGCGAGGAGTACGAACCCGAGGAACCGGACCCGCGCGTCATCGACCGGATGGTGTACCGGGCGGGCGAGCGGTACTTCGACGGGCGGCGCGCGCACGTGTACGTAGTGGACTTGAGCGACGACTCCGTGAGCCGACTCACCGACGGCGACTACGACTACTCCGGTCCGGAGTGGGCCGACGAGACGACGCTCTACTACGGCGTCAAGCGAACCGGCGACCCCGACGACAACATCGAGGTGGACATCGCGGAGTACGACCTCGACGCCGGCGAGGAGACCGAAACTGTCGTCGAGACGACCGGGTGGGGCGCGAGCCTCGCGGCCACGAGCGATGGCAGACTCGCGTACGCCTACACACCCGCGGAGAACGCGACGCTCCGCCAATCCGAAATTGAGGTGCTGGACCGCGAGACGGGCGACGTGACGAGACCGACCGAGACGCTCGACCGCACGGTCTCGGCGGACATGGCGTTCCAGTGGGGTCCCGACGAGGAGGACCTCTACTTCACGACGCCCGACGAGGGCGACGTGACCGTCTGGCGCGCGCCGGGGGACGGGAGCGCCGACCCCGAGAAAGTGGTCGGCGACGGCCACGTCTCGGGCGCGACAGTCGGCGAGAGCGCGGTGGCGTTCGTCGAGTCCGAGTGGGACCACCCCGGCGACGTGTTCGTCTCGACGCTCGGCGGCGCGGAGACCCGACGGCTGACGCGGGTCAACAGCGAGTATCTGGACGACCGCGCCGTCTGCCAGCCCGAAGAAATTCGATTCGAGGGCGGGGACGGCGACGAGATTCAAGGATGGGTGCTGACGCCGCCCGACTTTGAAAGCGCGGAACCCCGTTCCGCGGACAGTCGAGCGGCAACGCCGCGAGATTCGGACGAGCAGTACCCTCTCGCGGTCGAAATCCACGGCGGCCCCCACTCGATGTGGTCCACCAGCGGGACGATGTGGCAGGAGTTCCAACTCCTCGCGGCGCGGGGGTACGTCGTTTTCTGGTGCAACCCTCGTGGTTCGACGGGGTACGGCGAGGAGTTCATGGCCGCGGTCGGCGAGGGTGGTTGGGGGCCGGTCGCCGCCGACGATATTCTGGCGGGCGTGGACGAGGTGGCGAGTCGGGAGTACGTGGACGAGGACAATCTGTTCGTCACGGGCGGAAGCTACGGCGGCTACATGACGACGTGGCTGGTCGGCCACACCGACCGCTTCGCTGGCGCGGTCAGCCAGCGCGGCGTCTACGAGCTCAACAGTTTCTACGGTTCGACTGACGCTTTCAAGCTCGTGGAGTGGGACTTCGACACGACGCCACTGGACGACCCGGAGTTCCTTTGGGAGTTCTCGCCCGCGGCCCACGCCAGCGAAGTCGAGACGCCGACCCTGCTCGTCCACAGCGACAACGACTTTCGCGTGCCGGTGAACAACGCCGAGATGCTCTACCTGCTCTACAAGAAACAGGGCGTCGAGACCCGACTCGTGCGCTACCCGCGCGAGGGCCACGAACTCTCCCGGAGCGGCGAACCCGGCCACGTCGTGGACCGCCTCGAACGCATCGTCCGGTGGTTCGACGGCTACTCCGACCACCACGACGTGCCCAAGGCGCTGGAGCGCGGCGACGAAGGACTGTCGGCGGGCGAGGACGAGGATGGGGAGAACGACGAATAGGGAATTTCTGTAATTCCAACACGAGAGGTCGGCCCTTTCATCTCGGCGCGCGCTGGCGCAACGCCGCCGTTTGGCGTTGCGCCCAAAACGCGCGAGGGATGAGGACCGCAGGGAAGAAGCGACCGAAGGGAGCGGCTGACCGAGGACCGCAGTCGGTTGGGGAGGCGTGTGGTCTGCGGTGGCGGTGCGGAACTCATTGGCTCAAGTGATAGCTAGCTTCGTTCGTTGAATTAGTAATCCGCGAATCTCCAGAGCTCTCAAGTCCAGTGTAGATCAAACTCCCTTGAAAATGATTCCCACACAGGGGTCGGTTTCGTAAGAGACGCAACTCCGGTCGAACCCATCGCAGTCTTGCGGTCGTACACCCGAAACCAAGGGGTTCGACGACCGTCGATACGGAGGAGTACGGACTTCTACACAGACATATTTTACACTATATTTATAGTCCTATTAAGGCAGTTTTGCTCAAAAATTCCACGCAGAACCACGGTTTCCACCTGAAATGGAGGGGTTCGTTAATCCACGATGATGTCGGTGTCGCCGTCCTCGATGACCGCGTGGTCGGGGTCGGGTTGCATCTCGTCTTCGTAGCGGTCTATCCAGTCGGCGAAGCACTCGGGACAGAGTCGCTGGCTGTCTATCTGCGAGCGGTCCACGGTGAGCCGAACGGTGCGCGCCAGCGCGTCGGATACGGGGTCGCCACAGTCGTTGCACGGGTCGGCGTCCTCGTCGCTCATGCCGAGGGATGGGGAGGGACGCCATATAGTTGTTAGCGTCCGTGCGTCTCGTGGTCGGGTGGTCAGTTCAGGAATTCAGACGATGGAGTCCGCGCGAAACGCCGATTCGGAGCGACACGACCGACAGGAACGCAAACGGCCCGATGGTAGCTACTCCGGACGCGTACGAGAATCACGAGCCACACACCTCCCCGACCGATAGCCGAACTTTATAAGTGATACCGACTTACCCACTCCCGAATGGCTTCCGCTGGTCCAGTTCCCGCCCTCGCGGAGCGCGCCACGGCGTGCGCCGACCGCCTCCGCGAGGCCGACGACGTGTTGCTCGCGTCCCACATCGACGCCGACGGCCTGACGAGCGCCGCGGTCGCGGCCTCGGCGCTCGAACGTGCGGGTATCCCGTTCGAGACCGTCTTCAGCAAGCAGTTGGACGCCGAGGAGGTCGCGGCCATCGCGGCGACCGACTACGACACCGTGCTGTTCACCGACTTCGGGAGCGGCCAGTTGGACATCATCGCAGACCACGAGGTGGCGGGCGACTTCACGCCGGTCATCGCCGACCATCACCAGCCAGCCGACGCGGACACCGAATTTCATCTGAATCCCTTGCTGTTCGACATCGACGGCTCCTCGGAGCTGTCGGGCGCGGGCGCGAGCTACGTGCTCGCACGCGCGCTCGAACCTCCGGACGGCGACTCCCGCGACCTCGCGGCGCTCGCGGTAGTCGGGGCAGTCGGTGACATGCAGACCACCGGCGGCGAACTCGTCGGCGCGAATCAAAACATCGTCGCGGAGGGCGTCGAGGCGGGCGTCCTCGACACCGGCACCGACCTCGCGCTCTACGGCAAGCAGACCCGGCCGCTCCCGAAACTGCTGGAGTACGCGAGCGACGTGTACATCCCCGGCATCTCGAACAATCAGAACGGCGCGATTCGGTTCCTCGACGGTCTCGACATCGACCTCCAAGCCGACGGGGGCGACTGGCGACGATGGGTGGACCTGACCGCCGACGAGCGCCAAACGGTCGCCAGCGCGCTCGTCCAGCGCGCGGTCTCGAAGGGCGTCAGCGCGAACCGAATCGACGGTCTCATCGGGACGACCTACACCCTGACCGCCGAACCCGAGGGAACCGAACTCCGGGACGTAAGCGAGTTCTCGACCCTGCTGAACGCGACCGCCCGGTACGAACGCGCCGACGTGGGGCTGGCGGTCTGTCTCGGCGACCGCGGGGAGGCGCTCGACCGCGCGCGAAAACTCCTCACGAATCACCGGCGAAATCTCTCGGAGGGACTCCGATGGGTCAAGTCCGAGGGCGTCACGAAGGAGGACCACCTCCAATGGTTCCACGCCGAGGACCGCATCCGCGAGACCATCGTCGGCATCATCGCCGGAATGGCGGTCGGTGCGGACGGCGTCGAGCGCGGAACGCCGATACTCGCATTCGCCCACAAGCCCAACGACGACAGCGACGTGTCGGAGGTGAAGGTCTCCTCGCGCGGAACGCCCTCGCTGACCCGCCGTGGTCTCGACCTCTCGGTCGTAATGCGCGAAGCATCGCAGGCGGTCGGGGGCGACGGCGGCGGTCATAACGTCGCGGCGGGCGCGACGATTCCCAAGGGAGCGGAGTCGGAGTTCGTCGAGCGCGCCGACGAACTCGTGGGCGAACAGCTCGGATAGCGGTCGGTTTTCGGCAACGTCGCGAGAACTGTGAGTTGAAGCTGTTGACCGGTATTCTGTATCGTATTATAGGGTTTATTCTTGCATCTCGGTTGGTCTCCGTGACTCTGTTCCGTCAGGAGCGACCGTGAGGCCAAATAACGTAACAGTACTCCGGGCTGTCGAGAATGGAGACGGTCGTGGTTCGCATCGCCCGACTTTTATTCGCGCTCGACCAACTCCGGGGTATGACCGACATCGACCCCGAGAAGTTCGAGGACAAGTACGTCCACTACTTCAACGAACTCCAGAAGGCGTACAAGAACGCGTTCAACCGACTCAACGACCAGTACGATTCGGAGCTCATCCACGCTATCGACCAGCAGGTGCTCAACGAGAGCGAGCCGTTCTACGAAGGCGACGGGGAGTTTCGGGTCGAGCTGCCCGAGAATCCGACTGACCGCGTGCAGGGAATTCTCGTCGACGACGAGAAGCTGTCGGAGACCCTCGACATCTACGTCGAGGAAATCGAGACGGAACTGCGCCGGGTTTTCGGGTTCGAGGAGTAGATTTTTCGCGCCGCGGTGCGCGCGCTTCGGTTTCGGCCCGGTCTTTCGGGCCGAGAGCGGTGTTTCGCGGGGTGAGTTCGGTTCGTACCTGGTCGCGAGCGTGCTCGCTGCCGGAGGCAAGATAAATTATATATCGCGATATCAAAACGGTTTCGACGCCGACCACGTCCGCAGAACGGGACGGAGTCGTTCCCTCGGTCGAAGCGGCTGATTTCACACAATTCGAAGTCTCGGAACCGATTGAACCAAAAGCCTAAGGCCGCAGACCACCAACTCGGATTCATGAGCACCGACACTCAAAGCGACGGGGACGACCTCGAAGAGCGGGTCACGAACTTCCTGCGTCGGAACTTCCCGCAGATTCAGATGCACGGCGGCAGCGCGGCCATCCAGAACATCGACCGCGAGACCGGCGAAGTCAGCATCCAACTCGGCGGGGCGTGCAGCGGCTGTGGCATCTCGCCGATGACGATTCAGGCCATCAAGAGCCGGATGGTCAAAGAGATTCCCGAAATCAACAAGGTCCACGCGGACACCGGAATGGGCGGCGGTCACGGTGGCGGCGGAATGAGCCCCTCGTTCCCCGGCGAAACCAGCGACGACGACTCGGACAGCGACGAAGGCCCGCAGGCTCCCTTCTGAGCCAGCCTCGGATTTCCGACCGCGGGTGACGCAAGCGATTCGAATTCTCGGCTCACACACCGGCTAACATCAGGATATTTATCCCGTCGGGGATTGGACGGATGGGTATGACCAACGACGCTACCGCGGGGAACGTCGTGTTCGTGGTCATGGACACGGTTCGAAAGAGTCATCTTTCGGTCTATGGTTACGACCGCCCGACGACGCCGAATCTCGAACGGTTCGCCGACGAGGCGACCGTCTTCGAGCACGCCGTCGCCCCCGCACCGTGGACGCTTCCGGTCCACGCCTCGCTGTTTACTGGGATGTACCCGAGCCAACACGGCGCGAGCCAAGAGAACCCCTACCTCGAAGGCGCGACCACGCTCGCCGAATCGCTCTCCGCAGCAGGCTACGACACCGCGTGCTACTCCTCGAACGCGTGGATAACGCCGTACACCCACCTGACCGACGGTTTCGACGACCAGGACAACTTCTTCGAGGTGATGCCCGGCGACTTCCTCTCGGGGCCGCTGGCGAAGGTGTGGAAGGCGATGAACGACAACGACTCGCTCCGGAAAGTCGCCGACTACCTCGTGAGCGTCGGCAACAAGATTCACGAGTACACCGCTTCGGGCGAGGGTGCCGACTCGAAGACCCCGCAAGTCATCGACCGGACCATCGAGTTCATCGACGACGCGGACGACGACTACTTCGCGTTCATCAATCTGATGGACGCCCACCTTCCGTACCACCCGCCCAAGGAGTACAGAGACGAGTTCGCGCCGGGCGTCGATTCTACCGAAGTCTGCCAGAACTCCAAGGAGTACAACTGCGGCGCGCGCGACATCGACGACGACGAGTGGGAAGCAATCGAAGGCCTGTACGACGCCGAAATTCGACACATCGACGCCCAACTCCAGCGCCTGTTCTCGTGGCTGCAGGACAACGACGAGTGGGACGACACGATGGTCGTCGTCTGCGCCGACCACGGCGAACTCCACGGCGAACACGACCTCTACGGCCACGAGTTCTGCATCTACGACCCGCTCGTCAACGTCCCGCTAATGGTCAAGCATCCCGAGATGGAGGGTGGCGTGCGCGAGGACCAGCAGGTCGAACTGCTCGACCTCTATCACACCGTCCTCGACCACACGGGCGTCGAAGCCAGCGACTCGACCGTGCCGCGCGATTCGACGCGGTCGCTCCTCTCGGCGGACTACCGCGACTTCGCCGACGGCGACTTCGCGTTCGTGGAGTACTACCGGCCCGTGGTCGAACTCAAACAGTTGGAACAGAAGGCCAGCGACGCGGGCATCACGCTCGACGAGGACTCGCGGTTCTACTCGCGGATGCGGTCGGCCCGGCGTCCCGACGCCAAGTACATCCGCAACGAGCGCATCACCGACGAGTTCTACCACCTCGGTTCGGACCCCGGCGAGCGCGACGACGCGTGGGGCGAGGGGAGCGACGAGGAGGTCGAACTCGAAGCCGCGCTCTCAAAGTTCGAGGAAAGCGTCGGCGGCGAGTGGAACGAGGTCGAGGACGACGACGTGCTCGGCGAGATGAGCGACGACGCGAAAGACCGGCTACAGGACCTCGGCTACATCGACTGAGCCGACTCGCGGCGTGCGGAACCGCCTGTTTTTACACCGAATCGACGCCGACGATGCTGACGACGCCGCCGCCGATGACGACCGGAACCCAGTAGATTGCGGCCCGGAAGAGGACGACGGCGGTAAACGCGGTCTGCCACTCCACGCCCGCCGCCGGGAGACTCGACAGCAGGCCGACGAGGACCGCCTCGATGCCGCCCGCACCGCCCGGAAGCGGCGTCACGCCCGCGATAGCGCCTACCGGGACCACGAACAGGAGCACCGAGAACGGCACCGCCGACCCGATTGCGGCGAACGCGAGCCACAGCGCCACCATCTGGAACACCCACCCCGCAGTCGAGGCGCCGAGCGTGAGCGCGAGTCCCTTCCGGTTCGTCGCCACGCGCTCTATCGAGTCGAAGAACTCGCGGATGCGCGCGTCGATTTTCTGGCGACTCAGTGCGATGTCCGCGGGGACGAATCGCGTGACGCGCTTGAGTATCGGCGCGAGTATCTTCGCGACGGTTCGCCGAACCCTGGCGCGATTTCGCCACCCGAAGAATCCGAGAATCGGAACCGCGATGGAGAGCGCGACGATGGCTCCGGTCGCGATTCGAAGCTGGCGGCTGAACGGGGTCTGAGTCGCGTAGAACCCCGCGCCCGCGAGCGACAGCACGATGGAGGGCACGAAGTTGAGCGAATCGACGCTCGCGATGGCCGCCAGTCCGCGCTCGTACTCGGTGTCGGCCACCTTCGAGATGAGCAGCGCCGTGACCGGCTCGCCGCCCGCCTGTCCGAACGGGGTGACGTTGTTCGAGAACATCGCGCCGTTCAACACGAGAAACGACTTGGCGAACGAGAGTTCCGCGCCGAGGACGTGAAGGACGGTTCGGAGGCCGAACCCCCACGCCGCGAGCCACCCGAGCGCGGCGACCACGATGAAGACCGCGATTCGAGGGTCGGCCTTCCGGAGTTCCCGGACGACCTCCTCGACGCCGACGAAGTATAGCAGTAGCCCGAGAATTGCGAACGTCCCGAGAAATCCGAGGGCGGTCGTTCGCAACTGCGCGCCGTTCATGACTCAAGCTTGCCGCCTGCACTAATCAGTATGTCGAAGTCTCAGAATTGTGGCGGGAAGCCGAACGGTCGCGATTCTCCGGGGTTCGGCCACACGCGACCGGTCGTTATCACCGGTCACCGTCGCGACCGTCTTCCCACGCCCGAACGAGGTTCGCGAGCGTTCGATTCGTCGGGACCGCCACGCCGTGCCGGTCGGCGCGGGCCGCGACGTGGCCGTTGATGGCCTCGATTTCGGTTCGCCCGCCTGCAAGCACGTCCTGATGCATCGATGAGACGTTCTCGGCGGTGTCGCTAGCGACTCGCTCGACGGCTTCGACGGCCGCCTCCGCACCGAGTTCGACGCCTTCGGCGCGAGCGACCCGGGCCGTCTCGCGGGCCGCCGCCATCGCAATCTCTCTCGCGGCCCCGTCGAGGACTGCGCCGTTCTCGACGCGTGCCAACGCCGTGGTGGCGTTGATGCCCGCGTTGACTGCGAGCTTTCGCCAGAGTCTGCGGGGCATGTCGTCGGCCACGGTCGTCTCGATTCCGGCCGCGCGGAAGGCCCGGCCCACGTCGTCGGCGACCGCCGAAGTGCCTCCCTCGCGCGGGCCGACGACGACCTCGCCCTCGCCCGTGCAGTCCACGACGCCCGGTTCGCGCAGGACCGCACCGTAGGACGCGGTTCCGGCGAGAACAGGCCAATCGAGGCGCTCGGCGAGAATCGCCTCGTTGCCCATCCCGTTCTGGAGCGAGAGGACGGCGCGGTAGTCGCCCGTCGAGAGGGCGTCGGCGGCGGTCTCGGTGTCGAAGGCCTTGACGGTCACGACCGCGAGGTCGGCGGTGAGTCCGGTCGCGTCGGTGGTCGCGTCGGGCGACACCTCGAAGTCGAATCGCCCGCCGACCCGGAGGCCCGATTCGCGGACCGCCGCGACGTGTGGGTCGCGCCCGACGAGCGTGACCGCGTGCTCGCGGGCGAGCAGGCCGCCGACGAGGCTTCCGAGGCTTCCCGCGCCGAACACGACGACGTTCATGCCGAGGGGTTGGGACGCAGGGTAGAAAAGTCGTGTACTGTTGGTCGTGCTATAGTCGTCGCTCGGTGAACGTTCCACCCCGGCGCGCGCTGGCGCGGCGCGGCCGTGTTGCGCCGCGCTATCATTCGCGCGAGGTCTCCGGGAGCGAAGCGACCGGAGGATCGGAAGACGCGGTTTGTCTTCCGGTGGATGACCGAACGAGCGACTGAAAGGAGCGAGTGAGGGAATCGGCTGGGGAGGCGCGTGGCCCGCGGTCGCGGTGCTGTGCGGTCTTCTAGGTACCGGGAGTAGCTAGCTTCGCGCCGGACGCCACTCTACTAACTCGAAGCAGAACGCGGAACCGAACGACACCACCTGTGTCCCGATTAAAGAGAGAAACACCTAGTCCTCGGTCCAGTACATCAGCGCCTCTTTGGGTTCGCCGCAGTTCGGGCACTCGTCCGGAAGTCCCTCGTCTATCTCGCCCATCTCGCCGCACTCGGTGCACCGCCACATGAGTTCGGCCTCGCCGAAGTCGTGGCCCGCGCGGGCGTGTTCGACGCTCAGACGCTCGACGCCCTCGCGGGTCGTGACGAAGAAGCCGCCCTCCTCGAACCCCCGAATCGTGCCGATTTCGGTGCCGTCATCGTCGTAGACGGTCTGCCCGAGGTCGAGTTGCATGAGTCGCTCCTCGGCCTGCTCGTCGCCCTCCGCCGCGGGCGTCTCGCCGTTTCCGGTCATGCGACGGGATACGTCGGCATTCGTGATAAACTTCCTCGCCCGTCTGAGTCAGCTTCGAGCTGCGATATCCGTCGTAGAATGGTCCTCTCCAGTTCATTCCAAATTGCCGTCCGAACTCAGACGAAGGAGACGCAGAAAGCCCCCGCCCGGTCGCCACCGGAAGACGTTCCTGCTCGCTTCGCTGTCTCCGAAAATCTCTGATTTCGGGATGACGAGAGAGCAGAGCTCTCTCGAACCACGCGGGCTGCGACTTCCGAGGTGTTGCGAATCGGAGATTCGCCACAGCCCACAAATCTTCGATTTGTGAGGATCTCGTTCGCTTCGCTCACGAGACGGTCGCTCAGGCGACATATTCGGCGCTCTCCGCGCCGGAAGACAAACCGCGTCTTCCGAGGTCACCCTCGCGTGACCACCGCCCGCGCCGAATAGGGGTCGCTGAGGCGACTGAACTGCACGCGACCGGGCGGCCCCTTTCAGTCCACCCGGACGGGGTTTCTGTCACCGGCAGTTTCCGGTGGAATGTGTCACCGAGCGTTTTCCGCCGTTCGTCGCGCTCGCCGCGGTTAAAAGAGGGACGCGAGTCGATTACACCGCTTCCGTACCGCGAACGCCGGTCCGGACCTGACAGGCGTCCTCGACCGGGATCACGAAGATTTTGCCGTCGCCCGGCTCTCCGGTGTCGGCGGCCTCGCGGATGGCCTCCACGACCTCGTCGGCCGGAACGTCGGCGACCGCGCACTCGATTTTCACCTTCTGGTGGAGGTCCACGGTGTACTCCTCGCCGCGCCACTGGCCCGTCTTCGCGGGCTGGCTTCCGCGACCCGAGACGTTCGTGACCGTTATCGAGGGTGCACCCACCTGCGCGAGCGAGGTCTTGACCTCCCGGAGGCGGTCGGGCCGGATGATGGCGGTCACGAGCTTGATTTTGCCGTCATTCGGCAGGCCCCCGCCGTCGGTCCGGAGCGCACCGCTTTCGATTTCGGGACCACCGAACTCGGGGTAGGTGTCCACGCCGTGTTCGGAGCTGTCGAGACCGTCGCGCTCGTGGTCGGCGCTCACGCGCGCCTGGCCGATTGCCTTGAGCGCGCCGAACACCGCGCCGGTCGCCGCGACGGTCCAGAGCGTGATGACGCCGACGCCGATGAACTGCGTAATCAGTTGATTGACTGTGAACCCCTCGACCGCGAAGAACGGCAGGACGAGTGCGCCGAGAATCCCGGCCGACCCGTGGACGGGGAACACCGCGCACACGTCGTCGATTTTGAGCCGCTTCTCCACGAACTCGAAGACGATTGGGAGCTGTGCGCCAGCCAGCAGCCCCGAGACGATGCCGCCGTACCACGTGACGAGGTCGGCGCTCGTGGTCACGCCGACGAGGCCGGCGAGCAGGCCGTTGGCGACGTAGAGCGTATCGACCTTCTTGGTCTTGTACAGCGACACCGCGGCCGCGCCGATGGCACCGGCGGCCATGCCGAGCGTGGTGTTGAGCGCGACCCGGCCGACGTACGCGAAGTCGCCGAGCGCGAGCGACCCGTCATCGACCGAGAACACGGTCGCGGCGGTGCCGACGTTGAAGCCGTACCAGCCGAACGCGAGGACGAGTGTGCCGAGCACCGCGAACGTCAGCGAGTGGCCGGGGATGACGTTCGGCGAGCCGTCGTCGTCGTACCGGTCGAGGCGCGGCCCGATGACGTACGCCGCGGTGAGTCCTGCGATGCCGCCCATGCCGTGAACTATCATCCCGCCCGCGAAGTCCGCGAAACCGAGGTCGAAGAGGAAGCCTTCGCCCCACGTGAACCCGGTCACGACCGGGTAGATGACCGCGGCGAGCAGTATCGTGTACGCGACGTACGCCCGGAGCTTCGCCCGACCAGCGACCGCACCCGAGACGATTGTCGCAGCGGTCATCGCGAACACCGCGCCGAACAGCCAGCCGACCCACGCGTTCGGGTCGGAGCCGTCGAGGGTAGCGAACATCGCGGCTTCGCCCGACCCGGTGACTGCACCGACGACCGACGAGAGTCCGGCACCCACGAAGAAGAACGCCACGACGCCGACGCTCCACGTCAGGAGGTTCTTCGTGAGCTGATTCGCGACGTTCTTCGAGCGCACCTGCCCGGCTTCGAGCATGGCGAACCCGGCGTGCATGAAGAAGATGAGGAACGTCACGAGCAGTACCCACATCAGATTGATTCCCTGCACGAGCACCGCGAGGTCTTCGGGCGACTGCATCACTCCGCGTCACCTCCGGACATCTCGATTTCTTCGGACATCTCGACGCCTTCGGAAGTTCCGCTCGTCGGGACTTCGACCAGATCATCTGGACGACTGTTCAGGAAAACCGCGAACTCCTGTTGCTTCGTGTTCTGAGTCACGGTTCGTCGTGACGGCGACGCACCATATAAGGATAACCGTTGAAAATATCCAAAATAGCCGGTGTACGGTAGACGGTCGTCGAGTTTAAAATCGGATAATACGGATATAAGGTTGTATTCCGTCCAGAAAGCGGGCGTTCGGTCGGTCGAGTTCGGACGTTCGTCCAGAGCGTCTGAGTGGGGTTCGTGACGTTCGTCGTCCGCGATGCGCGCGCGAACGCCCTCGTTAGAACCGCTCCGCCACGTCCTCCGCGAAGTACGTCAGAATCAAATCGGCTCCCGCCCGCTTAATAGACACCAGCGACTCCATCGCGGTCTCCTCCAAATCGAGCCATCCCTTCTCCGCGGCGGCGTGGAGCATCGCGTACTCCCCCGAGACGTTGTACGCCGCGACGGGGTGGTCGAACGCCTCGCGGATGTCGCGGACAATGTCGAGGTACGGGAGCGCGGGCTTGACCATCAGCACGTCCGCGCCCTGTTCCACGTCGAGTCGGACCTCACGCACGGCCTCGCGCGCGTTCGCGGGGTCCATCTGGTAGTGTCGCCGGTCGCCGAACGCGGGCGCGCCGTCGGCGGCGTCCCGGAACGGGCCGTAGAACGCCGACTCGTACTTCGCGGCGTAGCTCATGATGGGCACGTCGGCGAATCCCTCGGCGTCGAGCGCCTCCCGAATCGCACCGACCATCCCGTCCATCATCCCGGACGGAGCCACCATGTCGGCCCCTGCTTCGGCGTGGGAGGTGGCGATTTTCCCGAGCAGGTCGAGCGTCTCGTCGTTTCGGACGGTAAGACGGGCGTCCTCGCTCGCGCGCTCCTCCAGAATCCCGCAGTGCCCGTGGTCGGTGTACTCACAGAGACACACGTCGGTAATCACGTAGGCGTCGGTCTCGTTCTTGATTCGCCGGGTCGCCCCCTGCACCACGCCGTCGTCGGCCCACGCGCGGGTCCCGCGTTCGTCCTTCGACGCCGGGATTCCGAACACCATCACGGACTCGACGCCGGTTTCGAGCACCTCCTCGACGCGGGCGACCGACTCTTCGACCGGCACGCGCTCGTGGCCGGGCATCGATTCGATGGGAACGCGCTCGTCGGTCGTCGCGTCCACGAAGACGGGCGCGATGAGGTCTTCGGGCCGCACGACGGTCTCGCTGACCATCTCGCGGATGCCGTCGCGTCGGAGTCGTCGGGGGCGGTCGATGGGGTTCATGTCCGATTCTTACCGGTCGGGTCCCAAAACCGCGTCGTTCCCGGTCGTCGCGTCGTTTCGGGTCAAAACGCATTTATCGGCCCGTGCTGATTGGCTATTCGATGGACGTGTCTCCGCTCACCTCGCTCCCGGACGTGACGCTCGCTCTCGGAACCGCGCTGTTTTTCGCGGGGGTGTTGCTCTCGAACGCGACCGGGACGAGTCGGGTTCGGGAGTTCCTCGCGGACAAGGGCGTCCTCCTGCTCACGGTCGGTATCGTCGCGCTCGCGGTCGTCGGCGTCGGTCTGTTCTTCGTCGGCAACGAGCAACTCGCTCGGCAGTGGCTCGACCAGTACGGCCTGCTCGCGCTGTTCTGCATCCTGATTCTGGAGGGCGCGATGCTGCTGTACTTCGCGCCGAGCGAAAGTCTCGTCCCGATTGGCGTGGCCGTCCTCGCCGAGTCCGCGACCGACTACGCCACCATCGCGGCGGTCATCCTCGTCGCGGTCGTCGGCGCGACCATCGGCCAGTACGCGCTCTTCCTGCTCGCCAAGCGCGGCGGCCGGGAGTACCTCCTCGAAAAGCAGTGGTTCCGGGTCAAAGAGAGCCAACTCGACCGCTTCGACGGGTGGTTCCAGCGGTGGGGTCGCATCGTGGTTCCGGTCAGCAACGCGCTCCTCTTCACGCGGGGGATGCTCACGGTTCCGGCCGGGTTCGCGGAGATGCGCGACTGGGAGTTCGTCGTCCTCTCGGCGCTCGGTACTCTCATCTTCCAGTCGTGGCTCGCGGCCGCCGCGCTGTACGCGGTCGAGCTCGGCTTCCTCGGATTTCTCTAATTTCACTCCGGATTTTCTAGGCCCAAGGCGTCAGACATAACATCGCTCGTATCGTACCACCGAACGCGCTCGCGTGCCGACTTCATCGCGTGCCATGCAATGAACTTCACGCGAGCGCACTTTCGTACTGAATCGACCGCAGAGCGACGCATTTCGACCGAAGCATCAAATACGAAAACGGACAATCGACTGATAGCATGAGTTCCTCAGTGGACATCTCCGACCGGACGAAGTCTCGTCTGGAGGCGCTGCAGGCCGATATTCGGTCCGAAACGGGCCGCGAAGTGAGTCAGGACGAACTCCTCGACCGAATCGTCGAGCACGGGTACGACTCGAAAGAGGCGTTAGTCGAGTCGTTCCGAGACGATGCCAATGTGAACTCGGACGACTGGGACGGCCTCTCGGAAGACGAAATCGATGCGTTCCTCTCGGGGACGAGCGATTGGGGCTTTGAAACCTCGGAAGAAGATATTGACGAGGTTCTCTACGGGAAATGAGTGTGGTCATCGATACGGGGCTGTTCTATGCGGTTCAGAACGAACGAGCTACGAACCACGACACTGCGAAGAGGGCACTTTCGCACGTCTTTTCGGGTGAATTCGGTCAACCGTACGCGACGGACTTCGTTTACGACGAGACGGTCACTCTTGTCCGGAGTCGGACGAACAGTTTTCGAGAAGCGACTCACGCTGGAAATCGGATTCTCGGGCGAGCCGACTATCCAGATGTGGTTGAGTTCGTCACAGTCTCCAAAACGCTGTTCAAAGAATCAATCGAGATTTTCGAACGCTACCGCGACCACGCGCTCAGTTTCACCGACGCCTCCACCATCGCGCTCGTGAAGAATCGAGACATCGACTTCGTCCTCGCGTTCGACGACGACGACTTCGACGGGGTCGTCTCGCGTCTCGCTCCGGCGGAAATTGCGGCTTAGTCGGCCGCGACTTCGACGCGCTCTTTCGCACCGATGGCCTCGACCAGCAGTTCGGACACGTCCACGACTTCGATGTCGTCCTCGTAGCCGCCGGTCTTCCGGCCGTCCTCGTACATCGTCATGCACATCGGGCACGCGACGACGAACTTCTCGATGGCCTCGCCCGCGTCGGTGTCCTGCAAGGCCTCGCGCAGGCGCTCCTCGCTCGGCTTGGGGTCCTCCTCGAAGTCCATCCAGAGGCCGCCACCGCCGCCGCCACAGCAGAACGAGTCTTCACGGTTTCGGGGCATCTCGGCGAGTTCGCACCCGGTTCCCGCCACGATTTCGCGCGGGGCCTCGAACTCGCCGTTGTACCGGCCGAGGTGACACGGGTCGTGGTAGGTCACGGTGTAGTCGAGTTCGGTTCCCGAGAGTCCGAGCGCGCCATCTCGGAACAGGTCCTCCACGATTTGGGTGTAGTGGAACACGTCGTCCTCGCCCCACTCGCACGCCTCGAACTCGGGGTACTCGTTCTGGAAGGTGTTGTAGCTGTGGGGGTCGGTGCAGACGATTTTGTCGTACTCGCAGTCCCCAATCGCCTCGGCGTTGTCCTCCACGAGCATCTCGTAGAGACCTTCCTCGCCGACTCGGCGCACGTCGTTGCCCGCGGTCTGCTCGTCGTCGTAGAGGATGCCGTAGCTGACGCCCGATTCCTCGAAGATGGTCGCCAGCGACCGGGCGACTTTCCGGTTGCGCTCGTCGAAACTCGGGTAGTCGCCGACGTACCAGAGGTACTCGACGGGTTCGTCGCGGGCGTCGGGAATCTCGAAGTCCAAGTCGTCGGCCCAGTCGGGGCGCTTGCGGTCGGGTTCGCCGAACGTGTTGCCGTTCTGGAACACGTTCATCATCGCGTCCTGCACGTTGGGGTCCATCTGGCCCGATTCGGTGAGTCGGCGGTTCATCTCGGTGAACTGCGGGACGTGTTCGATTTCGACCGGGCAGGCGTCCATGCACGCCATGCAGGACATACACGACTCCATCGTCTCCGCGGCGATGACCGAATCGCCGCCGTCGGCGATGATGGGCTTTTCCTCGGTTCGCCCTGCTTCGAGGTCCTCGCGGTACTGTTTCAGGTCGAGAATCACGTCGCGGGGGTCGAGCGGCCGGTCGGACGCCTTTGCGGGGCAGGCCGACGAACACCGGCCGCACTTAGTGCAAGCGTCGTGGTCGAGCAGTTCCTTCCACGAGAAGTCCTCGATGGAGCCGTGACCGATTTCGTCGGGGCTGGCGTCGTCGGGGACGCCCGGCAGTCGCTTGCCCGCCTTCTCGTCGCGGGTCACGACGTTCGCGAAGGACGAAATCATGTGGAACGGCTTGGCGTACGGAACCGCGGCGACGAACGCGAGCGCGAGCAGGGCGTGGGACCACCAGATTGCGGGGTACGCCGCGCCAGCCATCTCGGGCGTGACGCCAGCGACTTGGAGCACGTCGTAGACGAACCACCCGACGAAACTCACCGTCTCGAACGACACGTCGCGGGTCGCGCTCGTGCCGAGGATGCGGACGCCCTCGGTGAGGTAGCCCCCGACCCCGAGCAGGAACAGCGACCAGATGAACAGGTCGTCCTCGGTGGAGGTGTGCTTGCCCCAGAGGCGCGCGTTTCGGACCCAGTAGCGCCGGTAGATTGCCATTCCGACGCCGACCACGAACAGGAGACCCATCGCGTCCATCACGAACGAGTACGAGAGGTAGAAGTCGCCGACGAAAAAGGAGTCCTGACCGAGCCCCTTCGTCCAGATGTCCATGTCGATGGCGAGGATGGTCGTCCCGATGAGGAGGGTCAGAAAGCCCCAGAGGATGAACGCGTGCATCACGCCCGCGTAGCGGTCGCGGTCGAACTGCTTCTCGTTCGTGAACACGATTTTCGCGGCCGAGAGCACTCGACTCGGCAGGTCGTCGAGTCGTTCGAACCACGACTCGGTGCCCCGAGAGTAGGTCGAGAATCGGTCGTAGACCCCGAACAGGAAGATGGCTATCGCCACCGCCGAGAGGTAGTAGAAGATGGCCTCGCCGAGGTAGCCAATCTTCCAGAACGTCGGGCGGGTCACGTCGCTTCCCGCCTGCGCCAACACGAAGGTGTCCATGTCTTACACCGTGAAGACGATTCGCTTAAGTTTTACCGACTCGCGCGCCTCCATCTCTGGAAAACGAACTAAAAGTTTATAGTTTAGAGAGTCGCCCATATCACGAGTCCGACACTCCCCGCCAGTACCGGAACGTCCACCCGCGAGAACGAGAGGTGGGGAAGCGTCGGATTCCACGCGAAACATCGCGCCCGGAGCGCAACTGCGAATCGGTCAGCGCGCGAGAGCGCCCGCGCGATGCCCGCGACTCCGACCAACTGCATCCGGGCGACGAGCGGTCGCTCGTCGCCCAACCGCGCCGCCGAAGCGTCCCGAATCCGGCGCAGGTCCGCGCGCAGGACGGGCAGAAATCGGAAGACGAAGCCGACGCCAGCGCCCAGCATCCGTCCGGTGCGACCCGGCACGAGACGCTGTATCGCGGCCCGCGACTCCCGGACGGGGGTCGTCCGGAGGTACGCCGCGCTCACGAGCAGGACTAGCACCACCCGATAGCTCGCGAGCAGGGTGTCGAACCCCTTCGCGGGCCGAACCCACGGCGGGCCGATGGTCGCCGCGGCGACCACCGGACCGGCGAGTAGAAACGGCGCGACGAACCGGTACTCCCACAGCGTTCGTCGGGCCGACACCCCCGACGCGTGGAGCGCGCCGAGTGCCACGAGCGTCAGCGCCGCCAGTCCGCGCGGCGTGGTGTGAGCGAACGCCGCGAACGCGAACGCGACCTGAAACCCGAGTTTGGTTCGCGGGTCGAGCCGGTGAGCGAACGAGTCACCCGGCCGGTACGTGAGGGTCACGGCGCGCGAACCCCGAGGTCGGCGAGTCGGTCGCGCGCGCTCACGGGCGGCGAATCGACCGCAATTTGGCCCTCCCGAAGCGCCACCACGCGGTCGGCGAGGTCCCACACGTCCCGGAGGTCGTGGGTCACGACGACGACGCCCGTTCCCGCCTCGCGGAGCGCACGGAGTCGCTCGACCACCGACTCGCGCGCCGGGGCGTCCAGACCCGTGAAGGGTTCGTCCAGCACGAGGTGGGTCGGTTCCATCGCCAGCGCCCCCGCGATGGCCACGCGCTCGCGCTCGCCGCCCGAGAGCGAGTCGATGCGGTCGTCTCCCCGACTCGCCATGTTGACCGCCGCGAGCGCGTCGGCGACTCGGCGGTCGATTTCTTCGTGGGGCAACCCCAAATTCTCGGGGCCGAACGCCACGTCCGCGCCGACCGTCGCCGCGACGAAGCCGTCGCGCGGGTTCTGGAACACCATCCCCACGCGCGTCCGTGCGGCCACGAGGTCGTCGGCGACCGGCGTTCCATCCACCAGCACCTCGCCCGAATCAGGGTCGAGCAGGCCGTTGAAGTGGCGGACTAAGGTGGTTTTCCCCGAGCCATTCGCGCCAGCCACCACGACGAACTCGCCGTCGGAAATCGACAGCGAAACGCCGTCTACCGCGGCGACCTCCCCGTACCGGTGGACCAGTTCGCGCGTCTCTATCATTTACTGTAGGTCTCTGATTCGGTCGGGGTCACTCCGCGGCTATCTGGTCGCTCCGGACGATGCCGACCGCGGCCGCGATTTTGAGCGCCTCGGCCGGGATGAACGCGAGCGCGCCGGTCACGAACGCCTCTTGGAGGCTCAGTCCGAGGACGACCGAGAGACCGACGACCCCGGAGGCGTAGATGACGACCGTTCCGACCGCCATCGCGCCGACGAGTCGAGCGACGTGCCGTTCGGCGTGGTCTCGAATCTGGACTCCGCCGTGGACGACTGCGCCAACAGCGAACGCGGCGACCGGGTACGACCAGAGGTAGCCCGCGGTCTCGCGGAACAGTTCGGCGACTCCGGCCCCGCCCCCGGCGAACACGGGCGCGCCGATCGCGCCCGCCACGAGGTACAGGCCCATCGAGACGCCGCCCCAGACCGGGCCGAGCAGAATGCCCGCGAGGAAGACGCCCAGCACCTGCAGCGTGACCGGTGCGGGCGAGACGGGGTTCGGAAACGACACGTACGCGAACGCGCCCGTCAGCGCGGCGAACAGCGCCGCACGCGCGACGTTCTGGACCGTCTCCTCGCCGACCAACTCGACCGATGCGGTGTCCGTGCTCATACGCTCGGTGTCTCGTCAACCGATTTGAAACCTACGGTTGACGGTTTTCGCGCCGAGCGCCTCCCTCCCGCCGACAGTTTTTTAAGTAGGGGGCGCGTCCCCGAAAAACCATAGGACATGGACGAGAAGACTGAGGAACTCCGGGACATCTTCATCGATGTCACCGACGAATCCACCGTCACCGAACAACAGGAAGAGACCCACGGGTCGCTGAGTTCGGAGGCGGAGGTCGAAGAGCGTCTCGTAGCCGTCGTCGGCGAGATGCGCGAGCGATACGACTTCGGGACCACCCTCTCGGACGACGAACTCGTCTTCGTGGTCCGGGGCTACTACGCTGGCGACTCCGACGCCGAAATCGCCCGCGAACTCGGCGACACCTCGCTCGGAAAGACGGTCTCGCGCGCGCGAATCGACCTCCACCTCCTCCGAGACAGCGACACGGACGCCCCTTTCGACCTCGACGCCCTGCGCGAACGCCTCGACTCCGGGGCGTCGGCCGCCGAGTGCGCCGACCACCTCGACGTGAGCGCCTCCACGGTCCGCCGCTATCGCCGCGTCATCGAGACCCAGCGCGAGAAGCGAACGGTCAACGACCGCTTCACCGACGAGTTCGAGAACGTGCTCCGGGACCGCGAACTCTCCGACCGGATGACCGAGGACATCCAGAACGACGGTCTCGACGACGCGACCGAGGGGATGGAGACGAACGTTTCCTTCTAAACCACGGCTTCCACCTTTTTTCTCGTCGGGTGCGCGCAGACCGGGCCGCGGGGCGGCCCGGTCTGCTGACGCACCACTCCTCAAAAAATGTGGATCAAAAAAAGGATGCTCATCGGGCGCAGGCCGCGGTGCGGCCTGCGCCTCGTTCGCATCTACGTTCTCTCGTGCGCGGGCCTACGGCGCGCTGTCGTGGATGACTGGTCGGACTGGTGGTTTTTGTTTGGTCGGACGTCGCTGTGTCTCCTTTCGCGCGTAGATTCAAGTAGGAAGCCGGGACCAACTCTCCGCGTGTCCAAACTCGCGTTCAGCGAACTCTCGACCGCGGCGTACTGTCCGCGAAAGCTCTACTACCAGCGCCGCGACGAGTTCGATATTCCCGACGAGGTCGCCGAACGTCGAAGTCTCGCGTTCGAGTACGACGACCTGCTCGCGTGTTCGGACGCCGGCCTGCGCGACCGACCGATTTCGATTGGGCCGACCGAATTTCGCGCGAATCTCGAACGCGCGCGCTCCCGGTTTCCCGATGCGTGGCCCGAGATTTGCGCTCCGACCGACCGCGAGCGACTCACCGAAGGGCGGGAGTGTCGCGGCATCGTCCACAAGGTTCTCGACCTCGACGTTCTCACGCCGTCGATGGTCTTCACCGGAACACCGCCCGAACAGGGCGTCTGGAAGCCACAGACCGTCAGGGCCGTCGCGGCCGCGAAGGCGCTCTCGTGGGAACACGAGCGGCCGGTCGAGCGCGCCTTCGTGGAGTACGCCGCTCACGGCGTCGTCCGCGAAATCGACCTCACGACTCGCCGGAAAGCCGCCTACCGAACCGCAGTCGGGGCCGTTCGGTCACTCGACGGTCCGCCGCCGCGTCTCAGCAACGACGCCAAGTGCAAGTCCTGCGAGTACCGCGAGGAGTGTGGCGTGAAAACGCGGTCGCTCCGGTCGCTACTCGGACTGTGACTACTCCGGATTCGCGGCCAGCCACGCCTCCACCTCCTCAGCGTTCGCGCCCCGTCGAAGAATCTCACCGGTCTCGACGTTCACGACCGTACTCCCCGTCCCGCCGGTCTCACCTCCGTCGAGGACGACCGCCGCGGCGTCCCGAATCTCGGGGTCGAGGTCGTCCGTACGGGTCGCGCTCGGCCGACCGCTCACGTTCGCGCTCGTGGCCGTAATCGGCGCGACTTCGCGGAGGAGCGCCAGCGCCACCTCGTGGTCGGGCACGCGCACTCCCACGCGCTCACGCCCGCCAGTCAGCGCGTCGGGGACGACCGGGCGCTTCTCGCAGACCACCGTCACCGGACCGGGGAGGAACTCGCGCATGAATCTGACTTCGCGGTCGGTCGCTCGGACGTAGTCGAGCGCGGCGTCCACATTGGGCACCGCCAGCGAAATCGGTTTGTCGCGGTCGCGGCGTTTCGCCGCGAACGCGCGCTCGATTGCGGGCTCGCTCAGAGCGTCCGCGCCGAGACCGTACACCGTCTCGGTCGGATAGACAACGAGGTCGCCGTCGCGGACGGCGGCCGCTGCGCGCGCTACGTCGTCGGTCATGGCGACCACTCGGCGGTCCGAGGAAAAAAGCGTGGCGTCTGTCGGCGGTCAGTAGAAGGTGTTCGGGACGCCGGTGCCCTGCACGGCTTGGTCGTTCACGTCGTAGTAGCACCGCTTTTTCTCCCAGTTCGGGTCCCAAACCTGGAAGTCGAGGTGGGGACCGGTTCCGGCCCCGGTGTCGCCCTCGTAGGCGATAACGTCGCCGCGCTCGACCGTCGCGCCGTCCGCGGCCTCGAACGACTGCAGGTGGCCGTAGCCGGTCTTCCACCCGTTGCCGTGGTAGATGACGAGCCAGTTCCCGTACCCGCCCTCGTCGTACCGGTGTTCGACGGTTCCGCTCTCGGCCGCGTGGATGGGCGTGCCGCCGCCGTCGGCGAAGTCCACCGCGCGGTGGTAGCGACTCCCGCCGTCGCGAGTGTCCCAGTACGTCGATGTGACCGGCCCGGTCATGGGACACGCGAACGTCGCGGCGCTCAGGTAGTCCTCGGCGACCCAGCCCGTGACCGGGCCGTTGTCGTTGTCGCCGGAGAACTGGACTTTCCACCAGTTGTAGCCGTCGCTCGCCTCGGGACCTTCGAACACGCGCCCGCCGGTTCGCTCGGCGGCGGTCGCTTTGATGCCAGCACTCGTGGTGTGGTCGTCTCGAACGTTGAGGTCCGAGGTGGTGTACACCGGCGTCTCGTACTCGAAGTCTTTCGCGGCGCTCGCCGACCCAGAAGCCGCGGTGACTCCGACGCCGCCGACGACTGCCGCGCTCGATGCTTTGAGGAACGTCCGCCTCCCTATTTCTTTCGACATTTTTTGAGCCTCAAAGATAACACATGCCCCATGGAAATTAAAATCAACGCCTAGTATACTAGAGTTTATGTTGGAATTTGAGAAATCATGCTACGGTTCGTAGGTGGTGTCTCCGTCTCCCACTGGTGAGAACTGCTGGGATTCCGCCGTATCGAGAACGACGACGGCATTTGCCGTCGTCGCTCTCGATACGGCATTTATTCCGTCATATAGTCATTTTTGGCAACGCAGTCGCGTCTACAGCGATTCGATGGCCGCCCGAATCTCGTCGTAGTCGGGGAAGTCGGGCCACTCCGAGGCGACCCACGCGTACTCGACCGTCCGGTCGTCGTCGAGCAGGAACACCGCGGGTCGGGGTTCGCTCACGCCAGCCATGCCGTCGAGGTCGTGGACGATTCCGTACTCCTCGGCGACCCCGTTCTGCGGGTCCGAAAACAGTCGGTAGTCCATCTCGCGCTCCTCGATGAGTCGCTTGTGGGCGTAGGGGTCCGAGATGGAGAGGCCGACGATACGCACGTCGTAGTCGTCGTCCCACGCCCTGTCGCGGAGTTCGTTCCAGACGTACGTCGCGGGAAAGGCTCCGTCCATCGGGAAGAACACGAGCAGGACGGGCCCCTCGTCGGTGAGGTCCGAGAGCGAAGCGTCCTCCCAGTACTCGTCGTTGACCAGCGGCCGGGTGAAGTCGGGCGCGGTGTCGCCCGCCGCGAGGTGGTCGGTCTCGGGGAGTTCCACCACATCGAACTCCACCATCAGTTCGCACCCCCTCGCGCGCGCTCGTTCCCGTACGTCCGGTCGAGGTACTCCACGATGTTCCCGCTCTCGCTCATCGTGACGCCCGTGTTCTCGTCCACGATGGCGGGTACGCTCCGCTTGCCGCTGATGCGCTTGACGACGTTTCTATCGCTGTGCATCGGTTCCACGAACCGCGACTGATAGTCGAGGTCGTACTCGTGAAGTTTGCGCACGACGCGCTCGCAGAACGGGCACGCCTGTAGTCGGTAGAATGTGATTGTCGAGTCGTCGGCTCGCTGGCTCATGTCTTGGTGTTGGGGCGAAACAAGTGTAAGGTCTTCGCTCTCGGCAGTTCCACGTCAGTTCGGGAAAACAGTTCCACGTCAGTTCGAGGAAAAGAATAAAGAGTTAATCCCGCCGACTCTCAAGATGAGTTGTTGAATGGTGTCACTCTCGATGTTCGCGGTCGCACTCGCGCAGGCAACGCCTGTAGCTGAAGTGCTCGGTGTCGAACTCACGAAAGGCGTCATCACGTGGCTCGGAGTCCTGGCTATCATCGTTCTTATCGGTCTCTCGGCGTTCTTCTCGTCGTCGGAGATAGCGATGTTCTCGCTCGCGAAACACCGTGTGGACGCACTCGTCGAGGACGGCTTACCGGGCGCGGAGGCGGTTGCCGCGCTCAAATCCGACCCGCACCGGCTTCTCGTCACGATTCTCGTCGGCAACAACATCGTGAACATCGCGATGTCGTCCATCGCCACGGGCGTCCTCGCACTTCACCTCACGCAGGGACAGGCCGTGGCGGTCGCCACTTTCGGCATCACCGCGCTCGTTCTGCTGTTCGGCGAGAGCGCACCCAAGTCCTACGCCGTCGAGAACACCGAGTCGTGGGCGCTCCGAATCGCCAAGCCGCTGAAGTTCTCGGAATACGCCCTCCTCCCACTCGTCGTCACGTTCGACTACCTGACCCGCGTGGTCAACAAAGTCACGGGCGGCCGGTCGGCCATCGAGTCGTCGTACGTCACCCGCGACGAGATTCAGAACATGATAGAGACCGGCGAGCGCGAGGGCGTCCTCGAAGAAGAGGAGCGCGAGATGCTCCAGCGCATCTTCCGGTTCAACAACACCATCGCCAAGGAGGTCATGACCCCGCGCCTCGACATGACCGCGGTGGCGAGTACCGCCGACATCGAGGAGGCAATCGAGACGCTGGTCCAGAGCGGCCACGAGCGCGTCCCCATCTACGAGGGAAGCCTCGACAACATCATCGGCATCGTCCACATCCGCGACCTCGTCCGCGAGAACAGTTACGGCGAGAGCGACGACCTCGACCTGGACGACGTGATTCAGCCGACCCTTCACGTCCCCGAGAGCAAGAACGTGGACGAACTCCTGACCGAGATGCGCGAAAACCGGATGCAGATGGTCATCGTCATCGACGAGTTCGGCACCACCGAGGGACTGGTGACGATGGAGGACATGGTCGAGGAAATCGTCGGCGATATCCTCGAAGGCGAGGAAGAAGAGCCGATAGAGTACGTGGACGACGACACCGCCATCGTGCAGGGCGAACTCAACATCGACGAGGTCAACGAGGCTCTCGACATCGACCTCCCCGAGGGCGAGGAGTTCGAGACCATCGCGGGGTTCATCTTCAACCGCGCGGGCCGCCTCGTCGAGGAGGGCGAGGACATCACCTACGACGGAATCAGCCTCCACGTCGAACAGGTCGAGAACACCCGAATCATGGCGGTCCGCGTGACGAAGTTGGACGAGACCGAACGCGCCGAAATCGAGGGCGACGAGGAGAGCGAGATGCAGGAAGGCGTCGAGACCGAGGGTTAAGAGTCGTTCTCGTCGGGTTTCTTTGCGACGTATTTTCGAACGAACCGAGCGAGCCACTGTGGACCCGTGTATCCTTTTTGACTTTCTAGTTCGCGTCCGGTTTTCGGCGATTCGACCATGCTCAGTGTTTGCTCGACAACACATAAAAACTCTAGCTTAGAGTACTTCAACGAGTACCCCAAATGCGGTCAGTGTGATACCGCCACCGAGGAAACTCTGTGTGTACGTCAACAGACGGGCGTTCCCGTCGTTCAGTTCCTCCATCTCCCGAATCCAATTTTCGTATCCGTGGACCAATACTGCGAACCACTCGGCTTCGTCGTAGCTTCCTCTTCGTACGTCGAGTAGATAGTTCGGTCCTGCTCCGAAATCGGGGTCCGATGCGCTGTAGGTGAGTAGACCCAGCAAAATTGTAAGTAGAAGTGCAACGACACCCGCGATAGTGAACACATTGATAAATTGTCGTGCCCGCGGGAGCGTCGAAGACGAGACGAGTAGCCCGAAGACGAGAAACGTGATACGCATCGTCTGCATCGCTTTGGTGTCATATCACCGAGCATCTGAAGCTGATGGTCGAGGACGATCCGTGCTTCCTCCCGTCCCGACCGAAGCGCCGCTACGTCTGATATCTCTCCCTCTTGGCTTAGTTCGTCGTGTTCGCCCTTCTCTCGACCTTCCATCACGAAGGAGTCGCCCCGCCTTCGTACAAAAATCTACGCGACCGACGGTTACACCATCTCGATACCGGCAAACACGCCGTACGAGACGACGATAGCCAGTACGAGCGACCCGAGCCACGCCAGCACGGTGTAGCCCATCTTCCGGCCGCTGACGCCGCCGCCCTCGGCGGCGTAGCCGCTTCCGACGATGGCGCTCACGATGATTTCGTTGAACGACACCGGAATCCCGTAGAGGACCGCGACCTGCGCGATGGCGAACGAGGGAATGAGCGCGGCGATTGACCGCCGGGGGCCGAGCGCGGAGTAGTCCTGCGCGATGGCCTTTATCATTCGGGGCGCGCCGGTCCACGACCCCACGAGCAGGCCGAGACCGCCGCCCACGAGGACCGGAACGAGCGGGATGCCGAACGGGTCGAGCAGGGGAACGAGCGGACCGATGGCGAGACCGACCTGCGACCCACCGGCCGAGAACGCGACGAGACTCCCGAGCGCGAGGAGGAAGTGACGCTGGCCCGCGGCCTTGTCGCGCCCGATGTCCCAGAAGAGGAGCGCCGCGACCGCCGTCGAGAACGCGAGCGACACCGCGATTCGCCCGGCATCGATGCCCGCCACGTTCGGGAGCGAAAGGCCGCTCGCGGCGGTCGCCGCGAGCGACTGGCTCGACCCGGACGGACCGAGGACCGCGAACTCGATGTTCGCGACGATGAGACCGACCACGCCAGCGAGCAGCGAAATCGTGAGCCTGTCGCGGGTCCGCTTGGACCGAAGCAGTCTGGCAGTGCCGTACGCGATGGAGCTACCGATGAAGGGCGTGAGTATCCAGAGCGCGGCAATCTGGCGGTACTTCGCCCACGCCGGGTCGCCGCCCATCGCCAGGCCGACGCCGACGATGGCTCCCGTGACGGTGAACGCCGTCGCTATCGGATACCCGGTGAACACGCCGATGGCGACGAGCGCCGCCGCCACGAGCAGTCCGGTCGTGGCGGCGATTGCGGTCAGTTGCACGCCGCCGATGAGTTCGGTGCCGACCGCCTCCGAGACGTTCGCTCCCTGTAAAACCGCCCCGGCGAATCCGAGCAGACCGACCAGAAACCCCGCGCGCATCACCGAGATTGCGTTCGCACCGACCGCCGGGGCGAACGGCGTCGACCCCGACGACCCCGCGCCGATGGCCCACGCCATGAAGAGGCTCGCAATGGCAGCGATTACCAACGTCACGACGCCAGTCCCAACCATATCCGAACGTGTTGCCGACGGTAGAATAGTGTACCGGCCTGCCTCCGGTGTGTCGGCCCGTCTCAGGTGGTCTTCGACGTGGGCTCCTCGGGTTCTTTCGGCGGTTCGACACCTTCGGCGGCCTCGACCGTGTCGGTCCGCTTTTCGGTATCGACGTGCCACCGGTCGATTTCGCTCTCGTACGTCGCCAACTTCTCGCTGACCTTCGATTTGAGGTCGTCGTCGTTGACGTTGACCTCCAACACGAACTCGGGGTCGCCGTTGCCCCGGCCGACTCGCTGGACGTTGGCGCTCACGAGGTCGTTGTCGAAGTAGTAGGGCGCGAGCTGGGTCATCACCTTCTGGTAGACGGTGTCCTCGACCTTTCGAATCGCCTTTCG
Source organism: Halorussus amylolyticus (assembly GCF_004143485.2). Taxonomy (GTDB): domain Archaea; phylum Halobacteriota; class Halobacteria; order Halobacteriales; family Haladaptataceae; genus Halorussus; species Halorussus amylolyticus. The sequence goes on along the minus strand of NZ_ML974130.1, from coordinate 74,117 downwards.
ACTCGCGGAGTCGGCCGCACGGGCGACGTAGCTCACCGAATCCTGCCACTTACCCACGGCCTCGTCGGTCTTTTCCTCTTCGAGTTTCTCGTAGGATTCGGTTATCTTCTCGCCCGCCGTCTTGAGGTCGTCGTCGGGCGCTTTCCCCGCCTTCTCACCTTTCCCCTCGTTGACCGACGCCTGCTCTGCGGTCTTCTCGGAGACGTCCTCGCCGAGTCGCTCGTGGGACTTGGGCCGCCACTCATCCCACTCCTCGTAGGCGGTACCCGATACGTCTGCCTCACGGAGTGCTTCGGTGATGCGCTCACCGTGCTCGACGATGTCGCCCCAATCGCCGCGGAGTTTGAATCCCGAAACGCTCTCTTCCATTGGTACGCCTCCTAGCTTCGGTCTGTTAAACAGTTGTCGCCCGATGCGCGGTGTGTGATTAGCGACCGTACGTCAGTCGAGTCGCGGCGTCGTCGAGTCGGCGCTTGACCCGGCCGAGCCACACGACCGGCGCGTTGACCTTGCGGAGTTCCGAGTCGGACACCTCGATTCGCGGGCCGTCGAAGGGGTTGCGCCCGCCGCCCTCCTCGTCGCGGTCGCCGTCGGTCGTCATCGAGACGACGCTGGTCATCGAGCACCGGCCGCACGCTTCGGTTCGTTTGTCGTCCATGCTACCTTCCTGCGCGGAAATTAGGTGTCTTCGTTATTAAGGTTTCGGCGCTCGGAAACCGAGGTCCGAACGGAGCGACCCGCCCGCCACGCTGTTCCCGAGTCCAGACCCGACCGCCCTCTCGCGTCTGACCGAGAGTATTTACAGTCCCGTGTTCTGTGGTCCCACATGGGATACCACGTCATCGACCCGGCGTCGGTCGAACCGACGCCCGACCGGCCGTGCGTCCAGCGTGCGGTCGGCGAGGAGGCGGGGCTGGGGAACGTCGCGCTCAATCTCTACGAGGTCGAACCCGGCGAGCAGATTCCGCTCGCGTATCACTACCACGACGACCAAGAGGAGGTGTTCTACGTTCTCGACGGCGAGCTTCGAGTCGAGACCCCTGACGAGGAGTATGCGGTCCCCGAAAACCACCTGCTCGTCGTGGACCCCGACAGTCCGCAGCGAGCGTTCAATCCCGAGGATGCGAGCGCGAGCGTCCGGACGCTCGCGCTCGGCGCACCGCCCGTTGACGACGTTCACGCCTACGACCCCGATTCATGAGCGATTCGTCGTTCGACGCCGGTTCCGACGAGTCCGCGTCCAGCTCTACCCGCGCCGAATCAGCCGATTCGTCCGAGAGCGCCGACTCGCCCGCGTCCGCGGGCGAGTCGGCGCTCTCGGACGTGCCCGACTGGGACGACGAGTATCTCGACAGAGTGAGCGACCGCCTGATGTACCACTTCGACTTGGAGAAGGATTACCGGGTCCGAGGCGAGCGCTTCGACCTGTACGGCGAGGTACGCATCGAGAACCGAAAGCAGCTGTTTCATCCCGCGATTAACTACGCGAATCACGAGGCGCACGAACACCTGTTCGCCCGCCGGACCGGCCGCGCGACGGTCGAGAGCCTCGAACGCCTCGCGGAGTTAGGTCACGACCTCGCCGACGAGTGGATTGTCGCCGACGAGGAACACTTCGGGACGGAGTTCACGTTCGTTCTCGTCACCGATTCGATTTCCGAACCGGTCCGGGAGTTCGTCGAGGGATTCCGCGACCGCACGCTCCTTAAACTCGGCTTCTACGGCAAGTACGAAGTGAACCTCGTGGTCGTGGCTCCCGAAGCAGAACGGCTCGTGGCGAGCCGAAACGCCGACGCGGCGACCGCGTTCCGTCTCTGGGACGACGTTCCCCAAGCGGAGCCGGGTCTCCTCGAACGGTTCGTTCGCGCGCTCTGGAAATAGAAAGTCCGCGGTCGATTCGCTCAGTCGTCCTGTGGGGGCTGTCCGCCGTCGGCCGCCGGAGCGCCCTTGGGACCGCTTCTCGCCTTCTGAATGTTGCCGTAGCCCAGCCGGAGCAACGACAGCGCCAGCAGGATGAGCACCGTTCCGATGACAATCTGTAGGCCGAGCGACCATACCGCCTCGGACGACTCACCGAGGATGATGCCCTGATACAGATTCTGATAGTACTGGAGATACACCAGCGCGAGGATGGTGATTGTGGACATAATCGCCATCGGCACGCCGGTGCTGATGAGTTGTTTGTTCGCACTCCAGTTGGCGAGCCAGACCGTCGCGGCGAGGAGCGCCAGCGCCGCGAGTAGCTGATTCGCGCTCCCGAACAGTTGCCAGAGCGGCGTCCACGTCCCGGAGGCGATGAGACCGTACGCGATGACCGACTGGAAGCCAGCGTTCGCGTAGCGGTTGGTGGCGACCTCTTGGACCTGCGATTCGGGCGTCCCGATAATCTCTTCGAGCATGTACCGGCCCAGTCGGAGCGCGGTGTCGGTGGACGTGAGCAGGAAGCTCACCATCACGAGCGCCATGAACGGCGCGCCGTAGTCGACCGGGATGCCGAAGCTTGTCAGGATGATGCCGCCGCCGTCGGCGAAGTTCGGTAGCGCGAGACCGACGCCGCCGGTCGCGCCTTCCGGAGTGATGCCGACGATAGCGACTGCCGAGAGCGCGACCACGGCGAGCAGTCCCTCGCCGAGCATTCCGCCGTAGCCGATGAGTCGGGCGTCGGTCTCCTTGTTGAGTTGCTTCGCGGTCGTGCCCGACGAGACCAGCGAGTGGAATCCGCTTATCGTCCCGCACGCGATGGTGACGAACAGCATCGGGAACAGCGGACTCACGACGCCGAACGAGTCGCTCCCCCAGAAGCCGTTGTACGCGGGGATGTTGGTCTGGAGCGGTTCGGCGGGCGTCGTGATGAGCGTCCCGACGACGATGGCGATGAGTGCACCCCCGACGCCAGCGTACAGCAGGAACGACGAGAGATAGTCACGGGGTTGTAGCAGCACCCACACCGGTAGGACGCTCGCGATGAACGCGTATCCCAGGATGATGGGAATCCACATCTCCTGAGTGAGCGCGAAGGGGTACTGAATCCCGACCCAGACGCTCGCGAACACGCCGATGACGAACAGTATCGTGCCGGGGATGAACGGCCCGTTGAGTTGGTAGAGGTACACCCCGAACAGGAGCGCGAGCGTGATGTACAGGAAGCTCGCGGTCGCCGCGCTGGGGTACACCTCGAAGACCAGCGCGGTGACGTACGCGAACACGGCCACGACGAGGATGATGGTCAGGAACGCGAACCACAGCAGCATGTTCTTGCCCTCGTCGCCGACGTACTCGCCGATGATGTACCCGATTGACTTCCCTTCGTGTCGGAGACTGCTCGACAGCGACACGAAGTCGTGGACCGCGCCCATCAACGGATTGCCGATGGCAATCCACAGTATCGCCGGAACCCATCCCCAGATGAGTCCCGCCGTTATCGGGCCGACGATGGGTGCGCCGCCCGCGATACTCGAATAGTGATGCCCGAGTAGCACCGGCTTTTTCGCCGGAACGTACTCTTGACCGTCTTCGTATTTGTGCGCTGGCGTGGTCTCGGTTTCGTCGAGTTCGACGAACCGAGCGAGGTATCGCGAGTAACCGAGATACCCCACACTGAACAGTATCAGTACCAGCGCGACGAGTGTTATAATTTGAACCATGTCACGGTTCCTCAAAGCCTATGTGTGTGAGAGGCCCCTTAAAGGTTCATCATTATTTTTATGTCTTTCCGACACGTCATGCCCTTCTTCCCTAATTTAGGTTGTTAAAATATTCAATACGTCGGGACTGCATTACTCAGATAAAACGATACGCTTCGCGAACTTTCGCCCAATTGTCTCCCCGCCTGCGCCGGTCGGCTACGCGCGCTCGGGTTCGACGACCGTCTCGATGTCGAGTTCTTCCGCAACGTCGCTCAGTAACGACCCCTTGACCTCCTCGACGCGGTTCTCGATGGTCGCCACGATAGGCTGGTCGAACTCCTCGCGCACGGTGGCGATGCGCTCGCGCTCGGTCTCACACCGGTCGCGGAGGAACTGTGCGCCCCGGCCGGTCTCGTCGTCGTCGGGTTCGGGCGTGACCTTGTTGAGTACCAGACCTCGAACCCCCAGTCCGGACTCGGTGAGTTCGCCGACCGAGCGCTCGGTCTCCCGAATAGATAGCTCGTCTGGGTTGAGGACGAGGTAAAAGTCGGCGTCGTTCTGCAGGGTCTCTCCGGCGAACTCGAACATCTCCTTGCGCTCGGTGAGTCTGGCGATAATCGGGTCCTCCTGGGCCTTTCGCCGCGCCTCCCGGTCGCCGATGGCGGCCATCTCGTACAGGTCGATGCTCTGGGTGCGCTTCTCGACGAGTCGGTCTATCCACCCCTCCAGGAAGTCGGGAAGCGCGAGCAGGCGCAGGGTTCCGCCGGTCGGCGCGGTGTCGAACACCACGCGGTCGTACGCCTCGGAGTTCTCCATCACGTCGATGAAGCGGTCGAACAGCGCGGCCTCGTACGCGCCGGGCGTCCGGTGAGCCAACTCGACTTGGCGGTCGATTTCGTTGACGATGCCCGGACTCACCTGGTCAGTCATCGTCCGCTTGATGTCCATCATGTGGCGTTCGACCTCCTCCTCGGGGTCGATTTCCATCGCCCAGAGGTTCTCGTACCCCGAGACAGCCTCGGGGTCGTCGCCGAACTGCTGGTCGAACACGTCGGAGGTGCTGTGTGCCGGGTCGGTCGAGACGACCAGCGTCTTCAGTCCCGCCTCCGCGCACTTCAGGCCGTAGGCGCACGAGACAGTCGTCTTGCCGACGCCGCCTTTTCCGCCGAAGAAAACGAATTTGTGCATGTTAGAAGTGGTACTGCTGTCCCTTGCGTTCGACGAGCGATTCGCGGTCCCACATCCGGCGCTCCCACTGCTCGAACTCGTCGCCGAGGTACGGGAGGAGTTCGGCGGTGTAGTACGAGACCGGACTCGGGATGCCGAAGGCGTCGGCGAAGCACGCGAACATGAAGGCGTCGTCGCTGTCCTCGGCCTCCTTCTCGATGAGTTCGTAGGCCGGGTGTTCTATCATCCCGTGGTAGAGACCGTGGAGCCACTCAGTCACGGTTTCGCGATACGCCGCGATTCGCTCGGCGAGTGTCATCACGTCTCATACAGTTCCGCGGCGATAAAAGGGTGCCGCCACTCGCTCGGGGTCGCCGGTCGCGACCGGCGACCCCGAGCGAGGACTGTCGACGAACCGAACCGTGAACCGGCCGCCGACCTACACGTCCTCGGCCAGCGCGTCGAGCGCGCGCCGGAGTTCCCCGCGGCGCTTCCACGCCGCCACGCGGTCGGTCAGCCCCGAAATCGGGAGGCCGAGGCTCACCGACGACCGCCCGGTGACGCGACACCCCTCGTCTCTCGGCGCGACCGTAATCTCGGTCTCCATCGCGTCGAACGGTCCCGATTCGCCTCGCTGGCGGTAAAATAATCCGTCCTCGCGCTCCTCGAAGTCGAGTCGGATAGTGAGTCCGCGTGCGCCCGCGGTCACGGTGTGACCCACCTCGGTTTCCTCGACGTCGCGCACCTCGAAGCTTCCCTCGTACTCGACCACGGACGCGGGCGTGAGCGCGCGCTCGACGACTGCAGGCGGCGCGGACACGAATCGCGTGACTTCGACTTCGCGCATCGCTCTACTCTACGAAGGCCGTCTCGAAAGTGTTGGGGTGCCGGCGTCGCTCTCGGGCGACTACCCTCGAAACAGCGGGAGCAACAGCAGCGCGAACACGCCGACGACCGCGAGGCCCCCGAGCATCAGTCGCCGGAGGCGAACGTCCGCGGGAATCTCGCACCGGAGGTCGGGGCGGGCGGTCCAGACGAACCGATGGTAGGCCACGGCCGTCGTGAGGACGAACGCGGCCGTCGTGACCGCGAGCGCGCTCGACAGCGCGACGCCGAACTCCAAGAGGTACGGCGGGCCGAAGCTGTAGCACCCGAGAAATCCGCCGGATGCGACCACCAGAAACGGAACCGGGTCCACCGACTCCCCGAGGCTGTTCTCAGGGCGCATACGACTGCTTGGGCGTCCGTCGCCTTCGGTCTGCTGGCCCGACGCGGAAAGAGATAAGTCGGTGTGTCGGCGATACGTCGGCATGGCGAACTCGAAGGGCGACCCCCGCGTACTCTTCGCGATGAACCTCGTACTCTCGGCCGTGTTCGCGTCCACGGTCGTCTGGGGACTCGCGTTCATCGACGTGCTGGAGTACGAGTGGCGAACCGTCGCGGTCGCCACGGGGATTCTGATGGTCCTGACGCACGTCGTGGTTCGATAAGCGTCGAGACTTCGCGACCGAATCGGTACCGAAAGTTTATATTTGTTGGTGGAAAGAGGGCTTCAATGGCGAAATCGACGGTCAGCGCCGCGACCTGCCCGCACTGCGATGCGCGTCTCGACTACCTTCGGCGCGGGTGCGAAAGTTGCGAACAGCGCGTGTCGTGGACGTGGACCGAACCCTGCCTCGCCTGCGGCGCGGACGCCGACTACACTCGCTCGGCGTGTCCCGATTGCGAGGCGGACCTCTCGGCGTGGGACGGCATCGCCGAGCGCGTGCGCCGACTCCCGGCCCACGTAGACCTCCGAATCGCGAAAGACGCGGTCTCTCACCCGCGAACCGAGGGGTTCGTTGGGCACACGGGCGACCCGCGGGGCCAGTACGCCGACCTCCGGCGACCGCTCCCCGACGGCGCGGGTCTCCACGTCAAGGAGTACGCCGACCGCTTCGACGTTCACTGGGACAAGGTGGACCCCACGCGGAACTTCCTCGGCCACCTCGCCGCCGACGCGCCCCACTGGTTCCTGTTCGGGGGCTTCGCGGCGTTCAAGTTCGGGCGAATCCCGGCGAGTCTCGCGCTCGGTCTCGCCGGCTATATCAAGAGATAAGCCCCTACGCACCCCGCGTACGCACAGGCATGACCATCGAAGACCGCGGAGACGCCAAACTCATCACGCACGCGCTGGCACAGGACACGCTCTCGAAGATTCGAGACGTGGAGACCGAGCAGGTCGGCTTCCGGAAGGGCCTCGTGAAACTCGGCCGCATCTCGGGCTACGAAATCATCGACGGCGCGATGGAGACCGAGTACGTCGAACTCGAAACCCCGCTGACTACCACGACCGGCGAGCGCGTCAAGGGACTCGACGACGTGGTCATCATCAACGTCCTCCGCGCCGCGACTCCGTTCGTGGAAGGCCTGCTCAAGGCGTTCCCGCGAGCCAAGCAGGGAGTCATCTCCGCCGGGAGAAACGAGGAGGCGGGCATGAACGACGAGGGCGAGTTCCCCATCACCATCGACTACGTCAAACTGCCCGAAATCACCGAAGACGACACCGTCATCGTCGCCGACCCGATGCTCGCCACCGGTTCGACGATGTGCGCCGTGATGGACCGCATCACCGACGAACAGTCGGACCCCGAACACCTGTTCGTCCTCTCGGCGGTCAGCGCGCCCGACGGCCTGCTCCGAGTCGGCGAGGAGTTCCCCGAGGCCGACCTGCTCACGGTCTCCATCGACGACCACCTCGACGACGACGGCTTCATCGTTCCCGGATTGGGCGACGCTGGCGACCGCGCGTTCCGGACGACGTAAGGCGATTCAATCGAGCAGGTCCGTGGGGTCGGTCGCACCTGCGTCGAGTCCTTGTTTCGTGACCGCGGCAACCGAGACGTTAGTGTCGAGAAAAACCCGCTTACTCATGTGTCTTGGCGTAGCTCTCGAACTGCTTCGACTGAGTCGGCGTCTACTTCGTCGAACGCACCCGTGAGCATGTCACCGAGTTTCGGTTCTCTGTCTATGCCGTCGAGTGCGTCCCCAAGCTTTTCTCGTTCGTCTTCTTCGTCACAGGGGTCGCCGATTCTAAGAGACGAGACCCTTCTCCCAGTGTTTCCCATTGAGATTTAACACGAACGGGTAACTAAAATGATTTTCTCCGGACAAAGTATCGTGCGTAACGACCAAACACTAATCGAAGCGAATGACCGCCGCCACGACGCGTGATTCCGCCTCCCATCGACACAAGAAATACTTCGCTGGCGAACGGATTGTCGTCCGATGCCCTCCACGCGCCGAACGTTCGTCGTCGCAGGAGTCGCGGTTCTGGCCGGATGCACGACGAGCGAATCGCAGAGTCCGCAGACGACCGACAGCACCACGACGGAATCGAGCACTACGACCGAATCGACTGCGGAAACCGAGGAAACGACCGACCGCCCGAATCCGGACCGGACGCTCCAGTTCGGCGAGTCGCACGTGGACACCGGTCTCGAAATCACTGTCGAGACACCCTCAGTCGAGACGAACTTTCGCCACGACGGAGAGACGTACGTGATGCCCGACGACGAGGCGCTCGCGCTCGTACCGGTCGAATTTTACAACGCCGAGTCGGACGGACCACTGCCCATCGACGGCCCGCTGTTCACCCTTCTCGGCGACGGCACAGAAACGCTGGAAACCCACAGCGTCGAACACCCGGCGTTCGACCCGTCGGTTCGGGTCGAGGAGTTCGAGAACGTCTCGACTACGTCCCGCTGGTCCGCACAGGGTGGGTCCGTCAAATCCGGCGAGCGACGCTCGGGAATCGCCGTCTTTCGAGTTCCGGCGTCGGCCGACTCGTCCTCGCTCGCCGTCGTCTACGACTCCGACCGAATCAGAGACGACCGATTCGGCGGCGAAGTCGCCGCGTGGAAGTCATGACGCTCGGTCGGCGACGGCGAAGCTACGTCCGCCGAGCGTCCTCGCGCTACCATCTCGACAGCCGACCCACCAACGACCCTCGCCCCTTCTTCGCGATGATGACCGTCCCCTTCGCGCGCCGTCCGACCTCTTGGGGCGTCGAACCGACGATTTGCCGCCGGAGTCGCCCGGTTCGGGTCGCGCCCAGCACGGTCACGTCGCGCTCTTTCGACTCGGCGACGATGGCGTCGGCGACGCCATCGTCGCTGACCCGAACCGCGGTTTCGACTCGAACGTCCGCCAGTCGCTCGGTCCACGATGCGAGCAGTTCGCTGGCCGCGTCCTCCTCCTCGCGCCCGGACTCGACGACTCGCAGGAGGTCTATCCGGGCGTCGTTCGCGACCGCGATGGCCCGTGCGACCGACGCCGCGAAGTCGGCGTTCGGACTCTCGGCGACCGGCAGGAGGACCGCATCGACGCCGTTCGCGACCGCGCCGATTTTCTCGACCAGCACGTCGGCGTCGGACCGGCGCACGATTCTATCGACGTTGGTGCCGAGAATCGCGTTCTCCCGCGTTCGGTCCTGCCAGCCGACGACGAGGCAGTCGCAGTCGAGTTCAGAGACGGCGTGGAGGACGCCCCTCGCGACTGACGTCGCGACGAACAACTGTCCCGTGACGGGGACACCCGTGTCGGAGGCGACCGCGACCGCGCGGTCGAGGACCGCCCGGCGCTCGCCGCCGAACTCGCGGGTGATGACCTCGTCGGTGAACAGGCCGAACGGTGATTCCTGCGGCGTGACTACGACGCCGACGACCACGACCTCGCCGCCCTTCTCGCGGGCCACGTCCACCGCGGTCCGGGTCAACTGCTCGGCGTGGTCGGGATGGCCGACCGCGACGGCTATCCGGTAGTCGCTACTCTCTCCGCCCATCGTGACGTACTCACCGGCCGCGAACAAAAGCGTTCGCGTGATTCGGGCCGGTCAACGAGCGATTGCGCCGCGAGACGGACCGCTCGACGCTCACGAATCGAGCGAGCGTCTCACTCGCGATACGTCGGCGCGGCCGCCTCGACCGCTTCGCACGCCAGTCTCTCGAAGTCCGCGACCTCCGGAACCACATCGACCTCGATACCCTCGGATTCGGCAGTCTCGCGCGTCGGCGGACCAATCGCGCCCACCACGGCGTCGTTCAGGCCCGCGATTGCTTCCTCCCGAACCCCGCGTTCGTCGGCGGCGTCGAGGAAGTGCGCGACGGTGAGCGACGACGTGAACAGTACCGCGTCGAGGTCGCCGTCGGCCGCGAGCGCGGCCGACTCGCCCGACCCCTCGGGACGCACGAGTCGATACAGAATCGTCTCGTGTACGTCCGCGCCCGCGTCCGCGAGGCCGTCGGTCAGGACCGGACTTCCGTGGTCGCTTCGGGCGACTTCGACTCGCACGCCTTCGACTTCTGCTTCGAGCGCCTCGACCAGTCCTGCCGAGGTGTACTCCTCGGGCACCATATCGACCTCGTAGCCGTGTTCGCGGAGGGCGTCGGCCGTGCTCGAACCGATAGCGCAGACGGTCGCGTCGCCGGGGTCCCACCCGGCTTCTGCGGCCAACTCCACGCCGGTCTTGCTCGTCAGAATCACGTACTCGCCGTCCTTCGGCGCGTTTCCGGTCGGTCGGACTTCGAGCATCGGGTCCGGGACGGGGTCGGCACCGAGCGAGTCGAGGAGTTCGACCCCCTCGGCGAGTCGCTCGTCGTCCGGGCGGAACAGCGCGACCCGAACATCCCTGTTCATTCTCGCTTGCCCTCCGTCTCGGGGTCGTCGCGCTGGGCGGCCTCGATGAGTTCGGCCGCACCCTTCTCGCGGAGTTCCGCGGCGACTTCCTTGGCGGCCGCGACGTGGTTCTCGACGGGCACGTCACGGGTCGCTTCTATCTTCTCGGTGCCGTCCTGGGAGAACACCTGCACGTCCACGTGGACGTGTTCGCCCTGAATCAGGCCGTGGACGCCCATTGGCGCGACACACCCACCGCCGAGTTCCGCGAGGATGGTGCGCTCGGTGGTCGTCTCGACCCGCGTCCGGGGGTGGTCGAGGACGGTGTGGAGGTCCCGTGCGAGTTCGCTGTCGAGCGACGTGACCGCGAGCGCGCCCTGTCCGGGCGCGGGAACGAACTTCCCCGCCGGGAGTTCGACGTATTCGAGGTGGTGGGCCAGCCCGCTCCGTTCGAGTCCGGCCTGCGCGAGCACGATTGCGTCGTACTCGGTTTCGACCTCTCGCTCCATCGCTCGACGCTCGACCTCCGCGAGGTCGTTGAACCACTCCTCGACGGTCCGGTCGAACTCGGGTTCGTAGTCGCGCTTGTGACCTTTCCGGGCCTCGTTGGTCTTCGCCTTGCGCTCCTTCTCGGCCTCGGTTCGGGCCTCGTGTTCGGCCTGAAGCGCGGGGGCGAGGAGCTTCTCGGCGCGCGTATCGACGTTCCCCCGGAGCGGTTCGACATTAAGGTCGGGCCGGGCGTTCAAGAGTTGGGCCTTCCGGCGGAGGCTCGACGTGCCGACCACCGCGCCCTCGGGCAGGTCGTCGAGCGATTTCCCGTCGGGCGTGACGAGCACGTCGTTCGCGCTCGCGCGCTCGGGAATCGCGGCCACGATGAGTTCGTCGGGGTGTTCGGTCGGCATGTCCTTCATCGAGTGAATCGCGCCGTCGAGGTCGCCCGACAGCACCTTCTCGTCGAGGCTCCGGACGAACGCGCCGGTCTTGCCGAGTCGGTGGATGAGTTCGTCCTGAATCTCGTCGCCGGTGGTCTCGACCTCTACCAACTCCACTTCGAGCCGCCGGTCCTCCAATGCGGCCTTCACTTCGGACGCCTGCCGGAGCGCGAGGTCCGACCCTCGCGTGGCGAGGCGCACCTTCGTCCCTCGTGTAGTCATACCCGGGAGTCGGCGGCCGAGGTTGAAACACTTGTCCGTTTTTGTGGCTGGCGTCTCCGTCGCCGAACCGATTTACCGAGTTCTCACGCAGAGGCCGACTGAGCGTCCGCACTGTCGGTCGTAGACTCTCGCGTCACCGAGGACTCCTCCGTATCGGCGTCGGTCGGCCGAGCGGGCATCTTCTCGTTCGTCCGGAAGTGAGACAGCGCCGCTCCGGCGAAGACACCGACGACAACGAGCGAAACCTCGGCAATCATCCGCACGAGGACAAGGAGAGCCAGCAAGACGCTGTTTGCATTCGGCGACATGGACTGACCGACGTACAGCCAAACCGCCCAGATACTCCCGACACTGACCAGACTGCCGACGACGACCGCCGCACCAAATCGACGGTACTCGCGAGCCACGTCGAGGTGGCGGGCGGCGTAGTATCCGAATCCGATTGCCAACAGGAGCGCCGAGAGCGGTCCCGCACTCTCGACGATGAGAGTGTAGATAGCGACAGATTGACCTGTGGTACCGATTACCGGAACTGCCCCTTCCAGCCCGTTGTTGACCCATCTGGTGACGATGGCCGAGGGGGCGAACTGGGCGACGAGTCCGAGCGCGCTGATAACGCCTGCTAACACACCGATGCGTCGAGGTTTCATTGTCAGATAGTGTTTTCGCTCCCACATAAATATTGGCGCGTGAACACTTTCGGCTCGCATCACTCCCGTCGAGCGGTAGACACCGCCACCGAGATTGCCGGACCCCAAAGCCACTTCGTTCGACTCCGCCAACGCTCGGTAGTGAAGTGGCGATACAGACACACGGTTCTCGCGCTCGCCACGGTCGCCTTCTTCGCCACGATGGCCGCGCGAATCGCCATTAGCCCGGTCGTGCCCCGAATCACCGAGTCGTTCGAGGTCACGACCGGAACCGTGGGAATCGCACTCACCGGAATGTGGGCGGCCTACGCGCTCGCGCAGTTCCCGAGCGGCGTCCTCGGCGACCGATTCGGCGAGCGCCGGGTCATCCTGACCGCGGTCGGACTCACCGCAGTCGCGAGCCTCCTGCTCGCGGTGTCGCCGTCGTACCCGACGTTCGCACTCTTCGCCGTCGCGCTCGGCGCGGGGGCGGGCCTCCACTACAGCGTGGCGACCACGTTTATCTCGAAGCACTTCGACGACATCGGCCGGGTCATCGGCGTCCACGTCGCGGGCGGTCCGCTCGCAGGGTTGCTCGTTCCGGTCGCCGCCGCCGCGGTCGCGACCCGGTACGGCTGGCGGCCCGCACTCCTGCTCGGCGCGGTGGTGGCCGCACCCACGTTCGTCGCGTTCTCCCTGCGAGTGCGGCCCACCGAACCCGAGCGACCGGACCAGCGGATGCGCGAGCGATTCGCGCTCGGCCCGCTGGTCCGACTCCTCTCCCGGCCGGAAATCGTCTACACCACGGTTCTCGCGGTGGCCGGTGCGTTCACGTGGCAGGCGACCGCGTCGTTCCTGCCGACGTTTCTGGCCGAGCATCACGGGCTGAGGGCCACGACCGCGAGCGGCCTGTTCTCGCTCTACTTCGTCGTCCACGGCTCGACTCAGCCCGTGATGGGGTGGCTCTCGGACCGCTTCGACAGAGACGCCGCCGCCTCGCTGTCGATGGGACTCGGCGTACTCGGGTACGGCGCGCTCGCGTGGGGGTCGGGTCTCTCGACGTTCGTCGCCGGGGTGTGTCTCGCAGGCGTAGCGATGAGCTGGGGCGCGCCGCTTCAGTCCCGGTTCATCGACAAGCTCTCGGCCGAAGAACGCGGCGCTGGCTTCGGACTGGTCCGGACCGTCTACATGCTGCTCGGCGCGACGGGGAGCGTCGTGGTCGGCGTGCTGGCCGACACCGCGGGGTGGACGGTCGGGTTCGGTCTCCTCGCGGGCGTGATGGCCGTCGGGTTCGCGGTTCTGACGGCGAATCGCGCGCTCAGACTCGGTTTGTGAGTGCGTTCACGACACACTCGAACTACGTCCACGGCGCGCTCGGGACGCCGACGTACCGCCCGCGCTTTCGGAGGTAGTACACCGCGAACGGGACGCTCGCGACGAAGCCCGCGATAATCGGCACGACGGGACTGACCGGAAATCGGAGGACCAACAGGACCGCTCCGACCGCGACCAGCACGACGAGACCGGCGAGCGCGACGAGCGCCTGGCGCATCGGCTCGGGTGCCCACTTCCCGCTCGTCCGGTTCACGTAGTTAGCGTCCCGATACACCGCGACCGGGAAGTACGCGGTGAGGAACGCGAACGGAATGCCGAGCGCGACCATCGAGAGTTCGACCACTCTCGCACCGAACGAGAACGCCTCGAACGACGCCGCGAGCGCGAGCCACGCGAGGGTCGCCACCCAGAGGACGAACGCGCCGGGGATGGCCGCCACCCAGTACCAGTGGTGTGAGCCGTCGGTTCCGCGTGCGTAGCCGGAACTGCTCATAGTCGGCGTTGGGAGCGCACCGATAAACGAGTGTCGCACGCGGGCGAGCGTACGGACGAACGCGGGCGAGCGCGGTGGCGGACGAGCGTTCGCGTGCGAACGCTCGTCCGCCGTGTGACGCCCTCGACGGTCCGCCGTGTGGCACCCTCGACGCCTCGCCGACCGGACGGCTTTTATTTGGGAATCGCATTCCTTCCGTCGATGGAAGTCGCCATTCTCACCGTCGGCGACGAGGTGCTCGCGGGCGACACCGAGAACACGAACGCGTCGTGGCTCGCCCGACGACTCACCGACAGCGGCGCGACCGTCGCGCGCATCCTTACGGTGCCCGACGACCGCGAACTCATCGCCGAGACCGTCAGCGAGTGGGCCGACGCCTTCGATGCGGTGGTCGTCACGGGCGGACTCGGCGGCACGCACGACGACGTGACCGGGGACGCAATCGCCGACGCGTTCGGCCGCGACCTCGTGGTGGACGGCGCGGTCCACGACGACGTGCTCGCAACCGTGGCGGCGTACCGCGACGAGAACCCCGAGACGGTCGAGGCCCACGACGTAAGCTTGGATGTGGACGCGTGGGCCGCGCTCCCGGCGGGAAGTCGAGCCTTGATAAATCCCGAGGGGCTGTGCCCCGGGTGCGTCCTCGACAACGTCTACGCCTTTCCGGGCGTCCCGGCCGAGATGCGCGCGCTGTTCGAGCAGGTCGCCGGGGAGTTCGGCGGCGACACCGTCTCGACCACGCTCTACACGCCCCAACCAGAGGCGTCGGTCGTCGAACCGCTCGCGGGCGTCCGCGAGCGGTTCGACGTGACGGTCGGGAGCTACCCCGCCACGGAGGCCCGGAATCGGCTGAAAGTGAGCGGGACGACTGCCCAGGAGGTGGCGGATGCGGTCGCGTGGCTCCGCGAGCGAGTCGAGGTCGCCGAGGAGTAGAGCGCGCCGAAAGCGCTCTCAGGGAGCACCGACGTGTCGGTGGCGCTTGAACAGGTAGTAACCGCTCACGGCCGCCGGGACGACGACGGTGACGGCGCAAACGAGGATGACGAAGAAGTAATTAATCGGATTGGGAACCCAGTCGCTGTCGGTCGCTCGGACGCTGACCGCGTCCTTGTAAATCGCGATTGGGAGCACGCCCCCACCGACGAAGAGGACACCGAACATTCCGACGGTGAACGGAAGCGCGAGAACCGACGCCACACCAGACACGACGACGACCGCGAAACAGGCGACGACGCCGTACCACCAACCGTTCCAGTCGTTCGACGGCGTGGTGGTGTACCGATACCGATTGTAGAGGTAGTGAGCACCGACGAGTCCGGAGAGGAAAAATCCGCCGAGTCCGTACAGTATCGGTGAGGGGTTCCACTCTCCGTCCGCGCTCGCGACCGCCTTCGCATCGCCGTACACGCTCACGGCGATGAGAATCGCGAGTACGAATCCTCCGAGCGTGCTCGCAACGAGGACCACCCCCAACCCTGCAAGCAGTGGCTCTCCCAAGGTAGGTGCCCGAAACGAGTATAGCAGGAACAGACCGACGAGCCCCACCATCGCGGGGAAACCGAACATCGAGTATTCGAGGACCGTCATCCATTTCGATTCGACAGCCGGACCAGATTCTCCGAACGACATGTATGTACGAAATCCAGTTCAAACGATGATTTAAAATAGGTGTCGGAGATTATATGTGTTGATAACTGGGAGCGTTCTCGCTCGCTACAACGCTTCCTTGTACGCTTCCAGCGTCTCCTCCACGTCTTCCTCAGTATGCGCGTAGCTCAGGAACTGCGATTCGAACTGATTCGCGGTGAGGAACACCCCCTGCTCGCGCATCGCGGGCCAGAACAGGCGTTCCCACCGCTCGGTCTCGGCGGCCGCCACGTCGGCCCGGTTCTTCGGGCAGTAGCCGAATCGCGGGCAGTCGGGGTTCTGGCGGCATCCGGCCTCGCACTGGCCCTCGGTGTCGCGCGGCCCCTCGCGGGTGAACACGACCTTGAACATGCTGTCGTGGCCGAGGACGGTGTACTCCGGCGCGCGGTCTTCGAGGATGTCCGTGAGGCCCGACCGCATTTTGTCGCCCAAATCGCTGAGGTGGTCGTACACGTCGTTCTCGGCCGCGAACCGGAGCATCTCCAGTCCGGCCGTGAGCGACAGCGGGTGGCCCGAGTACGTTCCGGCCTGGAACACGTCGCCGGTGGGCGCGAACTGCTCCAGAATCTCGGCGGGACCGCCGACCGCACCGACCGGGAAGCCGCCGCCGATGACCTTCGCGAAGGTGGTCAGGTCTGGCGCGACGCCGAACTTTCCTTGGGCGCACTGAAGTCCGCCGATTCGGAACCCGGTCATCACCTCGTCGAAAATCAGGAGCGCGCCGTGGTCGTCGGTGACCTCCCGGAGCGTTTCGAGGTAGCCCTCGACCGGCCCCACCGAAGCGCAGTTGCCGAGAATGGGTTCGGCGAGGACCGCGGCAATCTCGTCGCCGCGCTCCTCGAACACGTTGCGAACCGCCTCCTCGTCATTGAACGGGACGGTGATGGTCTCGGCCGCGAAGGCGTCGGGGATGCCGTTCGAACTCGGGGACGCGACCGCGCCGGTCTCGCCCTGAACGAGGGTCGATTCCTGCGCGCCGTGGTAGCCGCCCTGCATGACGACGATTTTGTCGCGGCCGGTGTGCCCGCGCGCGAGTCGAACAGCCGAGGTGGTCGCCTCGGTGCCCGAATTGACGAACCGCACCATCTCGACGCTCTGGACGTGGCGGGCGATGAACTCCGCGAGTTCGACCTCGACCTCGGCGGGCGCGCCGTACATCGGGCCGTCGGCGAGTCGCGACTGGACGGCCGATTCGACCTGCTGGGGCAGGTCATGGCCGAGCAGGAGCGGGCCGTACCCCATCACGTAATCGACGTACTTGTTGCCGTCGGCGTCGACGACGTGCGCGCCGTCCCCGCGCTCGACGAAGAACGGGTAGGGTCGGGTCGCTCGGACGGGGGAGTTGACGCCGCCGGGGAGAACCGAGAGCGCCCGGTCGTACAGTTCGCGGGAGCGTTCGTCGTGCATGCTCGGCGATTCGGACTCCTCCGTGAAGTCGATTTCTGTCTGGGTAACGCAGACGCCGATTTCACTAACTGTTATACATCGACCGCACTTCGGTCCGTTCGAGAACATGGTCGATACGCCACAGGAACCGCGGGAGAATCTCGACGAGGAACTCGACGAGATATCCGACGAACTGCGCGACGTGAACGACGACATTCGAGACCTCATCAGCCAGCTCCGCGAGCAGACGGACGCACCGCTCCGTCTCGCGGTCCGATTCACTGCCGACGACTCAAAGGTGCTGTTCATCAGAGAGGACGTTCGCGAGCAGTACACCGACGACGAACTCGAAGAGCGCATCGAGACCATCGTGATGAAGGGGCTGGGAGACCCGCCGCGAGAGCGACCGCTATTCGATTTCGGGACGCTCGACGCGACGATTCGGTGGTACGAGAACGTGCAGGTCGCCCACTTCCCGTACCGCGAGTGGTCGGGTCTCGCGTTCGTGTTCGACCGGCGCGAATCCCCCGTGGTCGATTTGGCGAAGCGGTATCTCCAAGACGAGTGACGGTCTCCTGCGCGAGCGAGGGATTTCGAGGCGAGCGAAGGACTGCTCAGAACGCCGTCCACGTCCGTGGGCCGAAATCGCCGCCGCGGACGCGTAGTTCGGTGGCGTCGTCTGTTTCTCTGACCTCCACGAGCGCGTCGAACAACTGCGTCAGTTGCCCGGAGATTTGGCGGTCGCCGCCGACCGTATCGAGGGTGAAGACGCCCGTGAACCCCGAACTCGCGATTCGCCCGGTGACGACGTGGAGGAACTGATAGACCCGTCGGAGGTCGGCGTACATGAGGACGGGCGACAGCGAATCGAATCCGAGACGCGCGTGTTCGATGTCCTCGTCGTGATAGAACTCCCGCATGAACCCCGAAAGCTCGATGCCGATTCCGGTGAGGTCGCCCGAGTCGGTGACGTAGCGCACCGTGTCGGTGTCTCGAACGCCGTCGAGAGACTGGCCCTTGCTCACACAGTCTACCAAGCGGAGGTCCCACGCGTCGAGGTCGTATCGCTGGTCGAAGATTCGGCGCAACCGTGTCCCATCTTGTTTGGTCGTCGCGAGGATGGCTCCACGGTCCGGCGTGTCCAACAGCTCCAGCATCACGGCTCGCTTTCCCGTCAGCGGCTCCCCGGTGACGAGGACGCTCGTTCCGCTGTCGAGCGATTCTGGCGAGAGAGGCAGTTCTATCCCGGCTTCGTGGGACACTGTTCTTGAGAGAGTTTCAGTACCAGTTGATAAAAGTGGTACGTTCGCACCGCACAAACGCAAAATAACTTATATTTCCTGACGCAGGTACGCGCCGAGCGCGCCCCCGAGCGCACCAGCGCCGACGAGATAGCCCGCGACGACGAGCAACAACAGACCAGCGAAGACGATGGAGAGTCCGAAGAGCGGGTCGAGGCCCAAGCCGAGACCGAAGAAGCCGACCACGAGCCACGCGACCAGCGCGGCCGGAATGCTGGCGACGGCTCCCGCGAACGCGCCGACCTTCGCGCCCTCAGCGAGGTCGCCGCGCTGGAGGAAGCCCGCGACGCCGCCGCCGATGATGGCGGCGAATGGGAGGAGCGGCGCAGTGACGACGGTGACGACGGCACCGACCAGCGCGTTCACGAAGGTGTTGGGCTGGTCTCGGGTGGACGAGCGGGTTCGCTCGCGGGAGAGAGTCTGCTCACGGGACATGCGCGGGTCTTGTACCTCCGTACCGATATACTTTGGCGACGGTCGTCGAAAAGAGTCGAAAAGTCGTTCGGAGAGAAGTCCTCAGGCGATTTTCTCGTACTGCTCTGCGAGCTTGTCGGCGGCCTCACCGAGTTGTTCGCGCTCGAACTCGGTCAGGTCCCACTCCACGACTTCCTCGACGCCGTCCGAGCCGAGTTTGAGGGGGACGCCGAGCGCCACGTCGTCGTGGCCGTACTCGCCGTCGAGCGCGATGGAGCCGGGCAGGACCTCGCCGGTGTCCCGGACCACAGCTTCGACCATGTGGCCGACGCCCGTGGCGGGACCCCACTCGGTCGCGCCCTTCTTCTCGATGACGTTCATCGCGCTGGTCTTGAGTTCGTCGAGAATCTCGTCCTTCTCGTCGTCGCCGAACTCGGGGTCGTTGCCGTTCACGCGGACCTTCGAGAAGACGGGGACCTGCGCGTCGCCGTGCTCGCCGAGAATCGTCGCCTCGACGTTCTGAACGGGGGCGTCGAATCGCTGGCCGAGGACGTACCGGAACCGCGCGGAGTCGAGTCGGCCGCCGAAGCCGATGACCTGCTCGCGCGACCGGTCGCCGGTCTCGTAGAGGTGGCGGTTCAGGAGATCCACCGGGTTCGAGGTCGTAATCGTGACGTAGTCGTCGTTGTACTCCGCGAGCGACGACCCGATGTCCGCCATGATGGGCGCGTTGTCGCCCGCGAGGTCGATTCGGGTCTGGCCGGGCTGGCGCGGGATTCCGGCGGTGATGACCACCACGTCCGACCCCTCGGTCGCCTCGTAGCCGCCCTGTCGGACGGTCGTGTTGGCGTCGTACGCCGCGCCGTGGTTCACGTCGGCGGCCTGCCCGACGGTGTCTTCCTCCTTGTCCGGGATGTCTACGAGAACGAGTTCGTCCGCGATGTCCCGAAGCGCGATGTTGTACGCCGCCGCGGCCCCGACGGTTCCGGCCGCGCCGACCACGCTGATTTTCGTCATACCACGTGAATCCCCGCCCGCAAATCTGTTAAGCCCTTCGGAAATCCCGAAAAACAGAGGGAGAGACGGCAGGGGACGCTTCCGGCGCGTCGAACGCCCGAGAACACGACCTTTTTCGGCAATCGGCACCATCTACCCGACATGAGCAGCGACGATTCGGGCTTCGACAAGGAGGCCGAGCGAGAGAAGCTCCGCGAGAAGTACGAGCAGGACAAGAAGGACCGCGAGAACACCCAGCGGATGAGCGAACTCCTCTTGCAGGGCGCGACGATGACCGGCAAGCACTGCAACGAGTGTGGCGACCCCATCTTCCGGTACGACGGTCAGGAGTTCTGTCCGACCTGCCAGCGCGAAGTCGATGGGGGACGGGGCGAAGCTGCAGACGCCGGGAAAAACGAGACCGAGTCGGCCGACGACGACCGAGGCGAGCCGACCGACCCGACCACCCAAACCGAAGCCGCGAACCGAACGACCGACGAACCCGAGGGAGCAAGCACCGACGAGCCCCGCGTCGAAATCGACGGCGTTCGGGTCGCGGACCGACACGCCGACCGCTCGAATCTGCGCGACCCGCCCTCACAGCGGGGCCGAAATCACGACCACTCCGGGCGGTCGGCTTCCGGTAGCAAAGCGGGGACGGCCGACCTCTCCCCGGCCCGCGAATCGCTGGTCCGGACGCTGACCGACCTCGCGCGCCGCGCCGAGGAGACCGACGACGTGGCTCGGGCGCGCGACCTGCTCGCAGCCACGCGCGAGGCCGCCGAGGCGCTTGCGGCGCTCGACCGGGCGAATCGGTAGGGTCCGGCCCCTGTCGGCCGGGCCGTCGCTGTCGGCCGGTCTCTCGCTATCGTTCGGTCGTCTCGACCGCCGAGGGCGTCCGCGGTCCGAGCGTTCGCGGTCGGATGACCGGCGCGGCCTGCATCCGCGCGAACAGCACTTCGATGTCGCGGGAGTCGTCGTTCTCGTCGCGGGGTTCGTGCTGCGGGTCGCCGTAGAGCGCCTGCTCGTCGTACTCGGTTCGAGGTTCGTGGTGCGGCTCACCGTACAACCGCCGCTCGTCCGCGGCGTGGGGTCCGTCGCTCGACCCGTCGTATCGCGAATCGTCGAATTCCGAGGTTCGGGCGGAGGGGAAGTCGTACGTCATGTTACTCAGTACCTACCTGACGATAGCCGGGAGTTTAATTGGTAACAGCCGTTTCGCCGAGTTTCACCCGACAACGCGAGCGTAAAACCGTGTTACCACGTTCCAAGGTAGCATTACGCATGTGCGGGGGTGGCAGTATCCTACCGAGTAATCGGAGCATTCCCGGGCATCGTTCAGAACCGTTTACGGCGGTCAGCCGCGATTACTCGTCGTAATCGCTCCCGACGACTTCCCGAATTCGCTCGGCGGTGACTTGCCCGACGCCCTGAACCTCCAGCAGGTCGTCCTCGCGCGCGGTCATCACCGATTCGACCGTTCTGAACTCCTCCAGCAGGGCGCGAGCCGTGACGGGGCCGATGTCGGCGATGGACCCGACCACGTACTCCTGCTGTTCGGCGAGCGTCTTGCTCGCCTTCTCACCGTGGACCGACACCTCGCGGTCGTCTTTCTCCTGTTCGCGAGTCGCTACGACCTCCAGCAGGTCGGCGGTGTCGGCCTCGTCTCGGGTCCGGAGGACGCTCGCGCCGAAATCGACCGCGAGCGATGCCAAGGCTCCGCGAACCGCGTTCGGGTGGACGTTGCGCTCCTCGTAGAGGTCGCCGCCCTCCAGAATCAGAATCGGCCGGGCGTAGTGGCGGGTCGCGTCCCGAATCTGGTCGAACAGGGACCTGTCTCCGCCGGTCAGGGTGTCGAGGAAGTCCGAGACCGACTTGCGCTCGACCACCACGCGGTCGCTCAGCACGTAGTCGCCGACCGCGAGGGTTTCGAGTCGTGTCTCGATTCCCTCGCGGGTCGAGAGGTCGCGGGCGATGGTCGAGTCGAGTTCGCGCTGGTCGGCCACGATTTCGACCGTCTCGCCCGACTCGGAGGTCTCGGTTTCGCCATCGGTGGTTTCGTCAGTATCTTCGCTCTCGCTGGACGCCGACGCCGAGGCGTCCTCGGCGTCGGCGTCCCCGGTGTTAGCTTCCCCGGTATCGAATTCCTGCAAGCCGTGTTCGACCTCGCTCGTGGACGCTTCGGCGGTCGCTTTCGGGTCGCTCCCGAAGTCGCCCAACTGTCGTTGCGAGTCGTCGAGTTCGTCCTCCATCTCGCTGGCGACCCCCTTGAGTTTCCGGAGTTCGTCCTCCATCTCGTCCTCGCGTCGCTTCGAAATCCAGAAGTACGCCTCGTCGCGGGTGTCCTCGGCGAGCAGGACCGCGACCTTCCCCTCGGCCTGTCGGCCGGTCCGACCCTTGCGCTGGATTGACCGGATGGCGGTCGGGACGGGTTCGTAGAACAGCACGAGGTCCACCTCGGGCACGTCGAGGCCCTCCTCGGCGACCGAAGTCGAGACAAGCACCTCGAACTCCCCGGCCCGGAAGCGGTCGAGCGTCTCCTGCTGTTGTTTCTGGGTCATGCCGTCGCTCCCGTCCTTGTCGCCCTGTCCGACGAACCGCTGGGTGTCGAAGTGCGCGCCGAGGAAGTCGGTGAGCGCCTCGGCGGTGTCGCGGGACTCGGTGAACACGATGACGCGCTCGCCGTTCTCGATGCCGAGCGTCTCGGCGATGCGGATGCGAGCGCGCGAGTACTTCGGGTGGAGGCCGTCGTACTCCTCGCACCGACGCATCGCCTCCTTGACCTTGGGTTCGCTCACGAACCGCTGGCTCGCCTTCGACGCGCCGGAACTCCGGGCGGCGTTGCGCTGGCGCTCGAAGTACCGTCCGAGCGCCTCGACGCTCTGGGTCTCGACGTAGGTCACCGCGGTCCGGAGCTTCCGAATTTCCGCGAGCGCCGACATGCCTTTGAACCCCTCCGACTGGTCGTTGTCGATGAGCTGTTGAAGTTCCGCCCGCATCTTCTTGAGGTCGGTCTCCGAGAGGTCGGCGCTGGTCTTGCGCGTGATGCCGAGGGTCTTGAGTTTCTCCAGTCGGTCCTCGATGACCTCGTTCAAAGCGTCTCGAATCTCCAGAATCTCGTCGGGTAACTCCACGCGCTCCCACTCGACTTCGGTGTCGTGGGTGAACTCGTCCACGTCGCTGTCCTCCTCGGTCATCACCTCGACGTTCCGGATGCCGAGGTTCTCGCACACGTCGAGAATCTCCTCCTCGTCGCCGCCCGGCGAGGCGCTCATCCCGGTTATCAGGGGGTCGGCCGCGTCCTGATGGTATCGCTCGGCGATGTAGTTGTAGGCGTAGTCGCCGGTCGCACGGTGGCACTCGTCGAAGGTAAGGTGGGTTACGTCGCCCAAATCGACCCGACTCCCGACGAGGTCGTTCTCGACCACCTGCGGCGTGGCGATGACGACTCGCGCGCTCTGCCAGAGTTCGGCCCGGTCGTCGGGACTCACCTCGCCGGTGAACATCACGATGTCGTCGTCGGGTACGTCGAGCGCCTCGCGGTAGAAGTCGGTGTGTTGCTGGACCAGCGGTTTCGTCGGCGCGAGAAATAGCACCTTTCCCCCCACGTCGGCGAGTCGCTCGGCGGTCACGAGCAGGCTGACCGTGGTCTTGCCGAGACCGGTCGGCAGACAGACCAGCGTGTGGGTGTCCTTGGCCGACCCCGCCAGCTGTAGCTGGTAGAGTCGGCGCTCGATGAACTCCGGGACGAGGAGTTCGTGTTCGACGTACTGCTGCTCGCCGGTCGTCGCCATTCGTGGAGAGGTTCGTCGGCAAGCGATTAAAGGGTTCGCGTTGCGGGGTGAAAGTGAAACGAAGGCGAAAAAGCCAGTTTCGGCCCGGCCGCGGTGAACTCGCGCGTTCTCAGAATGTCACCGTCGGCAGGTACTGCAGCGACAGATAAATCGCGACCGCCGCGCCCACCGGAATCGTGAGATTGTCGTCGACGACGTAGCCCGAGATGACCGGCTTCGCGCCGTCAGCCAACGTCGCCGCGAGCGCGCCGAGGATGGCCGCAATCACGGGAAGCCCGGAGAGACTGGCGATGAGGACGCAGACGCCGAACGTGAGCAGGAGGGTGTGGGCGGCTTTCACGCCGAGTTCGCCCGACCCGACGAGGCCGCTGATGGGGTCGGCGATGGTGAGCATCAACATCGCGGGAATCGCAACGCGGGGTTCGAACGCGAGCGCGGCCACGGTCATCCCGAACATGTAGAGCGCGTAGCCCGCGACGTTGTCCTGCTCGTACTCGCGGGTGAGTTCGTCGAAGATTCGCCAGTCGAGACCGACGAGTAAACGCACCGCTTCGAGCGCGAGCGCGGCGACCGAACTCGCGACGAGCAGGAGGCGGAGTTGGTCGTAGCTCGCGAGACCGAGCAGGAACAGCGCCGGGTAGCCGGTGCCGCTGACGTGGACGAGTCGGCGCTTGAGTTCCCCTGCCACGGTCACTGCTCGGGCGCTGGCGCGTCGAGTTCCGCGAAGGTCGTTTCGCCCGCCTGCAGGTCGGCGAGGAGGTCGTCGAGGTCCGAAATCGGCACCCGGACCTGTTCGGTCGAGTCGCGCTCGCGGAGCGTGACTGCGTCGTCTTCCAGACTCTCGTAATCCACCGTGACGCAGAACGGGGTGCCGACCTCGTCCTGTCGGCGGTAGCGCCGACCGATGTTACCCGAGTCGTCGTAGGTCACGTCGAGACCCGCCGCGCGCAGGTCGTCGGTGATTTCGCGGGCGACCTCGCCCATGCCGTCCTTGTCCATCAGCGGGAACACGCCGACGAAGGTGGGCGCGACCGCGGGTTCGAGCGCGAGACGCGTTCGCGTCTCGCCCTCGATTTCGTCAGTTTCGTAGGCGTGGTCGAGGACGGTGTAGACGACGCGGTCGATACCGATGGACGGTTCGACCACGTGGGGGAGGACGTGTTCGCCCGTCTCCTTGACCTCCTCGACGGAGAAGCCGGTCTTCTCGGTCGGGATGGCGTACTCCTCACCGCCAACTTCGACGGCGACTTCCTCGCCGTCGAAGGCTTTGCGGTCGCGTTCGGCGAGCGTTTCGAGCGCGTCAGCGATGTCGCCCGCCGCGCCGCCGAACTCCGGACCGAGGTAGCTCATGTCGGGGTCCACGGTGGCGCGCTCGACCACTTTCGGCTCGTCGTACTGCTTGAACACGGTGAAGTCGTCGTCGGAGTACTCGTCGTGCTTGCCGAGGTCGTAGTCGCTCCGGTAGGAGTAGCCCGTAATCTCTATCCAGTCGCCGTCCACCTCGCTCTCGGCGTCCCAGCAGTCCGCCGAGTAGTGGGCGCGCTCGCCCGGGAGGTGCTGGCGGTAGCGGAACCGGTCCATGTCCACGCCGATGGACTCGTACCACTGCTTGCCGACGCCGAGGTAGTAGGCTATCCACTCGTGGACGATGCCCTCATCGACGGCTTCTCGGACGGTCTTCGTGACGTACTCGCCGTCGTCTTTCTCCTGTTCCTCGGCGGAATAGAGCGTGAGTTCCACGTCGGCCACGCGGTCGAGCGGGGGTTCGTCCTCGGTGGGGTCGATGAAGTGTTCCAACTCGGCCTGCGTGAACTCCCGGACCCGGATGATGGACTTCCGGGGGCTGATTTCGTTCCGGTAGGCCTTGCCGATTTGCGTGATACCGAACGGGAGCTGATTCCGGGCGTACTCCGCGAGCTGGGGGAACTCCACGAAGATGCCCTGCGCGGTCTCGGGCCGGAGGTAGCCCGGCGAGGAGTCGCCCGGACCGATGTTGGTCTCGAACATGAGGTTGAAGTCCTCGACCGGTACCCCGGCGAGTTCGGCGTCGCAGTTCGGACACCGGAGGTCGTGGTCCGCGATGAGGTCCTCGACCTCGGAAATCGGGATGCTCTCGGCCTCCTCGATGTCGGTGTTGTCCTCGATGAGGTGGTCGGCGCGGTGGCTCTCGCCGCACTCGGGGCACTCAACGAGCATGTCGTCGAAGGTGTCGAGGTGACCCGACGCCTCGAAGACGGGTTCGGGCATCACGGTCGGGGCGTCGATTTCGCGGTGACCCTCCCGAACTTGGAACCGCTCGCGCCACGCGTCCTCGACGTTGTCCTTCAGGGTCGCGCCCTCCGGGCCGTAGGTGTAGAAGCCCGAGACGCCGCCGTACGCACTCGCCGACTGGAAGAAGTAACCCCGGCGCTTGGCGAGTTCCACGAGGTCGCGGCTCATCGGAGCGCCTCCAGGAGATTGATGTCGCGGACGATGCCCGTGAGTTCGTCGCCGTTGACCAGCGGAATCTGTTCGATGTCGTGGCGGAGCATCATCTGGGCGACCTCCTTCGCGGTCTTGGTCCCCGAGACCGTCACCACGTCGTGGGTCATGAACTCCCGGACGGGCGCGGCCGGAATCTCGACGTTCCGGGTCGGCAGGTAGCGCTTGCCGACGGCCTTGATGGACTCCCACTTCCAGTCGTCGTCGTCGTCGGCGATGGAGTCGCCGGTGTCGGCTTCGCCTTCGACCACGCGCGCCACGTCGATGATGTCCACCTCGGTCAGCACGCCGTCCATCTCGCCGTCGGCGTCCAGCACGACCGCGTAGGGGAGGTTGGCGTAGTAGAGTTCGCGCTCGGCGACCGTGAGCGGCACCTCGTCGTAGGTGGTGTTCACGTCGCGGGCCGCCAACTCGGCGACCTGCGTCTCGCCGTCGGCGTCCCCGTCGGCGATGGCCCGGACCACGTCGGTCACGGTGACGATGCCCTCTAGCGTGCCGTCCACGACCGGCACGCGCCGGGTTCCCTCGGTGACCATCAGCGCCGCGACCTCCTCGATGGTCGTGTCCTGAGTCGTGGTCGGGACCTCGCGCATCAGAATGGCGAGTTGGTCTTCGTCGGGGTTCTCGATGAGGTCGTCTCGGGAGACGAGTCCCTGAAACTCCTCGCCGTCGTCGGTCTCCTTGACTACGGGGACCGAGGAGAACGAGCGTTCCTGTAGGTATTCGAGCACGTCGTCACGGGTGCCCGGAATGGTCGCGGTGACGACTTCCGAGCGTGGCGTCATGGCTTCGCCGACGTTCATGTTCGGCGCGTACGTGTTGGGCCTTCTTGTAGTCTACGAAGCGAACACTCGTAGCGGTGGGAAATTTGGACCGGGAGTACGCGGTGGTCGTCGGTCGTTGAAATCGGTCTAGAGCGAACCAAACCACGACGCGCTCGGTGGGACACCAATCCCGGCGCGCGCTGGCGCGGCCCGTCAGTGGCCGCGCCGAACCGCGCGAGGGCCGAGTAGCACAGCGAAGCGAGCAACGCAGGCGGTTGGGGAGGGCGAGGTGCGGTCGCGGTGCTGTGCGGTTTCTCATTGGTGGAAGCAACAGCTAGCTTTGTGTCGTCCTCCAGTGGACGCGGCCACTACTACGAAGCTAGCTAGCTACCGTTGACGGTACTCGTCGTCAGGGCGCTCTGCTGACAGTTCGGCCTTGATAAACTCGCCCAACTCCATTGTCAGGCTAAAGCAGGACCAATCTTTTGATGCAATAATTACCATCACGGCTATCAGACCAATCAGTCCAATTAGGCCGATAAAAAATGCAGAACCCACAGTCATTCTGTGCTCACCTGTTTGTTGAGACCGTACCAGACATTCTGATCTGCGGGGCTGAGTTTTTCACCATCTAAGCTTCTCTTTCTCATGGTTCCGTAAAAACGGCCCCTGGTAATATATGCGGACGCAAAAATAGGGTGGAACAATCAACGAATCCACTGCGATTTCTAACACCGTCAATACCTCCGTTCAAACCCTCGACAGGCCAAAATTCCGCGGTCTTATGTATAGAGGTATTTATATCCACCCGCCAAATACCGGTGGAACACTCGACTTGGAAAAGTACCTAAAGCGAGCGAAGACCCTGCCCGAAACGTCCCTGGAACAATAGCTTTCGCGAAGTGATTACTCCGAGTCGTCCCCGTCCGAATCGACCTCGAACTCCACGCCGTAGCCCGTGTACTTCTCCGGATTCGGGAAGAACTTCTCCACGTCGTCGTGGCGGAACGACCCCAAGTGCGTCTTGTCGAGTTTCTGGACGTGAGTGTACATCACGTCCTCTTCGAGCGCGTTCTTGACCAGACCGGCCGCGTGGCGGACCTCGAAGTTGCCCGCGATGAGGATGGCCTGCTCGGTATCGGGGTCGAGCAGTTGGGTCACCAGAAAGACTCGGCCCTGCATCTCGTTGCGGAACACCTGATACTTCGGGAATTTCCCGGTCTCCACCGCGTCGGCGAACGCCTCGGCCTTGTTGCCCGGCACGACGTGGACGAGTCCGAAGCGGTCGGTCTCGCCCGCGTCGGGGTTGGTGGGTGCGGTGTGGCCCGCGCCGATGGGCAGAACATCCCACCCCTCGGCTTCGAGGTCGTCGGCCATCGTCTGCATGTCCTCGATGGTGCGCTGCCACGCGTTCTTGTGAACGTCGGCGCTGGCCGCAATCTGCTCGGCGTAGTCGGTGTCGTCCCCGGCCCCGGTCTCTGGCATACGTGTGTCTGTCTACCTGCTGGCGGTAAAATTTGTTGCTTGGCGGTCGTCACGGCGGCCGAGTCACACCCCGACACCGAAGACGGTCTCCATGACGAACGACCACGCGAGCACCGCGAGGCTGGCGAGGAACAACTTCGCGCCGTCCGAGAGCCTATCGTCGGGCGCGAGCGGGTAGCGCGACACCGGCGGAATCTGCTGGACCGCCGCCTGAAATCGGGTCTCGTCGCGCGACCCGACCACCCTCCCGTTCGAGGTGTTTCGCGTCACCTTCAGTTCGCCGTCTTCGGTCGATTCGGTCCCCCACGGCGGACTCGGACGCAACTGAAACGTCCCGTATCCGAACAGCAACAACCCCACGACGAACATCACGAACTTCGCGGTCACCAGACCGCCTCCCGCCGCAAACCCGACGACAGCGCCGCCAGCGAACACGACTGCCGCAACCGCGAGGGCGTACGCGAGCGCGTCGAGCGCCTGCCGAGCGCGGCGCGAGGCGGTCGAAGACATCACCGTTCGGTGTAGGGTGTGAACTCGTCGGGTTCGTCGTACTCAGCGAGGTGACGGTGGCACGTACTCGCCCGGCCGGTGTCGCTCACCACGTGGTGGGCGGGCGTCTCCGAGTCACAGATGCTTCCGAACTCCTCGCCGAGATACTCGCGCGCCTTCGCCTCCTCGTTGTTCGCGACGTACGTCGCCGCAGTGTCGATGTGCTCGCGCACTTCGCTCGGCACGTCCAACTCCGCGAACAGTTCGGTCCGAATCTCGCCGATGCTCGAAAACCGAGTGTCCATCCCGAGTTTCTCCTTTGCGATTTCGGTCAGCGTCTTCTCGGCGCGCGCACGCTCGCGCAGGACTTCGCGGAACACCTCGATGGCGACCCAGAGGTCGGCGTCCATGTTCTGATACTTCTCGGGCCGAATCTTCATCGGACACCGAGTCGTGAACGGACACCCCTTCGGCGGGTCGCGCGGACTCGGCGGCGTCCCGCGCAGGGTGATGCGCTCTTTGTTCGCGGTCGGGTCGGGTTCGGGAATCGCCGACAGCAGCGAGTGCGTGTACGGATTCTTCGGATTGTCGAACAACTCCTCGCTGTCGCCGAGTTCCATCACGTGGCCGAGATACATCACCGCAACTCGGTCACAGATGTGCCGGACGACCGAGAGGTCGTGGGCGATGAACAGGTACGTCAGTCCGAACTCGTCTTGGAGGTCCTCCAAGAGATTCAGAATCTGGGCTTGGACGCTCACGTCGAGCGCCGACACCGGTTCGTCGAGCACGACGAACTCGGGTTCGAGCGCGAGTGCGCGCGCGATGCCGATGCGCTGGCGCTGGCCGCCCGAGAACTGGTGGGGGTACCGGTAGTAGTGTTCCGGGCGAAGCCCCACTACGTCAAGGAGTTCCCGGACTCGTTCGCGGCGCTCTTGGGGCGTGTTCCAGGCGTGAACGTCGAGCGGTTCGCGGATGATTTCGCCGACGGTCATCCGGTCGTTCAGACTCGATTCGGGGTCCTGGAACACCATCTGGCTGTTGCGCCGCCAGTTCTTGAGTTCGGTGCCCGACAGTTCGGTCACGTCCGTCCCATCGAACAACACCTCGCCATCGGTGGCGTCCTCTAACTGGATGAGGGTGCGTCCGAGCGTGGTCTTGCCACAGCCGGACTCGCCGACCAGTCCCAGCGTCTCGCCGCGCTTGATGTCGAAGTTGACGCCATCGACGGCTTTGACCGGGTTCGAATCGAGAATCGCGCCGTCGTCGTAGTACGTCTTGAGGTCGTTGATTTCGACGAGCGTCTCGCCCGTCGCGACACTCACCGACTCCTGTATCTGTTCGCTCATTCGTTGGTCACCTCCTCGTCGTTGCCGCGTCGGTCGTGGACTGCGACCGCCTCCTCCCGAGACTCGTCTTCGGGATACAGCAGGCAGGCGGCGGTGTGGTCGTCGGCGTCGGCGTTGACTTCGACCCCTTCGGGGTGGACCCGAGTGCAGTCGTCGAACGCCTTGGGACATCGGGGTTCGAACCGGCAGTACGTCGCGGGTTCGTTCGGTGTCGGCACGTCGCCCTCGATGGTTTCGAGGCGGTCGGCGTCGGGCTGATTGCCCGGAATTGACTTGAGGAGTCCCTGGGTGTAGGGGTGGCGTGGATTCGCGAACAGTTCCTCGACGGGCGCGCTCTCGACGACTTCGCCCGCGTACATCACGTTGACTCGGTCGGACGTCTCGGCGATGACGCCCATGTCGTGGGTGATGAACATGATAGCGAGGTCGCGCTTCTCCTGCAGGTCGTCGAGCAGTTCGAGAATCTGGGCCTGAATCGTGACGTCGAGCGCGGTCGTTGGCTCGTCGCAGATGAGGAGTTCGGGGTCACACGCCAGCGCCATCGCGATGACCGCGCGCTGGCGCATCCCGCCCGAGAACTCGTGGGGGTACTCTTTGACCCGCCGCGAGGCGTCCGGGATGCCCACCGCCTCCAAGAGGTCGATGGCTTCCTCCGTGGCTTGCGCGCCCTTCATCCCCTGATGAAGTCGGAGGGCTTCCTTGATTTGGTTGCCCACCGAGTAGACGGGGTTCAGACTGGTGAGCGGGTCCTGGAACACCATCGCGATGTCGCCGCCCCGAATGTTGCGGTACTCCTTTTCGGTTTTGTCGGTGAGTTCCTCGCCGTCGAACCGGATGCTGCTACCGTCGAGGATTCGACCGGGCGTATCGACCAGTCCCATGATGGACCGGGCGGTGACGCTCTTTCCGGACCCGGACTCGCCGACGATGCCGACGGTCTCGCCCCGCCGGATGTCGAAGCTGATGCCGTCTACCGCCCGAATCACCTCCTTATCCGTGAAGAACGCCGTCTGCAGGTTCTCCACCGAGAGCAGCGGCTCCTGCTCGCTGCGAGTCTCGGTGCGTTCGGTCTGTGCCATCAGGCACCACCTCCGGTGCCCGCGGTGGCCTCAGTACTCGTGTCGCCGCCCTCGCTCTGCGGGTCAACGGCGTCACGGATACCGTCGCCCAGCGCGTTGAACGCGGTTACGACCAGCACAATCATCACGCCCGGGATGAACGAGATGTGCCACGAGGAAGTGGTGACGTACGCCTGCCCCATGTCGATGGCGCGGCCCCACTCGGGCGTCGGCGGGCTGATTCCGAGTCCGAGGAACGAGAGGCCCGCGACCGCGACGATGATGCCGCCGAGGCTCATCGAGGCGTACACCAACAGATAGCCGAGGATGTACGGTGCCATGTGCTTTTGCATCGTCACCCGCGGTTTCTGACCGAAGCTCTTGGCGGCGTCTATCCACTCCTGTTCGGCCACCTGAAACGCCGGACCGCGGACCGACCGCCAGAGGAACGGCCAACCCGTCCCGGCGAAGATGAGCGCCAACAGGAAGCCGCCGTTGTAGATGCTCGATATCCACGACCCGCCGAGCACCACCGACAACAGCATCACGAACAGCAGTCTCGGGAGCGACATTATCGAGTCGCCGGTGATGACGACCACGAGGTCGACCAGTCCCTTGTAGTAGGCGGTCAGCAACGCGAAGGCCGCGGCGATGAACCCGCTGATGCCGATTGACACCAGACCGATGAACAGCGACACCCGCGCCCCCGCGGCCATGAACGTGAACATGTCCTTCCCGCTCGGTATCGTTCCGAACGGATGGAACCGACCGAAGTCGTCGTACTGCATCGGACCGACGTTTCGGTCGGGGTTGCCCTGCGACCGCGAACCGAGGTTCGCCTGTCCGACCGTGGTGTTCTGGAGTTCGCCGTCCTCGTAGTACTCGACGTGATACGAGTACGGGTCGGAGATGGTCCGTTCGACCGTCGTCGGGCCGAGCGCAGGCGCGAACAGCGCCATCACGACGAACATGAACACAATAATCGCGCCGAACTGCCCCCATCGGTGGCCCCGAAGTCGGTCCACCATGTCGTCGCGGGGCGTCCAGTCGGCGTGACGGTAGTGTTTTCGGAAGACGAGATAGCCCCGCCAGACCCACCACGCCACGATGAACGCGTACAGGTAGATGAGGACGACGCGGAACGCCCACGCCTGTCCG
Organism: Halorussus amylolyticus; assembly: GCF_004143485.2. Lineage (GTDB taxonomy): Archaea > Halobacteriota > Halobacteria > Halobacteriales > Haladaptataceae > Halorussus > Halorussus amylolyticus. The sequence goes on along the minus strand of NZ_ML974130.1, from coordinate 41,736 downwards.
GCCGAGAGACCGAGGAACGTCTCCTCCCAGACACCCGCTGGCGTCTGATAGCCGTTGTTCGGGATGACGTCCCGCGAGAGCAGCGTCGGGATATCGACCGGAGAGCCGAACAGTCCGGTGACCGCATTGACGACCGCACCGGCTTCGAGGACGAACAGCGCCAGCGCGCCCGCGAGCCACCGCATCGCTGGCTGGGGCGTTTCTCGAATGCGTTCGACGAGCGATGCGTCGGCGTCGTCGTTGACTCCGCTCATATTAGTTACCTCCGTCGTAGCCGACTCGCGGGTCGATTATCGTGTACAGCAGGTCCTGAACGATGTTTATCACCACGACCAGCAGGATGAAGATGAACATCAGCGACCCGACGAGGGGCATGTCACCGTTCGTGATGCCCTGGAAGAACAGGAATCCGATGCCGCTGATGTCGAACACCGTCTCGACGAGGACCGACCCGCCGATGAGGAGGAACGCCTCGCCGGTGATGATTGGCACCAGCGGGATGAGCGCGTTCCGGAAGATGTGTTTCCACACGAGCGACCGCGGCGGGACGCCCTTCGCCTTCGCGGTCTCGATGTAGTTGGAGTTGATGGTTTCGAGGACCGCGGTTCGGCCGATACGCATCTCGTTACCCATCGACGCCGAGCCGAGAACGATTGCGGCCGGGGCGATTTTCTTCAGTGCCCGAAGGAACTGGTCGGGGTTGGTGAACAGCCCCCAGATGGGGTCCGGAAGCGGCGGCGGTCCCGTCACGATGGTCGGGACGAGCCACGCCTCCCAGTCGAATCCGAACAGTATCTTCTCGGACTGTGAGAGGACGCTCATCAGGATGACCGCGAGCCAGAAGTTCGGCATCGCACGCCACACGATACCACCGAACGACGCGACGTAGTCGCTGAACGTGTTCGGATTGAGTCCCGCGTAGAAGCCGAGCGGGATGCCGATGAAGATGGCGATGAGCACCGACCAGAAGCCCAGCCAGATGGTTCTGGGCGCGTAGCTGAGCACGAGTTCGTACACGCTGGTGTTGGGCTGGACCACCCATGACTGACCGAGGTCGAAGGTGAACAGCCGAACCATGTAGTCGATGTACTGTTGCCAGAGCGGTTGGTTCAATCCCAGTCGCCGTTCGATGGCCTCGTACGCCTGCGGGTCACCCTGCGGGCCGAGAATCGCCGAGACCGGGTCGAGTGGTCCGGCTCTGATGACCAGAAACGTAATCGAAGCCCCGAACACCAAGACCGGGATGGACAATAACACACGCTTCGCGAAGTACCGCCACCTGCTCACGGCGAACCACCGCCGTGGATGCGGCTACGCGCGTCGAATTGTATGTTCCCAAACTGGACCGCGCACATGCGTGATGAATTTGCGGGACGTATCATTATGTCTTGCGCTTCGTTGACCGGTTTCTCATTGTGTCTTGCGTTTTGTCGGGTGACGGTTCGCGAACGGACGCCGTATCCGCCGCTATCGGTGTGCCGCCGAGCGTGTCAATAAAGGAAATCGGTGAGTCGTTAGTTGTCGCGTTCGCTGAGTTCGACGTTGTTGTACATCTGACGGCTGTATCCGCCACCACCGAACTGGGGCACATCGACCCAGTCGTAGCTGAACCGCTCTTCGAGCAGGTGGTAAGTGGGGAGGAGAGCCACGTCTTCCCAGTTGGCCTCTTCCATCTGGACGTAGGCCTCGTTACGCGCCTGTTCGGCCTCGTCGGTCGGCGCGAGGTTGTCCTGAACCGTCGCCCACGCTTCCTCGGCGGTGTCGGCCGCGTCGGTGTCCATCCAGTTGAGGTACGAGATGGGCGCGTCGAGGTCGGTGTCGGTTTGGGGCGGGTTCAGCAACTGCAGGAAGTTGTCCGGTGCGGGCCAGTCCATCACCCAGCCGAGCGAGTAGGCTTCGAGGTTTCCGTTTCGACCGCGTTCGAGCAGGGTCGAGAACGGCGCGCTGTCGACTTCCATGTCGATGTACGCGCTCGCGAGCTGGTCGCGCAGGAGAACGGCGACGTCCTCCCACGTGTCCGAGGACTCGTACACCGTCATCGTGAACTCGTAGCGTTCGTTGTCGCTGTAGCCAGCCTCTTCCATGACCTGTCGAGCCTGGTCGAGCTGGGACTCGTTGTAGCCGTAGGGGTAGCTTTCCTCGGCGTGGGCGTCGTACTCGGGCGCTCCGCCGGGGTAGGCGTTCGGCGGGGTGAAGTGGTACGCGGGCGTGCCGCGGTCCTTGAAGATTTGTGCGACGACTTCCTCTTGGTTCATCGCGTACGCGGCGGCCTGACGCGCGGGCTTCTCGACCGCATCGGTGTTGAAGCCGACGTAGTAGGCGTTGATGGTCGAGACAGCCTCGTAGTTGAGCGTGGCGTCGCTCGTCGTGGGACCGTACGTTCCGGTCTCGCGGCCGAGGTCGTCGGTGTTCTCGACGCTGACCTTGTCGGGGTCGTACTGCGACGTCTGGAAGTCGCTGAACAGGTCGGCGTTCTGGTTGACCACGGCGTAGGTGTACTTGGCGTTCGCGTCGGAGGAGATGTTCCAGTGAACGCCGTCGATGCTGGCGGCGTCGCCGTGGTAGTCGCCGTACGCGGTGACGATACACTCGGTGTCGGACTCCCAGGTGTCGAACTCGAACGGGCCGGCACCGACCGGGGACTCGGTCGCGAACTCCTCGTGTTCCATCTCGCCGTCGTAGCCGTCGATATCGCCGAGGATGCCCTCGGGAATCGCGGCGAACGAGGTGTACGCCAGCATCGGGAGCGTGGCGTGGAACGGTCCGTCGAGCTCCATCTCGATGGTGTAGTCGTCGGTCGCGTCGACCGCCATCGACTCGGGCTGGTAGGCATCCTCGTCGTCGGTCTCGTGAACGACGCCGATAGAGTCGAGGATGAAGTACGCCCGACTCGAATTCTCGGAGGCCGCGAGGCGCTCCCACGCGTAGACGAAGTCCTGTGCGGTCACTTCGTCGCCGTTGTGGTACGTCGCACCCTCTTTGAGCGTGAACGTGTACGTCGTGAAGTCGTCGGAAACCTCGTAGTCGGAAGCAATCTGCGTCTCAGGCTCGACTTCCGCGTTCGGATAGTTCATCAGCCCGTCGAAGAGCTGCTGGATGACCTCCCCGGAGGCGGTGTCGGTCGCCTCTATCGGGTCGAGCGTGGTCATCGTCGAGTTCATTCGGCGGAGATAGTTATCGCCCACCTCGGTCGTTTCGTCTTCCGCGGTCGTCTCCTCGGTGTCAGCACCGGACTCGGTGGTCTCGTTCCCACCGTCGTCGCTGTCCCCCGTACACCCGGCGAGGGCGACGGCCGATGCGGCACCGCCAGTCGCCTGCAGGAAGCGACGGCGGCTCAGGTTGTCAGTATCTGTCATCCAACGGGTCATTGTGAATCAGTGCGGATAAAATTACCGTTTATTAACGGGGGACTATCTGTTTCAGATACATAATTACATTTAGAATTCGTGTACGTGTTTTTAGCTGAGAGCGAATAACTACCGTGGTGCGTCAGAACTAGACCCACGGTACCTCGTCACGAAAAGCAGCACTCGGGCGGAGCGGTTGAACAGATTCGCGTCCGGTGAAGACGTCAGCTCCTCGCCAGTAACGGCCGATTCCCCGGCGAGTTCGCCCAGTTTCGGAGCGTTTATAATCCGTGATACCAATTACCACATATGGTCCCGAACACGGCCACAGCGACCAATTCGGTCGGAGAGTGTGAGGTCATGGCCTCGCTGGACGATGATGGGCAGACCGAGCGACTCATCATCGCGGATATGACCGACGACGGCGCGTGGCTCTCGGTCGCGGTATCCGGAAGCGTTTCCCTCCCCGAGTGGCAGTAGCGGCCGTTCCGCTTTTCGACAGTCGAGTGTCGGCTATCGCCCGACGATAACGAGCCAATACTCAACCTTTTTGCCGGAGGTGTACGTTCCCGTGGGTATGAACTACAGGGAGGTCTCAGGGGACCGCGAGTTCGTCGCCCGACTCGGACACGGCGAGGACTGGCGGAGCGAAATCGAATCGCTCGCCGACGACGAAGGGGTCGATTCGGCGTGGTTCGTCGCGATGGGCGCGGTACAGGACGCCACGGTCTGGTACTACGACCAGTCCGAACTGGAGTACCGCGAGGTGACGTTCGACGAACCGCTCGAAGTCGCGTCGTGTGTCGGCAACGTCTCGTGGCTCGACGGGGAGCGGTTCGCCCACACCCACGCGGTCCTGTCGCGTCGGAGCGGCCAGACGCTCGCGGGACACCTCGACGCCGCGACGGTGTTCGCGGGCGAACTCTACATGCGGACCTTCGAAACCGAACTGGCCCGCGAGCGCGACGAACCGACCGACCTCGACCTCTGGCTATAGATGCGCGAGCAAGACGAGCAGTACTTCGAACGCCTCGAATCCGACCTCGACGACGCGTTCGAGGTCGCACAGGCCGCCCGCGCCGACAGCGGCGACCCGAAGCCCGAGGTCGAGATTCCGGTCGCCAAGGACATGGCCGACCGGGTCGAGAACATCCTCGGCATCGACGGCGTGGCAGAGCGCGTCCGCGAGCTGGAGGGCGAGATGAGCCGCGAAGAGGCCGCGCTCGCGCTCGCGGAGGACTTCGCGGAGGGACGGGTCGGCGATTACGAGAGCAAGGCTGGCAAGGTCGAGGGCGCGGTCAGAACTGCGGTCGCGCTCCTGACCGAGGGTGTCGTCGCCGCACCCATCGAGGGCATCGACCGGGTGGAGATTCTCGAAAACAGCGACGGCACGGAGTTCGTCAACGTCTACTACGCCGGGCCGATTCGGTCGGCGGGCGGGACCGCCCAGGCTCTCTCGGTCCTCGTGGCCGACTACACTCGCGCGCTCATCGGCCTGTCGGAGTACGACGCCCGCGACGAGGAAATCGAGCGCTACGCCGAGGAAATCGGACTCTACGACAAGGAGACCGGTCTCCAGTACACGCCGAAGGACAAGGAATCGAAGTTCATCGCCGAGCACATCCCCATCATGCTCGACGGCGAGGCCACGGGCGACGAGGAAGTGTCGGGCTTTCGGGACCTCGAACGCGTCGATACCAACAACGCTCGGGGCGGCATGTGTCTCGTCCTCGCGGAGGGTATCGCGCTCAAAGCGCCGAAGATTCAGCGCTACACTCGGAATCTGGACGAAGTCGATTGGCCGTGGCTCCAGGACCTCATCGACGGTACCATCGGCAAGGACGACGGCGAGAGCGAGGGCGATACGGACAGCGAGGATGGAGACGGTGAGGACGCCAACGAAGACGGTGACGACGCCGACGAACCTGTCGAAACCGGACCGCCCCGCGTCGAACCCGCGACGAAATTCCTCCGGGACCTCATCGCGGGCCGCCCGGTCTTCGGCCACCCGAGCGAAGCGGGCGGCTTCCGCCTGCGCTACGGCCGGGCGCGCAACCACGGCTTCGCGACCGCGGGGGTCCATCCCGCGACGATGCACCTCGTGGACGACTTCCTCGCCACCGGGACGCAGATAAAGACCGAGCGCCCCGGCAAGGCCGCGGGCGTCGTCCCCGTTGACTCCATCGAAGGGCCGACCGTCAAACTCGCGAACGGCGACGTTCGGCGCATCGACGACCCCGAGACCGCCCTCGAACTCCGGAACGGGGTCGAAGCGATTCTCGACCTCGGAGAGTATCTGGTCAACTACGGCGAGTTCGTGGAGAACAATCACCCGCTCGCGCCCGCCTCCTACACGGTCGAGTGGTGGGTGCAGGACTTCGAAGCCGCGGGAGGGGACGTGCAGGCCCTGCGAGACTCGCCGCACGTGGACCTCGAAGACCCGACCGCCGAGGAGGCCGTCGAGTGGGCGACCGACTACGACTGTCCGCTCCACCCGAAGTACACCTACCTCTGGCACGACATCACGGTAGCGCAGTTCGAGGCGCTGGCCGAGGCGGTCGTCGCGGGAGAAGTCGAAGACGGCGACCTCGTAATCGAGAAGACCGAGTCGGTTCGGCTGGCGCTCGAAAAGCTCCTCGTCCGCCACTCGCAGGGCGACGACCGAATCCGGATTCCCGACTGGCGACCCCTCGCGCGCTCGCTCGGGGTCGCCGAAGACGGCGATTCGACCGACAGCGATTCCGGAGGCCTCGAAACGACGTGGGACGACCTCTCGACCGACGCCCGCGAGTGGGGCGAAGACGAACCCGGAGACAACGCGATGAAGGCGGTCAACGAGGTCGCACCGTTCGAGATTCGCGAGCGCGCGCCGACCCGCATCGGGAACCGGATGGGCCGCCCCGAGAAGTCAGAATCGCGCGAACTCTCGCCTGCAGTTCACACCCTATTCCCCATCGGCGAGGCGGGCGGTAATCAGCGCGACGTGGTCGCGGCCGCCTCTCACACCGAAGGAATGTCTGGCGTCCGCGGCGAAATCGAAGCCCAAGTCGGCCGCCGCGAGTGCGAGGACTGCGGCGAACACACCTACAAGACGAAGTGCCCGGAATGCGGGGGCAACACCTTCCCCCACTTCGAGTGTCCGAGCTGTGATTCGGTGGTCGAACTCGACGAATCCGGGCGCGCCGTCTGCTCGCGCTGCGAGGTCGAAGCCACGCCGGTCGAGCACCGAACCATCGACCTGAACGACGAACTCCGGTCGGCGCTCGAATCGGTCGGCGAGCGCGAGAACGCCTTCGACACGCTCAAAGGCGTCAAGGGGCTGTCGTCGTCGTACAAGACGCCCGAGCCAATCGAGAAGGGCATCCTCCGGGCCAAACACGGCGTCTCGACGTTCAAGGACGGGACGGTGCGCTACGACATGACGGACCTGCCCGTGACCGCAGTTCGGCCCGAGGAGCTCGACGTGACCGTCGGACAGTTTCACGCACTCGGCTACGAGGAGGACGTGCGCGGCGACCCCCTCCGCCACGACGACCAACTGGTCGAACTCAAAGTGCAGGACATCGTCCTCTCGGACGGGTCTGCGGAACACCTCCTCAAGACCGCCGATTTCGTGGACGACCTGCTGGAGAGCTACTACGGACTCGAACCGTTCTACGAGATGGACGAGCGCGAGGAATTGGTCGGCGAACTCGTCTTCGGGATGGCTCCGCACACCTCCGCGGCCGTGGTGGGGCGAGTGGTGGGGTTCACCTCAGCGGCTGTCGGATACGCTCATCCGTACTTTCACGCCGCGAAACGCCGGAATTGCTTCCACCCCGAGACGAAGGTGTGGTTCGAAAATGAGGATGGGGAGTGGCGCTACGATGAAATTCGGACGCTGGTCGAGGAGCGACTGAAAGACCCGCGAGAAGACGACTTCGGCGCGTTAGTCGAGGAGCTCGATGATGACGTTTGGGTGCCATCGATTGACGATGACGGTAACGTCGTTCAGAAGCCGGTCGAAGCGGTCTCGAAACACCCCTCGCCGGACCACCTCGTCGAAATCGAGACGCGGAGCGGGCGAGAGATTACGGTTACTCCGGATCATTCGATGCGTCGATGGACACCAAACGGTGTGGAAAAAGTCGAAGCACGCAATTTAGCTACTGGTGACGAGATTCCGTCCGCAAAAGAGATTGGGTTCAAGGGCGAATGTGCTTCAATCGATCTTCTCGAAGAATTCTTGAACCTCAACTCCATTCCGAACGAGGACTTGATGATACGAGGACTTGGCGAGGAGAGAATCAAGAATCTTTTCGACTCTGCGACTGATGATAGCGGGTATCTCAAGCCAGTTGCAGAAAAGCTTGGTAAGAGCGATTCGTCGGTCTACAACTGGGTTAACCGAGATAGTGTCCCAGCCTCCGTGTTCGTTGAACTATTCGAAATTGAAGAAGTCATCGAAGAACTCCCTCACGCCCTTGAACTTGGGATTCGCCGTGATACCGCTTCGGTAAGTAGGACCCTTACTGTCGGGCCCGAGATGGCGAAAGTTCTCGGCTACTACACTGCTGAAGGTTTCACCCGCTCTGAAGAAGGCGGGTTCTATCAGATGACCATCTGCACGCCGGATGACGAACCACGGAAACATATTATCGAAACTCTAGAAGACGAACTCTCAGTGACGCCGTACGAAGAAAGCGAGTGGAAAGTCACGACTTCGAGTCGTCTTGTCGCCTCGCTCTTCACCGAAGTCTTTGACGCTGGGAGTTCTGCCGGAGAGAAGCGAATTCCGGAATGTATCGTAAACTCTCCAAAGTGTATTGTCAAAGAGTTCCTTCGGTCTTACTTCAGTGGCGATGGGAGTGTAGCAAGTGATAGAATTGATATTCGGGCACACACCGTCAGTGACGAGCTGAAGAACGACCTCGTCGCAATGCTCAAGCGATTCGGCATTGCTAGCAAGGTCTACACTGAGACTCGTTGTCCTTCGACTGGAGCAATTGCCGAGTTCTACGATGAAGAGCCGACTCCCGAATTCGAATCTTGGGTTCTCAAGATCACCTCGGAGAATGGTGCTCTCTTCAATGACCGAATCGGCTTCGACCTTGATAGAAAGGCTGAGACGTTAGAGGATTCACTGGACTCTATCCCGATTCGGTCTCAGCGTATCTTCGGTGATGGCGGCGACCTCTGGTTAGATGAGGTAGAGTCAGTCGAAGTGGTCCAATCCGACATTGACTACACTTACTCACTCACTGTCGAAGACACCCACACGCTCGTCGCGAACGACCTCTTTACCGGCCAGTGCGACGGCGACGAGGACTGCGTGATGCTCCTCATGGACGGTCTCCTGAACTTCAGCAAGGAGTTCCTCCCCGACCAGCGCGGCGGGCAGATGGACGCACCCCTTGTGATGTCCTCGCGCATCGACCCCTCGGAAATCGACGACGAGGCGCACAACATGGACATCGTCCGGCAGTACCCCCGGGAGTTCTACGAGGCGACCCGCGAGATGGCAGACCCCGGCGAAGTAGAGGACGTGATGACCATCGCCGAGGAGAACCTCGGCACCGACCGCGAGTACACCGACTTCCACCACAGCCACGACACCTCGAACATCGCGCTCGGACCCGACCTCTCGGCGTACAAGACGCTCGGGTCGATGATGGACAAGATGGATGCCCAGCTCGAACTCGCTCGAAAGCTATACGCGGTGGACGAAACCGACGTGGCCGAGCGCGTCATCGAGTACCACTTCCTGCCCGACCTCATCGGGAATCTCCGCGCCTTTTCGCGTCAAGAGACCCGGTGTCTCGACTGCGGCGAGAAGTACCGGCGGATGCCGCTTACGGGCGACTGCCGGGTGTGTGGCGGTCGGGTGAACCTCACGGTTCACCAAGGCTCGGTCAACAAGTACATGGAGACTGCGATTCAGGTGGCCGAGACGTACGACTGCCGAGACTACACGAAGCAGCGACTGGAAATCATGGACCGCAGGCTGACGAGCATCTTCGAGAACGATAAGAATCGACCATCGAGTCTCGGGGACTTCATGTAGAACCTTTTGCTGCGGGCGCGCCCCGAGAGGCGCGCCCTTGCAAAACGTTCATGAAAAACACTTCGTCACCCCCTCCTTCGGAGATGTGGCTGCAAAGCCGCCACATCTCTTCAGTCGGGGGTTCCTCGGTCCGCTCGCTCACTGCGTTCGCTCGCGGTAGAACTCCTGAGGTCTCCGCTCGGCTACCGCACCGCGACCGCACCGCCACTGTACCACTACCGCACCGCCACCGCAGAGCAACCGTACCGCCACAGCACAACGACCGCACTACGCGCTCGCTACCGTCCCTCAGAAAGCCGCGCTCCGACTTTTGCCGGAAGTCCGACCTCATCGATTGCACGCTGGACCGTCTCGATGTCGTACTCGACGCGGCGTTCTTCCACCGTGAGGGCGTCGAGGTCGAGGACCGCGTAGGCCGCGCGCGGGTCGCGGTCGCGCGGTTGGCCCACGCTTCCGGGATTCATCACGACGCCCTCGTCGTACACCTCGTGGTGCTGGACGTGCGTGTGACCCATCACGAGCACGTCCTCGTCGCCGAGGAGGTCAGGGGCGAACTCGTCGGGCGTCGTGTAGTGGTCGGGGTCGTTCGGGTGGCCGTGGACGATTTTCACCCGGTCGTCGAACTCCCGGCGCTCGTCGGGGAGGTCGGCCAGCCACGCGAGGTGTTCGTCAGAAAGTCGCTCGCGGGCGTGTTCGACCCCGGCCTGCGCCATCGAATTGAATCTGAACGAGGTTCCCGACGCGACCGCGCGGTCGTGGTTTCCCATCACCGAAGCAATCTCGCGGTCGCGGACTACCTTGACGCACTCGGCGGGCCACGGATTGTACCCCACCACGTCGCCCGCACAGACGAGCGCGTCCACGTCGCTCGCGTCCGAGAGAACCGCGTCCAGTGCGACCTCGTTCGAGTGAATGTCCGAGAGAACACCGACCTTCATGACCCAGTCTTGGGTCGCTATTGACTTAATTCCCGTTCTCGATTGCGAGCGAAAATCCATCGTCGGTGCGAGCGACACCGGCCGCACAGACCGCGTGTTCGAAGTCGAGGTCGTAGGCTTCTCTCGCGGCCTCGGCCGCGGTCTCGGCCCCGAACGCGAACGACTCTGGCGTATCCTTCTCGTAGGTCGCCACGAGCGTCGGTTCCTCGACTTCGCGGACGAGGAGAGCATCCCGGCGCACGATGCCGATGGAGGCTGAATCGCTCGTGAGGACCCCCGCGATTCGGGGCGTGTCGTAATCGTCCTTCTCGTAGTCGAGCGCGAGCAGACTCTCGGCGAGCGCGTCTCGCGCGGGGTAGCCGAGTTCGAGTTTCTCGGTTATCGGGTCCACCTGCGAGCCGTTTCCGACGACCGCCGAATCGTCGGTCGTCCGAACGCAGTTGTACGAGATGTAGGGGTTGTCGGTCTCGGGAGCGTCCGGAGTCGGCGAAACAGTCAACGCGCCGTCGCGCTCGATTACCTGCCGGTTCGGGAACGACCGCGACGAGACGCGGTAGGCCGCCACGTCCGGGGCGACGACCAGAAATCGTCCGACGTACATACACGAACGTGCGTAGTTCGGAGCTAAGAAGGTGTTGGTTTATGCACGCTCGTCGAACCCGTTGTGGGAGAATGCGAAATGTTCGCACAGCGGGCCGAACGCGCAACGCTTACAAGCACTGGGAAAGTACGCAGGAGTGCAGAGTCCCATGGGGTAGTGGCCAATCCTGAAGCCTTCTGGGGGCTTCGACCCAGGTTCGAATCCTGGTGGGACTATATCCGTTTTTCGACGAACTACGACTCCGTAGTCGCGCGCTCGTCTCTCGGGTCGCCGACGGCGTCTTTGATAATCTCGCCTTCGGCGCGGTGGAGGACGCCGCTCACCACCGACTTGTTCACGTCGAGATGGTCCGCGATATCGGTGAGCGAACAGCCTCGCGGACTGTCGTAGTAGCCGCGTTCGACTGCGGTCGCGAGAATCTCGCGCTGACGGGAGGTGAGGGTATCGACCACGTCGTAGCCGTCCGTAATCGACAGCACTTCGTACTCGACATCGCGCTCGTCGAGAGCGTCCCACATCGCGGCCATCTTCGATTCGGGCATCACGAACTCGATGAAGAGGTACCCCTCGCGCGCGACGACCGGCGTCGTCGGATGATACTCGATGTCCTCGGAGACGAAGTAGCCGTCGGGCGGTCGGCCCTCTATCATGATGACTACGGTGTCGTCGTCGCTGTGCAGGACGCTCGACGAACCCGAGAACCACTGCTCGGTTTCCGTCACGAAGCGGCCGGGGTCGTCGGTTCGGACTTCCAACACGCTCGTGACGCCGTCCTCAGAGGGGTAGTTCGCGACGAATCGGATGACCGTGTCCGGAAATTCGTCGGCTATCGCGACCATGTCGGGCATCGGACCGACTTTGAGACGCACGCGGGGCATACCACCGATTCGGAGCCGAGGGCATTAGAGATGGAGGTGAACATGTTTACCCCCACCGCTGGACGCCTATCAGCTTCGAACGCTCACCGGTTCGTCCCAGTCCACCCGATAGGAGTAAATTTGGTCGAACTCCTCGACGCCGCGTTTGAGAAAGAACGGAAGCACGAGGTCCCGAACCTTCCGAGTAACCGCGTTCGAGGGCGCTTTCTGATTGCCCGTCCGTCGCGACATCTCCACGATGTCCTCGACGCGCTTCTTGCGAAGTTGTTCGAAGGCCTCGAACGCGGCCGGAACGTCTCCAACGTCGCGCAAACACTTCGTCAGCACGATTGCGTCCTCCATCGCGAGCGACGCACCCTGCCCGACGTGCGGCGAGGTCGCGTGCGCGGCGTCACCGACGAGACACGCCGACTTCCGGTGCCACGCCGGGAGCGATGGGAGGTCGTAAATCGGCCACCGACCGATTTCGCCGTCGGTCGAACGGATGATTTCGGCGACGGAATCGTGGTCGTCGCGGTGGCGTTCGAGCAGTTCGGCCCGCCACTCGTCGGTCGAAATCGCGTCGAGTGCCGCCCGGTCGGGTTCGGGCGAGCGCTCGTGGTTCTCGAACCAGTAGATTTCGCCGGCCGGGACCTTCTGATAGCCGAAGAAGCCGTCCACGCCGAACGTCATCCGCATGACGCCGTCGGAGTCTGGAATCGAGTCGTTCCGCGCGAACGCACCCGAGTCCACGATGCCCGTGTACTCGGGGTCGGGCGCGCTCGGCAGAATCGAGCGTCGGGTCCGGGAGTGGATGCCGTCACAACCGATGAGGAAATCGCCGTGGGCTTCGGTTCCGTCGTCGAAGTACGCGATAGCTACGTCGTCGTTGGGCGTTTCGACATCGGTGAGTCGCTTGCCGAACTCGACGGTCACGCCCCGGTCGATTGCGGCCTCGCGGAGCGTCTTGGTGAGGAGACCCCGCTTGACGAGCGTCGTCGGCGTCGGATTCTCGCCGAGTCGCTTCTCGTCGTGGTTCTGGAAGACGAGGCTGTCGGTTCTGTGGCCGAGTTCGAGGATATCGTCTTCGAGACCCAGCGTAGCGAGCACGTCCGTCCCGTTGGCCGCGAGGTTGAGGAAGAATCCAGCCTCGTCGCGAGGTTCGGGGCGGCCCTCGTAGATTACGGGGGTGATTCCCACCCGTTGCAAGAACATGGCGAGGACGGGTCCGGCGACGCCACATCCGACGATGAGTGCCTTTCGTCCGGACTGCGTTTCGGTCACGGTCGAATCACCGTCCCCAGTTTGGCACCGACGAGTCCGGCCGCGACCGTGCCGACGAATCGAAGCGCCATGGCGGAGTCGGCCGCGCCGAACGCGAGTCCGATTCCGGCGGCCAGAAGGCCGACTGCGAAACCGTGAGCGAGCGCAGCCTGTGGCTCGACACTCCGAACGACCCACGCCGCGGCCGCGGCCGTCAGGAGAATCGTCAGCGCGGGAAAGACCCACGTGGCGAGGACCGCGTTCCACTGTCCGAACGCGGCTTGGTCGGGTTCGCCGAGCGCCACGAACGACGCGACGACGGTGTAGCCGACGATGGCAACGACGAGTACTCCGACCGAAATCGCGTGCGGCGCGACGCCGCCCGCGACGATTCGCTTCCACTGCCAGTGTGATGCTGTCGTCATCGCTACCGAGTAGCAGTTACCGGAGAATCAGGGTTGAGGACCACATGTTCACTTCGTAATCATAATGTCGTTCAGTGTCCGCGACCCCACGGTCAGGCCAACATGTTCACGCCAACGTTCTCCCCCGCTCCGGGCCACCGAACGACCGTGAATTTCGCTACTGCGACAGCCGAATCCGACCGGACGAGCGAGCGTTCGACCCTCGTCGCGTGGAGTCAAAGCGGCTACCTCCTCGCGTCGGTGCTGTTCACCGTCGGCGTGCTCGTACAGGTGTACATCGCGGGAATGGCAGTGTTCGTGGACTCCGCGCGGTGGAGTTCCCACGTCTCGTTCGGGACCACGCTCCCGATTTTCCTCGCGGCGATGTTCGCACTCGCGCTGGTCGGGAAGCTCCCGCGAGCGCTCAAACTCCTCCCGGTCGGGATATTCGCGCTGTTCTTCGTCCAGTTCAGCACGGCGCACCGATTCGGGTCGCTGGTCGGCGCGATTCACCCGGTCAACGCACTGGTGATTTTCTGGCTGGCGACGGTCGCCGTGCGGCGCGCGTGGCCACTGGCCGTCGGGAGACCGCCGTCGCCCGAGACGGAGACGAAGACATGACTCGAAAATCCACGACTCGACCTCGGAGAACCGTGCTTCGAACGATTGGCGCACTCGCGCTCGGCACCAGTCTCGCTGGATGTGCGACCGATGGGGCTGAAGAAAGCGAGCGTCCCAACAGCGCGTACGTCGATACCGAACCCGATTACGACGGGTGGTTCGACGGCGTCGGAAACTACGAAGGGACGGTGGACTGGCGGGACCGCGAGGAAGTGACCGTCAACGTCGGGGCGGGGAGTCGAGGGATGAGCTTCGACCCGCCCGCAGTTGCGGTGACGACCGGAACGACCGTCGTCTGGAAGTGGACCGGCGACGGCGGAGGTCACAACGTCGTCGCCGAAGACGGCGCGTTCGAATCCGAAACCACCTCCTCGGAGGGCCACACCTTCGAGCAGACGTTCGACGGGGAGGCGACCCACAGATACGTCTGCGAACCACACGAATCGACCGGGATGAAAGGCGCCGTCGTGGTCGAAGACTCCGCGTGAGCGTCTCGGCGCTCGACCGTCGTCGAATTCTCCGCTCACCAAACGATGTCGTCGCCGACGCTGACGCTCCCCGATTCGACGATTCGAGCGTCGAGTCCGCCCCGGTGTTTGAGCGCCTCCGCGGCGTCGGGCTGGTGGGCGAGCGACTGCATGTACTCACAGGGTTCACAGAGCGCCGTACCCTCGATAACCGCCTCGCCGACTCGGAACCGTTCGCCGACGAGGTGATTGAGCGCGACCCCTCGCGTCGTGATGTTCCGGCGGTGGGCACCGGGGTCGAGGTCCACGTCGTAATCTTCCGCGACGGCTTCGAGCGCTTCGGCTTCGATGAGCGTCACGTCGCTCGGTTCGAGGTCATCCTGCTCGTTGTAGATGCCTTCGCCCTTGTAGTATCGGTCCTCCTCGATACCGCGGTCGGCGACCGCTTCGACGAAATCCCGCGGTTCGAGGTCGCCGCCCGTGCCCGGTGCGATGTGAATCCGCTCGACCGCGCCGACACGACTCCCGAGGACGGAATCCTCGTCTGTGTGACTCATGGCTACACGCAAGCCGTCGCGGAATCATAAATACACAGGAGAGCCACAGCGCGAACGCGAGGAGGCGAGCGACGGTTCCGAGTCGCCGCAGCGACGGAGAACCAAAATAATTAAATCGGTCTCTTTCGAAGCCGAGAAGGCGCAATTGTCCGAGCGAGATGGGGTCTTAAACCCACTCGATAGCCCCTGCCCTGTCTCTCGATTCAACCCCTTCGTTTCGACTGGAACCCGACGCGAGCGCGGGCCTCAGTGTGAGTTCACGTCCGATTCGCTGTCGGATTCCGAGTCGGCGAGTTCGCCGAGGTCGCGCTCTTTGTTGTACTCCTCGGGTCCCGCGGCGTCGCCGGTAATCTCGCCGTAGACCGCTTCCCGAGCCTCTTCAGCGGATTCGAATCGCTCGTCCACGAGGCGGTCGAACACGCTACCGAGCGATTCGGTCTCGTTCGTCAGGTCGAGGGGCTGGTCGCCGTACTCCGCGGCGAGTTCCTCGCTCGTCGCTGGGTACTTGTGTTCGCCGAGCATCCGGCCCGCCTCGCCGAGCGTCTCCTCGACGCTCTCGGCGCGTTCGCGCTGTCGTTCTCGGGCGTGCTGTTGCTCCGTTTCGGGGTCAGGGTCGTAGTCGGTCATGCGCACGAAGTAGGAGCGAAAATCACGTAATCCTGCTGGCTATCGAAGTGGAGTGGGTTACTTCTCCACGTCGAGCAAGGCGACCCGTTCTCTGACGAGGTCGGCGAGGCTGGCGTCGGTCGCGGCGAGTTCGGCGTCGGTCACCTCGAAAAAGTCCCGGACTGCACCGCGGTCGATGCGGTCGGCCGAAGCGGCGTCTGTCTCGGTCGGTGCGAGCAGGTCCCGGACCGCGTCGGCCGCGGCGGCTTCGTTGTCGTCGCCGTTGTCGCCGTTATCGCCGTCGTTATCGTCGCCGAAATGGTGGACCGCGACCGCAACCGCCGATTCCCCTTCGCCGACGCCCATCCGGAGCGCGCGATTAATCTGGCGGCGGCCCGCGGCGTACAGCAGAATCTCGACCGCGGGGTCCCGGGCGACGTTCTCCCCGCGGTCGAGCGCGCGACTCGCGCGCTCGACCGCGACCCGGAGGTGGTCCCGGCCGACCACGAGGTTGGCGTCGAACGCCTGTATCGCGCAGTCGAACTCCTCGCCGACCTCGCCGAGGTCGGCGAGGAAGCTATCGAGGTCGTCGATGTCGGCTCGGCCTTCGACGACCTTCATGGTCGGGTTCCCTCCTCCGCAATCACTCGAAATCACCCAGACTCTGCTGGCCGCTGTCGTCCGAGTCGGCGGTCGCGGCGGCGCGCGTCTCGCCGTCGGCTTCCACGCCCGTCAGGTCGGGGTCCTTCCGGCCGACGTTTTCGAGGATGGTCTCGGTGGTCTTCCGGCGGCCCCGGAGCGCGCCGAGGACGACCGACTTGTCGGCCTCCCGGAGGTCGGCCCGCGATTCGATGCCAGCCTCGTAGAGTCGGCGGGCGCGCTTGCGGCCGACGTTCCGAACTCCGGCGAGGTCGAGCAGTTCCTCGTCGACGCCGTACTCGACGCGCTTTCTGGCCTCGCGGATGGCCGGACCCCACTCCAAGTCGAGTTCGCCAGCGAGTCGCTCGGCCGCGTTGAGGAGCCACTCGCCGGTCTCGACCTTCCCGCGGATGTCGCCCGGTCCGACGCCGTACCGCTCGGTGATGTCGTCCTCGTCCAGTTCCGAAGCCCAGTCTTCGAGCAGGCGAGCGGTTTTGAGCGCGGAGAGCCAGTCCTCGAAGACGTTGTCCTCGAACTCCGAGGGCATCGACCCGAGGAACTCGGATTCGCGCTCGTAGGCGAGTTCGGTGTACTCCTCGCGGTCGCCCGACCGGAGGTAGAGTTCGTACATGTCCGGCGTGCGCGCGACGAGGTGGTAGAGACCGAGCGGGGTCGGGCGGTCCCCGGCAGCGCGCAGGCCGTGGATGATTTCGGCCGCGCTCATCGGGTCCACGTAGAGTTGCGAAACGCGGTGGCCGAGACCGGTCGCTCGCAATCCGCCGTCGGACAAGTCCGACGAGCCTCCGCTCGCTTCGCTCGCGGAGACCCCGTCCCCGCGTTCGAGGAACTCGTTCCGTTCGAGATATTCGAGGACGTTGTCCGTCACGGTTTCGAGTCGGCCCGTCTCGTCGGTCTGAGTCGCGTAGAGGGTGCGTTCGAGGAACGAGACAAGTTCGTCCTCGGTGTCGGCGAATCCGGAGGCCACGGTCGCGAGGATGTGGGTGCGCAGGGCTGGCTCGGCCGCGAGCTTCGACCGGACGGCTTCGGGTTCGGCCCAGACGTAGCGCTCGAACAGTTCGTCGAGTTCGTCGTGGCTGTTCGCGATGAGGACCGCCTCGCCGTAGGGGTCGAGTCCCGGGCGACCCGCCCGGCCAAACATCTGGTGGACCTCCAGCACGTCGAGCGGAGCCATTCCGCCCACGTCGCCGTCGTAGCGCCGCCAGTCGCGGACGATGACCCGGCGGGAAGGGGTGTTGACGCCCGCCGCGAGCGTCGGCGTCGCGGAGATGACCTTCACGAGTCGGTCGCGAAAGGCGTCCTCCACGAGCGCGCGACTCTCGCTGGAGAGTCCGGCGTGGTGGAACGCCGCGCCCTTCTCGACGGCGTCCGCGAGGTCGTCGCTGGTCTGGGTGTCGCTCGCGTCCCGGATTTGAGCCGCGATGTCTCGGAGTTCGTCGCGTTCGTCGGATGCGAGGTAGTCGCGGGTCACGTCGCCGAGTCGCCGCGCGGCGGCCTCGGCGTTCCGCCGGGAGTTCACGAACACCAGCGAGGAGCCTTCGTCGGTCAAGGTGTCCTCGACGAGCGCGGCGGTCGCCTTCTCGTTGCCCCTCGAAATCTGGGTCTTCGAGCCGTCGTCGAAGTGGAGGGCTTGGCCGTAGAGGACGCCCTTCCGGAGGTCGATTGGTCGCCACGTCGAGTCCACGAGCGTCGCGTCGAGCCAGTCGGCAATTTCGTCGGCGTTGCCGACCGTCGCAGAGAGCGCGACGGTCTGAAGATTCTCGTTCAGTTTCCGGAGTTTTGCGAGGGTGACTTCGAGGGTCGGACCGCGGTTCGAGTCGTCCACGAGGTGGACCTCGTCGGCGACCACGCAGGTCAGGTCGCCGACCCACTGCGCGCCGTTCCGGACGAGCGAGTCCACCTTCTCGCTGGTGGCGACGATGATGTCCTTCTGCGCGAGCCAGTCGCCGTCGCTGTCGTAGTTGCCGGTCGAGACGCCGACCGAGATTCCGTACTCCTCGAACTCCTCGAACTCGGCCCGTTTCTCGCTCGCGAGCGCGCGCAGGGGAACGATGTAGAGCGCCTTGCCGCCGCGGGCGACGCTGGTGAGCATGGCGAGTTCGGCGATGAGCGTCTTGCCGCTCGCGGTGGGAACGCTGGCGACCACGCTCTCGCCGTCGGCGATTCCGGCCTCGACCGCCTCGCCCTGCGGGGGGTAGAGTTCCTCGATACCCTGCTCGCGGAAGTGTTCGGCGACGCCCTCGGGGAGGTCGGGGATGTCAGATATTTCGACGGTCACGCCGACCACCGCCGCCGAGGGGCGGTCCATCGGAGGGCGGCCCACCGGGAGGCGGCCCGTCGGGAGACGAACGTACTCATTACCCCGAGGTTGGCGCGTCTTCTGGTTTAAACTGTCGGGTCGAGGCGTAGCGTTGGTAGGTAACGGAGTCGTCCACTCGGTTTTAATCGTCCACTCGACACGTCGGTTCGACGACGCAGTTTGGACACCGTCGGTCGTGCGAGTATCTATCGGAAAACGACACGAATGGGCCGGAAAGAGTGACACGAGTGCGCGAGGGAAAAATCGCGCACTTCACTTCTCGAAAGCGGGATGCCCGAGCGGACCGGGGTGCGCCCGAGCGTGGCTCACACTATCGACTGTGTGAAGTCGGAGTCAGCAGTACGCGATGCAGCCGCCGGTGTAGTAGGTGTTTTCGCGCTCTTCGACTTCCGCGAAGTCTTCCTCGTTGATGTTCTCGATGAAGTGTTCCATTGGTCTCGTCCCCTGTGATGGGGTACCATGACGGACGTATTATTCATATAAATATTTATCTATATCTATCTAAATATTTCAATAAAATTATTCTATTTCAGAGTGTATCCCGATACCACGCGATTTATTTTTGATGGTGTGAGAAGTGGTTTCTATGAGCGTCCTACTGTGTGGTCCTTCTTGGATGAACGAACTGGAACTGCTTGCCGACGAAATCGACAGCCGAGGCGGTGAGTTCGTCGCGTGTCACATCGACGAGTGGCCGGGCGAAGCCCTCATTCGATTCCGACCCGGCGCGGACGAAACCGTTCTCGGTGAGTCGCTCGCCCACGACGAAATTACGGGTGCTTACTTCCAATCGAACGTCCTCTTTCACCCGATTCCCGAGTTACAGAAAGACGCCTTCGAAGGACGAGACGATTTCGAGCGGATGCTAGCCCAGATTCGAGACCACCGGAGCGTCTTCGAGAGTCTCGCCAGACGACTCGAATCCGACGGAACGCGGGTGGTACCCAGAGTCCGAAATCACTACCTCCAAGCCCAGAAACCCTGGCAGTTGAGCCAGTTCGAACGCGAAGGCGTGCCGACACCGCCGAGTCTCTTCACCAACGACCCGGAAACCGTCGTCGATTTTCACCGTTCTCACGAGCGAGTGATATACAAGCCGACGACGAACGGCGCTCCGCCGTCGGAACTCACCGCGGACGACCTACGTGAGGAGCGACTCGAAGCGCTCGCGAGTGCGCCGGTCCAATTCCAAGCGTTCGTTCCGGGCGAGGACCTCCGGGTGTACGTGTTAGACGGGAAAGTCGTCGGCGCGATTCGGTACGAGAGCGAGACGTTCTCGTTCAAAATCGACCAAGAGGAAGGGAAGGACGTCGGCATCGAAGGCGCGTCGGTGTCCGAAGCCGTCGAAGCGAGCGCGGTCCGAGCGGTGGACGCCGTCGAACTGAGATTCGGTGCCGTAGACGTGCGGCGACGACCCGACGGCCGGCACGTCGTCTTCGAAGTCAACGAGACGCCGGTCTTCACCGGAGCCGATAGGCTCTGCGGGCAGAACGTTGCCGGAGCGCTCGCCGACTACCTGTTGGACGGTGGGGCCCAACGACCGTGGCCGAAATGAAGCGAGACGTCGAAGTCGCCGACCCCCCGGTCGGATTCACTTGGGGGAAGTCGGACGGCGAGCACTACCTGAAGAGTACGGACGGCGAACTCAGGCGACTTTCGGACGACGGCTGGCGGCTTCTTCGAGCGCTCGCCGACGGAGAGGTCTCGAAAGGAGACCTCGACGGAACGGCTCGGGAGGTCGTCGAGAATCTCGAATCCGAGGGGTATCTCCATTCGAACGAACCGGTCGTCGAACTTCGCCAGCCGGACCCGATTCGACTGTGGCCGAGGCTACTCTTATTCGTGGGTCTCGTGGCTATCGGCCTGTCGGTGGCGTGGGCCGAGTTTCCGACGATGCTCGCCCCGAACGAACTGGCGAGACCCTCCCGGCTCGTCCCGTTCGCGGGTCTCGTCGTCGCGACAATCGCAATCCACGAGGGCGGGCACTATCTGGCGAGCAAACCGTACTTCGACCCGTCCGTTCGGGTGGGTCTCGTGAACGGCACGCTTCCGTCCGTGATAACCGAGACGACACAGGCATGGATTCTCCCGCGAAACCATCGGCTCTGGATAACGTTGGCGGGTCCGTTCGCACAGATACTCTGGACGCTGTCGGTCGCCACGGTTTACTATCTCGTCTTCCCCGAAAGCGCCCTCCTGAGTACGTTCGTCGTCGCCATGGTGGTCGGGACGATATTCGTGCTCAATCCGTTGATTCACGGCGACGGCTACCTGCTGCTGGTAGATGCGTTCGAGATGACCGACGTGCGCACGACCGGTATCGAACACCTCAGACAGCGGACGGTGTCGCTTCCGGCCGTCTACGTCGTTCTCTCGTACGGCTTTGGAATCGGAATGACGCTCCTGATAGCCGCATCCGTGATTTCGTTCGTGTGGTAGGCCTCGCGTGCAGAACCGCGGAGATATCGACTCACCAAGCACCGACTCCGGCAGGGATTAGGTACTCCCGGACCAATCGACAGTCATGCGAATCGAATTCGACCGCGATGTCTGCACCGGAATGTTTCAGTGTACCGCCGAGTGGGACGCTTTCGAGGAGAACCGCGACGAGGGGAAAGCCGACCTCCGAGATTCAGAGGAGGAAGACGAGAGCGTGTTCGTCCGCGAAATCCCCGACGACGCCGAGTTCGACGCCAAGATGGCGGCCCGCGTCTGCCCCGTGGACGCCATCGCGGTGTACGACGACGACGGCGAGCAGATAATCCCCTAAATCGCCCCGTCAGTCGGTGAGACATTCTGCAAGTGAAACGAGGGGGTCGTAGAGCGAAGGCGCGGCTGGTGGTGCTGGCGCTAGAGAAGATAGCTTCATTAGGGATTCGAAATACGCGTCGAAGCCACGACGAAGTAAGAGTCGAAACTGCGGCGGCGCGTCCGCACGGGTCGCGGTCGATTCGCTCGAACTGCAGCGTTTCACTCTGTCGTTCGTACCTCGACGCCGTCGTCCGAGTCGTCGGCGTCGGGGTAGAGCTGTTCCTCCCAACCGTCTGCGTCCCCTCGGACATCCCAGAAGTCGCTCATGATTCCTGATTAGAAACTCGACGCGGAGGCTCAAAATGGTTACGTAACGCTTCGAGACCTGTTCGAGATGGGATACGACTCCTCATAGGATACGACTCCTCACTCGAACGTCTTCTCGGCCCATTTGACCGCATATGCCGCGCCGTGGTCGCGGTAGGCCAACGTGTCGAGCGCGGCGAACGGCGCGGGGAGGTCGAGACCGTGTTTGACCGCGCTGCAGGCGAACTCCGCGACGTCGGCGAAGTCGGTCTCGTCGCGGGCCATCGCTCCCGGAAGCCCCTCCAGTCGGGGTTCGATTCGCTCGCCCGCGTCGCGCCACGCCTCGAACAGTCGCGGGCGCTCGTCCTCCCAGTCGGCGAACGCCTCGCGGGTGTAGAGGCCGAGATACGCGTCGTACAGCGCCGCGGCGATTTGGTAGACGCTCCCCGAGTCGAACGGGAGTGCGGCGTCGAGTTCGAGATAGCGCTGGCCGAAGAATTCGAGGAAGTGTTCCGGGTCGCCCGACCCGACTTCGACCAGCGCCTCCGCAATCAGGAAGTCCACGAAGTCGTCGGGCGACCCCTGCACACGAGCTTTGACCAACACCGTCGGCGGGACGGTCTGACGAGTCCACGCCACGCTCCCGTCGCCCGGCATCCCGACGACGAAGTCCGACGAGGCGAACCGCCGGAGAAGTTCGGGCGCGTCGTCGGGAAGCCACTCTGCGGGGTACGAGAGCGGGTCGAGCGACTCGGCGAGCAGGCCGAGGTCCTCGGCCTGCGCGGGCGCGAGCGACTCGAAATCGCTCGCGCAGTCGAGCACGAGCGCGTCGGGTGCGTTGCGCTCGCGCACCGCGTCCACGTCCTCGGGGAGTGTGCGTTCCTCGAACATCACGCGAGGAGCCAGAGATTGACGAGTACCGCGACCGCCAGCACCGTCGTGATTCCGACCGTTCCGACCACAATTTTGGTTTCTTTGCTCATGGTCCGTGGTTCGAGCGCGAGCGTTTAAAACCCTCCAGTTCTCGATTCGAGACTCTCCGGATAGCTGATTCGAAACCCTCCCGATAGCCGATTCGAGGTCGCAATGTGCGACCTCGAATCGGCTATCTGAAATTATCTGTCGAATCCGGAACTATCTGTCCGGCGTCTCCCAGCCGTCCGGCACTTCGATGACGTACTTGCCGTCCTCCTGGAGCGCAATGATGTACTCCTCGCGCTCGAACAGTTCCATCAGATTGAGTTCGTACTGGCCGGGCTCCGCGATTCGGATGCTCTCGAACTGGCTGTTGAGTTCCTCGCGGAGTTCCTTCAGCCCGGGTGCGTTCTCGTCGGGCGTGTCGATGACCTCAGCGTCTTCTGGGGGGTCTGCGGCCGCGGGAGTTTCGGCGGTCTCGGAAGTTCCGGCAGCCGTCGAACTCTCGGTCTCCGCGGTCGAGGCCCGCGAGGCGTCGTCCGGAAGTTCGGCTTCGGTGACGATGTCACTTCGCGCGCTCGCCTGCGCGGTGTCCTCGGGTGCCGGTTCGGACGTTCCGTTTTCGGACGCGTTCGGTCTCTCGGTCGTCTTTCGGCCGTTTTCGGTTGCCTTCCGGCCGTTTTCGGTCTCCTCGCTTCCAGTGCGAACCCAGTCGCGGACGGTCTTGGCCGCGCGGTTCATCGCGCCCGGTCGGTCCTCCTCCTCGGTTTTGGATGCGGACGACCCCGTTTTGGATGCGGACGACTCGGCTCCGGTCGAGGCCGACGCGTCGGCGCTCGGGTTCGCGCCCGATTGTGCGCCTGCGGAGTCCTCGGGAGCTTTCTTCGGGGCGGTTCCGCCGGTCGTCGCTCCGACTCCGGCGGACGCACTCGTCGCTCCGGCACCTCCGTTCGCGGGTTCGGCCCCGTCCATCGCGCTCGCGGGCAGAAACTGGAACTTGTTTCCGCCGCAGTCGGGACACCCCGAGAGCATCTCCTTCGACCCGTCCTCGAACGCCCGTCCGCAGTTGGTACACTGGTGAGGCATCGGTGCTGTGGATTATTTCCGGGAGACGAGCGCGCTGATGAGGTTCTCGTCCTTGTGGAGGGTTTCTATCTGATTCGCTGGGCCGATGACGGTGAGCTTCGCCGACGACTCCTTGCCCATCAATCGGTCGAGGAAACTCTGGTCTGAGGTCTCCGACCGGGGATACGTCTCGATTTCGATGCCGTTGAACTCGTCGGGGCTGATTTCGGTCATCGTGACCTCGATGAGCTTGCTCTCCTCGTCGGGCGACAGCCCCTTTTCGAGGATGACGATGTTGCCGTCGCGGACGCCGTCGAGAATCATCCGTATCTTCTCCATCCCCGCCATGTTCGCCATCCGGTCCGCGCCGATGAGGTCTATCTGGACGCCGCCACCACCGTCGTTCGGTCCGTCCTCTTTCACTTCCGGCATGATATCACCCGAAGTACTCCGCGATTTTCGCGTACACTTCGTCCATGTTGTCGCCTTCGAGCGCGGAGAGCGGGATGGTCTCGTGCTGGGGGAAGGCGTTCCGAATGCGCTGGACGCTCGACTCTTCGAGGTCGGTCTTGTTGGCGAGAATCAGGACCGGGAGGTCTTGGCTCTCGATGATGCCGATGAGCATGGTGTTTACCTGCGTGAACGGGTCGGTACTGCTATCGAGCACGTAGATGACCCCGTCCACGTCCTCGCGGAGCCAGTGCATCGCCTCCGCGACGCCTTCGGTCGCCTCGCGGGAGCGCCGGACCGCGTCCTCCTTTTCCATGTCGTGGTCGAGAAACTCCTCGTAATCGACTTTCGTCGTCACGCCGGGCGTGTCCACGATGTCGATAGTGACCTTCTTTCCGTTGCGCTCGATTTCGACGTTCTCCTTTCGGCGGGCCCGGCGAGTTTCGTGTGGAATGTGACTCTCGGGACCGACCGCATCGCCGGTCCAATCGCGAGCGATGCGGTTCGCTAACGTCGTTTTTCCGGCATTTGGCGGTCCATAAATGCCGATACGCTTCGGTTCCTGTGCCGAGAATAGCTTGTCAGTGACGCGGGATATGCTGTCTTTGAGTTCCGTGAACAGTCCCATCCTTTCCTCCCAGTCCCTCACACCGGGAGATAGTACCGGTATGTGGGCTGTTGCGCGTACAACATTATCCCACCCACTTAAACCTACGTCAGACAACGCTCGGGAAAAGTGACGTTTCCGATATCGTGGAAAGAACGTGGTGGAGTGGAGACTGTGCGAGGCGATTGTCGTCTCCGTGCGGGGTACTTGTCGTCTCCATCCAGGTGATTGCCGTCTGGAGTACTATTAACTGGACCGTTTCATCGCTTTGTCGGGACACCGTTGTTTCACCTCGAACCGTACGCGCCATTGGCGGAGTATCGACCGAACTCGACCAGTGGAGAAATTTGAAGTTGTTTTGTGAGGCCACCAATACCTTGAAACGAACCGGTCTATGTGGGAATATCGGTGAAATATGGACATTCGACTCGGGGGAGCAGCAGTTGCAGTCGAAACAGGGGGGGGTCCAGTGCAAAGCAGGGTCGTGGGATGGGTCGTCGAGTGTAAGAGAGTGTAGGAGAGTGTGAGAAAAGAAAAACCGGAGAGAAAGCTAGCGAATGTTCAGGAGGGTTTGGAGTCGCCGACAAATGAACGACAACTGGGGGAGTGAAGATGTCGAGCAAGTCGGCAGTCGAAGGCAAAATTCGGCGTCGAGTCACCACCCCCACCCCTTCGTTTCGGGTGGAACGGAGGAGAAGACGGGTGGTGGGGAGAGACGAGCGTCTAATTCCACGGATACATCTAACCAAATTAACAATGGAGAATGGTTTGCAGATACTGTTTCTGTAGCAGAGTATTAAGTATTCCGCTACATAATAGACCCTCCCCCCGCCCCACCGTTTTCCCGTTCCACCCGAAACGAAGGGGTGGGGGGCATCACTGTTGCGTGGTACCACTTGTCTCGGTTCTCCTTCTTTTTCTTCGCCGCTTGAGTTCAGTTTCGTGTTCGATCCGAAATTAACACATCGAACGTTCTCATTCGACGTTCTCATCCGACGTTCACATCTGGTTTGAAAATATAGCCAAGCGCGAATTACCGTAATCACGTGCTGGTCGCACCCAAAAGCACGAACTGGTCGCACCCGAAACGAGGGCGGTAAATCGGCAGCGTACGACATATCCCCGGTGTGTACGACACATCCCCGGTGCCCTCGGGCTTTTGTCCATGTGTGAGCCAAAGAAGAAAGATTTTAATAGCCTGCTGGACCTTTGGTTCTCCTGCATCAACTGGACGTGTCTGCGACTTCTTACCTCCGACTCACCGCCGCTTTCGGTCGGTTTCGTCGGAATTTGGTCGTGCGCCGCACGTCTTCCACCCGAAACGGAGGGGTCGTAACGAACGCATGTCTGACGAAAACACGCAACCGACGGACGACGGGGTCGAGACCGGTCCCGACCGGAGCTTCGAGAACGTCGATTTGGACGACGTGGTTCTCGACGACGAGGGCGACGACCAGGGACTGTTCGACGACCTGCTGTCGGGAGAGCCTATCTTCGAGAACAAGGAGGTGCTCCGTCCGTCGTACACGCCGCACGAACTCCCGCATCGAAAGGACCAGATAAACAACATGGCGACGATTCTGGTCGCGGCGCTCCGGGGAGAGACGCCGTCGAACATCCTCATCTACGGGAAGACCGGGACCGGGAAGACCGCGAGCGCGAAGTTCGTGAGCAAGGAACTCGAAAGCACTTCTCAGAAGTACGACGTCCCCTGCAACGTCGAGTACATCAACTGCGAGGTGACCGACACCCAGTATCGCGTCCTCGCCCAACTCGCCAACAAATTCATCGAGAGCAACCGCGAGTTCGTCTCCGACCGCATCGACGAGCTATCGGCGCTCCGTGAGGAGGCGACCGCTAATTCCACGACCGCCGAATTCGACGCCATCACGGAGTCCTCGCTCGCGGACACCGAGTTCGACGCGCCCGAGGAAATCGACGCGCGAATCGAAGCCCTCGAAGACGACCGCGAGGAGATGGAACCGGTCCCGATGACCGGGTGGCCGACCGACCGCGTCTACAGCACGTTCTTCGACGCGGTGGACTACGAGGAACGGGTGGTCGTCATCATGCTCGACGAAATCGACAAGCTGGTCGAGAAATCGGGCGACGACACTCTCTACAATCTCTCGCGGATGAACTCGGAACTCGAAAACTCCCGCGTCTCCATCATCGGCATCTCGAACGACCTGAAGTTCACCGACTTCCTCGACCCGCGAGTCAAATCCTCGCTCGGCGAGGAGGAAATCGTCTTCCCGCCGTACGACGCCAACCAACTCCGGGACATCCTCCAGCATCGCGCCGACGTGGCGTTCAAAACCGACGCGCTCAGCGACGACGTGATTCCGCTCTGTGCGGCGTTCGCCGCTCAGGAACACGGCGACGCCCGGCGCGCGCTCGACCTACTCCGGACCGCGGGCGAACTCGCCGAGCGCGACCAGTCCGAGGGCGTGACCGAGACGCACGTTCGGAAGGCACAGGAGAAAATCGAACTCGACCGCGTGGTCGAGGTGGTCCGCACCCTCCCCACGCAGTCGAAACTCGTCCTGTTCTCCATCATCTCGCTCGAAAAGAACGGCGTCCACAACATCAACACCGGCGAGGTGTTCAACATCTACAAGCGCCTCTGCGAGGAAATCGACGCCGACGTGCTGACCCAGCGCCGCGTGACCGACCTCATCAGCGAACTCGACATGCTCGGTATCGTCAACGCTGTGGTCGTGAGCAAGGGCCGATACGGCCGGACAAAAGAAATCAGCCTCTCGGTTCCCATCGACGAGACCGAGGCGGTGCTGATGTCCGACTCCCGACTCGGCGACATCGAGAACGTCCAACCGTTCGTGCAGGCTCGATTCGACAACTGACTCGCCCTCGACCTGACTATCTTCGGCCTGACCCGCTCCGCACGCGAAACGAGGGGACGAAAAGCGAAACCGAAAAGGACGAAAAGCGAAACCGAAAACGCCGGAAATTCTACGCCGCGCCCGAGAAGTAGAGCCGAACCCAGCCGAGCCACGGGACGCGGATTTCGGCGGTGCCGCGGACCCACTCCGGCCTGACGGGGTCGCTGATTCCCATCCGGTCCGACTGGTCGTAGTACTGATTGTTATCTCCCTTCGTGATGAACCCCGAGTTAGGAGCGGGGCACTTGCTCAACTCCGAACAGTTATCTGCTCGGAGGTGGTCCTGGTCGGCCTCGTCGTACCAGTTTTCGCCCTCTTCGACCCAGAACATCGCGCGATGGATTATCGGAACTCGGCGGTCGTCGCCGTAGGGCTCGTAGATTATCACGTCACCCGGATTGTTGAACTTCGAGTAGCCCGCGCTCGCTCCGGCGGTGTGGGTCACGATGCCCGTGTCGCCCTGCGCGGCGTCGGGGACGAGTCGGTTCTCGTCCATCACGAACACCAGGTCGCCCTTGTACATCTGGGGTTCCATGCTCCCGCTCTCGATGGCGACCATCGGGGGCCAGACGCCGCTGATGGCGAACAGCAGCAGGCCGATGGCGAGGACGATGGCCGCGCTACTCAACATCTCGCGGACGAACACGACCGCCTCGTGGTCGCTCCGACGGAATCGGCGAATCAGCGCGACCGGGCCGGTGCCCGGCTCGCGCCCGCCGCCGTCCGAGCGAGGGTCCGATGCGGCCTGCGGCGTGTCCGCAGGCTCGTCGCGCGAACCCCCCGCCGAATCGGCGGGGGGTTCGCGCTCGGCGTCGGAGTCGGCGTCGTCCGACGAGGTTTCGTCTCGGGGAGCACTCATCGACACCACGTTGCCGTTCCGCGGTTGTCAATTTTCCGGGTCAGTCGCGCGAAACTGGTCGGCTCGGACGCTCCACGTAAGGCTGTCGCGCCGCGGTTCGGTAGCTGTCACGCCGTGGTTCGTAGCTGTTGTGCCGCGGTTCGCAGCGCGCCTTCGCATTGCCGAGTCGGTTCGGCATACTTTTGATTCGCGCCCGAAATGTGACACACGTGCCGATGGAGACCCCGGCTCGTATCGCTCGCGAACTCACAAGCCGCGGCTATAACGCCGACCCGGAGGCGGTGACGCTCCTCGCGGGCGCGAGCGACCCCGCGGGCGCGCTCGCGGCCGCAGTCGAGCGCGCGCCCGCGGACGCGTTGAAAATATCTGCGGACCACGTGCGAGGCATCCTCGACGAGTCGGGTCGTCACGGAAACGGAGCCGCTTCGAGAAGCGGCTCCGTTTCGGATGGAGCGGTCAATCGTGAAGACGAACCGACTGAATCGGGTTCTCCAGTTGAAACAAAGGGGGTGGGCTCGGCGGATTCCGACGATGCGGTTCACTCCGACGACTCGACTCGCCCGGACGAGTCGGTCAGGGACCACGACCTCGACGCCCGTTCGCTCGATGTCTCGGGTGACGTGACCGGCGAGAGCACGGGGACCGGCGAGTACAAGGACTTCGTCACGGTGTTTCAGGACCGGTTCGAACGCCTCTCGAAACAGCTCCGGGGTCGGGTCAACGCCCGCCCCACTTCGGCCGTTCAGGCGATGCCCGGCGGGGGCGACACCGCCATCATCGGGATGGTCAGCGACATTCGCTCGACCGCGAGCGGTCACTGGCTGATAGAGTTGGAGGACACCAGCGGCGTCTACCCCTGCCTCGTGATGAAGGACCGCGAGTTCGCCGACGCGGTGGACGAACTCCTCCACGACGAGGTCATCGCGGTCGAGGGAACCCTCTCGAACGATAACGACGACGGCGACGGTATCCTGTTCGTGGACTCGCTGTACTTCCCCGACGTGCCTCGGACGTACAAGCCATCGACCGCCGACCGCCACGTCCAAGCCGCGCTCATCAGCGACGTCCACGTCGGGAGCCAGGAGTTCATGGCCGACGCGTGGTCGCGGTTCGCCGACTGGCTTCACACTCCCGAGGCCGAACGCGTCGAGTACCTGCTCCTCGCGGGCGACATGGTCGAGGGGGTCGGCGTCTACCCGAATCAGGACGACGAACTCGACATCATCGACATCTACGACCAGTACGAGCAGTTCTCGGAGTACCTGAAGGAGGTGCCGGGAGACCTCGACATCGTGATGATTCCGGGCAACCACGACGCGGTCCGACTGGCCGAACCTCAGCCAGCCTTCGACGAGGAACTCCGGGACATCATGTCGGCCCACGACGCCGAAATCACGGGCAACCCCTCGACGGTCACCGTCGAGGGCGTGGACGTGCTGATGTACCACGGCATCTCGCTCGACGAGGTCATCGCCGAACTCCCCGAGGAGAAAGCCAGCTACGAGGAGCCTCACAAGGCGATGTATCAGCTCCTCAAGAAGCGCCACGTCGCACCCCAGTTCGGCGGGAAGACCCGCCTCGCGCCCGAGGACCGCGATTACCTCGTGATGGACTCGGTGCCCGACGTGTTCCACACCGGCCACGTCCACAAACTCGGCTGGGGGAAGTACCACAACGTCCTCGCGGTCAACTCCGGGTGCTGGCAGTCCCAGACCGAGTTCCAGAAGTCGGTCAACATCGACCCCGACGCCGGGTACGCGCCGATTCTCGACCTCGACACGCTCGACATGACGGTTCGAAAGTTCAGCTAATCCGCCCGGCTCTGCTTCTCAGCGCTCGTCGTCCTCGAAGTACGCGCGCACGCCGTCGAGGTCGTCGGTGTGCGTGATGGCGAGTGCGAGCTTCACGCGCGCCTTCCACGCCGGGAGGTCGCCGCCCTGTATCACGCCAGCGTCTTCGAGGGTTCGGCCGCCGCCGTCGCCGCCGTAGAGTCCGGCGACCCGCCCGGCGTAGCACCGCGAGGTGTCCACGACCGGCACGCCGTCGTCGAGCGCTTCGACCATCGCTCGACCGATTCCGCCGGTCACGTTTCCGAGTCCGGTCCCGGCCACCACGATACCGTCGGCCCCGTCTTCGAGCGCGCGCTCGACCGCTCGCTCGGTCACGCCCGCCGCGCTCGTCACGAGCGCGACGTCCGCATCGACCTCCGTGCCGGGCATCGAGACCGCGCGCGAACCGGGGTCGCCGAGCAGTCGCAGGCCGGAAGGCGTGAACTCGCCGACCGGTCCGGTTTCGGGCGACGCGAACGTTTCGAGTTTGCTGGTGTGGCTCTTCGTCACCTCGCGGGCGGCGTGAACCGCGTCGTTGAAGGTCAGATACACGCCGTCGGAGAAGCGGTCGTCCGTGACGGTTCGGACCGACGCGAGCAGGTTCGGCGGGCCGTCGGTCCCGACTTGGTCGAACGGTCGCTGCGCGCCGGTCAGCGTAATCGGCACGTCGAGGTCGGTCACGAGGTCGAGGTAGTAGGCGGTCTCCTCCATCGTGTCGGTGCCGTGGGTCACGACGAGTCCGTCCACGCCCTCGGCGGCGGCCGCCTCGGCGGCCCTCGCGGTCGCCGCCATCTTCTCGAAGTCCATGTCGAACCCCGACACCTGCGCGATTTCTTCGACTTCGATGTCGGCGTGGTCGGCGAGTTCGGGCACGGCGGCCACGAGGTCGTCGCCCGACTTCGACGGCGACTTCGCGTCGTCGTCGCCGTCGGAGGTGCTGGCGATGGTGCCGCCGGTACTCAGTATCCGGACTGTCGGTGTCATGCTATTTGGTCGCACGCCTATCCGCATAAGTCCACGCTCACGGGACGGGGTTGCCGGATTCGAATCGGAACGTGTCTCCGTGCGGATTGGTCCCGAATGTTCCACCTGAAACGGAGGGGTTCTGCGGCGAGGGGGAACGGAGTGGCGACCGTTCGCGTTCACTCACTCACTCACTCGCTCGGCGGTGCGAGTCGGTACTTCAGCGTCCTGCTCCCGTCGAATCGCGGGCCGTCGCCCGTCCGCTCGAACCCCGCGCCTTCGACCACCGTCCTCGTCTCGGTTTCGCGCTCGGGGACCAGCGCCTCGACCGCCATCTCCTCTTTCCGCGCGAACCGGACCGGTTCGTCAAGCAGGCGTTCGCACGCGCTCGGCGACCCCCGGAGATAGGTCACGCGGACCGTCCCCGGCGTGGCGTCGAACCCCACGAAGCCGACGATTTCGGCGTCGTCCCCGCCGTCTTCGGCGATTCGCACGGTCCGGTCGTGGACCACGTTCCGCATCACCTCCGCCGGGGCGTCGGCGAGCGTACCGAGCGCCTCGCCGTCCTCCTCGACAGCGTCTCGTACGCGCATTGTTCACATTTCGATGACGGATTAGTTAAACCCCTCGGGCGCTCCGACCGGAGCGGGGGTCGAGCGAACGGGTGGCCGAGAGAGCGGGTGGTCAAGCGACGGGGCCGGTCGAGCGACTGAATGGCCGAACGGTTGGGTGACCGACTCGTGAGGCCGGGATAGATTCTTTTCCGCTCGCTCCCTACGCGATGGGTATGACTGGCACGGACGCTCCCGACGACGCGCGCCGACTCTGTGACTTCTGTCGCCTCCCGCTGTCGAAGGGGGCGGTCACGCTGGACTGCGAGGGGACCGCCTACGAATTCTGTTCGGAGTCGTGTCGGACGGCGATGGTCGAGAGCGACAGCGTGTTCACCGAGTACCACGGCTTTCGCCGGATTTCGACGGGCGTCTCGGGACTCGACAGATTTCTCCCGCAGGGGTTCCCGCGAAACTCGTTCGTCCTCGTGTCGAGCGACGAGGGTGCGCGTGACGACGCGCTCCTCGCCGAACTCGTCTGGCGGACGCTCCGGCGCGACGAACCCGCGGTGGTCGTCACGTTCACCGAACCCCCGGTGTCGGTGGTCGAGGGGTTCCTCTCGCTCGACTGGAACGTCCTGCCGTACCTCGAATCCGGCCAGCTACACATCGTGGACTGTTTCACCTACCGGGTCAGCGACCGCGCGCGCATGTTCGAGCGGATGAACCACTGGAACCGCCACATCCGCGCCATCACCCACGAGGTGACCGAGACGGTCCGGGACCCGAGCGACGTGACCGAACTCCAGAACAAACTCGACGGCTGTCTCGAAGCGCTCGGGATGAGCGACCGCGGGATGGTCGCCATCGACTCGCTGACCGAGTTCGGGTCGCTCGTCCAGCCGATTCGGGCCTACGACTGCGTGAAGGACGTCCGCGCCGACGTGTGCAAGGGACGGTTCGTCCCGGTGTTCGCGGGCGCGACAATCGCCCGCGAGGAACGGACCTTCCCCCACGACCTCGGTTACGCGGTAGACGGCATCGTGGACATGCAGATGAACGGCGAACTCGTGAAGGACACGCTCATCAAACGCATCCGAATCCGGAAGATGAGCGGCGTGCTGGCGATTCCCGAGTGGACCGCCTACGAGTTCACCGCCGGAAAGGGACTGGTCGCGTTCGACCCCATCGAGGAGATGCAGAACTCGGCCGAGTCGGACGGTCCCGACGCGCGCGACGCTCCCGAGGAGCGGACCACCTACGAGGGCGGCGGTCGCGAACGACCGCCGGACGCCGGGCGTCCGCAACGTTCCGACGGCGCGGCTTCCGGTGGGCCTTCCGAATCTGAACCGCAGCCCGGAACGCCGCCGCGGACCGGTGACGACGAGTGAGGAGATTCGAAAGAACGGTTCCGGATTCGAACGTTCCCGAATATTCGTCCAGTTCTCTCGTCGCGGCGGCAAGCTTTCCGGACATGAAAGCAGTTATCTACGCGCCAGAGCTACCACCCTCTATGTTCACTAGTCGCACGCGGGGGACTGACAGCTTGCAGGTGATAGTATGCGCGTCGTAGCGAAGTTCGGCGGTACGAGTCTCGGGAGCGGCGACCGAATCAATCGCGCGGCCGACTCCATCGCGGACGCGGTCGCCCAAGGCAACGAAATCACGGTCGTCGCGAGCGCGATGGGCAACACGACCGACGAACTCTTAGAGGAGATTCAGTTCGAAGCCGACGAACCCGACCGCGCCGAAATCGTCAGCATGGGCGAGCGCACCAGCGTTCGGATGCTCAAGGCCGCGCTCAGCGCCCGCGGCGTCGATGCGGTGTTCGTCGAACCCGGAAGCGACCGGTGGCCCATCCACACCGACGAACACGGCGAAGTGGACGCCGAGCGCACCAGAGCCGCCGCGGCCGAACTCGCGGCCGAAC
The DNA here is from genome assembly GCF_004143485.2 of Halorussus amylolyticus. Taxonomy (GTDB): domain Archaea; phylum Halobacteriota; class Halobacteria; order Halobacteriales; family Haladaptataceae; genus Halorussus; species Halorussus amylolyticus. The sequence continues at coordinate 7,926 of NZ_ML974130.1, read as the reverse complement.
TCGGCGACGTGGTTCCGGTCGTGACCGGCTTCCTCGCCGAGGACGCCGAGGGCAACGTGACCACCCTCGGTCGAGGCGGGTCCGACACGACCGCAGTGATGCTCGGCAACTACATGGACGCCGACGAGGTTGTCATCGTGACCGACGTGGAGGGCGTGATGACCGGTGACCCCCACGTCGTGGAGGGCGCGCGCAACGTCGGGAAGATATCCGTGGACGAACTCCGAAACCTCTCGTTCCGCGGGGCGGAGGTCGTCGCACCGAGCGCGCTCTCGTACAAGGGCGAAGGTCTCGACGTTCGGGTCGTTCACTACCAGCACGGCGACCTGCTCGCGGGCGGCACCGACATCATCGGCGAGTTCGAGAACCTCATCGACATGCGAGAGACGTCGCTGGCGTGTCTCACGGTCGCAGGGCGGGCCATCCGAAACCGACCCGGAATCCTCGCTGACCTCTCGATGGCGCTCGCCGACAGCGACATCAACATCGACGCCGCCGCGAGCGGGATGGACTCCATCACCTTCTACGTCGACGAGGACGTCGCGGAGCGCGCCGAGAACATCCTCCACCGCGAGGTCATCGAGGAGGAGTCGCTGTCGAGTGTCACCGTGGACGACGAGGTGGCGGTCGTCCGCGTGACCGGCGGCGAACTCCCGAATCAGCCGGGTGTTATTCGCGGCCTCGTGGACCCGATTTCCGACGCCCACATCAACATCCACGACCTCATCACCAGTGCGACCAGCGTCGCCATCTTCGTGGACTGGGACGACCGCGAAGAGACGCTCGAAATCGTGCAGAATCAATTCTAACCACCTTTTTTCTCGTCGGGTGCGCGCAGACCGGGCCGCGAGGCGGCCCGGTCTGCTGACGCACCCTCCTCAAAAAATGTGGATCAAAAAAGGATGCTTATCGGGCGCAGGCCGCAGTGCGGCCTGCGCCTCGTTCGCATCTACTTTTCTCTCGTACGCGCGCCTGCGGCGCGCTGTCTCGTGGATTGGTCGGTCGGCAGTAACACTGTGGTTCGATGTGTTTCGCCTTCACTTCGGAGATTTTGCCTCGTGACCCCGAACGTTTTTCAACGATTGCGGACAACTCCCGAGTATGCCAGCCGAATCCCACGAAGGTGGTCTCGCTCGCCAGCCACGGCACCGTCGCGCGGGGTTCGGCTTTTTCTTCGCGGCCTGAGCGAGTCGGTGGACTTCCGGCAGGGGGCGACTCCGACCGGGACGAAACCGCTCGGGCGCGGCGGCGTCCGCGACCGCGGACGCCGCCACGCTTCAGAAGGGATAAACGGCCGCACAGGGATGTAGCCATCAAGAGAGTACTACGCGCACGATGAAACTACCCGAATCACACGCCGCGGTGCTGAACGCCGCGAGCGCCGACGACGCACGGACGATAGACCAACTGGCCGACGACACCGGATTCAAGCCCGAGACGGTCACGGGCGCGGTGTTCGAACTCGAATCCGAGGGCCTCCTCGCGGTCGAGGAGTCGGTCGAGGAGACGGTGACGCTGACCGACGAGGCCCGCGAGTATCTCGCCGACGGCCTCCCGGAAGTTCGCCTCTACGAAACCGCACTCGACGCGGGGGCCGACGCCGACCCGGTCTCGATGGGACAGGTCATCGGTCAATCCGGACTGGAAGGGCCGGAGGTCGATATCGCGCTCTCGAACTACGCCCGGAAGGGGTACGGAGCCATCGAGAGCGGCGAAATCACCACCGACGCCGACGCCGACCCCGAGCGAGACGCCGAGGCCGACGCGCTTGCGGACCTCGACGCGGGCGAGGCAGTTGGCGACGAGGACACCCTCGACCAACTGGAGCGCCGAGGACTCGTCACGCGCGCCGAATCGACGGTCCGGGCGGTGACGCTCACCGACGAGGGCGTCACCGCGCTGATGGAGGGCGTCGAGGTTTCCGAGACGGTGGGCCAGCTCACGCCCGAGATGCTGACCTCCGGCGAGTGGAAGGAAGTTGAGTTCGCGGAGTACAACGTCGAGGCCGACGCCGAGCGAATCGAGGGCGGCAAGACCCACATCCTCCGCCAGACCGCGAATCGAGTCAAGGACACGCTGGTCGGAATGGGCTTCGAGGAGATGGAAGGCCCGCACGCCGACGCCGACTTCTGGATTAACGACTGTCTGTTCATGCCCCAAGACCACCCGGCGCGGACTCACTGGGACCGGTTCGCGCTGGAGGAACCGACGAAGATTCGGGACCTCCCCGAGGATTTGGTCGAGCGCGTGCGCGACGCTCACATGAACGGCGTCGGGGACGACGGCGACGGGTATCACTCGCCGTGGTCCGAGGAGTTCGCGCGCTCCATCGCGCTCCGGGGCCACACCACCTCGCTGTCGATGCGGTACCTCTCGGGCCACGAAGTCGGTGACCTCGAACCGCCCCAGCGGTTCTTCAGCGTCGAGAAGGTGTACCGAAACGACACGCTCGACCCGACGCACCTGCTGGAGTTCTACCAAATCGAGGGCTGGGTGATGGCCGAGGACCTCTCGGTCCGGGACCTGATGGGTACCTTCGAGGAGTTCTACGCTCAGTTCGGAATCACCGACATCGAGTTCAAGCCCCACTACAACCCCTACACCGAGCCGAGTTTCGAACTGTTTGGCACCCACCCGACCACGGGCGAGATGGTCGAAATCGGGAACTCGGGGATGTTCCGCGAGGAGGTTCTGTCTCCGTTGGGAGTCGAGTGCGACGTGATGGCGTGGGGTCTCGCGCTGGAGCGACTACTGATGTTAATGTACGGCTTCGAGGATATCCGCGACGTTCACGGGACGCTGTGTGACCTCGAACTGCTGCGGGAGACGGAGGTGCTTCACTGATGCCAGTCGTAGACGTAAATCCCGACGAACTTCGGGACTTGACCGGCCACGACGAGAAGAGCGACGACGAACTCATCGACGACATGTTCGCGCTCGGCCTCGAATACGAGGGCGAAACCGAGGACGGCGACCTCCAACTGGAGTTCGCGCCCGACCGCCTCGACCGCCTCTCGGTCGAGGGCGTGGCGCGCTCGCTCCGCTATCAGTACGGCGACGACAGGGGCGTGTACGTCCCCGGAACCAACGACCCCGACTGGACCATCGAAGTGGACGAGTCGGTGCCCGACGAGCGACCGTACGTCACGGGCGCGGTGATTCGCGGCGTGGACCTCGACGACCACGCGCTCGACTCGCTGATTCAGTTGCAGGAGAAGCTCCACGCCACGATGGGTCGAAAGCGCGCGAAAGGTGCCATCGGGATTCACGACCTCACGATGCTGAAAGGTCGGGCCGCGACGGGGGACGGCGAGGGCGGCGAAGTCGGCAACTCCATCACCTACCGGGGTATCGACCCCGACGGCGACCGGTTCGTTCCGCTCGACTCGGACGCCGAGATGACGCCCGCCGAAGTCCTGCGCGTCCACCCCACCGGCGAGACGTACGCGCCGCTGGTCTCCGAATACGACCGTTACCCGGCCATCTACGACGACATCGGCTTGTTCTCGTTCCCGCCGGTCATCAACGGCCGCCGGACCGAGGTTTCGACCGACTCGCGCGACCTGTTCGTGGAGATGACGGGCACCGACCAGTGGACCATCGACCACATGTGCAACATCGTGTGTTACGCGCTCGCCGCCCGCGGCGCGAAAATCGAGGCGGTCGAGGTCGAATACTCGGACCGAACGCTCCGACGGCCAGATTTCGGGGTGCAGACGAAGACCGTGACACACGAGCGAATCGAGCGCACGCTCGGCATCGACCTGAGCGCCGAGCGCGTCCTCGACCTGCTCGAACGGTCGGGTCTCGACGCCGAGACGAACGAAGTTGGCGACGAGGAGTTGGCCTACGAGGTCGAGATTCCGCCGTATCGCGTGGACGTACTCCACCCGCTCGACATCGTGGACGACGTGGGCCGGGCGTACGGCTTCAACGACCTCGAACCCCGGTACCCCGACGTGGGGACGGTCGGGGGTCGCCACGACCGGTCGAAACTCGAAGACGCCGCGCGCGAGGTGCTGGTGGGACTCGGATTCGAGGATCTGCTGAACTTCCACATGATAAGCGAGGAAGAGAACTTCGAGCGGATGCGAATCGCTCCGGGCGACGACGCAGTCGGCGGCGGCGACCCCGCCAGCATCCTCGAACCGTACAGCGAGGACTACACCATGCTCCGGACGTGGGCGCTCCCGTCGCTCATGATGGTCCTCGAAAACAACACCCATCGGGCGTACCCCCAGGACCTCGCGGAAATCGGTCTCGCCGCTGAAGTGGACGAGAGCGAGAACACCGGGGTCGCCGAGCACCGGACCGTGGCTGGCGTCCTCGCGCGCCACGACGCGTCCTACGAGGACGCGAAGGCCCGCCTCCAGACCGTTGCACGCAACTTCGACGTGGAACTGGAGACGCCCGCGACCGACCATCCGACGTTCATCGACGGGCGCACCGCAGCGGTCGTGATGGACGGCGAGCGCGTCGGTGTTCTCGGCGAGGTGCATCCCGAGGTGCTGGTCGAACACGACTTGGAGTTGCCCGTCGCGGCCTTCGAGTTCCGTCTGGACGCGTTGGAATAAGATTGGGTTCGCTCTTCGACCGCGGGGATTTTCACCCGCTCTGGCTTTCGGGGTGCGACAGTAGAGTTGCTAGCTACTCCTTGAGCCAATGAAGACTGCACCTCGAACCTCCCCAGCCTCCTCACTCGGTCGCTGACGCTCCCTCGTTCGTCCCTCGCGCGGTTGTCGGCTCACAGGGAGCCGACAGCGCGCGCCAGTAGGCGGGGAGATGACCGAAGCATCTGTTTTTCAGTCCAAGTCGGCACCGATTGCGTCCTCGACGGAGTCGAAGCCGTCGCGCTCGATGCGGTCGAGCAGTCCCGCGTTGATGTCGCGGGCGATGGAGGGGCCGCGGTAGACCAGTCCGGTGTAGAGTTGGACGACGTGCGCGCCCGCGCGGATTTTCCGGTAGGCGTCCTCGGCCGTGGAGACGCCACCGACGCCGACGACCGGCACGTCCACGCGCTCGGCGACGAACCGGACCATCTCGGTCGCGCGCGCTTCGATGGGCCTGCCAGAGAGGCCGCCGTCCTCCGCACGGTTGTGGCTTTCTAGGCTCTCGGGCCGGTCGGTCGTGGTGTTCGCGGCGATGACGCCGTCGAGGCCCAGTTCGTTCACGAGGTCGAGCGCGTCCTCGACTGCCGGGTCGGGGAGGTCGGGCGAGAGTTTGACGAGCAGGGGACTCGCGCCCGCGTCGAGGAGTTCGGTGAGGATGGCCTCCATCGAGTCGCGGTTCTGAAGGTCCCGAAAGCCCTCGGAGTTGGGACACGAGACGTTGACGACGAAGAAGTCGCCGCCCTCGGCGACTCGTTCGTACGTGTAGCGGTAGTCCTCGGGCGCATCTTCGGCCGAGACGCGTTCGGTCTTGGCGAGATTGATTCCTACCGGGACCGGAGCGTCCGTACGCGCGAGTCGGTCGCCGACCGCGTCTGCACCGTGGTTGTTCAGCCCCATTCGGTTGATGATGGCTTCGTCTTCGCGCAGGCGGAACATCCGCGGTCGGGCGTTACCCGACTGTGGTTCGGCGGTGACGCCGCCGACTTCGACCGCGCCGAAGCCGAGGTCTGCGAGCACTGCCGGGACCTGCGCGTTCTTATCGAACCCCGCGGCCACCCCGACCGGATTGGGGAACTCCTGACCGAACGCTTCGACCTGAAGCCTGTCGTCCTCGACCCGGTATCGCTCGGCGAGCGCGTCGGCTATCGGGGTTTCCTGTGCAAGCCGCAATCCGCCGTGGACGGCGTTGTGGGCCGTTTCGGGCGGGAGAGAGAACAGCAGCGGCTTCGACAACTCGTAGGCGTTCATCGTACGTTTACCCCTTCGGAGGCGATAAAAATCTCTCGCTCCGGTTTAGAACTCGTGTTCGACCTCGTCCTTGTCAGCCTTTTGTATGATGATTTTGTCCTCGCGGACGCGAACGAACACCTCGTCACCGATGTCCATCCCGGCAACGGCCAGTTCGTCCTCGTGCAGATTGATGTGGACGTTGTGGTACTCGCCGTCTTCGCCTTTCGCGCCACTGGGGCTGAGCTTCTTTTTCCGTACCATCGCGGTATCCTATCCGTAGGTTCGCCACAGAATATACTTAAGTGTTTTCTACCGTCCGACGCACAACCGCTCGATAGGCCGTACGAACTCCGATAACTTACGCTTCGCGGTCGAAACCGCGCAGACTGCGCGGAAACGTCGCAAATCACCCGACGGCGGAAACTTAATATATAAATGTTCCGACGGAGACGACTCATATCGGCGATATATTTATAATGGGTCCTGTGCTGGGTTGGCATGGAGGAGAAAATCATGGTACGTGAAGACGGTAAGCGAAATTTCGCGCTGCGAGAATCGAGCGGTGACGAGTCGAGTGTCTTCTCCGGGAACACTCCTCGACAAGCCGCACTCAAGGCGGCGCGTCGGCTCGACCCTGCATCTTCGGAGGAGTCCGCCGACAAAACCGAGCTCCGACTCCGAGAGAAGGGAACCGACAAAGTCCACATCTACGAGGGCTGGGCGTGGCACGAGCAGGCTCCCGACGACAAGCCCGACTGGATGCCTGGAGAGATTACCGAGGCCAACGTGTCGAAGCAAGGCATCGAGCACCTCGATGAGTAGGCCGGCCGACACCCAATCAGCATTCGTTTTTCTCACACTCGATAGAGTATCTTGACTCGCGTACGCGCTCGCGAGGGCGAACCACCAGTAACGGATAGCAGGGATTAATGTGGTCGTGTGGCCGTACACGTACTTGCGCGGGCTACACACACCGTGACGTTGCGTACGAGCGTCGGATGAACGGATGGCTCTCCTCCCGCGCGATATCTTCACTAGCAATTCGAGCGTGTCGCAAACTCCCCACCGAGTATCGCGTGTCGTTTCGAACTCTCCGACGCGACTGGCACGTCATCCCACCCCGAAGCGCTCCCAGTCCGACGGCCTTAAATGTACCCCGGCCATTCGAGTGAATGTGAACGAGGTCCGGCGGTTCGGGCCTCCGGGAGACGGCGAGAATCGACGCCTTTTTAAGGTGTCTCTGCTCTCTCCCGTGGCACTCCTAATCCAACGCCCTTAAGTGTATAGGGGCACTCGGATTGGATGTGAGCGGCGTCCTGCGATTGGGGCGTCCGAAACACGTCCAATCCGACGCCTTTAAGTGCAATAGGGTGCTTGGGTTGGACGTGAACGAGCCTTCGGGGGTCTTCCCGCCGAAGGTCGTCTTGGTTCGACGCCCTTAAGTAACCGGGGTGCTTTGAACCTAATTGCGAAGAAAGACTCGACGCGATTCGCGGAGCGTTCAAATCGTTCCGCGGTCTCGGACTTCGAACGAGCTTCGATGGGTTTATGACTCATCGAAACCTACGCTCAAGTCCGAAGGAAATGAGGATTCCACCCCTGCGGTCCGCCGTACACGATGGGATCTGATGTTAGCCCTGGCAGTTCGGTGACACCCGACCAACGATTCGGCTCGGGGTCGTCGAACTGACGGACCTAGAAGATAGACACGATATATGTGTCTCCGCCAGAAACCCACCGAGCCATTGTGCTCGGCAACCATTCCGGTTGATCCTGCCGGAGGCCATTGCTATCGGAGTTCGATTTAGCCATGCTAGTCGCACGAGTTCAGACTCGTGGCGGAAAGCTCAGTAACACGTGGCCAAACTATCCTATGGATCGAGACAACCTCGGGAAACTGAGGCTAATCTCGAATAAGGCTTCCACTCTGGAATGAAAGAAGCTGGAAACGCTCAGGCGCCATAGGGTGTGGCTGCGGCCGATTAGGTAGACGGTGGGGTAACGGCCCACCGTGCCAATAATCGGTACGGGTTGTGAGAGCAAGAGCCCGGAGACGGATTCTGAGACAAGAATCCGGGCCCTACGG